>NZ_JAVDUM010000010.1:0-158881 GCF_031456305.1 Microbacterium resistens
CCCCGCCCGGGGGGGCTGGCCCGCGGCGGGGCGCCGCCCCCCGCCCCCGCCCGCGCGCCGGGGGCGGGCCGCGCGGCCGGCCCGCCGCCCCCCACAGTCGCGGATGGCGCCGGTCAGTCGTCCTGCGTCCGCCAGCTGCGGAAGACGGGCAGGTCGGGGGCGAGGCGGGCGAGAGCGTTCCAGGCGGTCAGGAAGCGGGCTCTGATCTCACGCGGGGGCCAGGGCGAGGCGCGCAGCTCCGCCGGAAGCAGAGGGTCCTCCTCGAGTCCCTGTCCGAGCCCCTCGATCAGCCGCAGCGCATAGGCCATCTGCGCGGCGCGCCCGGTGTCGCGTGCCGGCGGATGCGCCTCGTCCAGGAATCGCGAGATGGGCGCATAGGCCTCGATCGTCGCAGCGGCGGGCCAGAGCCGTTCCGCCGTGGAGAGGGGCGTCTCGCATCCGGGGCCGTCGATGGCGGACGCCACGATCGTGTACAGCTGCGCCAGAGCATCGGCGGGGAGCTCCTCGCCGAGCTCTCCGCCGAGGTCGTGCGGCGTCACGTACACGCCCGGGGTCAGCTGGGCCGCCCCGTAGCGCACGAGGGTGCGTCTCAGCGCATCGCGGGTCGCACGCTCCTGCTCCGGCACCGAGAAGGTGTGCAGTCGCCAGAGACCGTCCCAGGGGACGCCGCCCTCGTCCTGGGCATAGGCGAACTCGACGATCCTCGTGTCGGCGTGGAGGCGCGAGAGCCCGGCGGGCAGGAGGCGGATGACCCCGCGCCGTCCGCGGCCCTCCTGTTCGAGGACCCCGGCGTCGGCGAGGCGGCGCACCGCGAGACGGACCGCCTGCTCGGCGACGCCGACGGCGAGCCCGACGTCGTAGACGAAGGACAGATCGGCAGACCCCGTCCCCTCGAAGCAGGACTCCACGACGGTGCGGGGGGTGACCGCGATCTGCTCGGGGATCATCGTTCGGCCTTGCCGTCGGGGGTGCCCTCCCACGGGTAGTGGTGTGTTTGGAAGGCGGCCGCGATCGCGGTGCGTCCGCCCTCGACGTCATCCTCGAACAGCACGCGCCCCTCGGGGGACTCGATCTTGACCTTTCCGCCGCGGAGGTGCACCCCGGCGACCTGATCGCGGGTGACGATCCGCTGGTCATCGCCCTGCACGATCACGATCTGCGCGTCGGTGATGCGGAGGATGGCGCTCTCGTGGGTCAGGAAGAAGGCGATGATCAGCCCGACGACGCCGAGGACCGCGGGGCGTCCGATCGCCATGATCGGAGCGTCCAGAGAGCCGAGGAACCTCAGCACGTCCATGAAGGGGAGTGGGAGGGTCGACGCCCACTGGAGCATCCAGGGGAGGGCGAACCCGAGTCCGATGCCGGCGGCTCCGCAGACGACCCAGAGGAACACCTTGGTCTCGGTGGTCATGCTCAGGACCGTCTCGCGATCGGCGTCGACGGCGGATGGAAAAGAAGAATCGTTCATTATGAAAACGATCGTATCATCAACGATCATTTTCATTCTGAATGGTCGTGGCCTGCGAGCTGGTCCAGGAGATGGTCGATGACCTCGCCGAGCACGCCGAGCCCGTCGCGGACCCCGCCGGGCGATCCCGGCAGGTTCATCACGACGGTGCGCCCCGCGACGCCGGCAAGGCCCCGGCTGAGCAGGGAGGTCGGGGCGACCGCGGCTCCGCGGCGGCGGAGTTCCTCGGCGAGGCCGGGAAGCTCCGCGTCCAGCAGCGGCTTCGTCGCCTCGGGGGTGCGGTCGTCGGGCGACACCCCGGTTCCGCCGGTCGTGAGGAGGAGTTCCGGTGCGCCGGCGAGGGCCTGTCGCAGCGCCTCATGTACCTCGGCGTCCGGCACGACGGAGAGGGTGATCGCCGCGAAGCCGCGCGCGGTCAGCCAGTCCCTGATGACCGGACCGGTCCGATCGGCGTAGTGCCCGGCCGCCGCCCGCGTCGAGACGACGAGGACCGCCGCCGACCGAGCGGTCATTCCCGCGACCAGTCGCCGCTCTTGCCGCCGGACTTCGCGAGCACGCACACGTCCGTGATGACGGCGCGGTTGTCGACGGCCTTGATCATGTCGTAGAGGGTCAGCGCCGCGACGCTCGCGGCGGTCAGCGCCTCCATCTCCACGCCGGTCACCCCGGTCGTGATCGCGGTGGCGACGATGCGGACGCGGTCGCCCAGGGGCTCGAGGTCGACCGCGAGCTTCGTCAGCGGAAGGGGGTGGCAGAGCGGGATCAGCGCGGAGGTCTGCTTGGCGCCCATGATGCCGGCGATCCGTGCCGTGCCGAGCGCCTCGCCCTTGGGCAGCGACCCGTCGGCGATCCGGGCGACGACATCCTCGGTCGTCACCAGCACCGCCTGTGCGCGCGCCTCGCGGCGGGTGACGGCCTTGTCCGTCACGTCCACCATGTGCGCGGAGCCGTCGGCGCGCAGATGCGTCAGCTCACTCATCGATCCTCCAGACCTCGACCTCGGCGCCGGCCGGGAGCGCGTCGACGCCGATCGGCACGTGCACCAGGACCGTCGCCCGCGCGTAGTCGTGCAGCAGGTGCGAGCCCGGTGCTCCCACCTCGACGCTACCGTCCCCGCGCATCGCTCCGCGCCGGACCTGGTGCTTGCCGACGGGCGAGGACAGGGCGTGGGCGAGCGGGGCGATCTGCACGGGGCGCCGGGGCGGGAGCCCCGCGATCCCCCGGAGGACGGGGCGCAGGAACATCTCGAAGGAGAGGAGCGCCGAGACCGGGTTCCCGGGGAAGGCGATCACGGGGGCGTCGCGGACGGCATCGCCGAGGGCGAGGCGGGCGATGCCGAGGCCCTGTGGCCCGCCGGGCTGCATCGCCACCGGACCGAAGGCGACGCCGACGGGCTCCAGGGCGTCGCGGACGACCTCGAACGCCCCGGCGCTGACGCCGCCGGTCGTGAGGACGAGGTCGGCCTCGGGGTGCGCCAGGACCACGGCGAGGAGAGCGTCGGCGTCATCGGGCGCGAAGGCGGTGGCAACGACCGCACCGGACTCCCGGAGCGCCGCCGACAGCGAGGCGGTGTTCGCGTCGTGGATCTGGCCGGATCCGAGGGACTCTCCCGGCGGGCGCAGCTCGTGACCGGTGGACAGCAGCAGGACGACCGGACGCGGGCGCACGGGCGCCTCGGCGATCCCGGCGGCCGCCAGCGATCCGAGCTGTGCAGGACCGAGACGTGTCCCGACGGTGAGGATCACGGCGCCGGGAACGAGGTCGGCACCCGCCGCGCGCACGAAGGAGCCCGGCGCGACCGGGGCGGCGAAGGCGACCGTCGTGCCCTCGGGGACATCGTGACGGTCCGTTCCGCTTCCGCTGCCCGTCCCGCTGCCGATTCCGAGGAAGCGGGGCGGGTCGGCGGCCTCGATCGGCACGACCGCGTCCGCGCCGGCGGGGATCGGCGCACCGGTCATCACCGGCGCGGCCGTGCCTTCGCGGAGCTCCCCGATCGGATCCCCTGCGGCGCTCGTCCGCCCGACCGGGAGGCGGACGGGGGAGTCGGGGCCGGCGGATGCGAGATCGGCTGACCGGACCGCGTAGCCGTCCATCTGCGAGTTGGCGAAAGGGGGGACGGCGACGGTGCTGAGGACATCGGCGGCGAGGATCCGGCCCTCCGCCTCGGCGAGCGGCATGGTCTCGGCGGCGGAGGGGAGCTCGATCCGGGTTCGCAGCGGGGCGAGGAACGCCGCGACGGCCTGCGCGTGCTCGACGGGGGTGACGGGATGCGAGGGGGCCATCCGCTGACGTCCTTCCTGACGGGATCGGTTCGGGGGAGACGCGGAGCCGCTCAACCGCCCGCGAACGGGGGGAGGATGTCCACGGCGGCGCCGAGCGGGCGATCCGGGTCCCGGCTGACCCGCCCGTCGATGAGGAAGGACCCGGAGCGGAGCACGCGGGCCATCGGCTCGCCGTACCGACGCTCGAGCTCGTCGCGGAGCCCACCGAGGCTCGGGGAGCCGTCGAGGAGGATCTGCTCCTCCTCGCGTCCCGCCGCCTCCGAGGCCGCGGCGAAGTACCGCACCGTCACGATCGCCATGCGCCCATGATAGCCCGCGACACGGAATCGGATATTCGCATCATGGAAGAAAACGTCCACGGATGGTCGGCTCCTCGTAGACTTGCGCACATGCTCCCCCTCGTCGAGCCGGGTCCCGTCCTGGAGCCCGAGCGCATCGCCCGCTACAGCCGCCAGCTCATGCTGCCCGGATTCGGGGAGGACGCCCAGCGCCGGCTCCGCGCCGCCCGGGTGCTCGTGATCGGCGCCGGCGGGCTCGGCAGCGCCGTCGTCCCCCTCCTCGCCGGCACCGGGATCGGGACGATCGGGGTCCTCGACGACGATCGCGTCGAGCTGTCCAATCTGCCGCGCCAGCTCAGCCACGGGGTCGCGGACGTCGGCCGGCTCAAGACGGAGTCGCTCGCGGAGACCGTCCGCGCCATCGACCCGGAGTGCGACGTCGTCCTCCGCCGGGAGCGGGCGGATTCGGCGAACATCGTCGGCATCCTCTCCGGCTACGACCTCGTCATCGACGGCAGCGACAACTTCCCGACCAGGTATCTGATCAACGACGCGGCGGACCTCGCGGGAAAACCCCTGATCTGGGGATCGATCCTCCGCTTCCACGGCCAGGTGGGGGTGTCCTGGCGCGGCCGGGGACCGACCTTCCGCGATCTCTTCCCCGTGCCGCCCGCCGCCGACGGCGTGCTCTCCTGCGAGCTGGGCGGAGTGCTCCCGAGCCTCTGCGCCACGGTCGGCTCGCTCCTCGCGGCGGAGACGGTCAAGATCGTCACCGGCATCGGCGACCCCCTCATCGGGCGGGTGCTGTTCTACGACGCGCTCGCGGCGCGCACGCGCGAGATCGCCTTCGAGGCATCGGAGGACGCGGAGCCCGTGACCGGACTCATCGACTACGAGCTGTTCTGCGGGACCCGCGACGACACGATCCCCTCGCTCTCCGCCGCCGAGCTGCTGCGCCGGGTGCGCTCCGCCGAGACGGTCACTCTGTACGACGTGCGCGAGCCCGAGGAGATGCGCCGACGACGGATCCCCGGCGCCATCGCACTGCCCCTCGCACGCATCGAATCGGGGGAGGAACCGGAGCACGGGCCGGTGGATCGGCCGGAGCACGGGCCAGAGCACGGGCCGGAGCGCGATGGCGCGGTGGTCCTGTACTGCGAGCGCGATCCGCGTTCGCAGCGGGCCGCCCGGATCCTCCGCGAGCGGGGCCATGACGTGAGCTATCTGGTCGGCGGCATCAGGGCCTATGCGGCCGTGGGTGGGCGGACCACGGGCGAGGAGGAGCAGGCATGACCAGGTCGGATGCGATCATCACCGAGGAGCCTCTCGACGAGGCGGCGGTGCGGGAGGCCGTCGGCGCGGACGCCCACGGCGCGATCGTGCTGTTCTGCGGCGTCGTCCGCGACCACGACGGCGGCCGTGCAGTCCGTTCGCTGGACTATCGGGCACACCCCGATGCGCAGCGCTTCCTCTCCGAGATCGTGGAGCGGGTCCGCGCGGAGACCGGTGTGCTCGTCGCCGCCGCGCACCGTGTCGGCGATCTGCGGATCGGCGACGTCGCCCTGTACGCCGCCGCGTCCGCGGGGCATCGGGCGGAGGCCTTCGCCGTCTGCGAGCGTCTCGTGGAGGAGATCAAGCGCGGCGTGCCGATCTGGAAGCGTCAGCACTACGACGACGGCGTCTCGGAGTGGGTCGGGCTGTAGGCCTAGCTGAGTCCGGGCCGCAGCGGATCCTCAGCCGCCGATGTAGCTCATCTCGACGCGATCCCGGTCCGCGCGCAGCTCCGGCGTCAGCTCAGAGCGGATCTCGGAGTAGCGGTCGTCGCGGCCGGCCCAGATCGACGCCATCGCGGCCCCGAGCGCGGCATCGTCCGCGCCGTCGCGCAGCAGCGAGCGCAGGTCGTGCCCCTCGCTCGCGAACAGGCAGGTGAACAGTCGGCCCTCCGTGGAGATCCGCGCGCGGTTGCAGGTTCCGCAGAACGCGTTGGTCACCGCCGAGATGACGCCGATCTCGCCCGAGCGGTCCGTGTACCGCCAGCGCTTCGCGGTCTCGCCCGGCGCCGTCGCGCCGACGGCCTCGAGCGGGAAGGCCGCCCCGATCCGGTCGACGATCTCGGCCGAGGGGACGACGTCCTCCAGCGACCAACCGTTCGTGGCGCCCACGTCCATGTACTCGATGAACCGCAGCGTGTACGGGGTGCCCTTGAAGCGCGCCGCCATGTCGACGATCTCGCCGTCGTTGAGCCCGCGCTTGACGACCATGTTCAGCTTGATCGGACCGAGGCCCGCGCGATGGGCGGCGTCGATGCCGTCGAGCACCCGGGCCAGGGGGAAGCGCACGTCGTTCATGCGCTGGAAGAGCGCCTCGTCCAGCGAGTCGATCGAGACGGTCACCCGATCCAGGCCCGCAGCCTTCAGGGACGCGGACTTGACCGCGAGCGCCGAGCCGTTGGTGGTGAGCGCGATCTCGGGCTTAGAGCCGTCGGGAGTCCGCAGCGCGGCGAGCCGCGCGACGAGGTCCTCGATGCCGCGCCGGAGCAGCGGCTCGCCGCCGGTGAGCCGGAGCTTGCGCACGCCGTGGGCGACGGCGACCCGACAGATCCGCTCGATCTCGTCGAACGTCAGCAGTTCATCCCGATCGAGGAATGCATAGTCGCGACCGAATACCGCTCGAGGCATGCAGTACACGCAGCGGAAGTTGCAGCGGTCCGTGACCGAGATCCGGAGGTCCCGCATCGGGCGGGCGAAACGGTCGCGCAGATCGCCGGAGGATGGCAGCATCCGCGCGCCGCGCGGGGTCTCGACGGCACCGCGGACACCTCGTCCTGCACCCGCCATCGGCGTGATCGTCATCGCTCACTCCCTTTCGAGTGGTCAACCGTACACCGCTCAGCCGGTCCGTCGCACCGAGACGTCGTCCTCCGCGATCGAGAAGGCCAGTTGCCGGCCAGGACGGATGCCGATGGTGGCCGCGACGGTCGAGGGGCAGATGACGGCGACGTCCGGATGCTCCTCGGTGAGCAGTCGGACGCCGCCGGGAACCGGCTCCATGAGTGCCACGGTCCCCGTCCACGCGTTCACCCGGCCGGGCTCCGACCCGCCGCCGCTCGTGCCCTCCGCATCCCGGATCCGGACCGCGGAAGGGGCGAAGGCCGCGCTCCCCGCCTCGCCCTGTTGCAGTCCCTCGCCGGATCCCGCCCAGGCGAGGGAGGCGCCGTGCGCATCCGAGGTCCGGAGAAGCCCGTCCGGCCCCGCCGTCCCGATCAGGAGGTTCACCCCCGCGACCGCCGCGACGAACTCCGATCGCGGGTGGCCGAGGACCTCGGCGGTCGGCCCGTCCTGGATGACACGCCCGCCGTGCAGGATCACGGTGCGCGCGGCGAGCACGACGGCGTCCATCGGGTCGTGGGTCACCAGTACCATCGGCACCCCTGCCCGATCCCGCTGCTCGGCGATCAGCCGACGGGCGCGGGTCGCGGTCTGCGCGTCGAGGGCGGCGAAGGGCTCGTCCAGGAGCAGGGCGTCGGGGCGGGCCGCCAGCGCTCGGGCGATCGCGACGCGCTGCTGCTGTCCGCCGGAGAGGGCCGAGGGGCGTCGGTCCTCGAGGTCGCCGAGACCCACTTCCGCGAGCCAGTCCCTTGCCCGTTCGCGGGCCTCGCCGCGGCGCACGCCCTGCGCCCGGGAGCCGAAGGCGACGTTCTCCAGCGCTGACAGGTGCGGGAACAGCAGCGCTCGCTGGCCGAGGAGGCCGACGCGGCGATCCTCCGCCGGCAGACGGACACGGCGCCCCGCCGCACGGTCGGGCGTCGGGCCGTCCAGCATCCGTCCGTCCAGGACGATCTGACCGGAGACCTCATGCGCGTGCCCGGCGATCGCGCCGAGGAGGGTCGACTTGCCCGAGCCGTTCGGTCCGAGGACGGCCAGGATCTCCCCGGGGCGAGCCGTGAGGGCGGCCTCAAGCTGGAAGGAGCCGACACGGACGCGGACATCGACGTCGAGGCTCATCGGATCGTGTCCGCTCGCCAGCCGCGCATCAGCACGAGCACGGCCACCGCGACGAGGATCAGCAGGAGCGACAGCGCGATGGCGGTGTCCTCGCGGACCCCCGCGCCGTTGAAGGCGGTGTAGATCGCGAGGGGCATGGTCCTCGTGACCCCGGGGGCGTTGCCGGCGAACAGCGCGGTGGCGCCGAACTCGCCGAGTGCCCGGGCGAAGCACAGCACGGTCCCGGCGAGGAGGCCGGGTCCTGCCAGCGGCAGCGTCACCCGGCGGAAGACGGTGAAGGGCCGGGCGCCGAGGCTGGCGGCGACCCGCTCATGCCCGGTGCCCGCGGTCCGGAGCGCCCCCTCGACCGAGATGACCAGGAACGGCAGTGCCACGAAGACCTGGGCGATGACGACCGCCGCGGTGGTGAACGGGATGCGGATGCCTGCGACGGCGAGGACGCCGCCGAGCAGCCCGCTGCGTCCGAGCAGGGCGAGCAGCGCGATGCCGCCGACGAGCGGGGGGAGCACGAGCGGCAGGGTCGCCAGCGTGCGCAGGATCGCGGCGAGCCATCCGGGGCTCCGCGCGATCACGAGGGCGAGCGGGATCCCGAGGGCGACGCAGACCACGGTCGCGATCGTCGCCGTCGCCAGGGACAGGCCGAGGGCCTGCATCGCCTCGGGCGCCGTGATCGCCGCGGGGACCTGCGCCCAGTCCAGGCGCAGCAGCAGGGCGGCGAAGGGCAGGACGAGGAGCAGCGCCCCGAGCGCCGCCGGCAGCGCCAGCCAGACGGGAACGCGCGCCGCGATCGGAGACAATGTCCGATCGCGGCGCGCGGGGGGAGCGGCGAGGGTCATGGAGCCCCGAAGCCGAAGCCCGCGAGGACCTTCTGGCCGGCAGGAGACAGGACGAAGGCGACGAACGCCTCCGCCGCCCTCGGGTTGGGGGCGGCCTTCAGGGCCGCGATCGGATAGACGTTGGTCGCGTTCTCGGCGCCGTCGATCTGCACGCCGGTCACGGCGGATCCTGCCGCGGTGACATCGGTCCGGTAGACGATCCCGGCATCGGCCTCTCCCGATTTGACCTTGGCGAGCACGGCGCTGACGTTCTGCTCCTCGCTCGCGGGGGTCACCGTGACGCCGGCGGCGGTGAGGAGCGTCTTCGCGGCGTTCCCGCAGGGCACCTCCGGCGCACAGACCACGACGCTGTGCGCGGTGTCCGACAACGAGGCGAGCCCGTCCACGCCGTGCGGGTTGCCGGGGGCGACCGCGATCTGGAGCACGTTGGTCGCGAAGGGCACAGGCTCGACGGCGAGGGCGGCTTCCGTGACCTTGGCCATGTTCTTGCCGTCGGCGGAGGCGAACACGTCGGCCTGTGCGCCGTCGATGAGCTGGGTCGCGAGCACCGACGAGCCGTCGTAGGTGATCGGGACGACGTCCACGTCGGGGTTGGCCTTCTCGAAGTCCGCGGCGAGCTCGTCGAACGCCCCGCTGAGGGATGCGGCGGCGAACACGCGGAGCTCGCCGCTCGGCCCGTCGGCTGAGGCGGAGGAAGAGGCGGAGGAGGAGGGCGATCCCGACGGCTGTGCGGACGAGCCGCCCGCGCAGGAGGCGAGGGCGAGGGCGGCGGCGACGGTGCAGGACGCCACGGCGATGCGGCGGGACACGGCGGCGATGCCGCGGGTGCGGGGTGCGCTCATCGCTGGGGTTCCTTGTCCGTCTCGACGATGACCATGGTCGCTTTGACCACGGCGACGCCCTTGGTGCCGACCTCCAGGCCCATCTCGCGGGCCGCCTCCGCCGACATGAGCGACACGACCCGATGCGGGCCGCACTGCAGCTCGACCTGGGCCATGAGCCCGTCGACCTGCACCTTGGTCACGAGGCCGACGAACCGATTCCTGGCGCTTCTGCGCACGTCTCCGACGTCGGACACCTCCGCCGCCAGTGCCTTGGCCCGGGCGGCGAGCTCTGCACCGGGGACGACCTGGCGCCCCGCGGCGTCGAGCGAGATCGAGAGGATGCCGTCGTTGGCCCATCGGCGCACGGTGTCATCGCTGACCCCCACGAGTGCCGCTGCCTCACTTATCCGAAAATGCGTCATAAAGGGGACAATATCTCCGTGGGTACGGATATGCAAGAGAAAATCTCGTATAGTGGAAGAGCAATTCCGAAAATGCTGGACGGGGTGGGGTTTCGCTGTTACAGTCGATCCCGCCCCCGGATGCCGCACGAGGAACCGGCGAGGGCCAGGAAAGGCAGCACAGCGGATCGACGAGGATTCCGCGACACCCGATGATCCCCTCGTCGACGCCGCGATGACAGCAAGGAAGCTCTCCGTCATGAACACCATCGGAATCACCCCGTCCGACTCGGCGAACGCCGCGGACACCCAGCCGACGCCCGCCGAGTACCTGGCGCGCGCCGTCGAGCTCGCGACCGAGAACGTCCGGAACGCCGGCGGGCCCTTCGGCGCCATCGTCGTCTCGGCCGACGGACGCGTCTTCGAGGGCGTCAACCGCGTCACCGCGAATCTGGACCCGTCGGCACACGCGGAGGTGACCGCGATCCGCAACGCATGCCAGGGGCTCGGCACCTTCGACCTCACCGGCGCCGTCCTCTACACCAGCTGCGAGCCGTGCCCGATGTGCCTGGCGACGTCGCTCTGGGCGCGGGTCGAGCGGGTCTACTTCGCCGCGGACCGCGAGGACGCCGCGGATGCCGGCTTCGACGACGCGGTCTTCTACCGTTACTTCGAGGGCACGGACGCGGACCGCGCGATCATGCCGGTCGCGCAGGAGGCGCTCCCGGCCGATCGTCGCGTGGCACCGTTCACCGAGTGGAGCCAGACGGCCGCTCGCACCGAGTACTGACTTCCATCCCATCTGAAGATCGAGCAGGAGAGCACTTTCATGTCTCAGACCGCCGAAGTCCGCGAAGAAGCGGACGCCCCTGAACCCGTCTCGAAGACGAGCGGGCTTGACCGTTTCTTCGAGATCACCAAGCGTGGCTCCACCGTCGGGCGGGAGATCCGCGGTGGGATCGTCACGTTCGTGACGATGGCCTACATCGTCATCCTCAACCCCCTGATCCTCGGCGGCGCCGCGGATGTCGAGGGCCATGCCCTGGAGGCCGCGCAGATCGGCGCCGCGACCGGACTCACCGCCGGCGTCATGACCATCCTCTTCGGCGTCTTCGCACGCCTTCCCTTCGCGATCGCCGCCGGCCTCGGGATCAACTCGTTCCTCGCGGTCTCGGTCGTCGGTCAGGTGACGTGGCAGGAGGCCATGGGCCTGGTCATGATCAACGGCATCATCATCGTGCTGCTCGGGGCGACCGGAGCGCGGACCGCGATCTTCAAGGCGGTGCCGCAGGCGCTCAAGGCCGCGATCACCGTCGGCATCGGCCTGTTCATCGCCTTCATCGGCTTCGTCGACTCCGGCTTCGTCAACCGCACGCCCGGCGGACCGCCCGTGCAGCTCGGCGACGGCGGGTCGATCACGTCCGTGCCGACCCTCATCTTCCTGCTCGGCCTCATCGTGATCGGGATCCTGGTGGCCCGTCGCGTCCCCGGCGGCATCCTGATCGGCATCGTCGCCACGACGATCATCGCGATCATCGTCCAGGCGATCCTCAAGCTCGGTCCGAGCTTCAAGGAGCCGGGCGGATGGCACATGACCATCCCCGAGATCCCGGGCTCCCTCGTCACGATCCCGGACTTCGGCCTCATCGGGCAGTTCGATCTGTTCGGCTCCTTCGGCCGGATCGGTGCGCTCTCGGCGACCATGCTCGTCTTCACCCTCGTGTTCTCGAACTTCTTCGACGCGATGGGCACCATGACGGGCCTCGCGAAGAACGCCGGGCTCGCCGCGAAGGACGGGACCTTCCCCCGCCTGCGCTCCGCCTTCGTCGTCGAAGGCCTCGGCGCCGTCGCCGGAGGGGCGACCTCCACCTCCTCGAACACCGTCTACGTGGACAGCGCCTCCGGCATCGGGGAGGGGGCTCGAACGGGTCTGGCCTCCCTCACCGTCGGTGTTCTCTTCCTGCTGTCGATGTTCCTGACGCCGCTCACCCTGGTCGTCCCGATCGAGGTCGGCTCGGCAGCGCTGGTGGTGGTCGGCGCGATGATGATGGCGCAGATCCGCGAGATCCGCTTCGACAAGTTCGCCGTCGCGCTCCCCGCGTTCCTGACGATCGTGACCATGCCGCTGACCTACTCGATCGCCAACGGCATCGGCGTCGGCTTCATCTCCTGGGCGCTGGTCAACGCGCTCTCCGGTCGCTCCCGCAAGGTGCACTGGCTGATGTGGCTGGTCGCCGCCGGGTTCGCGCTGTACTTCGTGCGCGGACCGATCGAGAGCCTTCTGGCGGGCTGACGCCCGGCAACGATCGTGCCCCGACCGCCTCACGGCGAGCCGGGGCACGGTCGTTCGACGGTGACTTTCCACGATGGATGAGGGGGATGGCATGATGCGACCTGCCGCGGAGAGGACCCCGTCCACCTCGGTGTGGCGCACGCCCGGCATGCCCGCGCTCGTCGTCATGGCCGTGGCCGGCTTCTCCGGCTACGCACTGCTCATGCCCGTCGCGCCGCTGTGGGCGGCCCACGGCGGCGCGGACGCGACCGGGACGGGCCTGGTCACCGGCGTCTTCATGCTCTGCACTGTCCTCGCCCAGCTCTTCGTCCCCGCGGCCCTTCGGCGGCTGGGCTGGACACCGGTCCTCGTCGCCGGCCTCCTCCTGCTCGGGCTCCCCGCACTCGCGCTCCTGTTCTCCGATGAGCTGGTGCCGGTGCTCGCGATCGCGGCGGTGCGCGGCGCCGGCTTCGCGATCCTCACGGTCGCGGGGAGCAGCGCCGTGGCCGAGCTCGTGGAGCCCGCCCGGCGGGGGAGGGCGATCGGTGTGTTCGGACTCGGGATCGCCGGTCCTCAGGTCATCCTCCTGCCGCTCGCTCCCTGGGTCGCCGAGCATCTCGGGTTCGGGGTCGTCTTCGCCGCGGCGGCCTGCCCTGTGCTCGGTGTCCTCGGGGCGATCCGGCTCGGCCGGCGCCTTGACGCGTTGCCGGAGCACCCGGAACCGGAGCACGCGGACCTTCACGGCGGGCTCCGCCGCTTCCGCGGTCTCCTCCCGCCGGTCGTGCTGCTCCTGGGGGTGACGCTCGCGGGCGGCGCCCTGCTGACATTCACCCCGCAGCTCGCGCCGGACGCGACCATGACGATGGTCGGGCTCCTGCTGCTCACGGGTCTCGCGGCCCTCGTCCGCTGGGGGATCGGCCACGTCGCCGACCGGTTCGGCCCCCGGCGTCTCCTCTGGCCGTTCGTGATCGTCACGGCCTTGGGGCTCGGCCTCGTCTCCTGGTCGGTGGCTGGCGGAGGCGGGGGCGTCGCGTTCCTGGCGGGGATGGCGCTCGTCGGCGTGAGCTACGGCGGATTGCAGACCTTGACGATGGGCGCCGCGTTCGCGGCCGTGCCGCGGCGGGACCAGGTCGTCGCGAGCGCGGTGTGGAACATCGGGTTCGACGCGGGGACCGGGATCGGGGCCGTCGTGGTCGGTGCGATCGCGACCGGCTCCAGCTTCTCGACGGCTCTGCTCGCCGCGGCGGCGATCTCGATCGTCACCCTTCCGCTCGCGTTCGTCCGTGGGCGCAGGCAGCCCGCGTCGACTGCCGACGGGGACCGAGCGGGCTGAGCGCGAGCGCTCAGCCTCGGCCGATGAAGGGCATCCCCGCCGCCGTCACGGTCAGCTGGGGGACGCTCACCTCCAGCGGCAGCCGGGCGAGGCGCACGACGAGGTCGGAGACGTGGCCGACGTCCATCGTCGGCTCGGGGCGGCGGGAGCCGTCCGCCTGGAGCGCGCCGTCGCCGACGAGCGCGTCCACGAGGCCGGTCCGCGCGTTCCCGATGTCGAGCTGGGTCGCGGTGATCCGGAACGGTCGCCCGTCCAGCTCAATCGACTTGGTGAGCCCGGCGATGGCGTGCTTGGTCGTGGTGTAGGCGACCGATCTCGGGCGCGGCGACTGGGCGGAGACCGAGCCGTTGTCGATGATGCGGCCGCCCGCTGGTGTCTGCGCGCGCATCTGGCGGAACGCCGCGCCCGCGCACAGCACGGCACCCGTGACGTTGACGGCGAGGACGGCCTCCCAGTCGGCGGGATCCAGCTCGCCGACGTCCGCGGAGGGACCGAAGACCCCGGCGTTGTTGACGAGGACGTCCAGGCGCCCGAAGCGCGCCACGTGTGCGGACATCATCCGTTCCACCTGGGCGTGGTCGGTCACGTCGGCCTCGACCACGAGGGCGAGCGGATGCGTCGTCCCGTCGACGAGCGCGGTCTCCTGCAAGGGTCCCTGCCGCCGCCCGACCAGGGTCACGGAGAAGCCGTCCGCGAGGAGCGCGCGGGCGATCGCGCGGCCGATGCCACTGCCGGCCCCCGTGACCAGAGCGGCGGGCGTGACCAGGGCAGCGGGCGTGACCAGGGCAGCGGGCGTGACCAGGGCAGCGGGCGCGGTCATGCGTCGTCCTCAGTGGCGCGGGGGACCTCGACGGGTGCCGCGTCGTCGATCAGCTGGAGGATGCGGGCGGCGACGCTCACCGCGATGACCGCCGGCTGCTTGCCCGAGACCTCGGGGATGCCGATGGGCGTCGTCACCCGTCCCAGGGAATCGTCGTCCTGGCCGAGCTCGCGGAGCTTCTTCTGGAACCGCGTCCACTTGGACGAGGACCCGATGAGCCCGATCGAGCCGAGACCCTCCGTGCGCAGCGACTGATCGACCACGGCGAGGTCCTCGACATGATCGTGGGTCATCACCAGGACGTGGGTTCCCGGCGGCAGGTCCGCGAGCGCGGCCTCCGGCACCGGGGCATGGATCGGTCGGACGCGGGCGACGGCGTCGCCGAGCGCGCCGGATCGTCCGGGGACGCCGATGCGGTCAGCGGCGAGCATTTCCGCCCGGGAATCGATCAGGAACAGGTCCAGCTCGTGTCGGGCGAGGATGCGCGCGAGCTCGAGTCCGACGTGTCCGAGTCCGAACACCGCGACGGCGGGCACCACGCGGATGGGTTCGAGCAGCATGGTGACCTCTCCTCCGCAGCACTGCACGCCGTACTCCGTCGTGGCCTTGTCGCTGAGCGTGAGCACGAGGAGCTCGGGCTCGGCGGCGCCCGAGGCGAGCATGCCGCGTGCGCGCTCGATCGCCGTCGCCTCGAGGTTGCCGCCGCCGACCGTGCCGAAGACCGCGTCGGGGGAGACGACCATCTTCGCGCCGCCGTTGCGCGGGGCATGCCCACGGACGACCGCCAGCGTCACGACCACGGCGGGGGTTCGCCGGGTGCGCAGATCCTGGAGGGCGTCCAGCCAGTCCATGCTCGTCCTCAGTGCGCCGTCGCGAGGGCGCGGTCAGCGTCCTCGACCGTCGCCGTCGCGGAGGCCGACGCCTCCTGCGCCGCACGGACGGCCCAGAACACCGCCTCGGGCGTCGCGGGCGAGCCGAGCTCGACCATGTGCCCCTCGGGACCGAAGGCGCCGACGGCCTCGCGGATCGCCTCGCGGGCGCTGAAGGCCAGCATGAACGGCGGCTCGCCCACGGCCTTGGAGCCGTAGACCGCGCCGTCCTCCCGGGCGTTCTCGAAGAGGCGCACGTGGAACTCCTCGGGCATCTCCGAGAAGCTCGGGAGCTTGTAGGTCGAGGCGGACTGCGTCTGCAGACGGCCGCGGTGCGGTCCGTCGCTGCTGTCCCAGCGGAGCTCCTCGAGGGTGAGCCATCCCGCCCCCTGGACGTACGCGCCCTCGATCTGCCCGATGTCCAGCATCGGCGAGAGCGAGTCGCCCACGTCGTGGACGATGTCGACGCGACGGATCCGGTAGGACCCGGTGAACTCGTCGACCTCGACCTCGGTGGCAGCGCACCCGTAGGCGAAGTACTTGAAGGGGGACCCCTGCATGATCTCGGGGTTCCAGTGCAGGCCCTCGGTGCGGTAGTACCCGGCGGCCCACAGCTGCACCCGCTGCAGGTAGGCGGCGTTCGCGACCTCGGCGAAGGTGAGGCGCTGCGTCGTGTTGCCGAGACCGGTGATGAAGCCGCCGGAGAAGCGCACGTCCCGCTCGTCGACGCCGAGCAGTCGGCCGGCGACCTTCGACATGCGCTCGCGGATCTGCTCGCAGGCGTTCTTCACGGCGCCGCCGTTGAGATCGGCGCCGGAGGACGCCGCGGTCGCAGAGGTGTTGGGGACCTTGTCCGTGCGGGTCGGGGCGAGGCGCACCTGGTGCAGCTCGAGTCCGAGCGCGGTGGCGGCCACCTGCATCATCTTCGTGTGCAGGCCCTGCCCCATCTCGGTGCCGCCGTGGTTGATCAGCACCGACCCGTCCTTGTAGACGTGGACGAGGGCGCCGGCCTGGTTGAACGCGGCGAAGTTGAACGAGATGCCGAACTTGATCGGCGTCACCGCGAGGGCGCGCTTGGCGTGCGGGCTCCCGGCGTTGAACGCGGCGATCTCCGCGCGCCGGGAGACGATGGCGGCCTCGTCGCTCAGCTGGGACCAGATCGTCTCCAGACGGTCGGCGTCCTTCACGAGCTGCCCGTAGGGCGTGCTCTGACCGGGCTGGTAGAAGTTCTTCCGGCGCAGCTCCATCGGATCGATGCCCAGGGCGGGGGCGACCCGGCCGAGGATGTCCTCGATGAGGAAGACCCCCTGCGGACCGCCGAAGCCGCGGAACGCGGTGTTGGAGGCCTTGTTGGTCCGGGCGATGCGTCCGTGGGCGTGCACGTTCGGGATCCAGTAGGAGTTGTCCAGGTGGCACAGCGCCCGGCCGAGCACCGGCTCGGAGAGGTCGAGGCTCCACCCTCCGTCGCAGGTGAGGACCGCGTCCAGTGCCTGGAGCAGGCCGTCGTCGTCGAATCCGACGGTCCAGGAGATGTGGAAGGGGTGCCGCTTACCGGTCATCGTGATGTCCTGCGTGCGGTTCAGCCGCAGGCGCACCGGACGGCCGGTCAGCTTCGCGCCGAGGGCGGCGATCGCGGCGAACCCGTGCGGCTGCATCTCCTTGCCCCCGAAGGCCCCGCCCATCCGGAGGGACTGCACCGTCACCTCGCTCGAGGAGATGCCCAGCACATGCGCCACGATCTCCTGGGTCTCGGAGGGGTGCTGCGTGGAGCACTGCACGAAGTACTGGCCCTCGGAGTCGCGGAGGGCCAGCGAGGCGTGCGTCTCGAGATAGAAGTGCTCCTGCCCGCCGAACTCGGTGACGCCCTCGAAGACGCGTGCCGAGTTCGCAAGGCCCGCCTCCGCGTCCCCGCGCCGGACGGTGCGGGCGATGCCCTGGTACGAGTCGGCATCGATGGCGTCCTGCACCGTGATCAGGGACGGCAGCGGCTCGTACTCGACCGAGACGCGCTCGGCGCCGAGCCTGGCTGCCTCCTGCGTCTCCCCGAGCACCCAGACCAGGGCGTGACCGTAGAACATGGCCTCGCTGGGGAAGAGGGGCTCGTCGTGCTTGATGCCGGCGTCGTTGATGCCGGGCACGTCCTCGGCGGTGAGGACCCGGACGACGCCGGGCACCTCGTACGCGCCGGACACGTCGACCGTGACCTTGGCGTGGGCGTTCGTGGCCTGCACCGGCCACGCCGTGAGGACCCCCGCCGTGTGCGCGGCGAGGTCGTCGGTGTACATCGCGGCACCGGTGACGTGCAGCGCGGCGCTCTCGTGCGGGGCGCTGGCGCCGACGACGGGGTTCACGGGACGGTCGGCGAGAGCGCTCATGCCGACACCTCCTTCGACTCGATGACGGTGGTGCTGTAGAGCTTGAGGAGTGCCGTGTTGAGCATGAGCGAGCGGTAGTCGGCGCTAGCCCGGTGATCGGACATCGGCGTGCCCTCGCCGCGGAGGATCTCCGAGGCCGAGCGGACGGTGGCGATGTCCCACGGGCTGCCGACGAGCGCCTGCTCGGTGGCGTAGGCGCGCAGCGGCGTGGCGGCCACGCCGCCGAGACCGATGCGCGCGGTGGTGACCATGCCGTCCTCGATGTCGAGGGCGAAGGCCACGGCGACGCTGGAGATGTCGTCGAAGCGGCGCTTCGCGATCTTGTGGAAGCCGGTGACCGAGGACAGCGGCAGCGGGATCCGCACGGCGCGGATCAGCTCATCGGGGCGACGCACCGACTGGCGGTAGCCGGTGAAGTACTCCGCCAGCTCCACCTCGCGCTCGCCGTCCGCGGAGGCGAGGACGATGCGCGCGTCCAGGGCGAGGAGGGCGGGAGGCGTGTCGCCGATCGGTGAGCCGGTGCCGAGGTTGCCGCCGAACGTGCCGCGGTTGCGGATGAGCCGGGAGGCGAACTGCGGGAAGAGCTGGGCCAGCAGCGGGATGCTCCCGTCCAGGCGCTTCTCCACCTCGGAGAGGGGGAGGGCGGCGCCGATCTCGACGACGTCGTCGGACACGGTGAGGGTGCGCAGCTCCTCCAGCTGCTCGATCGCCACGACGAGGGGCGCGCGGCGGCCGCGGATGTTCACCTCGACGCCCCAGTCGGTGGATCCGGCCACGAGCAGCGCCTCCGGCTCCTCGCGGAGCAGGCGCAGCGTCTCGGCGAGGGTCGCCGGGCGGAGGAAGCGGGCGCCGTCGACGGCGGCATCGGTCGGGACCGCGGCGGGCGCAGGATCCGCGAGACGGCGGAGGAGCGGGTCGTCCTCCGCGGGGGAGCCGAGCGAGTAGGCGGCGTCGCGGATCGGCCGGTAGCCGGTGCAGCGGCAGAGGTTGCCGCTGAGGGCGTGCAGGTCGAAGCCGTTCGGGCCGTGCTCTGGGTCGTGCACGGGACAGGAGTCCTCGTCGCCGACGTGATCGGCCTCGGGGGCGCGGTCGGCGCGGTAGTACTCGCCGGCCATGCTGCACGCGAAGCCGGGAGTGCAGTAGCCGCACTGCGATCCGCCGGCCTCCGCCAGCTTCTCCTGCACCGGGTGCAGGTCCTCGCGTCCGCCCAGCCCCTCGGCCGTGACGACCTCCT
Source organism: Microbacterium resistens (assembly GCF_031456305.1). Lineage (GTDB taxonomy): Bacteria > Actinomycetota > Actinomycetes > Actinomycetales > Microbacteriaceae > Microbacterium > Microbacterium resistens_A. Next base: position 18,997 of record NZ_JAVDUM010000010.1, read on the forward strand.
GGCCGTTGAGCGCGTAGACCGGGACGAGGCAGGCGTTCACGGGCGTCCAGGCGGCACCGCCGTCGGCGGACGGCGTGGCGACCAGCATCGCGCAGGCACCGCACTCGCCCTCGGCGCAGCCCTCCTTGCTCCCGGAGAGCCCGCTGTCGCGCAGCCAGTCCAGGGCCGTGGTGTGGGCGGGGGTGCCGGCGAGCGGGCGGCTCTGCCCGTTGACGGTGACGGCGATGTCGTTCATAGGTCGATCTCCTCAGATCCGACGATGGTGATCGCGGGTCCTGGTGCCTGCTCTGGCTCGTTGCGAGTCTAAGCGTCCGGCGCAGACCCCGGGTGGGTGGGTCGCGGACTCAGGGTGTTCGCGGGAAGAGCTGCCGCAGTGCGCGGAGGAAGGAACCTCGCTCGCGCTGGGCGGGGAAGTGGAAGTCGGGATCGATCGTGATGAGCGGAGTCTCGTCGGCGCGGTCGCCGCGCTCGGCGGCGGAGGCACTCGTCTGGTTCGGCATCGTCGCCTCTTCTCCATCCGGTCATCGATGATCTGTATTTCCGAGATTCGGAAACAAAGTTTTGAACTATGGAAAGAGTAGGTCGTGCGGAGGCCGAGGTCAAGGGGCTCGGCCGAAGCCCCGACCCCGCCGTGCCGCCCTGCGAGCTGCCCCCGCCGCCTGCTCCGGTCACCTGCTCCTGTCCTGCTCGTCCCTCTCGCGCTGCTCTTTCCTGTTCGCGCTGCGGAGTTTTCGCCAGCGCGGGCAGGAAAGAGCAGCGCAGCCGGCAAAGTGCAGCGCGGTCGGGCGGGATGGCACCTGCAGGAAAGTGCAGCGCGGGCAGGGAAGTGCAGCGCCGGCGGGGAAGGGCAGCGCGGGCAGGGGGGCGCGGCGCGTGCGGGGTGGTCAGGAGGCGCGGGCGGACGCCGAGATCTCGGCGACGACCTCGTTCAGCACCGGGACGGCGCGGGCGGCGAAGTCCTCGTCCACCCGGGCGATCGGGCCGGAGACCGAGACCGCGGTGGGGATCGGCGTGCCGGGGACCGGCATCGCGTAGCAGCGCACGCCGATCTCCTGTTCGCCGTCGTCGATCGCATAGCCGCGCTCGCGCGCGACGGCGAGATCGGCGAGCAGGGCGTCGAGGTCGTCGATCGAGTGCTCGGTCGCCCGGGGGAGCCCCGTCCGGGAGACGATGTCGCGGACCTCGGCGTCGGAGAGCTGGGAGAGGATCGCCTTCCCGACGCCCGTGGAGTGCAGGTGTGAGCGGCGGCCGACCTCGGTGAACATGCGCATGGCGTGCGGCGAGGGCGCCTGGGAGACGTAGATGACGCGGTCGCCGTCGATCGTGGCGAGGTTCGCTGTCTCTCCGAGGCGCTCGACGAGCTCCTTCAGCTGGGGCATGGCGACCTGTCCGAACTGACGGTTGGCCACCTCGCCCAGCCGCACCAGCCGCGGGCCGAGGGCGTATCGCCGGTTGGCGAGCTGCCGTGCGTAGCCGAGGGAGACCAGGGTGCGCAGCAGGCGGTGGATCGTCGGCAGCGGCAGGTCGGCCGATGTGGACAGCTCGCTGAGGGTGACGTCGCCGCCGGCATCGGCGATGAGCTCCAGCAGATCGAAGACGCGCGCGACCGATTTGACGCCGTCCGATGCCCCTGTGGCCATGCGGAAACCTCTCGTCTGCAGATGGGGGAGTATCCGCATCGCGGAAACAATCTGTCGGCCAGGCTATCCCATTCCGCATGGAGGGCGACTCCGGGGCGGCCGTGTGTGTCGGGTCACGAGCATGTCCCTCTTGATATTTCGCATGGTGGATATTAATCTCCGTATAGCGAATACTGACCGGTCACGGTGACAATCACCGCCCCGACCGCGTTCGAGAGGACACAGATCGATGGCGAACCCGAGTCCCGGATACTCCATTCAGCTGCGCGTGGAGGTCTCCGCGCGCGTGACGGCGACCAGCGAGGTGGTGGCCGCCGTCGCCGACGCGGGCGCCGTCGTCACGGCGGTCGACGTCAGCGAGTCCAGGCACGACAGGGTGATGATCGAGCTCACCTGCAACGCGATCTCCGCCGCGCACGCCGCGGAGATCGCCGAATCGCTGCGGGCCAGAGACGGCGTCGTGGTGCACGAGGTGGACGACCGCACCTTCCGGATGCATGTCGGCGGCAAGCTCGCGGTGATGCCCAAGACGCCGTTGCGCAACAGGGACGACCTCTCCCGCGCCTACACGCCCGGCGTCGCGCGGGTCTGCCTGGCGATCGCCGAGGACCCGGCCGAGGCCCGGCGCTACACGGTGAAGGGCAACACGATCGCCGTGGTGACCGACGGGTCGGCGGTCCTCGGGCTCGGCAACATCGGGGCGGCGGCCTCGATCCCGGTGATGGAGGGCAAGGCCGCGCTGTTCAAGCAGTTCGCGGACGTCGACGCCTGGCCGGTGGCGCTGGACACCCAGGACACCGAGGAGATCATCCGCATCGTCAAGGCGATCGCCCCGGTCTACGGCGGCATCAACCTCGAGGACATCGCGGCGCCGCGCTGCTTCGAGATCGAGCGGCGGCTCAGGGACGAGCTCGACATCCCCGTCTTCCACGACGATCAGCACGGCACGGCGATCGTGACCCTCGCCGCCCTCGTGAACGCCCTTCGCATCGTGGGCAAGGAGCTCGCGGACGTCCGGATCGTCGTCTCCGGCGTGGGGGCGGCCGGCAGCGCCATCATCCAGCTCCTGCGCACCGAGGGGGCGCGCTCGATCGTCGCCGCCGGACGCCGTGGCATCCTCCACCGCGGCGAGCACTACGATGACGAGCACCGCAGCTGGATCGCCGCCCACACCAACGAGGACGGCCTGACCGGCTCGCTCGCCGATGCGATGGTCGGCGCCGACGTGTTCATCGGTGTGAGCGCGCCGAACCTCATCGGGGAGGCGGAGTTGAGCAGCATGGCCTCCGATGCCATCGTGTTCGCCATGGCCAACCCCGATCCCGAGGTCGATCCGATGCTCGCGGCCCGTCACGCCGCGGTGGTCGCGACGGGACGCAGCGACTTCCCGAACCAGATCAACAACGTCCTGGCCTTCCCCGGGTTCTTCCGCGGGATGCTGGACGCGCAGGCGTCCGACATCGTCCCGGAGATGCTCGTCGCCGCGGCGCGCGCGATCGCCGGAGCCGTCGGCGACGACGAGCTGAACGCCAGCTACATCATCCCGAGCGTCTTCGACCCGACGGTCGCCAGATCCGTCGCGGATGCCGTCGCGCACGCCGCGGAGAACGCGCGCACCGGCGAGGTCATCGACATCGAGAGCATTGAAGGAGAGGCGGTCGCATGACCATCGAGATCACCCGTCCGGCACGGATCGACGGCGCCGAGGACATCCTGAGCGTGGAGGCCCTCGCGCTCGTCGAGGAGCTGCACCACCGGTTCGATGCCCGCAGGATCCAGCTCCTGGCCGCCCGCCGCGCCCGCCGCGAGGAGGTCGCGCGCACCGGCAGGCTGGACTTCCTCCCGGAGACCGCCGCCATCAGGGACGGGGAGTGGCGGGTCGCGCCGGCGCCCGAGGCGCTGCGCGACCGTCGCGTGGAGATCACCGGCCCCGCGGCGCCGCCGAAGATGGCGATCAACGCGCTGAACTCCCAGGCGCGGGTGTGGCTTGCGGACCTCGAGGACGCGGCGAGCCCCACCTGGGAGAACGTCGTCGCGGGGGTGAAGAACCTCCGGGACGCGGCTCGGGGGACGCTCTCCTACACCTCGCCCACCGGGAAGGCCTACGCGCTGCGCACCGATGTCCAGCGTCCGGTCGTCGTGGCACGTCCCCGCGGCTGGCACCTCCCGGAGCGGCACGTCCGCATCGACGGCGAGGCCGGCAGCGGCGCGCTCGTGGACTTCGGCCTGCACTTCTTCCACACGGCGAGGCAGCTCATCGCGAACGGCCACGGTCCGTACTACTACCTGCCGAAGATGGAGAGCCACCAGGAGGCGCGACTCTGGAACGACATCTTCGTCTTCGCGCAGGAGGCGCTGGGCATCCCGCGCGGCACGATCAGGGCCACCGTGCTCATCGAGACCATCCCCGCCGCCTTCGAGATGGAGGAGATCCTCTACGAGCTGCGCGAGCATGCGTCCGGGCTCAACGCCGGCCGCTGGGACTACCTGTTCAGCATGATCAAGGTCTTCCGCGACCAGGGCGAGGCGTTCGTCCTCCCCGACCGTGCTGACGTCGCGATGACCGCGCCCTTCATGAGGGCCTACACGGAGCTGCTGGTGAAGACCTGCCACCGTCGCGGCGCCGTGGCGATGGGCGGGATGGCGGCGTTCGTCCCCAACCGCAACGACCTCGAGGTCACCCGCGCCGCCTTCGAGAAGGTGCGCGCCGACAAGTCGCGCGAGGCGGCGGACGGCTTCGACGGCTCCTGGGTGGCACACCCGGACCTCGTCCCGGTGTGCCGCGAGGTCTTCGACGGCGTGCTCGGCGATCGTCCGAACCAGCTCGACCGGCAGCGCCCCGAGGTCTCGGTCACCGCGGATCAGCTGCTCGACATCGCCTCGGCCCCGGGACGGGTGACGGAGGCGGGGCTGCGCACGAACCTGTCGGTGGCCGTCGTCTACACGGCGGTCTGGCTCGCGGGCGACGGGGCCGTGGCCATCAACAACCTCATGGAGGACGCGGCGACCGCCGAGATCTCGCGCTCCCAGGTCTGGCAGCAGCTGCGGACCGGCGTCGTCCTCGCCGACACCGGGAACACGGTGACCCCCGAGCTGGTCACCCGGATCCTGGACGAGGAGGTGGACCGGATCCGCGCCGAGGTCGAGCCGGGGGCCTTCGCGGCCTTCTACGAGCCCGCCGCCCGTCTCATCTCCGACATCTGCCTCGACGAGGAGTACGTCGACTTCCTCACCCTGCCCGCCTACGACATCCTCACCAGCCCGCGCGGCGAGGCGGAGGACGCGACGTGAGCGCTGTGCTCACCCCGGCCGACCGCGCCCGCGTCGATGCGCGGCTCGCGGCGACCGACGAGCTTCTGGACGTCGCCTATCCGGGCGACAGCGGCGAGCGGCAGCCGGTGCACACCGTGTACGTGCCCGCTGATCGCTTCACCCCGGACCTCGCGGCTCGCTGGGGCGCGCAGGCACTGGCCGCGGTGGACGAGGCGGGGGGCATGGAGCGCCTCGCCGCGCACGTCGGGATCGCCGACGCGCTCGTCGCGCCGATCGCCGCCCGGGTCCGCGCGAAGCTCGAGGCCGAGCCCATCGAGGACCTCCGTCTCGACTTCGAGGACGGATACGGCGACCGCGGTCCGGCCGAGGACGCCGACGCGCTGCAGGCGGCGAGCCTGGTGGCCGCCGCCGTGGCGGAGGGGAGCGCCCCGCCCTTCATCGGGATCCGGTTCAAGTGCTTCGAGAAGCCGACCCGGGAACGCGGGCTGCGCACGCTCGACCTCTTCCTCGGCGGTCTCGTCGAGGCCGGCGGCCTGCCTGACGGCCTCGTGCTGACGCTGCCCAAGGTGACCACCGTCGCCCAGGTCGAGGCGATGGCGGAGATCGCCGGCGTGCTGGAGCGGGCGCACGGGCTCCCCGAAGGACGGATCCGCTTCGAGGTGCAGGTCGAGACCCCCCAGCTGGTCCTCGGCGCCGACGGCCGATCCCCGCTCGCGCAGCTTCCGACGGCGGCGCCGGGACGGATCACCGGGCTGCACTACGGCACCTACGACTACAGCGCCTCGCTGGGCATCTCCGCGCGCTATCAGTCGATGGAGCACCCGGCGGCCGACCTCGCGAAGGAGATGATGCAGCTGGCCGTCGCCGGCACCGGCATCCGCCTCTCCGACGGCTCGACGAACATCCTGCCGATCGGGGAGCGCACCGCGGAGGCCTGGGTGCTCCACGCGCGTCTGGTGCGACGCTCGCTCGAGCGCGGCTTCTACCAGGGATGGGACCTCCATCCCCATCAGCTCCCGACGCGGTTCCTCGCGACCTATGCGTTCTACCGCAGCGGATACTTCGATGCGGCCGAGCGCCTGCACGCGTACCGCGAGCGGATCGAGGGCGCGGTGATGGACGAGCCGGCAACGGCCAGGGCGCTGGCCTGGTTCGTGCTCCGCGGCGTCCAGTGCGGGGCGATCGGCGCCGACGAGGTCCTGGCCGACATCGGCATCGACGAGGCGGGGCTCGCCGCCCTCGCGCACCCGAGGCTCGCCGCCGGCTGAGCGGCCGACGCGGAAACAATCGAGAACGACAAGGAGACCCCATGGGCTACTACACCCCGACCGGCGGGCTGCCGGGGCAGAACGAGCTGCTCACCGACCGCGCCATCGTCAAAGAGGCGTATACCGTCATCCCGAAGGGCGTGCTGCGCGACATCGTGACCAGCAACCTGCCCGGGTTCACGGGAACGCGCGCGTGGATCATCGCACGGCCGATCGCCGGCTTCGCGACGACCTTCTCGCAGCTCATCGTGGAGATCCAGCCCGGCGGCGGCGCCGAGCGGCCGGAGTCCGAGGCGGGCGTCGAGGGGGTCGTGTTCGTGACCGCGGGCGAGCTGACCCTCATCCTGGAGGGGGAGCGGCACGTCCTGGCCCCCGGTGGATACGCCTACCTCGCGACGGACTCCGTCTGGTCGTTGGCGAACGAGGGCGGAGAGGCCACGAGCTTCCACTGGGTCCGCAAGGCCTATGAGCCGCTGGACGGATACCGTGCGACGTCGTTCGTGACCAGCGACCAGGAGGTCGAGCCGCGTCCGATGCCGGACACCGACGGGGCGTGGTCCACGACCCGCTTCGTCGATCCGGACGACCTCGCCCACGACATGCACGTCAACATCGTGACCTTCCAGCCGGGTGGGTCCATCCCGTTCGCCGAGACGCACGTCATGGAGCACGGCCTGTTCGTGCTGGAGGGCAAGGCGGTCTACCGGCTGAACGACGACTGGGTCGAGGTCGAGGCCGGCGACTTCATGCATCTGCGCGCGTTCTGCCCGCAGGCCTGTTACGCCGGGGGTCCCGGTCCATTCCGATATCTGCTGTATAAAGACGTGAACCGCCAGATCCGTCTGACCCGCGGCGGCGACCCCCGTCCCTGGGGCTGACCGGTCCACCGGCGGCCCCGCCCATACACAGAAAGCAACCGATGACCTCCACCCTGCGCGGCGCGCTCGCCGAGACGCTCGCCACCTTCCTCTTCGTGTTCAGCATCATCGCGGCCGTCAACAGTGGCAGCGCCCTGACGCCCCTCGCGATCGGTCTTGCGCTGATGGTTCTCGTCTACGCCACGGGGCACATCTCCGGAGCCCACCTGAACCCCGCCGTGTCCGTCGGCGTCTTCCTCCGTGGCGCGATCAGCGCGACCGGCCTCATCGTCTACGTCGTGGCCCAGTTCGTCGGCGGCGCGCTCGCAGCCCTCCTCAGCCTGGTGCTCTGGCCCCGTGCGGAGGCCTCGGTCTCGATCGAGGCGGGACCGGCGTTCCTCGTCGAAGCGCTGTTCACGTTCGTGCTGGTGTGGGTCGTGCTGAACGTCGCGACCTCGAAGGACCACCCGAACAACTCCTTCTACGGGCTCGCGATCGGTGCCACGGTCTTCGTCGGCGCGACCACCGTCGGCAGCATCTCCGGCGGCGGCTTCAACCCGGCCGTCGCCCTGGGCCTCGCGATCAGCGGCCAGTTCGCCTGGAGCTCCCTGTGGCTGTACGTGCTGGCGCCGGTGGTGGGCGCGGCGCTCGCCGCCGTCGCCTTCCGCGTGCTCAACAGCGACGACGTGCGCACCGCCGGCGCGGAGTAGCCGGCAGTCGCACCTCGATCGGAAACGCCTCGTGCCCCTCGGGCGCGGGGCGTTTCCGCGTCTGCGGCTCGACATCCCCGCGTCGATGGATGGTTGACGCATCCTCGATGCATCACCTAGACTTTCATCTAGTAGAACTTCTTTTCCGAATAGCGAAATTTCGGATCAGTGGAAAGCGAGCCAAACGATGACGTACACGGTGAACTGCTCCATCCTCCTCACCGAGCTGCCGCTCCTGGAGCGCCCCGCAGCGGCCAAGGCCGCGGGATTCGACGCGGTCGAGTTCTGGTGGCCCTTCTCGACCTCCGTGCCCCTGGACAGCGATGTCGACGCCTTCATCGCGGCCATCCGCGATGCGGGCGTCCGGCTCAGCGGTCTGAACTTCCACGCGGGGGACATGCCGGGCGGTGACCGCGGACTGGTCTCGTGGCCCGCGAGGGCCGCGGAGTTCCGCGACAACCTCGCGGTCGTCGCGGCGATCGGCGACGCCCTCGGCACGAAGGGGTTCAACGCGCTGTACGGCAACCGGATCGACGGGATCGCCCCCGAGACCCAGGACGCGGTCGCCGTGGAGAACCTCGCCGCGGCCGCTGCCGCCGTCGCCCCGATCGGCGGCACCGTGCTGGTGGAGCCCGTGAGCGGAGCCGAGCGCTACCCGCTGCGGACCGCCGCGGACGCGCTCTCGGTCATCGACCGGGTGCGGACCGAGACCGGGACGGCGAACCTCGCGCTCCTGGCCGACTTCTACCACCTCGCCGTCAACGGGGACGACGTCCCGGCCGTGATCGAGGCCCACGCGGCCTCGTTCGGCCACATCCAGATCGCCGACGCCCCGGGCCGCGGAGCGCCGGGGACCGGGGACCTGCCCCTTGCCGCATGGATCGCCCGCAGCCGAGAGCTCGGCTACGCCGGTCCCGTCGGCCTCGAGTACAAGGCGCCGATCGAGACCGCGTTCGACTGGGCCGCCGAGGGATCCGTCGGCGGAACCCGCTGAGCGCATCGCCTCACCCTCTCCGTGACGCCCTCCCGCGTCACGTCGGACACGCAACCAACGAAGGAACATCATGACCAACATCGCTGTCATCGGCCTCGGAATCATGGGTCTGCCCATGGCGAAGAACCTCCTGAAGGCCGGTCACTCGGTCACGGGCTACAACCTCACGCCCGACCGCATCGAAGAGCTCGTCGCCGCCGGCGGCCTGGGTGCCGCCGACATCGCCGACGCGGTCAAGGACGCCGACGTCGTCATCACCATGGTCCCCGACTCGCCGGACGTCGCCGCGGCGGCGCAGGGCGAGGGCGGCATCATCGCCAACGCCCGGAAGGGCGCGCTGTGGATCGACGCGTCCAGCATCCGCCCCGACGTCGCCAAGGAGCTCGCCGACGAGGCGGTCGCCGCGGGCCTCCGCGCCGTCGACGCGCCGGTGTCCGGTGGCGAGCAGGGCGCGATCGACGCCGCGCTGTCGATCATGGTCGGCGGCACGTCCGAGGACTTCGCGGCGGCGCTGCCGATCCTCGAGTCGGTCGGGAAGACCATCGTCCACGTGGGTCCCGCAGGGGCCGGCCAGACCGTGAAGGCCGCGAACCAGCTCATCGTCGCGGTGAACATCCAGGCGCTCGCCGAGGCGATCATCTTCCTCGAGGCGTTCGGCGTGGACACGGACGCGGCGCTCAAGGTGCTCGGCGGCGGGCTCGCCGGATCCAAGGTCCTCGACCAGAAGGGGCAGAAGATGCTGGACCGCGACTTCGCCCCCGGCTTCCGCCTCGCCCTGCACAACAAGGACATGGGCATCATCACCGCCGCCGCGCGCCAGGCCGGGATCACCATCCCGCTCGGCGCCCACGTGGCCCAGCTCGTTGGCGCGACCGTGCAGCAGGGCGACGGCGGGCTCGACCATTCCGGACTCTTCAAGCTGACCGCCGGCCTCGCCGGCCGCAGCTGACCCGATCTGCAGGAGAAACTCCCATGACACGTATGCGCGCGGTGGATGCCGCCGTGGCCATCCTGGTGAAGGAGGGCGCCACCGAGGCGTTCGGCCTTCCCGGGGCGGCGATCAACCCCTTCTACTCCGCGATGCGCGCCAACGGCGGCGTCCGGCACACCCTGGCCAGGCACGTCGAGGGCGCCTCGCACATGGCTGACGGCTACACCAGGGCCGCCGACGGCAACATCGGCATCTGCATCGGGACCTCGGGGCCTGCGGGCACCGACATGATCACCGGCCTCTACGCCGCGTGGGCCGACTCCCTCCCGATCCTCTGCATCACCGGGCAGGCACCGGTGGCGAAGCTGCACAAGGAGGACTTCCAGGCGGTCGACATCGAGACCATCGCCCGCCCGTTGACCAAGATGGCGATGACCGTGATGGAGCCCGCGCAGGTGCCGGGCGCCTTCCAGAAGGCGTTCCACCTGATGCGCGAGGGGCGGCCGGGCCCGGTCCTGATCGACCTCCCGATCGATGTGCAGCTGGCCGAGATCGAGTTCGACATCGACGCCTACGAGCCGCTCGTCGTCACGCGTCCCGCGGCCAGCCGCTTCCAGGCGGAGAAGGCGATCGACATGCTCGTCGCCTCCGAGCGGCCGCTGCTGATCTCGGGCGGCGGGGTCATCAACGCCGGCGCCTCCGAGCGGCTCGTCGAGCTCGCCGAGATCCTCGGCGTCCCGGTGGTCCCGACCCTGATGGGCTGGGGGACGATCGCCGACGACCACGAGCTCAACGCGGGCATGGTGGGCATCCAGACGGGCCACCGCTACGGCAACCAGACGCTCCTGGCGAGCGACTTCGTGCTGGGCATCGGGAACCGCTGGGCCAACCGGCACACGGGCAGCGTGGAGAAGTACACCGAGGGCCGTACGTTCGTCCACGTCGACATCGAGCCGACCCAGATCGGCCGCGTGTTCGCACCGGACCTCGGGATCGTCTCCGATGCGGGCGCCGCGATCGACGCCTTCCTCGAGGTGGCGAAGGAGCGCCGCGATGCGGGGACCCTCCCGGACTACTCGGGCTGGGCGGCGGAGGTGCGCGAGCGCAAGGCCACGCTGCAGCGCAAGACGCACTTCGACAACGTGCCGATCAAGCCGCAGCGGGTGTACGAGGAGATGAACCGCGCCTTCGGGCGGGACGTGACCTACGTCACCACGATCGGCCTGTCCCAGATCGCGGGAGCGCAGCTGCTGCACGTCTTCGGTCCGCGCCGGTGGATCAACGCCGCGCAGGCGGGCCCTCTCGGCTGGACGGGCCCCGCGGCGCTCGGGGTCGTCCGCGGCAAGCCCGACCAGACGGTGGTCGCGCTGTCCGGGGACTACGACTTCCAGTTCATGATCGAGGAGCTCGCGGTCGGTGCGCAGCACCAGCTCCCGTACATCCACGTCGTCGTCAACAACAGCTACCTCGGCCTCATCCGCCAGGCACAGCGCGGCTTCGAGATGGACTACCACGTGTCCCTCGCCTTCGACAACATCAACTCCCCGGAGACCCAGGGCTACGGCGTGGACCACGTCAAGGTCGCCGAGGGGCTCGGCTGCAAGGCGGTCCGCGTCGAGCGGCCGGAGGATCTGGGAGCGGCGTTCGCCCGTGCGCAGGACCTGATGGCGGAGTTCAGCGTCCCGGTCGTGGTCGAGGTCATCCTCGAGCGTGTGACCAACATCGCCATGGGCGCCGAGCTGGACGCGGTGAACGAGTTCGAGGACCTGGCCCTCTCGGCGGACGACGCGCCCACCGCGATCCTGTCGCTCGTGCAGGTCTGACCATGCGGCTGGTCATCGCCCCGGACAAGTTCAAGGGGTCGCTGACGGCTCCCGAGGTGGCCCGGAGGGTCGCCGCGGGAGCCCGCCGGGCGGACCCGTCCGTCGAGGTCGTCCAGGTGCCCGTCGCCGACGGAGGCGAGGGGACCCTGGACGCTGCGCTCGCGGCCGGGTACGAGCGCCGTTCGGTGCGCGTGCCCGGCCCCGTCGGCGCGCCCGTCGACGCGGACTTCGCCGTCCGCGGCGACGAGGCGGTGATCGAGATGGCCAGGGCCTCGGGTCTGGACCTCGTGCCCGAAGGGCGCAAGGACGCCGGGGGAGCGACCAGCCTGGGCACGGGCCTCCTCGTTCGCGCGGCACTCGATGCCGGCTGCCGTCGCATCGTGCTCGGGATCGGCGGCAGCGCCTCCACCGACGGCGGGGCAGGCCTCCTGCAAGGACTCGGCGTGCGTCTCCTGGGCGATGACGGTCAGGAGCTCCCGCTCGGCGGCGCGGCACTGGCCCGACTCGCGAGCGTGGACCTCGACGGGCTCGACGCCCGTCTCGCCGACGCGACGATCGTCCTCGCGAGCGATGTGGACAACCCCCTGCTCGGATCCTCCGGTGCCGCCGCGGTCTTCGGACCGCAGAAGGGCGCGACGGAGGAGGACGTGACGATCCTCGACGCCGCCCTCGGACGGCTGGTCGAGGTGCTCGGCGCGGCGGACCCGGCAGGCGTCACGCTCGCGGTCCCCGCGGGCGACGCCGCGCTCCGTCCCGGAGCGGGCGCTGCGGGCGGCGTCGGCTTCGCCGCCATCGTCCTCGGCGCCGAGCGGCGTGCGGGGATCGATGTGATCCTGGACCTCGTCGACCTTCGCGGACGCCTCCTCGGGGCGGACGCCGTCATCACCGGCGAGGGGAGTCTGGACGCGCAGAGCCTCATGGGCAAGGCACCGATCGGCGTCGCCCGGGCCGCCGCCGCTGCCGGCATCCCCGTCTTCGGCGTCTGCGGCAGGACGACGCTGAGCGCGGCAGAGATCGCGGACGCCGGGTTCTCCGGCGTCCGGGCCCTGTCGGAGATCGAGCCGGACGCGGCGCGCAGCATGGCCGATGCGGGAGAGCTGCTGGAGCGGCTCTCCGAGGACCTCGTCCGATCGATCGGACCGCAGCGCTACGACCTCGTGCTGCGGGGGCGGGCACTGGTGGACGGCGTGATCGCCTCCGCGGAGATCGGCGTGCGTGCGGGACGCATCGCCCGCGTGGCGCCGGAGGGCGCCGACCTCGCGGGCGACGACCTGGTGCTCCTCTCCGAGGACGAGGTGCTCCTCCCCGGCCTCGTCGACACCCACGTGCATGTCAACGAGCCGGGACGCACAGAGTGGGAGGGCTTCGAGTCCGCGACCAGGGCCGCCGCCGCCGGCGGGGTCACCACGATCGTCGACATGCCGCTCAACAGCATCCCGCCGACGGTCTCCGTCGAGGCGCTGGAGGTCAAGCGCGCCACCGCCGAAGGACGCGTCTTCGTCGACGTCGGCTTCTGGGGAGGCGTGATCCCCGGCAACGACGCCGATCTCGCGCCCCTGCACGCCGCGGGCGTCTACGGCTTCAAGTGCTTCCTGCTGCCCTCGGGCGTGGACGAGTTCCCCGATGTCTCGGTCGCGGAGATGCGGACGGCGATGTCGACGCTCGCGGAGCTCGGCTCCCTCCTCATCGTCCATGCGGAGGACGCCCGCATCATCGAGGACTCCGTCCACGAGGCGAGCCACGAGTACGCCGACTTCCTGGCCTCCCGTCCGCGCTCCGCCGAGGACGCGGCGATCGCCGAGGTGATCCAGGGCGCCGCGGACACGGGAGTGCGCGCACACGTCCTGCACCTCTCCAACAGCGACTCGCTGGCGCGGATCGCCGCGGCGAAGGCGGACGGCGTCGATCTCACGGTCGAGACCTGCCCGCACTACCTCGCCATCGCGGCGGAGGACATCCCGTCCGGCGCCACCGCTTTCAAGTGCTGTCCGCCGATCCGCGAGGAGGGCAACAGGGACGCCCTGTGGCGCGGGATCGCGGACGGGACGATCGACTTCATCGTCTCGGACCACTCGCCATCGACGCCGGAGCTGAAGTACGCCGGAGACGGCGACTTCGCGGCGGCATGGGGCGGCATCTCCTCCCTTCAGCTGGGGCTCCCGCTGATCTGGTCGGAGGCCAGGCGCCGCGGCATCCCGCTGGAGCGGGTCGTGGCGCTGATGTCGGAGAAGCCGGCGGCGCGGGCGGGACTCGAGGGCAAGGGGTCGATCGCCGTGGGGAATGCGGCGGACTTCGCGGTCTTCGCGCCGGAGGAGTCCTTCGTCGTGGACGCGAGGAGCCTCGCACACCGCCACCCGATCACCCCGTACGACGGACGCGAGCTCACCGGGGTCGTCCATGCGACCTACCTCGCGGGCTCGCCCGTGGATCAGGACCATCCCCGCGGCAGGCTGCTGCGCCGCGGACAGAACGAGAACGGAGAAACGGCATGATCAACTCGTCCGAGGAGCTGGAGGCGGGTCGTCCCGCCCCCGACTTCACCCTCACCGATGCCTCCGGCGCACCGCGCTCGCTGTCCGAGCTGCGCGGCACCCCGGTCATCGTCTACTTCTACCCGGCCGCCTTCACACCGGGCTGCACCACCGAGGCCTGCGACTTCCGAGACAACCTCGCCTCGTTCCAGGGCGCCGGGTACGCGGTGCTCGGGATCTCGCCGGATCCGGTGTCGAAGCTCGCCGAGTTCGCCGCTGCCGAGCAGCTGCCCTTCACGCTCCTCTCCGATGAGTCGGCGGAGGTTGCCCGCGCGTGGGGCGCCTGGGGGCAGAAGACCGTGAACGGACGGACCTTCGACGGCCTGATCCGCTCCACGGTCGTGGTGGATGCCGAAGGACGCGTGCTCTCGGTGGAGTACAACGTCGATCCCCATGGCCACGTCGCCCGTCTCCGCGAGGCGCTGGGCGCCTGACGGCGTCCTGCGGAACCCCGTCCCGGTCTGTCCGGGGCGGGGTTCTCCGCATCCGGGACGAATCGGGCGGGAGGCCTTGTCCGATCGCGAATCCCGGGTTAGAATTGTCGCATGCTGAAATAACAGTTCCACGATACGAAATCAATGATCTCGTGTTCCTACACCGTGGATGCCAGCAGAACGAAAAGGAAGATCAAGCAATGTTGCTTGAGGAGTTCAACAGCGCGGATCGCGACGGCGCCATCGCCGCGCTCCGCCCCTGCGTCGATGTGACGCGGTGGTGCGAGCAGATCGCGGACCGCAGACCATACGGCACGATCGAGGCCCTCGCGGCGGAGGCAGCGGGCGCAGCCGCTCCGTTCACGACGGACGAGGTCGCCGCCGCCCTCGCCCATCATCCGCGGATCGGGGAGCGCGCCGACGGGAGCAGCCGCGAGGCGGCGATGTCCCGGGCGGAGCAGGCGGGGGTCGATCCCGCCGATCAGGCCGTGCAGGAGGCGCTCAACGAGGGCAACCTCGCCTACGAGCAGCGCTTCGGCCGGGTGTTCCTGATCCGCGCCGCCGGCCGCGACGCGCGGGAGATCCTGTCGAGCCTGCAGGAGCGTCTGCGCAACGACGCCGAGGCCGAGGATCGGATCGTCGCCGAGCAGCTGCGGGAGATCGCCCTGCTCCGATTGAAAGGAACCGTGACCGCATGACGACCGTCTCGCACATCACGACCCACGTCCTCGACGCCGTCCAGGGGTTTCCCGCCCCGGGCGTCCCGGTGCAGCTGTTCGCCCAGGAGGGCGAGCAGTGGCAGGTCATCGCCGAGGCGGTGACGGACGCGGACGGTCGGGCGAAGCAGCTCGGGCCGGAGGCGCTGCCCGCCGGGACCTACCGTCTGCGTTTCGACACGGGGGCGTACTTCGCCGAACGCGGCATCCCCACCTTCTATCCGGAAGCGCTGCTCACCTTCGTCATCGACGACGCCCGGCATTATCACGTGCCGCTGCTGCTGAGCCCCTTCGCCTATTCGACCTACCGAGGAAGCTAGAGAACAATGACCGACATCCTGACCGCCACCGACTCCACCGCTCCCGCCACCGGCGGCATCGTGCTGGGGCACAACCAGTACGGCAAGGCCGAGGTCCGCGTCGTGAAGGTCACGCGCGACACCGACCGTCACGAGATCGAGGACCTCAACGTCTCCTCCCAGCTGCGGGGGGACTTCACCGCCGCCCACCTCGACGGCGACAACGCGCACGTCGTGCCGACCGACACGCAGAAGAACACGGTCTTCGCGTTCGCCCGGGACGGCATCGGATCCCCCGAGGGCTTCCTGCTGCGTCTCGCGGATCACTTCACGGGCTCCTTCGACTGGGTCGAGGGCGGACGCTGGACCGCGGAGAGCTACGCCTGGGAGCGGATCCTCGTCGACGGCGAGGGCCACGACCACTCCTTCGTCCGCACCGGGCAGGAGACGCGGACCGCGGTCGTCGTCGCCGACGGCGCGGACCGCCACATCATCGCCGGCCTGAAGGGCCTCACGGTGCTGAAGACGACGGAGTCCGGTTTCGTCGGCTACCCGAAGGACCGCTACACGTCGCTGAAGGAGACGACCGACCGGATCCTCGCCACCGACGTGACGGCGCGCTGGCGGTACGCCCCCGATGCCTCGTCCCGTGATCTGGACTTCTCCGCGATCTATGCGGACGTCAAGACCCTGCTGCTGGAGGAGTTCACCCGGCGGTACTCGGCGGCCCTCCAGACGACGCTCTTCGACATGGGGCGCGTCGTGCTCGAGGCGCACCCGGAGATCGCGGAGATCCGGATGTCGATGCCGAACAAGCACCACTTCGTCGTCGACCTCTCGCCGTTCGGGCTCGACAACCCGAACGAGGTCTTCTTCGCCTCCGACCGCTCCTACGGACTGATCGAGGCGACCGTGACGCGGGAGAACCAGGACGAGGTCCCCCTCGCGTGGGAGGCTGCGACCTCCTTCTGCTGAGACGGGTCCTCGACCCGCACGGGCCGGCGGGCGTCGCGATCATGGGGGTGATCGCGGCGCCCGTCCTTGTGCGCGCCCCGCCCCGCCCCCGTGCGCCCCTGGCTGCGCCGCTGCTGACCGCGAGACTGCAACTGCGTCCCGAGACTGCGTGAAAATCGCGCAGTCCGGAGACGCAGTTGCCGTCTCGCGGAGGGGTGGGTGAGGAGGAGGGCGGGCAGGATCAGGGTGCGCTGTTGAAGCTGACCCACTCGTCCCAGGTCAGGGCAGCGCCCCGCTGTTTCGCGCGACCCTGCGCGACCTCGCGGAGACCGGCGAGGTACAGGTCGAGCTGGCGCAGATGGAGCTCCGTCGCGCGCTCGCGAGGAACCATGAGGTGCGGACGCAGATGGGCGATCGCGAGCATGACCTCTCCGGCCGTGTAGTCCTCCGGGATCAGGTCGCGATCCCGATCGAGGGCGATGAGGTGATCGAGCGCGTCGCGCAGTCGGTCGGATGCCGCCTCGATCTCGGGGGACGAGGGCAGGAGCCGGCCGAACGTGGTGGCCAGCGGGCTCGCAGCCTCCTGCAGGTGGCGGACGAGGAAGCGGCCGATCGCGAGGGGCGGGCGTTCGGCGGCCACATCCTGAGCGATCCGCGTCACGTCCTCGAGCGCGAGGAGGCGCAGCGCGTGCACGAGCTCGTCCTTGGAGCGGTAGCGACGGTAGACCGTGGCGACGCCGACCCCGGCCCGCCGGGCGATCGCCGCGGTCGGCGCGTCGAAGCCCTGAGCGGCGAACACGTCGCGCGCCGCCTCCAGGACCGCCCTGTCGTTCGCACGCGCCTCGCGGGCACGTCCGCGGTCGGTGGCGGGGGAGTCGGGGGCGCTGTGCATCACCTCAGGGTAGCGAGGTGCGGAGAATGCCGATATCTTGATCGGAACGGATGATTCCGTTCCGATCAAGATATGAGGTGACGATGACCGCTCCCGTGCCCGTCCTCCGCGCCGAGGCCCGATCGCGTCCCGGAACGCTCCCCGCGCTGCTCTGCGCCGTGCTGTCCTTCTCGCTGATGCAGACGCTCCTCGTCCCGGCCCTTCCTGAGCTCGTGTCCGATCTCGGACTGGATGCGGCGGGCGGGGGATGGATCCTCACCTCCTATCTGCTCAGCGGGGCGGTCGCCGCCCCGATCCTCGGCGCCCTCGGCGATCGGCGCGGTCATCGGCGAGTGCTCCTCGGTGCGTTGATGGTCTTCGTCCTGGGCGGGGCACTGTGCGCGTTCGGCGGGTCGTATCCGGTGTTCCTCCTCGGCCGGGTGCTGCAGGGGGCGGCGACCGCGTCGTTCCCGCTCGCGCTCGCGATCGTGCGTCGCCATCTCCCCGTGGATGCGCAGGCCGCGGCCGTGGGCTGGCTCAGCGGGACCCTCGGCCTCGGTGCCGGAGTCGCGCTCGTGGTGGGCGGGGTGATCGCGCAGACGCTGTCCTGGCCGTGGCTGTTCGGCACCGGCGCGGTCCTCGGGGTGGTGAGCATCGTCCTCGTCGCGCTCTGCGTCCCCGCATCGCCCCATCCGCGGGAGCAGGAAGCCGGGCGCATCGACGGCGTCGGCGCAGTGCTGCTCAGCGTCGCCCTCCTCGCCCTGCTGCTGGCCGTCGCTCAGGGGAGTGTCTGGGGAGCGGGTGCTCTGATCGGACTGCTCGCCGTGTCCGTCGTGGCGTTCGTCGCCCTGTGGCTTGTGGAGCGACGGATCCCCACGCCGCTCGTGGACGTACGCGTCCTGACGCGGCCCGCCCTCGCCCTCACCAACCTGCTGACCCTGCTGCTCGGGTTCATCCCGTATCTGTTCTACGTCGGCCTGCCGATCCTGTTCCAGGGGCCGGAGCCCTCGGGGTTCGGCATGACGGTCGCCGGCACCGGGCTGGCGATGCTGCCCGGCGCGGTCCTCGTGTTCCTGGGTGGACGGCTGGCCCCCGTCCTCCTCGTCCGATTCCGCCCGGCGACGGTCGCGATCCTCGCGCTGCTGCTCATGGGGATCGGCAGCGTTGGCGCGGCTGTTCTCCTGGGCTCGCTCCCCGCCGTGATCGCGTCCTTCTCCCTCGTGGGGCTCGGCAACGGCCTGGGGTTCGCGCTCGCTGCCGATCTCGTCTCGCGTCTGGTGCCCCGGGACGAGATCGCGGCCGCCGTCGGCGTGAACGGGGTGCTCCGCACGGTCGGCTCGGCCTTCGGAACCCCCGTGACGATGCTGCTCATCGCTGGTGCCGGTGCCGGTGCCGGTGCCGGTGCCGGTGCCGGTGCTGGTGCGTCGGGGGGAGGGGGGTTCGTCCTACTGTTCGCGGTGGCGGCCGCCGCCTGCGTCGCCGGAGCGCTGCTCGGCGGTGCGATCCGGGTACCGCCGAGTCGATGAGCCGGCGCGCCGCCCTCGACTCCCCGCTCCCGGTTTCCCGCTCCCGGCTCTCTGTCCCCGCTTCCGGCTCTCGGCTTCCGCGAGACTGCAACTGCGTTCCGAGACTGCGCAGAAATCGCGCAGTCTCGAGACGCAGTTGCAGTCTCGCGGTCAGCGGCCGGTCAAGGGCGGCGGGAGGGGTGGACGGGGAGGAACGGGCCGGATCAGGGGAGCACGGGGAGAGCGGCCCGGGGGATGACCATCGGCGTCCCGGTCTCGGGATCTGGCTCCACCCGGCAGGGCAGGCCGTAGACCTCCTCGACCAGCTCGGCCGTGATGACCGTGGTGGGCGGCCCGGCGACCACCACCGCGCCGTCTTTCATGACGATGAGGTGGTCGGCGTAGCGCGCGGCCTGGTTGAGATCGTGCAGGACGACGACGACGGTCCGTCCGTGATCCGTGCGGAGCCGCTCGAACAGCTCCAGCAGGGCGTACTGATGGGCGATGTCGAGAAAGGTCGTCGGCTCGTCGAGCAGGAGTAGAGGCGTCTGCTGGGCGAGGACCATCGCCAGCCAGGCGCGCTGCCGCTGACCACCGGAGAGCTCGTCGACGAGACGGCCCGAGAGTGCGGTGGTCCCGGTCGCGCGGAGCGCGTCGGCGACGGCACGCTCGTCCTGCGTCGACCACCGGTCGAACAGGCGTTGATGCGGGTAGCGTCCGCGGGCGACGAGATCGGCCACACGGATGCCCTCGGGGGCGAGCGAGGTCTGCGGAAGAAGGCCGAGGCGTCGGGCGAGCTCCTTCGCGGGCAGGGCGGCGATGTCGGCGCCGTCCAGCACGACGCGCCCGCCGGCGATCGGGAGGACGCGGGCCATCGCGCGCAGCAGCGTCGACTTGCCGCAGGCGTTGGGGCCCAGGATCGCGGTGTAGGAGCCCGGCTCGATGCGGAGGTCGACCCCGTCGCAGATCACGCGACCGTCGTATCCGACGCGTACGCCCTCGGCGGAGAGCGCCGGGGTGGGCAGCAGCCGCGGATCCTCGGAGATCGTGGTCATCTCTTGTCCTCTCGGGTGGTCGGGTGTGCGTCGGTGCGGCATCCGCTCACCGTCGCCTGCGGAACTCGGAGGCCAGCAGCCAGGCCAGGTAGACGCCGCCGAGGACGGCGGTCACGACCCCGACGGGGAAGGCCA
Organism: Microbacterium resistens; assembly: GCF_031456305.1. Lineage (GTDB taxonomy): Bacteria > Actinomycetota > Actinomycetes > Actinomycetales > Microbacteriaceae > Microbacterium > Microbacterium resistens_A. Next base: position 38,993 of record NZ_JAVDUM010000010.1, read on the forward strand.
GCCGCTGCGCCAGCATGTCGGAGGCGAGGAGCACCGCCGCCCCCGTGAGCGCGGAGGGGACCAGGAGCAGGCCGGATCCGCGGACCAGTCGCCGAGCGATCTGCGGCGCGGCCAGCGCGACGAAGGAGATCGGACCTGCCGCCGCCGTGACGAGCGCGACCAGCGCGACGCCGAGGAACGTCGCCGCGGTGCGAGCCCGGGTGGGAGAGGTCCCGAGCGCGAGGGCGGCATCGTCCCCCAGCTCGGTCTGCCGGAGGCCCGGGGCGACGCCGACGAGGAGGGCGAGCAGCACGACCAGCACCGCGATCATCGGCCAGGCCTGCTCGTGTCCCAGCCCGTTGAGCGAACCTGCGGACCAGACGGCGGCGAGCATGGCGGAGTCGACGTCCACCATCAGCATGAGCATCGAGTTCAGGGACGACAGGAGCGCGCTGATCCCGATCCCGACGATGATGAGGCGGAACGGCCGGATGCCGCCGCGGACGGCGAGCAGATAGACGACCGCCGCCGTGGCGCATCCGCCGATCAGCGAGCCGGCGGCGACGTCCAGATAGCGTGCAGAGCCCAGCCAGAGCATGACGACGATCGCCCCCGTGTAGGAGCCCGCGGAGAATCCGATGATGTCCGGGGAGCCGAGCGGGTTCCGGGTGAGGGACTGGAAGACGGCGCCGGACACCGCGAGCGCGACGCCGCAGGCGATCGCCAGCAGCACCCGGGGGAGCCGCCATCCGAGGACGAGAAGTCGGGCCTGGGCGTCGCCTCCGCCGGTGAGGGTCGCGATGACCTCCCCGATGTCGAGGGCGTAGCTGCCCATTCCGAGCGAGAGGAGGGCGAGCAGCACGATGCCGATCACGAGGGCCGTGCAGACGATCGTGGTGCGGACGCTCAACAGCGCCGAGAGCCGACCGACGCGCAGGGAGAACGAACGGTAGCCGTGCTCGATGCGTTCGGACGGTTCGATGTGTCCGGACGGTGCAGCGGGGCGGGGGGTGGCGTTCACAGGCCCGAGACCGATCTGCGACGGGCGAGGAGGATGAGGACGGGCGCTCCGACGAGCGCGGTGACCAGCCCGACGCGGACTTCGCCGCTGGGGAGCAGGATCCGGCCCAGGATGTCGGCGACGAGCAGGATCACCGGGGCGACGACCAGGGTGTAGGCGAAGACCCAGCGCTGATCGGGACCGACGAACCAGCGGACGACGTGCGGCACCATGAGGCCGAGGAAGGCGATGGGGCCGGCGAGGGCGGTGGCGGTGCCGGCGAGGAGCGTGACCGCGATGATGACGACGACCCTCGTCGCGCGGATCCGCACCCCGAGCGACGATCCCAGCTCCTCGCCGAGGGCGAGCGCGTTGAGCGGGCGGGCGGAGGCGAGGCCGAGGATCAGGCCGAGGGCGATCAGCGGTGCGAAGGCGAGCACGAGGTCGAGGTCGCGCCCGCCGATCGATCCCACGCCCCAGAAGCGGAGGTCGTCGAAGGCCTTGCGGTCCGCGAGCGTGAGCGCGGTCGTCGCCCCGCCGAGAGCGGCGCTGACCGCGACGCCGGCGAGGGTCATCTTCGCCGGCGTCGCGCGGTTGCCGCCGATCGACCCGAGGGCGGCGACGAGGACCGTGACGCCGGCGGCCCCGAGGAGCGCGAACCAGACGTACCCGAGCGGTGCGGTGACCCCGAGCGCTCCGACGGCGATCGTCACCGCGAAGGTCGCACCGGCGTTGACGCCCAGGATGCCCGGGTCGGCGAGGGGGTTCCTGGTGAACGCCTGGATCAGTGCCCCGCACAGGCCGAGCGCCGGGCCGACGACGAGGCCGACGACCGTCCGGGGGATCCGGAGGTCCAGAATCATGACGTGCTCGTCCACCGCGTCGTCATAGGCCCAGACCGCGTCCCAGATCGTCGAGGGCGCGATCGGGCGCGCGCCCACACCGATGCTCGCGACGACCACGACCGCCAGCACGGCGATGCAGCCGATGAGGCCGGCGAGCCGCGCCGCCCGCCCCCGGGCGATGCCGGTCGGCGCGGTGCCGGACGAGGCGCTCCTGGCCGTCGGGGGCGGCAGGGTGCCGGTCGTCACAGTCCCGCGGCCTCGTAGAGACGGAACACCTCGTCGACGACCTCCTCGGTGTCGCGATCGCTCTCGTAGAGCAGGCGGATCCGTTCGTGGAAGTCCTCGCCGAGGGCCTCGTAGCGGGCGCCCCACTCCTCGGAGCGGTCCGTCCAGTAGCCGAGCGTCGTCTGCGCCCCGGCCGGGAGCGCCCGGTCGTGCCTGAGCAGGCGGCGCACCTCACGGTTCACCCGCGCCTCCCCGCCGAACCACACATAGGTGCGCTCGTCGAGGCCGGTGCGCCGCAGCGCCGGGAGGAGCTCGCTCGGGCCGTGGCCGTTGCCGGTGCCGCGGAGCCAGACATAGTCGACCCCGTCGGCGTCCGCGAGCATCTGATGGCCGGGTCCGCGCACCTCGGCGATGATCGTCGTGTCGACCTGACCCGCGGTGAGCTCGGCGATCCGGAGCGCGGCGGGGAGCGCCGGCTCGTCGGCGATCAGCAGCTGCCGTGTCGCCCACACGGGACGCTCGTAGATGGGCCGCGGCGGGTTGATCCCGAGCTCCTGCCCCGGACGGGCCTGGAGCGCCCAGGCCGCGGCGATCCCCCCTTCGTGGGTGGCGAAGTCGATGTCGACGGCGCCCTCCCGATGCGCGCGGATCGTGTAGGTGCGCATCGCCGAGGGGGCGACGCCCTCCGGATAGTCCCACCCGCTCTCGGTGAGGAAGGGGAGCCGGACCGGCTCCGCAGGGGTATCGGGGAAGAAGAGGCGGACGTACTCGTCGCCGATCCCCGTCGTCGGATAGTCGCGCATGTCGGGCCCGCCGAGGGCGATCCGCACCATCCCGTCGCTCACGCGACGGACCGCGACGACCTCGGCGCGGTGGACCCGGGGATCGTAGGCGTCGGGGAGGCCGGGGTACGGGAGGCGCTTCGCGGTCATGAGCCGTCTCCTCACCGGCTCGGGCGCACGACGGCGTCACCGTCGATCGCCCGTGCGAGGTCGTCGACGAAGCCGTTCTCGATCGCCCACGGGATGCTGAGGAGGGTCGGGCCGTTCGTCGCCATGCCCATCGTGGCGTCCTCCAGGACGTAGGAACGGCCTTCGGCGATCGGCTTCCAGCGCGAGAAGAGGGGGTTCGTCAGCGTCGCCTTGGTCTCCTCGGGGGTGGAGGACCAGGCGACGAAGACGTCGGCGTCGACCGTGTCGAGCTTCTCCAGGCTCACCGCGCCGTAGAAGTCCTCGGGGCCCAGCCCCGAGAGGGCGCTCTCGAGGCTGGGGCTGTCGACCAGCCCGAAGCCGCGGAGGAAACGCACTCGGGGGTCACCGGAGACGTAGAGGCCGACCTCCGTCGCCCCCTCCGAGAGGGTCACGCCGTAGACGAACGAGGCGCCTTTGAGGCCCGGGTGGGCCGCGACGGCGTCGTCGATGCCCTTCTGCGTGTCCGCGATGAGCCCAGCCGCCCGGTCCGTCGTGCCGAGGGCCGTGGCGACGACGTCGGTGAGCTCCTGCCAGGTGCCGGACTGCCACGGCCGCTCGGCGAAGGCGATGGTCGGCGCGATCTCGCTCAGACGCGCGTACTGGCTCTCCGTCACGCCGGAGTGCGGGGCGAGGATGAGGTCGGGGGCGAGGGAGAGGATCTGCTCGAAGTCCGGCTCCTCGCCCTCGGCGAGGACGGTCGGCATGTCCGCATGGAGGACCTCCTCGACTTGGTGCCGGAACCAGGGGGTGAAGCCCTCATCGTCGCCGCCCCAGCTCGTCGAGACCCCGACAGGTGCCGTTCCCAGCGCTGCCACGATGTCCTGCGTCATCCAGCCGATCGTGACCACCCGCTTCGGCTGCTCCGGGATCGTCGTCTTCCCGTAGACGTGCGAGACGGTGACGGGGAAGGCGCCGTCCGCGGCGGACGCGACCGGTGCGGAGGAGGCAGGGGCGCCGCCCGCGCATGCGGTGGCGGCGAGGGCCAGCGCGGTCATCGCGGCGAGGGAGGCGAGGCGTCTGAGGATGCGCGGCATGGGGTGCTTTCTCTGGTCGGTCACGGAGGCGGAGTCGCCGTCCTCGACGCTACGGAGCGCGGGTTGTCGCGATCCGACAACCTCCGTCGCCGAGGTGACAGCCCTCCCAGTCGCTCAGATGCCTGATCGACCGAGGAAGACGTGCGGAGGTCTGCCCACGGTGCGGTGGAACGCCGCGCTGAAGGCGCTGAGGGTCGTGTAGCCGACGCGCCGCGCGACCACGCCGACCGGTGTGCCGGTGTGCAGGAGATCGAGGGCTGCCGCCATCCTGACCTCCGTCCGCCAGCGGGTGAAGGTCAGGCCGGTGTCCGCACGGAAGGCCCGGGCGATGGTCCTGGTGGACTGGGACGTCAGCACCGCCCAGTCCTCGATCGAACGGTCATCGGCGGGGTCTCTGAGGATCGCCTCCGCGATCGGGAGGATGCGGTGGTCCCGAGGGGCGTCCGGGACCCTGCGGGGACGATTCGCCTCGGCGACGAGCTCCATGCAGACCCGTTGCGCGCGCAGTCTCCTCTCGCTCGGCATGTCGGTCGAGGCGAGATGGCTCAGGAGCTCACGCAGCGCCGCGTTCACGAGGACGGGCCGGACCCCGCCGGCCGGGCCGTGCCAGGCCTCGACGAGGATGTGGACGGCGGCCAGGGTCGTCCCCGGCCCGCGTTGGACCGTGTGGCTCGTCCCCGAGGGCACCCAGACGCCGTGGCCGGGGGAGAGGTCCCAGCGCCGACCGTCGATCTCGACCGACGCGCTGCCGCGTTGCGGCCAGAAGATCAGGTGCTCCGGGTGCGCATGCGGCCGTTGCCGGCACCCGTCGTACTCGTCGATGAAGGGTGAGGCGAGGAACCGCGTGGTGAGCAGATAGCCGTCCGGGACGATCGTCCCGTGCAGAGGAACCAGGCGGGGGGCCTCGGCGGTGAGCGGGAGAGGCATGGATGACACGGGCATTCTCCTATCAGGTAAGGCTAACCTTACTTGAAGCGAGGCTCTTGCTTGAAATGAGCCGAGGTCCGCGGACGAACTGTCCGCCCGACGACAGATATTGTCCGCCGCCGAGCCCCCGGCGTCCGTACCGTCGGTCAGGATGCAGACTCTCCTCGATCGTCCCGACCGGCTCACCATCGGCGCCGTGCTCCGGCTCGCACTCCTCCGAGGGCGCCGGGGCGCCCTGCTCGTTGCCGGGACCGCCGGCCTCATGCTCCATCAGGCCTGTGAGGCCGCGGTGCCGATCCTCATCGGCGTCGTCATCGACCGGGCCATCGCTCCCGGTGATCCGCAGGCGCTGCTGCTCTGGCTCGGCGTCCTCGGCGCGGTCTTCGTCGTGCTCTCGCTCAGCTACCAGCGGTCGATCCTCGGGATCGTGCGCTCCTACTGCCTCGCCGAGCACGATCTGCGCCAGCTCGCCGTCGGCCGGGTGCTGCACCCGCGCGGATCGACGGGTCGGCGGGGCACGGGCGAGGTGCTCTCGGTGGCGACCAGCGACGCGTATCGGGTCGCCGGGATCGTCTGGAGCATCGCCGAACAGGGCGCGACGGCCGCCGCCGTGATCGTCGCCGCGATCGCCCTGCTGGTTATCTCCGTGCCGCTGGGGGTGGGCGTGCTCCTCGGAGCCGTGGCCGTCCTCGTCACCATGCATGTGCTCGCCCGGCCGATCGAGCGCCTCGGGCTCGCCGAGCAGGAGTCGGTCGCGGCGGCCAGCGACGTCGCGACCGACGCGATGGCTGGTCTCCGCATCGTGCACGGGCTGGGCGCGCAGAGCGAGATGGCGCGGCGCTATCGCGTGGCGAGCGCGGCGTCGAAGCGGGGAGCCGTGAGATCGGCCCGCTCGCTGCTCACCTATCAGGCCGTGAGCACGGGCGTCTCGGTGCTGTATCTCGCGGCCCTGGCGCTCGTCGCCGCGGGGATGGCGTCCGAGGGGCTCATCACGGTCGGGCAGCTCGTCACGGTGGTGGGCCTCGCGCAGTTCCTCCAGGGGTCGCTCGCCCATGTCGGCACGTTCGGGGCGAACTGGGCGCACAAGCGCGCATCCGCCCGTCGCCTGCACGCCGTCCTCGCGGACGGCTTCACGCATCCGGATCTGGTGTCGGCGGCGACACCGGTCATCGGCCCCGGACCCGAACCCGCTCCGCTCAGCTGGCATCCGTCGGCCGGGGACCCGATCCGCGCCCTTCCCGCACGCCTGGTCGGGGTGCGGGTCGCGGATGCCGGCGAGGCGGGACGGGTCGCCGCGCGGCTGTCGTTCCGGGAGGTCGGTGCACCGGGCGAGCTCCTCGTCGGCGGAGTCGATGCGCGGTCGGCAGGGCCCGTCGCGTTCGCGGCGCGGATCTGCGCACCGCCGCACGACGCCGCGCTCTTCTCCGGCTCCTTGCGGGAGAACGTCACGGCGGACGGAGTCCTCGACACGGCGGTGGTCGCGGCGATCGCCCTGGACGACGTGATCGCGGATCTGGGCGGCCCCGACCAGGAGATCGGCGAGGGCGGACGCCGCCTCTCGGGCGGGCAGCGGCAACGGGTGCTGCTCGCCCGGGCGCTGCACTCGCGGGCAGGGGTGGTCGTCCTCGAAGAGCCGGTGACGGCTCTCGACCCGGTCACCGAGACACGGGTCGCCGCCGGTCTCCGGGGGCTCGGACGCACGATCGTCGTCGTCACATCCAGCCGGGCACTGCTCCGGGAGTGCCATGTCGTGCAGGACGCGCCGTCCGTCGAGGCGGAGGGGCATGCCGCATGAGCATCTCCCTCCCGGTCGCGGCTCCTCGTGCCACGGCGGCCGTCTGCCGTCGTCTTCTCACCGCCCGCTCCGGCGCCCTCCTCGCGACGACGGCCCTCCTCCTGATCGGCACCGCCGCAGGCCTGGCCGCTCCGCCGGCGCTGGGCGCCCTCGTCGACGCGGTGATCGCCGCCGCGCCCCTCAGATCGCTGGTCGCGATCTGCGCGGTCATCCTCGCGTCCGGGCTCCTCTCCGCGTTCCTCCTCTGGACGGGTGGCCGACTGCTGGTGCGGGTCCTGCAGGACGCGCTCGCCGAGCTTCGCGAGGATGTGTTCGCTGCAGCGGTCTCCCTCGATCCCGTCGTGGTCGAGGGGGCGGGGAGCGCGGACGTCGTCTCCCGCGTCACCGGGGACGTCGAGGCCGTGACCGAGGCCGTCTCCGGGGTCCTTCCCCGCTTCGTCCAGGCCACGTTCACGATCGTCCTCACGGCGGTCGGACTCGCGGCGCTCGACCCCTGGCTGGCGCTCGCCGCATCCGCCGCCGTTCCCATCCAGGTCCTCGTCACGATGCGCTTCCTCCGGCGCTCTCGCCCGCTGTACACCCGATTGCGGCGGGAGGAGGCCGCACGCGGCCAGTCCGTTATCGAGACGGTGGACGGCGCGCGCACCGTCCGTGCCTATGGCGTCCAGGGCGAGCGGCTCTCCCGCATCGCCGAGCTCAGCCTCATCGCCGTGGAGACCCAGCGGGACGCGGCCAGGGTGCGCAACGGGTTCAACGGCGGGCTCAACCTCGCCGAGTTCGCGGGGCTCGCCGGCATCCTCGCTGTCGGCTTCCTCAGAGTGGACGCCGGCATCCTCACGGTCGGAGCCGTGACCGCGGCCGCGCTGTTCTTCCATCGACTGTTCGGGCCGATCGGTGCGCTCCTTGGCAGCCTCGACGATCTCCAGCGTGCGCAGGCGGGGCTGGAGCGGCTGGTCGGGCTCGCCGGGGCAGGGCGTGCCCGGGGCGAGGACGCCGAGGAGATCCGCGATGCCGAGGTGCGCATCCAGGGCGTCTCCTACCGCTACCCCGCCGCGGAGGCCGACGCGCTCCACGGCGTCGGCCTCCGGCTGCCGGCGGGGACGGCCACCGTCCTGGTCGGCGCCTCGGGGTCGGGCAAGTCGACCCTTGCGCGGATCGTCGCCGGCATCCACGTTCCACGACGAGGCGATGTCCTCATCGGCGGGGTTCCTGCCGGACGCGCACGGTATCGAGGACGCCCGGCCGTGCAGCTGGTGACGCAGGAGGTTCGGCTCTTCGACGGCACGCTCGCGGACAACCTGCTCCTGGGGCGGCCGGACGCGACACACCGGGAGATGACGGACTCGCTCGTCGCGGTGGGGGCGACCTGGGCCGTCGGAGGTCTTGATCGGAGGGTCGGCGGGGAGACCGATCTCCTCCGCGCCCAGCAGATCGCCCTCGCGCGGGTGCTCCTCGCCGATCCTCCCGTGGTGGTGCTGGACGAGGCGAGCGCCCAGGGCGGACATGGCGGCGAGCTCGACGACGCGCTCGCCGCCGTCGCCCGGGGGAGGACCGCGATCGTCGTCGCGCACCGCCTCGGCCAGACTCGCTCCGCGGACGCCGTCGCGGTCTTCGAGCGCGGTGCGATCGTGGAGAAGGGGAAGAGGGAAGACCTCATCCGTCGTCCCGGTGGAGTGTTCGCGCGCCTGTGGGCCGCGAGCGGGGGCGACGGGGCACGGGATGGGGACGACGGGGATGGGGCCGGGAGCCGGGACGGGCATGACGGGGTCGACGGGTCCCGATGCTGATGTCGGCCGTGCGTGAGGCTCCGAGAGCACATGTGGACATGCGGGGGTCACACGGGGTCACACGCGGTCATGAGAGAGGGAAGGATTTGTCCTCAACCACGGTTGAACTCTTAACGTGGAGGACAGGGCGCCCGCTCGACGGCGCCCGGATGAGAGGCACGATGACCGGCACGACCCCCGAGATCGCGGACGAGTTCAAGGACGCCTTCCGGAGTCATCCGGCCGGTGTCTCTCTGGTCACGGCGAGCACGGCGGAAGGCCCGGTGGGGCTCACCCTCTCCAGCGTCGCCTCGGTCAGCGCCGATCCCGCCGTCCTCGTCTTCTCCGTCACGAAGGCCACCGGAAGCGCCGGAGGGATCCTCGGCGCGCCGAGCATGGTCGTCCACTTCCTCCTCGTCGGACAGGAGGGGATCGCCGACGCCTTCGCCCGATCGGGGCAGCCGCGGTTCACGTCGGAGCAGGGATGGCAGACGCTCGCCACCGGTGAGCCGTATCTGCCGTCGGCACGGGTCGCCCTGCGGTGCACGATCCGCGAGACCCTCTCGGTCGGGGGATCCGCCCTGGTCCTCGCGGACGTCGTCGAGGTTCTCCCCGGCGTCGAGGGCGATCCGCTGCTCTACCACGACCGCCACTACGACAGACTGGCTGTCCCCGTCCGCTGAGCAGACCGTCAAAGGGCTTGCCCCGGCTGTCGACCTGAGCGAGGGTGGAACCATGATGACCGTCACCCTCGTCCTCCCTTTTCCGGCGCCGCTCGCCCTCGGGAAGGTCGTCGAGGTCGAGCGGGAGGACGCATCCCACGGGCGACCGGTGCTCCGTGACGTCGACACGGGCGTCCGCTACGAGGTCGGTGCTGCGCTGATGGATCTCCTTCCGTCGGGGCAGGCGAGGGTGATCGCGTGCACGATCCGCGGTGAGGGCGGCGGGTCGGCATCCACCGAGCTGGTGCTCCTGCCGTTCGGAGAGCCCGTCGGCGCTTCCCCGGGAGGGGCGGCTGTGGCGTTGTCCGGGGCGGAGCAGGCCGCAGCGTCCGCCGGGGCGCAGGCCGCGCTGTGGGGCGGCGGCGACCGGCCGCCGCGGGAGGAGCCCGAGCGCTTCTGGTGAACGGGCGCTTCTGGTGAACGGGCACCGTGGTGCGGAGTCATTGGAAGTCCCGTGAGCGGTGGGAGACGCCGACGCGGAGAGGCTCGAAGGCGTCCGCGAGCACGTTGACCACCCCTTCCGCGGAACGTTCCAGGATGCCGCGGACGATGAGCGCCGGGGAATCCCTCGCGATCCTCCGGTAGCGCGTCCAGACCCCCTGCGAGCACACCACGTTGATGAGCCCGTGCTCGTCCTCGAGGTTCAGGAAGGTCACCCCGCCGGCCGTCGCGGGACGCTGACGGTGGGTCACGAGACCGGCGACCTCCACGCGTCGGCCGGCCTCATGGGTGCGGAGGCGGTCGGAGGGGAGGACCCCGCGGACCTCGAGGTCCGCACGGAAGTGCGTCAGCGGATGATCGTCGGTCGAAACCCCGGTCGCCCACAGGTCGGCGGCGAGGATCTCGTGGCTCGTCTGATCGGGGAAGAGCGGCGGCTGCACGGCGATCGTCGTATCGGGCAGATAGCGGGCGCGGTCCTCCGCTGCGGAGCCGGCGAGCCAGATCGCCTCGCGCCGGAGCAGGTCGAAGCAGTCGAACGCCCCTGCGGTGGCCAGCGCCTCCAGCTGGGCCGCGGTGACGTCCGTCCGGCGCACGAGATCGTGGAGGTCCCGGTACGGGCCGTTCCGCTCGCGCTCGGCGACGATCCGCTCCGCGGTCTGCTCGCCGATGCCGGTGACCCCGGAGAGGCCGAGGCGAACGGCGAAGCGACCGTCTCTGCGGTGCGCGGCGCCCTCGTCGGGACGCGTCGGGTCGAACTCCTTCGAGGGCTTCGGCTGCTTCGGATGCAGGCAGGCATCGAGCCCCGTCGGAGCCGGAGGGCAGGCGTCCGCCGCTGCCGGGACGAGGGGCTCCAACGTCTCGGTCGCCCCGGACAGGTGCAGATCGGGACGACGCACCTCCACCCCGTGGCGCCGGGCATCGGCGGTGAGGGTCGCGGCGGAGTAGAAGCCCATCGGCTGCGCGCGCAGGAGCCCGGCCAGGAAGGCGGCGGGATAGTGGAGCTTGAGCCAGGCGCTGGCGTAGACGAGGAGCGCGAAGGACAGCGAGTGCGATTCGGCGAACCCGAAATCCGAGAAGGCCTGGATCTGCGCGTAGATGCGGTCCGAGGACGCCAGGTCGAGTCCGTGACGCTCCATCCCCGCGTACAGGCTCTCCTTGATGCTGTCGATCCGCTCCAGCCCTCGCTTGGACCCCATCGCGCGGCGCAGGGTGTCCGCCTCGTCGGCGGTGCAGTCGCCGAGGGTCGTGGCCATCTGGATGAGCTGCTCCTGGAACACCGGGATCCCGAGCGTGCGTTTCAGCACCGGCTCCAACAGCGGATGGGCGTATGTGACGTCCTCCTCGCCGAGCTTGCGTCGGACGAACGGATGCACCGCCCCGCCCTGGATGGGACCGGGACGGATCAGGGCGATCTGGATGGCGAGCTCGTAGAACTCCCGCGGCCGCAAGCGCGGGAGCAGGCCCATCTGCGCCCGGGACTCCACCTGGAACACCCCGATCGTGTCGGCGCGGCACATCATGTCGTAGACCGCCTCCTCCTCCTTCGGGATGGTGGCGAGCGCCCACTGCTCTCCGGTGGCGGCGACGAGGTCGAAGCAGTGTCGCAGCGCCGCCAGCATCCCCAGACCCAGCAGATCGAACTTCACCAGGCCCATCCAGGCGGCGTCGTCCTTGTCCCACTGGATCACGGTCCTGTTCTCCATCCGCGCATGCTCCACGGGGACGACCTCGCCCACGGGGCGCTGGGTCAGGACCATCCCGCCGGAGTGGATGCCCAGATGGCGGGGGGCCTTCAGCAGCTCTGCCGCGCGCAGGACGACCTCTTCGGGGATGTCGTCGTCGTCCGAGGGGGAGAGGTCAGGGCCCCAGCGCTCGACCTGCCGGGACCAGGCGTCCTGCTGCCCGGGGGAGTAGCCCAGGGCGCGGGCCATGTCGCGGACGGCGTTCTTGGGACGGTACTGGATGACGTTCGCCACCTGGGCGGCGCACTCCCGTCCGTACTCGTCGTACACCCACTGGATGATCTCCTCCCGGCGGCTGGAGTCGAAGTCCACGTCGATGTCGGGCTCCTCGGTGCGGGTGGTTGCCAGGAACCGCTCGAAGGGGAGGTCGTACTGGATCGGGTCCACGGCGGTGATGTCCAGCAGATAGCAGACCGCGCTCGCCGCCGCCGACCCCCGGCCCTGACACAGGATTCCACGATCTCGTGCCTCGGCGACGATCCCGTGCACGATGAGGAAGTACCCGGGGAAGTCCTTCTCCTCGATCACGGCCAGCTCTCGTTCGATCCGCGTGCGCCCCTTCTCATCGAGCGCGGGGTACTTCTTCGGGACCGCCGCCCAGACGAGGGCGCGCAGATGGCTCATGGGCGTGTGCCCGGCGGGGACCTTCATGGTGGGCAGAGCCGGCTTCGCCCTGCGCAGCGGGAAGGCGCTCTCCTCGGCGATGCGCAGACCGTTGCGGATCGCGTCCGGATAGCGGGCGAAGCGGGCAGTCATCTCCGCCCCTGAGCGGAGATGCGCTGAGCCGTGCGCGGGCAGCCATCCCTCCAGATCCCGCATGCTCCGGGTGGCGCGCACCGCGGCGACGGCCTCGGCCAGCGCCGCCCGCTCCGGCGCGGCGTAGTGCACGTTGTTCGTCGCGACCACGGGCAGGCACTGTTCCGCCGCCAGAGCGGCCAGGGCATCGTTCCGCCGGGAGTCGAGGGGGTCGCCGTGATCGATGAGCTCGACGGCCACATGATCCGCGCCGAACAGGTCGATGAGGGTGCCGAGGGCGCGCCCGGCCCCGTCGGCGCCCTCCGCGTCGAGCCGCCGACGGACACCGCCCTTGCGGCATCCGGTGAGGATCGTCCAGTGCCCTCCCGCCCTCGCGGCGAGATCCTCCGGCTCGTAGAGCGGTCGGCCCTTCTCCCCGCCGCGCAGCTGCGCGTGTGTGATCGCCGCCGACAGCCGGTGGTAGCCCTCCTCCCCGCGAGCGAGGACGAGGAGATGCTCCCCGGCCGGATCCGGCTCGCCGTTCTGCCGGGAGGGGAGACCGAGCGACAGCTCAGCGCCGAAGACCGTCTGCACGCTCGTCTGCTCGGCCGCCTCGGCGAACCGCGCCGCGCCGTAGAAGCCGTCATGGTCGGTGATCGCGAGGGCCGTGAGCCCCAGACGCTCGGCCTCCGCGATGAGCTCGGCGGGGGAGGAGGAGCCGTCGAGGAAGGAGAACGACGAGTGCGCGTGCAGTTCGGCGTACGGCACGGCGTCCTCCGGACGGGAGATGCGGCCGAGGTCGAGCGGCGGCCTCTTGTGCGCACGAGACGGGGCCTCGTCGGCGAGCGCGCCCTTCGGGAGCGGTCTGCCGCTGAGGGTCCGCTCCATCTCGGTCCATGACATCGGCGGATTGCTCCAGCCCATCAGTGATACCTCCCTTCGGCCCACCACCGGCCGTCCAGGTGCAGCACGAGCCAGGCCCGCTGCTGCTCGTCGACGAGCTGAAGGCGCTCGCCGCTGATCTCGTCCCGCTCGCCGCGGCGGTCCCGCATCGGCCATGGCCCGGCCCAGGATGTGACGGGGCTGCCCTCCACGAGCGAGGGAGGGCCGGAGAGGCGTCCGCGCCCGTCGACCTCGACCGCGTGGCCGTCGGAGGTGAGCACGGCGATTGCCCGAGGAGGCGCGAAGACCTCCGCGGGCAACGGATCGGGGAGGCTGCCCGGCCAGGGGAGAGCGGGATCCCTGGCCGCCACCACGCGCTCGCCCCAGGGCGTGAGCTGCTGCCGGTCGGCGAGCCGGCGCCCGCCCGAGACCGTTCCGACGAGGACGCCGTCGTGGCCCAGGAGCGACTGCACGCGCGACACCGCGTGGTGGAGTCGTCCCTCCCCGGCCGAGCCGAACAGGCCGGGTTGGTGATGGGCGGCGTCGTCCACCGCGACGGGGGCGAGCCGTACCCTGGCGATCCCCCGGAAGGGGCGTTCGTCCTCCCCGGAGCCGGCGAGGGACTCCAGCTGCCACCTCACGCGGTCCACGAGGTCGGCGGCCTCGAAACAGGTCGGGTGCAGCCAGGTGCGGGAGAAGACCTCGTCGTCGTCATCGGTGAGGTCGATGCGCACCTCGGTGCACACCAGCGAGGCGGTGGCGAGCGCGAGGGACACGGCGTCGGCCGTCTGCCGGACCGCGAAGGCGATCTGATCGGATTGGGCCAGAGGGGTCTCGAACGCGATCTCTGCCGCGAGCTCGGGATCCGGTGGGCGGGAGAGCACGGGTCGGGAGTCGGCGCCTCGGGACAGCGCATGCAGTCGGGCGCCCCGTTCGCCGAACCGGTCGCGCACGTCGAGGGCCGGGAGGGCGGCGAGATCGCCGAGGGTGCGGACGCCGAGCCGGACGAGGAGGCTCGCGATCTCGGTGTCGTGCAGGACGTGCACCGGCAACGGGGCGAGGAAGGCGGCAGCGGCTCCGGGCGGGACGATGAGGTGTCCGCCGTCGGGGTCCGCGCCCCCGTGCGCGGCGCCTCGGGCGGCGAGCTCCGCGGTGAACGGGCCGTCCGCGATGCCGATGCGCATGCCGGGATGGCCGGCGGAGGCGAGCCGGACGAGGAGCGCCCGCGCCGCCGCGTCCTCCCCGCCGTGGTAGCGGGAGAGGCCGCGGGCGCGGAGCACGGCGAGCCCGGGACGGAGCATCTGGACACCGGGCGCCTCGGCGTCGATGACCCGCAGGACCGGGTGGAACGCCCGCTCGTCCCGGTCCGGATCGGCGGGGAGGAGCCGGAGCGAGGGGAGCAGTCCCTGGGCCTCTCGGCGTCGCTGCCCGATCCGTACGCCGTGCTCGCGGGCGGAGGGGGTGCAGGCCTGCACGAGGTTCGCATGGACGATCGCCGCGGGCGGATGAGGAGAGTGCCCGAGCGCTGCGCGGAGGGGCCAGTCCGGGAACCACAGCACGAGGACGCGGGTGGGATCGGTCATCCGCCCACCGCCCGGAGCCGGGGGAACGCCGCAGGCTCGACGGTACGGGCTTCAACGGTGCGGGCCTCGGCGGTGGCGATCCCGGTGGTGGTGGCCCCGGCGGCCTCGACCATGCCGCGGTTGTCGGGGAGGCGGACGCGGACGCTGCGGGGCACGGGTGACCGGCGTGTCTGTGCGGTCACGGTGACCTCGCAGGCCTCTAGGAGCCCCCACCCGGTGCCCAGCCCGTTCCATTGCGGGTCATGGGCGCGGATACGGCCCTCGCTCTGCGGCCAGGGGTCTGCGGAGGCCACGAGCAGGGTGCATCCGCGATCGCGGAGCCGCGCGGTCAGCCGGGAGACCTCGGCATCGCGAACCCGGGAGGAGGGGCGGACGGCGATGAGCGGCACGACCTCGGAGAGGGCAGAGGTCGCGGCCAGCCAACGGCTGCCCGGCTCGGGGACCAGGATCAGGCGGGAGAGGTCCACGCCGTGCCCGGCGAGCGCCTCGACGCCCAGAGTGGGCATCCCGACGGCCGCGCACCAGGAGCCGCGACGGGAGGCGGAGGCGAGGAGGGCGGCGACGAGGCCGGGCGAGGCGGAGAGTCCGTAGACGGCCCCGACCTGGAGACCGCCCTCGGGCAGCAGAGGGGCGAGCGCGGGGTGGAGGGGGATCAGCGGAAGGTCGCTGCGTCGCCGCTGCATGCGGGTGATCTCCTGCCGCAGGCGCAGGATGTCCCCTGCGCGTACGGCTTCGCCGGGATCGGCGGTGTGGAGTGCGTTCCCCATGGATCCATCCTCGAACATTGTTTCGAATTCTGCAAGGTATCCACAGAGCGTAGCTCGTACATCGGACACGGTGCGGCGGATGCCGTGAGAGCCCGGCGGACCTGTGCATGTCGGCCCCCGTCGCTAGCCTGATCACGTGCAGATCGAGTTCGACGCCGAGGTGCAGCGATGGGATGCCCGTACCGACTCCTGGTACTTCGCGGTCATCCCCGAAGAGCTGTCCGCCGACATCAGGGAGCTGCCGGCACCGCCGCGCGGGTTCGGCGCGCTGCGGGTGCGGGTCCGGGTGGGCGCCACCCGTTGGAGCACCTCGATCTTCTTCTCCCGGGGAACGTACTCGCTGCCGCTGAAGCGCGCGGTGCGGGATGCGGAGGGGATCGCCGAGGGCGATGTGATCACGATCGAGCTCGAGATCGTCGACCTCTGAGTGACCGCGGAGCCCTTTCCCGTCCCGCCGACAGGTTGTCCACAGGCGTCTCCGGCGTCGCCCGTGGATCCCTAGCATGTGCGGATGGACCCGATGGATGTGCGCACCCTCGCCGCGGTGCTCGTGCACGGTGGTCTCCTCGTGGCAGGAGCCGTCCTGGTCGTGATCGACATCGCCGAGCACCGGCTTCCCGATCGGATCGTGCTGCCCATGATCGGCGCTCTGCTCGCGGTCGTCCTCATCGACGCCGTCTGGTCGGGCGATGCCGTGGACCTCGGCCGTTCGAGCGCGGGAGCGCTCCTCCTCGGGGGCTTCTACGCACTGCTGCGTCGGCTCAGTGAGGGCGGCGTCGGCGGAGGGGACGTCAAGCTCGCCGTCGCGATCGGCCTCCTCCTGGGCTGGCACGGCTGGCGTGCCCTGATCGTCGGGGGCGCCGCGGCCTTCGTGCTCGGCGCGGCTGCCGCCGGTGCGCTCATCGCCGCGCGGCGGGCCGATGCGCGCACGCAGATCGCGTTCGGGCCGTGGATGATCATGGGCGCGGTGATCGGGGTCCCGGCCGGATGAGCGGGGGAGGACTATGGTGAGGTCATGGCACTCGCACGGCTTCACGGCGGCCCGCTCGACGGGCAGATCCTCCCGCTCGACGACACCGGGCAGGACTCGCTCATCGTCCCCTACAGCGAGACCCAGGTCATCTACCGGCGCGACGGCGAGCCCACGCACACCGGTTCCGACGACGGTCCCACAGAGATCGCCTTCCGGTTCTCCGAGTCGGAGGACGACATCTCGCCCAGCGATGACTGAGCCCAGCCGGACCGTCGAGGTCGAGCGCAAGTACGACGCCGATCCCGACACGCCTCTTCCGCTCTGGGATGGGATCCCCGGCGTGCTCACGGTCTCCTCCGGCGAGGAGCGCGCGCTGGACGCCCGCTACTTCGACACGGGGGACTTCGCCCTCGCGAGGGCGGGCATGGCGCTTCGTCGTCGTACCGGCGGCCATGATGCGGGGTGGCACCTGAAGGGCCCGCGCCGAGGCGACGGACGCGTCGAATGGGGGTGGCCCCTCGGCGACGAGGAGGTGCTCCCGCCGGGGCTCGCCGAAGAGGTGTCCCGCTGGACCGCCGACCCCGTGGTCCCGATCGCCCGGGTCGAGAACGCCAGGACCGCGTACTACCTGAGCGGTCCCGACGGCGTCGTGGCGGAGTTCGTCGACGACCGGGTGCACGCCACCGACCTCCTCCGCGGCACGCGGCGGGAATGGCGTGAGTGGGAGATGGAGCTGGGCGCCGCGGCGCCGACCGACCTGATGGGCCGTGTCGTGTTCTTCTCCGCGGTCGATCGCGCGGTGCACGCGGCCGGAGGGCGTCCTGCGTCGTCCGCCTCGAAGCTCGGCCGCGCACTGGGTCTCTGACCCGAACACGGGGCCTCTGAGCCGCGCACCGGATCTCAGAACGGAGCTGGCGCGTCAGAGCCGGATGCCAGGACGACGAGGCCCCGGTGCGAACGGATCGCACCGGGGCCTCGTCGTCTGTCGACTCAGAAGTTGATCATGTGGTCGGCCAGGCCGTGGAAGCCCTCCTGCAGCGCCTCCGACAGCGTCGGATGGGTGTGCACGTTGCGGGCGAGCTCGTGGGCGGTGAGGTCCCACTTCTGCGCCAGCGTGAGCTCGGGGAGGAGCTCGGCCACGTCGGGCCCGATCATGTGCGCGCCGATGAGCTCGAGGTGCTCGGCGTCCGCGATCAGCTTGACGAAGCCGACCGGCTCGCCAAGGCCGTGGGCCTTGCCGTTGGCCATGAACGGGAAGGTCGCGACCTTGATGTCACGGCCCTCGTCCTTCGCCTGCTGCTCGGTGAGGCCGAACGAGGCGACCTGCGGCGAGCAGAAGGTCGCGCGCGGCATCATCCGGTAGTCGCCGAGCGTCATGGTCTCCGCCTTGCCGATCGTCTCGGCCGCGACGACGCCCTGCGCCTCGGCCACGTGGGCCAGCTGCAGCTTGGCGGTGACGTCGCCGATGGCGTAGATGCCCTCGACGTTCGTGCGCATGTGGTCGTCGATGTCGATGGCCCCGCGCTCGGTCAGCGTCACGCCGGTGTTCTCCAGACCGAAGCCGCTCACGTTCGGCGCGAAGCCGACCGACATGAGTACCTTGCCGGCCTCGATGACGGCCTGCTGGCCGTCCTTGCCGGTGTAGGTCACGCTCACGGAGGAGCCGTTGTCCACGATCGTCTCGACCTTGGTGGAGGTGAGGATGTCGACCCCGAGGCTCTTGTACTGCTTGGCGATCTCCTTCGACACGTCGGCGTCCTCGTTGGGGAGCGCGCGGTCGAGGAACTCGATGATGGTGACCTTCACGCCGTAGTTCGTCAGCACGTAGGCGAACTCCATGCCGATGGCACCCGCCCCGACGATGACGATCGACTCGGGCAGCTCGCGCGAGAGGATCTGCTCCTCGAACGTGACGATGTTGTCGCTGAGCTGGACCCCGGGGAGCAGACGCACGGTGGAGCCCGTCGCGATGATCACGTTGTCGAAGGTGACCTCTTCGGTCGTCCCGTCGCTCTTGGCGACGGAGATCGCCTTGGGCCCGGTGAAGGTGCCGCGGCCCGAGTACTCGGTGACCTTGTTCTTCTTCATGAGGAAGTGGATGCCCTTGACCCGGCCGTCGGCGACCTCGCGGCTGCGGTCCCACGCCTTGCCGAAGTCGAGCGTGAAGTCGCCCGAGATGCCGAAGAAGTCGGCCTTGTGGGTCAGGGTGTGCGCGATCTCGGCGTTCTTCAGGAGGGCTTTCGAGGGGATGCAGCCGACGTTGAGGCAGACACCGCCCCAGTACTTCTCCTCGATGATCGCGGTGGACAGACCCAGCTGAGCGCTGCGGACAGCGGCGACGTAGCCGCCAGGGCCCGCGCCAAGGATGACGACATCGTAATGTGGCATGGTTCCCAGCCTAGCGCGCGCGGATCGCCTCCCGTCGGGCCTCCGGCATCGGATAGTCTGGAGGGAGAAGGAGGGCCATCGTGTCAGAGAACGATCACCACGAGGATGCATCCGTCATCCGTCGCGGCACCGATGCACAGCACGACACCACGCAGACGTTCGGGCATGAGTCAGACCTGTCCTTCGTGCCGTTCGGTGTGGAGCTGACGGACGTCGAGAGGAGTGCCATCGCAGCACTGCCCAGCGGCTCCGCGCTCCTGCTGGTGCGCTCGGGTGCACTCGCCGGCGCGCGCTACCTGCTGGACACCGATGTGACGACGGCCGGGCGCCACCCGGAGGCGGACATCTTCTTCGACGACGTCACCGTCTCACGCCGGCATGCGGAGATCATCCGCACCGGAACGGTGTTCGAGATCGTGGATCAGCGCTCGCTCAACGGGACCTATGTGAACGGCGAGCGGGTCGACCGCAGTCCGCTCGGCAACGGCTACGAGCTGCGGATCGGCAAGTTCCGGCTGAACTTCTTCGCCTCGCCGACGGATGCCGCGGCGGCGAACGCCTGATGGCGGCGGCGTCCGCCCGTGAACGCTCGGCGCCGGCGGGGCTGCTGAGCATCGGACAGGTGCTCGCCCGGCTGACCCCGGAGTTCCCCCAGGTCTCGGCCAGCAAGCTGCGGTTCCTGGAGGAGAAGGGCATCGTCGCGCCGGTGCGCACGGAGTCCGGCTATCGCAAGTTCTCCGCTGCGGACCTGGACCGTCTCCGGATCGCCCTCACGCTGCAGCGGGATCAGTACCTGCCGCTCAAGGTCATCCGCGACCACCTCGATGAGCTCGAGGAGAACGGCGGCGTCGCATCGGAGCTGCCGATCTCGATCGTCGCGAGCCCTCGTCGCCTTCGTCGCGACGAGCTCCTCGCGACGACCGGCGCCTCCGCACAGCTGCTCAACGAGGCCATCAGCAGCGGCATGATCGCGGCGGCCGACGGCTTCCCGGACTCCACCGTCGCGCTGCTGAGGGCGCTGGTCGCCCTCGACCGTCACGGCATCGAGCCGCGACACCTCCGGCTCCTGCGGCAGAGCGCCGAACGCGATGTCGCCCTCGTGCAGTCCGCGCTGTCCACGTTGCTGCGGCGCACCGATGCGACCTCCCGCGGCAGGGCGGGGGAGATCGCGCCGGAGCTGGCCGGGCGGCTCGACGAGATCAGGACGATCCTGGTCAAGGACGCGCTCGCGCGAATCCTGTCGTAACGAACAGGTTGCGACACACCTTCGGGGTGCGGCGGATGTCGTTGCCGGAGGATGGGCACTGCTCTAGCGTGGAGATATCGACTTCAGAGGAGGGGATGGCATGAGCACGGACGAGCGTCGTGACGATCCGTCATTCGGGGATGACCTCCTCTTCACCGACGGCCTGCCCGCGATGGACGACGAGGTGGGCTACCGCGGCGCGGTCGCCGCCCGCGCCGCCGGCATCACCTATCGGCAGCTGGACTACTGGGCACGCACCGAGCTGGTCGTCCCCACGGTCCGTGGGGCCAGCGGCTCCGGATCGCAGCGCCTCTACGGCTTCCGCGACATCCTCGTCCTCAAGCTCGTCAAGAGCCTCCTGGACACCGGCATCTCCCTGCAGCAGATCCGCACCGCGGTCGAGCAGCTGCGCGCGGCCGGGATCCGCAACCTCTCCGGCACCACGCTCATGAGCGATGGCGCCTCGGTCTACCTGTGCACCTCGAACGACGAGGTGATCGACCTCGTCAGCCGTGGTCAGGGCGTGTTCGGCATCGCCGTGGGCAAGGTCCTGCGCGAGGTCGAGACGACGCTCGTGGAGTTCGACCCGGCGGTCCCGGATCCGGTCGACGAACTCGCGGCCCGCCGCACCCGTCGCACGGCCTGACCCCTTCTCCGACGCCCCGCCGCCGCGGGCCCTTCTTCCCGCGCGCCCGCGCCCGTTGTGCTGTCCTCGGCCCTCGGCTCAGCTCCGCGCCCGCGCTGTCGAATCCTGCAACGCTGCTGTTGTCCGCTCACGCTGCTCAGATCGGCGCAGCGCGAGCAGGAAAGAGCAGCGCGGGCAGGAAACAGCAGCGCCGGAACAGCAGCGCCGGCAGAGAACAGCAGCGCGGGAACAGCAGCGCGGGAACGGCAGCGCGAGGGGACGCGAAAGCAGGGTTCCGTGAGGAACCCTGCGAGCGGGCGTTCGCGGCCGGGCCGGGAACGCGGTGATCAGGGGCGCGCGGTGGCGTCCGGAACCGGGATGCGCCCGGTGCGGATGATGCGGTCCAGCAGCGTGTCGAAGTCGGCGGCGAGCTCCTGGGCCGAATCGCCGGGCCAGATGTGCAGCGGCTTGGCCGCCCCCTGAGCCTGCTGCAGCGAGGTGCGCTCCGGCAGCTGGGGGGAGAGCACGAGCGGGCCGAACATGTCGCGCAGCTCCTTGATGCGGAACTGGTGCTCGATCGACTGCGGACGGACGCGGTTCACCACGATGCCGAGCGGCTGGAGTCGGGGGGAGAGACCGCGGCGGATCTCCTCGATCGCGCGGAGCGCACGGTCCGCGGCGGCGACCGAGAACAGTCCGGGCTCGGTGACGACCATCACGCGGTCGCTCGCGGCCCACGCCGTGCGGGTGAGCGCGTTCAGAGAGGGCGCGCAGTCGATCAGGACGAGGTCGTAGTCGGCCTCGACGGCGGCGAGGGCCTCCTCGAGCTTCCAGACGTCGCGCACGCTCGGGTGCGGACCGTCGAAGTTGATCGCGGACGGGCTGCCGATGAGCACGTCGATCGTGCCGGGGTGGACCTTCGCCCACCCGCTGGAGGTGATCGCCTGTCGGACGACCTTCTCCTTCGGATTGGCCAGGACGTCGGCGATGTTGAGCCGCCCGGCGATCTGGATGTCCATGCCGGTGGACACATCGGACTGTGGATCGAGGTCGACGACGAGCGTGCGGATGCCGCGGGCGAACGCCGCAGAGGCGAGTCCGAGGGTTACCGTCGTTTTGCCGACGCCTCCCTTGAGAGAGCTGACGCTGAGTACGTGCACGAAGACCACGTTACCGTCCCCTAGGCTGGGGAAACACTCAGCCCCGCCCATGCACGTCCAAACGCGTGCATTGAGCTCTTCGAGGTGCGTATGTTCCAGAAGATCCTTGTGGCCAATCGCGGCGAGATCGCGATCCGTGCCTTCCGTGCCGCGTTCGAGGTGGGAGCGCGCACCGTCGCGGTGTTCCCGCATGAGGACCGCGGCTCGGTCCATCGGCTGAAAGCCGATGAGGCCTACGAGATCGGCGAACGGGGGCATCCCGTCCGCGCCTACCTGGACGTGGACGAGATCGTCCGCGTCGCAGTGGAGAGCGGCGCCGACGCGATCTACCCCGGCTACGGCTTCCTCTCGGAGAACCCGGAGCTCGCGGCGAAGGCCGCGGAGGCCGGGATCGTGTTCATCGGCCCTCCGGCCAGGGTCCTGGAGATGGCGGGCAACAAGGTCGAGGCCAAGCGGCACGCGATCAAGGCCGGCGTCCCCGTGCTGCGCTCCACAGAGGCGTCCGACGATGTGGACGCCCTGGTCGCGCAGGCCGACGGGATCGGCTTCCCGCTGTTCGCGAAGGCCGTCGCCGGCGGCGGCGGACGCGGCATGCGGCGCGTCGAGTCCAAGGCGGAGCTGGCCCCCGCGCTGGCCGAGGCCATGCGCGAGGCGGAGAGCGCCTTCGGCGATCCGCGGATGTTCCTGGAGCAGGCCGTGATGCGCCCCCGGCACATCGAGGTGCAGATCCTCGCCGACAAGACCGGCGAGACCGTCCACCTGTTCGAGCGGGACTGCTCGGTCCAGCGCCGGCACCAGAAGGTGGTTGAGATCGCCCCGGCCCCGAACCTCGACGAGGGGACGAGGACCGCGCTGCACGCGCACGGCATCGCCTTCGCCCGTTCGATCGGCTACGAGAACGCAGGCACCGTCGAGTTCCTCCTCGAGACCGCGGGGGAGCGGGCGGGCGAGGTCGTCTTCATCGAGATGAACCCCCGCATCCAGGTCGAGCACACGGTCACCGAGGAGATCACCGACGTCGACCTCGTGCAGACGCAGATCCGGATCGCCGCGGGCCAGAGCCTCGCCGAGCTCGGCCTGCAGCAGGACCGCATCCAGCAGCGGGGCGCCGCCCTGCAGTGCCGCATCACCACCGAGGACCCGACCCAGGGGTTCCGTCCTGACACGGGCAAGATCACCACGTACCGCTCGCCCGGCGGCGCCGGTGTCCGTCTCGACGGCGGGACCGTCCATCAGGGCGCGCAGATCAGCCCGCACTTCGACTCGATGCTCTCCAAGCTCACCTGCCGAGGCCGCGACTTCCCCGCCGCGGTGGCGAGGGCCCGCCGTGCGCTGGCGGAGTTCCGCATCCGCGGCGTCTCCACCAACATCCCGTTCCTGCAGGCGCTCCTGGAGGACCCGGCGTTCATCGCGGGCGACATCAGCACCTCGTTCATCGATGAGCGGCCCGAACTGCTGCGCGGTCGCGTCTCGAAGGATCGCGGCACGAAGATCCTCAACTGGCTGGTCGACGTGACCGTCAACAAGCCCAACGGAGCGCACCCGGGACACGTGGACCCGCGGACCAAGCTCCCGGCGCTGGACCTCACGACGGAGCCGGCGCCGGGCTCGCGGCAGCTCCTGCAGGAGCTGGGCCCCGAGGGCTTCGCGCGAGAGCTTCGCGCCCGTCGCAGCCTCGCCGTCACGGACACGACCTTCCGGGACGCCCACCAGTCGCTGCTGGCGACCCGGGTGCGCACCAGGGACCTGGTCGCCGCGGCGCCCTACCTCTCGCGGCTCACGCCCGAGCTGCTGTCCGTGGAGGCCTGGGGAGGCGCGACCTACGACGTCGCGCTCCGATTCCTCGGCGAGGACCCGTGGGAGCGGCTGGACAAGCTGCGGACGACGCTGCCGAACGTCGCCATCCAGATGCTCCTGCGCGGGCGGAACACCGTCGGCTACACGCCGTACCCGACGGCCGTGACCGAGGCGTTCGTGCGCGAGGCCGCGACCAGCGGCATCGACGTGTTCCGCATCTTCGATGCCCTCAACGACGTCTCGCAGATGCGCCCGGCGATCGACGCGGTCAGGGAGACCGGCAGCGCCGTCGCCGAGGTCGCCCTCTGCTACACCGGCGACCTCCTGGACCCGAAAGAGGATCTGTACACGCTGGACTACTACCTGCGCCTCGCGGAGCAGATCGTCGAGTCCGGTGCGCACATCCTAGCGATCAAGGACATGGCAGGCCTTGCCCGTCCCGCCGCTGCGGCGCGTCTGGTGACGGCTCTGAGGGAGAACTTCGACCTCCCCGTGCACCTGCACACGCACGATACCCCCGGCGGCCAGCTCGCCACGCTCCTGGCGGCCAGCGCCGCGGGCGTCGACGCCGTGGACGCCGCCTCCGCCCCGCTGTCGGGCACCACGAGCCAGCCGTCCCTCTCGGCGCTCGTCGCGGCGCTCGCGCACACCGAGCGGGACACCGGGCTGTCCCTGGACGCCGTCTCGGACCTCGAGCCCTACTGGGAGGCTGTGCGACACCAGTACGGACCGTTCGAGTCGGGCCTCCCCGGGCCCACGGGCCGTGTCTACCACCACGAGATCCCCGGCGGGCAGCTCTCCAACCTCCGCCAGCAGGCCAAGGCACTCGGCCTCGCGGAGGACTTCGAGCTGATCGAGGACATGTACGCCGCCGCGGACGCGATCCTGGGCCGGGTCCCGAAGGTGACGCCGTCGTCGAAGGTGGTGGGCGACCTCGCGCTCCACCTCGCGGCCGTGCGCGCCGACCCCGCCGACTTCGAGGCCAACCCGGAGAAGTACGACATCCCCGACTCGGTCGTCGGGTTCATGGCCGGTGAGCTCGGCGACCTGCCGGGCGGATGGCCCGAGCCGTTCCGCTCCAAGGTGCTGGCCGGCCGGACCGTGCCGCTCGGCGTCGCCGCCGTCTCGGAGGAGGACCAGGCGGCTCTCGAGGGGGACAGCGCCGAGCGGCGCGACGCGCTCAACCGCCTGCTCTTCCCGGCGCCTACGCGGGAGTACACCCAGATGCGCGAGCTGTTCGGCGACCTGTCCGTGCTCGACACCGCGGATTACCTGTACGGGCTCGTCGCCGGACAGGAGCACCTGGTCGAGATCGATCGCGGCGTGCGGCTGTACGTCGGGCTCGAGGCGATCGGCGAAGCCGATGAGAAGGGCGTCCGCACGGTGATGACCACGCTCAACGGGCAGCTGAGGCCGGTCTTCGTCCGCGATCGCTCCATCGTCGTGGACGCCCGCGAGGCGGAGAAGGCGGACACCTCCAAGCCCGGTCAGGTGGCCGCGCCGTTCTCCGGTGTCGTCACGCTGAAGGCGGAGGTCGGAGCCGCGGTTCGCGCCGGCGAGCCGGTCGCGTCGATCGAGGCGATGAAGATGGAGGCCGCGATCACCGCACCGGTCGACGGAGTCGTGGAGAGGCTCGCGATCAGTCCTACTCAGCAGGTGGAGGCGGGCGACCTTTTGGTCGTTATCCGACCCGCGCACTAGCCTTGTGCGGGCGAAAGCTCGCACAAGACGCACTCGGGGGTATGCACCATGACGCCAGATCGCCGGACCAACCGTCCGGAGGACGACGATGACGCGCTCGGCGTCCTCGACGACACCGGCGCCGTCGACACGACGGCGATCGGGGTCCTCGGCCTCCCGACGGCCCAGGTGAGCGTCCTCCTCCCCGGAGCCGAGGAGGAGGACCTCTCCGACGACGACGTGGTCGACGACGACCCCTATGCCCTCGTCATGGACGAGGACCCGGCGGCGCTCGTCCGCGAGCCCGATGCCGTCGGCCGGATCCATCAGGGATCGGACATCGCCGACATCGTCATCGAGATCCCGGCCGACGCCGAGGCCCCGGCGGCTCCGATCGCCGAACAGGTGCCGGCACCGAGAGCCGCCGTCGGAGCGCCCGAGTCTGAGCCTGAGCCGGTCGTAGAGCCTGATGTGGTCGAGCCCGAGCTTGAGCCCGAGCCCGTTGCAGCCGAGCCCGCTGTGGTCGAGTTCGAGGCCGTAGAGCCCGAGGCCGCGGGGACGGATACAGAGACGGTCGAGCCCGAGGTCATCGAGGCTGAAACGGTCGAGCCTGAGCCTGAGCCTGAGCCTGAGCCTGAGCCTGAGCCTGAGCCTGAGCCTGAGCCCGAGCCCGAGCCCGAGGCCGTCGAGACGACGGTCCTCCCCGAAGACGTGCACGTCGAGGAGCAGGACGTCGAGGACGACACGCTCTGGACCGCCGCGACGCCGCCGAGCACGGAACCGTTCGGCTCCGTTTTCGGCGAGACCGTGCCTGACGCCCTCGCCTCCGAGTCGGAGACCGCACCGGAGGACGAGAGCGCCCCCGTGGCCGATCCCGAGCCCGACGCGGACGCCCCCGACGCGGACGCCCCCGACGCCGACGCCCCAGACGCCGACGCCGCGGACACCGTTGACCCGGACGAATCCGCGGACCCGACGCCCGTGACACGGTCGCCCGAGCCCGAGCCCGAGCCCGAGCCCGAGCCCGAGCCCGAGCCCGAGCCCGAGCCCGACGTGCCGGCCCCCGCCGTCGCGGTCGTCCCGGCGGTGACGACGGAACCGCCCCTGACCCCATCGGCCCCCGTTCCTGTTCCGGTTCCTGCTCCCGTCCCCGCTCCGGCGGACGCCGCTCCGCCGGCCCCGCGACGGCTGGACGACAGGGACGGTCAGGGAGGGGAGGGCGCCGACCTGCTCACGGCCGATCGCCTGCTCGACCCGCATCGGGTCTCCAAGCCCGAGCCGGAAGGCACGTGGGGTCAGCTCCTGTATGCGGTGTCCGGTCGCCGTATCAACATCGGGGACGGCAGACGAGCCAGGGAGCGGAAGGCGCTCACGGCGCGGATCGCGGCACCGCTGTCCGGAACCGCTCGTTTCATCCCCGTGCTCTCGCGGAAGGGCGGCGTCGGCAAGACGACCATCACGACGCTCCTCGGCATGGCGCTGGCCGATGCCAGGGACGACCGGGTGATCGCCGTGGACGCGAACCCCGATCGGGGCACCCTCGCCGACCGCATCGCCCGGACGAGCTCCAAGACCGTGCGCGACCTCGTGCGCGCCCATGACGACATCGGCGGCTACCACGACATCTCGGCGATCGTCTCACGCGATGAGACGCGCCTGGACGTGCTCGCCTCCGACACGGACCCCCATGTCTCGGAGGCGTTCAGCGACGTCGACTACGAGCAGGTGGCCGACGTGGCATCGCGCTACTACTCGCTGGTGCTCACCGACACCGGCACCGGTGTCGTGCACGCGGTCATGGGTGCGACGCTCGACCGCGCCGACACGCTCGTGGTCGTCGCAGGCCTCAGCGTGGACGAGGCGCGGCTCGCCTCGGAGACGCTGACCTGGCTCGAGGCCAACGGCTACGAGGAGCGGGTGCGGGACGCCGTCGTCGTGCTCAACCAGTCCGCTCCCGGAGCGCCCATGGTCCGCCTGGACGAGCTCGAAGCGCACTTCGCCACCCGCGTCCGCCGGGTCGTGCGGATGCCGTACGACCCGCAGATCGCGGCGGGGAGCGCCGTCTCCTTCGCGGGCCTGCGCGCCGAGACCCGCACGGCGGCCCGTGAGCTCGCCGCCGTGGTGGTCGAAGGGCTGCGGGACGGCGGCGCACGATGACCGCACGGGAGATCCGCCTGTTCGGGGATCCGGTCCTGCGGACGGTCTGCGCGCCGATCGAGACGATCGACGACGGCGTGCGCGCCCTCGTCACCGACCTTCTGGACTCGGTGCGTCTGCCGGGTCGGGCGGGGGTCGCGGCGCCGCAGATCGGCATCGCGCTGCGCGCGTTCAGCTACAACGTCGACGGCCGCATCGGGTACGTGCTCAATCCGGTGCTGACCGAGGTCCGTGGCGATCCGGTGCCGACGGGGGAGGGCTGCCTGTCCGTTCCCGAGCTCTGGCACGATGCGCTGCGGCACCCCTGGGCGCGGGTGGAGGGTATCGACCTCGACGGCGCGCCCGTCGTCCTCGAGGGGGACGGCCTGTTCGCGCAGTGCCTCCAGCACGAGACCGACCACCTCGACGGTCGGGTGTACATCTCGCGTCTGGACCCGGAGACCCGGCGGGTCGCGATGCGCGAGATCCGCGAGAGCTCCTGGTTCTGAACCGCTGAACGCGTCAACCCCTGAATGCGTCGACCGCTGAAACCGATCAGCCCAGGTCCGATGGAGACCTGGGCTGATCGGTTTCAGGGATGACGTCAGCCGAGCGGCACCGTCGTCGTCGCGGTGGGCTCGTCGTAGATCGAGGCGATGTCGTTCGCGAAGTCCTTGAGGATCACGTTGCGCTTGATCGACAGCTTCGGCGTCAGGTGCCCGCTGGCCTCGGTCCACTCGCTGGGCAGGATCGTGAACTTGCGGATCGACTCGGCGCGGGACACCCGGGCGTTGGCGGTGTCGATCGCCCGCTGCACCTCGGCACGGACCGCGGCGTTGGTCGCCGCCTCCGCCAGGGGCATATCGGCGGAGAGGCCGTTGTTGGCGAGCCAGGCCGGCAGCATCTCGGGGTCCAGCGTCACCAGAGCCGAGATGAACGGCTTCTGGTCGCCGACCACGACGACCTGACCGACGATGGGGTTGGCGCGGATCGGGTCCTCCAGCGCGGCGGGGGAGACGTTCTTCCCGCCGGCGGTGACGATGATCTCCTTCTTGCGCCCCGTGATGCTGAGGAAGCCCTCGGCGTCGAAGGATCCGATGTCCCCGGTCCGGAACCAGCCGTCGTCGAACGCGTCGGCGGTCGCCTCGGGGTTGTTCCAGTACTCCTTGAAGACGTTGATCCCGCGGACCTCGATCTCGCCGTCGTCCGCGAGCCGGACCCCGACGCCGGGGAGCGCGGGGCCCACCGTGCCGATCTTGGACTTGTCGGCCAGGTTCACCGTGGCCGGCGCCGTGGTCTCGGTGAGGCCGTAGCCCTCGAGGATGACCACGCCGAGGCTGTGGAAGAAGTGGCCGAGGCGTGCGCCGAGCGGCGCGGAGCCCGAGATCGCGTAGACGATGTTGCCGCCCATCGCGGCGCGGAGCTTGCTGTAGACGAGCCGGTCGTACAGCGCGAACTTGATCTTCAGGCCCAGCGGCACCTTCTCGCCCTGCTCCAGCAGCCGGGAGTGCTCGATCGCGGCCGCCGCGGCGGCGCGGAAGATCTTGCCCCGGCCGCCGGCCTCCGCCTTCTGCTCGGCCGAGTTGTAGACCTTCTCGAACACCCGGGGGACGGCGAGGAGGAAGGTCGGCTTGAACGAGCCGAGCGCCGGGAGCAGCTGCTTGGTGTCGGGCTGGTGGCCGGTGCGGACGCCGGCGTGCACGTTGAGGATCGAGATGAACCGGGCGAACACGTGCGCCGTGGTGATGAACAGCACGGTGGAGGCGCCGGGGATGGACACGACGTCGTCGAGGGCCTTGGCGGAGTTCCGCGAGAGCTCAACGAAGTTGCTGTGCGTGAGCACGCATCCCTTGGGACGCCCGGTCGAGCCGGACGTGTAGATCAGGGTCGCGATGTCGGCGGCGTTCGCGAGGGTGCGCCGCCGCTCGATCTCCTCGTCATCGACGCCGGTGCCCTGCGCGGTGAGGGCGTCGATCGCCCCGAGGTGCATCTGCCAGACCTCGCGGACGAGCGGCAGGTCGCCGCGGACCTCGTCCAGGCGGGCGAAGTGCTCCGGCGTCTCGACGAAGGCCGCGATCGCACCGGAGTCCTCCAGGATCCACTGGATCTGCGAGGGCGAGCTGGTCTCGTAGATGGGCACCATCACGGCGCCGGCGTAGAAGAGCGCGAAGTCCACGAGGGACCATTCGTAGGTCGTGCGGGCGAGGAAGCCCACCTTCTCGCCCGGCTGGATGCCGGCGGCGACGAATCCCTTCGCCAGCGCGATGACGGCCTTCTCGAAATCGCTCGCGCTGATGTCGCGCCAGCCCTCCCCGGAGGGCACGGAGAAGAGCGCCAGATTGGGCGTCTTCCTCACGCGCTGGACCAGGAGGTCGGTGATGTTCGCCTGGGGATCGGCGGGAACGATCGCGGGGACTTCGAACTGGACCACGGCAACTCCTTCGGTACCGGACGGGTGCTGTCTTCCCAGGAGTCTAGGGCAATCGGGGCTCGGAGCCGACTCGGACCGGGTGGGATCGAGTCGCAGAACGGGTGGGACCGCGTCGCACTCGCGCGCGCGGGATCGGCGAGAAGACGGTCCGGGGCTAAACTGCACCTGATGATCTACTGGATCCTGAAGAACGTGGTGATCGGGCCATGGGTCAAGGCCGTGTTCCGCCCGTGGATCGTGGGGCGCGCCAACGTTCCGCGGACGGGCGGCGCCATCCTTGCGAGCAACCACCTGTCCTTCGCCGACTCGATCTTCCTGCCGCTCATGCTGGACCGGCCGATGTCCTTCCTCGCCAAGAGCGACTACTTCACCGGCCGCGGGCTCAAGGGCTGGGCCACCCGGATGTTCATGAAGGGCACGGGGCAGCTCCCGATCGACCGCTCCGGGGGCAAAGCGTCGGAGGCGTCGTTGAACACGGGGCTCCAGGTGCTCGGCGGCGGCGACCTCCTCGGGATCTACCCCGAGGGCACGCGCAGTCCCGACGGGAAGCTCTACCGCGGACGGACGGGCATCGCCCGGATGGCGCTGGAGGCCAGGGTCCCGGTGATCCCGGTCGTCATGGTCGACACCGACGTCGCGATGCCGATCGGATCCCGGATCCCGCGGGTCATGCGCGTGGGCATCGTGATCGGCGAGCCCCTGGACTTCTCGCGCTACGCCGGCATGGAGAACGACCGCTACATCCTCCGCTCCGTCACCGACGAGATCATGGTGGCCCTTCAGCGCCTCGGCGAGCAGACGTACGAGGACGTGTACGCCTCCACGGTCAAGGACCGGCTCAAGAGCAGCGTCCCCCCGTCCGCCTGAGGCGTCCCGCGCCTGGGACACCCCACTAGGATTGGGGGATGCCTCAGCCGCTCTCCGCCCTCGACGCGTGGCGCTCACTCCCGATCAAGCAGCAGCCCCAGTGGCCCGATGCCGAGCGTGTCGCGGAGGTCTCCGCGCAGATCGCCGCGTTGCCTCCGCTCGTGTTCGCCGGCGAGGTTGACAACCTCCGCGACCGTCTCGCGCGCGCGGCGTCCGGGCAGGCATTCCTGCTCCAGGGCGGCGACTGCGCGGAGACCTTCGCCGGTGCGACGGCGGATCAGATCCGCAATCGCATCAAGACGGTGCTGCAGATGGCCGTCGTCCTCACCTACGGCGCCTCGATGCCCGTGGTGAAGATGGGGCGCATGGCCGGCCAGTTCGCCAAGCCCCGCTCCAGCGACAACGAGACCCGCGGCGACGTGACGCTGCCGGCCTACCGCGGCGACATCGTCAACGGCTACGACTTCACCGAGGCGTCGCGGCGAGCCGACCCAAGTCGCCTGCTGCAGGGCTACCACACGTCCGCATCGACGCTGAACCTCATCCGCGCCTTCACTCAGGGCGGCTTCGCGGATCTCCGCGAGGTGCACTCGTGGAACAAGGGGTTCGCGCAGAACCCGGCGAACCAGCGCTACGAGCGCATGGCGGCGGAGATCGATCGCGCGATCAAGTTCATGGAGGCGGCCGGCGCCGACTTCGAGGAGCTCCGCCGGGTGGAGTTCTTCACCGGCCACGAGGGCCTGCTCATGGACTACGAGCGGCCGATGACGCGCATCGACTCGCGCACGAGCACGCCGTACAACACGGCAGCGCACTTCCTGTGGATCGGGGAGCGGACCCGCGAGCTGGACGGCGCGCACGTCGACTACTTCTCGAAGATCCGGAACCCCATCGGCGTCAAGCTCGGACCGAGCACCACGCCCGAGACGGCGCTGGCCCTGATCGACAAGCTGGACCCGGAGCGCGAGCCCGGACGCCTGACCTTCATCACCCGGATGGGCGCGGGCAAGATCCGCGATGCGCTGCCGCCGCTGCTGGAAGCCGTTCGCGACTCGGGCGCCCAGCCGTTGTGGGTCACCGACCCGATGCACGGCAACGGCATCACCTCGGCGACCGGCTACAAGACGCGTCGGTTCGACGACGTCGTGGACGAGGTGCGCGGCTTCTTCGAGGCGCACCGCGCCGTGGGAACGTTCCCCGGCGGCATCCACGTGGAGCTCACCGGCGACGATGTGACCGAGTGCCTCGGGGGATCCGAGCGCATCGACGAGGCGGGCCTCGCGACCCGCTACGAGTCGCTGTGCGATCCGCGTCTGAACCACATGCAGAGCCTTGAGCTCGCCTTCCTCGTGGCGGAGGAGCTGGAGAAGCGCTGACCGCTGCAGGAGGAGGATATGGGAAAGGCCGGAGGGAGATCCTCCGGCCTTTCCCATATCCGGCCCGTGGGTATCCGGCTGTGCTGCTGCCCCGCTCCGTGGTGCCGGCGGCACCGGCACCACGGAGTCCGGTCAGTGCCGGCGGAGCCTGCGCACCACGAGGAGCGCGCCGCCGCCGAGCAGGAGCACGAGCGCTCCGATCGTCACCGGCAGCACCCAGGCCGTGTCGCCGCCGGTGGTCGCGAGGTCTCCGGGCGAGACCGGAGCAGCCGTCGGCGCCGAGGTCGGGCCACCGGACGGCCCCGGTGAGGGGGCAGCCGTCGGGCCTGGGCTCGTCGTCGGGGTCGGGCTCGTCGTCGGTGTCGGGGTTGGTGTGGGCTCGGGGAAGGGGAAGACCTCGGTGGCCTGGCCGAGGCGGAGGAACACCGTCTCGCCCGTCGCGTCCTTGAGTCCGTCGTTGTCGGTCACCGCGTAGAGACCTCCGTCCGCGCCGACCGCGAAGCCCTCGAGCTTCTCCTGGGTCCAGCCGTTGGTCGCGCGAAGAGCCGGGAGCACGTCGATGGCCGTCTGCTTTTCGAGCACGGGGAGGGCGCCTTCGACGGAGGGGAGGCCCGCAGCGGATCCGCCGGGCACCGTCACGCGCGTGACCCGCTTGACGATCGCCGCGGAACCGTTGAGCTTGTCCCGCTCGATGATCGCGAACGTCTGGTCATCGATCGCGGTGATCTCCGACAGCCCCATCCAGTCCCCGGGCGCGGTGGTGCCATCGAGCCGGTAGCCGAACCAGTCCCAGGCGCCGGTGGCGGGGTCCAGCCGTCCGATCCGGGTGACGTCGCCGCCGTCCACGGTGCCCGCGGAGAGGTCGGCGGGGTCGTTCCACAGAGGACGCTGGAGGACCGTCCATACGCGCAGGTCAGCGCCCGTTCCCGTGGTGGTGACCCCTTCGAGGCCCCACTTGCCCACGTGGGCGGCGATGTCCGCGGGGAGGGGGAACCGCTGGAGGACGGCGCCTGCCGCGTCCGTTCGGACGAGCTCGTTCGCGGCGCCCGTCGCGCCCTCGACGGCGAGCCAGAACCCGTCGGCGTCGGCGGCGAGCCCTTCGACGTCGAGTGCGATCGGGACACCGCTGTCGGTGACCGGGAGCGCCCCGGTGATGGCGGCCGGGGTGCGGGCGACGTCCACGGTGAAGATCGTCGCCGGCGACAGCACGGCGTCGCTGGCGGCGTAGACCGTCCCCGGGTCCTGGGGATGCCCGGACAGGGCTCCGAGCGCGGACCAGCCGATCGGAGCGCCGTCCACGGTGTCGGCGACGATGCTGGGCTGGGGCGATGCGCCGGCTCCGAAGGAGTAGACGTTCACCGACGCGCGGACGCCGGCGCTCGCATCGTCGGTCTCGCTGGAGACGATGAGGAGATCGCGCTCGGGCACGGGGAGGACGCCCTCGGGGCCGTTGGTGGTGAAGAGGATCTGCGCGAACCGCGGGGAGCGTGGGTCGGTCAGGTCGTACACGGCCACGAAGTTCGAACGCTCGCTCGCGACGAACGCGTAGGGGACGTCGCCGAACTCCGCGAAGGCGATGCCCTCGGGCTCCGCCCCCTTCTTGGCGGCACGGTCCTCGTTGTGCAGGCCGTACTGCACCGCGAGGTCCTCATAGGAGCTGCCCGCGTCCCAGGCCACGGATCCGTCGGCGACGTCGAAGACGGTCCACCCCCGCGTCCCGCCCTTCCAGTCGCCTTCGTTCGCGGTCGCGACGAGCCCGTCGCCGACCCAGGCGATGGCGTCGGGCTCGCGCGGCGTCGCCGGGAGGGAGCCGGTGAGGTCGATCCGCCCGTCTTTCTTCGTGTCGATGCCGGACAGACTCACGCTCCCGGCCGAGAACACGGTCTCGATACGTCGCGAGGCCAGGTCGATCACGGCCACCCCGTTGTTCTCCTGGAGGGTCACGGCGAGCTTGTTCTGCGCGTTGATCGTGACGTACTCCGGCTCGGGGTCCTCCGGCGTGTCGAGCCCCGCGGCGGCCACGACAGGGAGGGGCACGCCCGCCTCGTCGATGAACGGGACGGGATCGGCCGTCCATGTCTGAGGATCGACGCCCAGGCTCAGGACCTGCACGAACCCTGCGGGGAGCTGAGGGAGGTCGCCCTTCTTCCCGCCCGCCGGGGCGAGCTCCTCGTCGCGCTGGTTCTCCATCGCGATCGCCGCGAACGCGCCGTCGGGGGAGATCGCTATCGAATCGGGCTGACCGCCCAGGTCGATCGAGCGCACGAGGGATCGGTCGACGGATCGGAGGACGTCGAGCCGTCCCGCGGGAGCAGTGAACTTGCCGCCGGTCTCATCGACCACGACGAGGAGGTAGTCCCCGTATGCGGCCACCGACGTCGGCTGGTCGTCGGCGTGGCCCAGCGTCGCCAGGTCGATCGTGCCATCGCCCACGGGGTGGGCGGGGTCGGTCACGTCGAGGAAGCCGATCCGCTTGCCCGCGGCGTCCGTGTAGACGACGGTGCCGTCCGGCGTGATCGTCGAGATCTCCGCGACCGTCGCCGCCGACGGATCGACTCCGGCCGGGACGTTCTGGAAGACCGGATAGGTCGCGGTGCGCACGAAGGCCGAGCCGTCGGCGACAGGCGCGGCAGCCGGATCGACGCTCTGTGCGGCGCCGATCGCGGCGGTGGCGGGGGCGGCGCCGAGGAGGCCGACGGCGAGACAGGCGGTGAGGGCCGCGGCGGACAGGGTTCGAGGTCGCATGTGCACTCCGGTACGTGGGGGACCACGCCAGGATGTTGCCGCGGGGAGGACGCGGAGTGCCGATCCGATGGATCGCGGATGACGCGCGGGTTAACGTGCGGTGACGTCAGCCGACCACGTTGACCTGTACCTGCGTTGCCGTGAGGATTGGCACGCGCGGATCAGAGCGATGCGTTGATCACGATCGTGACTGTGGCTCCCTTGGGGGCTTTGTCCGAAGGGCTTTGCGAGGTCACCCGCGTGATGCCGTCCACGACAGCGTTCCAGAACGGGCTGTAGCTTGCTTCGAAGCCGGCATCGCTGAGGGCGGCCTTCGCTTGATCGCGAGTCATTCCGACGACGTTCGGGACGGCGAAAAGCTCTGGGCCTTCGGAGACCACGAGGGTCATTGTGTTGCCCGGTTGCCAGTTGCCGCCGCCTTCACGGTCGGCGATACGGATGACGTGGTCCTTCTTCACGTCGTTGCTGTACTCCAGGGCATTGTCGGAGCTCACCGTGAGGCCGACAGCGGTCAGCTTCGCCGCAGCGTCGGCGACACTGAGGCCGGCGACGTCGGGGATCGAGCCGACTGAGACATAGAACTGCACGGTGTCGCCTTCGGCAAGCGTGCATCCGTCTCCGCACTCGTATGCCTCACCGCCGGCTCGGGGCGTCACGATTGCATTGATGACGTGACTGGACGCGGCGTCGGAGAACATCTGCACGGAGTGCTGGTATGTCAGGTGCATCCCCTCCAGAGCTGCTTTCGCGGCGTCCTCGGTGAGATCGTTCAAGCGCCCGATGTCGTGCTTCGCCGGCCCCTGGGAGATCACGACGGTGACCGTGGCGCCCTTGTCCAGGCGTTCCCCGGCGGTCGGGTCCGAGCGGATGGAGACCCCCGGCGCCACGTCGACCGAGTTCTCCGCGCCCTCGACCGCGACGAAACCCTCCTGGGTGAGCGCCGCGGAGGCCTCGGCGAAGCTCATGTTCACGACATCGGGGACGGCGACCTGCGAGCCCGGACCGGATCCGAACCACCAGCCGACCCCTGCCGCGGCGGCCGCGAGCAGGATCACGAGCGTGATCAGGAACCCTCCGCGAGCGCGGCGCTTGGCGACGCGCCGTCGCAGCAGGGTGGCGTTGTCGGGGGCGGGCTCGACGGTGGACAGAGAGCCGGTCGGCTGTGCGCCGGGGATCACGAGCGTGAGGTCGCCGGAGTCGCGCAACGGCGCGGTGACGGTCTTGGTGGTCGCGGAGGCCGGTGTCACCCCGAGGTCCCGCTCCACGGCACGGAGCCGGTCCAGCATGGCCTGCGCGTCGGCGGGACGCTCATCCGGCGACTTCTCGGTCGCCCAGAGCACCAGCTCGTCGAGCTGCTCCGGCACTCCGGGGTTGCGCACGCTCGGGCGCGGCACGGACTCGGTGGCGTGCTGGAAGGCGATCTGCATGGGCTGCTCGCCCTTGTACGGCTGCTCGCCGGTCAGCATCTCGTAGAGCATGATGCCGAGCGCATAGATGTCGCTGCGGGCATCGGCCGTGCCTCGGGTCACGAGCTCGGGCGCGAGATAGGCGATCGTCCCCATCAGCTGCTGCCCGGTCGCGGTGTTCGCGCTGGTGGCGCGGGCGAGGCCGAAGTCACCGATCTTGATCCGGCCGTCCTCGGCGAGGAGGACGTTCTCCGGCTTCACGTCGCGATGCACGATGCTCGCGCGATGCGCGGCGGAGAGGCCGGAGAGCACCGCGTCCATGATGGTGATCGTCTGCGGGATGGTCAGCCGTCGCTGCTCGCGCATGAGCTCGCGCAGGGTGATCCCTGGGAGGTACTCCATGACGAGGTAGGCGAGCTCGCCGTCCTGGCCCTGATCGAAGACGTTGACGACGTTCGGATCGGCCAGCCGGGCCGCAGCCCTGGCCTCCTGGATGAAGCGGCTCTGGAAGACCGAGTCGTCGCTGAGGTGGCCGTGCATGACCTTGAGGGCGATGCGGCGTTCGAGGCGGAGGTCGGTCGCGACGTAGACGGTCGCCATGCCCCCTCGCGCGATCCGGGCCCTGACCCGGTAACGACCGTCGACGAGCCGCCCGATGAGCGGGTCGGTCTGTTGGCTGGTCGTCACGTCAGAAGTCTAGGTAAGAGTGGCTGAAAGCTCGGGGAACGGCTCGCGCTTCGCCGCCAAGAGGTGCGGCCGGGGCGACGGTGGATCACCCGTGGTCCGCGACCCACGCCGCGGCCTGCTCCTCCCATGCCCCGTAGCGGAGCGGGTACGCCGAGAGCTGCACGGACTGGGCCGCGTCCGTGAACGGCAGTGCCTCCCACTCCGCGACGTCGAGAAGGCCGATGGCGGTCGGGCCGCCGGCACCGTCCACGCCGCGGAAGAACGCGCTGATGCTGTGCGCGGGGTCGGCGATCTCCGCCGCCGTCCCCCAGCCCGTGCTCGTGCGCTGCTGGAACAGGCCGATCGAGTCTCGATCGCCGCCGGGGA
The DNA here is from genome assembly GCF_031456305.1 of Microbacterium resistens. Taxonomy (GTDB): domain Bacteria; phylum Actinomycetota; class Actinomycetes; order Actinomycetales; family Microbacteriaceae; genus Microbacterium; species Microbacterium resistens_A. The sequence goes on from NZ_JAVDUM010000010.1 coordinate 76,290, forward strand.
GGTTGCGGAGGCCCGACTCGACCATCGCGGCGCCGAGGGCGATCTCGATCCCGCGCTCGGGGACGCCGAGCGCACGGCCGATCCCGATGATGAGGGCGGCGTTCCCGGCCTGTTCGGCGTCGAGGGCGGTCTCGGGGGCGAGCGGGGGAGCGGCCTCCGTGGAGGGCGCCTCGTCGGGGGCCATCGCGGGGATCGCCACGGCGTCGGGGGACACGAGCAGGAGGCTCTGCCCCGGGTAGATGATGGAGTCCGGCCCCAGCCCGTTCGCGGCGTAGATCGCGGCGACCGTGGTGCCGTGGCTCTCGGCGATGGCCCAGAGGGTGTCGCCGGCGCCGACCTCATAGGAGACGGCATCCACCATCGGGTCGGAGGAGGCGACCGTGCCCTGGGCGTCCTGAGCTGTCGCGGCCGGCGCTGTCTGCGGCTCGACGCACAGCACGTCGCCCGGATGGATCATGCCCGTGTCGGGGAGCGCGTTCCCGAGGCGGAGGTCCGCGACGGAGACGTCGAACCGGCGCGCCACATCGAAGAGGGTGTCGCCCTCGACCACCGTGTAGTCCTCCGCGCTCGCGGCGGGTGCGACCGCGAGGGAGCCCGTCAGGGCGCCGAGGACGGCGGCGGGTGCGACCCAGCCGAGAGCGTTCGTGCGTCGTCGCGCGATCTGTGGCGTCATGATGATTCCCCCTTCGTCGCCCTCGTCGGGGCGATCGAACGCCTATGACGCTGCCATGAACGGGTGCGGGAGTCAACAGAAGTACACCAATGTGACTCTTGTGGCGAATGTGAATCATGTGCCTTGGGTGGGCGCGGACAGAAGAGAGGCGGCCCTGAAGGGAGCTGAAGGGCTCTGAAGGGAGCTGAAGAGGGGCGCTGGAGAGAGGAGAGGGGCGCGGAGATGGCATCATGACTGTGTGTCCGCGACTGAATCCTCCGTGCCCACCGCCTGGCTGACGCTCCCCGAGCTGGTCGAGGCCCTCGACGAGTCCCTCAGCCGGGTCCGTCGTCTGATCGACGAGCAGCACCTGATCGGCTCGCGACGGGGCGGCGCCTTCGCCGTGCCCGCGGTCTTCGTGCAGGAGGGGCGTCCGCTCTCCTCGTTGCGGGGGACGGTCATCGTGCTGAAGGACGCCGGGTTCTCCGACGACGAGACGATCGACTGGCTCCTCGCCCCCGAGGAGTCGATCGGGCGGGCTCCGATCGAGGCGCTCCTGGACGGGCACAAGAGCGAGGTCCGTCGCGTCGCCAGGACCCTCGCCTGAGACGAGGATCCGCGCGGGCGTCGTCTCAGGCGCTCCGCACCGTCGCCGCGTGGGCGAGACCGCGCAGCTCCGTGAGGGCGTCGCCGTCGAGGGCGGCGTCCTGCAGCGCCTCCTCGGCGTCCTCCGCGTAGCGGGCGATGAGCGCCTCCACCCGGGACAGTGCGCCGGACTCCACGATCGTCGCCTGGAGGGAGGCGACCTGATCGGGTGTCAGCGAGACATCGCCGAGCAGCTCGTCGACGAGGCGTCGTCCCGGAGCCGCCAGCGCCTCACGGGTCCAGGCGATCAGGAGCGTCCGCTTGCCCTCGCGGAGATCGTCGCCGGTCGGCTTCCCCGTGACGATCTCGTCGCCGAAGACCCCCAGCACATCGTCACGGAGCTGGAAGGCCATGCCGATCGGGTGCCCGAAGGCCCGCAGGGTCGCGCGCTGCCCGGCATCGGCGCCGGCCAGGGCCGCGCCGATGAGGAGGGGCTGCTCGACGCTGTAGCGCGCGGACTTGAGTGAGACGATCCTGAGGGCACGCTCGGCGTGCTCGGAGTCGTCGTTGACGCTCCAGGCCGACTCCTCGGCGATGTCGAGATACTGTCCGAGGGTCACGTCGCGGCGCATCCGTGCGTACTCGGAACGGACCTCCCCCGCGTGGGGGTGGCCCGCGATCCCGGTCTCGAGGAGATCGTCGCTCCACGCCACGAGGAGGTCGCCCAGCAGCACGGCGGCGGAGCGGCCGAAGGCGGCGCCGCTGCCCTCCCAGCCGGTCTCGGCGTGCGCGGCCTCGAACGCCCGGTGGGCGGAGGGGCGGCCGCGGCGCGTGTCGGAGTTGTCGATCAGGTCGTCGTGGACCAGCGCCGCGGACTGGAAGACCTCCAGGGCGGCGCACACGTCCCACAGGACCGGGGACTCCGCGGCATCGGGCCGTTCGTGGCGGGCAACGGTGCTCCAGCCGGTGTGGCAGAAGCGCGCGCGCAGACGCTTCCCGCCGCGAAGGGCGGCCGCGGCGGCCTCGACGAGGGCGGCGGCGTCTGGGCCGTGGTCGGCGGTCTCCCCGCGCATGCGCTCCACGAACGCGTCGATGCGCGCGGCGACCGCCTGCGGGACAGAGGGGATCGACACCCTTACAGCCTACTGAGCGTCTCGCCGACATCTAGCCGGGATGCAGCCGGGCGGCGTAGACTGGGATGAACTTTCACCCGAGGGGGACGAATGCCACTCTCCGAACAGGAGCAGCGTCTGCTCGATGAGATGGAACGTCATCTCATGCAGAACGACGCCGATGTCGTCAGCGCGCCTGCGGGCGACCGTGCGCTGAGCTACCGGAACCTGGTCTACGGCGCCGTGCTGCTGCTGGTCGGGATCGGCGGGCTGGTCGCCGGGGTCGTCGTGGGCGACGTCCTCGGGATCGTGATCGGCGTGATCGCCTTCGCCGCGATGCTCAGCGGCGTGATCCTCGCGGTCACCCCCGTCCGCCGCACGGGTCCCGAGCCCGAGCGCCCACCCAAGGAAAACGCGGCACACGCGGGTTCCTCCTTCATGGACCGGATGAACGATCGATGGGATCGCCGGCACGAAGGGCACTGACCCGCCACTGACCTGAAGGCCCGGATGCTTCGGCATCCGGGCCTTTTTCGTGACCGCAGGACGCCTCGACCCTCCACGGGCCCTCCACTGACCCTCCACCGGTCCTCCACTGCGCTCCACCTCGGATTCTCCGCGTGATTCCGGGGTTTTCTGGGGAGCCTTCATCCCGTCGGACCTGAGTGTCCGCTGTCTGTCCGTAGGAAAGTGGGGGAAAGTGGAGTAAAGTGGAGGACACGTCGATGACCGGGCGAGGACGGGGGTGGGACCGATGCTCTTGGGCACCCATTCCCCCAAGCTCGATGACAAGGGTCGGGTCATCCTCCCCGCGAAGTTCCGCGAGGATCTCGCCGGCGGCGTGGTGATCACGCGCGGCCAGGAGCGCTGCCTCTACGTGTTCAGCACGGCCGAGTTCGAGAGCGTCCACGAGCGCATCCGGCAGGCGCCGCTGAGCAACAAGGAGGCGCGCGCCTTCCTCCGGATGTTCCTGTCCGGCGCGAGCGCGGAGATGCCGGACAGCCAGAACCGCATCACCGTCCCCGCCCACCTCCGCACCTATGCGGGGCTGGGGAAGGAGCTGATCGTCACGGGCGTCGGCGCGCACGCCGAGATCTGGGACGCCGCGGCGTGGAACGCGTACGCCGAAGGACACGAGGACTCGTACGCCGAGCTGGAAGAGGAGGTGATCCCGGGCCTCTTCTGACCCTGGCCGTGACTCCCAGCCGCTCCCGCCCCGGCGCACCTTCCCTGGTGCCGGGTCGAGCGGATGGGGATCAGGGCCCGGGTCTCCGGCCCCGGAGACGATGGACATCCGCGACATCCACACCCCGGTCATGCTCGATCGCTGCGTCGAGCTGCTCGCCCCTGCGCTCCAGCGGGACGGCGCGGTGCTCGTCGATGCGACGCTCGGCATGGGCGGCCACGCGGAGGCGTTCCTCGAGCGTCTCCCGCAGATCCGGCTAATCGGACTCGACCGCGACACCGACGCCCTGCGCATCGCGGGGGAGCGGCTCTCCCGCTTCGGAGACCGGGTCACCCTGGTGCACACGGTCTACGACGCGATCGGCGAGCACGCCGCGGGCGCGTCGGGGATCCTGTTCGACCTCGGGGTCTCCTCGTTGCAGCTCGACGAGGCGGAGCGGGGCTTCGCCTACGCCAAGGACGCGCCGCTCGACATGCGGATGGATCAGACCGACGGCATCACCGCCGCCGAGGTCCTCGCCACATACGGCGAAGGCCGTCTGCGCGGCATCTTCGAGCGGTACGGCGAGGAGAAGCTCGCCGCCCGCTACGCCAGGGCGATCATCCACGCCCGCCAGTCGGAGCCGGTCCTCCGCTCCGGGCAGCTGGTCGAGATCCTCGTGGCCGCGACCCCGGCCGCCGTCCAGCGCGCAGGGCACCCGGCGAAGCGGGTCTTCCAGGCGCTGCGGATCGAGGTGAACGCCGAGCTCGGCGTCCTGGCCGACGCGATCCCGAGTGCGATGGGCGCCCTCGCCCTCGGGGGACGCATCGTCGTGATGTCCTACCAGTCCCTGGAGGACCGCCTGGTGAAGCAGGCCTTCGCCGGAGCCGCGGCGTCCACCGCCCCGGCGGGGCTCCCGGTCGAGCTCCCCGAGCACGCGCCGCGCTTCCGGCTCCTGACCAAGGGCGCGGAGCAGGCGGGCGACGCGGAGCGCGCCGTCAACCCCCGAGCCATCCCCGTGCGGCTGCGCGCCGCAGAACGCGTCCGAGACGATCAGAGGAGCAAGGTCGCATGAGCCTCGCCGCCGAACCCCTGCTGCTGCCTACCATCGATGAGCCGTCGCGCAGACGCCGCCTGCAGGCCGTCGAGCGTCCCGCTCGTCGCCGTCGTCCCAAGCTCGCGTACGCGATCATGGCGCTCGCAGGAGCCGCCCTCATCGGCGCGATCCAGATCGGTCTCTCGATCGCAACGACCCAGGACTCCTTCGTGGTCGCGAAGCTCACGCAGGAGAACCGAGAGCTGACCTGGCAGGCCCAGGCGGCGTCGGAGGAGATCGCGGGACTCAGCTCGCCCCAGGCGCTCGCCGTCAGCGCGGCGAATCTCGGCCTGGTCGTCGGCGGCAGCGCGAACTACCTCCGCCTCAGCGACGGGGCGCTCATCGGCGCCGGGGGAGAGGCCTCCCAGGCCTCGACGGTCGACCCGCGCGGCGCGGGAGCGGTCCCGAACGCGCTGGTCTCCGACACGCCGAAGGCATCCGCCGGTGCATCCGCCGCACAGGGCGTACAACCGAAGGCGGAGAACATCCCCGTCGTTGACACCAACGTCCCGCCGCCGGCCGAGGGGCTGCCCACACCGAGCTTCCAGTGACCGCGGCGGTCCGCACGGATCGGACCCACCCCTGACATGACGAATCGCGAGCACCGGACGGAGACCCCATGACGACGCGAGCGACCCGCAGCCCTCGCCGACGCACGGTCGTCGCCCTCGCGGTGATCCTGGCGGTCATCGCCGGCTTCGTCGTCCGCCTGGTCGACATCCAGGTCGTCAACGCCGCAGGCCACGTGCAGGACTCCATCGACACGGGCGAGGTCGGCAAGACGCGCACGATCGCGGGGGCGCGGGGCTCGATCGTGGACATGAACGGCGCCCCCCTCGCCCAGGGCGTCCTCGTGTACGACGCGCAGCTGAACCCCAAGACGATCACGACGCTGGAGCAGGACACGAAGAACCCGCCGAAGGTGCCGTGGGAGCAGGCGTCGGCGGAGATCGCCGCGATCACCGGGCAGACGCCGGAGGAGGTCCGCGGCATCGTCGCGGACTCGATCGCCGCGAACCCCGACTCGCAGTACGCGCGTCTGAAGACCTCGCTCTCCACGGATCAGTTCCTGAAGCTCAAGGATCTGAAGCTGCCGTACCTCTTCTCGGAGCCGCGCGGGACGCGGCAGTACCCGAACGGTGCCGTCGCGGGGAACCTCGTCGGATTCGTCGGCTCGGACGGCGAGGCGCTCGCGGGACTGGAGATGTCGGAGAACTCGTGCCTGGCCCCGGAGAACGGGCAGGAGACGTTCCTCCAGGGCGAGGACGGCGTCATGATCCCCGGCAGCCACAAGGAGAAGCCGGCCGTCGACGGCGGGACCCTCCGCCTCACGATCGACAGCGAGCTGCAGTGGTACCTCCAGCAGATGATCGCGGAGGAGACGCAGCGCCAGGGAGCCAAGAGCGGCACGGCCACGGTCGTCGAGGTCAAGACCGGGAAGATCCGCGCCGCCGCGGAGTACCCCTCGGTCGATCCGAACAACGTCAGCGCCTCGGACCCCGCCGACCTCGGCTCCCGGATCTTCACGACGACCTTCGAGCCGGGCTCGACCTTCAAGGCGATCACCGCCGCGTCCCTGATGCTGCACGCGGGCGGCGACTGGTCGACCGGAGTCAGCGCGTCCAGCCACGAGGAGTTCCCCAACGGAGCCGTCGTCAACGACGCCTTCGACCACCCGTCCTACGACTACACGCTCGCCGGGGCGCTCATCGACTCCTCGAACGTGGCGATGTCGAAGTACGGGGACATGGTCACGGATCAGCAACGATATGACGATCTGGTGTCCTTCGGCGTTGGCTCGAAGACCGCGGTCGACTTCCCCGGCGAGGAGCCCGGCCTGATCCACCCCGTGAAGGACTGGGATCCCCAGTCGCACTACACGACGACGTTCGGCCAGTACTACACCGTCACCGCGCCGCAGGTCGCCAGCGCCTATCAGGCCATCGCGAACAAGGGCGTCAAGATCCCCCTCTCGCTCGTGGAGTCCTGCACCTCGGCCGACGGCTCGAAGAGCGAGATCCCGGACTCGAAGCCGGAGCGCGTCCTGCCGGAGCAGACCGCGGCGGAGCTGTCCCGGATGATCGAGAACGTCGCCGTGCAGGGCGGGCTCGCCGACGACATCGTCGTGCCGGGATACCGCATCGCCGCGAAGACCGGCACCGCGGAGAAGCCCGATGAGAACGGCTCGTACAAGGCCGGGATCTACTTCACGAGCATGGTCGGATACGCCCCGGCGGACGACCCGCAGTACGTCGTGATCGTCACCCTCGACGAGCCCACTAGGGTAACCTCGTCTGCGGCCACGGCATCCGCGTTCCAGAAGGCGATGACGCAGGTTCTCAAGACGTACCGTGTGCTCCCGTCGTCCGTCCCCATGGACGAGCTGCTGCCCAAGTTCAAGTGATCGGCGCCTTCGCGCCCGGAGGGACACGTCGACATGATCGCGCTGTCATTCGGTGAGATCGCCGCCCTCGTCGGCGGCGAGCTGCACCCCGCGGACGGCCGCACCGCCGAGACCGTCGTCGCAGGCCCCGTCGACACCGACTCGCGGAAGATGGCCCAGGACGGCGTGTTCGTCGCCAAGCCGGGCGAGACCACGGACGGGCACCGGTTCGTCGGTGCCGCGCGCGAGAACGGTGCGGTGCTCGCGATCGTCGAGCACCGGGTGGACGAGCCGATCTCCCAGATCGTCGTCCCCGACGTGATCGACGCCCTCGCCGCGTTCGCCCGCGGCGTCGTCGCCCGCGTGCGCTCCGCCGGCGACCTGCGGATCGTGGGGGTGACCGGCTCGAACGGCAAGACCACGACGAAGAACTTCCTCGCCCGCATCCTGTCCGAGGAGGGGGAGACCGTCGCTCCGATCGCCTCCTACAACAACGAGGTCGGCGCTCCGCTGACGATGCTGCGGGTGACGCCGGCGACGCGCTACCTGGTGTGCGAGTTCGGCGCCAGCGCTCCGGGCGAGATCGCCCGCCTCGCCGGGCTCGTCGAGCCGGACGTCGTGATCGTGCTCATGGTCGGCCTCGCACACGCCGGAGGCTTCGGTGGGATCGAGGAGACGGCCCGCGCCAAGGCCGAGCTCGTCGCCGCGGCGCGCGTCGGCGGGACCGCCGTCCTCAACATCGACGACCCGCGAGTCTCGGCGATGGCGGATGCCGCCACGGCGAGGGACCTGCGCGTGATCGGGTTCGGACAGGGGGCTGCGGCCGACGTGCGCGCCTCCGACATCGAGGTGTCCGCGGCCGGGACCGACTGCGTCGTGACGATCGGCGGCGAGGAGCTGCCCCTGCACCTCCAGGTCCTCGGCGCCCACCACATCGGCAACGCCCTCGCCGCGATCGCCGCCGCCGGCGCCCTCGGCGTGAGCGCGACCGACGCCATCGTGCGCCTCTCGACGGTCGAGATCGCGGAGCGCTGGCGCATGCAGCCGATGGGCAACGACCAGGTGCGCATCATCAACGACGCCTACAACGCCAGCCCCGACTCGATGGCCGCTGCCCTGCGCACCCTGGCCCAGATCGCCGGTCCCGACGAGCGCACGGTCGCCGTCCTCGGGGCGATGAGCGAGCTCGGCGAGTCGGCGGGCGAGGAGCACGACCGCATCGGACTGCTCGCGGTACGGCTGAACATCCAGCGCATCGTGGTGGTGGGACCCGACGCGCGTCGGCTGTACCTCGCCGCCGTCGGCGAGGGCTCCTGGGACGGCGAGGCCGTGCACCTCCCGGACGCGGACGCCGCATACGACTACCTGCTCGGCGAGCTGCGCTCGGGGGACCGCGTGCTCGTCAAATCCGCCAACTCCGCGGGACTCCGGTTCCTCGGCGATCGTCTGGGAGAATCGTTCTCGTGAGGTCCCTGCTTACCGCGGCGGCGATATCGCTCGCATTCACCCTCTTCCTGACGCCGGTCTTCCTCCGGCTGTTCCGGAAGTGGGGCTGGGGTCAGGTGATCCGGACGCCCGAGGCGATCGAGAACCCGAGCCACGACGCCAAGCGCGGGACCCCGACCATGGGCGGGACGATCTTCATCGTCGGCACGCTCGTCGGCTACGGCATCGGCACCTACACCGGCGGGAGCCATTCGACGGTCTCGGGGCTCCTCGTGCTGTGGCTGATGGTCGGCTTCGGCGCGGTGGGGTTCATCGACGACTACATGAAGATCCGCAGCCAGCGCAGCCTCGGTCTCTCCGGGTGGCGCAAGGTGATCGGCCAGGGCCTCGTCATCGTGCCCTTCGGCATCGTGGCGCTCACGGTGCCGGACAGGTCCGGCATCACGCCGGCCAGCGGCTTCATCTCGCTGTTCCGTGACATCCCGGTGCTCAGCCTCTTCACGTTCGGCGTGATCATCGGCTGGGCCCTTTACCTCATCTGGCTCGCGCTCATCGGCATCGCGGCCTCCAACAGCGTCAACCTCACCGACGGTCTCGACGGGCTCGCGGCCGGCGCCGGCGTCTTCGTCGTCGGCGGGTACAGCCTCATCTCGTTCTGGCAGTTCAAGCAGTCCTGTGCGATCCAGGCCGTGGAGTCCTCGGTGCAGAGCAGCTGCTACGTCGTGGCCAACCCCTTCGACCTCGCCGTGGTCTCGGCGTCCTTCGTGGGAGCGCTGATCGGCTTCCTCTGGTGGAACGCGCCCAAGGCGAAGGTCTTCATGGGCGATGTGGGATCGATGGCGATCGGCGGCGTCGTCGCCGCGATGGCGATCCTCACCCGCACCGAGCTGCTGCTCGTCCTCCTCGCCGGCGTCTTCGTGATCTCCTCCGGCTCGGTCATCGTCCAGCGCCTGTACTTCAAGCTGACCCGTGGCAAGCGGCTGTTCCTCATGAGCCCCTTCCATCACCATCTCGAGATGCGGGGATGGCCCGAGGTGACGATCGTCGTGCGCATGTGGATCATCGCCGGACTCCTCGCGGTCTCGGCGGTGGGACTCTTCTACGTCGAATGGCTCGCCCTCGCATGACCCGCGATCTCGATGAGCTGACGAGCTGGCACGCGGACTGGCGCGGACTGCGGGTCGCGGTGTTGGGCCTGTCGATGACCGGCTTCTCCGTCGCCGACACGCTCGCCGAGCTCGGCGCCGACGTGCTGGTGCTGAGCGAGTCCGCGAGCCCCGAGTACGAGCGGCTCCTGCCCGTCATCGGCGCCGACCTCAGGATCGGCTCCCTCGGCACGGTCCCCGAGGAGCTCGCGGCGTTCGAGCCCGAGGTCGTGATCGCCTCACCGGGCTTCCCGCCCTCCCACCCCGTGATCCGCTGGACGCAGGAGCGCGGCATCGCCCTCTGGGGCGACGTCGAGCTCGCCTGGCGCGTGCGGGACAAGGTCCTGCGGCCGGACGGGACGCCGGCGGAGTGGGTGCTGATCACCGGCACCAACGGCAAGACCACCACGACCCGGCTCGCCGCGACGATGCTCGTCGAGGGCGGCCTGCGGGCGGCGCCCTGCGGGAACATCGGCGTTCCGGTGCTCGACGCCGTGCGCGACCCCGCGGGCTTCGACGTCCTCGTCGTCGAGCTCTCCAGCCATCAGCTCTGGTACCTCGGGCTCAGCGCTCCGGCGGCGCAGCCGGTGCCGTACGCCGCGGTGTGCCTGAACCTCGCCGATGACCACCTGGTCTGGCACGGCGGGGCCGACGCCTACCGTGCGGCGAAGGCCGTCGTCTACCGGAACACGCGCATCGCCTGCGTCTACAACAAGTCCGACGAGGCGACGCGGCGCATGGTGGAGGAGGCCGACGTCGTGGACGGCGCACGGGCGATCGGATTCGACCTGGGCATCCCCGGCCCGAGCGACCTCGGCGTCGTCGAGGGGATCGTGGTCGATCGGGCCTTCCTCGCCGATCGCGCGACCACGGCGCTCGAGCTGACCACGATCTCCGATCTCGCGGAGCACGGGCTCTCCGCGCCCCACATCGTGCAGAACATCCTCGCCGCGGCCGCGATCGCCCGTTCCCTGGACATCGCGCCGGAGGCGATCCGGTCCGCGCTCGAGACCTTCCGCCTCGATCCGCATCGCATCGAGATCGTCGCGCGCGACGGCGGGGTCACCTGGGTCGACGACTCCAAGGCGACCAACCCGCACGCCGCCCGGTCCTCGCTCCTCGCCTTCCCCGGTGCGATCTGGGTGGTCGGGGGAGACCTGAAGGGCGTGGACCTGTCCGATCTCATCGCTGATGCCGGCGCCACGGCACGGGCGGCGGTGGTCATCGGGGTCGAACGCGGCGAGGTGCTCGCGGCGTTCGAGCGACACGCGCCCGAGGTGCAGGTCTGGGAGGTCGTCCCCGGCGACACTGAAGAGGTCATGAACCGCGTCGTGGAACTGGCGGCGGGAATCGCGCATGACGGCGACACCGTGCTCCTCGCACCCGCCGCTGCCTCCTTCGACCAGTTCGACAGCTACGTGGATCGGGGCCATCGCTTCGCCGAGGCGGTGCGGGAACGGATCAGCCGGGGGAGCGCACGTGACGCAGACAGCCCGCCCCGCGACCATTCCTGAGGACGAGGGCGGCCGAGGGCTCGCCGCCCGGGTGAACCTCGGCCGGATCTTCACGCCGATCTCCTCGGAGTTCGCGCTCATCTCCTCGACGGCCCTGCTGCTGACGATCTTCGGACTCGTCATGGTGCTCTCCGCGACCAGCGCGATCGCCGTTGATGGCGGCGAGGGCCCCTACTCGATCGTCATCAAGCAGGGGCTGTTCGCGCTCGTCGGCGTGCCCCTCATGTTCCTCCTCAGCCGGCTGCCGGTCGGCTTCTGGAAGAGGATCGCGTGGCCGGCCCTCATCGTCACCACGATGATGCAGCTGCTGGTGTTCGTCCCCGGTCTCGGCGTCGAGAACGACGGCAACCGGAACTGGATCCTCATCGCGGGACAGAACATCCAGCCGTCGGAGTTCCTGAAGCTCACCCTCGCCCTCTGGTGCGGGTACGTCCTCTACCGGAAGCAGACCCTGCTCACCCGGTGGCAGCACGTCTTCATCCCGCTCGTGCCCGTGACCGCGCTGGTGATCGCCACCGTCATGGGCGGGCACGACCTGGGGACCGCGATGATCCTGTTCCTGGTGCTGCTGGGGACGCTCTTCTTCTCCGGTGTCCGGCTGCGCATCTTCATCCTGCCGATGGTGCTCTCCGCCCTCGCGATCGGCGTGTTCGCGCTGACCAGCGACCGGCGCATGAGCCAGATCGCCAGCCTGTTCAACACGGACAACCTGGACTGCTACTACGCCGCGGGCGGCTGCTGGCAGCAGCTGCACGCGATCTGGGGGATGGCGAGCGGCGGGGTCTTCGGACTCGGGCTCGGCAACTCCCGAGAGAAGTACGGCTGGCTCCCCGCCGCCTCCAACGACTACATCTTCGCGATCGTCGGGGAGGAGCTCGGCCTGATCGGCTGCGCGCTCGTCCTCGCGCTGTTCGCGCTGTTCGCGGTCGGGGTCTTCCACGTCATCCGCAAGACCGATGACCCCTTCATCCGCATCGTGTCCGGCGGGATCGTGGTCTGGGTCATCGGCCAGGCACTCATCAACATCGGCGTCGTGCTGCGGATCTTCCCGGTGCTCGGCGTGCCGCTGCCCTTCATGTCGCAGGGAGGGACCTCCCTGATGTCGGTGCTGCTGGCCTGCGGGGTGCTGCTGTCCTTCGCCCGAACGCTTCCGGCAGGCCGGGCCGCCGTGCCGGTCGTTGAGCCGTCCGCGCCGTCGCGGGGCACAGGATCGCGGGGTAGGGTCGGCCGGTGACCACCTATCTCCTGGCCGGCGGCGGGACCGCCGGCCATGTCAATCCGCTGCTCGCCGTCGCGGACGGACTCATCGCCCGCGACCCCGACGCCGACGTGCTGGTGCTCGGCACCAGAGAGGGACTGGAGTCCCGGCTCGTGCCGCAGCGCGGATACGAGCTGCTGATCGTCGACAAGGTGCCGTTCCCGCGTCGGCCGAACCGGGCGGCGCTCGCCTTCCCCGTGCGCTTCCCCCGGGCCGTGGGTCAGGTCCGGCGGCACATCCGCGAGCACGGCGTTGATATGGTGGTCGGCTTCGGCGGATACGCCTCCGCGCCGGCGTACGTCGCGGCGCGTCGTGAGGGCGTGCCGCTCGTGGTGCACGAGGCCAATGCGCGACCCGGACTCGCCAACGTCCTCGGCGCCCGTCGCGCCACCAGGGTCGGCGTGGCCTTCGAGGGCACGCCGCTCCGCGGCGGGGTCGTCGTCGGCATGCCGCTGCGACGGGAGATCGTGGAGCTGGACCGCGCCGCACGGCGCGAGGAGGCCGCCGCGGCGTTCGGCCTCGACCCCGCGCGTCCCGTGCTGCTGGTGTTCGGCGGATCGCTCGGAGCCCAGCGCCTGAACGAGGCCGTCGCCGGATCCTGGCGGGAGATCCTGGATGCGGGATGGCAGGTCCTCCACGTGACAGGGGAGCGCTCGGACCTGGCCGCCCCCGGGGTGGCCGGCTACGCCGTCCGCCGCTACGTCGATCGGATGGACCTCGCCTTCGCCCTCGCCGATCTCATCGTCTCGCGCTCCGGTGCGGCGACGGTGAGCGAGGTCAGCGCGCTCGGCATCCCCGCGGTCTACGTCCCCTACGCGGTGGGCAACGGCGAGCAGCGGCTGAACGCGGGATCGGCGGTCGCCGCGGGGGCCGCCGTGCTGGAGGAGGACGCCGCCTTCACCGCCGATCGGGTGCGGCAGACGGTCATCCCGCTGCTGCAGGACGAGGCGCGGCGGACGGCGATGACCGAGGCCGCGCAGCGCGTCGGGAGCAGGCGCGGCACGGAGGACCTCATCGCCCTCGTCGACCAGGCGCTGGCCCGGTGAGCAAGGCCGGCGGCGGCGTGCCAGAGGGCATCGTCCGCATGCACCGGCTTAGGATGGTGGGGCCATGATCAGACCCGACCTCACCCTGCCGATCCCCGACGAGATCCGCAGCGCGCACTTCATCGGCATCGGCGGCTCTGGCATGAGCGGACTCGCGCGGATGTTCCTCGACGCGGGCATCCGGGTCTCCGGATCGGACCGCGCGGACAGCGACAACCTGCGTGCCCTCGCCGAACGGGGGGCCGTCGTCCACGTCGGCCACGACGCCGCCCATCTCGGCGATGCGGACACGGTCGTGCACACCGGGGCGATCTGGCCGGAGAACCCGGAGTTCGTCACGGCAAAGGAGCGCGGCCTGCACGTCATCCACCGCTCGCAGGCGCTGCACTGGCTGATCGGCGGACGCCGGCTGGTCTCGGTGGCGGGGGCGCACGGGAAGACCAGCTCGACGGGGATGATCGTGACGGCGCTGCGCGAGCTCGGCGCCGATCCGAACTTCGTCAACGGCGGGGTCATCGAGCAGTACGGGGCCTCGAGCTCCTCCGGCGCCGACGATCTGTTCGTGATCGAGGCGGACGAGTCCGACGGCACGTTCCTGCTCTACGACACCTCGGTCGCCCTCATCACGAACGTGGATCCCGACCACCTGGACCACTACGGCTCCGACGAGGCCTTCCACGAGGCGTTCGTGCGCTTCGCGAACGAGGCGGGCGAGGCCGTGGTGATCTCCAGCGACGACGCCGGGGCGCTGCGCGTCCGGGCCGGGATCACCCATCCGAACGTCGTCTCCTTCGGGATGGCGGAGGACGCGGACGTACGCGTCCTCGACATCACGACCGACGGTCCCGTGGCCGCCACCATCCGTCGCGGCGATGAGAGCGCGCGCATGCAGCTGGCGGTGCCGGGCGTGCACAACGCGATCAACGCGGCAGGCGCGGTGGCTGTGCTCCTGACGCTCGGATACGGCCTCGCCGAGTCCGTGGCCGCCGTCCAGGGCTTCGCCGGGACCGTCCGACGGCTCGAGCTCCACGGTGCCGAGCGGGGGGTCCGGGTCTACGACGACTACTCCCACCACCCGACGGAGGTGCGCGCGGCGCTCGAGGCGATGCGCACTGTTGCCGCCGGCGGTCGCCTGATCGCGGTGCAGCAGCCGCACACGTACTCCCGCACCCAGCACATGTTCCACGAGTTCGCCGAGGTCCTCGAGGGCTTCGCCGATCACACGGTCATGCTCGACGTGTACGGCGCGAGGGAGGACCCGGTGCCCGGCGTCACGGGGGAGCTCGTGAGCGGCGCCTTCGCGGACCAGGAGAACGTGCACTACGTGGCGGACTGGCAGGAGGCGGCGGACTACACCGCCTCGGTCGCACGCGACGGCGACGTCGTGGTCACCCTCGGCTGCGGGAACGTGTACCAGATGATCCCCCAGATCCTCGAGGCGCTGCGGCGCACGCCAGGAGCCTGAGCCGTGCGGAGGCCGTCTCCGATCCCGCGGTCGCCCGAACCGGTCGAGCCGGAGGTCGTGCTGCGCCCGCCCTCTCCGGCACGGGCATCCGTCTCGCCGGCGACCGCGGAGGACGAGCAGGAGACCGCGCCGATCGCGCCGCTCTCCGCGACCGCGACCCGCGCGCCGGGGGGCGCGAGAGTCGCTCCGTCCTCGCAGGGCTCTGGTTCAGGCGCCCATTCAGGCGCCGGTTCAGGTTCAGGTTCAGGTTTAGGGTCGCGCGCGGGGACGACGGCGGGCGGTGAGTGGCCGGAGGATGATCGTCCGCTGGGCGCCCGGGACGTCTGGCGCGCCGCGAAGGCGCGACGCCGGACCCTGCGTGCAGAGATCCGTCGGTTCACTCAGCGTTCGCGGCGTCGTCGGATCGCCTGGACCCTCGGGATCGCCGCCGCGCTGCTGATCGTCCTCGGCAGCGCCGCGGCGGCATACAGTCCGCTGTTCGCCGTGGAGAAGGTCACCGTGGTCGGGACGGCCTCACTCGACCCCGCTGCCGTCGAGAAGGCGCTCTCCGGCCAGGTCGGCACGCCGCTGGCGCTCGTCGACTCGAGCGAGGTCAAGGCGGCGCTGATGGCGTTCCCGCTCATCGAGACCTATCAGCTCGAGGCCAAGCCGCCGCACGACCTGACGGTGAGGATCGTGGAGCGCACCCCGGTCGGTGCGATCTCCTCCGATGCCGGCTTCACGGTCGTCGACGCCGCGGGCGTCGCGCTGTCCACGACCTCGACGCGGCCGGCGGGCTACGCGCTCCTCGACGTCAAGGGCGGGCTGGGCTCCGCGGCCTTCACCGCGGCGGGAACCGTCATGCGCGCGCTCCCCGCTGACCTCAGGGCCCAGGTGGACAAGGTCTCCGCGACCTCGACGGACGACGTGACGCTGACGCTCGCCTCGGGGACCTCGGTCGTGTGGGGGAGTGCGGAGAAGTCGGCACGGAAGGCGCTCGCCCTGGCGACCCTGATGAACGCTCTCCCCGGCAAGGACACGTACGACGTGTCGACCCCCGACGCGCTGACCGCAGGCTGACCCGCCGGTTGGGCCGACCTGCCGGCCGGGCTGTCACTCGTCGGCGCTGCAGTTTCTGACGCGCTCTGACACACTCTGACACGCTCTGACACGCGGTGTGGATTCCTGCTCGCGCTGCCGAAAACTGAGCAGCGCGAGCAGGAGTCGATAGGGCGACGGAGATCGCATACCCCTGTTCCGGGGTCTGGGTGACGAATCCGCGGAGGTTTACGCCGACACGCGCGTGTCATTTGCCGCCGCGCGCGGTCGCGCCGCTTACCTTCGAACAAGAGAACGCAATACCGGGAAATACTTTAACCTTCTCCCTGAGGTTTAAAGTTCCCGACTCAAGGCTCGACAATCGGAGGCCGGGATGAGCCAGAACCAGAACTACCTCGCCGTGATCAAGGTCGTCGGCGTCGGCGGTGGTGGCGTCAACGCCGTCAACCGCATGATCGATCTCGGCCTGCGCGGCGTCGAGTTCATCGCCGTCAACACCGACGCGCAGGCACTGCTCATGAGCGACGCCGACGTGAAGCTCGACGTGGGCCGGGAGCTCACCCGCGGGCTCGGCGCCGGTGCCGACCCCGAGGTCGGGCGCCGTGCGGCGGAGGACCACGCGGAGGAGATCGAGCAGGCGCTGACCGGCGCCGACATGGTCTTCGTCACCGCCGGCGAGGGCGGCGGCACCGGGACGGGCGGGGCGCCCGTCGTCGCGCGGATCGCGAAGTCGATCGGCGCGCTGACCATCGGCGTCGTGACCAAGCCGTTCTCCTTCGAGGGCCGTCGCCGTCAGAGCCAGGCCGAGGCGGGCGTGGCCAAGCTGAAGGAAGAGGTCGACACCCTCATCGTGGTGCCGAACGATCGGCTGCTGGAGATCAGCGACCGCGGCATCTCGATGATCGAGGCCTTCGCCACGGCCGACCAGGTGCTCCTCGCCGGTGTGCAGGGCATCACCGACCTCATCACCACGCCGGGTCTGATCAACCTGGACTTCGCCGACGTGAAGTCGGTCATGCAGGGCGCGGGCTCCGCGCTCATGGGCATCGGCTCGGCCCGCGGCGCCGACCGGGCGATCAAGGCCGCCGAGCTCGCGGTCGAGTCGCCTCTGCTGGAGGCGAGCATCGAGGGCGCCCACGGCGTGCTCCTGTCGATCCAGGGCGGATCGAACCTCGGCATCTTCGAGATCCACGACGCCGCGGACCTCGTCAAGGAGGCCGCGCACCCCGAGGCCAACATCATCTTCGGAACGGTCATCGACGACACCCTCGGCGACGAGGTGCGCGTCACGGTGATCGCGGCAGGGTTCGACGGCGGCGAGCCCTCTCTCCGCCTCGACCCGATGGTGGTCTCCCGCCCGGCCGCGCCCGCGCAGGAGATCGGACTCGCGGACGACGTCGAGGAGACCGTGGCCGAGAAGCCCGCCGCGCCCGCGGTGACCCCGGTCGTCGCGCCGGTGGCCCCGGTCGTCGCGACGAGCCTGGAGCCGGCGTTCGCCGACGACGACATCGACATTCCCGAGTTCCTCAAGTAGGGGGCCGTGTCGAGCGACCTGGCCGCACGGCTGTCCGCGATCGATGAGTCGATCGCGGACGCCGCGCGCCGTGCCGGCCGCGATGCGGCGGAGATCACCCGCATCGTCGTGACGAAGTTCCATCCGGCCTCCCTCGTCCGCGACCTGTATGCGCTCGGAGTCCGGGACGTCGGCGAGAACCGCCAGCAGGAGCTGTCCGCCAAGGTCGAGGAGCTCGGCGCGCTGCCCGAGCTCCGCTGGCACTTCATCGGGCAGGCGCAGACGAAGAAGGCCGGCGCCATCCGGCGTGCCGCGGACACTGTCCACTCGGTGGACCGCACCCGCGTCGCCGACGCGCTCGATCGTGCGGGGGAGGGCATGGCGCCCCTCGACGTCCTCCTGCAGATCAACCTGACCGACGACCCGGCACGCGGCGGTGCGGCGCCCGCCGAGATCGAGGCGCTGACGGAGCACGTCCTGGGCTGCTCCACTCTGCGTCTTCGCGGAGTGATGGCGGTCGCGCCCCTCGACGAGGAGCCGGCCAAGGCCTTCGCGCGCCTGCACGGCTACGCCGAGCGCGTGCGCGGCATCGCGCCGGACGCCTCCTGGATCTCCGCGGGGATGACCGGGGACTTCGCCGAGGCGATCGCCGCCGGCGCGACACACCTTCGCATCGGCTCGGCAATCACCGGACCACGACCCGCCCAGGGTTAGCCTCGAAAGAGACTCACCCCGCACACGCTCGGAGGACATGATGGGGAACCCGCTGAAGAAGACCATGGTCTACCTCGGCCTCGCCGATGAGGAAGAGAGCTACCAGGAGGAGGCCGCTGCGGCCCCTGCTCAGGCTCCTGCCCGTCGTGAGGAGAGCAAGCCCGCCGCCCCCGTGACGCCGCTGCGTCGCCCGACCGCTGTCCACCAGCCGACGGCTGGTGCGGTGAACGAGATCCTCACCGTCCACCCGAAGCAGTACCGCGACGCGCAGGTGATCGCCGAGAACTTCCGTGAGGGAATCCCGGTGATCATCAACCTCTCGCAGATGAGCGACGCCGACGCGCGTCGCCTCATCGACTTCGCGAGCGGGCTGTCGCTGGGTCTGTACGGGCGTATCGAGCGGGTGACGAGCAAGGTCTTCCTGCTCTCGCCCGAGAGCATCGCCGTCTCGGGGCAGGGCGGCATCGCCGGCGCCGACACGGACGCGGTCCTCTCGCACTCCTGACGCGTGCATCCGGTCGCGCTGATCGCCGGGGTCCTGAACCTGGCCCTGCTGCTCTACATGTTCGTGCTGCTGGCGCGGTTGATCCTCGAGTACATCCCGATGTTCAACCGCGGCTGGCGGCCGAGAGGGGCGGGGTTGATCGCGGCCGAGTTCGTCTACACGGTCACAGACCCTCCCATCAAGATGTTCCGACGCCTCATTCCTCCGTTGAGGATCGGTCCCGTCGCCCTCGACCTCGGGTTCACGCTCACGATGATCGTGGTGCTGATCCTGATGTCGGTGTCCCGGGGTGTGGGAGCCCTGGTCTGAGGACCGCCTGATCCACCTGCGTCGTTCCGTGTCGGCCGGAACGGAACGACGACCCGTCGCATGGTCACCGTCCGGGCGACTATGCTCTTTACGAGGTGCGCGCCCCGGGTACGCGCCATGACCCTGGCCACCGAGAACTCATCGAAAGAGGGAGCCACCAATGGCACTGACCCCGGATGACGTCGTCACCAAGCAGTTCCAGCACGTTCGTTTCAAGGACGGCTTCGACCCCGACGAGGTCGACGACTTCCTGGACGAGATCGTCATCGAGTGGCGCAAGGCCCTCGAGGAGAACACCGAGCTGAAGGCGAAGCTCGCCGCCTTCGAGTCGGGCGAGAAGGCCCCGGCCGCTGCGGAGGCGGCTCCTGTCGCCGCTGCTGCGCCCGCGCCTGCCGCTCCGGCCGCTCCCGTCGCCGAGGCGGCACCCGCCACCGCGACCGCCGGGATCATCGAGCTCGCGCAGCGTCTGCACGACGAGCACGTCGCTGAGGGCAAGGCCCAGCGCGACCAGCTCATCGCCGACGCCAAGTCGCAGGCGGCGAAGATCCTCGCCGACGTCGAGGCGAAGCAGCGCGAGGAGCAGGCTCGTCTCGATCGCGAGCGCAACACGCTCGAGAGCCGCATCACCGAACTCCACGACTTCGAGCGCACCTACCGCTCGCAGCTGCGCAGCTACATCGAGGGTCAGCTCCGCGACCTCGACTCGCAGGACGGGCCGTCCGGTTCCTCGGATAGCCCGCTGTCGACCTCCGGTCGATAGGACTCCCTTTTGACAGGGCGTCGTCCGCTCGGACGGTCGGCGGCCGGCGCGATCGTTGCGATTCTCGCAGCGGTCGTGCTGGCCGCCGATCAGTTCGTTAAGTACCTCACGATCGAGAACCTGCCCCTGCATGTGCCGGTCCCGGTGATCGGCGAGTTCCTGCAGCTCTACTCCGTGCGCAATCCCGGAGCGGCCTTCTCGCTCGGCGAGAACGTGACCTGGATCTTCACCATCGCCCTCGCGGTCGTGGCGGGGGTGATCGTCTGGAAGGCGTTCGCCGTCCGGTCCCGTTTGTGGGCCGTCGTGCTCGGCGTCCTTCTCGGCGGCGTCCTGGGCAACCTCGGGGATCGCCTCTTCCGCGAGCCCGGGTTCCCGGTCGGTCATGTCGTCGACATGATCTCGATGCCGTGGATGATGCCGGCGATCTTCAACGTCGCGGACATCTTCATCGTGACCGGGATGATCTCGGTCGCCCTGCTCGTCGTCGTCGGCCTGGGCCTGGACGGCACCCGCGAACGCGCAGGGGCGGCGGAGCCGGCCCCCGCCGCGGAGAGCCCCGCCTCGACGGGGCAGCCCTCCGATTCTGCGGGGGCCTAGCCGTGGAGTCCCGTTCGCTGCCCGTCCCGGACGGGCTGGAGGGCGTCCGCGTGGACGCGGCGCTCGCGAAGATGCTCGGCTTCTCCCGCACCTTCGCCGCGGAGGTGGCGGAGGCAGGCGGTGTGACGCTCGACGGCGTCGTCCTCGGGAAGTCGGACCGGCTGCACGGCGGCGGCTGGCTCGATGTCAGCTGGCAGCCGAGGGAGGGCCCGCGGATCGATCCGATCCCCGTCCCCGACCTCGGGATCGTGCACGACGACGATGATCTGGTCGTCGTCGACAAGCCATCGGGCGTCGCGGCGCATCCCTCCGTCGGGTGGGAGGGGCCGACGGTGGTCGGCGCGCTGGCCGCCGCAGGGTTCCAGATCGCGACGAGCGGGGCGCCGGAACGGCAGGGCGTCGTCCATCGCCTGGATGCAGGCACGAGCGGGCTCATGGTCGTCGCCAAGAGCGAGCGCGCCTACACGGCGCTCAAGCACGCGTTCAAGGAGCGCACGGTCGAGAAGATCTACCACGCGGTGGTGCAGGGGCATCCCGATCCGCTCGCGGGGACCATCGACGCCCCGATCGGGCGGCACCCCAGCCATTCGTGGAAGTTCGCGGTCACCCCGGACGGGAAGCCCTCGGTCACCCACTACCAGACCC
The DNA here is from genome assembly GCF_031456305.1 of Microbacterium resistens. Classification (GTDB taxonomy): domain Bacteria; phylum Actinomycetota; class Actinomycetes; order Actinomycetales; family Microbacteriaceae; genus Microbacterium; species Microbacterium resistens_A. Next base: position 97,238 of record NZ_JAVDUM010000010.1, read on the forward strand.
TCGAGGCCTTCCGAGGCGCATCGCTGCTCGAGATCCATCTGGAGACGGGGCGCACGCATCAGATCCGGGTGCACATGGCCGCGCACCGTCATCCGTGCGTCGGCGATCCGCTGTACGGCGCCGACCCGACGCTCTCGGCGCGGCTGGGGCTCACCCGGCAGTGGCTCCATGCGCATCAGCTGGGATTCACCCACCCGGGGACCGGGGAGTGGGTGCAGTACTCCTCGCCGTATCCCGCCGACTTCCAGTACGCGCTGGACGTTCTCCGGGCCGGCTGACGACAGGAGCGCTCTCCGGCGGGGAGCTGTCGGAATGTCCGTGCTCTCCGCGAGACTGTGCGCATGAGCATCGACGTGCGCCCCGCGACCGTCTTCGAGGATGTGGCGGCGCTGGTGGGGCCGAAGAACCCGGGATCGAACGTGTGCTTCTGCCTGAGCTATCGGATCGGGAGCCGCGAGAACGTCGCGCTCCGCGGCGAGGCGAGGGCCGATCGCGTGCGTGGACTGTGCGCGGACCACCCCGCCCCGGGCGTGATCGGCTATCTCGACGGCCAGCCGGTCGGATGGGCGGCCGTGCATCCGCGCCGTGCCACGAGTTTCGCGCGCAATCGCCTGATCCCGCATGTCGACGACCTCGACGTGTGGTCGCTGTGGTGTCTCAGGGTCCGACCGGGGCATCGCCGGCAGGGCATCATGCACTCCCTCGTGGCGGGAGCGGTCGCACACGCCAGGGCACAGGGTGCGCCCGCGATCGAGGGCTACCCCGTCGACAACGACGGCGCGCGGGTGAACCAGACCATGATGTACGTCGGGACCAGGGCATTGTTCGAGCGGGCAGGGTTCTCGAAGGTCGCAGACACGGGCTCCGTCCTCGACGGCTTCCCACGCGTCCTCATGCGGCTCGACCTGCGCTGAGGCGGCTCGTGCGGCTCGACGATCGCGCCGGTGTCGGAGGGCGAAAGTAGACTTGAGGGCATGGCATCCGACTCCTTCGTCCACCTCCACGTGCACAGCGAGTACTCGATGCTGGACGGTGCCGCGCGCATCGGGCCGCTCATCCAGGAGGCGGTCAAGCAGGGCATGCCGGCGGTCGCCGTCACCGATCACGGCAACACCTTCGCCGCCTTCGAGTTCTACCGAACGGCGAAGGACGCCGGCATCAAGCCGATCATCGGCATCGAGGCCTATGTCACGCCGGGCACGCACCGCAGCGACAAGACACGCGTGCGCTGGGGCTCTCCGGAGCAGCAGCGCGACGACGTGTCCGGCTCGGGCGCCTACACGCACATGACGCTGCTCAGCGAGTCCACCGAGGGCATGCACAACCTGTTCCGGCTCTCGTCGCTCGCGAGCATGGAGGGCTACTACTTCAAGCCGCGCATGGACCGCGAGCTGCTGCAGAAGTACTCCAAGGGGCTCATCGCCACCACCGGATGCCCCTCCGGCGAGATCCAGACGCGGCTGCGGCTCGGGCAGTACGACGCGGCGAGGGCCGCGGCGGCGGAGTTCCAGGACCTCTTCGGCAAGGAGAACTACTTCGCCGAGATCATGGATCACGGTCTCTCGATCGAGCGCAGGATCATGGATGACCTGCTGAAGATCGCCAAGGATCTCAGCATCCCGCTCGTCGGCACCAACGACCTGCACTACACGCATCAGCACGACGCGACGAGCCATGCGGCCCTGCTCTGCGTGCAGTCCGGCTCGACCCTGGACGACCCCAACCGCTTCAAGTTCGACGGCGACGGCTACTACGTCAAGTCCGCCGCGGAGATGCGGCAGATCTTCCGCGATCACCCTGAGGCGTGCGACAGCACGCTGCTCATCGCGGAGCGCTGCGAGGTCGAGTTCAACACCAGCGCGAACTACATGCCCAACTTCCCGGTGCCGCAGGGCGAGACCGAGGAGAGCTGGTTCATCAAGGAGGTCGAGCAGGGCCTCCACGAGCGCTATCCGCGCGGCATCCCGGACGCGGTGCGCAAGCAGGCGGAGTACGAGAGCGGCGTGATCACCCAGATGGGGTTCCCCGGCTACTTCCTCGTCGTCGCCGACTTCATCAACTGGGCCAAGAAGAACGGGATCCGCGTCGGCCCCGGCCGCGGCTCCGGCGCCGGCTCCATGGCCGCCTACGCGATGAAGATCACCGACCTGGACCCGCTCGAGCACGGGCTCATCTTCGAGCGCTTCCTCAACCCGGACCGCGTCTCGATGCCCGACTTCGACGTCGACTTCGACGACCGTCGCCGCGGCGAGGTGATCCAGTACGTCACCGAGAAGTACGGCGACGAGCGCGTGGCGCAGATCGTCACCTACGGGACGATCAAGGCCAAGCAGGCGCTGAAGGATGCGGGGCGCGTGCTCGGCTTCCCCTTCAGCATGGGGGAGAAGCTCACCAAGGCGATGCCCCCGGCCGTGATGGGCAAGGACATGCCGCTGGACGGGATGTTCGACAAGGAGCACCCCCGGTACAAGGAGGCGTCCGAGTTCCGCACGGTGATCGAGACCGATCCCGAGGCCAAGACCGTCTTCGACACCGCCCTGGGGCTGGAGAACCTCAAGCGCCAGTGGGGCGTGCACGCCGCCGGCGTCATCATGTCCTCGGACCCGCTGATCGACATCATCCCGATCATGAAGCGGGAGCAGGACGGTCAGATCGTCACCCAGTTCGACTATCCCTCGTGCGAGACCCTCGGCCTCATCAAGATGGACTTCCTGGGGCTGCGCAACCTCACGATCATCTCGGACGCGCTGGCCAACATCCAGATGAACCGGAGCGAGGACCTCGTGCTCGAGGACCTCGCCCTCGACGACCAGGCCTCGTACGACCTGCTGACGCGCGGTGACTCCCTCGGGGTGTTCCAGCTGGACGGCGGGCCGATGCGGTCGCTCATGCGCCTCATGAAGCCGGACAACTTCGGTGACATCTCCGCCCTCATCGCCCTGTACCGTCCCGGTCCCATGGGAGCGAACTCGCACACGAACTACGCGCTGCGCAAGAACGGGCTGCAGGAGATCACCCCGATCCACCCCGAGCTCGAGGAGTCCCTCGCCGACATCCTCGAGGAGTCCTACGGCCTGATCATCTATCAGGAGCAGGTGATGGCGATCGCCCAGCGGGTCGCGGGGTTCTCGCTCGGCCAGGCCGACATCCTCCGTCGCGCGATGGGCAAGAAGAAGAAGTCCGAGCTGGACAAGCAGTACGCAGGCTTCCAGGGCGGCATGCACGCCAACGGGTACACCGACGCCGCGGTGAAGGCCCTCTGGGACATCCTGCTGCCGTTCTCCGACTACGCCTTCAACAAAGCCCACTCCGCGGCGTACGGGGTGATCTCCTACTGGACCGCCTACCTGAAGGCCCATTACCCGGCCGAGTACATGGCGGCGCTGCTGACGAGCGTCGGGGACTCCAAGGACAAGATGGCGCTCTATCTCAACGAGTGCCGCCGGATGGGGATCAAGGTCCTCCCGCCCGACGTCGGCGAGTCGATCAACTTCTTCGCCGCCGTCGGCGAGGACATCCGCTTCGGCCTCGGCGCGGTCCGCAACGTCGGCAGCAACGTCGTCGACGGGATCGTCCAGGCACGGAAGAACGACAGGTTCGACTCCTTCCACGACTTCCTGAGCAAGGTGCCGCTGCATGTCGCGAACAAGCGCACGGTGGAGTCCCTGATCAAGGCGGGCGCCTTCGACTCGCTTGGGAACACCCGGCGCGCGCTGATGGAGATCCACGAGACCTCCGTCGAAGCGGCCGTCGACATCAAGCGCAACGAGGCGACGGGAGCCATCGGGTTCGATTTCGACAGCCTGTACGAGGCGGACGAGGTCCAGCCCCCTCAGGTCCCGGAGCGCCCGGAGTGGACCAAGAAGGACAAGCTGGCCTTCGAGCGCGAGATGCTCGGCCTGTACGTCTCGGATCACCCGCTGGCGGGACTCGAGGTGCCGCTCGCCAAGCATGCCTCCATCGCGATCAACAACCTGCTCGAGTCCGAAGATCTGCAGGACGGCGACCAGGTCACGATCGCCGGGCTCATCACCAGCGTGCAGCATCGGGTCGCGAAGGCCAGCGGCAACCCCTACGGGATGATCACGGTCGAGGACTTCCACGGCGAGATCACGGTGATGTTCATGGGGAAGACGTATCTGGAGTTCCAGAGCGTGCTGCAGCCCGATGCGATCATCGCTGTCCGCGGCCGTGTCTCACGACGGGACGACGGCATGAACCTCCATGCGCAGTCGGCGTTCACCCCCGACGTCGGCTCGTTCGACGCCGCGGGTCCGCTGTCGCTCGTCGTCGCGGAGCAGCGGGCGACCGAGCCCGTGATCAACGACCTCGCCGACGTCCTCCGGCGACATGCGGGGGAGACGGAGGTGACCCTCACGATGCACCGTGGCGGGCGCGCGAAGGTGTTCGAGGTGCCGTTGCCCGTCTCCGTGACGGCGGACCTGTTCGGGGAGCTGAAATCGCTCCTCGGGCCCCAGTGCATCGGCTGACGGAGGCTCTGCCGGGAGGGCGGTGGCAAGGCCCCGATCCTCAGCATCGCCGGGTGGGCGGAGGGTAGTATCGGGTCGCGTCGGAGACGCGTGCCGCCGCCCCCAACGTCGGAAGGAACCCCATGACCCTCGACGGTGCCAGCACGGACGAGCCCGGATCGGGCGATGCGCCGGAGATCACGGACGAGGTCCTCGTGACCGAGGCGAGGCCGCAGGAGGGTGTTCTCGGGCTCACCCTCCGGGAGCTGATCATCGCCGGCGGCTGGTTCCTCGCCCTCATCGTGTCGTTCTTCCCCGTCGCCGGGACGCTGCTCGGTGGCGGGGTGCCGGTGTGGGGGATGGACGGGCAGTGGGTGCTCACGATCGGCGTGCCGACCGCCGCGGTCTTCCTGCTCGTCCTGCGCCGTTTCTCGCCGGAGGGGATACGACGGGTCGGCTCGCTCGGCATCGATCAGTTCGCGTCGGTGGCCTTCTCGGTCGCGGCGGTGGGCTGGGCGGTGATGCTGTGGCAGCAGATGCACCTGGCGATCGCCGGTGGGCTCGCGCCGGTGGGGACCTGGGTGGCGTGGGCTGAGACCGTGCTGTTCACGGTCCTCGTCGTGCTCACGGTCTTCGCCCCGCTGATCCCGCGAGTCCGCGAGGACTTCGACGGGCGGGTCGAGACCCTCGCCCATCGCAACGCGAACCCCGTCCGACCGGTCGTTCCCCGTCCTCGCCCGACTCCCGTCGTCGCAGTGGATGCAGCGGGTACGACGGCCCCTGACTCGGGAGTCCCTGAGTCCGTGGGGATCTCTGCCCCGGAGGTCTCAGAGTTTTCGGAACTCTCTGAGTTTTCGGAAGTCCCGGAGGTTCCTGAGGTCTCGGAGGCCACGGGCGGCTTGGTCGGGGAGGACGGCCGTGCGGGCGCCGAGGACTCCGTCGCGCCCTCGGCGCCGCTGTCGTCCTTCGGACACGCGTCCGGCGGCGCCGCGGGGATCGTCGACCTCGACGCCGGCGACGACCACGCGCCGCGGTACGCCCGCCGAGGGGCGGCCGAGACCGACGACCACAGCGCAAAGGACAGCACCGAAGACCACTGGGTCGACATCCACAGCGCCGAAGATCGCATCGCCGAAGAGCGCAGCACGGACGAGCACAGCGCGGACGGCATCGATCACGACGCGCTGACGGCCGTGTTCGGGGACCTCGGTCGCGACGACGCGGAGCATGCGCCGGTCTCCGGTAGCGTGGGCGAGCGGGAGGACGAGCTCGACACCCGCGTGAACGAGACCTACCAGGGGATCGAGCCGGCCCAGCCCTTCTGGGCTCTGGCTCCCGAGACACGACCCGTGCACGACGACCGGGGCATGACGATCTTCGAGGTCGGACCCGACGCGTGGATCCTGGTCCTCGAGGACCGGGGAGGCGCGTACGTCGTCCGTCACGACGATGGCCGCGTCGGATTCCTGCACGACACGACGAACATGACCCGAGGCTGAGGACGCATGCAGACGATCGACCTGAGAGGGCGCGTGCTCACGCCCGCGCAGATGCTGGCCGCCGTCCCGCGGGCGACCGAGGCGCGTGCCGAGGCGATCGCGGCCGCGTCCGCGATCGTGGAGGACGTCCGCACCCGCGGCGAGGAGGCGCTGCGCGAGCAGGCCGAGCGCTTCGACCGCGTCTCCGGCCACGCCGTCCGGGTTCCGCAGGAGCACATCGACGAGGCCGTTGCGGCGCTCGCCCCGGAGATCCGCGCGGCACTGGAGGAGGCGATCCGCCGGGTGCGCACGGCGTCCGAGGCGCAGGTGCCGGCTCCCGCGGTGACGGAGCTGGGACCGGGCGCACGGATCAGGCAGCGCTGGCAGCCCGTGTCCCGCGCCGGCGTCTACGCTCCCGGGGGCAAGGCGGCATATCCGTCCAGCGTCATCATGAACGTCGTCCCGGCACAGGTGGCCGGAGTCTCGCACGTCGCCCTCGCCTCCCCGCCGCAGGCCGACCAGGACGGCCGGGTCCACCCGGCGATCCTCGCCGCGGCTGGCCTCCTGGGCATCGACGAGGTCTACGCCATGGGAGGCGCCGGTGCGATCGGCGCCTTCGCCTGGGGGGTCCCGTCCATCGGGCTCGATCCCGTCGACGTCCTGTCAGGGCCGGGGAACAACTTCGTCGCCGCGGCGAAGCGGGCCGTCGCCGGCGTCGTCGGCATGGACGCCGAGGCCGGTGCGACCGAGATCCTGATCGTCGCCGATGCGGACGCGGATCCCCGGCTCGTCGCCGCGGACCTCGTGAGCCAGGCCGAGCACGACGAGCAGGCGTCGGCCGTCCTCGTGACGGACTCCGCCGACCTCGGCCGTGCGGTGGAGGCGGAGGTCGCCAGGCTCGCCGCCGCCACCCGGCACAGCACGAGGGTGCAGGCGGCGCTCGCCGGTCCGCAGTCGGCAGTGGTCCTCGTGGACGGCCGCGCGGAGGCGGTCGCCTTCAGCAACGCCTACGCTCCGGAGCACCTGGAGCTCCACCTCCGCGACGCCGCGGAGGCGGTGGACGCCTTCACCGATGCCGGCGCGGTCTTCGTGGGGGAGAACAGCCCGGTGAGTCTCGGCGACTATCTCGCCGGGAGCAACCACGTGCTGCCGACCGGGGGACAGGCGCGGTTCGCCCCGGGCCTCGGTGCCTACACCTTCCTGCGTCCGCAGCAGGTGATCGAGTACGACCGGGACGCTCTGTCCCTGCTCCGCACCTCGATCGTGGCCCTGGCCGAGACCGAGGCTCTGCCCGCCCACGGCGAGGCGATCGACGCCCGGTTCGAGGCGTAGTCTTACTCACCATGCACTGCCCGTTCTGCCGTCATCCCGATTCCCGTGTGATCGACTCGCGCACCAGCGACGACGGACTCTCCATCCGTCGCCGTCGTCAATGCCCGGAGTGCGGGGGACGGTTCTCGACGACGGAGACGGCGAGCCTCAACGTGATCAAGCGCTCGGGCGTCATGGAGCCGTTCAGCCGTGAGAAGGTCATCGCCGGCGTGCGCAAGGCGTGCCAGGGGCGTCCGGTGACGGAGGCGGACCTGGCGATCCTCGCGCAGCGCGTGGAGGAGGCCGTTCGCCAGACCGGGGTATCGCAGCTGGACACGAACGAGATCGGTCTCGCGATCCTCGGGCCGCTGCGCGATCTCGACGAGGTCGCCTACCTCCGCTTCGCGAGCGTCTACCAGGCGTTCGACTCGCTGGAGGACTTCGACGCCGCGATCGAGGAGCTGCGCGCCGATCACGCCGGGTCCGGGGAGGGAACCGCGGCGCGGTAGCCTGGCAGGGATGTACTCGCTTCTCTTCCGCCTCGTCCTGTCGCGCCTGGATCCCGAGTTCGCGCACCACGCGGGCATGCTCGTCGTCCGTGTCCTCGGCGTCCCCCCGTTCTCCTGGATCGCACGTGCGTTCACACGATCGGGCGAGGGGCAGCAGGTGTCCGCACTGGGCCTGACCTTCCCTACGCCGTTCGGCGTGGCCGCCGGGTTCGACAAGAACGCGGTGGGCGTCCGCGGGCTCGCGGCGCTGGGCTTCGGCCACGTCGAGGTCGGCACGATCACTGCCCGCCCGCAGCCGGGCAACCCCAAGCCGCGGCTGTTCCGGCTGATGCCGGATCGCGCGATCGTCAACCGGATGGGCTTCAACAACGCCGGGGCGGAGGCCGCGGAGAAGCGGCTCTGGGCGCTCCGTCGCCGCCGGCCGACGGCGGTCATCGGCGTCAACATCGGCAAGAGCCGGGCCGTCGCCGTGGAGGACGCGGTCGCCGACTACGTCCTTTCCGCCTCGCGCCTGGCCCCGCTCGCGGACTACCTCGCCGTCAACGTCTCCTCGCCGAACACCCCGGGTCTGCGCGGCCTGCAGGCCGTGGAGACGCTGGCCCCGTTGCTGCGTGCCGTCAGGGAGGCGGCGGGCACGACGCCGCTCCTGGTGAAGATCGCCCCCGATCTGCCGGATGAGGAGGTCGGCGCGATCGCCCGGCTCGCGGTGGCCGAGGGGCTGTCCGGCATCATCGCCACCAACACCACGATCTCGCGGGACGGGCTCTCCACCGATCCCGCCGTGGTCGCTGCAGCGGGTGATGGCGGGCTCTCCGGAGCACCGCTGCGGGAGCGGTCCCTCGCGGTGCTCCGACTCGTGCGTGACGCAGTGCCCGCGGACTTCTGCGTCATCTCCGTCGGGGGAGTGGAGACCGGTGCCGACGTGCGCGAGCGTCTCGACGCCGGCGCGACGCTGGTCCAGGGATACACGGCGTTCCTCTACCGCGGGCCCTTCTGGGCGCGGCAGATCAACGCCGGCCTGCGGCGGGGCTGAACCGGCTCAGTCCGGGTACTGGCCGCGCTTGACCTGCGGCTTCGGCAGGCGCATGAAGCGCATCTGCAGGGACCGCATCGCGGCGTACCAGGCGAGCCCCTTCTCGCGGCGCTCCACTCCGTACTTCGCGCCGATCTTCCTCTTCACCCGCATCCCGAGCAGCACCATGCCGAGGATCGAGAGGAAGATGTAGCCCCACAGGGCGATGAACGCCCAGTAGGCGACGATCGGGTTCGGCACCAGGGATGCGGCGATGACCACGACCATGAGCGCCATGACCCATTCGCTGAGGTGCCAGCCGGCGTCGACGTAGTCGCGCACCCACTTGCGCTGGGGACCGCGATCACGCGCGGGAAGGAACTTCTCCTCGCCGTTGGCCATCCCCACCCTGGCGCGCTCACGGCGCTCCTGGAGCTCGGAGCGGGCCTTCGCGCGGGCCTCCTTCGTGTCGAGCACGAGAGGGCGGCGGCGGGCTGCTTCCTGCTCGGCGCGGCTCGGCGTCGGACGTCCCTTGCGGGACGGCTGATCGCGGGAGGCGTCGTTCGTCGACGGGGAAGCGGGAGTTTCGGGCACGGAGGTTCCTGACATGTGCTGACGGGGTTCGCCTTAAGATTACTCGCATGACTTCTCCTTCGCCCTCGGTCACCGCATCCCCCGACCTCGAAGCGGCCGTCTCGGAGGCCGTCGCCACCGGAATACCCGCCGCTCTGGCGGATCTGGGCGACCTCGTGCGCATCCCCGGCATCGCCTGGCCCGCCTTCGATCAGGACCAGCTCGTGCGCAGCGCCGACGCGGTCGCCGCCCTCGCCGAGGGCACGGGCGTCTTCGAGAGCGTGCGGGTGCTCCGTGCCGCTGTCCCCGGCACGGATGAGCTCGGCCAGCCCGCCGTCCTCGCGACGCGCAAGGCGCGCAACGGCAAGCCGACCATCCTCCTCTACGCGCACCACGACGTGCAGCCCCCCGGAGACGACGCGCTGTGGGAGACGCCGCCGTTCGAGCCGACGGTGCGCGACGGCCGCCTCTACGGCCGAGGTGCGGCCGATGACAAGGCCGGGATCATGGCGCACCTGGCATCGCTCCGTGCGGTCTCCGAGACGCTCGGCGAGGATCTCGACCTCGGCGTCGCGCTCTTCATCGAGGGTGAGGAGGAATACGGGTCCCGATCCTTCGGACAGTTCCTCAGCGACAACGAGGACGCCCTCCGCGCCGATGCGATCGTCGTCGCGGACTCCGGGAACTGGGACTCGCAGACCCCCGGTCTCACGGTGTCGCTGCGGGGCGCCGCCCGATTCACCCTGACCGTCCGGACGCTGGACCACGCCTCGCACTCGGGGATGTTCGGCGGCGCCGTGCCCGACTCGATGATGGCGACCATCAAGCTCCTCGCCACGCTGTGGGACGAGCAGGGCTCGGTCGCCGTCGACGGGCTCGCCGCGCGCGATGCCGAGACGCCCGAGTACGGCGAGGAGACGCTGCGCGACGAGGCGGGGCTCCTCCCCGGCGTCGTGCCGGCGGGGGACGGGCCGATCCTGTCCCGGATCTGGAACAAGCCGTCGATCACCGTGATCGGGATCGACGCGACCTCGGTGGCCGCCGCCTCGAACACCCTGTCGCCGGAGACCACCGTGGTCGTCAGCGCCCGCGTCGCCCCGGGGCAGAGCGCCCAGGACGCCTATGCGGCCCTGCAGGAGCACCTGCGCGCGCACGCGCCGTTCGGTGCTGAGCTGACCTTCTCCGACGTCGACCTGGGCAACGCGTTCCTCGTGGACACGAGCGGCTGGGCGGTCGGCCTCGCCCGGGGCGCGATGGCGGACGGCTACGGTCGTGAGGCCGTTGACCTCGGCGTCGGCGGGTCCATCCCGTTCATCGCCGACCTCGTCGAGACCTTCCCCGGCGCGCAGATCCTCGTGACCGGCGTGGAGGACCCGCACTCCCGTGCGCACAGCCCGAACGAGTCGCTGCACCTGGACACCTTCCGTCACGCGGTCGCGACCGAGGCGCTGCTCCTGACGAGGATGAACGAGATCACGCTCTGACCGCTCCGGCCGCCGCCGGGATCCTCCGCGCCGACGAGGGATCCCGGCGGTAGACTCTGGGGGAGAAGCACCGCCCTGCGCGGACGTCCCCGAGGAGCGATATGAGCGACATCACCCTGACCCCCGAGACCACCACCCGCGCCCACGGCGTGAACCTGACCGGCGCCGCCGCCGACAAGGTCAAGAGCCTTCTCGCCCAGGAGGGGCGTGACGATCTGCGTCTGCGGGTCGCCGTCCAGCCCGGCGGCTGCTCCGGCCTGATCTACCAGCTCTACTTCGACGAGCGCTACCTCGAGGGCGACGAGACGGTCGACTTCGACGGCGTCGAGGTCATCGTCGACAACATGAGCGTCCCGTACCTCGACGGCGCGTCCATCGACTTCAAGGACACGATCTCCGAGCAGGGCTTCACGATCGACAACCCGAACGCTGGGGGATCCTGCGCCTGCGGCGACAGCTTCCACTGATCCGACCGACCGAGGCGTTTCCCCAGCGTCCTGACGCGGGGAAACGCCGTGCCGACCGCGCCGAACCTGCGTGGTTGGCATGAATCACGTGTGAGGTTGCTCTAGACTTGGGGATGCCCTTGTCCGCGATCTGAAAGGTGCACCGTGCCTTCGAAACGCCGCCTTCGTTGGGCCGCTCTCCCGCTGGGAGTAGCGGCAGCTGTGGCCCTGGCTGGATGCTCCCAGACCGAAATCCACGGCTTCCTCCCGGGCTTCGACGGCAGTACGCCGGCCACCAACCAGACCGAGCGGGTGGCAGGTCTGTGGACGACCTCCTGGATCGTGCTGCTCGTGGTCGGTGTGATCACCTGGGGCCTGATGGGCTGGGCGGCGATCGCCTACCGTCGCCGGAAGGGCCAGACCGGCCTCCCCGTGCAGATGCGGTACAACATGCCGATCGAGATCTTCTACACGATCGTGCCGCTGATCCTCGTCCTCGGGATGTTCGCCTTCACCGCGCGTGACCAGACGATCATCGAGACCCAGTACGAGGACCCGGACGTGTCGGTCACCGCGATCGGCAAGCAGTGGGCTTGGGACTTCCAGTACGGCGGGGAGAAGAAGGACAATTCCGACGCCGTGTGGACCATGGGCATCCAGGCCCAGCCCGACAAGGACGGCAACGTCGACCAGAAGGAGCTGCCGACGCTGGTGCTCCCGGTCGACAAGAAGGTGCACATCACCCTTCAGTCGCGCGACGTCATCCACTCCTTCTGGATCATCGACTTCCTGTACAAGAAGGACATGTACATCGGGAAGGACAACTCCTGGTCCTTCACGCCGACCCGTATCGGCGAGTACCAGGGCAAGTGCGCCGAGCTCTGCGGCGAGTACCACTCGATGATGCTCTTCAACGTCAAGGTCGTCAGCCAGGCGGACTACGACGCCTACGTCGAGTCGCTCCGCGTCGAGGGCAACACCGGTGACATCACCGACGCGTACGACCGGCTCACGAACCTCCCCGGTACCGGGGCCGCCTCCGAGGAAGGGAAGTAACCCCGATGACATCCACCCTTCCGGACACCTCTGAGGCGGGAAGCCGTCCCAGGACCATCCCGCCGCGGCAGGCCGCGCTCCTCACCTCCACCCGCGTGGAGCAGAAGGGCAACATCGTCGTCAAGTGGATCACCTCCACCGACCACAAGACGATCGGCTACATGTACCTGATCGCCTCGGTGCTGTTCTTCCTCCTCGGTGGCGTCATGGCGCTGATCATCCGCGCCGAGCTCTTCGCGCCCGGGATGCAGATCATCCCGACGAAGGAGCAGTACAACCAGCTGTTCACGATGCACGGCACGATCATGCTGCTGATGTTCGCCACCCCGCTCTTCGCGGGCTTCGCGAACGCGATCCTGCCGCTGCAGATCGGCGCGCCGGACGTCGCCTTCCCGCGTCTGAACGCCTTCGCCTTCTGGCTGTTCCTGTTCGGCTCGACCATCGCGGTCGCCGGCTTCCTCACCCCGCAGGGCGCGGCGTCGTTCGGCTGGTTCGCATACCAGCCCCTCGCGAACGCCTCCTTCTCCCCGGGCGCCGGAGGCAACCTCTGGATGCTCGGCCTCGGCCTGTCCGGATTCGGCACCATCCTCGGTGCGGTGAACTTCATCACCACGATCATCACGATGCGCGCCCCCGGCATGACCATGTGGCGCATGCCGATCTTCTCGTGGAACACGCTGATCACGAGCCTGTTGATCCTCATGGCCTTCCCGGTGCTCGCCGCGGCCATGCTGGCAGCGGCCGCGGACCGCGTGCTGGGTGCGCACATCTACGACCCGGCCAACGGCGGCGTGCTCCTCTGGCAGCACCTGTTCTGGTTCTTCGGCCACCCGGAGGTCTACATCATCGCGTTGCCGTTCTTCGGCATCGTCTCGGAGATCTTCCCGGTCTTCAGCCGCAAGCCGATCTTCGGATACAAGACCCTGGTCTACGCGACGATCGCGATCGCGGCCCTCTCGGTCGCCGTCTGGGCGCACCACATGTACGTCACCGGCTCTGTGCTGCTGCCGTTCTTCGCGCTGATGACCATGTTGATCGCCGTCCCGACAGGGGTGAAGATCTTCAACTGGATCGGCACGATGTGGCGTGGGTCACTCACTTTCGAGACACCGATGGTCTTCTCGCTGGGCTTCCTGGTCTCGTTCGTCTTCGGTGGCCTCACCGGCGTCATCCTGGCCGCGCCGCCGCTGGACTTCTTCCTCTCGGACTCCTACTTCGTGGTTGCGCACTTCCACTACGTGGTCTTCGGCACGGTCGTGTTCGCGATGTTCGCCGGCTTCTACTTCTGGTGGCCGAAGTGGACCGGTCGCATGCTCAACGAGCGTCTGGGCTACGTCCACTTCTGGATGCTGTTCATCGGCTTCCACATGACCTTCCTCATCCAGCACTGGCTGGGCGTCGACGGCATGCCCCGTCGGTACGCGGACTACTCCGCGTACGACAACTGGACGTGGCAGAACCAGGTCTCCACGATCGGCGCGATCATCCTGGGCGCATCGATGCTGCCGTTCTTCCTCAACGTGTGGATCACGGCACGCAAGGCGCCGAAGGTCACGGTCAACGACCCGTGGGGCTACGGAGGCTCGCTGGAGTGGGCGACGTCCTGTCCGCCGCCGCGACACAACTTCACGTCGATCCCGCGCATCCGCAGCGAGCGCCCGGCCTTCGACCTGAATCACCCCGAGGCCGCGGAGCACCCTGTTGCCGCTCCCGCCGATGCCGCAGGAAAGGCCAACTAAGCCATGCGCGACAACGTCATCCTCTGGTGGATCCTGACCGGGTTCTTCGCGCTGGTCGGCGTGGTCTACACGGTCTGGAACATCCTGGCCCACCCCGATCGCGATCTCGTGACCGCGATCGAGTGGGTCGGCACCGTGGCGCTGTTCTTCTCGGCGTTCATGGGCGCCATGATCGCGTTCTACCTCAGCCGGACGCACAAGGCGCAGGGCGGTCAGCTCCCCGAGGACAACCTCTCCTCGGACATCGACGACGGTGACCCGGAGCTCGGCGAGTTCAGCCCGTGGTCGTGGTGGCCGATCGTGCTGGCGGGCTCCGCAGCGCTCGGAATGATCGGGCTCGCGGTCGGACAGTTCCTGTTCCCGGTGAGCCTCGCGATCTTCGTCATCGCGATCGTCGGCTGGGTGTACGAGTACTACCGCGGGCATTTCGCCCGCTGAGGACCTCGTCCGCTTCTGCGGATGAGACGAAACGCCCCTTGGACTCCGGTTCAAGGGGCGTTTCTCGTCCTCAGGACCGTCGATCCTCGAGCGCGGTCCGGGGCTCTCGCGCCCGTGTCCGGATCTCGTCCTGTATCCGGGCGATCAGGGCCTCGACGGGGACGGCACGGTCATCGATCGAGACGGTGTCCTCGGCGAGCTCCCGGTCGCCGATCACCGCGACCCGTGCGATCCTCGCGTCCCGTACGCGTCGGATTCGCGCGCCGAGCGATCCACGGTCCTCCAGACGCGCCCGGATTCCCGCATCAGCGAATCGTCGTTGGATCCGGGAGACGTCGTCGGCATGGCGTCGGGGGTCGAGAGGGAGCAGCGCGATCTGCACCGGTGCCAACCAGGTCGGGAAACGGCCCTGGTACTGCTCGATGAGGACGGCGACCAGGCGCTCCATCGATCCGATCAGCCCGCGATGGACCATGACCGGCCGGGCGATGGAGCCATCGGCTGCGGCGTAGCGCAGCGCGAACCGTTGAGGCAGCACCCGGTCCACCTGCACGGTCGAGAGGGTCTGCTCTCGTCCGGCGGCGTCCCGGATCTGCACATCGATCTTGGGGCCGTAGAAGGCGCCCTCTCCCGGTGCCCGGTGGGCGCGGAGACCCAGGCGCTCCAGCGCACCGCTGAGATCCTGTTCGGAAGCTGCCCAGGTGTCGTCATCGCCGGCCTCTGCGCCGGCGGTTCCGCGGACGGAGAGCCGGACGGACGCGATGTCGATGCCCAGGACGTCGTAGGCGATGCGGATGGCCTTGAGGGCGTGGACGACCTCGTCGACGACCTGGTCAGGTCGGCAGAAGACATGCGCGTCGTCGAGGCTGATCTGCCGCACGCGGCTGAGCCCGCCCAGCACGCCGGTGAGCTCGCTGCGGAACATGCTCGCCGACTCGCTGAGCCGCAGGGGGAGGTCTCGCCAGCTGTGTGCGGCCGCCCGGTACACCTCGACATGGCTGGGACAGTTGGCGGGGCGCAGCACCAGTTCGTCTCCGCCGACGCGCATCGGCGGGAACATGTCCGCGGAGAACTTCTCCCAGTGCCCACTGCGCTCGAAGAGCGACCGCTTGGCCAGAACCGGTGTGTAGACGCGCTGGCAGCCCGAGCGCTCGGCGATCTCGGCGGCGAAGCCTTCGAGCTGTTCGCGAAGGATCGCGCCGTCCGGAAGCCAGATCGGGAGGCCGGCTCCCACATCCGAGGCGGTGTCGAACAGGCCGAGTCGTCGGCCGAGGGTGCGGTGATCGTTGAGGTCCATCGTCTTCTCCTGTTCCTGCACGGGAGGACACCGGAGACGACGAAGCCCGGGGTGTCTCCCCGGGCTTCGTTCGTGCGTGGATTCGCTACAGATCGCGCCGGAGAGGTACCGGCGTCGTCGTGATCTGCTGCATCCGCATGCGACGACGTTAGCATGCGGTACGGAGGGTCATGCGCGGGTTCGCACCCGGGGGACTCCCGTAAGGGGATCGACGGGGCGATGGTGGATGCCATCGGCGTCCTCGATCGGGTAACCCTCGCGGGCCCAGTACTCGAACCCGCCGATCAGCTCGCGCACGTCGTAGCCGAGGGCGGCGAACTCCAGCGCTCCCTTGGCGCCGGCGTTGCAGCCGGGACTCCAGCAGTACACCACGACGTGCGAGCCCGATGGGATCTCACGCGGCGCCCGCTCCGCGATCTCACGGTAGGGCATATGGATCGCCTGGGGGAGCCGGCCCTGCGCCCACGCCTCGTCCGATCGGACGTCGATGACGATCAGCTCCTCTCCGGCCGCACGGGCGGCGTGGAGGTCGCTCGGGTCGGTCTCTGCGGCGAGCTTGGCGGCGAAGTAGGCGGCGCGATCGGTCATGCTCTCAGCCTAGAACCACAAATCACGCGCGGGAGGGTCTGGGATCCGTCGGATCGAGAAGACAGAGCTGGACCAAGCCAGGAAACGTCTGAGGCCCGCCGATCAGATGATCGACGGGCCTCAGACGGTGGGGGAGCGGCGACTACTCGCCGTCCTCCGACTTCTTCTTCCGCGGCTTCTCCGTCGGCTCGGTGGCGATCACCGAGCTGGGGGTGTTCGGCGTCTCGCCGACGTGCCCCTCATCGATCGGGGCGATCTCGTCCTCGGCGAAACCGGCGCGCTCGTGAGCGCCCTTGATCTCCGTGGCCGCGGTGTCGTCCACATCGTGCAGGACGTGGTGCTGGTGAGCGTCGGCCTCGGCGATCTCGGCCTGCGTGAGCGGCGAGAGACGGTCCTCGAAGAACCAGCGCGACAGCGCGGAACGGAAGTTCTGCGTCCACGGGATACGGCCCCTGGCGTTCGGGCGGACCACGAGCGGCTCGTAGGTCTCGATGTCGACGAGCTTCCACCGGTCGTACACGTCGACCGGCTTGTGCACCTCGATGAACTCCCCGCCGGGAAGGCGGACGATGCGGCCGGACTCGTAGCCGTGCAGCACGATCTCACGGTCCTTCTTCTGCAGCGCGATGCAGATGCGCTTGGTCATGAAGTAGCCGAGCACGGGGCCGACGAACAGCAGCGCCTGGAGCGTGTGGATCACACCCTCCATCGTCAGCATGAAGTGCGTCGCGATGAGGTCGGAGGACGCAGCCGCCCACAGCACGGCGTAGAAGATCACACCGGCGACGCCGATGGCCGTGCGCGTCGCGGCGTTGCGCGGGCGCTGGGCGATGTGGTGCTCGCGCTTGTCTCCGGTGACCCACGCCTCGATGAAGGGGTAGATCGCGACCAGGACGATGAAGATCCCGAGCACGGCGACCGGCAGCAGGATGCCGAAGGACCACGTGTGATCGAGGAACACGATGTCGAGGTTCGACGGAGCAAGACGCAGCGCACCGTCCGCGAAGCCGATATACCAGTCTGGCTGGGTTCCGGCGGACACGGGGGAGGGGTCGTACGGTCCGTAGTTCCAGATCGGGTTGATCTGGAAGAGCGAGGCGATCAGCACGATCACACCGAAGACGATGAACAGGAAGCCGCCCATCTTCGACATGTAGACCGGCATCATCGGGTAGCCCACAACGTTGCCGTTCGAGCGGCCGGGGCCGGCGAACTGCGTGTGCTTGTTGATCACCATGAGCATCAGGTGCAGCACGACGAAGGCGAGCACGAGCGCGGGGAGCAGCAGGATGTGCAGCGTGTACAGCCGTCCGACGATGTCGGTGCCGGGGAACTCGCCGCCGAAGAGGAGGAACGAGGTCCAGGTGCCGATCAGCGGAAGGCCCTTGATCATGCCGTCGATGATCCGGAGGCCGTTGCCCGAGAGGAGGTCGTCGGGGAGCGAGTAGCCCGTGAAGCCCTCTGCCATCGCCAGGACGAACAGGACGAATCCGATGACCCAGTTCAGCTCGCGCGGCTTGCGGAAGGCACCGGTGAAGAAGACGCGCAGCATGTGCACGCCGATCCCGGCGACGAAGACCAGGGCGGCCCAGTGGTGGATCTGACGGACGAGGAGCCCGCCGCGCAGGTCGAACGAGATGCGCAGGGTGGACTCGAGCGCCGCGGACATCTCGATGCCGCGCATGGGGGCGTAGGCACCGGTGTAGTGCGTCGGCACCATCGTGGCCTGGAAGAAGAAGGTCAAGAACGTCCCCGAGAGGAGGACGACGACGAAGCTCCAGAGCGCGATCTCGCCGAGCATGAACGACCAGTGATCAGGGAAGATCTTCCGGCCGAGCTCCTTCACGAAGCCGGACAGGCTGGTGCGCTCGTCGATGTAGTTCGCGGTGGCGCCGATGAAGCGTCCGCCGAGGGGCTTCTCCGATTTCTTGTCTTCGGTGACGGTTGAGGTGCTCAATGGCGCTCCCAGAAGCTCGGGCCGACGGGTTCGGTGAAGTCGCTCCGCGCGACGAGGTAGCCCTCGGCGTCCACGGCGATGGGCAGCTGAGGCAGCGGGCGCGCGGCCGGGCCGAAGATGACCTTGGCGTGCTCGGTGACGTCGAACTGCGACTGGTGGCAGGGGCAGAGCAGGTGGTGGGTCTGCTGCTCGTACAGGGCCACGGGGCAGCCGACGTGCGTGCAGACCTTGGAGTAGGCGACGATGCCGTCGTAGGACCAGTCCTTGCGGTCATCGGCCTCGATGAGCTGCTCGGGGAGGAGCCGCATCAGGAGGACGATGGCCTTGGCCTTCTCCTCGAGGTAGCCGCCGTCGTGCCCGAGCTCGGTGAGCGTCTCGGGGATCACGTGGACGGCGGACCCCAGGGTCACATCCGCGGCGCGGATCGGGGTGCCGTCAGGGTCACGGGCGAGACGAACGCCCTTGTCCCACATCGTGTGCTTGAGGAGCTGCACCGGGTCACCCGCGATCGGGTTCTCGGCGGTGCTGTGCGGGGCGAGCCCGCGGAACAGCGTGACGCCGGGGATGATCGAGGCGGCCACCGCGGCGAACAGCGAGTTGCGGATCATCACGCGGCGTCCGAAGCCGGACTCCTCGTTGGCGTCGGCGAACGCCTTGATCGCCGCCTCACGCGTCGAGTCGCGACCGCGTGTGCCGTGGCGGTCCTCGGTGTATTCCTTGTCGGACATGATCGCCTTGGACCAGTGGATCGCACCGAGGCCGAGTGCGAGCAGGGCCAGCGCGATGCCGAGTCCGATGAAGAGGTTGTTGTAGCGCACGTCGATCAGCGCGCCGCTCTCGATCGGGAACAGCATGTAGGCGGCGACCGCCCAGATGCTGCCGGCGACCGAGAGGTAGAACAGCGTGTAGACCGTGCGGACCGCGGTCTTCATCGCCTTCGGGTCCTGATCGGTCACCCGTTCACGGTGCGGCGGCAGACCCGGGTTCTCCGCCGGGTCGCTGACTGCGACGCTCAGCCCCGGGGCGGGCCGGTAGGCCCGGTCGAGAGCCTGCGAGTCGTCGTCGTGTGCCATGGTGCTCCTCGTACGTTCTTCGATATGCAAGCGTCAGTTGGACTTCGCCGTGATCCACACGGTGAGGGCGACGAGTGCGCCGATTCCGAAGATCCAGATGAACAGGCCCTCCGAGACAGGACCGAGGGATCCGAGCGTGAACCCGCCGACCTGCGTGGCCTTTTGCTGGAACAGGAGCGCGGAGATGATGTCGCGCTTGTCCTCGC
The DNA here is from genome assembly GCF_031456305.1 of Microbacterium resistens. Taxonomy (GTDB): domain Bacteria; phylum Actinomycetota; class Actinomycetes; order Actinomycetales; family Microbacteriaceae; genus Microbacterium; species Microbacterium resistens_A. The sequence goes on from NZ_JAVDUM010000010.1 coordinate 116,874, forward strand.
TGGAGAGGTTCATGTCGCCGAACACCGGCATGTTCTGCGGACCGGTGACCATGGCCGCGTACATGTGCAGCGCGCTGGTCTGCGTCAGCGGCGGGGCGTACTTGCCCTCGGTGAGCGCGCCTCCGGCGGCGGCGACGTTGTGGCACATCGCGCAGTTGATCCGGAACAGCTCGGCGCCGTGTGAGACGTCGCCCTCCCCGTCGAGGGTCTTGGCCTCGGGGTAGGTCGGGCCGGGGGCCACGGACTGCACCCATGCCGCCATCGACTTGATCTGCGTCTCGGTGAACTGCGGGTGCTTCTGCGGCGCCTGCGGACCCTGCTGCTGCAGGGGCATACGGCCGGTGGAGACCTGGAACTCGACCGCGAGCTCGCCAACGCCGAACAGGCTCGGCCCGTTGCTCGTGCCCTGCAGGTCCATGCCGTGGCAGGTGGCGCAGTTGGCCTGGAAGAGCTTCTTGCCGTCATCGACCGACACCTGTGCGGTGACGGCGGTCGGCTCGCTCGCGGCGAAGGCGGCGGACGCACCGGCGTACACGCCGCCGGTGATCATGAGGCCTGCGCCGATCAGGGCGATGGCGGCCAGGGGGCTGCGACGGCCGCGGGAACGGCGCTTCTTCTCTCGTACCATGTCGGGAATCCGCTTCGCTCTCTTATTTCAGGAAGTAAATGACCAGGAACAGCACGATCCAGACGACGTCGACGAAGTGCCAGTAGTACGACACGACGATCGACGAGGTCGCCTCCTTGTGCGTGAAGTTCTTGACGGCGTATGCGCGGCCGATCACGAGCAGGAACGCGATGATGCCGCCGGTGACATGCAGGGCGTGGAAGCCGGTCGTGATGTAGAAGGCCGAGGCGTAGGAGTCGGCCGAGATCGGCATGCCCTCCGCGACGAGCTGCGAGTACTCCCAGACCTGGCCGGAGACGAAGATCGCGCCGAGGACGAAGGTGAGCCAGAACCACTCGACCATGCCCCAGCTCTTGCGGCCCTTGGCATTGCGCGCCGTGTACGGCTGCATGCGCTCGGCAGCGAAGACGCCCATCTGGCAGGTGACAGAGGAGAGCACCAGGATGATGGTGTTGACCGTGGCGAACGGGATGTTCAGCAGCTCCGTGCGCGAAGCCCAGAGCTCCGGCGAGGTGCTTCGCAGGGTGAAGTAGATCGCGAAGAGTCCCGCGAAGAACATCACCTCACTGCCGAGCCACACGATGGTGCCGACAGCCACAGGGTTGGGCCGCTTGATCGTTCTCGCCGCCGGGGCATACGTCGCTGAGGTCGTCACCACTCCATTATGGCCGATCCGGGACGACGATTCTTGCACCCGCGGGCCCCGTTTCGCCCGCAATGGACTTAGGGAAGCCTAAGAAGCGGCCGGGAATCCCCTGTGGATCCGGTCTTCGGCGCGACGGTCACGGGAAGGTCACGACCCCTTCGCGTCGATAGGATCGCAGACATGGCGGATGTGCTGACCTGGCCCGATGTCCTCTCCACACTCCTGGAGGGGCGCGATCTCAGCGTCTACGAGTCGACCTGGGCGATGCGGCAGGTCATGCGGGGCGAGGCGACCAACGCCCAGCTGGCCGGGTTCCTCGTGGGCCTCCGCGCGAAGGGGGAGACCGTCGACGAAGTCGTCGGCTTCCGCGACGCGATCCTGGAGGCGGCCGTGCCGCTGCCGGTGTCCTCTGACGCGCTCGACATCGTCGGCACCGGGGGAGACCGGGTCGGCACCGTGAACATCTCCACGACGGCCGCGATCATCATCGGATCGCTCGGCATCCCCGTCGTCAAGCACGGGAACAAGGCGGCGAGCTCGGCCTCGGGGTCCTCGGACGTCCTCAGCGCACTGGGCCTGGAGCTGTCCCTCGATCCGGCCGCGGTCGCGGCCACCCTCGAGCGGACGGGCATCACCTTCGCGTGGGCCGGGGCCTTCCACCCGGGCTTCCGGAACGCCGGCGCCGTCCGCGCCGAGCTCGGCGTTCCCACCGTCTTCAACATGCTCGGACCGCTCTGCAATCCGGCTCGTGCCGAGGCCAACGCGGTGGGAGTGGCGCAGCTGGACCGCGTTCCGCTCATCACCGGAGTGTTCCGGACGAGAGGCGCGACCGCGCTCGTCTTCCGGGGCGATGACGGGCTGGACGAGCTGACGACGACGGGACACAGCCGCATCTGGGAGGTCTCGCGAGGGGACATCCACGAGCACGACCTCGATCCGCGCGATCTTGGGGTTCCGCTCGCCGACCTCGCCGACCTCATCGGGGGCACTCCGGCGCACAACGCGGAGGTGCTCCGGAGGACGCTCGAGGGCGAGACGGGGCCGGTGCGCGACATCGTGCTGCTGAACGCGGCCGCAGGCATCGTCGCCTATGACCTCTCGCTGGACGCGGCCGAGTCCCAGCGTCCGATCGTCGACCGCCTCCGCGACGCCTTCGCCCGTGCGGCGGCGGCCGTGGACGACGGCCGGGCCGCGGCGAAGCTCACGCAGTGGGTTTCCGTGTCGCAGGAGCTCGCCTCGGCGTAGGCGGAGGACATCGTGGACCCCCTCGACGCGCTTCTCGAGATCGCGACCCTGCTCGAGCGCGAGCGGGCCTCCCGGTATCGGGCGAAGGCGTTCCGGAAGGCCGCGGACGCGTTCGGCGCGCTGTCCGAGGCCGAGCGCGCCGATCCGGCACGGATCCGGGCAGCGGCGGGCATCGGGGAGTCCACGTTCGAGGTGATCCGCCAGGCGCTGGAGGGCGAGGTCCCCTCCTACCTCTCGGAGCTCCGAGGACATGTCGAGCCCGAGCGCGCCTCCGTGCTGAGGTCACGCCTCCGCGGAGACCTGCACGCGCACACGGAATGGTCCGACGGGACGACCCCGATCGAAGTGATGGCGGACGCCGCACGGGCTCTCGGGCATGAGTATCTCGCGATCACCGACCACTCGCCGCGGCTCCGGGTCGCCCGCGGACTGTCCGCGGAGCGGCTCCGTGAGCAGCTCCCGCTCGTCCGGGCCGCCTCCGGCGGAGGTCTGACGATGCTCACCGGGATCGAGGTCGACATCCTGGAGGACGGCGGTCTCGATCAGGACGACGCCCTCCTCGGCGAGCTCGACGTCGTCGTCGCGTCTGTGCATTCGAAGCTGCGCATGGACGCGGCCCCGATGACCAGGAGACTGCTCGCCGCTGTCGCCGACCCTCGCGTGAACGTTCTCGGGCATGTCACCGGGCGGCTCGTGCAGGGCGAACGGGGCACGCGTCCGCCTTCGTCCTTCGACGCGCGTGCCGTGTTCGCCGCGTGCGCCGAGAACGGGGTCGCGGTGGAGATCAACTCCCGGCCGGAGCGCCAGGATCCGCCGGACGAGCTGATCGCCCTCGCCCTCGACGCGGGATGCCTGTTCTCGATCGACTCGGACGCTCATGCCCCGGGGCAGCTGTCGCTGCTGGATCACGGCGCCGAGCGCGCCGAGCGTGCCGGCGTTCCGCCGGAACGGATCGTGACGACCTGGGGCCTCGATCGCCTCCGCCGCTGGGCGGAGTGAGGTCCGCGGAGCCCCCCGCCTCCTCCGGACCGCGAGACTGCATCTGCGTCACGAGACTGCGCACTTTTCCTGCTGTCTCGCGACGCAGATGCAGTCTCGGCGAGGTCAGGGAGCCGTGCGGTCGAGCGCGGTGATGGCCCGGCCCATCGATGTGCCGAGGTTCCATCGCTCGGCAAGGGCCACGGCCAGCGACTTCTCCTCCTGGTCCAGCGGGCGGAGGGGTTCCTCCGGCACGGAGATCGGCAGTGCCGTCGCGACGCGGACCACGGTCGGTGCGACGTCGAGGTAGTCGGATGCGACCAGGATCTTCTTCGCGACGCCGGCCGACATCCCCTCGCCGGCGGCTGCGGCCGCGCGGATGCCGTGCAGGTCGCCGTGCGCGGCGAGAAGCGTCGCCGCCGTCTTCTCGCCCACTCCGGCGACTCCGGGAAGCCCGTCCGACGCGTCACCGCGCATCGTCGCGAAGTCCGCATACTGGCGGGGGAGGACGCCGTACTTCTCGACGACCGTCGCATCGGTGAGGATCTCGAGGTTGCTCATGCCGCGGGCCGTGTAGACGATCCGGACATCCCGTTCGTCATCGATGAGCTGGAACAGGTCGCGATCGCCCGTCACCACGTCGACGGGCATGTCCGAGATGGTGGCGAGGGTGCCGATGACGTCGTCCGCCTCGTGCTCTGCGACACCGATCACCGGGACGCGGAGGGCTGCGAGGGCCTCGCGGATGATCGGGATCTGGGTCTCGAGCGGATCGGGCACCTCCTCCACGTCGGCACCGTCGGCGACGACCTCGACGACGCGGTGAGTCTTGTAGCTCGGGATCAGGTCGACCCTCCACTGCGGACGCCAGTCGTCGTCCCAGCAGGCCACCAGATGGGTGGGCTCGTACGTGGTCACGAGCTTCGCGATCATGTCGAGCAGGCCCCGTACCGCGTTGACCGAGGTCCCGTCGGCTGACCTCACCGTGTCGGGAACTCCGTAGAAGGCGCGGAAATAGAGCGAGGCGGTGTCCAGCAGCATCAGTCGGCTCACGGCATCGATCATGGCATGCCCGTTCGCTGGGCGGACGATGCCGGGCATCTAGGGTTGGCCTGTGCATGGTCGCTCGCTGTCTCTCGCCTCTTTGATCGCCGCGCTCTGCATGATCACCGGCTGTACCCCTGGGGTGGTTGGAGGAGATCCGGCGGACGGGGCCAGGGCAGCGGCCGAACGAGACGTCTCGGCGGTGCTGCGTGCGGCGGGGCTCGATGCTCCCGAGCAGAGAGGGGACAGCCTGGAGCAGCCGTGCAGCAGTCCGTCTCCGATGTCGTCGCAACGGGAATGGTCGGCCACGAGCACCGCGGTCATCGAACCGGGTTCGGCCGATTCGCTCTTTCGTCGAGTGGCCGAGGAGATGTCGGGCGAGGACGGGTGGGAGCTTGTCGGCGAGGGAAAGTCTCCTGTCTGGCCCATGCGGGGTATCGGGCTTGCTCATGGGGAGCGCAACGTGATCCTGGTCATCGATCAGGCCGGGCGCATGGTGACGGTCACCGCGCAGAGCGCCTGCTACTGACGAGCAGATCGGTCCCTCATCCAGCCCTCTCGCCCCAGTCCTCTCGCCGCCGCCGGGCTTCTTAGCATCCGGGGGCGTTCGGGCGCTCCGTGCACGCGTGGCCGACGAGCGCCGTGCGCGCCTCGAACACCCGGATCTCCTGCGAGGACGGTGCGCCGGCGACCGTTCCGCCGATGCGGGTCCACCCTCCGCCGAGATCGATCTCCGCGGAGTAGTGCACGGTGACCGAGAGGGTGTAGACGCCGCGGGCGGTGTACACATGGCTCGTCGCCGTCGGGGTGAAGAGATCCTGCCCGAGGGTCGCCCAATCCGCCCCACCGGTCGTCGTCGTGGCCGTGGCGCCGTCGCCATAGGAGAAGTCGAAGGCCTGAGGGGCGAAGCGCACGACGATCGGCCGGCCGAGCACGGTCGCCGTCAGCGTCTCGGCCGTCGCACGGCTGACAACGTTCGCCGGGAGCCCCACCACGGCGACGTTGCCCGGCTCGGTGCCCGCCTGCACGCCCGCCGGCGCGAGCCGGACGAGGTCCGAGATGGTGACGGGTCGGGTCTGCGGAGCGGCCGGGCCGGGGACCGGGGTCGGAGCTTCCGGATCCGTGGGCGGCGGTGTCGCTGTCGACGGCGGCCGTGCGGTGAAGCAGTTCCGGTCGTCGTTCCAGGCGCCCAGACACTGCTGGAGACGATCCGGTCCCTGATTTCCGGTGCCAGAGGATGTCGGCGCCGAGGACTCCCCGGTGTCGGGGCCGGAAACACCCTCCTCTATCTCCTCCGTCTCCGCGGCGCCTGTGTCGGGGGTGCCGTTGCCGGTATCGACGGAGTCGCCGGGTGTCGTGGAGGTGGTCTCCTCTGCGCCGACCCAAACGCCGCCTCCGTCGTTGCACATACCGACTGCAATGGCCTCGGCGGAGCAGCGTTCTTCATCTGCGGCTGCTATGGCCGCAAAGGGCAGGAAAAGTAGTGAGATGGCCGTGTGCACCACAAGAACGCGTTTCATAGACATGCGGTCTCGTCTGGTCGCGAATCTACGACTCGTGGATGGCGGTCAACAACAATGAAATTGAGAGCAACGCCTACTCGTGACGGGCGCTGCATCGGAGTGACGTCCTGCCCGTCAGTCGTCATGACTTTGGTGGCAGACACGTCGATGCACGCTTCCGCTTCTACGGCCCCGGAAGTTGAATCGAACTCGTTCCCAGCGAATCTGCTGAGTGTGGAGCTGCCGACAACTTGTTTTCCGGCCGCTCGGAGGTCTCGTAGCACTGAGATTTCATCTTCCAAAGCCTGTCCACCGAGGAAGGACTGAGGATCGACGCCATCAACGCCGGACCTGCGGTCGTTCGATGCGTCGACGTAGGCCCGATAGGTCTCCTCGGCGGCGGCGAACGCCTCATCCTCCGTGGCGAACAAGGCCGTGGGTGTCGGGCTCGGGGCGTCGGGCACGCCGCAGCCGGTGACGGCGAGGGCAAGGAGGCAGACGGTCGTCGTGGCAGCGAGGCCGCGCATCGTCGAGCGGCGGGCGACGGCGTGGGACACGTGGGAGGCAGGCACGGCATCACGCTAGCTCGACGTGACCACGCCGAGACGGTTATCCACAGGCGGACGCCGGATCGATCGACGTGCAGGAACCCGAAGGAAAAAGAACCCTCGGCCGGTGCTCGTTCTGATAACCTGAAGTGTCACCCGTAGGGTTCTCCATGCGTGAGTGACGAGCAATCCATATCCACCCCGCTTCGCCGCGTTCCGCCGTCCTGCACGCAGTCCGGTGCGTCGGAGCCTGATCTTCCATCTACAAGGACAACCCACTACATGACTACCGCAACGACCGCCCCGGCCGCCAAGCAGGTCGCGATCAACGACATCGGCTCTGCTGAGGACTTCCTGGCCGCGGTCGAGAAGACCCTCAAGTTCTTCAACGACGGCGACATCATCGAGGGCACGATCGTCAAGATCGACCGCGATGAGGTTCTGCTCGACGTCGGCTACAAGACCGAGGGCGTCATCCCCTCGCGCGAGCTCTCCATCAAGCACGACGTCGACCCCAACGAGGTCGTCGCCGTCGGCGACCAGGTCGAGGCCCTCGTTCTCCAGAAGGAGGACAAGGAAGGCCGTCTGATCCTGTCGAAGAAGCGCGCGCAGTACGAGCGCGCCTGGGGCGACGTGGAGAAGATCAAGGAGAACGACGGCGTCGTCACCGGTCAGGTGATCGAGGTCGTCAAGGGTGGCCTCATCGTCGACATCGGGCTCCGCGGCTTCCTCCCCGCCTCGCTCATCGAGCTGCGTCGCGTCCGCGACCTCACCCCGTACCTCGGTCAGGAGCTCGAGGCGAAGATCCTCGAGCTCGACAAGAACCGCAACAACGTGGTCCTCAGCCGCCGCGCCCTGCTCGAGCAGACGCAGTCGGAGTCGCGCACCACGTTCCTCAACAACCTGCACAAGGGCCAGGTCCGCAAGGGCGTCGTGTCCTCGATCGTCAACTTCGGCGCGTTCGTCGACCTCGGCGGCGTCGACGGTCTGGTGCACGTCTCCGAGCTGTCCTGGAAGCACATCGAGCACGCTTCCGAGGTTGTCGAGGTCGGCCAGGAGGTCACCGTCGAGATCCTCGAGGTGGACCTCGACCGCGAGCGGGTCTCCCTGTCGCTGAAGGCGACGCAGGAGGACCCGTGGCAGGTCTTCGCCCGTACCCACGCCATCGGCCAGGTCACCCCGGGCAAGGTCACCAAGCTCGTTCCGTTCGGTGCGTTCGTTCGCGTCGCGGACGGCATCGAGGGCCTCGTGCACATCTCGGAGCTCTCCAGCAAGCACGTCGAGCTGGCGGAGCAGGTCGTCTCGGTGGGCGAAGAGGTCTTCGTCAAGGTCATCGACATCGACCTCGAGCGTCGCCGCATCTCGCTGTCGCTCAAGCAGGCCAACGAGGCTGTCGACCCGTTCGGCACCGAGTTCGACCCGGCTCTGTACGGCATGCTCGCCGAGTACGACGAGAACGGCGAGTACAAGTACCCGGAGGGCTTCGACGCCGAGACGAACGCCTGGAAGGACGGCTTCGACGCCGAGCGCGAGAAGTGGGAGCAGGAGTACGCCGCTGCCCAGGCTCGCTGGGAGGCCCACAAGGCTCAGGTCGTCAAGGCGGCCGAGGCCGAGGCTGCTGCCGGCGAGGACTTCGGCGGTCAGACCTTCTCCAGCGACGCCACCGGCGCCGGCACCCTTGCCGACGACGAGGCGCTTGCGGCTCTGCGCGAGAAGCTCTCGGGCGGCAACGCGTAAGCAGGTCCCATCGGAACGGGTCGTCGCCTTCGGGCGGCGGCCCGTTCCGCGTTCCTGGGGGAGCGGCGTGCCAGGATGGAAGCATGCCTCTCATCGCGCTGACCGGCGGCATCGCCTCGGGCAAGTCCACGATCGCCGGTCGCCTTGCGGAGCACGGTGCCGTCGTGGTCGATGCCGATCGGATCGTACGGGAGGTGCAGTCCCCAGGGTCCCCGGTCCTGCACCGTATTGCGGAGGAGTTCGGGGCAGCCGTCATCCAGGATGACGGATCCCTCGACCGCCCGGCTCTCGGTGCGCTGGTCTTTGGGGACGATGCGGCGCTCGCGCGCCTCAACGCGATCGTTCATCCTGCGGTGAAGAGAGAGTCGGAGCGACGGTTCACGGCGGCCCTCGCCGCGGATCCGTCCGCCGTGGTCGTCTATGACGTCCCTCTGCTCGTCGAGGCGCGGGTGGATGATCCGTGGGACCTGGTCGTGGTCGCGGACGCCCCCGCGGCGGTCCGGGAACGGCGTCTGATCGACCTGCGGGGCCTCGAACCGGAGGCTGCTCGATCCCGCATCGCCTCGCAGGTGAGCGATGAGCGGCGTCGGGCGATCGCGGACGTGATCATCGACACCTCCGGGACGATCGAGGAGACCGAACGGCAGACCGACGACCTGTGGTCGCGCCTTCGGGCCGAGGTGCGACGGTGACCGATCTGCTTGCGGCGTACGACGCCGAGCTTCGCGGTGAGCGCGAACTGACCGGTGCGCTGTCCGCAACGTCCGTGGGGCCGGTGTGGTTCGGGGTTTTCCCCGGTGGGACGGGCTTCGTCGGGTATCGCGATCTCGGTGATCTCGACGAACGAGGAGTTCGCGCGCTGGTCGAGGACATCGCGCAGCGCGTGGCGGGGGACGCCGGACTCCACGAGGCGGAGTGGAAGACCCGAGCCCACGACAGGGCGCCCGGTCTCCTGGAGGCTCTGGCCGAGGCGGGCTTCGCCGCGGAAGAGACCGAGTCGGTGATGATCGGGGAGGCGAGCGGTCTGGTCCAGGACGTTCCCCTTCCTCCCGGGGTGACGATCCGCCGTGTCTTCGCGGAGCACGATGTCCTTGCGATGGAGGAGATGCAGGGGAGCGTCTTCGGCGATCCGAACTGGCGGGTCAGGGCGACGCGCACGCTCGATGCGCTGGCAGCCGGCGCCGACATCGAGCTCTGGGTCGCGGAGGCGGGCGGCACGGTGATCTGCGCCGGACGGCTGGAGCCTGTCGCAGGCACCCGGTTCGCCGGTCTGTGGGGCGGAGCGACGCGTCAGGAATGGCGAGGGCGCGGCATCTATCGTGCGCTCACGAGCCGGCGTGCGCGATCGGCTCTGGAGCGGGGTGCTCGGTATCTGCAGTCCGATTCCACGGAGTTCTCACGCCCGATCCTGGAACGCGCCGGCCTCCGGAAGGTCACGGAGACGACGCCGTACGTATGGCATCGGGGCGACCCGGCCTGACGCCGTCGTCGGGCGGCCTGTACCGGTCATCCACAACGATCGTGCCGTTCAGCAGGGTCCGATCGAGGTTTTCTACAACCGTTGACCCCATTCTGTTGGATATGTTCAGATCATATACATTCCGCTGATACAGTGAGGAACTGGGGAGCAGCCCACCTGCTGGGGCAGGCATGGGCTCCGGATTCCGGAGCCGTGGCGAGGTGCTCGCGGCGGGTGTCGTCCGTCGCCCGATGGCGTGCCTGGACAATCCCCCACCGCACGGACGTGCAGGCGCCTCAGCGCCTCCTTCGTCGTGCCTTCCCCCGAAAGAAGAGAGCCCCATGGGCGAGCATCCCCCCATCACCCGCCGGACGATCATCAAGGGCGCGGCATGGTCCGTCCCCGTCATCGCCACGGCGGTCGCCACCCCCGCGGCGACCGCGAGCGTCCTGACCGGGGCCCACAGCGTCGGCTCGCTGGTTGAGTCCTCGCCGAACATCAAGGACAGTGTGTTGTCGGCGTCGTCCTCGCGTGTCGAGTCCTGTTTCCCGAACGACATGTTCCGGGCGACGTTCGCGCTGACCGCCACGGTGACCTACAACGGCGCTGACGAGGCGTTCTCGCTCTCGCGAAGCAGCGTCACCTCCGCCGGCGCCGTCTGGACGGTCACCTCCCGGAGCGCCCGTCAGGTGACCATGACCGCCGTGCAGATGGTCGGGTGCTACTCCGGCATCACGGGCTTCGACCTCGCCTACAACGCCGGCGCGGTACCGCCGCTGGGCTCGTTGACGCTGAACATCGCCGGTGTCAGCGCCGACGGCACGATGAAGATCGACAACCTCGTGTCGGCGATCGACGGCTACGCCGCGGTCGTGGGCCCGAAGGTCCACGACTCCTGAGCCAGGGGTGTCCGGAGGGGGCGGGAGGCGCGTCGGCGGCTCCCACCCCCTCGTATGCTGACGGGCCTTGCGCGTAGGGCGAACGGCATCCGCCCCGGATGTCGGTGGCCGCGCCTACGCTGGAGGGATGCAACCCACGCGCAGCGTCCGTCCCTTCGAGGTCGTCAGCGAGTACGCTCCGGCCGGCGATCAGCCGCAGGCGATCGCCGATCTCGCGGCCCGCATCAACGCGGGCGAGACCGACGTGGTGCTGCTCGGCGCCACGGGCACGGGCAAGTCGGCGACCACGGCCTGGCTGATCGAGCAGGTGCAGCGCCCCACGCTCGTGCTCGCGCACAACAAGACCCTGGCCGCACAGCTGGCGAACGAGTTCCGAGACCTCATGCCGCACAACGCGGTGGAGTACTTCGTCTCCTATTACGACTACTACCAGCCGGAGGCGTACGTCCCCCAGACCGACACCTTCATCGAGAAGGACTCCTCGGTCAACGCCGAGGTGGAGCGGCTCCGGCACTCGACGACGAACTCCCTGCTCAGCAGGCGGGATGTGGTGGTGGTCTCCACCGTCTCGTGCATCTACGGCCTTGGTGCGCCGGAGGAGTACCTCCGTGCGATGGTCGCACTGCAGGTGGGGGAGCGGTACGACCGCGACGCCCTCATCCGTCAGTTCATCGCCATGCAGTACAACCGCAACGATGTCGACTTCTCCCGGGGCAACTTCCGGGTCCGCGGCGACACGATCGAGATCATCCCGGTCTACGAGGAGCACGCGATCCGCATCGAGCTGTTCGGCGACGAGATCGAGGGGCTGTACTCGCTGCACCCTCTGACGGGGGAGGTGCTCGCCAAGCTCGACGCGGTGCCGATCTTCCCCGCCTCGCACTACGTGGCGGGCACGGACGTCATTCAGCGGGCGATCGGAACGATCGAGACCGAGCTGGCCGACCGCCTCCCCGAGCTGGAGCGTCAGGGCAAGCTTCTCGAGGCTCAGCGTCTGCGGATGCGCACCACCTTCGATCTGGAGATGCTTCAGCAGCTCGGGTTCTGCTCCGGGATCGAGAACTACTCCCGCCATCTCGACGGGCGTCAGGCCGGCGAGCCCCCGCACACGCTTCTCGACTTCTTCCCCGACGACTTCCTCCTGGTCATCGACGAGTCCCACGTCACCGTTCCGCAGATCGGAGCGATGTACGAGGGGGATGCCTCGCGCAAGAGAACCCTCGTCGACCACGGCTTCCGCCTGCCGAGCGCGATGGACAACCGGCCGCTGAGGTGGGATGAGTTCACCCGCCGGATCGGACAGACCGTCTACCTCTCGGCCACGCCGGGCAAGTACGAGATGGGGATCGCCGATGGCATCGTGGAGCAGATCATCCGCCCCACGGGTCTGATCGATCCGGAGATCATCGTCAAGCCGTCGAAGGGGCAGATCGACGATCTTCTGGAGGAGATCCGCCTCCGCGTCGAGCGCGACGAGCGCGTCCTGGTGACGACGCTCACGAAGAAGATGGCGGAGGAGCTCACCGACTTCCTCGGAGAGCACGGGGTGAGGGTGCGCTACCTGCACTCCGACGTGGACACGCTGCGCCGGGTGGAGCTGCTGACGGAGCTTCGCGCCGGGGTCTACGACGTCCTCGTCGGGATCAACCTGCTTCGTGAGGGGCTCGACCTCCCGGAGGTCTCCCTTGTCGCGATCCTCGACGCGGACAAGGAGGGCTTCCTCCGTTCGGGCACCTCGCTCATCCAGACGATCGGCCGCGCGGCGCGCAACGTGTCCGGTCAGGTGCACATGTACGCCGACAACATGACCGACTCGATGCGGAAGGCGATCGACGAGACGGATCGTCGCCGGGAGAAGCAGGTCGCGTACAACACCGAGCACGGGATCGATCCCCAGCCGCTCCGCAAGCGGATCGCCGATATCACCGAGGTGCTGGCGCGCGAGGGTGCGGATACCGCAGAGATGCTCTCCGGGAGGGGGAGAGGCGGCAAGGGCAAGTCCCCGACGCCGAACCTTCGCCGAGAAGGCATCGCGGCCGAGGGTGCCGAGCAGCTGGAGGCGACCATCGGAGACCTCTCCGGTCAGATGCTCGCGGCAGCCGGTGAGCTCAAGTTCGAGCTGGCCGCCCGGCTTCGTGACGAGGTCCAGGACCTGAAGAAGGAACTGCGCGCCATGGAGCGCGCAGGCCACGCCTGAGCCCCGTCGCCACCGGGGCGGGCGTCGCCGATCGGGTCGAGCGGGTCCGTACCGCGGCGCGCGTGGAATGTCGGATTCGTGGGTTCTGCGGCGGTTTTCGCGCAGTCCTCCCTCGCGGACCTGTCGATGGTGCGATGACGCACTATCGTCAGACCCGGGGATTGCGGCGCGTCAGCGCCGCAAGGGGGGAAAGAGCCATTGGCGGTACGGGGGATATCTGTCGCGCGTCCGGGCGGCGATGCCGGGAACGACGCACTCGGTGCGATGATCGCGAGCGGCGTGCTCACCGAGGGGCAGATCAGAAAAGCGATCCGCGCGAGCGAGGAGGACGGTTTCCCGCCGGGGGAGCACCTGATGCATCAGGGGGCGATCACGCGAGGTCAGCTCTTCCAGATCCTCGCTGGGCGCTGGGGACTGGAGTTCGTCGATCTCGACGACGATCCAGCGGACCCCGATCTGGTCCGCGTCGCGCCGTCGACGGCATTGGTGGGGGCGTCCTGGGTGCCGTGGCGTCGCGTCGACGGCGGCGCCGTGATCGCCGTGTCCGTCCAGCCGACCGAGGAGCTGGTGCGACAGGCCAGGATCGCGCTGGGCATGCCGATCGTCGCCGGCGTCGTCGCGACGGATCAGGCGGTGGAGGAGACCGTGGCCCGTGTCCTCGGCCCCGCGCTCGCGCACGATGCGGCCGAGGGATTCGCCGAGGAGCGCCCGGAGGAGTCGGCCCGCTCGGGAATGCGGACGTGGCAGCGGCTGCTGCCGCTCCTGGTCATCACGGGGATCGCGCTCAGCTTCCTGCTCGGTCCGGCCGCCGGCATGATGACGGTGCTCGGGCTGGCCAATCTCGCGCTGTTCGCGATGGTCGCCGTGAAGATCGTCGCAGGACTCGGCACGCTCTGGACGGTCGCGCGGGCGCGGAGCGCACGCCGTCGTCAGGCGATCCGCGCCCGCAGACCGGACGAGTCCCTGCCGATCTACACGATCCTCGTTCCCGCCTACCGCGAGGCCAACGTGATCGGCAAGCTGCTGGAGACGATCGACCGACTGGACTATCCCCGCAACAGGCTCGACGTGATCCTCCTCCTGGAGGCGGATGACGAGGAGACCCGCCGGATCGTGAGGGAGGCGCGCCCGCCTCTCTACGTCCGGACCCTCGTCGTCCCGCCGGGGTTTCCCAGGACCAAGCCGCGCGCATGCAACTACGGCCTGCGCTTCGCCCGCGGCGAGTACGTCGTTATCTACGACGCCGAGGACAGGCCGGACGCCGGTCAGCTGCGCGCGGCCGTCGAGGCGTTCGAGCGTCCGCTGCGCAACCGGCGCGACAGCAGGCCCATCGGCGCGCTCCAGTGCGGGCTGCACTACTTCAACGCCCATCACAACGCGCTCACCCGGCTCTTCGCGATCGAGTACGCCTTCTGGTTCGACGCGATGCTCCCGGGGCTGCAGCGTCTTCGGCTCCCGATCCCGCTCGGGGGGACCTCGAACCACTTCCGCGTCGAGGTGCTGCGGCACGTCGGAGGGTGGGATGCGTACAACGTCACCGAGGACGCGGATCTCGGGCTCAGGGTCGCGTCCCGCGGGTATCGGATCGACGTGCTGGACTCCACGACCTGGGAGGAGGGGTGCGCCCAGCTGCCGGCCTGGATCAGACAGCGGACCCGCTGGATCAAGGGCTACATGATGACCGGCGCCGTCAACAGCAGGCATCCGGTCGGGTGGGTGCGACAGAACGGGGCGAGGGGGTTGGCATCGCTCCTGCTCCTCATCGCCGGGACGCCGCTCGCCTTCCTGACCTATCCGCTCCTGCTCCTGGTCTCCCTGCTCCTGCTCATCCCGGCCGTCGCCGAGGCGGTGGCGCTGCCCGGCTGGTTCGTCGTCGCGGCGTTCAGCGTCGCGGCGACCTCGCACATCCTGATGATCGGAGCCGCGCTCGCCAGCGCATGGCGGCGATACGACCTGGGGGTCGCCGCGTTCGCGCTGCTCTCGCCGGTCTACTGGCTCCTGCACTCGGTCGCGGCATACCGTGCCCTCTGGCAGCTCTACGTCTCGCCGTTCCGCTGGGAGAAGACCCCCCACGGGCTCACGGCCACCGACGCGGAGGAGCGCGTCGCGCTGCTGAGCGCGAGGCGTCGGGGCCGTCGTCCGCGGCGTGAGGCGATCAAGGGCAGTGCATGAGCGGCTTCGGCCCGGAACGGTCGATCGTGTGCTCGGTCATCGGTGCACCGCACAGCGGACAGGCGCGCTGGGCGCGCTCCGCATCGGACGGCGGGGGAGTGGACTCGTACGGCCCGACCGACGCGGGACCGGCGAACCGGATGAGGTTCGTGTTGAACCAGGAGTAGAGGCCGCCGGCCTCGCGGATCCGGTCGCGCAGAGGCGGACGGGGTGTGTCCTCGGATGCTGACATACCCTTAGTGTACTAATGATTAGGGCAACATGTATCATCGGAATGTGGAATCGACTGCGGATGACCTGCTGCTCCTGGAGAACCAGCTGTGCTTCGCGCTGGTGACGGCCGCCCGCAACGTCGTGGCGATCTACCGTCCGATCCTGGAGCCGCTCGGGCTCACCCATCCCCAGTACCTCGTCATGCTCGCCCTGTGGGAGGATTCCCCCCGTTCACTCGGGGACCTCGCCGCGGCGCTCGCGATGGATCCGGCGACCGCGTCCCCGTTGGTCAAACGGCTGGAGTCGGACGGGCTGATCGAGCGTCGTCGGAGCGCGGCCGACGAGCGCCGTCTCGACATCGCCCTCACGGATGCCGGCGCGGCGCTGAGGGCTCG
Source organism: Microbacterium resistens (assembly GCF_031456305.1). GTDB lineage: Bacteria > Actinomycetota > Actinomycetes > Actinomycetales > Microbacteriaceae > Microbacterium > Microbacterium resistens_A. Next base: position 132,537 of record NZ_JAVDUM010000010.1, read on the forward strand.
CGCGGTGGCGGTGCCCTCCCAGGTGATGGCGAGGCTGGAGATGACCGTCGGCGAGGTCGAGGGAGTGCGGGACGGTCTTCAGCGCTTCGCCGGACGCGTGGCGCTCTGAGCTTCGCCGGGAGCTTCGCCGGCCGAGCGGAGCCGATGTCGGTGGCCCCTCATAGACTTGTCCGGTGCCCATCGTTCCCGTCGCCAGTCCAGGAAAACTCAGTGTCCGCGGTGCCCGCGTCCACAATCTCAAGAACGTCGACCTCGACATCCCACGCGACTCCCTCGTGGTGTTCACCGGCCTCTCCGGGTCCGGCAAGTCGAGCCTCGCGTTCGACACGATCTTCGCAGAGGGGCAGCGCCGCTACGTCGAGTCGCTGAGCGCCTACGCGCGGCAGTTCCTCGGGCAGGTGGACCGCCCGGACGTCGACTTCATCGAGGGGTTGAGCCCCGCCGTCTCGATCGATCAGAAGTCCACCAACCGCAACCCGCGGTCGACGGTCGGCACGATCACCGAGATCTACGACTACATGCGGCTGCTCTGGGCGCGCATCGGCATCCCGCATTGCCCGCAGTGCGGGGAGCGCATCCAGCGGCAGACCGTGCAGCAGATCGCGGATCAGCTCATGGAGCTCCCCGAAAGGACGCGCTACCAGATCGTCGCGCCGGTCATCAGCCAGAAGAAGGGCGAGTTCGTCGACCTCTTCCGCGAGCTCGCGGCGAAGGGCTACGCCCGGGCGATCGTCGATGGGGACATGATCCAGCTCGCCGAGCCGCCGACGCTGAAGAAGAGCTACAAGCACGACATCGCCGTGGTGGTCGACCGGCTGGTCGCGTCCGGAGACATCCTCGGCCGTGTCACCGACTCGGTGGAGACGGCTCTGGGCCTTGCCGGCGGCGTGATGCAGGTGAACTTCGTCGATGAGACTGGCGACGAGGCATGGCAGTCCTTCTCCGAGAAGCTCGCCTGCCCCAACGGCCATGCCATCGCGCTGACCGAGATCGAGCCGCGGACCTTCTCGTTCAACGCCCCGTTCGGTGCCTGCCCGGCCTGCTCCGGTCTCGGAACGCGGATGTCGGTGGACGTCGACCTGATGCTCGGCGACGAGGACCTGTCGATCCGCGAGGGTGTGATCATCCCGTGGACGACTCAGGGCAAGGGGCTGTTCCAGTACTACGAGCGCCTCCTGGAGGGGCTGGCCCGCGATCTGGACTTCTCGCTGGACACGCCGTGGCGTGCGCTGCACTCGGACGTGCGCGAGGCGGTGCTCCGCGGCGAGGACTACAAGGTCACCGTCAAGTGGAAGAACCGCTACGGGCGCGAGATGCGCTACTCCTCGGGGTTCGAGGGCGTCGTCCCCTACATCGAGCGCCAGTACCTGCAGGCGGAGAGCGACACGCAGCGCGGGCGCTGGGGCGAGTACCTCCGCGAGGTGCCCTGCCCGGTCTGCAACGGCGACCGGCTGAAGCCGGAGGTCCTCTCGGTCCTCGTGCACGGCCACTCGATCGCCGAGGTGTCGCACAAGAGCCTCGCGGACGCGCAGGAGTTCATGCAGCGTCTGGATCTCACCGAGCGTGAGGCCAAGATCGCGGCCCAGGTGCTTCGCGAGATCCGGCTCCGTCTCGACTTCCTCCTCCAGGTCGGCCTCTCGTATCTGAACCTCAGCCGATCGGCGGGCTCGCTCTCGGGCGGGGAGGCTCAGCGCATCCGCCTCGCGACACAGATCGGCTCGGGGCTCACGGGCGTCCTCTACGTCCTGGACGAGCCGTCCATCGGCCTGCACCAGCGGGACAATCGTCGTCTCATCGAGACGCTCGTCGCCCTCCGCGACCTCGGGAACACCCTGATCGTGGTCGAGCACGACGAGGAGACCATCGAGGCGGCGGACTGGGTCGTCGACATCGGACCCGGTGCCGGTGTCGGCGGTGGTCTGGTCGTCCACTCCGGACCGTACTCCGCCCTCCTCGGAGACACCTCCTCCATGACCGGGGACTATCTCGCCGGCCGTCGCGAGATCGTGACGCCGGCGAAGCGGCGCAAGATCGACCGCAAGCGCATGCTGAGCGTCGTCGGCGCCAAGGAGAACAACCTCAGGAACGTGACCGCGGACTTCCCGCTCGGTGTGATGACGGCGGTGACCGGCGTCAGCGGATCGGGCAAGTCCTCGCTGGTCAACGACATCCTGTATCAGGTGCTCGCATCCCGCCTCAATGGAGCACGCACGGTTCCCGGGAAGCACACGAGGGTCACCGGGCTCGACAACCTCGACAAGGTCGTCCACGTTGACCAGGCCCCCATCGGGCGGACGCCGCGGTCGAACCCGGCCACCTACACCGGCGTCTTCGACCGCATCCGGACGCTGTTCAGCGAGACCCCTGAGGCGAAGGTGCGCGGCTACCAGCCGGGGCGGTTCAGCTTCAACGTCAAGGGAGGGCGCTGTGAGGCGTGCTCCGGCGACGGCACGATCAAGATCGAGATGAACTTCCTCCCCGACGTGTACGTCGACTGTGAGGTGTGCCACGGCAAGCGCTACAACCGCGACACCCTGGCTGTCCACTACAAGGGCAAGAACATCGCCGAGGTGCTCGAGATGCCCATCGAGGAGGCTGCGGAGTTCTTCGAGCCGATCCAGGCGATCCACCGATACCTCAAGACCCTCGTCGACGTCGGCCTCGGCTACGTGCGACTCGGCCAGGCCGCGACGACGCTCTCCGGCGGTGAGGCGCAGCGCGTGAAGCTGGCCACCGAGCTCCAGCGACGAAGCAGCGGGCGCAGCATCTACGTCCTCGACGAGCCCACCACCGGTCTGCACTTCGAGGACGTCCGCAAGCTCCTCGAGGTGCTCAACGGCCTGGTGGACAAGGGCAACACGGTCGTGGTGATCGAGCACAACCTCGATGTCATCAAGTCAGCGGACTGGGTGATCGACCTGGGGCCGGAAGGCGGCTCCGGGGGCGGTCAGATCCTCGCCACCGGAACGCCCGAGCAGGTGGCGAAGGTCGAGGAGAGCCACACCGGTCAGTTCCTCGCCGAGGCCCTCAGCGGGAACCGCCGTCGTTCCCTCTCGGCCTCGCGCGACGAGGTCGTGCCGGGGAGTCGGGCGCGCAAGGCGAGCTGATGGCGGAGGAACTGCCCTACAAGCCTCGAACGGGGGAGATCCCGACCGATCCGGGCGTCTACCGATTCCGCGACGCGCAGGGACGCGTGCTCTACGTCGGCAAGGCGAAGAACCTTCGGCAGAGGCTCTCGAACTACTTCGCACCGCTGCGCACCCTGCATGAGCGCACCCGACGGATGGTCACCACGGCGTCCTCCGTGGAGTGGACGGTCGTCCCGACGGATGTCGACTCGCTCCAGCTCGAGTACATGTGGATCAAGGAGTTCGATCCGCCGTTCAATGTGCGCTACCGCGACGACAAGTCCTATCCGTTCATGGCGGTCACCCTCGGTGACGAGGCTCCGCGGGTCCTCGTCACCCGGAACCGGAGGATCCCGCGAGCGCGGTACTTCGGCCCCTATCCCAAGGTCTGGGCGGTGCACGAGACCATCGACCTGATGGTCAAGGCGTTCCCGATCCGCACCTGCAGCGACGCCAGCTACAAGCGCGCCATGCAGACCGGTCGGCCGTGCTTCCCCGGCCAGATCGGGAAGTGCGGCGGCCCGTGCTCGATGACGGTGACGATCGAGGAGCACCGGGCGATGGTGGACGACTTCGTGGCCTTCATGGAGGGCGGCGACGAGCGTTTCACCCGCGAGCTGACCCGCCGTATGCGGGAGGCCTCGGCCGCGATGGACTACGAGAACGCCGCGAGGTACCGCGACAAGCTCGCCTCCATCGAGGCGGTCCTGGGCAAGAGCGCCCTGGTCCTGGCCCAGGACGAGGACGCCGATCTGTTCGGGGTCGCCGAGGACGAGCTCTCCGCGGCCGTGCAGCACTTCGTCATCCGAGCCGGCCGCGTGCGTGGCGTGCGGGCGACCACCATCGAGAAGGAGATCGACATCTCGCCGGGCGAGTTGATTGATCAGCTGCTTCAGCGGGCGTACGGCGAGGCGACAGGAGACGGCGTCCCTCGTCGAGTGATCGTCCCTACCCTCCCGGACGACGCCGCCGATCTCGAGGAGTGGCTGCGCGAGCGCCGCGGCAGGAAGGTCGAGGTGGTGGTCGCCCAGCGCGGCCAGCGCGCCGAGCTCATGCGGAACGCCACGGTGAACGCGCAGCAGGCGCTGATCCGCCACAAGACGCGTCGGTCCAGTGACTACACGACGCGGACCCAGGCGCTCACCGATCTGCAGGACGCGCTCGGCCTCGACGAGGCGCCGCTGCGGATCGAGTGCTACGACATCTCGCACCTCGGCGGCACGAACGTCGTCGGCTCGATGGTGGTGTTCGAGGACGGGCTGCCCCGCAAGGACCAGTACCGCTCGTTCGGAGTCGCCGAGACCACGGACGACACCGATTCGATGTACCAGGTGCTCCGCCGACGCCTCGCCCACCTCGACACTTCGGAGGATGCGCCGCAGGCAGCGGCGGAGACGACCCCCGGGGGAGCGACGTCCGACGACGACGTGGACGGGCAGGTCGTCGTCGCCCCGAAGAGGCGATTCGCCTATCCGCCGCAGCTCCTGCTGGTGGACGGCGGGCGTCCGCAGGTGGAGGCCGCGGCCCGTGCGCTGAAGGACGCCGGCCACACGGAGATCGGACTCTGCGGGATCGCCAAGCGCCTGGAGGAGATCTGGCTTCCGGGGGAGGAGTACCCGGTGATCCTTCCGCGCACCAGCGACGCGCTGTACCTCCTCCAGCGACTCCGCGACGAGGCGCACCGATTCGCGATCACCCACCAGCGCAAGCGGCGGAAGAGAGACATCACCACGGTCCTGGCCGAAGTCCCGGGACTCGGCGCATCGCGGATCAAGGCGCTGCTGCGGCACTTCGGATCGGTCACGGCGCTCCGCTCCGCGACCTCCGCGGAGATCCAGGAGGTGCCAGGCATCGGCCCGGCGCTGGCGCGGAACATCCACGCGCATCTCGCCTCGGCGACGGCGTCGCCGACACCGGCCGCTCTGTAGGCTGGACCCGAGCGAGGGAGGCTTCATGAGCATCGGCGACCAGGGCGAGTTCCTGATCGTCACCGGCATGTCGGGCGCGGGGCGCTCCACGGTGGCGAACGCACTCGAGGATCTCGGCTGGTACGTGGTCGACAACCTCCCGCCGCAGATGCTCCGGCCGCTCCTGGACCTCGCCAATCTCGGCGGCGCGGCGTTGCCGAGGGTGGCGGCGGTTGTGGACGTGCGGGGACGAAACCTCTTCGACGACTTCCCGGACGCCGCGCGCTCCCTTCGCGTGCACGGCTCCGTGCGCGTGCTCTTCCTCGACGCGTCCGACGACGTCCTCGTCCGCCGGTTCGAGTCGGTCCGGCGTCCGCACCCGCTGCAGGGGGACGGCACGATCCTGGACGGCATCCGCATCGAGCGGACGAGGGTGGCCCCCCTGCGCGAGGCGGCCGACATCATCATCGACACCTCGGCCCTCAACATCCATCAGCTCGCGACCAAGGTCACCGAGCTGTTCGCCGAGGAGGGGGCAGCGCGCCACCGTCTGACGATCATGAGCTTCGGCTTCAAATACGGCCTGCCCTCCGACGCTGACCTCGTCGCGGACATGCGCTTCCTGCCGAATCCGTTCTGGATCGAGGAGCTGCGCGACTCGAACGGGCAGGACGCGCCCGTCAGCGAGTACGTCCTCTCGCGCGACGGCGCGCAGGAGTTCCTCGACGCCTACGTCCAGGCGCTCGGGCCGGTGCTGGCCGGGTACCAGCGCGAGAACAAGAGCCATTCGACGGTCGCCATCGGATGCACCGGCGGCCGCCACAGATCGGTCGCCATGGCGGAGGAGCTGGCCCGGCGGCTCGCCTCGACGCCGGGGGTCGCGATCACCGTGCGGCACCGCGATCTCGGCCGGGAGTGAGGTCGCCGCGATGCATGCGCAGGACCGGAGACGAGTAGGCTAGTCCTTCGCGTCGCGATCCGGCGCCCCTAAGCGAAGGAGTCCCGTGACACTCACCACCGACGTCAAGGCAGAGCTGGTCGGCATCCGCAACGCACCCCCCACGGTGCGCGTCGCGGAGGTGACGGCGGTGCTGAGGTTCGCCGGTGGCCTGCACTCGATCGCGAACCGTGTGGCGGTCGAGGCAGAGGTGGATGCGGAACTGCTCGCTCGTCGCGTCGCCAGGGATCTCGCCGAGATCTTCGGCGTCCGGCCCGAGATCGCACAGGTCCAGGGGGCCTCGGGCGTCGACGGCGCCCGCTACGCCGTTCGGGTGATCTCGGCGGGGGAGACGCTGGCGCGACAGACCGGTCTGCTGGACCAGCGTCGTCGCCCGGTCCGCGGACTGCCGAACCGTCTGACGACGGGCTCCCGTGAGGAACTGTCCGGGCTCTGGCGGGGCGCGTTCCTCGCTGCGGGCTCGCTCAGCGAACCGGGACGCTCTGCCGTCCTCGAGGTGATCTGCCCGTCGTCCGAGGCGGCGATGGCGCTGGTCGGCGCCGCGCATCGGCTCGGCATCGCCGCGAAGGCCCGCGAGGTCCGCGGGATGCCCCGTGTCGTCGTGCGAGAGGGGGAGGCGATTCGCTCGCTCCTGAGCCTCATGGGCGCGGAGAAGACCGCGGCAGCCTGGGAGGAGATGCGGCAGCGTCGCGAGGTGCGTGCCGGGGTCAACCGTCTCGTGAACTTCGACGATGCGAACCTCCGCCGCTCCGCACAGGCCGCCGTCGCCGCGTGCGCTCGCGTCGAGCGCGCGCTGGAGATCCTCGGCGAGGACGTTCCCGACCACCTCCGCATGGCGGGCGAGCTCCGTCTCGCGCACCGGGATGCGAGCCTCGACGAGCTCGGCCATCACGCCGATCCGCCCCTCACGAAGGACGCTGTGGCAGGGCGCATCCGTCGCCTGCTGGCGATGGCGGACAAGCGGGCGACGGTCGACGGCGTCCCCGGCACGGAGTCCGCGGTGCCCGCAGGCATCGACGTCTGAGCCCGGTGCTCCGATCGTCCTCGTCGGGAAGGATCCCTGACGCCGGCGTGTTCTCGTCACTAGGATGGGAACGTCCGCCTCACGTCGCAGTTCGGTGGCGAGAGGGACCGGCAAGCGCCGCGCGCGCGGCGCGGATTGGATGAATTCGACATGGCGCAGTACACGCTCCCCGACCTTCCCTACGACTTCGCGGCGCTTGAGCCGCACATCAGCGGCAAGATCATGGAGCTCCACCATGACAAGCACCACGCCGCCTACGTGAACGGCGCGAACACGGCGCTGGAGCAGCTTGCCGAGGCGCGCGACAGCGGCAACCTCGCGAACGTGAACAAGCTCGAGAAGGACCTCGCGTTCAACCTCGGCGGCCACGTGAACCACTCCATCTTCTGGACGAACCTCTCCCCGAACGGCGGAGGCCAGCCCGAGGGCGAGCTGAAGGCGGCCATCGAGGAGTTCTTCGGCTCCTTCGAGAAGTTTCAGGCGCACTTCACCGCGGCTGCAGTCGGCATCCAGGGATCGGGCTGGGCAGTGCTCAGCTGGGACTCGATCGGCCAGCAGCTGATCATCCAGCAGCTGTTCGACCAGCAGGCCAACACCGCGCAGGGCACGGTCCCGATCTTCCAGCTCGACATGTGGGAGCACGCCTTCTACCTGGACTACCTCAACGTCAAGGCCGACTACGTCAAGGCCGCGTGGAACATCGCCAACTGGGAGAACGTCTCCCGGCGCCTGCAGGTGGCTCGCGAGCAGACGAACGGTCTGCTGGTACTGTCATAACCAAGACGGGCGTCCCGATGGGCGATCTGCCCGTCGGGACGCCGTCGTCCATCTCTTCTCTGAACAAAAAGCGCATCGCGCACGAGAATCAGGAGACCTGAGTGTCTGTCAAGATCGGTATCAATGGCTTCGGCCGCATCGGACGCAACTACTTCCGCGCAGCTCTCGAACAGGGCGCGGACATCGAGATCGTCGCGGTCAACGACCTCACCGACAACAAGACCCTCGCGCACCTGCTGAAGTACGACTCGGTCGGCGGCGTCCTCGCGGGGAGTGTCGGCTACGACGACGACAGCATCACCGTCGACGGCAAGCAGATCAAGGCCTTCGCGGAGCGCGACCCCGCGAACCTCCCCTGGGGCGAGCTGGGCGTCGACATCGTCATCGAGTCCACCGGCTTCTTCACCAAGGCGGAGCTGGCCCGGAAGCACATCGAGGCAGGCGCCAAGAAGGTGCTGATCTCCGCCCCCGCATCGGGGGACGACGCGACCATCGTCATGGGCGTGAACGAGGAGACCTACGACCCGGCGAACCACCACATCATCTCCAACGCGTCCTGCACCACGAACTGCCTCGCGCCGCTGGCGAAGGTGTTCAACGACGAGTTCGGCATCGTCCGCGGCTTCATGATGACCGCGCACGCCTACACCGCCGACCAGAACCTGCAGGACGGTCCTCACGGAGACCTGCGCCGTGCGCGCGCCGCGGCGATCAACATCGTCCCGGCCTCGACCGGAGCCGCCAAGGCGATCGGCCTCGTGCTCCCGGAGATCAACGGCAAGCTGAGCGGCTCGTCCTACCGTGTGCCGGTCCCGACCGGCTCGATCGTCGACCTGACGCTGATCACGGAGCGTGATGACCTCACCGTCGACGAGGTCAACGCCGCATACGCGAAGGCCGCCGCCGAAGGCCGCCTCGCCGGCTACCTCCAGTACAACGAGGACCAGATCGTCTCGAGCGACATCCAGGGCAACCCGTACTCGTCGATCTTCGACTCGACGCTCACCAACGTCTCGGGGAACCTGATCAAGGTGTCCAGCTGGTACGACAACGAGTGGGGCTACTCCAACCGTCTGGTCGACCTGACCGAGTACGTCGCCGAGCGTCTCTGAACGCCGAACGATGACCCTGCGCACCCTCGACTCCCTCGGGGAGTCGGTCGGTTCGCTCGACGGAACGCGCGTCATCGTCCGTTGTGACCTCAACGTCCCCCTCCGGGACGGGGTCATCACGGACGATGGCCGCGTTCGCGCGTCGCTGCCGACCCTGAACGCCCTCATCAACGCCGGTGCACGAGTGATCGTGTGCTCGCACCTCGGTCGCCCCGACGGCGCACCCGACCCGCAGTACAGCCTGGAGCCGGTGGCTCAGCGGCTGTCCGAGCTCCTCGGCAAGCCCGTGGCCTTCGCCCGTGACACGGTGGGCGAGTCCGCACACGAGGCGGTCGCCGCCCTGGAGGACGGCGGTGTCGTCGTCCTGGAGAACCTCCGGTTCAACCCGGGCGAGACGGCGAAGGACGAGGGGGAGCGCAAGGCATTCGCCGAGCAGCTCGCCGAGCTCGGCGACGCGATGGTGTCCGACGGCTTCGGCGTCGTGCACCGCAAACAGGCCAGCGTCTACGAGCTGGCCCAGATCCTCCCGTCGGCCGCAGGCCTGCTGATCGCCACCGAGCTGGACGTGCTGGACCGTCTCACGGAGAACCCGGAGAGGCCGTACACGGTCGTGCTCGGCGGCTCGAAGGTCTCGGACAAGCTCGGCGTGATCTCGCATCTGCTCCCACGCGTGGACCGGATCCTCGTCGGCGGCGGCATGCTCTTCACCTTCCTCGCGGCGGAAGGCCACGCGGTGGGCGCCAGCCTGCTGGAGAAGGACCAGCTCGACACGGTCCGCGGCTACATCGCCGAGGCGAAGGAGCGCGGCGTCGAGCTCGTCCTCCCGACGGACGTCGTCGTCGCCGCCTCGTTCGCCGCGGACGCGGACCACGTGGTGGTCGCGGCGGACGCGATCGAGCAGAGCCCGTTCGGCGCCTCCGGTATCGGACTCGACATCGGCCCGGAGAGCGCTGCTCGGTTCGCGGAGGCCATCCGCGGCTCGAGGACGGTGTTCTGGAACGGCCCCATGGGCGTCTTCGAGTTCCCCGCCTTCGCGGGCGGCACGAAGGCGGTCGCCGAGGCGCTCACCGAGATCGACGGGCTCGGCGTGGTCGGAGGCGGGGACTCCGCCGCCGCCGTGCGCCAGCTCGGATTCGCGGACGATCGATTCGGACACATCTCGACGGGCGGAGGCGCCAGCCTCGAGTTCCTCGAAGGCAAGAAGCTTCCCGGACTGGAGGTCCTCGGATGGGCGTGACGACCCGAACCCCGCTGATTGCGGGCAACTGGAAGATGAACCTCGATCACCTGCAGGCGGTGGCGTTCGTGCAGAAGCTGCACTGGACGCTCAAGGACGCCAAGCACGAGGACGGCACGGTCGAGGTGGCGGTCTTCCCGCCGTTCACCGATCTGCGCAGCGTCCAGACGCTGATCGACGCCGACAAGATCCCGTTCGCCCTCGGCGCGCAGGACCTCTCGGCGCACGACTCGGGCGCCTACACGGGCGAGGTCTCCGGCGCGTTCCTGGCGAAGCTCGACTCCCGGTACGTGATCATCGGGCACTCCGAGCGTCGCGAGTACCACGCCGAGACGGATGAGGTCGTGGCGGCCAAGGTCGCCGCCGCCCTCAAGCACTCGCTGGTTCCGGTGATCTGCGTCGGCGAGACCTCCGAGGACCTGGAGAAGTTCGGCGCGAGCGCCGTCCCCGCCGGTCAGCTCGAGGCGGCGCTGCGCGGCGTCTCCGCGAAGGCGGACATCGTCGTCGCCTACGAGCCGGTCTGGGCGATCGGCTCGGGTCAGGCGGCGACGCCGCAGCAGGCGCAGGACGTCTGCGCCGCGCTGCGCGGGGTCGTGGCGACCTCGCTCGGTGAGGACGCCGCCGCCCGCACCCGGATCCTCTACGGCGGATCGGTGAAGGCGGCGAACATCGCGTCCTTCATGCGCGAGCCGGACGTGGACGGCGCGCTCGTCGGCGGGGCGAGCCTGGTCGTCGACGAGTTCGCCTCGATCATCCGTTTCCAGAAGCACGTCGGGGTGTGACCCCGGGGCATCGATGCCCGGCGACGTATAATCGATCCTTACGCGGGCTTCGAGCCCGAGCGAAAGGCAATCCGTGGATATTCTCCAGTTCGTCCTGCAGGTTCTGCTGGGCATCACCAGCGTGCTGCTGACGCTGCTCATCCTGCTCCACAAGGGTCGTGGCGGCGGTCTGTCCGACATGTTCGGCGGCGGCATGACCTCCGCGGTCGGCTCGTCCGGCCTCGCGGAGCGCAACCTGAACCGCTTCACGATCGTCCTCTCCCTGGTGTGGTTCATCTCCATCGTCGCGCTCGGGCTCATCACGAAGTTCGAGGTGCTTTGATGGCTTCAGGCGGAAACGCGATCCGCGGTACCCGAGTCGGATCGGGCCCGATGGGCGAGCAGGACCACGGCTACCATGCGGATCGCATCGCGGTGTCGTACTGGGACGGCCTGGGCAACGAGACGGTCCGGTACTTCGCGGCCGGGCTGCCGGAGGAGGAGATCCCCGAGGTCATCGACCACCCCCACTCGGGTCTTCCCGCGGGCAGGGACCGGGAGAACCCACCGGCGATCGCCAAGGCAGAGCCCTACAAGACGCACCTCGCCTACGTGAAGGAGCGGCGAACCGACGAAGAGGCCGAGCAGCTTCTCGAGGACGCGCTCCAGCAGCTCCGCGAGCGTCGGGGGCAGTAGAGCACGACAGCCGTTCACGAAGGGGACCCGCCACGGCGGGTCCCCTTCGTCGTTTCGTCCGGAAGGACCGTTCAGCGGCAGGTCGCCGCGGTGTCGATGACGGCCTGCGGCGGATAGCCGTACAGCCAGACGCCGTTGGCGTCGGCCGTCTCTCCGTGGCTGATCGCCCAGGCGGTGGCCCAGGTCTCGTTGGCGGCCCGGTCCTCCCAGTCGAAGAGCGCCCAGCATTTCGCCGAGATGGCGTGCCCGACCTCGTGGGTGACCAGTGCGCGAGCGCTGTCCTCGGGCCAGAACTCCGCAACCGAATCGGAGAGGGTGATCGTCGCGAACCCTCCTGATCCGGTGCCGCTGTTCCAGGAGGTCAGACCGCCGATCGAGTCCGCTCCGCCATAGCCGTTGACGAGGGGAGCCCAGTCGAAGTCGAGCAGGATGCCACCGGCGATCGAGCGCGCATATGCCTCGACCTCCAGTCGTACGGACTGAAGGGGGCCGGCCTTCTCGGCGAGCTCGGCGTCGTTCGACGCCCGCACTTGTGCTGCCGACGCCTCGAACGCGCTGTACGCGTTGACGGCTGACTTGTTCATCGCGCCCGCGGAGGACTCCAGCGCGGTCCCGGCCTCCCGGAGGGCGAGCAGGTCGCCGGTTCGGGCCGACGGGAACTGCTGCTCCAGGGCCGGGACGAGCGATGCCGCCGATCGCAGCGTCGCGGAGCCGGCGGCGACGAGGGCGGCGGAGGCATCGTCCAGTCTGTCGTGCGCCGCGGCCAGCGTCCCTCGACGTTCCTCCATCGCTGCGGCATCGGTGCGGAGCCGGTCGCTCTCCGCGTGGAGGTCCCAGGCGAAGAGCGGCTTCACCCCGGCCTCCGGCACGGGCGAGGTCGCATCCGCAGTGGACGCGGATGCGGCCTCGTCCACGAGCGCGGAGGCGGCGCCCACCGCGGTGACATCCTCGGCGCGGATGATGCTCCCGCTGCTGGCGGCGATGATCTCGTCGGCCGCGCGCGCAGATGCGGTCGCCTCCTCCGCGCTGCGGCGGAGCTCGTCGGAGGCCGTGCGGTCCTCCGCGGCGATCTCCTCGAAGGCGGCTCGGGCCTGGTCGTACCCGGTGCTCGCCGTCACCTGGACGATTCCGGCCGCGACGACCGCGATCAGGAGACCGGCCGAGAGGAGCACCCAGGAGCGTGCGCGGCGGGACGGGCGTCGGCGCGGACGCGATCCGATGGACGCGGGTCCGTGCTCGATGTCCGAGAACCGCGGAGGAAGCCCATGTCCGCCGGGCTCGGACCTGTGCGGGGAGAGCCGCGGGTCGGTCATCCTGGGGCTCCGATCGCGTGTGTCGTCGTCCGTGACCTGCTCGTCCGCAGGGTGCGGAGCAGGTGTTCGATCGCCAGCCTAAACGTGATGGCGCAGGAGCCAGGTCGCAGCAGTGTTCGAGATCCTGTCGACATTCAGATTGCGACAGATTGAATCAAAAGTGCGACATCTTCGTTTCCGGTGAGAATCGTCCCTCGCGAAGATCATCGTGTCCGGTCACGTGACCGGCGATTCACAGCGTGATCCCGACCCGACGGGACCTGAGTGATGTGGAGATCGAGGAATGAGCGACATCATCGTACGTGAGAGTCAGCCGAAGGACGTCAGTCGTCGGACGATCGTGAAGAGCGCGGCATGGGCGGTTCCCGTGGTCGCTGCGGCGTCGGCGATGCCGATGGCCGCGGCCTCGACGCCGGCCTGTCCGTCCTGTATCAAGGCGGGCCTGCCTGTCGTCGGCGGCATCATCGGCGGCCTCTGGACGCTGCAGGCGGCAGTGGCCGGCAACCGGGGGATCATCGGCATGCCGAACATGTTCGGCCTCGATGCGACCGGCTGCGGCATCGACTTCCAGAACATCTTCCAGCCCGCCTTCACCTTCGTGATCACCCAGGCGACGCTGACGATGTCGGACAACCGCACCTACAACTCCACCGTGGGGCTGGGAGTCGGCGGCGGTAACATCTCCACCGTCGGCGCGTTCCCGGCGGGCTTCGTGTTCAACAACGTCCTGCTGCCCAGCGGTGGTTCGATCGGCGGCATCCCGCCCTACCCGGTGGCGCCGCGCACGCTGACCGTCACGGTCCGCACCACGCTCCAGTACGGCATCGGGCTGAGCATCGAATGCCCGATGACCTTGACCTGGAACCTCAACGGGGTCGCGACAGGACTCGTCCTCCTTGGCACCGGAAGCGTGAACTTCTCCGGGACCGCCACCGTCTGATCCCACGATGCGGGTCGTCCTCCCCACGGCGTGCCCGGTCGTCTCCCCGAAGGCCTCCGTCCTCTCCACGAGGACGGAGGCCTTCTTCTCTGTCATGTCGCCGGAACCGATTCGAGGAGGCGCCGCCCCGCGTGTGCGATGAAGGCCGCGAACTCGTCGGGGTCTTCGACTCGGAAGGCGATTCCGGAGAGGAACTGCGGTGACTTCTGGCGGTTCGGCCAGATAGCCGGCTAGAAGTAGGTACCGCCGATCCGTCTCCCGTTATAGGTTCGAATCACGTCTCGGAAGGAGAAATGCCATGTCCGTCACAGCAACTGCCGGGTACATCATCGTGGCGATCTGTGCGGCGGGTGCACTGCTGCTCGGCCTCGTCGTGGCTCCGCTCATGGCTCCAGGCAACACGGTCGCCATGGTCGTTCCGCTCGCCATCGCCGTCTTCCTCGGTTGGCAGGCGGTGCAGATGCGTGCCAAGCATCAGCGCCAGGGTCAGCGTCCTGAGCATCAGTGACAGCTGCTCCAGCTCGCGCAGCCTGGCTGCATTCTCGCGTGCCTTCGTGCTGGGCGACCGATCCGGGTCTCGCGAACTCAAGAACTTGAGTTTCTTGAAACCTCATGGAGGGGGTGACGGGAATCGAACCCGCGCAATCAGTTTGGAAGACCGTGGTCACGGTGATGCATACTGTTGCATGATGTGTCAAATGGGCTGATGGGATGGCGTTTCTTGTCGCACCTTGTCGCATCCTGTTGCAGAGAATGGGTGCCAAATAAGGTGCACTAGATCCCGTACGCGGCAGCGAGCTGGTCGGTGGCCCTCTTCTTCGCATCGAGCATCGGATGCACGTACGTGTCATACGTGAACGACGTCTTCTTGTGCCCGAGGATCCCGGCGACCACCGCAACGTCCATGCCCATGTCGATCATCACCGACGCGGCCGTGTGCCTGCCGATGTACCGACGCTCCGCCGGCAAGCCGACGGCGGCGAGCAGCGCGATCCAGGCGCGGCGGTCAACGGTCGAGTCGATCGGCCGACCATCGTCCAGCGTAAACAGCAACGAGGTCGGCCGGCCCTCGTACTCCCACTCCACGTACTTCTCCCCGAACGCGATCCGGTTCTCCATCTGGTGCTGGCGAGCGCGGTCGATCAGGTCGAAGAGGGCAGGGGGCGCGGGAATGTCTCGACGGCCGGCGCTCGTCTTCGTGTACGGCAGGAGGAGCATCCCCTTTCCGGGGACACGCATGAGCTGCTGGCGAACCTGGATGACGCCGCTGGCTCGGTCGGCATGCACGGCTTCTAGTCCGAGCACTTCGGCGGGCCGCATGCCGTAGACCAGATCGAGATACCATCGTGCGGCGTCTGGGACTTGCATGGCAGCTTCAAGGACGCGGCGGGCGTCTTCCCTGCTGAGGGTCTGCATCTGGGGCTTCTCCGTGCGCGCGAGGACCACGGCAAGGGCAACGTTCCGAGCGACCCGGCGGCGCTTCACAGCGACGTTCAGCGCAGCGCGGATGTTGGCGTGAACGTTCCGGACGTGGTTTCCCGAGAGCGGCTTGCGAGTGATCTTGCCCTTCGCGTCGCGGCCCGGCCGGGAGAGAGCGCCCGCCGACATGGCGCCGTAGAGGTCTTCGAGATCCTCGGGTTCGAGGTCGCCGAGCTTGATGTGCCCGAGCATCGGGGTCACGTAACGCTCGATGTTGCGTTCGTAGTTGTACCGGGTCTTCGGAGTCAAGTCAGCGGCGCCGACCCAGTGTCGCATCCACGCGCCCAGCGTGACCTCCTTGCCGCGAGGTAGCGTGCCATCATCGCGCTGATTGAGGCGGGTGCGCAGCATAGCGGCGGCGGTCGATTTGTTGACGTCCGGGAAGTAGAAATACTTCCTCTTCCCTTTGACTGTGACATACGCGCGGTATCCATCTCGATATTCATAGACGGATCCTTCGCCTTTAGCGCCGCGACTCATCGTTCCGAGAGCTTGTCAATTCGAACAGAGAAGTTCTCATCCTGAATCGTAACCGTGCACCCGACAGAAATATGCAGATTTGCGCCAAATGAATTCTCGGATGAGACGCTGCCCGTTACAATGAAGGGGCTTCGGCTGCTCGCCGACTCAAGGGAGAATTTGGCAGTGTCAGGTGCCTTTAGTCGTTCCTTGACCTTGTCTTCGCAATAGATAATTGCTTCGTGCTTGTTGGGCGACCCGTCGCCGCGATAGATGTTGCTGGCCACCGACCATATGAGCACTCCGACCAGACTGATGCCAACGACCGTCCCGATGATGGTCCGCGCTCTGGTCGAGCTGGGCGTTATCGCAGGAGTGGGGTGTGGTTCCGGCTCCGCGGTTCCTTGAGGCTCTGTAGCCTTCCGCGAACGGAAGTAGACAACCCAGAGTATGACCGCCAGCACCAAACTGACGGCGCCCGGGATGGGGGCTGGGAAGGCGAAGATCGCCGCAGTAGCGGTGAGGCCAATTGCCCAAAGTAGAACAGGATAGGATCCTTTGGTCATTGTTAAGCCACTCCACTTCTGTGTCGCCATTGTCCGGCGCCCATCCTGGCGGAAACGTATGTCACATCGCCATGTCTCTGGAGAAGGCGCTGGAAGCCCTCGACAAGTTCGATCGTCACGCCGAGTTCGAATGCGAGGGCGGCAGCATGTACGCCGCGCCGTTCTTCTGCGGCGGCATAGCGCTCCGGTGTGATCAGGTAGAGCGCCGCCCACTCATCAGCGCGGCGCTCTTGCTTGGCGCGTGCTGGACCGTAAGGGGTGTAGGTGTCCCCGAAGACTGCGTGTGCGATCTCGTGGGTGAGCACGCTGATTGTCACTCGATCAGACTGATCGGGATTGAGGCGGATCGTGCGAGAGCCCTCGTGGAAGCCGCCGCGCTTTGCCCGCTTGCGCCAGACGACGCTCAGGCCAAGATCCTCCGCGACGGAGATGAGATGAGTAAGCATGGCGCTCCTATTCGTCGTAGAGGTCGTCAGTGTCGGCGGAGTGGTCGATCTCGGATTCGAAGGCCACCTCTCGCTCATCATCGTCAAGGGCACGGACATTTCGGCGAGAGTCGAGGTGTGTGACCGTAGCTTCCTCCACCGCTTCCGACATTGGGCGGTCGAAGAGGTCGTGAGCCCCGGGGATGTCAAGCCGTCGAGCGATCTCTAGGACTAGCTGCTGCTCGGTCGCGCCTCTGAGCGTCGCTTCGATGCTGGGCAGCGTTGCCTCCGTGGCGGTGACCAGCCCGTTGGCTACGAGCGCCGGGAGGACTGGAGCGCCGTACTCACGGGCGATAGCCACGACGACCTCGAAGCTGAGGGAGCCGAGGTCTCGGATCTGGCGACTGATGATCGAGTCGCTCAGGCCGGCTCGTCGGGCGATCTCGCGGTAAGAGTCGCCGCCGCAGGTTGCGCGGAGCCAACTGTGCAAGGCCTCGGTGGTTGTGGGCATGGCTCAATGATGACGCACTGGTGGGTTGATTGCAACCCAATTGCGTCGCCGCGTTGACAGCCTGGGTTGCCGATGACATGGTTGAGGCATGAACAACGCAACCGAGATGAAGGCAACACCCGGGCTGCTGAAGAGGGTGCAAGAACAGGCTGGCATCCAGAGCGATCCGGCCTTTGCTCGCCTGCTGAATGTCAGCCCTGTCGAGCTGGAGGGCATGCGCCGAGGCGACGAGGTCTCGATCCGTGGCCTGGTGGGCATCGCGGCGGCGTTCGGCACGCCACTCCGGGAGATCGTCACGATGGTCGGTTCGAAGGGGATTGCGGCGTGAGTGTGGTCGTGCGTCTCTTCACGATCCCTGATGCGGGAGGTGTGCTCGGGAGGTCTCGGGACACGGTGTACCGGATGGTCGCCGCTGGGGAGCTTCGGGCCGTGAGGATCCGCCGGGGCTCGAAGTCCTTCATGCGGATCCGTGAGGACGACCTACAGGCCTACATCGACTCGCTGGAGGCGGTCGAGTAGCTCTCATTCTCCCGACTTAGGGCGGGGCATCTCTCGGACAGAGATGGGAGCACGACCCGGACGAGGCCCGCAGGGGCGGGTTCCGGAAGTCACCGAACTTTTGACAACTCCACAGAGGAACAGAGATCCGACCGGCTGAGAGCAAGGCTCTGCCGAGTCCATCGAAGAGGCGATGCACGCGGGCGATGATCCCGCGCACCCTGCCGGCCGTCGTGCTGGCGTAGCCGCTCGCCTCGTCTTCCGGCTCCGGTAATCCGTGTGCTGGTCGGATCGGTCGCCTCGGGGGCGTATGGGCGCCCTGTCTGCGGACGGGAACAGGTTCGATTCCTGCCCGGGGTACGCATGCACATCCATTCACACATGTTCTAGGGAGGCGTGGCTGTGTCCACGATTTCAGCGCCGATGGTGGCGCGCATCAATGATCAGGCCCCGGCTCCGGCCGTGGGGGAGTACGAGCGGGAGGCGACTGCCAGGGCGGCGGCGCAGGCGGGGATGTCGGTGGCGGCGTGGATCGCTCACACCGACCGGCTGGAGGCGGCGGCGAGAGCGCATCGGGTCGCTGATCGGCTCATGCGGGAGACGCCGCAGTACAGGGGAGAGGACGCAGCGTGAGCGAGTTCGTCGACAGCAAGGGGGACATCCGAATCGCGGAGGAATCGGGGGAGGTTCGCCTGTACTCGGCACGCGGCGCGGGGGGCAACATGCTGGAGGGTATGCCGTGGCTCTGCGGCGGGGAGGTGTCCGCGCTGGGCGAGTGGTTCCAGAAGCGGCGGGACGAGGAGTTGGGGCGGTGGCGGTGGCCGGAGGATCCGGACTTCGTCGTCTACCCGTTGATCAGCAGTCGGGGGGCTGTCCGCGTCTTGCAGGAGAGCATCGGGAATGGCCGGATGTTCGTGCCCGCGGCTGTCCCCGATCAGAGCCGCGCCGGTAGGGCGGCGGACGCGTACTTCGCGGCTCACCCGACGTGGAAGCCGTGGCATGACGCGAAGCCGGGCGAGTTCTGGTCCGTGCACTACCACGGCGCGGTCGAGGTGTGCCGAGTCGATGGCGCCTGGTTCGTCGGCGTCGTCATGAGCGTGCGGATGGCGATCGATGACCGCAGGATCACGGTGGCGCATCGGATGGTCCCGGAGGTCGCGTCGTGAGCGCGTCGCTGGTCGAGCGGGCGCGGGCGTTCGCGGTGATCGCGGACTATCTTCCGAACGCGAAGCAGCGGGAGATCGCGGAGGCGCTCGGGGAGAGGATCCTCAGTGAGCTGAAGCCGCCGTCCGGAGCCCCGTCCGGGGCGGGGCTGTTCGCTGACCCGCCGGTTGTGGACCTGTCTCCGCATACCGAGGTGGCGTCGTTCCTGGTGGACAAGGGGCTTCAGGGGGCGGAGCTGGTGAAGGCCACGGGGAAGCTGACATCGTTCCTCGCCGGTCCCGACTTCGCCCATCTGACGAAGCAGGCCCGGATGCAAACGTGGTGGGCTGCGCGGCACGACCGGGAGGCGGGGACGTGATCCTCCTGATCCTGAGCTTCGCGATCTTCGCGGGCGCGCTGGTCGAGTACACCGCGCCGGGAGTCATCCATTTCGAGGCGATCGTCTGGGTCGGCCTCATCCTGATCTGCCTGTGGTGGGCAGCAGACCGAAAGGAAAAGCATGCCGATCGCGCTCGTGTCGTCTGACGACGAGGAGAACTGGAAGCGTGCCCGCGCGGATGGGGGGCGGCGGGTCACGGCGACGGATGCCGCCCGCCTCGTCGGTGCCGGGATCGATACGTGGCGGACGATCCACCGCGAGAAGACGACGGAGGCCAAGTTCCTGGGGAACGCGGCCACCGAGCGGGGGCATCGCCTTGAACCTGTCGTGCAGGCGTGGGTGGAGGCGCACCTGGGGATCCCGCCCGCGAACATGCTCTACATCCACAGCGAGTGGAAGCAGCACGGGGCGACCCCGGATTGTGCTCTGGAGGACGAGGGGGAGTGGTCGATCGCGGAGATCAAGACCACCACGGAGGACTGGTCTCACGGAGTCCCGAAGCGCATCGTCCGTCAGATCCTCTGGCAGGCGCATGTGATGAGCGCCGGATACGCGGTGCTGGTCTGGTGGCGGGTCGATGATGCGGGGCAGCCGCTCACGCTGAATCCGTCCATCGTGGAGATCCCGATCGACGCGGACGAGATCGGCGCGCTGATCGCGGGCGCTGACGCCTACCTCGCATGGGTCGAAGCCGGATGCCCGGAGTACGACGAGGAGTCGGATCTGCCGGTGGATATCGTGCAGGCCATCGCCGACATGAACCGGGGGGCGGCAGCGGAGAAGCGGATCCGGGCGTGGCTCGATGACCACGGCCCTGTCAAGAAGACACTCCCTGTCGGGAGCATCGCCTACGTGGTGAGCGAAGGCGACGAGTTCGACAAGGCCGGGTTCCTGAAGGCTAACCCGGATGCGGCCGCGGTGATCGCCAAGGCAGCGCAACTCCTGAAGGACGCCGGCCCCGCGTACCGCAAGCCGAAGGTCAGCACACGGCTGACGATCACCCCACCGAAGGAGGAGGCCGCGTGAACGGTCTGAGCCAGCTCGTAGATGAGATCACAACGGCGCCGCCCGTGCCGCCGAACCGTGCGGTGCGCCGTCAGGTGGAGCAGGCGCGCAAGCGCGAAGCCCGCCGAGTCCGCCGCTGGCGTGCGCGGGTCGAGAAGGCGATGGGCCAGTACGAGAAGGGAATCACAGCGTGAGCAAAACACCTCAGCCCGAAGCGCACCGCGGGAACATCTTCCTGCGTGAGCCAGTCCTGAACCGGCCCCCGCGACGCCTCATCCCGGAGCGTCGCGGACAGGAGTTCACGCCGCACGGGACGGACAGCGTCGGGGTGATCATCTCCGACCCGAAACGGAACCGCCGGTCGGTCGAGTTCTTCTACCGGCACGACCCGGACACGGTCCACTCGATGCGTGCGGACGAATTCAACGACCGTTTCGCGTATCTCATCGAGAAGCGCCGGGATCGTCTCCCGCCGAAGATCCGCTGGATCTCGGACGGGATGGGCCGCGCGGCAGAGGCCATGCGGGGCCTGGCGGAGTCGGCCAGGAAGGCGGCAGCATGACGGACGAGTATCAGTCGATCCCGGTCGCGGACGCCCGCGCCGCGGTGCAGGCGTCCGGCGAGTTGGTCGCGTTCAAGGGGCCGGAGTTCTGGCAGGGCTCCAGAGACACGTTCGACCCGTGGTTGCCGATGTTCTCCCCGACCGAGGAGAAGCCGCACCCGGAGTTCGCTCGGGTGATCATCGCCCGCAGGGAGCAGGAGCCCCGAGAGGTCGTGATCTCCTGGGACGAGTACGCGGCAGAGCTGGAGCTGGACGACCCGGAGTGGCTGGAGAAGCGACGGCAGAAGCCGATGGCGATCTTCGGTGCGGAGGTGGAACGCCATGCGTACCGGGTTGTCTTCGCGGACGTGCTCGCCGCGGCGTTCCCGCCCGCCCGCGTCGCCCCTCGGCGGTGCACGGAGGCGGAGCCTCGTGCCGCGGTGGCGGAAGTGGTGCCGGAGCCGGAGCCGGAGCGTGACTGGTTCGCTGAGGTGAAGGCCGCGGATGTCGGGACGCTGAACGGGCTGTATGACGAGGCCCGGGAGGCGGGCGCTCTGGTGAAGGTGGAGGGGCTCCAGGTGGCGTTCTCGGATCGCCTGCTGGAGCTGACGGTCCCACCGAAGCCGAAGCCGGCCGCGCTCCCGTCGAAGCCGGTTGAGCCTCGCCCGTCGGGGCAGCGGCGACGGCGGGGTAAGCGGTGACGGTGATCGCCGCGACGGGTGAAGTGGTGGAGGTGCGGCCGGTCTCTGAGGACTGGGCGCACCTCCGCGCTCGCGCGGAGCGGATGCGGGATGTCCCTACGGAGACGCCCGCGGAGATCGATGCCGCGCTCCGCCATCTGGAGCAGCTCGGATTCCAGCTCGCGGATCTCCTCCTCCGTGCGAATGAAGAGCGGTACGCGGCGGAGGTCGCGCACTCGAAGCGGAAGAACGCCGCGCTGGCGAAGCACGGCCGCACGGAGCGGATCGTGACCGTCGCCCGGGCGCTGGCAGAGCAGGACGCGGAGACCGAGCTGACCGACTGGCTGGCGAAGAAGGCGATCTGCCATCACATCGAGGACATCAAGGATGCCCTGGCGCGGAAGCACTTCGGGCTTATGAACACGAACAAGGGCATCCAGGGGATGGCCGGGCTCAACCATCGGAGGACGCCGTGAGGATCTTCATCGCTGGCCGAGATGGGATCAGGGTCGGGATGCATCGCAATGCGGGAAGGGCGGTGCTGGTCGTCGGGGACACGGTCGCCACACGGCCGGTCGAGGCCGACGTGCAACGCGCGATCGAGCGCGCTACCGAGGCGGCTCAGTTGAGCCTTGTCGTGGCGCTGCGCCCGTTCGGCCTGCACCCGCACGATATCGCGATGCCCGCGTTCGAACGGGTCATCTACAGGGACGAAACGCCGATCTTCTGCGCGGTGCTCCGCGCACGACAGGCGGCAGGAATGGGGCAGCAGTGAAGACGAGAGAGCAGAAGCGGGCCGAGGCGGTCCGCCGGCAGGAGTTCCACGACGCCCTGCCGGGGTACGACAAGCTCGCGAAGATCGCCGAACGTCCGGGGAAGTCGGAGCGCGAGAGGGCACGGATCCTCGGGGCGGTGGCGGAGTGGGCTTCTCGGAACTCGGTTTCACCACGGTAGGAGACGCGGACCTGAGCGAGCCCAACTACTCGTTCGATCTGATCGGGGCGTGGAAGGACGCGGACGGAGCAATCTATCTCGGCACTGATTCGGGATGCTCCTGCCCGACGCCCTGGGAGTACTACAACGAACTGTCCGACTTCACCGGCCCACTGACGAAGGAGCAGGCGGTCGAAGAGGCAACGGCGCTCTGGGCTGAGGCGGGCCGCTACTGCCCCGAGGACTTCGCCACGTTCACGCAGCAAATCCGGGACTGCTGACGAAGCCGCTCCGCCTGACCGGGCGCGCGCTCACTGATCGAAACCGTCTGATCGATGGTCGGGAGATGCAGGCGTGCGCCCGGTGTGGTGTGCAGATCTGGGACAACGGATCCCGGCATCACCGCAAGCTCCGCTCCCGTGGGGGCGGCGACGAAGTTTCGAACGGCGTCCTGCTCTGCGGATCGGGGACGACCGGATGCCACGGCTGGGCGCACGCGCACCCGGCCGAGGCGACACGGCTCGGGTTCATAGTCCCGGGCTATGCGGACCCTGCGGCGTGGCCGATCCTCCATGCCCTGTATGGCTGGGTGCTGCTCGATGACGTGGGGAAGGCGGAGCCTACGCCCCCACCTGAATGAGGGGGCCAGGGGCAATGGCGACCATCTTCATACGGGCGGTCGAGGAGTATCGGCTGCTCCGAGACGAGTACGAAGTGGTGCTGATCGCCGCGTATGAGCGTGCCGTCGAAGCCACGCGCGGGGCGATGGTGAATCGGCGTGGGCGGGCGGCGGGGATCTCGGACTGGGATCTCTTCACGCACAACGGGAGCTATGCCCGCGCCTACGCCTCAGAGGAGCTGATCGAGCATTGGGCGCAGTACCCGCGGCCCACGTTCTCAGCGTTCGAGCGACAGATGGTCGCGTGACCTTGGAAGGAGGGCGCCGTGCGCCAGACGACAACGATCTATGCCGTGTTCTGGCCGGAGCACGGCGTCCTCAAGGTGGGGCGTACGCGCTCCGCCCGCCGGTATCGGGAGATGTGCGCGACGGGCGGGGAGGTCGTGCTGCTGATGCGTGACCGTCATGAGGTCGAGGAGACCGCGGCGCTGGCTGAGCTGGACGCGGAGTTCTTCCCGGCGTTCGAGTCCGAGGACTCCTCGACCCACATCCTGCCCCGCGGCCGGGGCTTCACCGAGTGTTTCCGTGTCGCTCGTGACGAGCTGATGCGGGCGCTGAAGACGATCTACCGGGGCATTGCCCGATGGGAGCACCTGCATGGCGATAACGCGGCAGAGGTCGGTGACGCCCGACGCATTCCTGAACCCGCGCCTGCTGACGCTGTCGCCGGAGGCCCGGTTGACGGAGGTCGGCCTGCGGTTGTACGCGGACAACTTCGGTCGGGAGGTCGCGATCTCCCGACTGCTGGCGGCGGCGATCTTCCCCCTCAGTCGGGAGATGCGCGACGAGGACATGGATCGGATCCTGCTGGAGCTGGATCAGGCCGAGTGCATCGAGGTCTACGACGTCGCTGGGGTCACGTACTACCAGATGTCGGATTGGCCGGCGGTGCAGCATCCAGGCCCGAAGTCCCGCCATCCGGACCCGCCCGCCGAGTCTCACGAGCCTTTCATGAAGGGCTCACGAGAGTCTCATGGCGAGGGAGAGGGAGAGAGGGAGAGAGCGTGGGAGGGAGAGAGCGTGGGAGGGAGAGGTCTTCACGACCAAGATCAAGAACCGCCGTCCCCGTTCTGCCCAAGCCACCGGGCTAGTGGTGGAACGGACGACCCCTGCCGAAGGTGCGGGAGGGCGCGACTGCAACGCAAAGTCTGGGATCGCGAGCAGATACAGAAGGTCCGATTCGAGAGCGCCGCATGAGCCGGACGGAGTACACGTACCGGGCTGGTGATGTTGAGGCCCGTCTGATCCTCCCTGATGAGCTGCAACCGCCGACGTCGTTCGTCGCGGTGCGGCACGCGGATGGCGCCCGCGGGACGTTCTCGCTCGCCTCGGCTCGTGCTGTGCGTGCTCCAGCGAAGAGGAAGCCGCGTCAGGCGTCACCGCTGGCGAAGATCACCGCGGATTGGGCGCCCCCTGCTGACGAGATTGAGCGTGCCCGTGCTGCCGCCCCGTCGGTGGGCATCGAGTACGAGACGGCTCAGTTTGTGGACTGGGCGCTGTCGAAGGGGGAGGCGCGGGCGGACTGGCCGGCGGCATGGCGGAGATGGATCCGCCGGACGCACAAGGCGAATGTCGAGAAGGGCTGGAAACCCACGGTCCGGCGGGATGAGGATCCGCGGGCTCGCTGGTGCCGTGAGCACGGCGTGACGGTCGAGCAGTACGAGGCGAGGAAGGGGGATGCGGAGTGGTTGAGCCTGATCGAGCGGCGGGGAGTCGTGGCGTGATGTGGGATCGGGATGCGGAGCGGGCCGCGCTCGGCGCCGCGATGGGCGGTCCCGCCCATGCCTGGGAAGTGCTGGACGTGGCACCGCCGGGTGATTTCTACGACCCGCCGCATGAGCAGATCGCGACCGCGATTCACCGGCTCGCCGTCCGCGGTGCGGGCACGGACGCGATCCTCGTTGATGACGAGCTTCGATCGATGGGCTCCCGGCTGCCGCACGGCGAAGGCTACGTCTTCGAGCTGACCTCAGCCGCGTCCAGCCCTACCCTCGGTGGGCACTATGCGCGGATCGTCGCGGACCTCGCGGCCCGCCGCCGCCTGGACGCCGCCGCCGACCGGGTGAAGCAGATCGCCGGCGACGGGACGACCGACCCGGAGGAAGCGATCGAGGAGGCTCGGGGCGAGCTGGATCGGATCGTCTCCGCGAAGACTCAGCGCGTGGTCCGCGTCGGCGACGAGTTCGGAGACATGCTCGCCGCGCTCGCGGAGAAGCCCCGGCTTGTGCTCACACCGTGGACGGCAGTCAATCGGCTGATCGGTGGCTTCCGCCCCGGATGCGTCTACGTCGTCGGCGCGAGGCCCGGGGCGGGGAAAACGGCGATGGCGATGAACGCGGCCGTGGGCCTGTCGAGGACGGGCCTCGTTGGGTTCCTGTCGCTGGAGATGTCCCGGATAGAGCTGATGAAGAGGATCGCGGCGCAGCTCGGCCGCATCCACATGCAGGCGCTGATGAACAATGCGTTGACGGAGGACGACTGGGATCGTGCTCGGGACGCGGATCGGATGGCCGCGAAGCTCGATCTGGCGCTGAGCGATGATGCGTCGATGAGTCCGGCGCAGATCCGCGGGTGGGTTCGCTCCCTCGCCCATGAGGGGGAGCTGGCGGGCCTCGTCGTGGACTACGTGCAGCTCATCCAGTCGGCGGATCCCTCGAAGGATCGCCGGTTGGTCGTGGGTGAGTTCTCCCGGGCGATGAAGCTCATCGCGAAGGAGTTTCAGATCCCGGTGCTCGTGCTCTCGCAACTCAACCGCAAGTCCGAGGAGCGGATGGACAAGAAGCCGGCGCTGAGTGATCTCCGCGAGTCCGGGGATCTGGAGCAGGACGCAGACGTGGTGCTGTTGCTCTCGCGTGACGACCGGGACGACTCCCGTCGCGGCGAGGTCGATGTGCAGATCGCGAAGAACAGACACGGCTCCACGGGTGAGGTCTCTCTTGCCTGGTTGGGGCACTACTCGCTGATGGAAGACCTCGGCGGCGGATGGGAGCCAGGCGCATGATGGATCGTGAGCTGTTGATAGAGAAGGCCGCGAAGGCGATGCTGATGGTCACGCAGGTTGGCGTGAACGAGGGGTATGCGTGGTCGGCCCAGTACGACGAGGTCCGAGAGGAGCTGATCGTGCAGGCTCGTGCTGCTCTAGCCGTGTTCGAGGAGGCGCACACCCCGAGCAA
>NZ_JAVDUM010000011.1:0-156968 GCF_031456305.1 Microbacterium resistens
GGCCCCCCCCCCCCCCCCGCCCCACGCCCCCGCGTTGTCCTCGGCCCCCACCCCCCCCCCCCGCCGCTTTTGGGCCCCATACACGCCCGCGGGCGCGCAAAAAACCGCGACGGGAAGGCCAAGTGACCGGACCGGCGGGACAGGTGGCGGGGCAGGTGGCGGGACAGGCGGCCGGAGGCGGGCCGGGTCGGGCAGACTGGATCGGGTGCACCTCAGGTCCTTCCGCCCCGCAGACACCGAGTCCGTCGTCGCGCTGTGGGAGTCGATCGGCCTGACGAGACCGTGGAACGATCCGCGGAAGGACATCGCGCGGAAGCGGGAGGTCCAGCCCGAGCTCTTCGTGGTCGCGACCGATGACGACGGCCGCGTCATCGGCACGGTCATGGCCGGCTACGACGGGCACCGCGGCTGGATGAACTACCTCGCCGCCGCACCCGACGTCCGAGGATCGGGGGTGGGCCGGGCGCTGGTGGCGCACGTCGAGGAGGCGCTCCTCGCCCTCGGCTGCCCGAAGGTGAACCTCCAGGTGCGGAGCTCGAACGCGCAGGTCGTCGCCTTCTACGAGCACCTCGGCTACCGCATCGACGACACCATCGATCTGGGCAAGAGGCTCATCGCCGACTGATCACCGGGTAGCGTGGACAGGTGCGCCTCGTGATCGCCCGCTGTGCCGTGGACTACTCCGGCCGCCTCAACGCCCATCTGCCCCTGGCCACGCGCCTGCTCGTGCACAAGGGTGACGGCAGTCTGCTCGTGCACTCCGACGGCGGCAGCTACAAGCCGCTGAACTGGATGAGCCCGCCCTGTCGCCTCGAGACCGAGGAGCCGGGGGAGGAGGAGGCGTCGGCCGGCGTCACCGAGGTCTGGCGCGTGACGCACCAGAAGACCGGCGACGCGCTGCGCGTGCAGATCTACGAGGTGCTGCACGACTCCGCCCACGAGCTCGGCGTTGACCCGGGCCTGCAGAAGGACGGCGTCGAGGCCGACCTGCAGCGCCTGCTGGCCGAGCAGGTGGACCTCATCGCGGAGGGCGCCACGCTCGTCCGGCGCGAGTTCCCCACCGCGATCGGCCCCGTGGACCTGATGGTGCGCGACGCGCAGGGCGCGGCGATCGCCGTCGAGGTGAAGCGCCGCGGCGACATCGACGGCGTCGAGCAGCTGACCCGCTACCTGGAGCTCCTGGGCCGCGACCCGCATCTCGCGCCGGTGCAGGGCGTCTTCGCCGCGCAGGAGATCAAGCCCCAGGCGCGCGTGCTCGCCGAGGATCGCGGCATCCGCTGCCTCGTCCTGGACTATGAGGACATGAAGGGCACCGAGTCCGGCGCCCCTCGCCTCTTCTGACCCGTCACGCCCGCCTCGCCACCCGGCGTCGAGGCTCGGCATTCGGCGCCCCGGGTCCGGCATAGGCTGGATCGCATGGCTGACTCCCCTTACTCCTGCGTGCTCTGGGACGTCGACGGCACCATCGCGGACGCGTCCGCGGGGATCCTGCCACGGCTCGCCGAGGTCTTCGCCTCCTACGGCAAGCCCGCGCCTCCCGCCGACGAGCTGTCGCTGTGGATCGGTCCGCCGATGTTCGAGTCCTTCCGGGACCGCGGCGGGATGACGACGGAGCAGGCCGAGCAGGCCGTGCTCCGCTACCGCGAGCTCGCCGCCAGGGACGGCTACGCCGCATCGGTCGCCATCTACCCCGGGATCCCCGAGGTGATGAGCGCCCTGGCCGACGCCGGGATCCCGCAGGCGACCGCGAGCTCCAAGCCGGAGAACCAGGTGATCGCGATCGTCGAGCACTACGACCTGGCGCGCTTCCTCACGGTCACCGCCGGCGCCCGTCCCGACACCGCGGGCCGTCACGACGACAAGGCGACCGTCATCCGGAGCGCGCTGGACCGCCTCATCGCCGCCGGCGTCGACGTCAGCCGCCCGGTGCTGATCGGCGACCGCCACCACGACGTCGAGGGCGCGAGCCCGTTCGGCATCCCCGTGCTCTTCGCGGACTGGGGCTTCGGCGAGCCGAGCGAGGCGGAGGGGGCCGTCGCGCACGTCGCCACGCCCACCGACCTCCTCCCGCTCCTCCTCCCCGGTTCCTGACGCACTCCTCTGGGACGACGATGGGGGTGGCTGCATGTGCAGCCACCCCCATCGTCGATCAGGCCGTCAGACGAGAGCCCGGTCGGCCATCACCCGGTCGGGTCGACTCAAAGATCAACCTTGACGAGCGTCGGGATAGAACTGCCACTGTCATCGTGATACTGGATCCACAAGTGCGTTCCGTCCGGAGACATTCCCATTCCACGGGGGAAACCCTTGCCCAGCGGGAGTGGGCGAACGCTGACCACTGTGTCGGTAGCGATGTCCACGGCGGTTAGTTGGAAACCCACTGGAGCGTTATATGAATACATAACGCTGTATAGCGTGCGCCCATCGGGCGAGATCTCAAGATGATATGAGGAAGCGAAGCTAGATGATGGGTAAGGCGTATCGAGCGTGCGCAGAACGTTGCCGGTTGCAGCATCCACAACCTTGACAAGGCCGTTTGTGCCTTCATGGGTAGGAATGTAGAGCGTCGATCCGTCGGGTGACGCTACCGCTCCTGACCTAAAGCCTGCGCCGTTTACACCGGTTGGGATGGTCTGCACGATCGTTCCGGTGGTTGGGTCTATGACGTGAGTGTTTGCACCACCGAAAGTGGTCAATCGTGTCCCATCAGGCGAAATAGAAAGTCCGCCCGTCGCGGCCGCGCCCTCGATCCTCTGGATAAGGTCACCAGTCACCGCATCAAGGATCAATACACCGTTATAGAATCCCCCGGTGAGATTGCCCGAGGAGGCCCAATAGTTCACGTAAACCCTCGTACCGTCAGGCGAGGCAACGATATCATACGGACTCGCGGAGTAGGCCGGCAGGGTGGCGCCAGGGCCGCGGAGCTTGCTGAAGATGTCCCAGTTCGCAACGACCGCACCCGTGGCCGCATTGAGAACCGTCAAGTATGCAGAGTCATTGCCATTCGAACCATTGCCCGTGACATATAGATTGCCGTTCACCGATTCCGCGACGTCATAGTCGCGCACGCTCGCGAACACCGTCCCGGCAGGACCGGAGCAGCTCGGCTTCACCGTCGCATCGGCCGTCACAGCCGGCGCCCCCGTGAGCGCCGCGTGGACGGTCACGTTCCCCGCACCCGTCACGTTCTTCACCACCACGGTCGCCGTGCCGGTCGCGACCGGCACCGTCATCGTCGTCGAGCCTTCAGCGAACGTGTAACCCGTACCGACCAGGCTCACCACCGCGGTGTCCCCGGCAGCCGGGTTCGCCAGCGTCAGCGTCAGCGAGGTCTGCGCGCCCACGGCCGCGCACCCGGACACCGGCCCGAACGTCAGCTTCTTGTCCCCCGATGCGGCATACGCCGGCACCGCCACGGCCGCCGCGATGATCGGGATCGACCACGCCGCACCCTTCACGAGGGTGCGGCGCGACACCCCGTCGCTCTCCTCGATCTCCCAGCCCAGGTTCGATGTCCCGGCAGTGTCGTCCTTCACGCTTTTCCCCATTTCGATGTGTCAACAGCCAATCCGCGCCGGCCGCCAGTGCCACCGGTCGCGCTTACCCATTGAGACAGCGCAGGCCCGACGCCATTGGCCTCCGGGGCCGATCCGGACCGGTCTTCATCGATCTGGGTTCCGTTTTCCCGCGTTAACGAAACAACGCGAATGGTGTGTCATCCCCCATGCAGGAGGCTTCGATCACCGAGCCCCGTGCACGCCTGTGTGCCCGGGGCATACACACCCGCCCCTCCTCCCCATTGCGATGACCATGACCACAACCACACCTCCCGTCCACCCGGCATCCGCGTCCCCGGCGACCCAGCTCTCGCTGTCGTCGCTGGGCTGGCACGCCCCCGAATCGAGATCGGCGCCCGGACGCTCGTCCGCCGAGCTCACCTCCAGCGCCGCCTGGACCGTCTCCCGCGCCTGGTCCACGGCCGGAGCGCTCGATGCGCGACCCCTCGACAACGGCGTGAGCCGGATCGTCGTCGGCGTCGACGGCGCGGCCTCCGTCCGCC
Source organism: Microbacterium resistens (assembly GCF_031456305.1). Classification (GTDB taxonomy): domain Bacteria; phylum Actinomycetota; class Actinomycetes; order Actinomycetales; family Microbacteriaceae; genus Microbacterium; species Microbacterium resistens_A. Next base: position 4,064 of record NZ_JAVDUM010000011.1, read on the forward strand.
TCGACCACCACGACGCCCTGCGGCTGGAGCCGCGGCAGCTCCTCCTGGTCGACGGGCGGACGCCGGTCTCCACGGAGAGCAACGACGTCTGGGCCCGCTACGAATGGCACCTCCGCTCGCCCGCCCTCCGGCAGAACAGGTTCGCCGCGGCCTTCTCCAGACCACTCACCCTTAAGGGGGGCGGATACGCGCTCATCGCGACGATGACCAACGTGATCAGCACCCACGGCGACCTGGGGACCTCCGGCGGCGCCGGTGCGCTGCTGGATGCGCTCTCCGGTGTCGTCATGTCCGCCGTCCTCGACGCGACCAGCGACACCACGGCGCTCTCGCCGACCCAGGCGAGACTCATCCAGGAGGCGTACGCGATCGTCGAGACGCGGTTCCCGGACAGCTCCTTCGACGTCACGGCCCTCGCCGAGGCCCTGCACGTCTCGGCGCGCTACCTCCGTCGGCTCTTCGCCATCGCCGGCACCAGCCCCCGCGCGGCGATCGAGGAGCGCCGCGTCCGGGCGGCGGAGGCGCTCCTGACCGTGACCCCCGCGCGGAGCAAGGACACCCTCGGGAACATCGCGAGGACGGCGGGATTCTCCTCCGTCCCCCGCCTGCAGGCGGCGCTGCGACGAGGGGAGCACATCGCCGACCCGGCCCGCAGTACGTAGGCCGGCAGTACATAGGCCGGCGGGGCATGACCATCTGGAACCGAGCTGCGCGACGTACCCGGTCAGCGGGCGGAGACGCAGAACTCCCCGGGGCGCAGAAGCACCCCGGGGAGTTCAGATGGTGCGCGGATGACTCCGCGCGGACCGCTCAGAGCGGTCGGATGTTCTCGGCCTGCAGGCCCTTGGGGCCCTGCGCCACATCGAACTCGACGCGCTGGTTCTCGTCGAGCGAGCGGTAGCCGGACGTCGTAATGGCGGAGTAGTGCGCGAACACGTCGGCCCCACCGTCATCGGGGGAGATGAAGCCGAAGCCCTTCTCCGCGTTGAACCACTTCACTGTGCCCTGGGTGCTCATGTACTGCCTTCTTACTGGGGGCGACGCCGATGCAGGACGCACCGACTCGCCTAACGCTACTGGAGTTCTCCGACACCGCAACCCCCGCTGAAATATGCGTGACCCAAACGTTGCCGACGGAATCCGGGCGAGACCCGGGAAGAATGGTGCGGCCCTCACCGCGGGGGGAGCGATGAGGGCCAAGACGACCGGAGGGGTGCGTCACGATTCAGCATACCTGGTTCCGGAGCGTTTGTCCCCCAAATGGTGGACAAGATCTTCAACCGGTGTCAGGATGACTCCCATCGACCCGGTCATCGACCCGGAACGGATCGCATCAACGGAGATGCGAGAGACCTCGACCCGAACGAGAGAACCGGCCCGGACAGAGCGGTCCCCTCGAGCGGCCCATTGGGGACTGGGCGACTCGAGGGGACCCTGTACGCGCCGGAACCGCTCGGGCTCTGGGGAAGCCGTACACCATTCGTTGTGGGGGACATCGGGCGGAGCGTGATCGCCGTGCGCGCGTCATCAACCCTAGGCGAGCTCCTGGACCTTGTCCATGAACCCGCAACGGGATGTCGTCACCCGGCTGCGACCGTCACCTCTCGGCGGACGGCGCCCACTCCTCCGCGAGCAGCCCGTAGTTCATCCCGTCCATCCAGCGGCCGGAACGGTGCAGGGCGGTTCCCCGGCTGTGCTCCTCGCGCCGCATGCCGATCCGCTCCATGAGCCGCCAGGAAGGCTCGTTGTCGGCGAAGCATCCGGCGTGCACGCGCCGAAGCCCGAGCCTCCCGACGCAGAGATCGACGACCGCACGGACGGCCTCGGTCGCATAGCCCCGGCCGCCGTACGCCGGATCGAGAGCCCAGCCGAGCTCCGCCTGCGAGCCGCGGGCGCCCTCGATCACCTCGGTCTGCGCCCAGCCGTCCTCGACCCGCAGCATGACGTCGCCGATCACCGTCGGGCCCTCCGGACCGCCCGCCGGACCACCCGCCGAATCGCCTGCCGATTCGTTCGCGGTGGCGGGGAGCTCGATCACGAGGATGAGGGCCGCCCGCCAGGGCTCGGACAGGTGGTCGCGGAAGGCCTCCAGCGTCTCCGGCGCCGTGCTGATCCACTCCGACACCTCGGGGAGCCGGCGGTAGCGCCACATCGACTCCGTGTCGGCGGGGGAGAGGCGGCGGATGATCAGGCGCTCGGTGCGCAGCGGCCAGTCGACGGCGTCGAGCGGATCGGTCATCGCTCCAGCGTACGACGCGACCCCACCCGTCCCTGCCCTGACCGCCCCCGTCCCAACCGTCCCTGGGCCACGGCGATGCCGAGGATCACCACGACCGCGCCCACCGGCTCGTTCCAGCTCACCCTTTCCGAGAGGACCACCACCCCCAGCAGGACGCCGACGACCGGGGTGAGATAGGTGACCGCCGCCGCGTTCGAGGCGCCCCAGGCCATGACGATGTTGGTGTTCCACACGTAGGCGAGGCCCGTGCCCACGGCGCCCAGGGCGAGGACGGCGAGGACGACAGGGACCGACAGGGTGAAGGGGCCCATCGCGATCGCCGGGGCCAGGAGCAGCATGACCGCGGCGCCGAGCCCGACCTGCACCGTGGCGACGGGGATCGCGTCGAGGCCGCGCGGCGCGACGAACCGGCGCAGGTAGACGAACGCGGTCCCGTAGCAGGCGGTGGCGGCGAGGCAGGCGAGCTGCGACCACACGTCTCCGCCGCCCAGCCCGTTCCACGGGCCGAGCACGATCAGCACTCCGCAGAAGCCCACCACGAGGCCGAGCACGGTCGCCCGCGTCGGCGGCTCCGCACGGAGCGCGATGAGCGAGACCAGGACGGTCATGAGCGGGGTGGTGGCGTTGTAGATGCTCGCCATGCCGGAGGAGATCCCCTGCTGCGCCCAGGCGAAGAGGAGGAAGGGGATGACGCACAGCAGCAGCGCCACGACCAGCAGATGCCCCCAGATCGCGATCCCGCGGGGGAGCCGGCGTCGACCGATCGCGCAGATCAGGCCCAGGGTCACGGCACCGGCCACCAGCCGGCCCAGCACGACCTGCGCGGGGGAGAGGCCGGTGAGCCCCACCGCGACGAACAGGAAGCTCGACCCCCAGGTGACGGCGAGGAGCACGAACTGGACGAGGACCGAGGACGGACGATGACGGCGCTCCGTGGCGGTGCTCCCTGCGGCGATGTCCGTCATCCGGCCCTCCTCGACGACCTGCATCCGACCCCGATGTCCGGGTCCGGCGCGACTCCATCCTCCCGCCGCGGCCTCGCCCGCTCCGGCGGTTTTCGGACATCGCATCGGCGCCCGCCCCTCCCCGCCCGGACGGCATCCTCCCAGCCTCGGGGCGCGCGGCGCGGATAGCGTCGGGGCATGCTGCAGCCCACCCGGCTCGAGGCGCGCATCGATGCGACCGCCCGGCGGATCCTCGCCAAGGCCCCCGCCTCCGGCGTCCGCGGGTTCCTGGTGGAGTGCGCGGTCTTCGTGATCAAACAGGCGTGGGCATGTGTGTTCGGCGCCCTGCTGCTCCTGGCGATCGTTCTCGTGCGCGGCCTCTACCCGGAGGGGCTCGCCCTCGCCCGCAACGACCTGCTCACGATCATCGCGGTCCTCATCCAGGTCCTGATGCTCGTGACGCGGCTGGAGAGCGGCCGCGAGCTCTGGGTCATCATGCTGTTCCATGTGACGGGCACCGTCATGGAGCTGTTCAAGACCGACATGGGGTCGTGGGTCTACGACGCGGACGGGATCCTCCGGATCGGGGCCGTCCCGCTGTTCAGCGGCTTCATGTACGCCGCCGTCGGCTCGTACATGGTGCGCGTGCACCGGCTGTTCGACCTCGGCTTCCGGCGCTATCCGCCGCTCTGGGCGACGATCGTGCTGGCCGCCCTCATCTACCTCAACTTCTTCACGCACCACTGGTTCTGGGACGCCCGCTGGGTGCTCACGGCCCTGGTCGTGCTCCTGTGGCTCCCGACCGTGATGCACGCGCGGGTCTGGCGACGGACCCTGCGGATCCCGCTGCTGCTGCCGTTCGCCGGCGTGGCGCTGTTCATCTGGTTCGCCGAGAACATCGGCACCTGGTCCGGAGCCTGGCTCTATCCGGACCAGGTCGACGGGTGGCAGCTGGTGTCGCTGTCCAAGCTCTCCAGCTGGTTCCTGCTCATGATCATCTCCGTGGTGCTCGTGACGCTCGTCTCGCCCCCGGTGTCCCCTCCGGGTGAGAGGCTGGAGCGGAAGCGGACCCTGGTCGTCGACCGCGACGCCTGAGCACCATCCGCGGTCCGCGGGAACAGGAGAAGAGAGTGGCCCAGAGAATCCTCGTCATCGGTGCGAGCGGTCTGATCGGCGGCGCGCTCGCCGACGCCCTCGACGCGGCCGGGCACACCGTCGTCCGCGCCTCCCGCTCGTCCGGGGAGAAGGTCGACGTGCTCGACCGCGCGTCCCTCGACGCCCTCTTCGAGCGCGTCGGGACCGTGGACGCCGTGGTCGCGGCCGTCGGATCCGTCCCGTTCAAGCCGCTCGCCGACCTCACCGTCGACGACTTCCGCGCGGGCCTTGCCGACAAGACGCTGGGCCAGCTCGCCATCGTCGAGGCGGGGACGCCGTTCGTGGCGGATGGCGGATCCTTCACGCTGACCACGGGGATCCTCGCGGACCGGCCGATCCCGACCGGCGCCGCGGCCTCCGTGGCGAACGGGGCCGTGAACGCCTATGTCATGGCGGCGGCGCCCTACCTCCCGCGCGGCCTCCGCATCAACGCCGTCAGCCCGAACGTCCTCCTCGAGGCGACCGGCTACCACTCCAGCTTCCCCGGCTTCACCCCGGTGCCGGCGGAGGACGTGGTGCGCGCGTACCGCGCGGTGATCGACGGCACCGCGACCGGCACCGTCGTCTCCGTCTGACACCGCCGGCCGGTCCGTCTGGCGGGAGATCCCCCGCGCGGCGGCCGAACCGTCCGTCAGCCGCCCGCCAAGCGGGGAATCTCCCGCCAGATGGGACGGGGCGGCCGCGCGGAGCGACGCGGCTCAGCCCTGCGCGTGCTCGACCGCCCAGCCGAGCGCATCGTCGGCGATCTCCTCCCAGCCGTCCTGACTCACGAGGCGATGGGTCCGGCCGGGGTACTCCTTGTACTCGACGACGGCGGAACTCCCGGTGCCGGTGTACCTCTTCAGGATGGCCCGCGCGATCGCGGGCGGCACGACATGGTCGCGGTCTCCGGCGATGAGGAGCAGCGGTGCACGGTCGGCACGGGCGAAGTCGACACGGCTCACGCCGCCCTTCTCGTTGAAGGCCGCGGCGACGCCTTCGAAGAACACCCGGTTGTAGGAGTTGACCGCGAAATCCTCCCAGAGCCGATCAGAGGTCGCTCGATCGAGGTCGTTCCCGAACGTGTAGTGGAAGTGCGCCCGAGAGAGCGGCTTCGCCCCATTGCGGCCGAAAGGGTTGGACAGGATGGGCGCTCCCGTGCGGAGGGTCGAGAAGGGCAGCGTGGTGATCCCCGCCGGCTGCCCGGGGGCGACGCCGACGTAAGCGACGCCGAGGCCGCGGTCGGCCAGCATCTGGGTGAGCAGACCACCGAAGGAGTGACCCATGATGATCGGCTTCACCGCGAGGCCGCGAATGATGCGCTCGTAGTGGTCGGCGATCTGCATGAGGCCGATGCCTTTGAGGGGGCCGGGATCGCGGCGGATGTCGGCGACGCTGCGGTCATCGATGCCGGGCCACCCCGGGACGATGACCTCGTGGCCGGCGTCGCGGAACCGCCCTGCCCAGGTGTCCCAGCTCTTGGGCGTCATCCATAGGCCGTGGATGAGGACGATCGGGGCCTTCTCGCCTGCGGCCCGAGGGGCGGTGTCCATGAGGTTCTCCTGTTCGCGAAGGGGTTCGGTTGATATGGTGACAAGGTAGACCGAACGTTCTGTCTATGTCAAGTGAACCTCAGACCGATGGCACGATGAATACGAAAGGAGCCGCCATGACAACGAGCGACACCATCGCCGCCTCCGGCCTCCCCCCGCGCGAGCGGCTGCTGGCCGCAGCCACGGCCCTCTTCTACAACGAGGGCATCCACTCGGTGGGCATCGATCGCGTCATCCAGACGGCAGGGGTCACCAGGGCCACCATGTACAAGCAGTTCCAGGGCAAGGAGGGTCTGGTCCTCGCATACCTCGAGGGCGAGGACGCCGGCATCCGCGCCCTCTTCGCCGCGGCGTCGAAGCCGGAGGCCTCACCCCGACGCCTGCTGGAGCTCGTCATCGACGGCATCGCCGACGACATCCGCCTGCGTCACACCCGGGGCTGCCCGTTCATCAACGCGGCCGCGGAGTATCCCGAGCGGGGGCCTGTGCGAGCCCTGATCTCCACCCACCGGGAGTGGTTCCGCTCCACGCTCGGAGCGCTCGCCGACGCCGCGGGCCTCGATGCCCCCGACGCGGTCGCCGCCTCGCTCGTGCTGCTGCGCGACGCCGCCATGGTCGGCGGATACCTCGACGGACGCGATCAGGTGGCGCCCGCCTTCGCCCGCACCGCCCGGGAAGTGATCGCGGCCCACGACCGCAGCGCGGGCTGACCGGGCCCGCCGACCCTGTCCGGTCGGCCGCTCCACCTGCCCCGACCTCAGGCCGCGGTCAGAAGACGCTCCAGGAGCGGGCGGCGTCCCGGAGCCGCGCGATGACCGCCGAAGTCGCGGGCGTGATGGCGGTGCCCGCGCGGATCACGAGATGCAGCGTGTTGATCGGCGGCTCCTCGGGGCGATGGAGCAGCTCGACGGAGCCGCTGAGGATCGCGGGCTCGGCGAGGTAGCGGGGAATGGCGGCGATGCCGGCGCCTGCGACGACCGCGGCGAGGATCGCACGGAGGTCCGGCACGACGAGGGCGACCGGGTTGGCGGGGCGATGCCCGAACTGGCTGCGCCAGTACCGGCGGATGATCGACAGCTCCTCGTCGTAGACGACGAGAGGGAGCGGAGCGAGGGCTTCGGCGGGGTTCGCGCGGATCCTGGCCTCATCGACCGTCCGCGCGAGGGACGGCGCTCCGACGAGCACGAACTCCTCATCGATCAGCCCCTGGGAGCGGAGCGCCGGAACCGTGGGACGGATGGACGAGACGACGAGGTCGAGAGCGCCCGCGGCGAGGTCGTCGAGGAGCGCGGGGGCGAGCCCGAGCGAGAAGTCCAGCCGGATCCCGCCCGCGGCGAGGGGCGCGAGCGCGGGGACGATCCGGCTCGCGACGACATCGCTCGCCCCGCCGATGCGCACGGTCCCGGTCACCTCCGCGGTGGGCGCCCAGGCGTCGCGCAACCGGTCGATCGGCTCGGCGACGCGGGCGGCGAGCCGCTCCCCGGCCGGGGTGAGGGACACGCCGCGCGGGGATCGGACGAGCAACGGCTCGCCGAGCTCCGCCTCCAGCCGTGCCATCCGGTCGCTGACCGCCGGCTGGCTCAGGTCGAGCTCGGCGGCGGCCGCGGTGAGGGAGCCCGCGCGGTGGACGGCGAGGAAGGTCCGGAGCAGATCGAGGTCGCGCATGCTCTCCCATCAGAATTTCTATGGCTGGAATTCAGTGTAGGGAATCCTGTCGATGACTCCGAGGTTCTCCTCCCCGTGGCCCGCGGAGGCCGCGCCCCGAGAGAAGGAGAACACGATGTCACGGGTCCTGATGGCCGTCACCGGCGCCGACACGCTCACGCTCGCCGACGGCAGCGCACACACGACCGGATTCTGGGCGGAGGAGCTGGTCGAGCTGCATCGCGCCCTCGTCGCCGCCGGTCACGACGTCGACGTGGCGACGCCCGGCGGCGTCCGTCCGCCGGTCGACCCGGGAAGCCTCGACGCGGCGGGGGATGCCGGAGTCGGGCTGCGCGACTACCTCGCCTCGATCGACGACGTGCTCGCCGCACCCCTGACGCTCGGCGACATCGCCGTCGGCTCCTACGACGCGATCGTCCTGCCCGGCGGGCACGGGCCGATGGCCGACCTCGCCACGGACGCCGACCTCGGGCGGCTGCTCATCGACGCCGTGGACCGCGACGCCGTGGTCGGCGTGCTCTGCCACGGTCCCGCCGGGCTGCTGAGCGCGGTCCGACCCGACGGCGGCTTCGCGTTCGACGGCCGCCGCCTGGCCGTCTTCACCGACGAGGAGGAGCGCATCGGCGGCCTCGGCGAGCGCACGCCCTTCTGGGTCGAGGGCCGGCTGCGCGAGCTCGGCGCGATCATCGAGACCGGGGAGCCGTGGAGCAGCACGGTCGTCGTGGACGGCCGTCTCGTGAGCGGCCAGAACCCGCAGTCGAGCGTCGCCACGGCCGAGCGCCTCGTCGCCCTGCTCGGCTGACGGCGTCCACCCACCTGTCGTCCGCCCACCTGCATGACGTTTCCCCGCCTGGCGGGAGTTCCCCCGGCGGGCCGACCGCCAAGCGGGGGAACTCCCGCCATCTGCACCCGCCCCGGGGCGGTCGGGTGGGTGGGCCGGGGCGGGCGCGGGCAGGGCGGGGGCGGATCAGTCCGGGGTGGATCCGGTGAGACCGGCCGGGGATGCGACCTCCAGGATGAGGAGGCGCGTGGTCGCCCGGGTCTGCGCGACGTAGAGGTCGCGCAGACCCGCCTCGCCGGCCGATCGGATGCCGTCGGGGTCGACGATGATCACAGTGTCGAACTCCAGGCCGCGGGCGTCGGGGGCGGCGAGGATCGTGACGTCCGTCTCGCCGATCTCCGCGCCCAGGGCGGCGGAGCGTCGCTCGGGGACGACGACGCCGATCAGCCCGTCGGGATGCGCCTCCCGGGTGCGTTCGATCAGCTCCCGGAGCACCGATGCGGTGTTCTCCGCGGTGTCCCCATCGGTGTCCTCTGCGGCGATCGTGACGACGGCGGGCTGCTCTCCGTGCCGGATGGAACGGGAGAGGCGCTGTTCCGGGGCGATGCGGGCGAGCAGATCCTCCGTCGTCTGGAGGATCTCGGCGGTGGTGCGGTAGTTGACCGTGAGCGTGTGGCGCGCGTACCGCTCGCCGACGAACGGCTCCAGCGCCTCGCGCCAGGTGCGGATGGAGGTGACGGGGCCCGCCTGGGCGAGGTCCCCCACGATGGTCATCGAACGCTGCGGGCAGCGGCGCATCAGCATCCGCCATTGCATCTCGGACAGCTGCTGCGCCTCGTCGACGACGATGTGCCCGTACGCGCTCTCGGGGAGACCGTCGATGAGCGCCCGTGCCTCATCCAGCACGGCGAGATCAGCTTCCGTCCACGCCGACAGGCCCGCCCGGCCCGGACCGGCGAGGAGGGCGAGATCCGCCTCCGGGACGTCCGGAAGGGCTTCGGCGAGCGCAGCGCGGTCCGCGAGAAGGCCACGGACGGCGTCCTCCGCGCGGAGCCGGGGCCAGACGCGATCGACGATCCGATCGATCGCCGGGTCGCCGAGGAGGTCCTCCCGGATCCGGTCCCAATCGATGTCCAGACCGCCCGCGGACGCACCCCCGCCACCCGCACCGCCATCCGCATCCGCATCCGCATTCGCATTCGCATCCGCGCCACCGGAGCCGGCGCGTCGGAGGTCCCCCGCGACCATTCGATCGAGGTCGATGCCCAGGAACGCCTCGATCTCGGCCTCGAAGTCCGAGACCTCCTTTGTCGTCTGCTGCTCCAGCTCGTTCACCAGCTCCTCGACGACGTGCTCGAGGAACAGCTCTCGGGCGCGATTGTGCCCGACGCCTCCCTGCAGGGCGTGCCGTCGCGCGGCGTCGACCAGGCCGGGATCGAGGACGACGGTCCCGTGCGCCGTCTGCAGCTCGAGCGGCACGTCGTCGGGCTGACGTGCCCGCACCCAACGGGCGAGCCCGTCGGCGAGCTGCGCGCGGCCCTTGATCCGTGCAATCGCGTCCGGCTCACCCCTTGTCGCCTCCGCACCCACCAGGTCGGGCAGCGTCGCCAGCTGCACGTCGTTCTCCCCGAGCGAGGGCAGCACGTCGGAGATGTAGGCGAGGAACCGTCTGTTCGGCCCGAACACCATGACCCCGCGCTCGGCGACCGAGGGGAACGCGTACAGCACATACGCCGCCCGGTGCAGGGCGACGATCGTCTTGCCCGTGCCCGGACCGCCGTCGACCACCATGATCCCGCGATGCGGCGACCTGACGATCTCGTCCTGCTCGCTCTGCAGGGTCGCGGCCGCCTCCCGCATCCGTCCCGTCCGCGCACCGCTCAGCGCCGCGACAAGAGGCCCGTCGCCGACGACGTCGCCGGCGATCGGATCGGTTCCGTCGAGGATCTCGTCGCTCACGTCGATGACCGTGCGGCCGTCCGTGCGCAGGTGACGGCGGCGACGCAGCCCCAAGGGCGCGGCCATCGTGGCCGCGTAGAACGGCCGTGCGGCCTCCGCCCGCCAGTCCAGGAGCAACGGCTCCCCCTCGTCCGTGCGCAGTCCGATCCGACCGACGTGCCACGACTCCCCCGCCTGCACTCCGTCGATGCGCCCGAAGCACAACGACCTCTCCCCCACACGGAGCTGACGGATACCGTCCGCCAGCCGCGAGACCTCGAAGTCCCTCGCCGAGAGCTCTTCCGGCCCCTCGACCGGCCTGGCCAACGCCCGGTCGCGCGCCGCGATCCTCGCGCTCAGATCCGCGTCGAGTCGCGCATACATCGCATCGAGGGATCGCTGCTCCTCCTCGATCTGCCCCTCGATCTGCCCGGCCTTGCTCACGCTCTCGCCCATACGCCTCGCCCTCCGCCTTCCGCCGCCGCCCGGCATTGCCCGCTTAGTCCGGCGTCTACTATGCGGTGCGGATCCGGCAAGGACAACGTTGACTTTCAGGCAGGAATTTGGCCTCTCGCACCCGCGCCGTCGCGTACCCGCACCGTCGTGCACTCCCGTCGGATGGATGCACTCCCGTCGGCCCGATTCTGCGATTCCATCCGACCTGCGTGCATCCGGCCGACGAGGATGCGCCCACCGCCCGCTCGCGGCGCCCGACAACCGCCTGCGACGCCGACAACCGACGACGGAAGTTCCACCCTGGGTTGGCATCGCATCGCCGGCGCTGCTCCGTAGCGTCGAGACGAGTCGAGTCCACGGAGCAGGTCGGAGATCATCATGGCCATTCAGGTGCAGGCGCTGAGCAAGCGATACGGGCGGAGCTGGGCGGTCCGAGACCTCACGTTCACCGTCCGGCCCGGCATCGTCACCGGCTTCCTCGGACCGAACGGGGCGGGGAAGTCGACGACCATGCGCTCGATCGTCGGCCTGGATCGCCCCACCTCCGGACAGGCGCTGATCGACGGGCGGCGGTACGCGCAGCTGCGGTCGCCGCTCCGCGAGGTGGGAACGCTGCTGGATGCGAAATCCGCGCACCGCTCCCGTCGAGCGGTCGATCATCTGCGGACGGTGGCCGCCACGCACGGGATCGGGCGCGCGCGGGTGGACGAGGTGATCGGGCTGGCGGGCCTGGAGAGCGTGGCCCGACGCAAGGCGGGGAAGTTCTCGCTCGGGATGAGCCAGCGGCTCGGCATTGCCGTCGCGCTGCTGGGAGACCCGCACACGTTGATCCTCGACGAGCCGGTGAACGGACTCGATCCCGAAGGCGTGACCTGGATGCGCACCCTGCTCGGATCGCTGGCCGCGGAGGGCCGGACGGTGTTCCTGTCCTCGCATCTCCTCGGTGAGCTGGCCCTGGTCGCCGAGCACGTCGTGGTCATCGGACGCGGCGAGCTGATCGCGGACGCCGCGATCACGACGTTGACGGATGACGCCGACCGCGTGCGAGTGCGCACCGGACAGCTCGACGAGCTGCTGCGCCTGCTCGCCCCGGACGGGGCGATCCTCGCCTCATCCGATGGCAGCACGGCGGAGATCACCGGCCTCCCGGTCGAGGATGTGGCGCGTCGTGCTGCGGAGGCCGGGATCGTCCTGCTGGAGGTCACGGCGGTGCGGCGCACGCTGGAGGAGGCGTACACGGAGCTGACGCACGACGCGGTGGAGTACCGCACCGACGACGTGGGACGGGGCGAGGCATGAGCGCCGACATCCCCACCTCCTCACCGGCCGCACCGGTCACCGGATCCTCCCCCGGGACACCCGTCACGCCGTCCGCATCGGTCACACCGGCCCGTGCCCTGCACGCCGAATGGCTGAAGTTCCGCACGCTCGCCTCGAACCCCCTCACGGCCTTCGCCTCGCTCGGGATGATCGTCGCGCTCTCCGGCGTGCTGGTCTGGGCGCGTGCCGGAGAGTCGGTCTCGACATCGCCGGTGGAACTGCTGACCGGGGTCTCCTGGGCGCAACTGCTGCTCGCGGTGCTCGCCGTCGTCTTCGTCTGCTCCGAGTGGGCGTCAGGGACGAGCCGCGTCACCTTCCTCGCGGTCCCGGCCAGGTGGCCGGTGCTGCTGGGCAAAGCCGCGGTCGTGGGCGCCGTCTCCTTCGTCGTCGGAGCCCTCGGCGCGGCCGGCGCGCTCGCCCTGGGGGCAGCCGGCGGGGTCGAGGTCAGCGCGGACACCGGGCTGGCGATCCGGCTCGTGCTCGGCGCGGGCGTGTACCTCGGCGCGCTCTCCGTGCTCTCCCTGGGCCTCGGCGCCATCGCGCGCAACCTGGTCGGCGGCATCCTCACGGTGATCGGCTTCCTCTGGGTCCTCCCGCTGGCAGTCACGCTGATCCCCTCGCCGGTGGTGCAGCGCCTGATCGCCTATCTGCCCTCGCCCGCGGGCGGACAGCTGCTCGCCGTCGAGAACCCCTCTGCGCCGCTCACCCCGTGGGCGGGCGGCGCGGTGCTGCTCATCTGGTCGTGCGCCGCCCTCGTCGGCGCCACGATCGCCGTGCGCGTCCGTGACATCTGACAACCGACAACTGACATCCGAGGAGAGGAACCGAGATGACCCGTCGAGACAGCCGCGCGTCCCTTCGACCAACGTGGTCCGGTGCGCTGATCGCCGAGGCGCTGAAGCTGTGGACGCTGCTGTCCAACCGGATCCTCCTCGCCGTCGCCGTGCTCATCATCGTCGGGTCCGGCAGCCTGTTCTCGATGGGCCTGGTGAGCAGGCTCACCGATCCTCGCTTCGCGGGGCAGGCCGTGGGGGCGACACCCCTGCAGTTCGTGGACAGCGTGCTCTGGGCGCAGATCGTCGTCGCGATCCTCGGTGTGCTCGCTGTCACGAGCGAATACGCCTCGGGTCAGGTGCGGCTCTCCCTCCTGGCGCTGCCGACACGCCTGCCATGGCTCGGCGCGAAGGCCCTCGTGCTGACCGTCGCCGGCTTCCTCGTCGGGGTCATCGGCACCGCGATCTCGCTCGGCGGCTCCGTCTTCGCGCTGACCGGCACCGGCGTGCACTACGACCCCGAGCTGTCCGAGATCACAGCGCTCTGCCTGCGATCGGGGCTCTACCTCGCCGCGATCGCCGCATTCGCCGTCGGGCTGACGGCCGTGCTGCGACATGTCGTCGCCGGCCTCGTCTCCGTGCTGGCGCTGCTGATCGTGGTGCCGCCCGTGCTGTCCTCGATCCCCGGCATCGGCCGGCTCGCGGACTACACCCCGACCTCCGCGGGGCGCCGCCTCATCTCCGACTACGAGACCATCGCGCAGCTCACCCCCTGGGCCGGATTCGGGGTGCTCGTCGCCTGGACGCTCGCGGCGCTGCTCGCCGCCGGCATCCTGCTCCGAGCCCGCGATGCCTGACCCATCACGAGAGGACATGCGCGGCGGCTCGATGTCGCTCAGACTGGAATGGAGCGGGTGAGCGGGAAGCGGACGGGGGACGGGTCCGACGACAGGTCCTGAGACGGGTCCTGAGACGAGAAGGGAGTCGGCGTGAGCAACGGCCAGGACATGCGGCTCGCGGATCTGCGACGACCGCCATCGCGCCCTGCGGAGTGGCTGAGGCGGCACCCGGTCGCCGTGGACATCGCCGTCGTCCTCGTCGCCTGCGTCCCGCAGCTGATCGCCCTGATCCTTCGCGCCGAGGATCTCGGCTGGTGGGGATATCCGTTGCTGGCGATCACGGCCGCGGCGCTGCTGTTCCGGCGCCGTCACCCGCTCGCCGTCCTGGTGGTCGTCGCGATCGCGTGCGCGTGCAGCCCGCTCGCGCAGCCCGGATTCGGTTTCCCGATGATCCCGTTCTCGGTCGCCCTCTACACGGTCGCCTCGCGCCGGTCCGCGACCCGCGCGCTGATCGGGTACGGCATCGGGATCGGTGTGACGACCCTCGCCACCGTCCCGTACTCGCTGAGCGGCACGACCCCGCCGCTCGTCACGCTTCTGGACCCGTTCTCGCTCATCGCCCTCGTCGCCGGCCTCATCGTCAGGAACCGCCGTGAGCAGCAACGCCGGCTCGTCGAGCTGGTCAACCAGCGCATCGAGAACGCCGCCCTGTCCGAGCGCACCCGGATCGCCGCGGAGATGCACGACGTCGTCGCGCACTCCCTCACCGTGATCGTCACCCTCGCGAACGGCGCCACGAGCATCCGGAGCAAGAACCCGGCGAAGGCCGACGCGGCCGTCGAGCAGATCGCCGCCGTCGGGCGGGACGCGCTGGAGGACATGCACCGCACCCTCGATATGCTGCGCAGCGCCGACACCGGGCTGGATGCGAACCTCCACCGGTCCGGCGACAATCTGCCGTCCCTCGACGAGCTCGCCGACCGATTCGACGCTGCCGGGCTTCCCGTGGCCATCATCCGGGACGGGACACCGCTCCCCGCCGACACCGGGGTGCGGCTCGCGGTGTTCCGCATCGTGCAGGAAGCACTGACCAACACCCTCCGGCATGCGAAGAGCCCGACTCGGGCCGCCGTGCACATCCGCCATGAGGACGGACGGATCGAGATCACCGTCGAGGACGACGGGCAGGTCGCGCACCGCCCGCATACGCCCGGTCACGGGCTGATCGGCATCGAGCAACGCGCTGCGGCGCTCGGCGGCCGAGCGTGCTCGGCCCCGATACCCGGAGGGGGCTGGCGCACCCACGCCGTCCTCCACCCGCCCGAGAGCCGGGCGACCGATGGCTGAGCCGCACGCACCGGTCCGCGTGCTGCTCGTCGATGACCACGCCCTCATCCGCACCGGCAACGCTCTCGTCATCGAATCCACCGACGACCTCGTCGTCCGCGGAGAGGCATCGACCGGAGAGGAGGCCGCCGAACGGGCAGCGGTGCTCGCGCCGGATGTCGTCCTGATGGACGTGCGCATGCCCGGCATGGGCGGAATCGAGGCCACACGCCGGATCACCGCCGCCCGGCCCGAGACGCGGGTCATCGTGCTGACCACGTTCGACCTCGACGAATACGCCTTCGCAAGCCTCAACGCCGGAGCCAGCGCCTTTCTGCTCAAGAGCGCCTCCCCCGACCGCCTCGTCGACGCCATCCGCACCGTCGCGAGAGGCGACGCCGTCCTGGATCCCCGGATCACCCGAAGACTCATCGAGGCGTTCGTCTCCTCAGGAGCGGATGAACGGGTCACGGCGCACGCGATCGACCCGCGGACCGCGCTCTCGCCTCGCGAGCTCGACGTGTTCCTCGGCGTCGCGGACGGACTGTCGAACCCTGAGGTCGCGGCGCGACTGCACCTGAGCGTCCCGACGATCAAGACCCACGTCAATCGCATCCTCGCGAAGCTCCAGGCCCGCGATCGGGTCCATCTCGTCATCCTCGCCTACGAGCACGGCATCGCCTCCCGTCGCTGATCACGCCGGGCGGCTGCCGTGCGCCCTCGCCGTCGTGCACTCCCGTCATCGTGCGCCCTCGCCGCCGTGCACTCCGGTCGTCGTGCACCCTCGCCGTCGTGCACTCCGGTCGGACGGATGCACTCCCGTCGGCCCGATTCCGCGATTCCATCCGACCTGCGTGCATCTGGCCGACCAGGATGCACCCCTCCGACCTCCCCACCGTGCCCGACGGCCCGCCCTGTCCACCGCCCCGCCCGGCTCCCCGTGCATGGCGATCCCCCGTTTGGCGGGAGCTCCGCCGGTGGAACCGCCGCCAAACGGGAAATCTCCCGCCGGATGAGCCGGCCCCGCCCCCGCCACACCGGCACCCGACCGGATCGCCGGTCAGGCGGGCGGTGTCAGGCGGGCGGCGGCGCGGTCGACGCGCGCACGATGAGCTGCGAGCCGAGCGTCACGATGTCGCTGATCACGACCCCTGACATCGCCTGCAGCAGCAGGTCGACCGCGAGCGCGCCGCTGCGCTCGATGGGCATCCGGACGGTGGTGAGCGCGGGCGTCACCGCACCGGCGAGGTCGATGTCGTCGATCCCGACGATGCTGATGTCGGCGGGGCAACGTCGGCCGAGCTCGATCATGCCGGCCTCCAGGCCGAGCGCGACGAGGTCGTTGTAGGCGACGACCGCGGTGGCTCCGCTCGCGGCGGCGGGCGCGGCGGCGGCACGGCCGCCCTGGATGGATGCCGCGTGATGGCTTAGCGGGGTGAGCCGGATGCCATGGCGCTCACAGGCCCTGGCGATCGTGTCGGCGCGGCGCACGTCCGCCCAGGATCCGCGCGGACCGGCGGCGTAGGCGATGTGCGTGTGGCCGAGGGCGACCAGATGCTCAATCGCCTGCGTGGGCCCGTCCTCGGTGTCCATCAGCACGCAGGGCGCACCGTCGATCTGCCGGTTGACCACGACGTAGGGGGTGTCTCCGACCAGCGCGAGCACCTCGGCGTCCGGAAGCCGTGGCGAGCACAGCAGCATCCCGTCGAGCTTGCGCGCCTGCTCGATCTGCTCGCGCTCGCGCCGCAGATCCTCGTCGGCGTCGAAGAGCACGATGCGATGGCGTCCGTGCCACGCCTGCCCCTGGATCGCCTTGAGGAGGGTCGCGTAGACGGGGTTGGAGACGTCGGGCACCACGACCCCGAAGGTCCTGGTGGTCACAGCCGATTGCGGGGCGGTGTACCCGAGATCGGAGGCGGCCTGGAGAACCCGCTCGAGCGTTCCGCCCGCCAGCCTCTCGGGCTCTCCGAAAGCGCGGGATGCCGTCGCGATGGACACTCCGGCGTGCCTCGCCACGTCCGTCAAAGTCGCTGCCACTGTCGCCCTCCGGTCATCCCGCAATCCTACGAGCACGGATCACGATGTAAAACTGGTTGACAATGTTGTACAATTCATACACACTTCTTTACATGATGATCATCGCCGATCACCCCCCGCGGTGCGCCGAAGCCTTCGAGGAGAGCACCTCATGAGCATCCGGGCATCCGCCCTCGGCCGCACGACGCCGGGCACGGCGACCCCGCTCGCCTCCCCCTCCGGCGCGGGGATCCTGCACCTGGGGCTCGGCAGCTTCCACCGCGCCCATCAGGCGATCTACACCGCCGCCGCCCTTCGGAGCGCGGGCGGCGACTGGGGGATCATCGGCGTCGCCTCGCGTTCGCACGCCGTCGTCGATGCCCTGCACGCACAGGACCTCCTCTACTCGGTCGCCACCATCTCACCCGACGGCACGTCGCTGGCGATCCCCGGCGTCCACACGGATGCCTTCGTCGGCGCCGCCCGGCCCGAGCGCGTGGTCGCCCACCTGGCGGAGTCGAGCATCCGCATCGTGACGCTCACCGTCACCGAGAACGGCTACAGCTACTCGGCGGCCACCCAGCGTCTCGACCTCGACGACCCGATCGTGCAGTCCGACCTGCGCGGCGGGGCGCCGCGCTCCACGATCGGGCAGCTGGCCCGCGGCCTGCAGGCCCGCGCCGCGCACCACGGCGCCCCGCTCTCCGTGCTCAGCTGCGACAACCTCTCCTCCAACGGCGCCCACACCGAGAAGCTGGTGCGCGAGTTCCTCGGCGCCCTCCCTCACGGCGAAGGCGCCGACACGCTCGCGTTCCTCGACCAGGCGGTAACCTTCCCGTCGAGCATGGTCGACCGCATCGTGCCATCGACCACCGCTCACCTGCGCGAGCAGGTGAGCGCGCTCCTCGGCGTCCGCGACGAGGTTCCCGTGCCCGCCGAGCCGTTCACGATGTGGGCCATCGAGGACCGCTTCGCCGGTGGACGCCCCGCCTGGGAGGCGGGCGGCGCCGTCTTCACGAACGAGGTCGGCCGCTACGAGCAGATGAAGGTGCGTCTGCTCAACGGCACCCACTCCCTCATCGCCTACCTCGGCGCGCTCCGCGGCGTCGCGACGATCCCCGAGGCCATCCGCCTCGAGGAGGTCGAGGAGGCGGCCCGCTCGATCCTCCGCGGCGAGTACGAGCCCTCCGTCGATGCCCCCTCCGATGTCGATCTCCGCGAGTACGAGAGCCGCCTGTTCGAACGATGGGGCAACACCGCACTCGGCCACCGCACGAGCCAGGTCGGCACCGACGGCTCCGTCAAGCTGCGCCAGCGCATCCCCGAGCCCGCCATGCTGGCGCTGCGCAACGGCGAGATACCGCACCTGATCGCACTGACCGTCGCCGGCTATCTGTCGTGCCTGGCGCCTCTTCCCGGCTTCGACCCCGGGCGCCACGCCGCGGCGATGACCGACGGCGCGCGCGAACGTCTCGCCGCCCTCGCCGCGACGGCACGCCACGGACGCGACCTCGCCGAGCGCGTGATCGCCGAGCTGCAGCTATTCGGTGATGAACTCGCTGGACAGGACGCGTTCATCGCCCGCATCGGCGACCTGATCGACATCATCCGCAGCCGAGGCGTCGATGCGGCCATCTCCGACGCCGTCTCGGCATCCCACACGATCACGAAGGAGGGGCGACGATGAAGGCGCTCGTCATCCACGGCAAGGAAGACATCCGCTGGGAGGACCGCGAGGTCCCCGAGCCCCGCGACGGCGAGATCCGACTGCGCATCGGCTTCGTCGGCATCTGCGGATCCGACCTGCACTACTACTTCCACGGCGCGAACGGGGAGTACACGATCCGGGAGCCCCTCGTTCCCGGCCATGAGCTGTCGGGGGTCGTCGACGTCGACCCGTCCGGGCGCCTGGCGCCAGGGACGCCGGTCACCGTGCACCCGGCCCGCTACGGCCCCGCGATCCCGGGTCTCGAGGCCCGCCCGCACCTGCGACCCGGCGGCGACTACCTCGGCAGCGCCGCGGCCGCCCCGCATCGTCAGGGCGGTGCGTCCGAGCTGCTGATCGTGGAGGACCACATGGTCCGCGTGCTCCCGGACGACCTGCCGTTGGAGCGGGCCGCCCTCGCCGAGCCCCTGGCCGTCGCCCTCCACGCCGTCGGTCTCGCGGGCGACCTCACCGGCCGTCGTGTGCTGGTCATCGGCGCCGGCCCCATCGGCCTGCTCGTGGTCGCCGCGGCCGTGCACGCCGGCGCCGGGGTCGTCGGCGCCAGCGATGTGCGTACCGAGCCCCTCGACCGCGCACAGGCCCTGGGTGCGACCGAGGTCGCGCTCGTCGGTCGGGACGGGATCGAGGACGAGTCGTACGACGTCGTCTTCGAGTGCTCCGGCGTCGGGGCAGCCCTCACGCAGGCCGTGCGCGCCACGAGACGGACCGGCACCATCGTGCAGGTGGGCATGCTCCCGAACGCGGAGATCGGCGTGAACCTCGCGCCGCTGCTCGCGAAGGAGCTGACGATCCGCGGCGCCTTCCGCTTCTCGACCGAGATCGACGACGCGGTGGCGATGCTCGCCGAGTCCGACGCCCTCGACCCGGTCGTCTCCCACGTCATCCCCGCCGCCGACGCCGTCCGGGCATTCGAGCTCGCCCGCGACTCGTCCGCCTCGGCCAAGGTCCTGCTGGCCCTCTAGCCGTTCCCCCGCCCCGCGCACATCACTACAAAGGAGTACTCCGATGAGCAGTCCCTCAGCCCCCGGCGTGGACGCCCCCGCGACACCGCCCGCCGCCAAACGAACCATGGGCGACCTCGTCCGCGCCGCCGTGTCCGGCTGGCTCGGCACAGCGCTGGAGTTCATGGACTTCCAGCTGTACTCGTTGGCCGCGGCCCTCGTCTTCAGCCAGCTGTTCTTCGCGGGTGAGGACCCCGGCATGGCGGTCGTCCTCGCGATGGCCACCTACGGCGTCGGCTACATCGCGCGTCCGATCGGCGCCTTCGTCTTCGCCCGCATCGGCGACCGCGTCGGCCGCCGCAAGGTGCTGTTCTACACGATCCTGCTGATGGGCGCCGCGACCACGCTGATCGGCTTCCTGCCCACCTACCAGCAGGTCGGCATCCTCGCCCCGATCCTGCTCGTCGTCCTGCGCCTCGCCCAGGGCTTCGGCGCGGGCGCGGAGATCTCCGGCGCCGGCGTCATGCTCTCGGAGTACGCCCCGAGCAACCGCCGCGGTGTCATCGCCTCGCTGGTCGCGCTCGGCACCAACTGCGGCACGCTGTTCGCCTCGGCGATCTGGGCGATCCTTCTCGCCGTGATGCTCGAGAGCGACGTCATCGAGTGGGGCTGGCGCATTCCGTTCATCGGCAGTGCGGTCATCATGCTCTTCGCGCTCTGGGTGCGGTTCAACCTCAAGGAGAGCCCGGTCTTCGAGGAGCGCACCGACGTCGTCGACGGCAAGGCGCTCTCACGCGAGGACATGGTCAAGCTCGCCACGGAGACCAACGACATCCGCACCCTCGAGTCGCTCGAGCGCAAGCCCGTCAAGGCCGTGATCGTCTCGTTCCTCCTGCGCTTCGGCCAGGCCGGCAACTCGGGCCTGGTGCAGACGTACCTGATCTCGTTCATCACCATCACGCTCGCGATGTCCAAGGAGGTCGGCCCCGAGGTCGTCATCGTCTCCTCGCTGATCGGCTTCCTGACGATCCCCCTCATGGGCTTCCTCGGCGACAGGTTCGGCCGCCGCCGGATGTACATCGTCATGACCTCGCTGTCGCTCGTGCTCATCGTGCCGACGCTGCTCATGATCAACACGGCGGAGCTCGTCTGGGTGTTCGTCGGCTACGCGCTGATCCACAACATCTCCGTCCTCGGTCTCGCCTCGATGGAGAACATCTCGATCCCCGAGATCTTCGGCGCGCGCAACCGGTACACGCTGACCGCGATGGTGCGCGAGATCGCCGCCATCATCGCGACCGGGGTCGGTCCGATCGTCGTCGCGGCCTGGGTCTCGGCGACCACGGGCAGCATCGTCCCGGTCATGATCCTCCTCGGCGTCTTCACGGCGTCCGCCCTCGCGGCCGCCATCTGGGCGCCGGAGTGGACGGGGCGCGATCTGACCGATCCGCGCGCCGCGATGTGACCCGACCCCCACCGCACATCACCCGGGGTGCGGTCGCCACCGCCGGCCGCACCCCGCCACCATGAGGAACCCGACATGACCATCGAGCTCGTCGACGTCAACATCACCAGCCCAGGACGCAACTTCGTCACCCTCAAGATCACCACCGCAGACGGTGTCGTCGGCTGGGGGGACGCCACCCTGAACGGCCGCGAGCTCGCGGTCGCCTCCTACCTCTCCGACCACCTCGCCTCGATGCTCATCGGCCGCGACGAGGACCGGATCGAGGACACCTGGCAGTACCTCTACCGCGGGCCCTACTGGCGTCGCGGACCCGTCACGATGGCCGCGATCGCCGCGGTCGACATGGCGCTCTGGGACATCAAGGCCAAGAAGGCCGGGATGCCCCTGTATCAGCTGCTCGGCGGTGCCAGCCGTGAGGGGATCCGCGTCTACGCGCACGCCTCGGGCACCGACTACGCCGCCCTCAAGGACGCGATCACCGGCTATGAGGAGCTCGGATACACCGCCGTGCGCGTGCAGACCGGCGTTCCCGGCCTCGGCCAGATCTATGGCGTCTCGGCCACCGGCCCCGGGGTGCGCTACGACTACGAGCCGGCCAAGCGCGTCGAGAACGGTCGTCCCAGCGAGGAGCGCTGGGACACCCGCAACTACCTCGCCCACATGCCGGGGATCTTCGCGAGGATCCGCGAGGACTTCGGCGCGGATCTGCGCATCCTGCACGACGGACACCACCGCATGTCGCCGATCGAGGCCGCACGCTTCGCGAAGGACATCGAGCCGTACGACCTGTTCTGGCTCGAGGACTGCACCCCGGGTGAGGACCAGTCCGCCCTGCGTCTGGTCCGTCAGCACTCGACGACGCCGCTCGCCATCGGCGAGGTCTTCAACTCGGTCTTCGACTACCAGACCCTGATCACCGAGCGCCTGATCGACTACGTCCGCTCGGCGGTCACCCACACCGGCGGCATCACGGCGATGAAGAAGCTGCTCGACTTCGCCGCGATCTACGGCATCAAGTCGGGCATCCACGGTCCGACCGACATCTCCCCCGTCGGAATGGCCGCCGCCCTGCATCTCGACCTCGCGATCCACAACTTCGGGATCCAGGAGTACATGCCGCACAACGACAGGACGCTCGAGGTGTTCCAGACCTCATTCACCTTCGACAGGGGCTTCCTGCATCCCGGCGACCGCCCGGGCCTCGGGGTCGAGCTCGATGAGGACGCCGCATCCGGACACGAGTACACGAAGGCGTATCTGCCGGTGAACCGCCTGCTCGACGGGACCGTGCATGACTGGTGAGCGGAGCCGTGTCGCCCTGCCGGCACGCACGGTCGAATCGCGGCTCATCGTCGTCGCCCGCGCCCGGCGGGCCGAGGACTATGAGGCGGTGCTCGACGTCCTGATCGACGCCGGCATCCGCAGCGTCGAGCTCACCCTCACGACACCAGGCACGTTCGACCTGCTGACCGAGCTGCGGGCGCGTTACGACGGTCGGGCCGACCTCGGTGTCGGCACGGTGACGAACGGGGACGACCTCGCCCGCGCCGTCGACGCCGGGGCGCGCTATCTGGTCACCCCCGTCACGTCGCCCGCGCTCGTGGCACAGGCGAGGGACGCCGGCGTGCCGATCGTTCCCGGAGGCCTCACGCCGACCGAGCTGTTCACGTCGTGGGCGGCCGGGGCGTCCGCCGTGAAGGTGTTCCCCGCAGGGCAGGTCGGCCCCTCGTATCTGAAGGATCTGCGCGGCCCGTTCCCGGACATCGTCGCGGTGCCTTCGGGCGGGGTCGACCTCGCAAGTGCCGAGGCCTGGCTGGCCGCGGGAGCGGTCGCGGTCAGCGTCGGCGGCCCGCTGCTGGGCGATGCGTTCGACGGCGGCGATCTCGGTGCGCTGCGCACTAGGGCCGAGGCGCTCGTCGCGGTCTGCGCAGGGGGGTCGGCATGACCTCCTCCTCGGTGGTCACGCTCGGCGAGACCATGGCGCTCATGCGTACGACCGAGATCGGATCGCTGCGCCACGTCGGCGATCTGCGCCTGGGGATCGGCGGGGCGGAGAGCAACGTCGCGATCGGGCTCGCACGCCTCGGCGTCTCCGTGTCGTGGCTGGGACGAGTCGGCGATGGGCCGATGGGCGAACGCGTGCTGCGGGAGATCCGCGGCGAGGGCGTCGCGACGCACGGCATCGTCGATCCCGACGCGCCCACCGGCCTCATGGTCAAGGAGCGCCCGTCCGCCTCGTCGACCGCGGTCATCTACTACCGGGCCGCATCCGCGGGCTCGCGACTGGTCGCGTCCGATCTTCCCGCGGGCTGGATCGAGGACGCCTCGCTGCTGCACATCACCGGCATCACGCCACTGCTCTCCGCCTCGGCGAAGGATGCCGTGCACGCGGCCGTCGATCGCGCGCGAGCCGCGGGGACGACCGTGAGCTTCGACGTCAACTACCGGTCGGCGCTGGCCGGGGCCGAGGTCGCCGGACCGGTTCTCCGGGAGCTCGCCGAGCGCGCGGACATCGTCTTCGGCGGCGTCGACGAGCTCGGCATCCTCTATCCGGGCACCTCGACCGGGGGCGCAGCGTCCCTGCTGCACGCGGCCGGATGCGCGACGGTCGTCGTCAAGCTCGGACCCGGCGGGGCCGCCGTGCACGTCGGAGAAGAGGTCGTCACAGCGCCCGGATTCGTCATCGACGCGGTCGACACGGTCGGCGCCGGTGACGCGTTCGTCGCGGGATACCTCAGCGCGCTGCTCGACGGCCTCGACCTGGAAGCCGTGCTGCGTCGCGCGAACGCCTGCGGCGCGATGGCCTGCCTCGTCCCGGGCGACTGGGAGGCCGCGCCGACGCGGCGCGAGCTCGAACGGTTCCTCACCGGGGATGCGGATCCGGTTCGACGCTGACCTCAGCGCTGGACGAACGCCTCCAGGACGCCCTGGCCACGAGGCCAGGACCCCAGCTCGCTTGCGGAGTTGACGTGCCCCACGGCCCCCGCCGGGTGCCACGCCGACCCCCAGCCCGCGGCCAGACGTCTTGCAGCGTCGAGAGTGCAGTAAGGATCGTCGGCGCTGGCCACGACAAGGCTCGGGCACGGCAGCGTGCGCGCCTCGACGCTGAGGAAGGTGGGCGCCGCCGTGCTCGGGAAGGCGCTGCCTCGCGGGTCGGGCGGGGCCACCAGGAAGGCGCCCTTGACCTGCGCGGAGGGATTGCGGCCCAACCAGACCGCTGCGGCCCAACAGCCCAGGCTGTGGGCGACCAGCACCACATCGGAGTCCCGCTCCGAGGCGACCTCGAATGCCGTCTGCACGGAGTCGATCCAGTCCGCCAGATCGGGTTCGGACCAGGATCGCGGCTCGATCCGCACCCCGAGCACCCCCCAGCGCTTCTCCCACAGCGTCTGCCAATGCTGCCCGTCCGAACCATCGATCCCGGGGATGACGACGTAAGAGACCATGCTCACCCATCCACTTCTCGCAGGCCGACGACTGCGCCCTCTTCCCCGATCTTCGCAGGGATGTCGCCCGCCCCTTGCATGAAGACTCTCGTCGGCCCGATGCACGCTGATCGGTCGAGATCGGCGAATCCATCCGACAATGGGTGAACGGTCCGACATCCAGTGTCCCGCGATCACCACCCGAACTGACTCATGTCGGACAGCGCAGCCGAGGTCACGGCCTAACAGACCTTTAGCACCATGCAGAAGAAGTTCGCCTTCTGCATGGTAAGAACTTCTCCGGCCGCTGCTCCTTGCCGCACAGAGGGCTCGCTCATTGCTGCGTTGGTGAGCACGGGTCCGCCGCCGAGACTGGCGACGATAGCGACGGTGGCGATTGCATTCTTCAGCAACTGGATTCTCCTTGGTTGTGGATCCGTCGCGTCGACGGAATCTGGGTGTGTTCAGATTCCTGCCCCTTCTGCCATGCTGAGTTATACAAAAGGTCAATATGCCTCGAGAACGGCGAAGAACTGTACGAAAGTTCAGTTCTTCGCTACGGCCTGATCAGGCGACGCCCCTCCCGCTATGCTCGATAGGCATGACGGAAGCTCGCGTCGGCCGCTGGAAGCCCGCCAGACCATTGCCTGGCGGGTGGGCCATCCGAGCACTGCTCTTGAGCTTCGTCGGCCTGATGGTTGCGGTTGACCTGCCCGGCAGGTACATCGATCTCACCAGCCCTCTCGGCTGGATCAACCTGTTCGTTCCATACGTACCGCTCATCGCTCTGCTCTTCGGCGCCTTCCCGGCGGCCGTGGCGTGGCTGGCCACGGCCGTCCTGTTGCTGTGTCTGGGCAGCCAGCTGTATCAGCTGGCTCAGTTCTTGCTCCCGACCGCGATCGTTCTCGCGTTC
This sequence comes from Microbacterium resistens, assembly GCF_031456305.1. Classification (GTDB taxonomy): domain Bacteria; phylum Actinomycetota; class Actinomycetes; order Actinomycetales; family Microbacteriaceae; genus Microbacterium; species Microbacterium resistens_A. Next base: position 29,521 of record NZ_JAVDUM010000011.1, read on the forward strand.
GTGGCATTCCTCATGCCTTGGCGTTCTTCGCTCGCATTCTCAGCAGCGGCATATCTCACAATTCCCATTGCTCTCTTGATCAACCCGGAAGTGAGCCAGTCGGCGCTGATCGAAGCCGCCGTGTACAGCATGAGCATCGCCGTCGGCGTTAGTCTGCGTATCTACCAAGAACGAAATCGTCGGAGCATCGACGAGATCAAGACACTCAAGGAACGGCAGGCGCAGATCCGTCGAGAAGAACGGACGACCCTCGCTCACGAGCTCCACGACATCGTCGCGCATGACGTCACGATCATCGCCATGCAGGCTCAGCGTGCTGGTCTGGTCACCGAGGCAGACAAAACCCAGGAGATCTTGCGGAGCATCGGCGATTCTGCCCGCCAGGCACTCAACGATCTCCGCAGCCTGGTCCTCCTCCTCAAGGACGAGGAAGCGCCAGAGCCGATCGTCGGTGCCGCAGCAGACGACTTGCTCGACACACCTGAGGTTTCCGGGGAGACGACGACCGCGCTCGGATTCTTCCACGATCTGAAAAACGTGGTTGAAGCGCTCGAACGCAGCGGATTTGAGGTGGACTTCGCGGTTCGCGGAGAGGTCGCTCGTGTTCCAAAAAGTCTGCGTCAGGCGTTGCGACGTACGATTCGCGAGCTCGGCTCAAACGTACTCAAGCATGCGACTGCGGGCCCGGTCGAAGTCACACTCATCATCTCAGATCCCTGCGTCACCATTCGAGTGAGCAACACCTATAGAAGAGGTCGACTGCCGGTGGCGTCCTCTCGGACAGGGCTGGAAGCGATGCGAGCACGATGCGAGGTTTTCGGTGGCAGGATTGAGAGCGGCGGCAACGGCGAACGCTGGACCACTGAAATGTCCATCCCGCTCGACGGCGTAGCTCGCTCAGCGGAACACACGAAAGCAACCCGATGATTCGAGTCCTGCTGGTTGACGATGAAGCGATGACGAGAGAGATCCTTCGCGACTACCTCCACTCCGACGCTCAGCTGGAGGTCGTCGGGGAGGCGTCGAACGGGCGAGTTGCCATTCAGCAGGTCGCTGCCCTGCAGCCGGATGTGGTTCTTATGGACATGCAGATGCCCGTGATGGATGGGGTCACGGCAACGGCGGATATTCATGGGCAATGGCCGGATGTTGCGATCCTCGGGCTCAGCACATTCTCAACCGACCGCTATGTCGTCGATCTGCTTCGGGCCGGCGCCTCCGGCTACCTCGTCAAAGACGCGCGCCCCGAAGACATCGTCAACGCGGTGCACAAAGTCGTCGCCGGCGAGTCCATCCTCTCCCCGGAGGTGACCCGCCACGTGGTCAAAGGGCTCGAAGCTTCTGTGCCTGCGGAGATCCAGCCTGATGCCGATCTCATCGCGGTGCTTACAGAGAAGGAGATCGAGGTCATCCATCTTCTCGCTCGTGGCATGAGCAACAGAGAGATGGCCGACGCCCTGTACGTCACCGAGTCCACGATCAAGGCTCGGTTCGTAAAGGTGATGGAGAAGCTCTCCGTGCGTGACCGCGTACAGATCCTCGTCGTGGCGGTCGCCCGAGGACTGGTCGACCTACGCGGAGAGACACCGCTCGGTCGATAGTCACCGCCGTCCAAGTACCTCGTTGAGCGGCTGGATGAGCGCAGCCAGCGCTCGCTCGATTCCTGCCTCCTCGACTCGTGCGAGCATGTCCTCCGGCAGCCGGACGAGCCTTCCGTCCCACCCCATGACCTCATACTGGGTCAGAGTCCGCGCAAGCTCGAACGGACTGCGCCACGGCCGGGCCAGATTCGTTCGCGCGAACCTCATCGTTCGGATGAGCGCATCTGGGTTCTGAAGAACCCGATAGTGGGCAACCGCGTCGAGGCAGTGTTCGAGAAGGCTCGCAGAGTGGTCCTCCTGAGCGATGGTCTGCCAGATCAGTGCCGGTGAGCCCTCCTTCAGTCCGCGGCTGAGCTGCATAGTCCCATTGAGGCGGTGTCGCCTGATCGTGGCGGGGACAATTGCGTCTCGTCCGGCTGTGGCAAGGCAGATCGCGATGAACGTCTCCGCAGCGCCGATATCCATTGCTGGATCCGTCCCAAGGACGATGGTCTTTTGATATCCCTGTAGTTTGGTCTGCCTCATCGACGACAGAATCGGAACCGTCGCCGATGCGTGTGAAGCACTCGCGATCACTTGTGCTTCGGCTTCTCCGAGCTCATCTGGTGAGCCCACCACGGAGATGTACCCCTCTCCGATACCGAGAGCCCGAGCTCGTTCAAGGACATCTCGTAGCCACGTCATCAATAATCCTCGGGGAAGGGCCGCCGTCATACATTCACCACCGTCGCTGACAGTCCATTCCGTGATGACCTGCGCAGTCCGTCTCCGCTGGAGAGACAACTCGCCGCCCAACATCTCGCGTAGTGACTTTGTGCGCTGGAGGGCGTCTCGGCTCGGCATTCGCCATCCGATTGATACAGCCGTGAAGAGGGAACGGGTATCAGCGACCCAGAAGGGCGTTGAAGCGGCGGAAATTTCGTTCATCTGTATTCCTCTCACGGATCGAGGGTGATCGATACGGCTGGTTGCGCAGCAAGTCTGCAGCTCGCACTATCGAGAAGCTCGCGTGCATGCTCAGGTTTGCCGATGAGAGCCGAGAGCTTCGATACGAACTTCTCGGAGAAGGCGACGTCCCCGCGAAGCAGCAGATCGCGGGCGATCGTTCTCGTGGCGTGCTCATCGTCATGGATCAGCTTCTCCACCCGAAACGCCGCACCGGCGATCGCTTGATCGAGCATTTCCCCGCTGATCGTAGGAAGAGCTTGGAAGCGATCCTCAGCGTCGAGCGCGAGTCCACTGTCATCGACGATGACGAAGAGATCGTCATGCGCAAGATCGCCTGGGCCGAAGAGGCCGGCACTCGCATCGATGCTCTGCTGCCCCCTGAGCGCCGCGGCCGCAAGCTGTTCGCCGAGCACCAGGTCCGTGATCTCGAGCGAATCTGCGAGGCGTACAGCCTGGAGCCGACGTCCAGTTGGCGACTCGGACTGGATTCGAACATCCTGGTCGATTCCTGCCGGCACTCCGCGGAGGGCGAGCTGATCCGTTGGGCGACCGAGCCGGTCCACGGCACCGAAGATGCTCTCGATCCCTTCGTGGACAAGTTCAGATGCAATCGGTGTGAAGACGACGAGGACGGCATTCGCGCGGCGATAGTGATGCTGATGCAGCTTCTGCAACGTCGCTGGAGTCGCACGTTCGAGTAGGTCGAGATCACCGGTGCCGTCGTGACGGTTCGGCCAGTCCAACCACAAACGCTGAGTCAGGTGAGGCCACGGGAGGACGCCGCCGGGAGCGGCTCCGAGACGCCTTGTACGTTCTTCAGCCACGCCATGGACCTGGGTCCGGATCTGCCCCGGCTCGAAGGCGGGAGCGAACACCTGGTCGTCAAGCCGTCCAACCATCTGGAGCAGATCATCCGGCGCGGCCGTCTCGTAGTACTCGGAATAGTCCATGTGGGTATGCCCGCCAAGGACCGCTCCGCTGCGTTCGAGCTGATATTGCCTGTCAGTCGCAAGAATCCGCTCACTGTCTTGGTAGATGACATGCTCCAGCAGATGCATCATCCCCTCCTGCCCTGGCCGCTCATGGCGCATCCCTGCGGCAACCGCAAGAACAACCGTGCAGTTCTTCGCACGAGGGTCGTGGACGACCACCGTCCTGGCCCCATTTGCAAGACCTCTCACGGAGATGCTTCTCAGATTCTCGTCACTCATCATCTTCTTCACCGGCCAACCATCTCGCGGTCCTTCACCGATCGTGACGTGACGTATGCCGCCGCGAGGGTGAGGAGACTACGAGCCTGCGCTTCGGTTGCGTCCGCGTAGTGGAACCAGTCGTACGCGTGCTGAGCGAGTCGATACGCGATGCCGATTCGGAGCATTCCGAAGTCGGCATCACCGTAGCCTTCGATGAATCCACCTCGGAAACCGGCGAGGACGGGGCGCAGGTCCGGGTAGAACGCAAAGAGTTCCGCGATTTCTCCGACCACCCAGGCCACGTACAAGTTGGGTGCCGCTCAGCATCTCTTCCCTCCACTCGCGGATCTCGACGATTCCAGCTGCGCCGATGACCGAAGACGCGGGTGCCCACTGACTCTCGATCCACGCGCCAGAACGCACGAGATGCTCCTATCGGCGGGCGGGGCGGCAAGGATCAGCATTGGATTCTCTCCTCCTCTCGGGAATGATCGGGCGGGAACGGGCGGGTCACAGTGTCGGTCGGAGCAGGTTCGGGGAGAAACATGTTCAGAAGAAGAGACCGATGACGGCATACGCGATAACGGCTCCGGCGACGATCTGAAGCGTCATCCAGATGAGCTTGCGCTTGCGCACGGCCTTGGCGTCGATTGATCGAGTGTCGGTCATGGTGGATCCTTTCGAGTCGGTCGGTGTGAGTGCGTTGAGCAAGCTGAGCCGGGATCCGGTACGCAGCGCGGTATTCCGGTAGACACGGGCCGTCATCCAGAACAGCAGCGGGATGGTTATGGCTGCGATCCCTCCCGCCGCGACAAGTTCGAGCGTGGGGGCATCGCCCATGCCAAGCCGCATGGGCATGAGGTATGAAGAGAACAGCGGGACGAAGGACAGCGCGTGGAACCAGGTCGACTCACGTTCTGCCGAGAGACCTGCCCATAGCGACACTCCGACCATCACCATCTGGAGAATGTTCAGCGGCATCAGTGCCGTGCCCAGGTCTTCTTGGCGCGCAACAGTCGATGCCAAGATCGTGTTCAAGAACGCGTAGATGGCGTATCCGAGTAGGAACCACAGCAGCAACCAGCCGAGCAATGGCAGCGGGGCATCCACGTCGAGCGCGGCCCAACCATCGGCAAGAGTGAATCCGACAGCGCCGCTCCCTCCGATCAGAACGAGCTGGGCCAGCGTGACCAGGCCGATTCCGATCACCTTTCCAGCGACGAGCGGCGCCACCCCGATCTTGGTCAGGAGAATCTCGACGACTCTGGACTGTTTCTCCTCGACCACACCCGAAGTCAATGATGAGGACGAATAGACGAGAGCCGTCATGAGGATGACGACCATGGCTACGGGAAAGAACGTCTCCGGTCGGAAGTTCATTGTTCCAACCGTGCCGACGAAATCGTGAAGTGCCCTTCCAGCGAAGTACAGGCCGACTCCGAGCCCGAGAGAAAGCACTGCCGTGGCAAACCGGATAGTGCGATTCGTCAGCCGAGTGAGAACTTCTCGACGGATCACCAACCAGGTTTCCCTGCCCGTGCTCGGGCTCTCCTTCGCCTTACTGACGCCAATGGCGTCGAACGCAAGAATATTCGTAGTCATCGGATGCCTCCCGCCGTGATCTTGGATGCAGATTCTTGTGCTTCGTCGGACGGCGCCTTGCCGGAGGAGATGAAACGTTGCGACAGAATGTCTGTGAGGGACGGACGAACCTGTTCGATGCTGAGCAGACCTCCCGTGCGACGAACGACGTCGAGCAGTTCGTCGGGGATGTCCTGTTTGTCTCCGCCCACAGTTACGAGCACGGCCTGCGGGTTCTCCGGGTCGATGGCAGTTCTGATTCCCCCAGGAACGGCGAGCTCGGCCAGCAGCCGGCCGTTCACTGGGATGGAGAATGTCAAACGCCACTGTGTGGTACCGGTGCTCTGCAGCTCCGAAACGGGTCCGGATACGACGACCCGGCCGCGGTCCAGCACGCAGACTCGATCCGAGATGCGTTCGACCAGTTCGATCTGATGCGAGGAGAACAGAACCCCGACTCCGCGGTCAGCCTGCTCCTGAATGAGTGCAGCCATCGTCTCGACGGCGAGGGGATCCAGACCTGAAAATGGTTCGTCCAGGACCAGAAGCGCCGGGTTGCCGACAAGCGACACCGCCAGTTGGACCCGCTGCTGGTTCCCCAGAGACAGATCCTGCACAAGCGACTCTGCGCGATCCGATAGCCCCAAGGAACGGATGAGGTCATCGACGATCACCGTGGCCCTCGCAAGGGAATGGCCTTCGAGAAGCGCGAAATGGACGACCTGATCGCGAACCGACATCTGGGGGTACAGGCCACGTTCTTCAGGCATATAGCCGATGTTGCGTCGATCCGCGGCGGTGATCGGACGACCATCCCAGGTAATCGACCCCTGGCTCGGAGAAAGGAGACCGAGAATCAGACGCATCGTCGTGGTCTTCCCGGCACCGTTTCCGCCGATGAATCCCACGATCTCACCGCGCTGGACTGTCAGATCAACATCCTGCAGGACCGTATTGCTGCCAAAGCTCCGGCTGATGCCCGCGAGCTGAAGACCGTTCATTCTGCGTCTCCTCGGTAGTGGTTCGGTGTTCGTACCGACCACGCTACGAACACCGAAGAGACGCACGCATGTACTCAAGTACAGTCCTGAACTGCACCAAAGTTCACCTTCGCGAAAGGGCACGGTGGCGACCCGGCAGGACCTCCGGGGATGGCCGCGATGTCACCGGGATTCGGAGTGAATGCATACGTAGCCTTGGGCATGAACGTGCTCTTCGTGCGTAGTCGGAATCGGTTACACAGCCCCACAGCCGAGAACGTGTTCCGTGATTGGCCCGGAATCCAGGTCGCCTCCGCTGGACTCAAACCAGATGCCGACGAGGTGCTCATCGGCGAAGACCTCGAGTGTCGGTCAGCCAACGGTGATGCCGTACTCGTTCATATCCAGTCATGGACCAAGCCCCGGCCGAAACGTGTACTGACAGAGCATCCCTTCCTCGGGGACAGCGGCGTACCGTCAGTGTCATGGAGAATCGGAGCGAGGTGCGCGACTTCCTCAACTCGCGTCGTGCGCGGCTCTCTCCAGAACAGGCCGGCATCGCCCGAGGCAGCAACCGGCGCGTGCCTGGCCTGAGGCGCGGCGAGGTCGCGATGCTCGCCGACGTGAGCCCCGAGTACTACGGCCATCTCGAGCGGGGGAACCTCTCGGGCGTATCGGACGCCATCCTCCACGCCATCGCACGCGCGCTCCAGCTTGACGAGGCCGAGGGTGCGCACCTGTTCGACCTCGCCCGCGCCGCCAATGCTGCCTCATCCCGCAGGCCGGCGCCGAAGCAGAAAAAATGGACCCGTCGAGCCGGACTGCAGCTCGTCCTCGACACGATAACCGGCGGGCCTGCATTCGTCCGAAACGGACGCATGGACATCCTTGCCACGAATCCTCTCGGCCGAGCCTTCTATGACGAGGTGTTCGACGCACCCGGCCACGGGAACATCGCCAGGTATGCGTTCCTGGACGAGCGAGCCCGCGCCTTCTACCCGCAATGGGAGACGGCAGCGGACATCACCGTGGCCATCATGCGCACCGAGGCGGGGCGTGACCCGTACGACAAGGCCATGCACGACCTCGTCGGCGAGCTGTCCACCCGCAGCGACGAGTTCCGGACCCGCTGGGGCGCGCACAACGTGCGACAGCACTCCACCGGGATGAAGACCTTCCACCACCACGCCGTCGGCGACGTCACCCTCGTCTACGAGGAGATGAAGCTGGCCGCAGAGCCCCATCTGTCCCTGCTGATCTACTCAGCCGAGACGAACACCCCGACCGAGGAGAGGATCCGTCTGCTGGCCAGCCTCGCCGAGTCCAAGTCCGAGCCCGAGCCCGTCTCTGAGTCAGCGCCCGAGTCCGAGTCCGTCTCTGATCGTCACACGATGCCCGTCAAGGAGTAGAACCATGCACACACGAACGCTCGGCCAAGGCCTCCAGGTGTCGGCCATCGGACTCGGCGCCATGGGCATGTCGCAGTCATACGGCCCGAACCCGGGCAACCGCGACGACATGATCGCCGTGCTTCGATCCGCGGTCGAGCTCGGAGTCACCTTCTTCGACACTGCGGAGGTATACGGACCCTACGTCAACGAGGAACTGGTCGGCGAGGCGCTCGAGCCGCTGCGCCACGATGTCGTCATCGCGACCAAGTTCGGGTGGGACATCGAGAACGGTCAGAGCGTCGGCCTCGACTCGCGACCCGAGCGGATCCGCCGGGTCGCCGAGGCGTCGCTGACGCGCCTGCGGGTCGACGTCCTCGACCTCTTCTACCAGCATCGCGTCGACCCGGACGTGCCGATCGAGGACGTCGCAGGCACGGTGGGCGATCTCGTCGCCGAAGGAAAGGTCCGACACTTCGGACTCTCAGAGGCATCCGCTGCCACGATCCGCGCAGCGCACGCCGTGCACCCGGTCACGGCGGTGCAGAGCGAGTACTCGCTGTGGACGCGCGACCCCGAGGCCGAGGTGCTGCCGACGCTGAGCGAGCTCGGCATCGGATTCGTGCCGTTCAGCCCGCTCGGCAAGGGCTTCCTCACCGGGACGGTCACTGCCGACGTCACCTTCGACAAGAACGACATCCGTCGTCGAGTCCCCCGGTTCGAGGCCGACAACCTCGCCGCGAACCAGGCGCTCGTCGAACAGGTGACACAGCTCGCGAACGACCGAGGTGCCACACCCGGGCAGATCGCCCTCGCGTGGCTGCTCGCGCAGCATCCGTGGATCGTGCCGATTCCGGGCACCCGCCGCACCAGCCGGATCGAGGAGAACTCCGCAGCGACCGCCATCGCCCTCTCGGCCGACGACGTGGCCGATCTCGACGCCCTCGCCCGGACTGTCGGCGTCGCCGGCACCAGGTACAACGCGCAGCACATGGGGTACATGGACCGATGATGACACTCGCCGGACAATGCGAAAATGGCCCCAGATCCGGAGTTAAAAATCCCGGATCAGGGGCCATTTCACTACGTGCGCGAGGGGGGACTTGAACCCCCACGCCCTTACGGGCACTGGCACCTGAAGCCAGCGCGTCTACCTATTCCGCCACTCGCGCATGCCGGCTCCGAAGAACCAACCTCCCGAGAATATCATGAACGATCGCGCCCCCTCGCCCTCCCCTCCCCCGCTCTCCCGCCTGAAGCGGCGCGGAAGACGGCCTCGTCGACCCGGGGCAAACCATGAAGAGGCCGGTCAAGGGGATCATTCAGGCCGTGTGGCTACGATGGCCGTACCAATCGGTGAGCCTTGGGAGCCCAGTGGGACTACTAGACAGCTTTGAGAAGGGTCTTGAACGTGCCGTCAACGGCGCGTTCGCGAAGACCTTTCGCAGCGGCATCCAGCCCGTGGAGATCGCCTCGGCCCTGCGCCGAGAGGTCGACACGAAGGCCGCCGTGGTCAGCCGGGACCGGATCATCGCTCCCAGCTCGTTCGTCGTGCATCTGAGCGGAGAGGACGCCTCGGCCATGAAGGGCCTTGGCAGCGCGCTCACGGACGAACTGCACTCCCTTCTCTCGACGCACGCCCGCTCCCAGGGGTACAGCTTCGCCGGGCCCCTCTCGATCACCCTCGAGACGGACGAGAGGATCCCGACCGGCACGGTCCGCGTCGAATCCGGCGCCGCCGACGGCCGCGTCACCTGGCAGGCCGTCATCGACGTCGCGGGGACCCGCCACCCGCTCGGCCGTGCCAGGACCGTGATCGGCCGCGGGAGCGACGCCGACATCACGATCTCGGACGCCGGGTCCAGCCGCAAGCACGCCGAGGTGCTGTGGGACGGCGAGCGCGCCATGCTCCGCGACCTCGGATCCACCAACGGCACGAAGGTCGACGGCGAGAAGGTCCGCGAGGCGCCCCTGCCGAGCGACACGGTCATCACGATCGGACGGACGGATCTCGTCTTCCGGATCGTCCCGACGGCCACCCGCCCCTCCCGTGGCGACGACGCCGCCACCCGCGCGTTCGGAGCGATGCCGTGAGCGAACTGACGCTGCTGCTGCTGCGCATCGGGTTCCTGGTGCTGCTGTGGTTCTTCGTCTTCGCGGTGGTGTACTCCCTCCGCGCCGATCTCTTCGGCGTCCGCGTGCGGAAGATGCCCGCGGAGGCGGCGCCCGCCGCGCCGAGCAAGCCGGCCGCGAAGCCAGCGCCGAGCAAACCCTCGAAGAAGACCGGAGGACCTGCGACGACCTCCACCGTCACCAAGCTCGTCATCACGTCCGGCCCGAAGGCCGGTCTCGAGCTGCCGCTCGGCAACGAGCCCATGACGATCGGGCGCTCCAGCGAGTCCGGCCTCGTCATCCGCGACGACTACACCTCCAGCCACCATGCACGCCTGCTGCTGTGGGGCGAGAACTGGATGGTGCAGGACCTCGACTCCACCAACGGCACCTTCCTCGGCGGCGAGCGCGTCGGCGCACCCGTCGCCATCGCCATCGGCACCCCGATCAAGGTCGGCGCGACGACGTTCGAGCTGCGGGCGTAACGGCGCACATGGTCTTCGAGGGCTCGAGCGCCGCGATCTCCCACACCGGGAAGGTCCGCTCCAACAACCAGGACTCCGGCTACGCCGGGGCGAACCTGTTCGTCGTCGCCGACGGAATGGGCGGGCATGCGGGCGGGGACGTCGCGTCGAGCATCGCGATCCACCGGATCGAGGGCCTGGACCAGGCCTTCCCCTCCACCGACGACGCGGCCGCATCCCTCCAGGCCGCCGCGACGACGGCCGCCGGCGACCTCATCCGCGCCGCGAAGGACCGTCCGGAGCTCGCGGGACTGGGGACGACCCTCAGCGCGATCATCATGGTCGACGACTACGCGGTCATCGGCCACATCGGCGACTCGCGCATCTATCTCTACCGCGACGGCGCGCTCACCCAGATCACCGCGGACCACACGTTCGTGCAGCGGCTCGTCGACTCCGGGCGCATCACGCCCGAGGAGGCCCGCTACCACCCACGGCGCTCGGTGCTCATGCGCGTCCTCAGCGACATGGACGCGGACCCCGAGCTCGACATGTTCGTCATGCCGACCCAGCCCGGCGACCGCTGGCTGCTCTGCTCCGACGGCCTCTCGGGCGTCGTCGACGAGCTCCACATGACGAAGGTGCTGCGCCTGGGAATGGCACCGGGGCGCACCGCCGACAGCCTGCTGAAGCAGGCCCTGGACGGCGGGGCGCCGGACAACGTCACGATCGTGATCGTCGACGTCGGCGGGCAGCACCCGCTGATGTCGGGAACGCCGACGATCGTCGGATCCGCCTCCAACCCGCAGGGCGTCGTCGTCCCCGCCGCGCGCCCCGCCCGACCCAGCTGGCTGCACCCGGTGCGCCAGGCCGCGAACGAGCCCACCCACTTCGAGCCGGCCGCCGCGTACCTCGAAGAGCTCATCGAGGAGGACCGGCGGCGCTCCCGCCGCCGGCGGGTCGGCTGGTTCGCCGGCCTCATCGCCGTCATCGTGCTGCTCGCCGCAGGCCTGTTCGGCGCCTACGCCTGGACGCAGACCCGCTTCTTCGTCGGCTCCGACTCCGACTCCGTGGTGATCTTCCGCGGCATCCAGCAGGACATCGGCCCGCTCTCCCTCTCCAGCGTGTACGAGGACACCGGGATCCGCCTCCGCGACCTGCCCAGCTTCGACCGCTCCCGGGTGGAGACCACCCTGACGGCCGGCTCCCTGGAGGACGCCCAGCAGATCGTCGAACGACTGCGCGAATCCGCGAAGGGGCGCCCATGACCGCCGACGTCTCCGCCGACACCAGCGTCCTGCGCGCGCTGCGCCGGATCCGCGGACCGCAGACCCAGCGCAACCGCGAGCTGTGGCTGCTGCTGTTCGCCGCCCTCGTCTCGGGCGCGGCGATCACCCTCGTGCAGCTCGGCGCCCTCGGACAGATCGACCCGATGATCCTGTTCATCGGCGGCGGTCTGGCCGTCCTCGCCCTGGCGCTGCACATCGTGCTGCGCTTCGTCGCCTCGGACGCCGACCCGTTCGTGCTCCCGATCGCGACCCTGCTCACCGGCCTCGGCATCGCGATGATCTACCGCCTCGACATCGCCGAGAAGCTCACCGGCTGGGCGGCGTTCTCCACGAAGCAGCTGGTGTGGACCGCGATCTCGCTGGCCGGCGCGATCGCGCTCATCATCCTGCTGCGCAACTACCGCGTGCTGTACCGGTTCACCTACCTCTCGGGCCTCGCCGGCATCGTGCTCCTCCTCCTCCCGTTCGTCCCGGGCCTTGGGGCGACCGGCTCGAACGCGGACGTGTGGGTCTCGATCGGCGGCCTCTTCTCGTTCCAGCCGGGCGAGCTGGCGAAGATCCTCCTGGCGGTCTTCTTCGCCGGCTACCTCGTGCGGACCAGGGAGAGCCTGTCGTCCGTCGGCAAGCGGTTCCTCGGGATGACCTGGCCGCGCATGCGCGAGCTCGGCCCCGTGATCGTGGTCTGGCTCATCTCGCTCGCGATCATCGTTTCTCAGCGCGACCTCGGCACCGGCATGCTGATCTTCGGCATGTTCATCGTCATGCTCTACGTCGCGACCGGCAAGACGAGCTGGGTGCTGATCGGACTGGCGATGGTCGCGGCCGGCGTCGCCGTCGCCACCCAGATCCTCAGCTACGTGCAGGGCCGCTTCCACAACTGGCTGGACGCGTTCGATCCCGCGCTGATCGACGCCGACGGCGGCAGCTTCCAGCTCGTGCAGGGCATCTTCGGCCTCGCGCACGGCGGGCTCCTCGGCACCGGCCTCGGGCAGGGGCGACCCCAGCTGACCCCGCTCGCCGAGAGCGACTACATCATCCCGAGCCTCGGCGAGGAGCTGGGCCTGATCGGGCTGTTCGCGATCCTGTGCCTCTACATGGTGTTCGTGAGCCGGGGCCTTCGGATCGGCCTCGCCGGGCAGGACGACTTCGGCAAGCTCCTCGCGACCGGCCTGTCGTTCACGATCGCCCTGCAGGTGTTCATCATGGTCGGCGGCGTCACGCGCGTGATCCCGCTGACCGGGCTGACCACGCCATTCCTCGCGGCGGGCGGCTCCTCCCTCGTGGCCAACTGGCTCATCGTGGCACTGCTGCTGCGGATCTCCGACGGCGTGCGCCGTCAACCCCGGGTGGTGATCGGATGACCAAGGAACTGCGCCGCATCAGCGCGGTCGTGCTGCTGATGTTCCTGTCCCTGTTCGTGGCGACGAGCTGGATCCAGGTGGTCCAGGTCGATGAGCTCGCGCAGAACGACAGGAACACCCGGACCCTGCTGGACAGCTACGAGATCCAGCGCGGATCGATCCTCGTCGGCGGCACGCAGATCGCCTCCTCCGTCCCCGCCGCCGACAAGTACTCCTTCCAGCGCGTCTACGCGGACCCCGCGCTCTGGGGCCCCGTCACCGGCTACTACAACCCCGCGCTCGGCAGCGCGACGGGCATCGAGCGGGCCATGAACAGCGAGCTCTCCGGCACCGGGGGCACGCAGTTCTTCGCCACGGTCGAGCGGATCCTCTCCGGCCAGCCCCAGCGCGGCGCGAACGTCGTGCTGAGCCTGGATCCGGCCGTGCAGCGCGCCGCCTACGACGCCCTGCAGGGATACCAGGGCGCGATCGTGGCCGTCGAGCCGAAGACCGGGCGGATCCTCGCGATGGTCTCCACGCCCGGGTATGACACGAACAGCCTCGCCGTACACGACGCCGATGCCGCCCAGGCCGCCTACGACGCGCTGGAGAACGACCCCGGCAAGCCGCTGTTCAATCGCGGTCTCGCCGGCGACCTCAACCCTCCCGGATCCACGTTCAAGATCGTCACGGTCGCCGCGGCGCTCCAGTCCGGCAAGTACACGCTCCAGTCCACGTTCCCGAATCCCGCGGCCTACACGCTGCCCGGGACAACGACCGCCGTGCACAACGCCTGGGGCGGCGCGTGCGGCGCGGGCGACACGGTCACGCTCGCCGAGGCCCTGCGGCTCAGCTGCAACATCCCGATGGCGGAGCTCGCCGCGGAGCTCGGCGACGACGCGATCAAGCAGACGGCCGAGAAGTTCGGCTTCGACAAGAGCTTCGCCACGCCACTCGAGTCCACCCCCTCGACCTACCCGTCCAACCTCAGCCCCGACCAGACCGCGCTGACCGGCTTCGGCCAGGGCGATGTCCGGGCCACTCCCCTGCAGATGGCGATGGTGTCGGCGGGCGTCGCGAACGGCGGCGTCGTGATGAACCCGCGGATGGTCGACAGCATCCTGGGAGACGACCTGTCCGTGGTCAAGGCCTACGACAACACCGAGTTCGGCCGGGCGATGAGCGCCGAGGACGCGAGCGCCATCAGCCAGGTGCTCATGGCTGGGGTCCAGAATGGCGCGGCGCAGGGTGCAAGAATAGACGGGGTCAACGTGGCCGGGAAGACCGGTACGGCGGAGAACGGCGACACCAGGCCCTACACACTGTGGTTCACCGGCTTCGCGCCGGTGGAGAACCCGGAGATCGCCGTAGCGGTCGTCGTCGAAGACGGCGGTGGCAAGGGTCAATCCGGATCCGGTGACGAGATCGCGTCACCGATTGCGAAGAAGGTCATAGAGGCGGTGCTGAACAGATGAGGCCGACGCAGGGAGTGTCGTTCGGTGGTCGCTACGAGCTGCAGTCGCGGATTGCGATCGGCGGCATGGGCGAGGTGTGGGAGGCGACCGATCACGTCATCGGACGGACGGTCGCGATCAAGATCCTCAAGGACGAGTACATGGGGGATCCGGGCTTCCTGGAGCGCTTCCGCGCCGAGGCCCGGCACGCCGCCCTCGTCAACCACGAGGGCATCGCCAGCGTCTTCGACTACGGCGAGGAGAACGGCTCCGCCTATCTCGTCATGGAGCTCGTGCCCGGCGAGGCCCTGTCGACCATCCTCGAGCGCGAGGGCTCTCTGAGCGCCGACAAGACGCTCGACATCGTCGCGCAGACGGCGTCGGCGCTGCAGGCTGCGCACGCCGCCGGTCTCGTCCACCGCGACATCAAGCCGGGGAACCTGCTGATCACGCCGGACGGCCGTGTGAAGATCACCGACTTCGGCATCGCGCGCATCGCCGACCAGGTCCCGCTGACCGCCACCGGGCAGGTCATGGGAACGGTGCAGTACCTCTCGCCGGAGCAGGCCTCGGGGCATCCGGCGTCCCCCGCCACCGACATCTACTCGCTCGGGATCGTCGCCTACGAGAGCCTCGCCGGCAAGCGTCCCTTCACGGGCGAGTCGCAGGTGGCCATCGCCATGGCGCAGATCAACGAGCAGCCGCCGCCGCTCGCCCCGACGGTGCCCGTGCCGGTGCAGAACCTCGTGATGGCGATGATCGCCAAGAAGCCGGCCGACCGGCCGACCTCGGCGGCGACCGTCGCCCGCGCGGCACAGGCCCTGCGCCGCGGCGACCTGAACTCCGCCGCGATCGCCGTGCCCGCCATCGCGGCAGGCGTCGCCGCCGCCGGCGCGGGTGCGGACGACGCCCTGACCCAGCTGATGGGCGCGACCGGCACGGAGGGCGCCACGCGGATCCTTCCCACCACCGCCCAGATCCCCACCGGGGACGACGCGGGGGAGCAGAAAGAGAAGAAGAAGCGCAGCCCCTGGACGTGGCCGCTGATCGCTCTGATCGCGCTGCTGGCGATCGTCCTCGGCGGCACCGTCTTCGCTCTGATGAACCAGAACCAGACGCCGGCGCCCGCACCGACGTCGAGCTCGCCCTCGGCGACGCCCAAGTCGACGCCGTCCAAGACCCCGACCACTCCGTCGGCACCGCCGGTGTCCGACCGTGTGGACGTCAACGCGCTCGGCCTCGTCGGCCTGACCTGTGACGAGGCGACCGCCAAGGCGAAGGCCGCGAACCTCGACGCCAGCTGCACCACCGGGGACGCCGCACCCAGCGACGACCAGGTGGGCAAGGTCTACAGCGTCCAGCCCACGGGAACCGTGCAGAAGGGCACGATCCTCGCCCTGACGATCCACGGCGACCGCACCGCGGTGGGAGCGCCCACGAACGCCCCGAGCCTGGACCAGCCCGCCGTGGCCGGCCAGACCGCCACCCTGAGCTGGGCGGCGTACGTCTGCCCCAGCGGCACCGGGAACGTCAGCGGCTACACGGTGGTCATCAGCGGCGCCTCGTTCGGCGACGGCACTCAGACCAAGACGTACGGGGCGGGTCAGACCAGCGACTCCATCACGGTCGCCAACCTCCCCGGCCAGCACGTCACCGCGAGCTACACGGCCATGTGCGGCGACCGACCGACCGGATCGTCGCCGCAGCTGATGGAGTCGATCGCCGGCGCGCCGACGCCCGAGCCCTCGGGCAACACCAACGGCAACGGCAACGGCAACGGGACCGGCACGGGTGCCGGCAACGGCGCCGGCGGCACCAACCGCAAGTAGCATTTTTCGATCGTCGACGTTCAGGGGGGTCCTTCGTTGTCCACGCAGTCGCGCGTGATCTCGGAGCGCTATCGGGTCGATGAACCCATCGGCCGGGGTGGAATGGCCAAGGTCTACCGGGGGTACGACATGACCCTGGGGCGCGAGGTCGCGATCAAGATCCTGGATCGCGACCTCGCCAGGGACACCGCCTTCCGCACGCGGTTCCGGATGGAGGCGCAGGCGGCGTCGCGCATGGCGCACCCCTCGATCGTGCGCGTGTTCGACGCCGGCGAGGACCCGTCCGCCGAGGCCGGAGGCAGCCCCGCCGAGCCGGTCCCGTTCATCGTGATGGAGCTCGTCGAGGGCGAGCTCCTCAAGGACCACATCGCCCGCGGCCCCGTCCCCGTGGCGGATGCCGTCCGCTACGCCGACGGCGTGCTGGAGGCGCTCGAGTACTCGCATCGCGCCGGGGTCGTCCACCGCGACATCAAGCCGGGCAACGTCATGATCACCCGCACCGGCGCCGTGAAGGTGATGGACTTCGGGATCGCCCGCGCGATCTCCGACTCCTCGTCGACAGTGGCCGAGACGACGCAGATCATCGGCACGGCCGCGTACTTCTCCCCCGAGCAGGCCAAGGGCGAGCAGGTCGACGCCCGCACCGACATCTACTCCGCCGGCGTGATGCTGTACGAGATGCTCGCGGGACGCCAGCCCTTCCGCGGCGACTCGCCCGTCGCCGTGGCCTATCAGCACGTGAGCGAGACCCCGGTGCCGCCGAGCGAGGCGACGGACCGGACGGAGGACGCCGACGCGCTGCGCGCACTGGACCCCGTCGTCCTCCGCGCGATGGCCAAGGACCCGTTCCAGCGGTTCCCCGACGCCGCCGCCTTCCGGAAGGCGCTGGAGGAGACCGCGACCGGCGTCGCGCCCACGAAGAAGCAGCTGGGCGCTCTGACCAGCGAGCTGTACGGTCCGAGTCCGCGGCACGCCGCCGAGACGGCGCGGACCCTGCGTCAGCTCAGCTCCGACACGACCATGACGCGCACGCAGTCCGGTCCCCCGGTGGCCTGGATCTGGGCGGGCGTCGCCCTTCTGGCAGTCCTGCTCGCATCCGTCCTCATCTGGGTCGTGGCCATGCGCCCATCCCAGGAGCTCCCCTCCAACTCGCGTGACGTGCCCAACCTGTCCGGCATGACGTTCGAGCGGGCGGAGGCCGCGCTCGGCGAGCTGGGCCTCACCGCGGCCCGGATCAACGAGGCCAATGCCGAGGTCGCCGAGGGCAACGTGATCCGCAGCGACCCGGACACCGGAGCAACCCTCGAGGTCGGCCACACCGTGACGCTCTACGTCTCGACCGGTGCGGCGATGTCGAAGGTCCCGACCCTCCTCGGGCTCGGCGAGGCTGCGGCGAAGGACGCACTGCAGAAGGCGGGACTCACCGTGGGCTCCGTCCTCCAGCGCAACGATCCACAGGCTCAGCGCGGGACGGTGCTCGAGGCGAGCGCGGACGCCGATGCCGAGGTCCTGCCCGGCACGGTGGTGAACCTCGTGGTCGCCAGCGGGGTCGTGACCCTCAAGGACCTCACCGGCTGGCCGGTGGACGCGGCCGTCGAGGCGCTGAAGGAGCTCGGACTCACCGGCAACCCGGTGGCGAACCCGGCCTGCAAGGGCTCGGAGCAGAAGCTCGTCAGCACCATGTCGGTCGCGCCGGGCGACGTCCCGGTCCTCTCGACCATCGACCTGAGCTACTGCTCCGGTTCCTGACCCGCCCTCTCCCGACTCCCCTCTCTCACCGCGAGACTGCAACTGCCTCACGAGACTGCGCGATTTTCCTGCAGTCTCGTGGCGCAGTTGCAGTCTCGCGGGTTGGGAGGGCGCGGGCCGGGCGGGGCGGGCGGGGCCGGGCAGGCCAGCTGGCGGGCTAGGAAGGGGTCGGGGACTCGATCGTCACATCACCGGGGGCGATGATCGGGCTCAGCCACGGGAAGACGTAGAAGAACAGGCCGTAGAGCACCGCCGTCAGCAGCACGAGCACGATAAGCAGCCGCACCCACCACGGGCCGGGCAGGATCCGCCAGAATGCGCCGTACATCACAGCCCCCCTTCGGTGAGCTCCACCGGTGCGCCGTCGGCACGCGGCTGGAAGCGATCGAACACGCCGTACGCGATGATCCGCTCGGCGAGCGAGTACAGCGGCGAGCAGGCGGTCAGCGTGATGTACCGCTCGCCGGTCTGCAGTCCCGGCGCCTCGGGGACGGGCTCGAGCACCGAGACCCGGTCCGGCGTGACGTACTCCAGCGTCCGGAAGCGGTAGACATACCATCCCTCGCGCGTCTCGACCACGATCGGATCGTTCAGTCGCAGCTGGTCGATCTGGTTGAGCGGCTTGCCCCATGTGGTCCGGTGACCCGCGACCGAGAAATTGCCGACCTGTCCGGGCATCGCCGACTGCGGATAGACCCCGATCCAGCCGTTGTCGAGGGTAACCGGTCGGGTCACGCCGCCGGCGAGGATGCGGTTGTAGTCGGCTCCGAAGCGCGGGATGATCATCTGCGCGAAATACTCGCCGTCCCCGGGAGCGGTCATGAGCGGCGGCTCGTACTGCGGGGCGGCGTCGGGAGTGGCGGGGTCCTGCAGGGCCGGAGGGGCGGGAGGCGGCTCCTGCGCCCACTCCTGACTGATCTGGCTCCCCTCCGCGTCGCCCTCCGCGGCCATGATCCAGTCGCCGACCCACATCTGCCAGGCGACGAACAGGAGGACCAGGACACCGGCGGTCAGCAGGAGCTCACCGATCACGCCGGTCACGGTGACCCGCGGGCGCCGGCGCCGGGCGCGACGCGGCACGTCGACGGTGGGGGTCATGCCGCGATCCTACCCATCTCTGATGAACATCGGCCCGCCCGGTACACTGGAACGCATGGCACGATCCGGCAAGAGCGAAGAACCCGCCATCGACAAGGTCGAGGGTGAGGCGGCGCCCAATGCGGCGTGGTTCAAGCCGGTCATGGTGGGCTTCATGCTCCTCGGCCTCATCTGGATCCTCGTCTACTACATCAGCGGACAGGCCTTCCCGATCCCCGGTCTCGACGCCTGGAACCTCCTCATCGGCCTGGGCATCGCCATGATCGGCTTCCTGATGACCACCCAGTGGCGCTGACGACGCCCCTTCCGACCGACGAACGCCCCCGCCATCCCGCGGGGGCGTTTCTCGTCTCCTGCTCCTCTTCCGCGCATCTGCGGCTCCGATCGGCTCCGTAGCCGATCGGAGAGGCATCGAATTACATGGGTGTAATTCTCCCCATGTGGATAACACCTGTGGATAACTTTTCCGCACGGTCGCCTCGGTCCCGCTGACACGTCTGTCTCAGCGGTCTCGGTGGCAACATCGTCGGACCGATGCAATGAGGTCGGCCCGTTCGCGAGAAACGGACCGACCTCATTGACTCTGGCCGACAGATCGACGTCGTGCGTCAGCCCACGGCTCCAGCGAGAAGGAGCATCGGCGGTACCACGGCCACCACCGCCAGCAGGACGACCGCGACGGCCACGAGCAGCGCGATCTGCCAGCCACGCTGGTTCGGGCGTCGCGTCCGGGTGTAGATGAAGCCGATGAGAGCGCCGACGAGCGCACCGCCCACGTGGGCCTGCCACGCGATGATCGACTGTCCCCCGAAGATCTGGGGCAGGAAGCCGATCACCAGGTTGAGGCCCAGGACCACCAGGATTCCGGTGACGTTCGCCCCCAGATGGCGGCCGACCACGAAGAGCGCCGTCATGAGCCCGAACACCGCACCGGAAGCACCGACGGTGGCTGTGCCGGGGGCGATCACCGCGACGGCGACCGAGCCGCCCAGGGCGCTGAGCACATAGAGCGTGAGGAACCGCCATCGCCCCAGCACCGGCTCGAGGCTCCGGCCGATCATCCACAGCGCGAGCATGTTCAACGCCAGATGGAGGAACCCGCCGTGCACGAGCGCCGCGGTGAGCAGCCGCCACGGTTCGAACGGCGCGACGCTGAACTGCGGATACAGGTACATCGCGGCGAAGTACAGCTGATCGGTGATCGCATCGCCGACGCCGGGGATCATCTGGATCAGGCTGACGATCGACGTCACGAGCATGATCCCGTAGGTCATGACCGGCCGGCCGTCGGTCACCGCACCCATCGGCCCGCGACCCCAGCTCCTCCGCGCCTTGCGCTGCGCGGGCGACTCGGCCTTGCGCTGATCCCGGAGACACTCCGGGCAGATCACGCCCACCGGTGCCTGCGTCTGGCACTCGGGGCAGATCGTGCGCAGGCACCGCTGGCACAGCACGAAGCTCTGCCGATCCGGATGCCGGTAGCAGTAGTTGTCGCGGTTCGCGGAGAACTCGGGCGTGGTCATCGGCGCACCCCGCCGTCCGCCGGGGTCGACGCCCCGGCGCGCGGACGGGAGCTCATCGGCATGTCAGGACGCGACGATGTCGATCGACTGCAGGACGACGGGCTCGATCGGACGATCGCCCGCAGCGGTCGGCACGGCCGCGATCGCGGCGACGACCTTCTGCGACTCCTCGTCGGCGACCTCGCCGAAGATGGTGTGCTTGCCCTGGAGCCATGGCGTCGGGTCCGTGGTGATGAAGAACTGCGACCCGTTGGTGCCCTCGACCTCGCCGGTGGCGGGGTTGCGGCGGAGGCCGGCGTTGGCCATGGCCAGCTTGTACGGGGCATTGAAGTCGAGCTCGCCGTGGATCTCGTCGTTGAAGGTGTAGCCGGGACCGCCGACGCCCTGGCCGAGCGGGTCGCCGCCCTGGATCATGAAGTTCGGGATGATCCGGTGGAAGATGACGTCCTGGTAGAGCGCGCCCTCACCGGGCTTGCCGGTGGCGGGATCGGTCCACTCGCCCGTTCCATCGGCGAGACCGATGAAGTTCTTCACGGTGCGCGGAGCGTGGTCGCCGAACAGGCTGACGACGATGTCCCCGTGATTGGTGTGGAACGTAGCGACATGAGTGGCGTGAGGCATGGGTCCATTCTCGCAGAGCTTCCGATGAGTTCTCGGGGAACTCCACGGTTTCTCGCGCGCAGTCTGGCAAGATGGTGAATCCGAACCCCTGTCGATTGGGAGGGCACCGTGGGCCTGAGCCGTAAGCGCAAGAAGGAACTGCACCGTCTGCAAGGCGATGCGAACAAGTTGTGGGAGGCGCAGCAGGTGCTGGTCGGCGAGGCGGCCAACGTCGCTCGCGAAGCCAGCCGCCAGCTCGGCAACTTCAGCCGTGAGCAGGTCGTGCCGACCGTCCAGGACGTCTACGCGCACCGCGTCGTCCCGGCCGTCGACCGCGGCGTCAAGTTCTCCAAGCACCTCGTCGACGACCGCGTCGTCCCGGCGGTGGGCGGAGCCATCGGCACCGCGCTGACCGCCTGGGACATCGCGAACGCCAAGCGCAGCGGATCGCACGGTCGTGCGAGCACCGTGCAACTGGTCGCCCCGGCGCCCGAGAAGAAGAGCCGCGGCATCGGCACCGTGATCGCGGTCGTGCTCGGCATCGGCGCAGCGGTCGGCGTGCTCTTCGCCGCCTGGCAGACGCTCCGCGCCGACGACGAGCTGTGGGTCGCCGACGACCCGCTGAGCACCCCCGCGGCGTGACCGACGACGCACGCGTCCCGCACTCCAGGGTGCGGGACGCGGCAGCAGCGCGCGGCCTGGAGATCGAGATCCGCGAGCGGCCGGTCGCGCGAAGCCTCGACGAGGCGGCGGCGGTCCTGGGGATCCTGCCTTCCGGGATCGTCAAGACGCTCGTCGTGAAGAGGTCGGACGACACGTTCCTGTTCGCGCTCGTCCCCGGAGGCCGCAAGATCTCCTGGCCCAAGCTCCGTGCCGTCGTCGGCGTGAACCGCCTGAAGCTCCCGGAGGCCGAGGTCGCCCTCGCCGCCACCGGATACGAACGGGGCACGATCGTCCCGATCGGGAGCACGGGCGACTGGCCCGTCTTCGCCGACGAGTCGATCCGCGGCCAGCGGATCGCGATGGGTGCCGGCGCCCACGGCTACAGCCTCTTCGTCGAGGCGGACGCGCTCATCGCGGCCTACGACGCCACGGTCGCGGACATCTCCGAGCCCGAATGACCGTCCGGCCCTGAGACACGGGCCCGCGGGCGCGGCGTATCAGCGCGGCAGCGCGGCAGCGCGGCCGCGCAGTTTGGCTCGGCGGTGCGGTCCGGTCGCCACTCAGGCCCGGTCGATGCCGGCCATCCCGAGGGCGATGTCGACCAGCTTCACGCGCTGCAGCCCGCCGACGGCGTCCAGGTCGAACCATCCCGCCATGTCGGTCGAGCCGTTCTTCTCGAAGCGGAGCCGTCCGCCGACGATGTGGGCGCGATAGACGATCCGCAGGGTGTGCAGTGGTGTCGTCGCACCCTGCGTCACGCGCTGTCCGGCCGGGATCACCCGCGAGTGGATCCCGAGGAGCTCGTCGACGACGACCTTGTACCCCGTCTCCTCGCGCACCTCACGACGTACGGCGTCCTCGGGGTCCTCGCCGGACTCCAGTCCCCCGCCCGGCATCGTCCACGACGCCCGCCGCCCCTCCGTCCAGCGTGCCAGCAGCACGCGACCGTCATCGCCGGTGATGACCGCATAGGCGGCGACGCGCATGTCCACGCGATCACCCTACCGACCTCGGGCCGTGCGCGTTCTGCCGAGCGCATGCCGCGAGCGCCGCTGCCTCGTCACCGTCGCCGTCTCTGTCGCCATCTACGTCGCTGTCTCCGTCGATCGATCAGTTCTGAAGAAGCCTCGAGCGGGCCCGGTTCCTAGGCTGGGCGTATCGCCGGGGTTTCCGCCGCGGCGCGGACACAGGAGGACGACCATGACGAAGGATTCGGGGAACGGGCTGAGCGCCGAGGAGCGCGCCGCGGTCAAGGACGCCGTCACCGAGAACCGTGCGGCCAGGTCGCGCACGAAGGCGGACCCGGAGGCCGTCCGCCGCGAGGGCGAGGCGGAGGTGCTGGCGAAGATCGCCGAGATGACGGAGGCGGACCGCGTGCTCGCCGAGGCGGTGCACCGCCTCGTCTCGGAGAACGCTCCGCACCTCCTCCCCCGCACCTACTACGGCATGCCCGCCTATGCGGACGGGAACGGCAAGATCGTCCTGTTCTTCAAGCCGAAGGCCAAGTTCAAGGTGCGCTACGCGACGGTCGAGTTCGAGTGGGCGGCGCAGCTCGACGACGGCGACCTCTGGCCCACCCGCTACGCCGTCACCGCCCTCGGCGACGTGGATCTGGCCTTCCTCGCCGAGCGCATCCGCACCGCCGCCCCGGCGCAGTAGCCCGCACGGGCGCGCCGGCCCCGGGGCGTGAGGCGGGGGTGAGGCCGGGGCCTACGCGCCGTCGCCGCCGAGACGTTGGATCCAGCTCAGGAGCAGCCGGGTCTCCGCCGCTCCCAGCACCTCGGGATGCGCCGCGGCGCGCTCAACGAGGTCGCGCACACGAAGGTCGGCGGCGGATGGGAGGATCCCGTCCCCCGCGGCCGGCGCCGTACCCGTGATCGCGGCGATGGCTCCCTCGCGCACGGCGATCGACAGCGCCCTGTCCTCGGCGGCGAGGATGATCTGGCGCAGCGTGACGCCGATGTTCGTGACGAGGACGTGCGCGGCCGCCTGCTCCGGCGGCACCACCAGCCTCCCCTGACGGTGCGCCTCGGCCGTCAGCCCCCGCAGCAGCTCGCTCGGACGGGACTGCGCCTCGGGCGAGTATCCCGGTCGCACCTTGCCGTACATCAGGGAGTAGAAGCCGGGGTTCGCGAGACCGAACGCGACATGGGCGTCCCAGCCGGAGCGGAGATCCTGGATCGGGTCCCCGCTCGGCTCCGCCGACTCCTTCTGCGCCAGATACATGTCGAAACCACGCTCGATGACGGCCTCGATCAGCCCCTGCTTGCTCCCGAAGAAGTGATAGAGCGTGGGCATCTTGACCCCCACGCTGTCGCACACCGCACGCAAGGAG
Organism: Microbacterium resistens; assembly: GCF_031456305.1. Taxonomy (GTDB): domain Bacteria; phylum Actinomycetota; class Actinomycetes; order Actinomycetales; family Microbacteriaceae; genus Microbacterium; species Microbacterium resistens_A. Next base: position 53,668 of record NZ_JAVDUM010000011.1, read on the forward strand.
AAGTCCTCACCGGGCTCGGCGGCGATGAGGTCGGCCGCGGCGTCCAGCAGACGCGTCCGTGTATCGACGTGCGGCATGTCTGTCATCTTGTTATAGTATCCAGTATCAGTGATATGTAATCGCATATCACTGATACAAACGAGACGACACAACCGGAGGTTTGCCATGGTGCGGACGCTTGAGGGCAAGAACGTTCTGATCGCAGGAGGAGGTAAGAACCTGGGCGGGCTGTTCGCCCGGGAGGCAGCGGCGGCGGGAGCGAACGTCGCGATCCACTACAACTCGGAGTCCAGCCGAGCCGAGGCGGAGGGGACTCTCGCAGACGTGCAGGCCGCGGGGGTCAAGGCCGTGCTGCTGAGCGGCGACCTCACGGTCCCCGCGAACGTGGAGAAGCTGTTCGCGGATGCGGAGGCCGGGATCGGGGCGATCGACGTGGCGGTGAACACGGTCGGGAAGGTGCTCCGCAAGCCGATCGCGGAGACCACCGAGGGCGAGTACGACTCGATGTTCGACATCAACGCGAAGGCGGCGTACTTCTTCATCAAGGAGGCCGGTGCCCACCTCGCCGACGGGGGCAGGATCATCACGATCGTCACCTCCCTGCTCGGCGCGTTCACCGACGGCTACTCGACCTACGCGGGCGGGAAGAGCCCGGTGGAGCACTTCACCCGAGCCGCGGCGAAGGAGTTCGCCGACCGGGGGATCTCGGTCACCGCGATCGCCCCCGGACCCATGGACACCCCGTTCTTCTACGGGCAGGAGACCCCCGAGCGCGTCGCGTTCCACAAGTCCCAGGCCATGGGCGACCAGCTCACGCAGATCGAGGACATCGCGCCGATCATCACCTTCCTCGCCACCGACGGATGGTGGATCACCGGGCAGACCATCTTCGCGAACGGCGGCTACACCACCCGCTGACGAACGGGCCGTGGCGGGGGACGGAGGGTTCGAATTCCTCCGTCCCCCGCTCGCCCTTTCGTCAGTGCCTCGGCCTAGGCGATGGCGGTCCAGATGCCGTCGCTCTGCCCCGGCTGATCCTGGTCGTTGCGAAAGGCGCTCCAGCGCAACGTGATGTTGCCGGTCGGGCCCCCACAGTTCTCGGAGACGTTCAGGATCACGACAAGCTGCTCGAACTCCGCGAGCGGCACCGCAGGCATCTGCCCCCCGAGTGTGATTCGGCCCTCCCCGGGACGACTTGACCGAGTGAAGTACATGTCGGCGTTCACCATGCTCGTGCTGGCCGTCAGGCTCTGCCCGTTCTTCATGGTGATCGTGTAGTCGACGACGGTCACCTGGATCGAGCTGCAACCGCCCGTGCTGACCGGAGCGTGGACGTCGAACTGACCACCGCCGGGGTACTGCGACGTCCAGTCTCCCCCGGTGAGCGGAGCGAGCAGTCCGCCCGATGCCGACGCCGACGGCACCGCCACAACCCCTGCGATCACGGGAATCGACCATGCCGCCCCCTTGAGCACGGCACGCCGTCCCGTTCCTTTCGCCGCCCGGTGCCCCTCACGTCTGTCGACATCGGTCCGTCCTTCGAGCTCTCCCATGATCCTCCCCTTGGTCGATCGGCTCTCGCCGGTGGGCACCCGCCCACCGGAAAAAGCTTGGACGCAGGGACGCCGTCCTCCTGCTCCGCTGCCCAGGATTGGCACGACCTGCTGTCGCGAACGGCACTGATCGACCAGACAGGGGTGTCCGACCTACGATCCAGATGTCTGGGCTCGGGTGGCGACGCGGGGGGATACACCACGAACCGTGCGGAACGCACGCTCGAGGGTGGAGACGGAACCGAAGCCGCTGGCCGCGGCCACGCCCGCGAGTGATGTGCCGGGATTGTTCTCGAGAACATCGAGTGCTCGTTCGAGCCGCTTCCGTCTGAGCTCCTCGGAAGGGCTGGTCGAGTGGTCGGCGTAGACACGATAGATCGTGCGCCGCGAGACCCCGCACGCGCGCGCGAGGTCGTCGATTGTGAAACGGCTGTCCAGAGCCCGTTCGGCGATGACGAGCTGTGCCGTCTCGAAGAGGGGGTCGACCTTGCGACGAACGGCCGCCTCGGCGATCACCGCCCTCGCGACGTCACGGGTGAGGGTGCGGAGCACAAGCGACTCCCCGTCCGACTCCTCGCTCTGCGGAGCGGTGATCGCCTGCAGGTAGGCATAGGCGCCCCGGAAGACGGTGGACGACCTGGAAAGCGAACCCGCATTGGACTGCGACAGTGACAGCGGGAGGATCTCCCGTTCGTCGAACGTGAAGAAGATCATCTCGGTGGGCCCGAGAATCCGGAACTCGACGGGGACCCGGCCGGGGAGGACGATGCAGAGACCGCCACCGTCGGCGACGACACGCTCGGCATCGCCGAGGAACTCGACCATGCCCTGGTTGACGAACAGATAGAGATACCGCGACCGTGCAGGGATGCGGTCCCTCGTCCACGACACATGGAGCTGTGCGGCGGTCATGCGCGCCACGAAAAAGGTGTTGAGCCGGAGGGCGTTGACGCTGAGCGTCGACAGGTCGCCCTCGACCACGGTGATGCCGGCGCCCGCGATGAACTGCGCGAGCGCCCTGCGGCTCTCCGGGCGCTGAGAGTCGTAGCCGTAGCGACGATGTCCGACCAGATCGCTCCACCCACGAGGCGGGTCTTTGGGCATGAGGTCACGATGCGGCATGGTCAGAGCCGTCTTTCTCCTTCGGGCTCGCTGGGGACACTGAGCCATCTCGATCGATCGTGGATCGCCGCGGGCATTCTCAGATCAGCCGAATGGTTGATCCCGGCCGCTTGCACGGGACGCATTCGCCCGCACAGGATTCCGCCGCCCCGCGTCCGCACCTCCGCATGTCCGGTGAAGGGTTGACCGCGGGAAGCCGACGGGGCGGCGATCCAGGCGACAGCTGATGTCAGCTGCAGATCTCGTACGACAGGGTGATCCAGCCGGGCCTGCGCACATCGCCCGCGCCGGCGTTGTTGCCGGCAAGACCGTGGCTCACGCCGACGGCGCGCGGGGACCCGTAGTTCGACCCGCCGCCGGCGGGACCGCCCATGACGGCCTTGGTCACGTCGTTCGAGAAACTGGCACGCCCGCCCGCGCCTCCGCCCGCGTATCCGCCGCCGCCCGCGCCCGCCGCTGTCCGCACGAAGCCCGCCCCGCTGACGAGGTCATCACCGCCACCGATGCCGATCAGCTGTCCATTGCCCCCGTCACGTCCGGCACCGTTCGCTCCCGACGCGATGTTCGCGGCGGCGATGTTCGAGCTTCCGGTGCCGCCGGCGCCGGGAGTCGATCCGCTGCCGCCAAGTCCACGACCGCCCGACAGCCATGCGTCGTTGCCCACTCGATCGATGCGATTCGCGACGGCGCTGTTCGGCTGCCCTCCGTTCCCGCCCGCGGGGGAGGTCGTCAGGTTCCAGTCCTGCACCTCCCAGACCGCACTGCTCCGTCCGCCGCCCCCGCCGGCGACGACCAGTGGAGTGCCAGCGGACAGGATCGCCGAGCCGCCACCGCCCGAGCCGCCCTGATCGGTCGAGCTCAGCACCCCGTTGTCGTTGAGGCGGGCCACCTCGACCACGGTCCCACCGTCGCCGTACCCCTGCCCGCCGGCGACTTCGGGGCGGGTGATCGTGCCCGAAGGCCGGGTGTCGGTCCAGCCTCCCTGACCGACCGTCAGGGTCAGCACCTCGCCGGGCACGACCGAGAGCACGCCTGTCACCAGGGCTCCCGAGCCCCCCGTGCCCCCGCCGCCTCCACCAGCCCCTCCGGCCACGGCGAAGTCGATGCGGGTCACCGTCGCGGGAACGGTGAAGGTGGTCGTCCGTGACGCGGGCTCGACCCGTCCCGTCCCGGTCGGCAGCGGAGCATCGACGCGCACGGTGCGGCACACGGGCGTCGTGGACGCTGATGCCATCGGTGACGCGACGGCCATCGCAATCACGGGGATCGACCAGGCCGCCCCCTTCACGACGGCCCGCCGCTGGACACCGTCGACGGCCCCCATGCCGTCCGTGCTTTCGGTGATCTCGATCTCCCCCATGGTTTCCCCTCACGCTCGCTTCGACGGCGGCTCCCGTCGCATCAGTAGTGTGAAGGAGGGCACGCTGCCGTGACGTCGGTGGTCGAGGGTTCGGCACAACATGATGTCGCACGCGGCACGGACTGCCGCCAATCCCATGGACGCCGTTCCGGCAAGCCCATCGGGTGGCACAGAGGGATTGGTATGGTGACTTCGTCCTGACCATGGCCCCCGCCCCGACCGGAAGCTCCCCGCGCGACCATGAGCATCCCCCGTTTCGACACGGCAGCCCTTCAGGGGCCGATCGACGCCGAGGCCGCGCACGCCGAGGCTCAGGCCCATGTGCGGGAGATCCTCGGGGAGCACGGAAGCTCGAGCCGGACCGCCCGAACCGTCTTCCGTCTGACCGTCTTGATCGTGGGATTCGGCGTGCTGTCATCCCTGTTCGTGGTCGCCGTGCAGCTGTTCTTCGGCGGCTGGAGCGCCAACGTCTTCACGTGGCTCATCGCCGCCATCATGGTGATTCCTCTGGCCGTCTTCCAGATCAGGGCGGAGATCAGGACGCGGCGCGACGAGGAGGAGAGCTGGTACCGTCTCGCCCGGTTCGCCGCGGCGAACTCCATGGCATATGCGCCGTACCAGGCGGACGCGGAGCTGCCGCCCGCGCTGTTCCGCCGTGGCGGCTCCCGGGCGCTCCGTGACAGCCTGTCGAGGCCCGGGATCCAGACGGCGAACTACGGCTACGAGAAGATGACCGCGCGAACGCGTATGCCGCACACGGCATGCTTCGTCGCCTTCGATGCCCCTGCCGGAATTTCGGCCATGACGCTGATCACCCGACTCGGCGATGTCTGGGGCCAGCCCGTCGTTCCCCCGACGAGTCAGCGGAGACAGGAGATCGATGCGGAGCTCGACGCCCACATCGGCGTGTACTGCGATCCCCGGGACGGTGAGAATGTCCGACGGATCCTCGGTCCGGACGTCCGGGAGGCGCTGCTGCGGCTCGCGTCGCACTGTGACATCGAGATCGTCGGCGATCGTGTCTCCATCATCGCGCGCCGCCGGCTCGCGATGACCGACACCGCGTTCTGGCGCTGGGTCGAGGACCTCGCCGTCCTCGTCGACGTCGTGCTGTCGCGATCGATGACCATCGACGACGCCACGCGATCCGGCTGGGAGCAGCGCAGCGCCGAGCGAACCGCGCTGTTCACCCCGTCGCCGTGGGGTCGCGCATTCCTCGCGGTCGTGCTGATCCCCGCCGTCTTCGGGACCATCGCCGCCGCCGTCACCGCCCAATGGGGCTGAATCGCACACATCGCGGGTGCTCATACAGGCGCTAGCCTGACATCGTGATCACCACGGATGGCATGGCCACTCTCTCGATCTACAGCGATCACCTGACCGCGGCCCAGATCACCGATGTCCTCGGCATTCCTCCGACGAGGACGCACGAACGCGGCGATCCCACTTACGCTGCCCGTTCCGGACGCCCGCACCTGGCGAAGCACCTGACATATCCGCAGGCGCAGTGGCATCTCAACTCGCCCGTCGCTGAGGGGTTCGGCGCATTCGGCTCGCTCAGAGCGCTGCTTGATTCCGTGAAGCCACAGGCGACGAGGATTCGTGACCTCCGACCTTCCTGCGAGACGATCATCTGGTGGCACGGGTCGTCGGACAGCTCTCAGGGCGGCTTCGCCATGCCCGCCAACGTGATCAGCGATCTTGCCGCGATCGGATGCGACCTGTACGGCACGACCTACTTGGCCGAAGAGGACTGACACCAGCAACCGCGATCGAGACGCGGACCCGCGGCGCGTGAGCCGAATCGGCGCCCAGTTGCATGGAGATTCCCCGCTTGGCTGGCGTTTCGAAGCGGAGAGGCCCGCCGGGCGGGGAATCTCCCGCCAAGCGGGCCAGCCGAACGCCAACGAAGGAACGCCAGACGAAGACGTCCGGACGGAAGGAAGGGAAACTGTGGAGCCTAGGAGATTCGAACTCCTGACATCCTGCTTGCAAAGCAGGCGCTCTACCAACTGAGCTAAGGCCCCGGGGCCCGGGCTTCGCGGCCGGCGGACCGGCACGGGTGGATCCCGAGGGTTTTCAGTTGTTGCGGAGTGGGGCTACCAGGACTTGAACCTGGGACCTCTTCATTATCAGTGAAGCGCTCTAACCGCCTGAGCTATAGCCCCGCGTCAACCTCCAAGACTTTACCGGAAATCGACGCGTTCACGAAATCGGCCGTCAGCTCCCCGGCCGGAGCGAGAGGCTCCCCGCGGAGACCGTCACGGACACGGTGTGGCTGGAGGCCGAGGCCGTCTCCAGCTGATTGTCGAAGCTCCCCGCGCTGACCTGGTCCTGCACGGAGTAGGTGCCGCGCGGGACGGTGACATCCATCGATCCCGCGGACATCTCCAGCACGAGGTCGTCGGGCTGCCGGCCGGAGAAACCCGCCTCCAGACGACCGGCCGATGCGCTGAGCTCCGCCGTGCGGACGTCGGACAGTGTGAGGTCGGCACGACCCGCGTTGATCGACGCCTTGACGCTCTGGGCCGAGCCGTCGACCGCGAGGCTTCCCGCACCCAGCCCGAGATCGAGCTCCCGGAAATCGCCCCGCGCGCTCAGCGAGCCGCTGGCGACGTCCAGCTCCGCGTCGAGCTTTCCGTCGAGGCGCGTCGGAAGCGTGAGCGTGACGGTCACCTCGTTGTGGAACCAACCGCTGATCCACCAGCCGAAGGCGGGCTCGGGGCCACGGACGACGAGCGTGTCGTCGTCTCGCCGCATCTCCCAGCGCCCTCGATCGCTGCCGGTCACCTCCAGCGTCGCCTTGTCGACGTCACCGAAGCGCACCTCGACGTCCGCGCCGCCCGACTCCAGGTCAAGGTCCTTGAGGCCGGCCCCATCCAGGGCCGTCCCGTGCCCGGTCGCCCCGTCGACGAACTGGCCGGTGGCCGCGAACGCCGCCCCGCCACCGGTGCCGAGCAGCGCCAGGCCACCGACGATCGCCGCCGCGATCGTGATGCCCCGACCACGCGACACCGGCGATTCCGCAGGCGCCGAGAAGCCCGAACGACCAGAAGGACCGGAAGGACCCGACGGTCCCGAAGGTCCAGAAGACGCTGAGACCCCGGAAGGCGCCTGCGCGCCCGGTGCTCCCGGCGCTCCCGGAACCCCGGGCGGCACCGGACCGAGCGGGGGAGTGGGCGTGGATCCCGGCTCCGGCGGCGTGAGGGGTGTGGTGTCCATCAGTTCACTCCTGTCTGGGGCGGCACCGGGGTGCCGGAGACGTTCTCGATGTGGGCGATCGCCGCGAGCACGCGACGGTTGCCGGATTCGTCGGGCTCGAGGCCCAGCTTCTGGAAGATCGCGGTGATGTGCTTCTCGACGCTCGCCTCCGAGAGGAAGAGCAGAGCGGCGATCGCCGCGTTCGACTTCCCCTCGGCGATCAGCGAGAGGACGGTGCGCTCGCGTTCGGTGAGAGCGCGCATCCGGTCGTCCTGGTTGCGTCGGGTGAGCAGCTGCGCCACCACCTCGGGATCCAGGACGGTCGCGCCGGCGGCGATCCTCTCGACCGACTCGATGAAGTCGGCCACGTCCGCCACGCGGTCCTTCAGCAGATAGCCCAGCGGGCCGGGACCACCGGGACCCCCTCCGCTCTGTGCCACGATCAGGTCGCTCGCATAGCGCTCCTCCACATACTGCGAGAGCACGAGGAGCGGAAGCGGAGGGATGCGCCTGCGGAGGGCGAGCGCCGCACGGATCCCCTCGTCCACGAACGTCGGCGGGAGCCGCACGTCGAGGATGCAGAGGTCCGGGGCCACGGCGTCGACGGTCTCGTCCAGCGCCGTCGCGTCGGGGAGCGCCGCGACCACGTCGTGACCGGCGTCCTCCAGGAGGCGCACGAGCCCCTCCCGCAGGAGCACGGAGTCCTCGCAGATCAGGATGCGCATGGCACGCTCACCTCCAGGCTCGTCGGTCCGCCGATCGGACTCTCCAGTCGTACCGTGCCGCCGGCGGCGAGCACCCGGTTGGAGATCCCGTCCAGGCCGCCGCCGGGGAGCACCTGCGCCCCGCCCATGCCGTTGTCCTCGACGCGGGCCCACAGCGTCCCGTCCTCACGTCGGCGCACCACCACCCGGCACTCGCTGGCCCGGGAGTGCTTGGCCGCATTGGTCAGGGACTCCGCGATGGAGAAGTAGACGGCGGCCTCCGCGTCCCTGCTGCACCGTCCGTCGATGCGGACGTCGAGGATCACGGGGATGTGCGAGCGACCGGCGAGGGCGGAGAGGGCCGCGTCCAGACCGCGATCGTCGAGGACGGACGCGTGGATGCCGCGGGCGAGCTGACGCAGCTCGGTGATCGCCGCCTTCGTGGAGGTGTGCGCCTCCTCGATGAGCGCCTTGGCGGCGACGGGATCGGAGTCGATCTTCTGCTGCGCCATGCCGAGGGTCATCCCCACCGACACCAGCCGCGGCTGGACGCCGTCGTGCAGGTCCCGCTCGATGCGGGTGCGCTCGACATCGGCGGCACGGACCGCGCCGACGCGCTGGGCGGATGTGGTCCGCACCTGCTCGGTGAGCTGGGCCTCCCGCGTCGGGGCCGCCACGATCGCACGGGACAGCACCCGGTGCAGCAGCGCCATGCACCACAGCAGCATCAGCGAGGCGGCCACCCCCACCACGCCGACGACCGGTGCCCAGGCGACCGGGTAGTGCGTTCCCCATCCGGTGTCGGCGTCCGCTGCGGTGAAGATCGGCGCGAAGGCCGTCACGGCCGACCAGCCGAGCCACTCGATGGCCCGCAGGACGACGCTGCCGAGAACGCAGGCGATGGCGAAGTTGGCCAGGGCGCGCCACATCCGTCCGTCGATCGCCTGCCGGCCGAGTGCACGGAGCCAGCCGCCGAAGCCGGGCGTCTGCCGAGGCCGCAGTCGCAGCGCGGGGAGATCGAACCCGTAGAGCCCGTTGAGGCGGGCGATCTCGAACCAGCCGAGACCGAAGAGCGCATACACGAACCCGACGAGCAGGATCAGCCCGACACCGAAGACGAAGACGAGCCCCACACCGGCGGCGAACGTCCCAGCGAGGCTGCTGCCGATCGCCCAGCCGACGAGGCCGAGGGCCGCGAGCTCGAGGATCGTGAGCACCAGGCGAAGCGGTGGCTTGCCGGTCGTCGGCGCGGATGCCGGTGCCGACGGAGGCGTCGGCACCGCGCTTCCCGCGGCCGGATATGGAGACGGAATCGTGGTCATGGCTCCACGGTACGGCGATGGCCCCCGCGCCGGAACGGAGCCATCCGGATGCTTCGGTTCCGGCTATCCATAAGACCTCGGGTGAGTATCCACGGGACCTCGATGATGCCGAGGGCGGGGAACAGGGGCCAGGATGGGATCATGAGCGCACCTCACGACGGCGAGCCGCACGGCGCCGGGCTCGCCCAGAAGCTCAACTGGCTTCGTGCCGGGGTCCTCGGCGCGAACGACGGGATCGTCTCGGTCGCCGCCCTCGTGGTCGGCGTCGCGGGGGCCACCACCGAGGACGCGGCGATCCTGACGGCGGGCATCGCCGGCCTCGTCGGCGGCGCCGTGTCGATGGCCCTCGGCGAGTACGTCTCCGTGAGCAGCCAGCGCGACAGCGAACGAGCGCTCATCGCGAAGGAGCGGCACGAGCTGCGGACGATGCCCGAGGAGGAGCTCGAAGAGCTCGCCGCCCTCTACCGCCAGCGCGGCCTGTCCGAGGAGACCTCGAAGAGGGTCGCGGAGGAGCTCACCGCGCACGACGCGCTGTCCGCGCACCTGGAGGTCGAGCTCGGGATCGATCAGGACGACCTCGCGAACCCCTGGCACGCGGCGCTCTCCTCCGCGATCGCGTTCACCCTCGGCGCGCTGCTGCCCCTTCTCGCGATCCTTCTCCCTCCGGCGGGGATCCGCATTCCGATCACCTTCGTCGCCGTGCTTGTGGCGCTGGCCCTCACCGGCGGCGTGTCCGCGTTCATCGGCGGGTCGTCTCCCGTCCGCGCATCCGTCCGTCTCGTGCTCGGCGGCGCGCTGGCCCTCCTCGCGACCTGGCTCATCGGGACCCTGCTCGGCACGTCCGGCGTCGTCTGATCCGCACCAGGTCCCTGCCTGCACACCTGCACGACTCAGGCACACCTGCACGACCGGACCGGGGGAATCGTCGTGCATCCGGGTCTGGATCGTGCAGGTGTGCACGATCCCGGCGAGGCCCCGGGAACGACGAAGGCCCGGATCCGATGATCCGGGCCTTCGAGGAGCGTCAGTCGAGGAGGGTCAGTTCGAGGTGAAGCCGACCAGCAGGCCGCCGGTGACCTTCACCGCCAGGTTGTAGATCCCGGCGATGATCGCACCGAGCACCGTGAAGACGATGAGGTTGAGGATCGCGACGACCGAGCCGAAGGCCATGACCTGCGGCAGGCCCAGGATCTGGGTGAGCGAGACCTTGTTCTCGGTGATGCCGGCGATGATCTCGTCTCCCTTCTCGACCAGGCCCGTGGCGTCCACGATCAGGTAGACGAGGAGGAAGGAGACGATGGTCGCGATGGCGAGTGCGACGGCACCGAGGAAGGAGAGCTTCAGCGCCGACCAGAAATCGACGTAGACGAGACGCAGGCGGACCTGTTTCCCAGTGGTCTTCTTCGAGGACTTCTTCGCCAGCTTGTCGGCTACGGTACTCATGCGTTCGTGCTTTCCTCAGAGGTGGGGGGCTCGTCGGCCGGGTTCTCCGTGTCTTCCGAATCTGCGTCTTCGGGAAGTCCTCGCTCGGTGTTCCGGGCGATCGCAAGGATCCGGTCGTCGTCGCTGGTACGGGCGAAAACAACGCCCATCGTGTCGCGACCCTTCGCCGGGACCTCGGCCACGGCAGAGCGTACCACCTTGCCGCTGGCAAGAACCACCAAGACCTCGTCGTCGTCCGCGACGATCAGACCGCCCGCGAGAACGCCCCGATCATCGTTCAGTTTGGCCACCTTGATGCCCTGTCCGCCACGTCCCTGGACCCGGTACTCGTCCACCGCGGTGCGCTTGGCGTAGCCCCCGTCGGTGACGACGAAGACGTATCCCTCGGTGGTGACGAGGGACGCGGAGAGCAGGCTGTCGCCCTCGCGGAACCTCATCCCCTTGACGCCCTCGGTGGCGCGTCCCATCGGGCGCAGCGCATCGTCGGTCGCGTGGAACCGGAGCGACATGCCGCGACGGCTGATCAGGAGGATGTCGTCGGTCGCGTCCACCAGGAACGCGCTGACGAGCTCGTCCTCCTCGCGGAGGCGGATCGCGATCACGCCGCCCTGGCGGTTCGTGTCGTAGTCGCCGAGACGGCTCTTCTTCACGAGCCCGCCGCGGGTGGCGAGCACCAGGTAGTCGGCCGCCTCGTAGTCGCGGATGTCGAGGATCTGCGCGATCTTCTCCTCCGGCTGCAGCGCCAGGAGGTTCGCGACGTGCTGCCCCTTGGCGTCGCGACCGGCCTCGGGGATCTCGTACGCCTTCGAGCGGTAGACCCGGCCCTTGTCCGTGAAGAACAGCAGCCAGTGGTGCGTCGTCGTGACGAAGAAGTGCTCGACGAGGTCGTCCGCGCGCAGCTGTGCGCCCTTCACGCCCTTGCCCCCGCGGTGCTGCGACCGGTAGTTGTCGCTGCGCGTGCGCTTGATGTACCCGTCGCGCGTGACGGTGACCACCATCTCCTCCTCGGGGATGAGGTCCTCCATCGACATGTCGCCGTCGTAGCCGTGCAGGATGTGCGTGCGACGCTCGTCCCCGAAGCGGGTGACGATCTCCGTCAGCTCCTCGCGGATGATCGTGCGCTGGCGGGCGGGGTCGGCGATGATCTCCTTGAACACGGTGATCTGCGCCTCGAGGTCGTTCGCCTCGTCGATGATCTTCTGCCGCTCGAGGGCCGCCAGGCGACGCAGCTGCATCTGCAGGATCGCGTCGGCCTGCACGTCGTCGATGTCCAGGAGCGCCTTCAGGCCGACGCGCGCGTCCTCCACGGTGGGGGAGCGGCGGATCAGCGCGATGACCTCGTCCAGCGCGTCGAGCGCCTTGAGGTAGCCGCGGAGGATGTGCATCCGCTCCTCGGCCTTGCGGAGGCGGAACCGGGTACGCCGCACGATCACGTCGATCTGGTGATCGATCCAGTTCGTGATGAACCCGTCCAGGGCCAGCGTCCGCGGCACGCCGTCGACGATCGCGAGCATGTTCGCGCCGAAGTTCTCCTGCAGCTGCGTGTGCTTGTACAGGTTGTTCAGCACGACCTTCGCCACCGCGTCGCGCTTGAGCACGACGACGAGCCGCTGTCCGGTGCGGTCGCTGGACTCGTCGCGGATGTCGGCGATGCCGTTGATCTTGCCGTCGCGCGCGAGATCGCCGATCTTGACGGCGAGGTTGTCGGGGTTGACCTGGTACGGGAGCTCGGTGATCACCAGGCACGTCCGGCCCTGGATCTCCTCGACGCTGACCACGGCGCGCATGGTGATCGAGCCGCGACCCGTGCGGTACGCCTCCTGGACGCCCTTGGTGCCGAGGATCTGGGCGCCGGTCGGGAAATCGGGGCCGGGGATGCGCTGGACCAGCCCGTCCAGCAGCTCCTCGCGGGAGATGCCGGGGTTGTCCAGCGCCCACAGCGCCGCGTCCGCCACCTCGCGGAGGTTGTGCGGCGGGATGTTCGTGGCCATGCCGACCGCGATGCCGACGGAGCCGTTGACGAGCAGGTTCGGGAACCGCGCCGGAAGGACGTCGGGCTCCTGGGTCTGGCCGTCGTAGTTGTCGGAGAAGTCGACGGTCTCCTCTTCGATGTCCCGCACCATCTCCAGCGCGAGCGGGGCCATCTTCGTCTCGGTGTACCGGGGGGCGGCGGCGCCCATGTTCCCGGGGGAGCCGAAGTTTCCCTGGCCGAGGGCCAGCGGATAGCGCAGCGACCACGGCTGCACGAGGCGGACGAGCGCGTCGTAGATCGCGCTGTCGCCGTGCGGGTGGTACTGGCCCATGACCTCGCCCACCACACGGGCGCACTTGGAGAACGACTTGTCGGGGCGGAACCCGCCGTCGTACATGCCGTAGATCACCCGGCGGTGCACGGGCTTGAGCCCGTCGCGCACGTCCGGCAGCGCGCGGCCGACGATGACGGCCATCGCGTAGTCGAGGTAGCTGCGCTGCATCTCGGACTGCAGGTCGACCTGGTCGATCTTGCCGTGCACGTGGCCGGCGTTGGGGTCGGGGCGTTCGTCGTCAGTCATCTGCGTTTCTTCCTACGTTCGAGTGCGGGACGCGCGGCACTCGGGTGGGTCGTTGCTGTCGAGTCGAGGGGAGGGCGTCGTGGTGTCGGCTCCGCAGGCATCGGGCCTGGCGGGAGCCGCGCGCAGCGCGGCGGGGGACTGCGGAGCCGACACCACGACGCCCGGACCGTCTCACCTCAGATGTCAAGGAACCGGACGTCCTTCGCGTTGCGCTGGATGAACGTCCGGCGGGACTCGACGTCCTCGCCCATCAGGACGCTAAAGATCTCGTCCGCGGCCGCCGCGTCCTCGATGGTCACCTGGCGGAGCGTCCGCGTGGTGTGGTCCATCGTGGTCTCCCACAGCTCCTTGGCGTTCATCTCGCCGAGACCCTTGTACCGCTGGATGCCCGCCTCCTTGGGGATCCGTCGGCCGCCGGCGAGGCCGTCCCTGAGCAGAGCGTCGCGCTCGGCGTCGGAGTAGACGTACTCGTGCGGGGCGTTGGTCCACTTGAGGCGGTACAGCGGGGGCATCGCGAGGTAGACGAAGCCCGCCTCGATGAGCCCGCGCATGTACCGGAACAACAGCGTGAGCAGCAGCGTCGTGATGTGCTGGCCATCGACGTCGGCATCGGCCATCAGCACGATCTTGTGGTACCGCGCCTTGCCGAGGTCGAAGTCCTCGCCGATGCCCGTGCCGAAGGCCTGGATCATCGCCTGGACCTCTTTGTTGGCGAGCGCCTTGTCCAGACGCGCACGCTCGACGTTGAGGATCTTTCCGCGAAGGGCGAGGATCGCCTGCGTGTGCGGATCGCGTCCCTGCACCGCGGAGCCGCCGGCGGAGTCCCCCTCCACGAGGAAGATCTCGCTGATCGAGGGGTCCTTCGAGGTGCAGTCCTTGAGCTTGTCCGGCATCGCGGCCGACTCGAAGACGCTCTTGCGACGGGCGGTCTCGCGCGCCTTCCGCGCCGCGAGGCGGGCGGTCGCGGCGTCGATCGCCTTGCGCACGACGTTCTTCGCCTGCGCGGGGCTCCGATCGAACCAGTCGCCGAGCTGATCGCCGACGACCTTCTGCACGAACGCCTTCGCCTCGGTGTTGCCGAGTTTCGTCTTGGTCTGCCCCTCGAACTGCGGCTCGCCGAGCTTGATCGAGATCACCGCGGTGAGCCCCTCGCGCACATCGTCGCCGGAGAGGTTGTCGTCCTTCTCCTTGAGGAGTCCGTTCGCGCGGGCGTACTTGTTGACGAGCGTGGTGAGCGCCGCCCGGAAGCCCTCCTCGTGCGTGCCGCCCTCATGCGTGTTGATCGTGTTCGCGTAGGTGAACACGTTCTCCGTGTAGCCGGTGGTCCACTGCATCGCGACCTCGAGGGAGATCCGGCGCTCCGTGTCCTCGGACTCGAAGGCGATGACCTCCTCGTTCACGACCTCGGCGTGCCGCACCCGGTTGAGGTAGTCGACGTAGTCGACGAGGCCCTGCTCGTAGAGGAAGACGTCCTCGCGCTGCTTCGCGACGACGGTGCCGTCCACCTCCTCCTCGATCGCGGCGGAGTCGCGCTCGTCGTGCAGCTCGATCCGCAGGCCCTTGTTGAGGAAGGCCATCTGCTGGAAGCGGGTGCGCAGGGTGTCGTAGTCGAACTCGACGGTCTCGGTGAAGATCGAGGGATCGGGCCAGAACGTGATGATCGTCCCGGTCTCCTCGGTCTCCTCGCCCTTCTCCAGGGCCTGCTGCGGGACGCCGCCGTTGGCGAAGCTGTGCCGCCAGACGTGCCCTTGACGCCGGATCTCGATCTCGAAGCGCGTCGAGAGCGCGTTCACGACCGAGGATCCGACGCCGTGGAGGCCGCCGGAGACCGCATACCCGCCGCCACCGAACTTGCCGCCGGCGTGCAGGATCGTCAGCACGACCTCGACCGTCGACTTGTTCGGGTCGGACGAGTGCGGATCGACCGGGATGCCACGGCCGTTGTCGACGACGCGGATGCCGCCGTCCTGGAGGATCGTCACGACGATCGCGTCGCAGTAGCCGGCGAGTGCCTCGTCGACGGAGTTGTCGACGATCTCGTACACCAGGTGGTGCAGGCCCCGGGGACCGGTGGACCCGATGTACATGCCCGGGCGCTTGCGGACGGCTTCCAGTCCTTCGAGGATCTGGATGTCGTCGGCGCCGTAGTCGCCGCTGGGCGGGGTCGCCATGTTGTCGGGAGTCTGTGTGCCCCCTGCGTTCTGGGGAGAAGGGTTCGTTTTCGACTCGTTCTCGTCGGAGGGGGGTTCAAGCGTCATCGGAAGGCAGGCTCCACATCGAAATCTAGAGCTCCATCCTATCGTGGATCCGCCTTCGATGCAGGCTGTGCGGCTCTCTGCGCGTCCGAAACCCCTGGGAACGGGATGGAACGTGTCCTAGCCGTAGGTATCGCGGGGACCACGCCCTGGAACGGCTCTGGGGCCCCATTTCCATGAGGGGACGTCCGGCCCCACGAACCGGATGTTCTCGACCCCGGCCTCCGGATAGCGCCGGCCGATCTCCGTGACGATCACCGCGCGCATGTACTGGAGGTTCTTCGCCCACGCCGTCGAGTCGCATTTGACGGTGAGCATGCCTCCCTCCAGCGACACCGGCTCCGAGTGCTTCGCGGTGTCGGGCCCGGCGAGCTCGCCCCATTGGCGGACCAGGTCCTCGCGGCTGAGGGTCGTCTCCCACCCGGAGTCCTTGCTGAGCCGGATCAGCACGTCGCCGAGCATCCCCGGGTCGCGCCCCGGGGTGAACGGGGCGTTGTCGTCGTCCGTGACGATGCGCCGCTTGCGCTTCCACGAGGTGGCGCTCGGCTTCAGCCCCCGGAGGCGAAGGTAGGTCGCGACCGTCTCGGGGACGCGTGCGACGTCGTCCGGCTCAGTCATCCTCGCCCTCCTGCTCCTCGACGCCCGCCCTCTCGTCGGTGATCGTGCCCGCGGATATCCGCACCACATGCCGATGGAGGACCTCGGGGATATCCTCCTCCACCGCGGCCGTGACCACGACCTGCTCGTAGCCGGCGGTGATCGCCGCGAGCCGTTGCCGCCGGTCCGCGTCGAGCTCGGCGAACACGTCGTCGAGGATCAGCACCGGATCCCCCGCCGGGGACTCGTGCCGCAGGAGCTCGGCCGAGGCGAGACGCAGCGCGAGGGCGATCGACCACGACTCGCCGTGCGAGGCGTAGCCCTTCACGGGGAGGTCGCGCACCCGCAGCACGAGGTCGTCGCGGTGCGGGCCGACGAGGGTGAGGCCGCGTTCGAGCTCCGCCGAGCGCCTGGCCGCGAGCGCCGTGCGGAACAGCTCTGCGGTGGCACCGCCGCCCGTGGCCTCCGCCTCGGCGTCCCCCTCCTCGGGATCCGCGCCCCGGATCGACAGCGCCCAGTCCATCCGGGGGTCGTGATCGGCGCCCGCGATCGACGCGTACGCGTCGGTGAGGGGCTTCTGCAGGTCGTCCGCGAGGCGCGTGCGCGCATCGATGATCTCGGAGCCGAGGGCCACGAGCTTGTCATCCCACACGTCGAGAGTGCTGAGCCCTTCGCCCCGGACGCCCCTGGCGCGGGCGGACTTCAGCAGCGCGGTCCGCTGTTTGAGCACCCGGTCGTAGTCTCCGAGCACCCCCGCCATCCGCGGCGTGCGCTGGATGAGGAGCTGATCGGCGAAGCGCCGTCGCGCCGACGGATCGCCGCGGACGATCTGCAGGTCCTCCGGGGCGAACAGCACGACGTGGGCGTACCGGGGGAGATCGGCCGTGCGACCGGGGGAGCCGTTGATCCGGGCCTTGTTCGATCCCTGCCGGTTGATCTGCACCTCGACGAGGACCCGGCGCTCCCCGTGGGCGAGTCGCGCTCGGACGAACGCCGCGTCCTTGCCGTCCCGCACCATCGGCGCGTCCGAGGAGACGCGATGCGAGCCGAGGGTCGCGAGGAAGACGACCGCCTCGGCGAGATTGGTCTTGCCCTGCCCGTTCCGGCCGACCAGGACGTTCGGGCCGCTGTGGAGCGTGAGATCCGCGGTGGCGTAATTGCGGAAGTCCACGAGATTCAGGTGCTCCACGATCACGCGAGCAACCCTACCTTCCGGGTCCGACGCCGGCCGATCGCCGACGCCCGGCCCTCCCTCGCCCGCGAGACCGCATCTGCGTCACGAGACTGCGGGATTTTCGCGCAGTCTCGGAACGCAAGTGCAGTCTCGGCGGAGGGGAGGGCCGCGACGAGGCGGTCAGCGCAGCAGGAGATTGGGCTGCAGCAGGTACTTGAACGAGTCGAGACCCGCCTGCTCGACCGAGGTCTGGCTGGTCACGAGCACCGGGCTGAGCTTGTTCGCGTTGTCGGACGACGTGAACGTCACCCGCACGAACTCGCTCTTGACCGCGCTCAGCGCTTCGAGGAGGTACTGGGGGTTCAGGCCCAGAGTGACCTCGTCACCACCGATGAGGTGCGCGTCGACCGACTCGGAGGCGCGCGCCTGCTCGCTCCCCGATGCGTCCATCGTGACGCTGTCGGGACCGAACGTGAAGCGCAGCGGCGCCGAGCGGTCCAGCACCAGCGCCACACGGCGGACGGCCTCGGAGAGCTCGGCGGTGCTGACCACCGCATGGTGCTCGGTCTGCTCGGGGAAGAGCCGGCGCACCGGCGGGAAGTTCCCCTTGATGAGCAGCGAGGTGACGGTCTTGTTGCCCGCGGTGAAGGCGATGATCTCCCGATCGCCCGCCCCCGAGAACGAGATCTGGATCGTCCCGGCGTTGCCGAACGTCTTCCCGACCTCCTGCAGCGTGCGGGCGGGGACGAGAGCGCTCTGCTCCGAGGACTCGCCGTCCCACGGCACGTCGCGCAGGGACACGCGGTAGCGGTCGGTCGCGACGAGGCTGAGCTGGTGTCCGCTCACCTCGAGCTGCACACCGGTGAGCACGGGGGTCACGTCGTCGCGGGATGCGGCGAAGCCGACCTGGGCGATCGCGGTGCTGAACTCGTCGGCGGGCACGACGCCCGAGGTGCCGGAGACCTCGGGGATCGACGGGTATTCCTCGACCGGCATGGCGGCGAGGGTGAACCGTGCGGATCCGCAGCGCACGGTGATCCCGCCGTCGTCCTCGACGGCGATGTCGATCGGGGCATTGGGCAGCCGGCTCGCGATGTCCGACAGCAGACGGCCGTGGACCAGGATCGTTCCCGGCTCGTCGATGGACGCCTCGATCGTCGTGCGGGCGGAGGCCTCGTAGTCGAAGGCCGAGAGGGTGAGCCCGTCCTCGCCCGCTTCGATGAGCACGCCGGCGAGGATCGGCTGCGGGTTGCGCTGCGGGAGCAGCTTCACGACGAAGGACACCGCCTCGCTGAAGACGTCGCGATTGACCTGGAACTTCACTGAGCGCTCCTTCGTCGTCGTTCCACGGCAGATGCCGTCACATGGCGGACGCCACGGGATCCCATGCTAATGCCACGTTTCCTGGGATCCGACAGCCGGGGTGTCCCCGGAGCCGATCCGTCCCCAGCCGCCCTCCTTCAGGTGATCGAGCGACCGTCATTCGAGTTAACTCCTTAACGGTGTTAACAACTGTGGAGAATGTGGGTAACTCTGGGGATTCCTGACGGGACAAGGGAACTACAACGGTGTGAGATGTGGATTCTCTGCGGAATCCGGGGGATCGGGGGACCGGGGGCCGAACGCGGCTCCGGAGGGTTATCCACAGGTTGAGGGGATCCTTGGGGATTTCCGACCCCTGCGGAGGTCATTCATCCACAGGTTATCCACATGTGTAATTCGTGATATTCGCGGGGCGCGACGGGCAGTGACCGGTCAGCGGCGCCCGAGCTGGGCGGTGATCTCGGTGACCTGGTTGTAGATCGAGCGACGTTCCTTCATGAGATCGCTGATCTTCTTGTACGCGTACATCACCGTCGTGTGGTCGCGGTTGCCGAACAGCTGGCCGATCTTCGGCAGCGACAGGTTGGTCCGCTCGCGGCACAGGTACATGGCGATCTGACGCGCGGTCGCGATCTGCTGGGAGCGGCTGGAGCCGTAGAGGTCGTCGACGGTGAGCTTGAAGTACCCGGCGGTGGCGGTGATGATGTCCGTCGGCGAGATGATGTTGTCCTCGGAGTGGTCCACGATGTCGCGGAGCACGGTCTGGGCGAGGGGCATGTCGAGGGTCGACCGGTTCAGGCTCGCGTACGCGGAGACGCGGATGAGCGCGCCCTCGAGCTCGCGGATGTTCGAGGAGACGACGGTCGCGATGTACTCGAGGACCTCGTCCGGGATGTGGAGCGCCTCGCTCTGGGCCTTCTTGCGGAGGATCGCGATGCGGGTCTCCAGGTCCGGCGCCTGCACGTCGGTGATGAGGCCCCACTCGAAGCGGCTGCGCATCCGGTCCTCGAAGCCGGTGAGGAGCTTCGGCGCGACGTCGCTCGTGATCACGACCTGCTTGTTGTGGTCGTGGAGCGTGTTGAAGGTGTGGAAGAAGGCCTCCTGCGTCTCCGCACGCCCCTGCAGGAACTGGATGTCGTCGATGAGGAGGATGTCGACGTCGCGGTAGCGCGCCTGGAAGGCGGCGCCTCGGTTGTTCGCGATCGAGTTGATGAAGTCGTTCGTGAACTCCTCGCTGGAGACATACCGCACCCTGACCCCGGTGTAGAGGGACTGGGCGTAGTCGCCGATCGCATGCAGGAGGTGCGTCTTGCCGAGGCCGGAGTCTCCGTAGATGAAGAGCGGGTTGTACGCCTTGGCCGGCGCCTCGGCGACCGCGACCGCCGCCGCGTGGGCGAAGCGGTTGGACTGGCCGATGACGAAGTTGTCGAAGGTGTACTTCGGGTTCAGCCGAGAGTCGTGGCGGATCGGGGTCGGCTGCTCGATGGGGGACTCGGCGCGGGTCGACTCCTGACGGGACGCGCCGAAGTCCGAGACCGGGATCGGCATGGTCTGATGCTCGGCCAGCTCGTGGTTCACGATCACGCGGAACGCGGTGACCTCGTCGCCGGCTCCGGAGAGCGCCTCCATGATCGGCAGCCGGAGGCGCTTGTTGATCTGCGCGGCGGTGAGATCGTTGGGGACGTCCAGGTAGAGCGTGGAGCCCATGACGCCGGCGGGCACCGCGAGGCTCAGGAACCCCTGCAGCTGGGGCGTCACCCGATCGTCGTCGGCGAGGGCGTCCAGGAGGACGCTCCAGATCGGAACCTCAGGCTGCGCGGATGACGACATGGTGCTCCGGGGGGTCGGAACGGCGGCCCCGGATGAGGACGGCCGCCTGTGGATAACTGCTCGTGCCACGGTAGTCAGCGCGGGGGCGGAGGGCAACCTGTCCCTTGAGAACTGGGGAGAACGTGCGGATGCGTGTTCCTTCCGCTCATCCGTCCACAGCTGTGGATAATGACGGAGGCGGGCTCGTCGGTTTGCGATGTCGGGGGCGAAGACGTAGCCTTAATCGGTTGACTTATGCCTATCGGCAGTCTTTGTCCGCCCGTCTCCGGTCGCAGCGATCCCGGTGACAGCACTCCCGGAGTAACTCATGAGCAAGCGCACTTTCCAGCCCAACAACCGTCGTCGCGCCAAGAAGCACGGCTTCCGTGCCCGCATGCGCACCCGCGCCGGTCGTTCGATCCTCTCGGCTCGCCGCTCGAAGGGCCGCACCGAGCTCTCGGCGTAACACCCGTGCTCGCCCGCCGGCATCGGCTCGTGCGCGGCATCGACTACCGCACGGTGGTCCGCCGCGGCAGGCGATACGGCGGTGCGCGGGTCGTCACCTCCGTGCTGCTCACGGAGGAGGACCGCCCGCCGCGGTTCGGCTTCATCGTGAGCAAGCAGGTGGGCAATGCGGTCGTGCGGAACACCGTGCGACGGCGGCTCAAGGACGTCTGCGCGCGGAATCTGCCGCAGGTCCCCGCGGGCGCGGACATCGTGATCCGTGCGCTCCCGGCCTCCGCCTCCGCGCCGTTCGCCGATCTGCTCGCCGACGTCTCCCGGTCCCTGGGCCGCGTGGAGAACAGTGTGGGGAACAGGGCATGAGCGCTCTCCCGTCCTACTCCCGGGGGACTGCTCATCTCCACGGCACGGACGCTCTCCGTGCCGTTCCGCTCGTCCCGAGGAACCTGGTGCTGGGGTTCCTCACCGCCTACCGTGCAGTGATCTCCCCGCTCTACGGCGACGTGTGCGCGTACTATCCCTCCTGTTCCGCCTACGCTGTAGGTGCGGTGCAACAGCACGGCGCCGTGAAGGGCGCAGGACTGGCGGCATGGCGCATCGTGCGGTGCAATCCCTGGACTCACGGCGGTGTGGATGACGTGCGGCCGCACAAGAACTTCCGACATTCCCTCACACCACGAGGGTTCGTCGTACCTTCCCGAAAGGACTGATCAGTGGGCTGGGATCTCCTGTTCGCCGCAGCGACACCGTCGCCTACCCCCTCCGGGGGCGGCGGCTTCGACCTGCTCGGCACCGTCATGTGGCCGTTCAAGTTCCTGGTCGAGGCGATCCTCGTCGGCTGGCACTGGGTGCTCACGACGGTGGGGCTGCCGACCGCGGCCGGACTCACGTGGGTGCTCTCGATCGTCGGTCTGGTGATCGTGATCCGCGCGGCGGTGTTCCCGCTGTTCGTGCGGCAGATCAAGAGCCAGCGCAAGATGATGGAAATTGCCCCTGAACTGCGAAAAGTTCAGGAGAAGTACAAGGGAAAGCGCGATCAGCTCTCTCGTGAGGCGATGAGCCGCGAGACCATGGCGCTGTACAAGAGGCATGGCACGACGCCGATGTCGAGCTGTCTCCCGCTGCTGGTGCAGATGCCGTTCCTGCTCGGCATGTTCTACACGCTGAGCGATGTGAAGAAGCACGCCGAGGCAGGCGTCGGAGGTGTCGGGCTGCTCAGCTCGGCGCTGACGAAGGAGTTCTACGACGCGAAGCTGTTCGGCGTCGCCCCGCTGCACACGAGCCTCATCGAGGCCATCCAGCAGAAGCCGGACGGCTGGGAGGTCGTGGTCACGATCCTCGTGATCCTGGTCGTCCTCATGATCGGATCGCAGTTCTTCACCCAGCTGCAGATCATCTCGAAGAACCTGTCGCCGGAGGCCAAGACCGGTCAGGCCTACCAGATGCAGCGCATCATGCTCTACGTGCTGCCCCTGGGCTTCATCTTCTCGGGTGTGTTCTTCCCGCTCGGCGTCGTCATCTACTGGTTCGTCAGCAACCTGTGGACGATGGGGCAGCAGTTCCTCGTGCTCCGTGAGATGCCGACCCCCGGGTCGGACGCCGCGAAGGCCCGTGAGGAGCGTCTCGCGCGCAAGGGCAAGGCCATCAACGGCGAGGGGAAGGTCGTCCCGATGGAGGCCTACCAGGCGGAGCAGCAGCGCATGCTCGACGAGGCGGAGCGCGCGAAGGCGGAGGCTCCGAAGCGTCAGCAGCCCATGAGCAAGAAGCGTTCGAAGAAGAAGGGCGAGGCATGAGCGATCAGGACGGCACCGTGACCGATGTCCGGGACACCGATGTCCGGGACGAGGTTCCATCGGTCAGCGAGCTGGAGAACGAGGGCGACGTCGCCGCGGACTTCATCGAGGGACTTCTGGACATCGCGGACATCGACGGCGACCTCACACTCGACGTTCGCCAGGGGCGGGCCTACGTGTCGGTCGACGCCGATGACGACGCTCTGCGCCTGATCTCGGAGCCGGACACGGTCCAGGCCCTGCAGGAGCTCACCCGTCTCGCGGTCCAGAGCAAGACGGGCGCCTTCTCCCGCCTCATCCTGGACGTGGGCGGGTCACGTGACGCGCGGCGTCAGCAGCTCGAGAAGCTCGTCGACCTCGCCGTGGTGAAGCTGGAGGAGGGGGCCTCGCAGGCGTCCCTCCCGTCGATGTCGAGCTACGAGCGGAAGCTCGTCCACGACATCGTCGCCGACCGCGGTCTCGTCTCCGAGTCGTATGGCGAAGGCCCGACCCGGCACACCGTGATCCGTCGCGCCTGACGTTTCACGTGAAACATCGCGGTGTGCGTCTCCGCAGAACAGGGAGCTAGCGGATGATCGCGATCGACGGACTCGAGCCGGAACCCTCCGCCGCGATCGAGCTGTTCGGCGAGCGGATCGATCTGGCCCGAGCGTTCACCGCCTCACTCGCCCAGGAGGGGGAGGAGCGCGGACTCATCGGTCCGCAGGAGCTCCCACGGCTCTGGACTCGGCACATCCTCAACAGTGCGATCGCCGCTCCGCTGTTCCATGGCAGCGTCGCCGACATCGGCTCGGGGGCTGGGCTTCCCGGGCTCGTGCTGGCGATCGCACGCCCGGACGTGCACTGGACGCTCATCGAGCCGATGGAGCGTCGGGTGACCTGGCTCACCGAGCAGCGGGATGCGCTCGGCCTGGACAACGTCGAGATCTTGCGGGGCCGCTCGGAGGACGTCGGACGTGAGCGGTCCTTCGACGTGGTCACGGCCCGTGCGGTGAGCGCGCTGCGCACGTTGATCCCGATCACGGCACCCCTGGTCCGTGACGGGGGAGAGCTGACGCTGCTCAAGGGGTTGAACGCCGAGAACGAGATCGGCGCGGCGGCGAAGCAGATCAAGCGCTTCGGACTGACGAACGTCCGTGTCGAGACTCTCGGCGAGGGCCGTCTGGACGAGAGCACGCGCGTGATCCGCGCCACTGTACGGGCCACTGGCCGTGGCTGACTCGCAGTATCGGTGACGGGCGGACTGTTCCCATGCCAGGAATCCACCACGTCGAGGTCTGGGTATCCCCCCTCGATGTCGCACTGAGTGAATGGGGATGGCTTCTCCGGCGCGCGGGATTCACGCTGAAAGCGGAGTGGGCGGAAGGACAGTCGTGGGACGTGGGTGGGTCTGCGCTCGTCCTGACCACGTCTCCGAACCTGAAGGACGACCCTCACGATCGCCGGCGCCCCGGAGTGAACCACATCGCCTTCGCTGTGGGTGCGCGGGAGACGGTTGATGCGATCATGTCCGATGCGCCGAAGCATGGATGGACACCGCTGTACCACGACCGGTATCCGCACGCCGGCGGGCGGGATCACTACGCGGGATGGGTGGAGAACTCCTCCGGCTTCAAGGTGGAGCTCGTCGCCGACGCGGTATGAGCGCCAGATGTGAGTGCGAGATGAACCGTCGGTGTTTCACGTGAAACGGTCCACGACAGGTCGATGTGCGGAGACGCATGGGGGACACCCCGGCTCAACGCGACGTTTCACGTGAAACATCGCGTTTCGTGGCAGCCAAGAGGCCGATCCGTCCTCCGGTGTCGGTGAGCGCGATTAGAGTAGATGGGCAGGCCGCCGATTCCGCCGAAAGGAGTGGATGTTTCACGTGAAACAGTCCGAGAAGCCCTCGACGACGGGATACGGCGGCGATACCCCGCTCGCGCGGGAGCTGGCTGATCTGACGGCTCGACGCAAGGCTCTTGCCGATGTCACGGTGGATTTCGATGGCCCGACACGGATCTTCACCGTCTCGAACCAGAAGGGCGGCGTCGGCAAGACGACCACCGCGGTGAATGTCGCCTCAGCGATGGCTCAGCTGGGCGCGCGTGTCCTCGTCGTGGACCTGGACCCGCAGGGAAACGCGTCCACCGCACTCGGTATCCCGCACACCGCGGACGTGCCGAGCATCTATGACGTCCTGATCAACGACACGTCGCTGGCGGACGTCGTGCAGACGAGCCCCGAGTCCCCGGATCTCCTGTGCGCACCGAGCACTATCCATCTCGCCGGCGCGGAGATCGAGCTGGTGTCCCAGGTGGCGCGTGAGCACCGGCTTCGGACGGCCCTGCACGACTACCTGGAGTCGCATCCCACGGATGTGGTCGTCATCGACTGCCCGCCGTCGCTGGGCCTCCTCACGATCAACGCCTTCACAGCGGCGACCGAGGTCATGATCCCGATCCAGTGCGAGTACTACGCGTTGGAGGGGCTGAGCCAACTGCTGGGCAGCATTCGGATGATCCAGAAGCATCTCAACCCGGTGCTGAAGCTCTCGACGATCCTGCTGACGATGTTCGACGGACGGACCCGTCTCGCACAGCAGGTCGCCGAGGAGGTGCGCGAGCATTTCCCCGATGAGGTGCTGGACACCGTGATCCCACGATCCGTCCGTGTCTCGGAGGCGCCGAGTTTCGGGCAGACGGTGATTGCCTACGATGGGCAGTCGGTGGGCGCGGTCGCCTACCGTGAGGCTGCAGTGGAGATCGCCGGTCGCGCGGCGCGGATCGGAAAGAGGAACTGATGGCCAAGCGCACTGGACTGGGACGAGGTATCGGCGCGTTGATCCCCACCGTAGAGCAGGCCGAACGGCCGGTCGACGTGTTCTTCCCGGGCGCGAAGGAGACCGCGGCTGCAGAGGCGGCCGCGGCAGAGGAGCAGCTGCTCATCGTTCCGGGCGCGCGGCTCATCCACGTGGATCCGCACGCGATCGTCCCCAATCCCCGTCAGCCGCGGTCGGACTTCCGCGAGGGCGACCTCGCCGAGCTCGTGCACAGCGTGCGGGAGTTCGGTGTCCTCCAGCCGGTCGTGGTTCGGACGAACGCCGATGGTGCCTATGAGCTCATCATGGGGGAGCGGCGCACACGAGCAGCGCGCGAGGCCGGACTGGAGAAGATTCCCGCGATCCTCCGGGAGACCGCGGATGAGGACCTGCTGCGGGACGCGCTGCTGGAGAACCTGCACCGCTCCGAGCTGAATCCGCTCGAAGAGGCATCCGCGTACCAGCAGCTCCTCGAGGACTTCGGGACGACCCAGGAGGAGCTCGCGGCGCGGATCGGTCGTTCCCGGCCACAGATCAGCAACACCATCCGCCTGCTGAAGCTGCCCGTTCCCGTTCAGCAGCGTGTGGCGGCCGGGGTCCTCACCGCCGGGCACGCGCGTGCGATCCTCTCCCTGGTCGATCCGGAGGCGATGCAGAGACTTGCCGACAAGGTCGTGAACGAAGACCTCTCGGTGCGCGCGACGGAGGAGGCCGCGAAGACGATCCAGTCGGCGGGGTCCTCGTCGACGGGGTCAAAGCCCCATGCCGGAGCCCGTCGTGCCTACCTCGATGAGGTGTCTCACAAGCTCGGCGACCGTCTGAACACTCGGGTGCAGATCGCGCTCGGAGCACGAAAAGGCCAGGTCAAGATCGAGTTCGCCTCGATTCAAGACCTCAATCGCATCCTGAACGAGCTCGGCGAGGACGGCTACGGCGCGAGCTGATCCCGCCGGGCAGATCCGGTCCGTGCGGAGAGGCCGCCGTGGATGCCTGAGCCCATTGCCAGCGCGTGGGCGAGACGGTCACGGACGGGCCCCGATGTCGGTGCTCCCGCGTAGGCTTGTCGGGTGAGTGAATCCCCGGCCCGTCGCGCGAGTCTCGAGGTGCTTCGTGCCGAAGCAGCCGATGAGCTGGCTGTGCTCGTTCAGGAGAGGCTTCTCGGCGGGGAGGATCCGTGGGCGTTCATGGAGGAGCTCCCGAGCATCGACGAGCTCGTCGTCTTCCTGCTCCGGGCCGAAGGGATCACCTCTGACGGGGGAGTACGGCCCGACGCGACGCGTCACTACGACCTGCTTCGCCAGATCGCCCTGGACTATCCCGACCTCACGCCCGTCGTCTGGAGTCTGCTCGGCCACGGGTCTTCGCATCGCCGTTGGGATCCGGTGGTCGCCGACCCTCAGCAGGGCACTTCGGATCAGGCAAACCGTTTCACGTGAAACATCCCGCTTTCTGAGCCCAGCGATCGGCGCCATGTCCCGGGGGCTGTAACCCCTCAGCGGGGGCGGGCAATGACGGTACGTTCCACGTGAAACATCGTGCGATCCGACGACGACCCGACGTCACGCGAGAACGACGAAGCCCGCCCCCACAAAAGGCGGGGACGGGCTTCGAGGATCTGAAGGGGAGGCTCAACCGAGGAAGTCGGCGAGGTCCTTCTCCAGTGCGAACTTCGGCTTCGCGCCGATGATCGTCGTCTTGACGTCGCCACCCTGGAAGACCTTCATCGCGGGGATCGAGGTGATCTGGTACTTCATCGCCAGCTCGGGGTTCTCGTCGACGTTGAGCTTGAGGATGGTGATCTTGTCCGGGTTCTCCGCCTGGATCTCGTCGAGGACAGGCGCGACCATGCGGCACGGCCCGCACCAGACAGCCCAGAAGTCGACCAGAACGGTGCCCTCGGCCTGAAGCACGTCCTGCTCCCAGGTCGCCTGGCTTGTTGCCTTGGCAGTCATGGATTCTCCTTGTTCGTGAACAGTGACGTTCATCGACGTCAACAGCGGGTGAGGCCGGGATGTTCCCGACTCAGGCGGTGAGGATCTCGGCGGCCACGGCGGCCGGAACCTCGACCGAAGCGTCCTCTAAGTCGGCCAGGAAGTGCTCGGCGTCCAGGGCCGCTACCGTCCCGGAGCCCGCTGCGGTCGCGGCCTGGCGGTAGGTCGGGTCGATCACGTCGCCGGCGGCGAAGACACCGGGGACGGAGGTGCGGGACGAACGCCCGTCGACCCAGATCGTTCCCTCGGCGGTGAGGTCCAGCTTCTCGTGCACGAGGTGGGTGCGGGGGTCGTTGCCGATCGCGATGAACAGGCCGTCGAGGGCCAGGTCGCGGGTCGAGCCGTCGACGGTGTCGCGCAGGCGGACGCCGGACGTGGCCTCCTCGCCCAGGATCTCCTCGACCTCGCTGTTCCAGACGAACTCGATCTTCTCGTTCGCGAACGCGCGCTCCTGCATGATCTTCGAGGCGCGGAGCGAGTCCTTGCGGTGGATGACGTAGACCTTGTCCGCGAAGCGGGTGAGGAAGGTCGCCTCCTCCATCGCCGAGTCGCCGCCGCCGACGACCGCGATCGTGCGCTCACGGAAGAAGAAGCCGTCGCAGGTCGCGCACCAGGACACGCCATGACCGGAGAGGCGCTCCTCGCCGGCGACGCCGAGCTTGCGGTACGCGGAGCCGGTGGCGTAGATGATCGTCGCCGCCTCGTGGGTCGCCCCGCTGCCGAGCGCGACCTTCTTGACGGGGCCGTTGAGCTCGAGCTCGACCACATCGTCATAGACGATCTCGGTGCCGAAGCGCTCGGCCTGCTGCTGCAGCTTCGCCATGAGCTCGGGGCCCTGGATGCCCTCGGGGAACCCGGGGAAGTTCTCGACCTCGGTCGTGTTCATCAGCTCTCCGCCGACCTCGACGGAGCTGGCGATGAGCAGAGGTTGCAGGTTCGCTCGGGCGGCGTAGATGGCGGCGGTGAAGCCGGCGGGACCGGAACCGATGATGATGACCTGACGCATTGACTCTCCTCGTGTTCACGTGCCTCAACACATGGTAGCCGTGGGACATTCCCCCGCGCTGGGCGGCACGGGGGACCGGGTGCCGAGGCGGACGAGGATCAGTGCGCTGAGGGGACGTCGACGATGCGATCGATGCCGACGACGGGACGCAGCGTGCCCGAGGAGAAGGCGGCGAGATCGTCTCCGAGACGGGGGAGGGCATCAGGGGGGACCCAGAGCTCGAAGCCCGCGGAGGCCGCATAGGTCGTCGGGCCGTGCGTTGCCCCGTGCGCGTGAGCCCAGTCCCGGAGCATGTTGTCCAGGCGCCCCGCATCGGCGTGAGGGATGTCGATCGTCACCTGGCGGAGCAGGCCGCGATGCACGATCCGGGCCCGGTCGAGGACCTCGGAGGCGGCGGAGGAATAGGAGCGGACCAGCCCGCCGGCGCCGAGCTTCGTCCCGCCGAAGTATCGCGTGACGATCAGCACGACATCCGTCAGCCGCCGGCGCCGGAGGACCTCCAGCATCGGCACGCCCGCGGTCCCGGAGGGCTCGCCGTCGTCCGAGGACCGCGCCTGATCGCCCTGGACGCCCAGGACCATCGCTGTGCAGTGGTGGCTGGCGTCCCAGGCCGCCTTGCGGACGGAGGCGATGAGAGCGTCCGCTGCGGCGACGGAGGAGACGGGGGAGGCGTGGGCGATGAAGCGGGACTTCCGCTCGACGAGCTCGTGGGTGACGGCCGACGAGATCGTGTCGGGGTACCCGGCCGAGGGGGCGGTCATGCCTCCATCCTCCCGCCCCGGCGGGATCAGCGGCCGGGGAGGAAGCGCTTGAGGAGACCGGTCGCGGCGGAGAGCTCCGGCGCGCGGAGGAGCGCGAGGGCGCCGACGTACACGGCGAGCACCACCGGGCCGATGATGAGGCAGCCGGCGGCGCCGGAGATCTGCGAGGCGTTGGTCCAGCCATCGGGGCCGCCGAGGAGGAGGTAGACGCCCCATCCGGCGGCCGCTGCCGGGATGCCCGCGACGACGAAGCGGAGCAGCGAGAGCATCCACGCCCCCGCGCCGATCCCTCCGAGCCGTCGGCGCAGGAGCACGGTGGCGACGATCGTCTGCAGCACGGTGGCGAGCGACTGGCCGAGCGCGAGGGCCGCGGCAAGGTACTCGATGGGCAGCACCCCCGCTGCGTACAGGGCCTGTGCGGCATAGGCCGTGCCGATGACCAGTGCCGCCTGGAGGATCGTGAAGAGGAATGGCGTCCGGGTGTCGCCATAGGCGTAGAAGGTCCGCTGGACGATGAAGAGCACGGCGAGGGGCAGCAGCGAGATGAGGAAGGCGACGAGGACCAGCGCCGAGTCGACCGCTCCCTGGGCGGCGTTCTCCGCGTCGCCCGTGAAGATCCGGGAGGCCGGGATCGCCGCGGCGAGCACCGCGGCGAGGGCGCCGGTGAGGAAGACGCCGAGGGTGCGGATGCTGCGCGAGATGTCGGAACGCACGTCGTCATCGCGCCCGGCAGCGGCGTGCTCGCTGAGCTGGGTGAAGTAGGGCGTCCCGATCGAGAGCACGATCACCGAGTAGGGGAGCATGAAGACGAGCCAGGCGTTCATCATGACGGTCAGGGACGCGCCCTCGCCGGAGGCCTCGGACGCGATGTTGTGCTGCAGATAGCCGGCGACGAGGCTCGCGACGGCCATCAGCAGGGTCCAGCCGGCCAGCTTCCCGGCAGCTCCCAGGCCGACCCCGCGCCACCGGAAGTCGGGACGGAGCGCGAGGCGCGTCCGCGGCCAGAACAGCAGCAGCACCACGGCCTGCAGGACGATCCCCAGGGTGGCGAGCCCGCCGAGCCAGGCGATGCGTTCGGGGGTCCAGCTCTCCACGCGGGTCTGCGCGCCGCCGAAGACCGCAGCGAGGATGAGGAAGCCGGCGATGGAGAGGAGGTTGTTGATGACGGGCGCCCAGGTGAACGGGCCGAAGATGCGGCGGGCGTTGAGGGTCTCGCCGATCATCGCGTACAGGCCGTAGAAGAGGATCTGCGGCAGGCACCAGTACGCGAACGCCGTGGCCAGCGCCTGCATCTCGGGCGTCGCCCTTCCGGCGGCGAACGTCACCAGCACGGGGGCGAGGAGGACGGCGATCGCGGTGGCGATGACCAGCACCACGGTGCCGAGGGTGAAGAGCTTGGAGATGAAGGCGCTGCCCCCGTCTCGCTGCGCGGTGGCCTGCACGATCTGCGGGACGATGACCGCGGTGAGGATCCCCGTCGAGATCAGGGAGAAGACGTCGTTCGGGAGCTGGTTCGCCGCGGAGAAGGCGTCGGCGGCCTCGGACCCGTACGAGCCGATGAGCGTCACCAGCACGATCGTGCGGAGGAGACCCGTGATCCGGGAGACGAGCGTACCGGCGGCGAGGAGCGCGCTGGCGCGTCCGAGACTAGTCATCCGTGCTCTTCTCCTCGTTCATGCCGTCCGCGGCATGTGTCGCGGCGATGCTCCGGCGTCGAAGGATCGTGCGGACGATCCCCCCTCCGATCAGCAGTGCCGCGATGGCGCCGAGCACGATCAGGCCGATGCTCTCCCATTCGGCGTGGACGGTCAGTCGCGCGACCTGGGGTGACCCGATGGGGACGCCGGTCGGACTGGTCAGCGACAGCGACAGGTTGACCTCGGCGGTCGCGACACGGGCCTCGACCGGGACCTTCAGCCGGGTCGTGCTCCCGGCCTGCCCCTTCGCCTCAACCGAGACGGGGACATCCAGCCGGGCGTCGCTCGGCTGGATCCCGAGGCGGACGTTCACGGGGTAGGGCAGGTCGTTGCGCAGCCAGATCGGCACGTCGACGGCGGCGCTGATGAGGATCGGGTTCGATGGCTGGATCCCCACCGAGCCGAGAGTCGCGCGGGTGACCGCGCGCTGGTCGGCGAAGGCGATCGAGAAGCTGGATGCGTCACGGTGGAGGCCGACGGCGAACAGCCGCAGGATCGAGATGCGCTGGCGGACGGTCAACTGCGCCGGCTCGTCGAGGATCGACGAGAAGGCGGCGACCTGCCGCTCGTCCTCGAGGGCGTCGGTCACGGCGCTGGCGCGGTCGGAGGCGAACGCGGAGGAGATCGACAGCGGGGCGGGCGTCGAGGAGAGCAGCCCCGCGAGCGATGAAGCGGCGATGCCGCCCGATGCGGCGGCCAGGGTCGAGCTCAGCGCATCGCCCTGTCTCGTCTCGTCGCGGGCGAGGCCGGCGAGCACGGGGCCGGCGGGGTCCGCGAACCAGAGCATGGCCTCGGCCTCGGCGAGGGGCGCGCCCCGGCGGAGGGGGTCCCGCTCCGCCGCCGCGCGGCTCAGGGCGTCGGACACCGCGGCGTCCACGGCGAGCACCGCAGAGCCGTCGACGTCGCCGCGGGCGGGGACGGGCGCGTGATCGGCGCCGGTCGTGAAGGAGGTGGAGGGGAGGATCGTGGTCGTGGCGGTCTCCGCCGCATCGCCGGGACTCCGGAACCCGGCGAGCGCCGCGACGTCCTGAGCGGAGACCTCGCCCCGCGGCCAGAGCAGGCTGTGCTGCGCGCTGCCCATCGCCGTGAGGTCCTCGACGCTGGGGACGGCGGGCGCCGTGGTCGAGGACGGTGACGGGGTCGCGCTCGACGTGGGGGTCGGCGTCGCCGTCGCCTGACCGCGCAGGAAGGGGGCCAGGGTGTCGACACCGAGCGGCGCGGTGAGACCCGCGGCCGCCTGGGCCGCGGTGTCGGCATCGGCGAACTGCAGCGCGAACCGCTCGTTGGAGAGGGCCTCGAGACGGTTCAGCCAGGTCGTCGCGGTCGGCGGGGCAGAGGTGCCGAGTGCGCGGATGGCGGCGGGGATGGCCGGATCCACCGCGAGGATCGCGGACGTGCCGGAGGCCGCATCGAGCTGAGCGGTCAGCGCGCCGTCCGGCGCGGTCAGGGCGATCAGCTCTTCCGGGCTGAGGATGTCGGCGGCCGGCGTCGCGGTGATCGGCACGATCACGCTCACCGCAGCCCGCTGGCCGCGGGAGACGACGATCACGCTCTCCGCGGTGACCGGGTCCGGCGACCGCCCCGAGACGGTCGGGGTGAACGTCGCACGGATCGGATAGACGCCGGGGGCGAGGGCTCCGACATCGAGGGCGGGCACGCTGATGCTGGCCGTGCCGGAGGAGCCGTCCCCGATCGCGGGGGTCTCCGCGCCGCCGACCGCGGTGAGGGCGGGGGAGGAGCTCCCGTCGAGCCAGGCCGTCACGGCGACCCGGTCCGCGAGGGCCGAGCGGCCGATGTCGAGGCGGACGTATCCGGTCGTGAACTCCTCCTCGGTCCCGTTCTGCACGGACACCGAGGCGGTCAGCGGCGTGCCGGGGACATATGTCCCGTGGGCGTCGGGCGCGAGCGACAGGGCCACGCCGCTCTCCTCGGGCGTCGGAGTCGGGGTGGGGCTCGTCGCGGCGATCGCGGGAGACGCCGACAGCCCCGGTGCCAATGATCCGGTCAGCACCGCGAGCGCGGTGAGGGCGACGACCGCCGTGGCGCGGAGACGGGATCGACGCGCGGGCCGCGGGCCGGCATGCGCCCGGCGCGCGCGGTCTTCTGGGGAGTGCGAAGCGGTCATGGAAGGTCCGTCGGGCGCCGGGGAACGGGCGCGGATGAGTCGTTGCCCTGCGATTCTAGGCGGCTGCGCCGGGCGAACCCTGGAGGCGGGCGGGTGCGGCCCGCGTAGAGTGACGCCGTGCTCCGACACCTCGATCCCCGCCCCGACGCCCTGCTGTGCTCCGCGCTCGCCGCGGATCTCGATGCCGCGGACTTCCGCTCGGAACCGCTGAGGGCCGCCTGGGGGGAGGACGCCGACGACGCCCTGGCACGGGGGATCCGCTCCCCGCTGCTGCGTGCGGTCGCCGATCGCACCGACCCGCTCGTGACGCTCGGGCGGCTGTTCGTCGTCGGGCTGCCGCAGCCGGCCGATGCGGTCGAGGCGGCGCTCCCGCGCACGGGGATCGACGGGCTGGAGGCGCTGGGACTCGCCGAGCGGGAGGGCGCTGATGTGATCCCCGCCGCCCTCATCCGCCCGCAGTCCTTCGTCGACGCCGACGGCGTGGGGGAGTGGTGGATCGCGAGCGATCTCGACGAGGCGGCCCTCGGCGGCCCGCTCCCCGCGGACCATGTGCTGGGGGTCGGCGGCGCGTCCCGGACGCTGGCGTCGCTCGTGATGCCGGTGCCGGTCGAGCGGGCACTCGACCTCGGCACCGGATGCGGGATCCAGGCGCTGCTGGTCGCGCGTCACGCCGGGCACGTGGTGGCCACCGACGTCTCCGCGCGCGCCCTCGCCTACGCGCAGCTGAACGCCCACTTGGCGGGCGTGGGCAACATCGAGTTCCGGCTCGGCAGCATATTCGATCCCGTCGCCGGGGAGGGCTTCGGGCTGATCGTGTCGAATCCGCCGTTCGTGATCACGCCGCGTCGCGACGGCGTGCCCGCCTACGAGTACCGGGACGGCGGCCTGGTCGGCGACGCGCTGGTGGAACGCTTCGTCCGGGAGGTCGGCGCGCACCTCGCCCCCGGCGGCGCGGCCCAGCTGCTGGGCAACTGGGAGTCCAGGGACGGGCTCGCGGGCCTTGACCGACTGGACTCCTGGATCGACGACGATCTCGACGTCTGGGTCGTGGAGCGGGAGACGCTCTCCCCCCTCGGCTATGCGGAGCTCTGGATCCGCGACGGCGGGACGACCCCGCGGGACCAGGGGTTCGAGACATTGCTGGACGCCTGGTCCGACGACTTCGCCGCGCGCGGGGTGACCGAGGTCGGGTTCGGATACGTCTTGATCCGACGCCCGGAGACCCGGGACGCCTCGCCGGATGGCGACAGGGCTCCGCGGCTGCGGCGTCTCGAGCGCGTCGCCCAGCCCGCATCGAGTCCAGGGCGCGCCTTCCGCGACGGGCTCGCGGCGCACGACGCGCTCGCCGCGGGGATCCCGGAGCGCCTCGTGGTCGCCCCCGACGTCACCGAGGCCCGCCACCACATCCCCGGCGAGGACGCCCCGAGCGTGATCGAGCTGCGCCAGGGCGGAGGCTTCGGGCGGACGGTCTCGGCGGATCCCGCGCTCGCCGGGTTCGTCGGCGCCTGCGACGGGGAGCTCACCGTCGGCCAGATCGCGGCGGCGCTCGCGGACCTGTTCGAGGTGCCGCTGCCCGATCTCTGGGCCGATCTCGAACCGCGGATCCGTGAGCTCGTGGTCGACGGGTTCCTCGCCCCGGCCGCGACATGATGTCCCGCCGCCCGCGCCTTCGGGCCCGCTGCGGGGAATGCCCCGTCGGATTCATGCGTTCGCATAGATCATGAAGGCTTTCGGATTCCTCTCCTTCGGGCACTACGCCGATGTGCCCGGCTCGGCGACCCGCACCGCGGGGGACATGCTGACCCAGACCATCGAGATCGCTGAGGGCGCGGACGAGATCGGCGTGAACGGCGCGTACGTGCGCGTCCACCACTTCGCGAGGCAGGCGGCGTCCCCCATGCCGCTGCTGGCGGCGATGGCCGCACGCACGTCGCGCATCGAGGTCGGGACCGGCGTGATCGACATGCGCTATGAGAACCCGCTGCAGTTCGCCGAGGAGGCGGCGGCGCTGGACCTCATCGCCGACGGACGCATCGCCCTGGGCGTCAGCCGGGGGTCACCCGAGACGGCGCTGCGGGGCTACGAGGCCTTCGGGTACGTCGGATCCGAGGATCCGCGGGGCGCCGACCTCGCCAGGGACAAGTTCGACCTCTTCCTCCAGGCGATCGACGGCGCAGGCGTCGTCCAGGGCGACCCGAGGATGGTCGGCGAGGGCAGGTACCTGGCCATCGAGCCCCGGTTGGCGACGCTGCGCGATCACATCTGGTGGGGGTCCGGCTCCCGGGCGACCGCCGAGGAGACGGGGCGGCGCGGTCTGAACATGATGAGCTCGACCCTCGTCACCGAGGCGACGGGCGCCCCGTTCCACGAGCTGCAGCGGGAGCAGATCGACCTCTACCGGGCCGCCTACCGCGAGGCCGGTCACACCGGGACCCCGCGCGTTTCCGTGAGCCGCAGCGTGTTCCCGCTGATCGACGACCGCGACCGGGCCTACTTCGGCCTGAGGTCCGAGGAGAGCGATGACCAGGTCGGGATCATCGACGGCTTCCGCTCCACCTTCGGCAAGACCTATGCGGCCGAGCCGGACGTGCTCATCCGTCAGCTGCAGCAGGACGAGGCCGTGATGGCGGCGGACACCCTCATGCTCACCATCCCGAACCAGCTGGGGCCCGAGTACAACCTGCACGTCCTGGAGGCCTTCGCCGAGCACGTCGCGCCCGCGCTCGGCTGGAAGCCGAACACCGAGGGCCCGGTCGGCGGATACCCGATCTGAGGCCCGGCGCTAGTTGCCCCGGCGTGCTCCGTGCCGGGGCAACTCTGTCGGCCACATTTGTCGGCCACATCCACCGTTGTCGGCCCGGATCGGCTGAATGGGCCGACAACGGTGGAATGGTCCTGCGATCTGAACCCGCGGGGTACAGCGGGTCGACTCGGCGGCGATGCAGTGGTGACGCGATGGCAGGCCTCGCGTCCTCTGGGTAGGGTCGAGCGGATGGAGAGCGACCGCGACGCCACGGAGGACGAGGGAGTGACCTACGTCCCTCTTTCTGCGTTGCCGGACGCCGATACCTATACCGACGTCGGGACCTTCACCGTGGATGGTGAGACCTTCGTCGTTCGCAGGCGCGACGACGACGGCTCCAACCACTACGACTGGGTGTCGGGGCCCAACGACGGCTATGGCTTCAGTGTGTTCGGAGGCTTCGAACCGTTCCCTCATGAACGGCATGTGGCCGCTATTCGTGACTTCCTCGCGGCGATCGATCCGGCAACCGGATACCTCTAGGACGTTG
Source organism: Microbacterium resistens (assembly GCF_031456305.1). Lineage (GTDB taxonomy): Bacteria > Actinomycetota > Actinomycetes > Actinomycetales > Microbacteriaceae > Microbacterium > Microbacterium resistens_A. The sequence continues at coordinate 90,014 of NZ_JAVDUM010000011.1, forward strand.
CCTGCTTGACCCTGCCTGCTCACTTTGTCGGCCACATCCACCGTTGTCGGCCCGGATCGGCTGAATGGGCCGACAACGGTGGAATGGTCCTGCAATCTGAACCGGCTGAACCGGCGGGACCCGCGGACTACCTGACGGGAGGACGCATCTCCCCGCCGCGCGCTCGGCGACGGGCCACGAGGAGGACGGTTCCGGTGATCAGCAGCAGTGCACCGCCGGCGAGGTACGGCAGGCTGTCCGCACCGGTGGCAGGAAGGCCGCCCGAGCCTCCGGACCCGGTGCCCGATCCGCCCGTGCCCGATCCGCCCGTCCCGCCGGGGATCCCCGGCTTGGGGGTCTCAGGCTTCGGAGTGGGGGTCTCCGGCTTCGGCGTCTCGGGCTTGGGGGTCTCCGGCGCCGCCTTCACGGTGACGGCGGCCGAGAGCTGCGAGCCGTCGGCGCGGGTCGCCACGAGCTCATGCGCTCCGGCCGGGGTAGTGGCCGGGATGGTCAGCGTCGTCCGGAAGGATCCGGCGTCGTCGGCGGTCGCCGTTCCCAGAGTGACCGGCGTGGAGTGCAGCTCGAAGGAGAGTTTCTCGCCCGCGTCGAAGCCCGCCCCGGTCACGGCGAGCTCGCCGCCGGCTCCGACCTCGCCCGCGCCCAGCGTCAGCGAGGCCGGAGCCGGCGGCTCCAGGCCGGCCTCGGTGACCCACTTCCGGCCGTCATCGGTCTTGGTGACGGTGAACTCGTCGTAGGTCGCGCCGACGGGGAGGTCGGTGCTGGCCGTCGGCGTCTTCTCGGCCAGGTAGGAGCGGTAGACGAGCTTGTCATGCGAGACGTCGATCACCTGATATGTGGTCACGCCCTCGCCGCGCAGCACCTGGGTGGCGCCGTTGCGGGTCCAGACGTTGTCCTCGGCCGGGGCGAGGTCGTAGTGCTTGGCCCCGGCGTTGGAGACGACGTAGACCGGACCGGAGGTGATGCCGGGCGTCGCCGTCGCGTCGCTGTCCAGGTAGCCGCGCGCGTAGGTGTGGTCGTGACCCATGAGCACCAGGTCGATGTCGTTCTCCTGGAACACCGGCAGCCACTCGGCGCGCAGGATCGGCTCGTCCCGGCCCTCGGATGCCGAGAACACCGGCTGGTGGAAGGTCACGACGTTCCACTTCGACGGGCTGTTCTTCAGCACATGGTCGAGCCAGGCGGCCTGGAACCGGGTCCACAGCCGCTCGCCGTCGAACGCCGGGCACTCGGGCGCGGAGCACGCCGGCATGTTCGGCGGGGTGAGGAAGGTCTCGTCGCGCGTCGCGTTGAGCGTGATGAAGCGCACGTCCTGGTAGTCGGTGAAGTAGACCGTCTCCTTGGCGAACTCGGCCCAGTGGTCGAACAGGGACCGGTACTGGCGCGCGACATCGGAGTCGCCCTGCGCGAGAGCCGCGAGCTCGCCGATCGTGCTGTCGTCCGGGGCGTTGTGCGGGTACTCGAAGTTCGCCTTCCACGCCTGCAGCAGCTTGTCGCCGGAGTACTCGTGGTTGCCGGGGGCCGCCATGACGTTGGTGCGGGTCGCGGAGTCCTGCATCCCCTTGAACCAGTTCAGCCACTCGACCTCGTTGCTGGACTTGTTGATGAGGTCGCCGGCGTGCACCGATCCGATCGATCGGGGCGCCTTCTCCTCCGCCTGCTTCACGACCGACGGCCAGGTGGTGTCGAGCCCGATCTGGGCGTCGCCGTAGTAGACGAACTGGAAGTCGGTCTGCTGCGGGTCCGCGGTGCGGAACTCGTGCCAGTCGCTCCAGCTGCCCGGGAGGCCGACGCGGTAGCGGTAGGCGGTGGCCGGGGAGAGGCCGTCGACGGTCGCCGAGAAGTGGTGGTTCGGGTTCCCGTTCACGACGCCGGCGTCGTAGCCGTCGACGAGTCGGGTCTCGCCGCCGTCCGCGGTGCCGATCTCGACCGCGCCCGATGTGTGCGAGGCGTCGCCGGCGAGCCAGGAGAACGACTGCGAGGTGGTCGGCGTCTCGGTGGGGGTGAGGATCACGCGCGTCGGTGGGGCGACGATCGGGCCCTCGCCGTCGGTGGCCGCGACGAGGGTGAGCGCGGACATGTCGAAGTAGATGTCGGAGCTGGACGCGCGGTCCTGGTGCAGGGCGACGGCGATCGTGTTCTCCCCGTCGTGGAGCAGCCCGCCCTCCGCCGTGAAGGTGCTCGTGACCGGGTCGCCGTTGCCCTCGCCCGCGTACTCGCGGTTGGTGGTCTCGGTGATCCGGCCGTCCGCGAAGCTCGCGACCTTCGTGCCGTTGATCCACACGACCAGCGCGTCGTCGTAGGTGACGGTGCTGGCGAGGGTCGCGACCTTCTCCGCGACGCCCTGGTCCAGGGTGAAGGAGGTGCGGAGGAAGTAGGTGGGGATGGCGGTCTTGGTGCCGTCGATGTAGTGCGTGAGGAGGGTGCGGGGCTGATGGGGACCCACGGCGCCGAGGGCGCCCTTCTTCGCACCGAAGGAGCCGGGGGCGCTCTTCCACGCGGTGTCGTCGTAGCCGGGGGTGGTCCAGACGCGGATGTCGGCGTCACCGCGGGCGGGGTCGGTGTCGTCGTCGAGATAGCGCCAGGTGCTGTCGCTGGTGATCAGCGGCGTCGTGGGGACGGCGGGGGAGCCGTCGGCGAGCGCGGCGGACGGCGAGGCGTAGGCGCCGCCGAGCAGCGCCAGCACGGTCGCGGAGACGATTCCGCGCCGTCGCCACCGCACCGCAGGGGTGGGGGATGTCATGTGTCGGTCCTTTGCATAGCGATGAGGATCTCCGCGCGCCCGGGGCGGCGACGCGAACGGCTCCAGCCCATCAACGCCAGATGGCCTGTCGTTGTCCCGCGGGAGGCCGGCGGATGAACGCGGTCGCCGGGCGGCCGGCGAGCCGTCACGGAGGCCCTGACAGCCCGGAAACGGGCCGGCTACGAGCTAGCCCGTAGGTGGGCGATGTCGGAAACGCGGAGATTCCGCGGTTCTTCCGGACCGGCGGCGGCGGACACGGGGCGGGCGCGTATCGTTCGCGAAACGAGGGGAGGGCGTCGTGACCGGGAACATACACGCATGGGGGCGTCGTACGTTCCTTGCGGCGACCGGACTCGCGATCGGCACCTTCATCACTGCCTGTGGGGGTCGCGGTGAAGTGTCCGTCGATCCGGCGGCGACGTCGACGCCCGCCCCTCGTCCTCTGGTCACGGCGCCCCGGCCGACGCCGACCCTCACGATTCCGCCCGCGCCCCAGCTCGTGCGGGTGCCCGCGCCCGTCGACGCGTTCACCGCCCTCCCCGGGGAGGGCAACCTGCTGGCCTGGACCGTGGACGACGGCTCCGACTCCGCGGTGGTCCGCGCCTATGCGCAGTTCGCGGCGGAGACCCACACGCGCCTCACGCTGTTCGCGACCGGCTCCTACTCGGCGTGGGCCGACAACGTCGACGTGCTGAAGCCGCTCGTGTCATCGGGGCAGGTGCAGCTGGCCAACCACACCTGGAGCCACCCGGATCTGCAGACCCTCTCCGACCACGCGATCATCGACGAGCTCCAGCGCACCCACGATCGGATCGGCGAGCTCTACGGCGTGGACGCCCGCCCGTTCTACCGCCCTCCGTACGGGTTCCACGACCATCGGGTCCGCGAGGTGGCCGCCTCGATCGGATACACCTCGCCGGTCCTCTGGTATGGATCACTGGCGGACTCCGGACTCATCCCCGCCGAGGAGATCCTGCGCCTCGGCCACGAGTGGTTCCTGCCGCAGCACATCGTGATCGGTCACCTCAACCACACGCCCGTCACCACCGTCTTCCCGCAGCTCGCGCAGATCATCGCCGAGCGCGGGCTGCGCACCGTCACCCTGAACGACGTCTTCACGAGCCCTCAGCACCCCTGAGCGCCCGTGAGCGCCTCTGAACGGAGGCTCGGCCCCCAGGACGACCGCGCGGCGGCTCAGTCGACGGCGGGGGGAGGCGGGTCCTCGCCGACCTCCGGTCGCGTGCGTCCGGAGATCAGCGAGAGCAGCGACGCGCGGCTGGTCACCCGGTGCTTGCGCAGGATGTGGCCGACGTGGACCTCGACGGTCCGATGCGAGAGCCCCAGCTTGTCGGCGATCTCCCGGTTGGTGAGGCCCCCCGACAGGAGCGTCATCACCTGACGCTGGCGGGCCGACAGCGGCTCGGAGGAGAGCGGATCGGACGCGTCCTGAGAGGCGGATCGATGCAGCCCGGCCGCCGCGGACGCACGGGACCCGATGTCGGCTCCGTGACCGAGGGACGCCCCGTCGCCGTTGTAGCGCATGGAGCCATGGGGACGGATCGACTCGTAGGCGCCGGCGATCGTCTCGTCGAGTCCCGGTCCCTCGGGGGCGAGGATGCGCACGAAGCTGGAGATCACTCCCGCGGCGGGGTGCGCGAGGGGGAGGCGTCGGACGGCCCCGCACAGGAGGCGGGCCGCGCCCCTCCTGTCGCCGGCCTGCGACTGGAACCCGACCTGCATCATCACGACGTGGGCCTCCGCATGTGCCGTGAGGCCCCCGCGGTCCCCGACCCCGGTGCTGGCCGACAGGAAGAGCCTCGCCTGCAGGGAGTCCGCGAGGAGCGGCTCCTGGTAGATGGCATCGGAGATGGCCCCGAGCTGCGCCATCGCCTCTCGGTCGGCCGGTCCGCGCGCGGCGGTCGTCATCGCTCGGAAGATCGGCGTCGCCTCGCCGTGCGAGAAGATCGTGCCGGCTGGTCCCTGCTCGAGCGCCCTCCTGACCTCGAGCGCCGCATCGACGCTCGCGCCGAGGGGGGAGTCGGCGGGCAACTGGACGCGTCCGAGCCACTCCTCGGCGTCCTCCATCTCGCCGTTCCAGAACGCCGCGAGTCCCGCGGTCGCCCAGGCCTGGACGGCGAGGTGCCCGCCGCTCGTCTCCGCGGCGAAGCGGGCGATCGTCCGGGCGGATGCGGCGTCGCCCTGCGCGAGCCGGGCCGACGCGAAGGCGACCAGAGCGGCGCCGAGCTCGGCGTCCGTGCCGGAGGCGTTCGCCCGGTGCCAGGCCGCCGATCCCCGTGCACCGCGTCGCTGTGAGGCGCGGGCGAGGGCGGCGTGGGCCTCACGACGCTCGGTCTCGTCCGTGTCGAGCAGGATCCGGGAGCGCACCCTCTCGTCCCGGATGCGCACCTGTCCGTCCTCGACGCGGAGGAGCTCGCGCAGGCCGCCGAACAGGAGCACGTCGATGTCGACCGCGGCGGCGTCGAGCAGGTCCGAGGTGCGCTGCGTGATCGACAGCCCGGTGAGCAGCAGCAGCCGGCGCTCGGCGGTGCTCAGGGCGTCGCAGGTCTCGCCGTGTCTCGTTCCGGCTCCCGCCAGGGGATCGGGGAGCGCGGCGCCGCCCCGCAGCTGCGCCGGTGTGAGCGCGAGGGACGCGGCGCGGAGGATCTCGGTGTCACCGTCGGCGAAGAGCATCACGCGCTGTGCGACGCGGGGGTCGATGGGGGAGTCCGTGATCGCCTGCATCTCACGGATCGTCACGCTGAGATCCCAGGGCATCGCTCTCTCCTCGGGGGGACGGTCGTCCCTCGATTATCCCGACTCCGCGCCCCGGGTGACGGCATTCGCCCTTTTCGTGACGGATCAGCCGCCGAGGGCGTCCCCTCCGGAGAGGAGGGCGAGCAGGGCGCTGCGGGACGTCACGCCGTACTTGCGCAGCACATGGCCGACGTGCACCTCGATGGTCCGGTGGGAGACGCCCAGCGCGTCCGCGATGATCCGGTTGGACACCCCGCGGAGCATCTGATCCAGCACCTCGCTCTGGCGTGCCGACAGCGGTTCCCGCGGCGTGGTCCCCGCGGCGGCGGAGTCCGTCGCCGGCGCGATCATGGTCGCCGCGGCCGCCGCCCGTGCCGTCGCGGCAGGGGGGAGAGTCAGGGAGGAGAGGCCATTGCCGTGGCGCAGGGGGGTGGCCGGCCCGATCTCCTCGAACGCGGAGGCGATGACGCCGTCGAGACCCGAACGGCCGGCGCAGAGGCGGACGTAGCTCGCGACGAGACCGCCTCCGGGATGGATCAAAGGGAGTCGCGGGACGGCGCTCGCGAGCAGTCGCGCCGCGCCGTCGAGCTCGCCGGCCAGCACGAGCGCCGTCGCCTGCGACACCACGACGTGGGCCTCGGCGTGCGGGGAGAGGCGGGGCGACTCCTCGGAGGATCGTCCCGAGAGCGTGAGCAGCATGCGGGCGTGCAGGATGTCGGCGGCCCCGAGGTCGCGGTAGGCGGCCGTGTAGACGGCGCCGAGATGGCGCATCGCCTCGCGATCCGCCGGTCCCCGCGCGGCCGATCGGAGCGTGCGGAACACGAACCCCGCCTCCTCGGCGTCGTAGGGGCCGCCGCTGGCGGATCCGACCGTCAGCAGCTCGTGGACGCGGAGCAGGTCGCGGACGATCTCGGCCGACGGGGCGACGCTGCCCTTCGCCCCGCGTTGCAGCCAGGTCTGGGCGTCGTCGAACGTGCCGGACCACACGGCGGCGACGCCGGCCGTCGCCCAGGCGCGCGATGCCGCGTCTCCGCTGCCCTCGGCCGCGGTCCTCGCGACGAGCTGCGCCGTCCACGGGTCCGCGGCGACCATCCGCTGCTCGGCGTGGGCGAGGAGCAGCGGTGCGGACTCCGCGCGCCGCGCCGGATCCGCGCCGACCGTGTGCCAGGCAGCCGCCGGGTTCTCGCCGCGACGGCGGATGGAGCGCGCCAGGGCCTCGTGCACCGCGCGGCGTTCCGGCTCGGAGGACTCCAGCAGGATCTGCGCCCTGATCCGGTCATCGGCGAAACGGACGCGCTGACGGTCGATCGTCAGGAGCTGCCGGATCCGGCCGAACAGGAGCAGATCGATGTCCACGGCCGCCGCGTCCAGCAGATCGGAGATCGCCGCCGTCCGGGTCAGCGCGGCGAAGAGCAGCACGCGCCGCTCCGCGACGCGGAGCCCGTCCAGCTCCTCGGTCCGCACGCTCGACGGGAAGGGGAGCGGATCGGGCAGCGCCGAGCCCCCGCGCAGCTGCGCCGGGGTCAGCGCCGTCGTGACCTCGCGGACGATCCCGGGGTCGCCGTCGGCGAACGCGCCGACCTGCGCCGCCACGTGCGGGGCGACGGGGGAGGACGCCGCCTCGCGCATCTGCACGAGCGTCGTCGTCAGTTTCCACGGCATGAGTCCTCCTCTGGCTCGGGATTCGCGTCCTCCGGGAGGAGAGCGGCTGGTCGGCACCGCGCCAACGGTGGCGGCGGTTCCCGGCCGAGCCGCCGGCGGGAGCGAGTCTTCTCCGCGGGCCGCGTGCGAGCGTCCGGCGCCACCGTCCGTGCCCGGACGGTGGCGCGCAGACAGCCTAGAGCCGCGCGTCGTGAACGTGACCCGATTGCCGAGGCGATGCCACGGTGTCGGGGGACAAGGGGGGAGTGGCTAGGTGGAAACCCGTAGTACGTGACGTCTCCCTCGATGCGGAGAGGTCGGATTCGAAGCACCGGCCGAGGGTGGGAATCCCCCGGGCCGGTCGCTAGCCTGAGGGCATGAGCGACTCCACGGACTTTTCCACCGAAGCCCGCGTCCGCCGTGTCAACGAGGAGTACGGGCGCAAGCGCACGCGCTTCTTCGTCGGCTTCGCCCTGGTCGAGGGCGCGGCTCTCGCCGCGGCGACCCTGGTCGTCTACGTCCTCGGGATCGTCGACCCGGATCAGGGGATGTGGCTCATCATCGTCCTCGCCCTCCTGGGGGCGATCTCCCTGTCGGTCTGGCTGGTGACCTCCACCCGCAGCCAGCAGCAGGCGATCCGCGACGTCGGCGGCACGGCGCCTCCTCCCCGTCCCTGACGCGCTCGCCGCCTTCCCGTCGCGAAATCTGCCGCGCGCCGCCCGGAGATGCGGCAGATTTCGCGACGGGAACGGGCTGAGAGGCGGGTCGGGCGTTCGATGACCCCCGGTACCCTGGAATCCATGCTCAACATGGCCGAGGGACTCGCGCGTCTGAGCGCACTGGCGGAGCACCCGGTCGTGCGCACGCTCGCGACCGCGTTCGCCGATGCGGGGTTCGACCTCGCCGTCGTCGGCGGCCCGGTGCGCGACGCGCTCCTGGATCGGAGCACCCACGACCTCGACTTCACGACCGATGCCCGTCCGGACGACATCCTTCGGATCATCACCCCCGTCTCGACGGCGCAGTGGGACATCGGGCGCGAGTTCGGCACGATCGGCGCCCGCGTCCAGGGGGAGCAGGTGGAGGTCACCACCTACCGCGCCGACAGCTACGACGGGCAGACCCGCAAGCCGACCGTGGAGTTCGGCGACACGATCGAGGGCGATCTGAGCCGTCGCGATTTCACGGTCAACGCCATGGCGCTGCAGGTGCCCCAGGTGCGGCTCGTGGACCCGACCGGAGGCGTCGAGGACCTTCTTGCCGCATCGCTGCGCACCCCGAGCGACCCGGCGGTCAGCTTCGGCGACGATCCGCTGCGCATGCTCCGCGCCGCGCGTTTCAGCGCGCAGCTGGGGTTCGGGATCGAGCAGGCGACCCTCGACGCGATCGCCCGCCTGCGCGAGACCCTCCGGATCGTCAGCCCCGAGCGGGTCCAGGCCGAGCTCGTCCGGCTCCTGCAGACCGACGACCCGGTCCGCGGCATCCGGGTCCTCGTGGACACCGGCCTGATCGAGGAGTTCCTGCCCGAGGTCTCGGCGCTGCGGCTCGAGGTGGACGAGCACCATCACCACAAGGACGTCTACGAGCACTCGCTCACGGCGCTCGAGCAGGCGATCGCGCTGGAGCGGTCCCGTCATCCCGGCGCCGACCCGGACGCCACGCTGCGGCTCGCGGTCCTGCTGCACGACATCGGGAAGCCGCGCACGCGCAAGCTCGAGCCCGGCGGCGCGGTGACCTTCCATCATCACGACGTCGTGGGCTCCCGCCTCGCGCGCAAGAGGATGCAGGCGCTGCGCTTCGACAAGGACGCGACCGAGGCCGTGGCGACCCTCGTCGAGCTGCACCTGCGGTTCTTCGGCTATGCGGAGGGCGCATGGACGGACGCGGCCGTGCGCCGGTACGTGCGGGACGCAGGGGATCAGCTCGAGCGGCTGCACATCCTCACGCGTGCGGACGTGACCACGCGCAACCGTCGCAAGGCCGCGCGTCTCGCGGCGGCGTACGACGACATCGAGCAGCGGATCGCCGAGCTCAGGGAGCGCGAGGAGCTGGACGCCATCCGCCCCGAGCTCGACGGCAACGAGATCCAGCGGATCCTCGGCATCCGACCGGGCCGCGAGGTGGGCGAGGCCTATCGCTTCCTGCTGGATCTGCGTCTGGACGAGGGCGTGATCGGCCCGGAGGCGTCGGAGCAGCGCCTCCGCGACTGGTGGGCCGCCCGCGCCTGACCAGGAGCTCTGCTCGCCCGGGTCGACACGACGCGGAAAGCCCGGCCGCGGCGGGAGATATCCCGGTCAGTTCAGAGGGTCCAGTCCTATGCTGACTCCGCGGGCCCTCACGGTCCGCCCAGGAGGGGGAAGAGGTGAGGACGACGGAGACGACGACCATCCACCGTGACGACGCGTCCGGCACACTCCGCGACGAGGTCGAGCGCATGGTGAGCAACGCCATCGTCACCGGGGAGCTGGTGGCGGGCACGCTGATCACGGTCCCGTCGCTCGCCGCCCAGTTCGCGGTCTCGGCGACCCCCGTCCGCGAGGCGATGGTCAACCTCCAGAAGCGCGGCTTCCTCTCGCCCGTGCGCAACAAGGGTTTTCGGGTGACGGAGGTCAGCGACCGGGACCTCCGCGAGGTGGCGATGCTCCGGGCATGGATCGAGGCGCCCGCGATGGCGGAGATCGCCGCCGTCTTCCCCCGCGAGCGCGTGTCGGAGTTCCGGGCGCTGGCGGATCAGATCGTGCGCGCGGTGGACGAGGGGGATCTCGGCGGACACGTCGAGGCGGATGTGGCGTTCCATGAGCGCGTGCTCGCCGTGCTCGACAACAGCACCCTGCTGGAGGTGGTCGCAGGTCTCCGCCAGCGCTCGCGGCAGGTGGGACTGGCCGCTCAGCTCGACAGCCCGGAGATGCGTCGCTCGGCGAGCGAGCACCATCTCATCCTGGACCGCCTCATCGACGGGGACGGACCCGGCGTCGCGGAGCTCGTCCGCGCCCACATCCTGAGCGGCGTCCCCGACGTCGAGGGGGAGCAGCCGCGCCCCGCCGGTCATCCCGCCGCGGGGATCTCCTCCAGCACGTCCGCATAGGCGTCCGCGAGCGCGGTCCGCACGGCGGTGATGGCCGGCGCCGGCGCCGCAGCGGTCCGCGTGGCGCTGAACACCTCGCGCCTCGGTGCCGAGGGCAGCGAGCGCACGACGACGTCGGCGGACAGGGAGGCCAGGAAGAGCGCGGGGAGCACCCCCACCGCCTCTCCCCGCTCGATGAGGCGGAGATGCGTGACGAGGTCCGGCGTCTCGAAGCGGACGTCCGGCTCGAAGCCCGCGCCGCGGCACATCTGCGTGACCCATGAGCGGGAGGCGGTGTCGCGGGGCTCCATGACCCAGGGGGCGGTCTCGGCGTCGCTGAGACCGCCCGCCGTGTGGCGCCCCGCCCGAGCACTAACGAGCAGCAGGTCGTCCTCGCCGAGCGTGACGTGGTCGATGCCCTTGCGCCGCGGTCGCCGCATCCCCGGGTACTGCTCGGCGACGACCAGGTCGAAGTCGCGCGCCGTCGTCTCGAACAGGCCGAGCTCCGGCTCCCGTTCGACGATCTCCACACGGAGGCCCGGGTGCGCGCCGGCGAGAAGGGCGACGGCCCGGGGCAGGACCGTGTGCGCGACGGACTGGAACACCGCGAGCCGCACCGTGCCGGCGATGGTCGCCGTCTGCGCGGCGAGCTCCGCCTCCGCGCGTTCGAGACGGTCGAGGATCTCCCCGGCCCTGGTGGCGAGCAGCTCACCCTGCGCGGTGAGGTGCACCCTGCGCCCGCTGCGCCGGAGGAGCGCCGCCCCGGTCTCCCGTTCGAGGAGGGCCATCTGCTGGGAGATGAACGAGGGCGAGTACGACAGCGCCCTGGCGACCTCGGCCAGGGTGCCGCGCAGCTGGAACTCGTGCAGGAGGCGAAGCCGTCGGACATCGAGCATCGTCGCTCCCGATTGTGAATCTGTGCTTCATTGGATTGGTCACATTCTGGCACTTCTCCTCACCAACGGCGGAGGCCACACTGATCCTGACGGCCGAACCCCCGTCGACGACGGCGCCGGAGGCGCTCCGAGTCGAGGCCGTACCCGAGAGGACCGATGATGCCCCTTGCCGCCCCCATCCCGTCTGTCGATGTCGAGATCGCGATCGGACAGATACTGCGGACCGCCGATGAGGCGTTGGAGCCGGGGGAGGCCGAGCGTCTCCGTCGTGCCGCGGTCGATGACCTCCGGGTCCGGTCCGAGGCACCGGGCGAGCCCGTCGGACGGCGTCTCGGCGTGAAGGCCGCCGACGGGTCCGACATGCTCGAGGTGCTCCGCGTGGTCGCCGCGGCCGTTCGCGCGGGACTCACGGTGGAGCTGAGTCTCGGTCATCCGCTCGCCGACCGCCTGCACAGGGGTCTCCTCCGCGCCGGAGCCTCGGTGCGGGTCGAGACCGCGGACCGGTGGGCGGCGCGTGCGGCGGGAGCCTATGAACGGATCAGGGTGGTCGGCCCCGAGCGCTCCCGCCGCGCCGCCCTGCGGCGCGCCACGGACGGGGCGCCGCTCGTCTCGTCGGTGATCGACGTGGAGGCCGTCGACCTGGAGGGCACGGGCGAGATCGAGCGATTCCTGGTGCCGTGCCTCGCGGTGCGCCACGGCTGACCGATCGCCGCGCTACCGGCGCACGACACGGTCGAGCGCCGCACGGAGCTCGTCGCCCCCTGCGCCTCCCGGCCACATCCGGACGATCCCGCCCGCCGTGTCGATCACGGCCGTCATCGGCGGCTCGGAGACCGCATAGTCCCGCCAGAGCGCACCGGATCCGTCGACCAGAACCGGACCGGTCGTCCGGTTCTCGTCGAGGAAGGCCCTGACCTCGTCGACCGGCTCGTCGAGCGCGATGTGGACGAGGAGCACGGCGTCGCCGTACTCCTCGACCGTGTCGCGGAGCATCGGCTCCGCGGCCTTGCACGAGGAGCACCAGGTCGCGGTGAACTGCACGATCAGCACACGCTCTGCCCAGAGGTCGGCGAGATCGACACGGGTGCCGTCGATCAGCGTCCCCGACGCGGCCGGGGCGCTGACTGCTCCGTCGAGAGGGGAGAAGATCTCGCCCGCCGCCTCGGGCGCCGCCGAGGGGAGGGTCTCCGCGCCGCCCCGTGGGGACGATGCGCAGCCCGCGAGCAGCAGGAGGGCGCCGAGGAGAGCGGCGAGGACGGGAAGGGCGGAAAGGGCGGGGCGTCGGTTCATCGGTCGTCTCCCGTGGTCGCGCTCGGGTCTCCGAGCAGGGGATAGGCGACGACGGCGAGGTCGTCGCGGGTGCGCCTGATCTCGGTGCGGCCGATCTCCGTCCCGTCGACGCGGAACGTGTACGGTCGGCCGTCCTCGAGCGCGGCGGCGGGAAAGGGGAAGGCGCAGACGGTGGGGATGCGGGATGCGGATCCGTAGTCCTTGTCGTCGGAGCGATCGGCGCGGCCGGAGGGCAGTGTGGCCTCGAGCACGGTCCGGCCGTCGTCGTCGACCGCCGTGAGGACGGCGCCCGCGTGCAGGAAGAGGGCGCTGCCGGATCCGGCGCAGTCGGCGTCCGGTGCGCGGAGGGCGCCGTCGCGGACGACCAGCAGGCCGTCCTGCGCCGTCGCTTGGGGGGCGCAGGCGGTCAGGGCGATCCCGGTCACCGCCGCGCCGGCGAGGACGGATCCGGCGAGGACGGCGAGGCGACGGCGGGCATCGATGAGGGTGCGGAGGGGCATCTGGACTCCGGATCGGGCGGACAGGTCGAGAGGGTGGGTCGAGCGGGCGGCACCCCCTCCCCCTTCCGGGAGGGGGAGGGGAAGGGGGAGAGGGTGCCGCCGCAGGGCGGTCAGGGGACGATCACTCCTGCGCTGCCCGGCGCCGTCGGACGGCGACGAGGAGGCCGGAGCCGAGGGCGACCGCGATCGCCGCACCGCCCGCGAGGAGGAGCGGCAGGGCGCCGTCCTGACCGGTGGTGGCGAGGCCGCCGCCGGGGTGCTGACCGCCGGCGCCGTTCTCTCCCGTGCCGCCCGGCGTGCCGGGAGTGCCGGGAGTGCCAGGGTTGCCGGGGTTCTCGGTCGGCGTCGCCGTCGGCTCCGGGGTCGCCGTCGGCTCGACCGTCGGCTCCGGCGTCGGGGTCGGGGTCGGCTCGACCGCCTTGGCGAGGTCGTACGTCTCGGTGACCGTCGCCGTCGGGTCGTTCTCGCTGGTGATCGTCACCGTGACGGTGGCGTCGGCGGGAACGGCCGGGACGTCCGCCTTGGTGAGCGCCTCGGCGGCACCCGTGAAGGCGTAGACCGGAACCGTGCGCTCCTCGCCGGTCGGGATCGTCACGATCTCGCTCGGCGTCTGGACGCTCCATGCGCCGCCTCCGCCCACGACCGAGGTCGTGATGCGGTAGATGTCGCTGTTCGCGCGCTGGTCGGTCACGGCGCCGCCGGTGTTGCGGACCGGAACGTTCAGGGCGACGAGGCCGTCGGCCACGGTTCCGGACTGGGTGGTCTCGCCGAGTGCGACCGCACGCGCCTGCGGTCCTGCGCTGTCGAGCGAGCGCACCGCGATGCCGTAGCTCAGGATCCCACGGTCGTCGCGGGCCCGGTCGGCCACGTAGAAGTGCAGGCGGTTGGCCTCGTCGACGTACTCGAACTCGGAGCCGGAGTCGATGCCGGCGTGGAACAGCGCGTCGTTCAGCTGGCGCTGGTCACCGCGGGTGATCGGCACCGGAGTGCCATCGGCACGCACGTAGTCGAGAGTGTCGATGTCCTGCGGGTTGGCGTCGACCGTCCAGATGAACGGGTTCCTGTCCTGGTTCTTCGTCTTCGCGATCATCACACCGCTGTCGGGCTGGAACGAGTCCGTGCCCATCCGGTCGATGACCTCGAGCGTGTAGTTGTCGTAGCCGCCGCCGTCGCAGTCCCACTGCGCCTTGCGGGTGCACGAGCCGGTGGAGAGGTCGCCGCCGTCGAGGACGAGGTTCACGCCGAGGGAGACGCCGTCCTCCTGGTGCGCACGGCTCTGCAGGTCGACCGCGATGGAGCCCGCCGCGGCGAGCTCGCTGCGGTTGAGGCTCACGACGCTGGAGGCGTCGATCATGTCGAGCTTGAGCCGGTTGCGCAGTGCGAGGCCGGAGGGCTGGGACGCGCCGGCGAGGGCGGGCACGTTCCAGCGGGTGTGCGGTCCGCCGGGGCCGTTGAAGGCGCCGCGGGCGAGCACGTCGTAGGGCCCGGAGGTGTCGCGCAGCGGCCCTCCGTCGTCAGCGTCCGTGCCGTACGGGTTCCCGTAGTTGTCGCCGATCTCGAGGATGTGGGCGAACTCGTGCGCGAAGACCCCCATGCCGCTCGACTCCGCCTGGGTGGAGTTGCCGGCGCGGAGCACGTTGCCCTCGCCGTCCTTGACGGGGAAGTTGGCGTTCGGCCAGTGGTTGCTCGCGGACGCCCAGCTGGTCCACGGGACGTACCGGGTCTTCGCCCAGTTCGCCATCGGGTCCCCGTTCTGATCGAAGGCGTTGCCTTCGGCGTCGCGCGGGGGTCCGAAGTCGTCGGTCACGTCCTCGGGGTTGGCGAAGACCATGGGGCCGAACTCCTCCCAGGTCCCCGACTCGTCGTGTCCCGCCGTGACCCAGAAGACCTGGTCGAACTCGGCCAGCGGATCGGTGAGACCCATCTCGGCGGCCCAGAGGCCCAGGGCGTCGGTGCGGATGTTCTTGTTGCAGGTCAGGCCCTGCGGGCAGAGCGTGGCGTTGGAGCCGCCGGTCTTGTTGAAGGAGTCGTTGAGGCCGTACTCCTCGATGTTCCCGGGCATGCGATAGGGCCCGAAGGCCTCCATCTGCACGCTCAGACGGCCGCCCGTCTGCTCCATGTAGTACTCGTTGATGGTGCGCCCGTGGTTGAGGTCGTTCGGGGTGTTCAGGAGGTTCAGGTAGAAGTCGGGCACCTCCTCCCGATCGACGGGCTCGGCGAGCCCCGTCGGGTTGCCGAAGACGTGGGTGCCCTCCTCCTGCGTCACCACGAAGTCCTGGTTGGCGAAGTCCACCAGGACGATCGCACCATGGAACTGGCGGGTCGACCCGTCGGTGTCGTTCGACCAGTCGGTGCCGGGGATCGGGACGTAGTCGTCCCAGGTCATCGCATCCGCGTTGACCCAGTTCTGCGGATCGATCGGGTCGAGCACGCTCGGGTCGACGGCGGCGTCGCCGGCGACCGCGGCGATCGAGCCGCTCATTATCAGGCCCGTGATGGCCCCCGCGGCAGTCAGCGCTGCCGCGACCCGTCGCCGGGTGGACCATCCGGAGCCGTGCCCTGGTGTGGAAGCCAAGGTGTCTCCTTCGTTCGATATCGGGGGAATCCGCGCGTCACTGCGCGGCGAGGAGACCGGTCGCGCGGACCAGGCCTATCTCGTCAGTAGCATTGCACTAAACGGGAAAAGAAGCGATCTCTCCGGGAAGTCTTCGGGCCGAGATTTTCGGATACCAGAAAAAAACTGCTGATCAAGTCTTAATTCAAGAATCCCTCGTGAGTGAGATTCCACCGATCATCTGAATTTGTAATATGTTAGTAACGCGAGGTCTAGGCGGAGGGAAGGTCCGCCGGGCGGCGGCGTCCGTAGCGCGAGCCGCCAGGATCGGGCAGGATGAAGACCTCTGCCCGACGCCTTGACCGCGAGGCTGCGGTCCTGACGAAGAAGTCATCACACAGATACAAGAGGTGTACATGTCACTGCACAGCACGCGGGGCCGGCTCGGCCTCGCCATCGGGGCGCTCGGCGCCTCGGCCATCCTTCTCGCCGGCTGCGCCACCAGCAGCACGGGCGGCGGAGGCGCGGCCGAGGGCTCCGGCTCCGGCGGCGGCGAGCTCGTCGTCGGCACGACCGACAAGATCACGTCGCTGGACCCTGCGGGCTCCTACGACAACGGCTCCTTCGCCGTGATGAACCAGATCTACCCCTTCCTCCTCAACAGCACCTACGGCACCGCCGAGGTCACGCCCGACATCGCCGAGAAGGCGGAGTTCACCTCGCCGACCGAGTACACGGTGACGCTGAAGAAGGGCCTGAAGTTCGCCAACGGCAACGACCTCACCTCCAGCGATGTGAAGTTCTCGTTCGACCGCGTGGTGAAGATCAACGACGCCGAGGGCCCCGTAGCCCTCCTCGGCAACCTCGCCAGCGTCGCGGCGCCGGACGACACCACCGTCGTCTTCACGCTCAAGAACGGCAACGACCAGATCTGGCCGCTGATCCTCTCCAGCCCCGCCGCCCCGATCGTCGACGAGGACGTCTTCTCGGCCGACGCGGTCACCCCCGATGACACGATCGTCAAGGAGAAGGCGTTCGCCGGGCAGTACGAGATCACCAGCTACAAGACGAACGAGCTGATCGCGTACAAGCCCTACGCCGACTACAAGGGCAACCTGGGCAAGGCCGAGAACTCCGGCATCACCGCCAAGTACTACGCCGATGCCTCGAACCTCAAGCTCGCGATCGGCAACGGCGACATCGACGTGGCCTTCCGGAGCCTCTCCGCCACCGACATCGACGACCTGTCCAAGAACGACAAGGTCAAGGTCGTCGACGGCCCCGGCGGCGAGACCCGCTACATCGTGTTCAACTTCAACACCATGCCGTTCGGTGCGACCACGCCCGAGGCTGACCCCGCCAAGGCGCAGGCCGTCCGTCAGGCCGCGGCCTCGCTCGTCGACCGCGCAGCGCTCGCCAAGGACGTCTACAAGGACACCTACACCCCGCTGTACTCGTTCGTGCCCGAGGGCATGCCCGGTGCGACGGAGCCGCTGAAGTCGCTCTACGGCGACGGCAAGGGCGCAGCCTCCGTCGACAAGGCGAAGGAGACGCTCACGGCGGCAGGGGTGCAGACCCCGGTGCAGCTGAACCTGCAGTACAACGGCGACCACTACGGCCCCTCGTCGGGTGACGAGTACGCCGCCGTCAAGGCGCAGCTGGAGCAGGGCGGCCTGTTCACGGTCAACCTGCAGCAGACCGAGTGGGTGCAGTACTCCAAGGACCGCACAGCCGACGTGTACCCGGCCTACCAGCTGGGCTGGTTCCCGGACTACTCGGACGCCGACAACTACCTGTCGCCGTTCTTCCTCAAGGAGAACTTCCTCGGAAACCACTACGACAACCCGAAGGTCAACGACATGATCGTCGCGTCGCAGACCGAGACCGACAAGACCAAGCGCCTCGAGATGCTGGGCGAGATCCAGGACCTCGTCGCGACCGATCTCTCCACTCTGCCGCTGCTCCAGGGCAAGCAGGTCGCGGTGGTCGGCTCGGGCGTGAAGGGCGCCACGCTGGATGCCTCGTTCAAGTTCCGTTACGCGCCGCTGACCAAGTAGCGCACATCCGATCGGGGCGCCGTCCGCGTGACGGCGCCCCGATCGGCCCCAAGCAACGAAGGTGCCTCCATGGCCGTAGACGCCCTCGCCCCGGAACTCCCGGCGGCTCGCTCCATATCCGCCGGCGGCGGACTATGGCGCTACATCATCGTCCGACTCCTGCTCATCATCCCGACCGTCCTGATCCTGGTCACGATGGTCTTCTTCCTGATGCGGATCACCGGCGACCCCATCACCGCGGCCCTCGGCGGCCGCCTCCCCGCGGCACAGCTCGCGGAGCGCATCCACCAGGCCGGGTACGACCGGCCGCTGATCGTCCAGTACTTCGAGTACCTCGGCGCCGCCCTCCGCGGCGACTTCGGCATGACGATCACCGACGGCCGCCCCGTGACCGACGTCCTGCTCCAGTACGGCTCGGCGACGCTGGAGCTCGCGGTCTACGCGCTCATCGTCGCCTTCGCCGTGAGCATCCCGCTGGGCCTCGTCGCCGCCTACCGCCGTGACAAGTGGCAGGACGCGGCGCTGCGGATCATGGCGATCCTCGCCTACGCGACGCCCATCTTCTTCGTCGGACTGCTGCTGAAGCTCCTCTTCTCGGTCTGGCTGGGATGGTTCCCGGTGTCCGGCCGGGCAAGCACCCGGACCGAGCTGCTGATGAGCGGCATCGACACGCCCACCGGCATCTACCTCCTGGACGCGATCCGCCTCGGCAACGGCGAGGCCATCGGGGATGTGCTGTGGCACGCGGTGCTGCCCGCCGTGGCGCTCGGCATGCTCACGGCCGGCGTCTTCCTCCGGCTCATCCGCACGAACGTGATCGGAACCCTCGGACAGCAGTACGTCACATCAGGGCGGTCGCGGGGCGTGAGCGAGTACCGCCTCGTCACCAAGCACGCGTTCCGGCCGGCGCTGATCCCGATCATCACCGTGATCGGCCTGCAGATCGCGATGCTGCTCGCCGGCGCCGTCCTCACCGAGACGACGTTCGAGTGGAAGGGCATCGGCTTCATGCTCGCCGAGTACCTCAAGGCCCGCGACTTCGTGGCCGTCCAGGGGATCGTGGTGATGATCGCGGTGATCGTCGCCGTGACGAACTTCCTCGTCGACATCGTCGCCGCCGTCATCGACCCGAGGGTGAGGTACTGAACGTGGTGGACCGCAACCTGCCCACGCCGTCGACCGCGACCCTCGCCGTCGCGACGCCGCGCAAGCGCCGCTGGACCGAGCGGCTGCCGGTGATCTCGCACCTCCGCCAGAGCATCGGGCTCCAGCGCGGAATGCTCGTCACCGGCCTCGTGATCACGCTGTTCTTCGTCGTCGTCGCCCTCCTCGCGCCGCTGATCGCCCCGTACTCCTGGGCGCAGCAGTCGGTGGACGGCCAGAAGTTCGGCACGCAGCAGCCGCCGAGTGCGACGAACCTCCTCGGCACCACGGTGTCCGGGTTCGACGTGTTCTCCCGCATGATCTGGGGGGCGCAGACCGCGCTCCTCGTCATCCTCGCCGCGATCGCCTGCTCGATCTTCCTCGGCATCCTCCTCGGCCTCCTCTCCGGATACTTCGGCGGCTGGCTCGACCGGATCCTCGTCGTCGTGGCCGACGCGATCTACGCCTTCCCCTCGCTCCTGCTCGCGATCGTCATGTCGATCGTGATCAGCCGCGGGCAGTCCAGCCTGTGGGCTGGCGTCATGGCGACGGCGCTGTCGATCACGGTGGTCTTCGTGCCGCAGTACTTCCGCGTGATCCGCGCCGAGGTCGTACGGGTGCGGTCGGAGCCCTTCGTGGAGTCGGCCAAGGTGATCGGGGTGTCCACCCGGCGGATCCTCCTGCGCCATGTGCTGCGCAACTCCACCCGCTCCCTGCCGGTCGTCGTCACGATCAACGCGTCCGAGGCGCTCCTGACCCTCGCGGGCCTGGGCTTCCTCGGCTTCGGGATCGAGGCCACGGCCGCCGCGGAGTGGGGGTACGACCTGAACCGCTCGGTGGCCGACGTCACGAGCGGCATCTGGTGGACCTCGATCTTCCCCGGTCTCGCGATCGTGCTGGTGGTGCTCGGCATCACCCTGGTCGGAGAGAGTCTGAACGACCTGAGCGATCCGCGACTGCGCACCCGCCGTCGCGCAGGAGGTGCGGCATGACCGCTTCGAGCGAGAACACCCGCACCGGCATCGCCACCGGCGCGGACGTCGCGCAGATCGAGGATCTGCGGATCACGTTCGCCACCGACGGCGACCCGGTCGAGGCGGTCAAGGGCATCGATCTGCAGGCGCACGCCGGCGAGGTGCTTGCGATCGTCGGCGAGTCCGGATCCGGCAAGACGGTCACCGCCAACGCGTTGCTCGGACTGCTGCCCGAGACGGCGACCATGTCGGGCGCCGTGATCGTGCGCTCGCGCGCCGGGGACGAGACCGATGTCGTGCACGCATCGGGCGCGCGCCTTCGTGCGATGCGCGGACGGGACGCCGCGATGGTGTTCCAGGAGCCGTCGACGGCGCTGAACCCGGTGTACACCGTGGGGTGGCAGATTGCGGAGGGACTGCGCGCACATCGCCCGGCAGGGCAGGGGAAGCTCTCGAAGAAGGATGCCAGGGCCAAGGCCGTCGACATCCTGCGCCGGGTCGGCATCCCCGATCCGGAGAAGCGCGTCGACGAGTACCCGCACCAGTTCTCCGGCGGGCAGAAGCAGCGCATCGTGATCGCGATGGCGCTGGTCCTCAACGCCGGGCTCATCATCGCCGACGAGCCGACCACGGCCCTCGACGTGACCGTGCAGGCCGAGATCCTCGACCTGCTCCGCACCTGCCGGGACGAGTTCGGCGCGACCATCGTGCTCATCACGCACAACATGGGCGTGGTGGCGGACCTCGCGGATCGTGTGGTGGTGATGTACCGCGGCGACATCGTCGAGCAGGCGCCCGTCCACGATCTGTTCGAGCGGCCGGCGGAGGACTACACTCGCGAGCTGCTGGCCGCCGTGCCCCACGTCGGCCAGGGCAAGTCGCGCTCGCAGGATCCGAAGGCCGCCGTCGCCGACTCCGCCCCGGAGGGCAGCCTGATCGTCGCCTCGGCGTGCGAGATCGGCTACCCCGGGAGGTTCGGGCGCGGCGGGGTCGTCGCCGTCAAGGGCGTGGACTTCTGGGTCGGACCGGGCGAGGTCGTCGGCCTCGTCGGCGAGTCCGGATCGGGAAAGACCACGATCGGGCGGGCCGTGGTGGGTCTCACCACGGTGGTCGGCGGGTCGCTGCGCGTGCTCGGGCTGGAGATGCGGGGGGTGAAGGCGAGGCAGCTCGCGCCCCTCCGTCCGGAGATCGGATTCGTGTTCCAGGATCCGGCGACGAGCTTCAACCCGCTGCTCACGATCGCCGAGTGCATCGCGGAGCCGCTCATCGTGCACGGGAAGGCGGCGAACATGGCCGCCGCGCGTCGCAAGGTCGACGAGCTGCTCGACGCCGTGCGACTGCCGACCTCCTTCGGCGACCGCTATCCGCACGAGCTGTCCGGCGGCCAGCGTCAGCGGGCCTCGCTCGCCCGGGCCCTGGCCTTGGACCCGAAGCTCCTGATCGCCGACGAGCCGACCAGCGCGCTGGACGTCTCGGTGCAGGCGAAGGTGCTGGACCTGTTCGTGCAGCTCCAGGCCGACCTCGGCTTCGCCTCGCTGTTCATCAGCCACGACCTGGCCGTGATCGACGCCGTCTCGGATCGGATCATCGTGCTGCAGCAGGGACGGATCCGCGAGCAGGGCTCGACCGTGCAGGTGCTGAACGACCCGCAGGACGCGTACACGAGGGAGCTCCTCGCGGCGCTCCCCGTTCCGGATCCCGTCGAGCAGGCCGAGCGCCGCGCCCTCTGGCAGTCGGTGCGCCGCCGCTGACTCGCCTCGTCCTTCCCCGCGAGACTGCAACTGCGTTCCGAGACTGCGCGATTTTCCTGCACTCTTGGAACGCAGTTGCAGTCTCCCGGTCAGCGCGTGGGCGCAGGGCCTCGTCAGGCCGGGGTCGGCAGCGGCGGGATGAGGGAACGGCGCGGGGGCTCAGTGGCCGAAGACGATGCGGGAGAAGAACCACAGGGCGCCGATGCCGACGACCGCGACGACGCCGATCCAGGATCCGGTGCGTCGGAGGCGTCGTCCAGGGGCGGCGACCCCCGGCGCCGGAGGTGCGGCGAAGGGAACGGCGGAAGCGGCTGCCCCCTCGAGCGGACGCGCAGAAGCGGTCGAGCCGGCGCCGTCCGCCCAGGGCGAGTGCGCCGGGAAGGCGCTCGCCACGGCCGATGCGTCGGCGCGAAGGCGCTCGTCCCGCCACCGGGCCCATTGGTCGAGTTTGGTCAGCACAGCGCCCACCGTGGTGAAGAGCGCCGACCAGCGCGCCGGGTCCAGTGTGGAGACCTGCTCGTTCCTGGCGTAGAGGAACAGCCAGTCATCGACGATCTCGGCATCGAACTGGGCGGCATGGTCCATGAAACGGGCCATGATGTCCGGTGTGAACAGGTACAGGGCATCGCGTTCGTACCCCGCGGGGCAGAACAGCGAGAAGTGCCGATCGAAGTCCCCTTCCAGCGAGAGCCGCTGATCCTTCGAGAACCGGGCGGGGAGGCTGGATCCGAAGATCCCGTCGTTGGCGGCCGCATCCAGCACGATGTTCGGCAGCGGGACGTCGAGCTTGATCGCCACATACCCCCAGCGGTGGGTCTCGGAGTTCTTCCCCGAACCCGTCGTGTACTGGAAGTTGCCGAACTCCACGAAGCGCGGCTGCGCGCCGCGCACCAGATCCTCGGCCCGACGCGTGTGACCGAGCCCGAAGACCATGCCGGGAAGGGCGGGGTCGGTCACCAGCGGCACATAGGACATCGCGTTCGCCGCCGTGAAGCCGTTCAGCCGGTATCTGCGGATCCGGGACCGGCGGCGCAAGACGACGGACGCGACGACGATGCCGGCGATCGCCGCGACGGGGATGAGGGGGAGGAGCGGGACCAGCCACGCCGTCGACAGCGCGTTCTGCAGGACGACGAAGAGCACGAGGACGGCGAGGAACAACATCATCAGGGCGACAAAGCCCATGATCGCCCAGACGAAGATCTGGCTCGCAGGCGTCCTCGACTCCCCGTTCGCCTTGGCGGCGCGGGTGTATGCCGAGAAGGCGGCGGGATCGACCGGCGCCGTCAGCGGGCGCGCGTCGATGCCGGAGGGGCGCCCGGTGTCGGTCATCCGCGTCCCCGAGGGCGGTTCACGGTGTCGGCGTCCGCGGTGAGCGAGGCCTCAGCGGGCAGCGGCAGCGCCTCGATCGCCGGGTCCTCGCAGATCGCGCGGATCAGCTCCGCCGATCCGCCGATGACGGTGGAGTCGAAGTCGATCTCGCTGACCAGCACCCAGGCGTGATCGGCGGGCCAGATCAGGCTCGGGTGCTGCGCGGTGGTCCAGGACGCCGCGGGGTCGTCCTGCCCGTCGTCGCGGATGCCGTCGTCCGCACCGTGCTCGTCGCGCCAGGGCGCACGGTTCGGCCAGGACGGATCCGCGAAGACCCGGGGCGGCGCGGTGAAGAGCACATGCCTGCGCTGCGGCAGCTCGAGGAGAGCGCCCTCAGAGATCTCGCGGGGAAGGATGCCCTCCTGCCACGTGGGGGCGCGGAAGACGTTGTTGAACGGATCGTGGATGCTGCGCGCGAGCATCTCCTCATGTGCCGCGCCGGCATCGAGCCTCAGGTCTGCGCGCGCCGGCCCGTGGCCGAAGTGGCCGAGCAGCCCGCCCCAGCCCTCCCAGACCGCGGCGTGCCCGTCGTCCGGTGTCGAGGTGTGCGCGACGAGGTGTGCGGCGATCGGCGCCAGATCGCGGGGGTCCAGGTCGCCGAGCGCCGGTGCGGAGAACTCCCGGCCGTCGGGGGCGAGCGGGTGGGATGCGAGCTGCAGCTGCCCGTGCACGTCGCCGAGATCCGGCACGGCGACGATCCGGTGCCACTGCGCGAGCGGATGCAGCACCGTGCCGAACGCGGCCGCGGCGTCGGACCAGGTGGCCGGAGCGTCGATGAGGAGGGCGAACAGGCGGGTCCGTTCCGCATCGGACATCCGATGCCATTCCTCATTCGTGGGCACGGGACGCCCCGGCATGGAGCGGGCCTGGGCGGGATGGAAGACCCGGGCGTAGGCCTCGAAGCCGCGGGGGACGACGCTGTGCATCGTCGTGGAATCGCCGTCGAGCCGCTCCCGGATCCACGTGCCGACGCCGACCTCGCCCTCCCACTGCATGCGGCCCACGTTACCCGCAGCCCCCGACAGAGGGGAGGGGCGGAGGCGAGGAGGGCGGGGCGACGGGCGCCGATGGGGTAGACTGCACAGGTTGCCCGGGCATTCGTATGTCCGGACACGTGCACAACACCCTCCTGCTCCCGGGAAAGTCCCGGAAGCCGTTCTAGTCCGAAGGAGGTGGGTAAGTGACGCACCAGTACGAGCTCATGGTCATTCTGACCCCCGAGCTGGACGAGCGCCAGGTTGCCCCCAACCTCGACAAGTTCCTGAAGGTCATCACCAACGATGGTGGCTCGATTGAGAAGGTCGACATCTGGGGCAAGCGCCGTTTCGCCTATGAGATCAACAAGAAGACCGAGGGCATCTACGCCGTCGTGAACTTCACCGCGACGAGCGAGACCACTCAGGAGCTGGACCGCCAGCTGAACCTGAACGAGCTCGTGTTCCGCACCAAGGTGCTCCGCGCCGAGGAGGCGCAGGCCATGGTCGCCGCCGAGGCGAAGCGCGCCGAGGACAAGGCCGCTCGCAAGTCCAAGGTCGCGAAGGCGTAACCGTCATGGCCGGCGAGACGATCATCACCGTCGTGGGGAACCTCACCGCCGACCCCGAGCTGCGGTACACGCAGAACGGGCTGCCGGTGGCGAACTTCACCATCGCATCGACGCCGCGCAGTTTCGACCGTCAGGCGAACGAGTGGAAGGACGGCGATGCGCTGTTCCTCCGCGCGTCCGTGTGGCGCGAGTTCGCCGAGCACGTGGCGGGTTCGCTGACCAAGGGCATGCGGGTCATCGCATCCGGACGCCTGAAGCAGCGCTCCTACCAGGACCGCGAGGGCAACCAGCGCACGTCGATCGAGCTGGAGGTCGACGAGATCGGCCCCTCGCTCCGCTACGCGACGGCGCAGGTCACCCGCGCCGCATCGGGTGGCAGCGGCGGAGGCGGCGGTGGCGCTGGCCAGGCTCGTCCGCAGCAGCAGGTCTCGGAGGAGCCGTGGTCGACGCCCGGCTCGTCGAGCGCCGATGCGTGGAGCACCCCCGGCAGCTTCGGCGACGACACGCCGTTCTGAGCCGGACGACGACAAGACTCCGGGCGCTGAGCGCCCGACCACATCTCTAAGGAAGCAACAATGGCTGGAAAGTCGAGCGGCGACCGCCGCAAGCCGCGGAAGGGCGCGAAGAACGCCGCTCCCGCGAAGTCCATCCGCGTTGGTGTCATCGACTACAAGGACGTCGCGACCCTCCGCAAGTTCATCTCGGAGCGCGGGAAGATCCGCGCCCGTCGTATCACCGGTGTCTCGGTGCAGGAGCAGCGTCTGATCGCCAAGGCGATCAAGAACGCCCGTGAGATGGCGCTCCTGCCCTATGCCGGCGCGGGCCGTTAAGGAGCACCGACATGGCAAAGCTGATTCTCACGAACGAGGTCGCCGGGCTCGGTAGCGCCGGTGACGTCATCGAGGTCAAGAACGGGTACGCCCGTAACTACCTCATCCCGCAGGGCTACGCCGTCTCCTGGACGCGCGGTGGCGAGAAGCAGGTCGAGCAGATCCGTTCCGCTCGTCAGGCCCGCGCCATCCACGACCTCGACGAGGCCGTGGCGCTGAAGAACAAGATCGAGGCCGTCAAGGTCCGCCTGGCCGTCAAGGCCGGCGCCGAGGGGCGTCTGTTCGGCTCCGTGAAGCCGGCCGACGTCGCCGACGCTGTCGCGGGTGCCGAGCTGGGCTCGATCGACAAGCGCAAGGTGCACATCACCTCGCCGATCAAGTCGACGGGCGAGCACGAGGCCACCATTCGTCTGCACGACGACGTGACCGCGGTCATCACCCTCCAGGTCGTCGCCGCCAAGTAGCGCGATCTGTCCGACGCCCCCGGTTCCTCTGGATCCGGGGGCGTCGTCGTGCCCGGCCCCGTCCTTCTCCGGCCCCGTCTCCTCCCGTTCCGTCTCCTCCTGTCCCGTCTCCTCCCGTCGCGAAATGGGCGGCCCTCCTCGCTTCCCGTCGCGAAAAGTGCCGCGTCGGGCGGCTCTGAGCGGCACATTTCGCGACCGGAGCGCCTGGGGCGGGGCCGGAGTGCGCGGGAGCGGGGCCGGAGTGCGCGGGAGCGGGGTGGAGCGCGGGATCGGAAAGGCCGACGTCGGGATCGGAGCTGGCGTAGGCGGGCGGACAGCGGACCGTAGGTGAGGCGGACCGTAGGCGGTGCGGACCGTGGCTGGCGTCGGGGCCTTGTGCGGCGCGGCGAAGCCCTTCGGCGCGCCCATCCTCCGCGAGACTGCAACTGCGTTCCGAGACTGCGCGATTTTCCTGCTGTCTCGCGGCGCAGTTGCAGTCTCGTCGACCGCGGACCGCGGACCGCCGACGGGGGCGCCGACCGGCGGTGAGGACGGGCGCGGGCCGAGGGGCGTCCGCAGGGACGCCGAGGGGCGTCCGCGGGGAGGCCGAGGGGGGCCCGCAGGGCCCGGGGGCGGGGCGCCGCCGGAGGGTTCCGTAGGGGGGCGGGGGAGGGGCAATCGTGCTCGGATGAGCGCTCGGACGGGGTGAGAGCGCGCCCATGATCGGTGTCGGTTTCGACACTCTGGGCGCCGCCGCACCGTAACCGAGATCATGAGCGGTGTCCAGGGAGACGGGCGTCCGGATCCGGGCGCGCCCGGCGTTTCGCCGACTTGACTTTCCCCAGTGTTGTGCACATGTCGACCTATGACAACGAACCTTCAATCCCCGCTTGAAGCGTGATTTCATCCACAGGCTGGGGATTGCCAAAGAGCCTGATCAACAAGTAAAAGAGACCTTCAAGCCTCAAGCATCCACGGTGTTGTCCACAGGCACTCTGCACAGACACTCCGGAGTTCTTCGCATCCTTTCCACAGAGTTATCCACAGGTGCTGTTGCGGGTGTGGAGCGCCGCTCTTACCGTGGACAAGCAACTCGATGTCGGTGGTTGGTGATCTGCTGTTCGCAGTCGCGAAACGCACGAACCACACCGGCTGATCCGGTCCGCGGCGGCGGGCGTGGGATCCAGTTGCCGCTCACGCAGCAGGATGCCGATGTCGCGGCGGAAGAACGACAGAAGGGGAGTGCAGCTTGTCGATCGCCGACATCTCGGAGGAGCGTCTCGGGCGAGGACGCGAGCCCGAGCGCACCCCGCCGCACGACATGATCGCCGAGCAGAGCGCGCTGGGCGGCATGCTGCTGTCGAAGGACGCGGTGGCGGACGTGATCGAGACGCTCCGCGGGGTCGACTTCTACATCCCCAAGCACGAGCTGATCTACGAGGCGATCCTCTCGCTGTACTCGCACGGAGAGCCGACCGACGTGATCGCGGTCGGCGACGAGCTGGTCAAGACCGGCAACCTCCAGCGGGCTGGCGGCATCGACTACCTGCACACGCTGACCTCGATCGTCCCCACCGCGGCGAACGCGGGGTACTACGCCGGGATCGTCTCGGAGCGCTCGATCCTGCGCAAGCTCGTCGACGCCGGCACGCGCATCGTGCAGATGGGTTACGACGGCCAGGGCGATGCGACCGACCTCGTCAACTCGGCGCAGGCGGAGATCTACTCGGTCACGGGCGGTCAGGAGACCGAGGACTACGTCCCGCTGACGGTTGCCGTCGACGCGGCGGTCGAGGAGATCGAGGCCGCCAACGGCCGCGACGGGTCGATGACCGGCGTCCCGACCGGGTTCAAGGAGCTCGACGAGCTGACCAACGGCCTGCACGGCGGCCAGATGATCGTGGTGGCCGCGCGTCCCGCGATGGGAAAGTCGACGCTCGCGCTCGACTTCGCGCGCTCCGCCTCGATCGGCCACAATCACCCGTCGATCTTCTTCTCCCTCGAGATGGGCAAGAGCGAGATCGCGATGCGTCTGCTCAGCGCCGAGGGCGCCGTGCCCCTGCAGAACATGCGCAAGGGAACGCTCGACCAGCGCGACTGGACCACGGTCGCCGCGACCCGCGGCCGGATCAACGACGCGCCCCTGTACATCGACGACAGTCCGAACATGACCCTCGTCGAGATCCGCGCCAAGTGCCGTCGGCTCAAGCAGCGCGCGGGGCTCAAGATGGTCATCATCGACTACCTGCAGCTGATGACGAGCGGCAAGCGCGTCGAGTCCCGCCAGCAGGAGGTCTCGGAGTTCTCCCGTGCGCTGAAGCTCCTCGCGAAGGAGCTCCAGGTGCCGGTGATCGCGCTCTCCCAGCTGAACCGTGGTCCCGAGCAGCGGCAGGACAAGAAGCCCGCGATCAGCGACCTGCGCGAGTCGGGATCGATCGAGCAGGACGCCGACATGGTGATCCTGCTGCACCGCGACTCCGTCTACGACAAGGACGTGCGCCCCGGCGAGGCCGATCTCATCGTGGCCAAGCACCGTAACGGTCCGACGGCGACGATCCAGGTGGCGTTCCAGGGCCACTTCTCCCGCTTCACCGACATGGCCCCCGGCGGCGACTTCCACTGAGTCGTTCGAGGACGGACACCCCGGGACAAATGCCGAGCGCCCCCGAAAGCACCCCAAAGCGCCCCGGATCGACTCAGATCAGCGTGAGCACCACCATCAGCGTCAGCCCTGCGGCACAGGACAGAATGCCCGGATGAGCATCGTCCCGTTCCATCGGAGCCGGCTGACTGTACCGGGCCGCTGGCACGCGACCATTGCTGCGGTTTGCGAGGACTTCGTCGCGGCACACTCACGGCATGCATAGCCTTTCGGCTTGATTGCGACTGATTCCGCCTGCAATGCGACATTAACCCTGATCCGTTGACCGTGCCTGGGAGACGATTCTTGAGGCGCGGCTCTGGGGGCCGCGCCCGTACACGGGCTCGATTCCGACGAGCCCCGTCCGGGAGATCCCGCACGACGCCGTGCCGCGCATCATCGTCGCGTCCGAGAGGCGCGTCGGCGGCGGTGCCGGCTCGACTTCTCGCTCCTTCCGGATCGTGAGCGCATCCATCCGCGAGACTCCGGGAGCGACAGGCATGACCTTTGAGAGCACCAGCACGACCAAGGGAAGCGGACCGTCGCGTCGGTCCGTCCTGAAGACCGCGGCGTGGTCCGTCCCGGTGATCGCGGCAGCCTCCGCGATGCCGCTGGCGGCGGCGTCCGTCCCGGCCGACCAGCAGAACGTCCGCGTCTCCTCGTCCTGCTACGGGATCAACATCCTCGGCATCGGGCAGTCCTTCCCGCAGTTCACCATCGCCGCGGTCGGGAGCACCGTGCGCGCCGGCTCGACGTTCAACATCACCGGAACCGGGATCGGCAACCTCACCTTCGGTGACAGCAACGGCCTGGGGTTCTTCAACTTCCTCAACGGGAACACCGTGCAGTTCACCCTCACGCGCGACATCCCCGCCGGATCCTCGGCCACCGTGCAGGTGACCGGCTTCGCCTCGGCGCAGGCCCTCCGCACCTACACGATGTCGGTCGGGACCATCATCGGCAACGCCAACACGAACAAGGCCGACGATGCCGCGGGTCAGACGCTGCTCGGCGTCTCGCTGTTCGGCGTGCTCATCGGATACTGCGGCCGCTGACGCGCCGGGAAAGCTAAGGAGACCTCATGACTGAAACGAACTTCACCCAGGTCCGCGCCGACGAGATCGCGGCGTCCGTCAACCAGGACGACGTCGCGGTGTTCACCTCCGCCGTCGCGTTCGCCCCCGGCGTCGTGCCGACGGCCGAGGCCGTGGCCTCCGTCGCCTTCCCCGCGGACTTCTCGATCGACGCGTCGACCTTCTCCGGCAACGGATCCCGGGGCACCGCCACCGCATCCGCCGGCGGCGAGCAGGTCGCGCTTGCCCTGATCGATCAGGACGGCGTCTGGAAGCTGGACAGCACCGGCTCGTCCGAGAACATCACCGAGGCGCGCGCCGGCGCCTGACCCTCCGCTCCGCGGGGAGCGGCTGTGCACGATCGCGGTGGCGTGGACGAAGGTCTGCTCCACCGCGATCGTCGTCTCCGGGGGCAGGCGCGGATCAGGCCGGTACCGGAGCGGGATCAGGCGGGCGGCGTCCAGTCCTGCAGCCACGCGAGCTGGCGTCGCAGCGCCGAGGCCGGAGTGGCGCGGACCACCAGGTCGCGGACGGACGAGAGCGTGCGGCCCGGAACATGGGCGAGCCGGCCGACGGCCCGTGAGCGTCGCGCGACCCGCTGGCTCCGGGACACGCGGAGCTCGTCGTATCGCCGCAATGCGACCTTCAGCTCCGCGGCGTCGGGGGCGGCCGCCGCGAACGGGGAGAGCAGCGCCGTGAGCGTCGCCGCGTCCTCCATCGCCTGCCCTCCGCCCTGGCCGAGATTGGGCGTCATGGCGTGGGCGGCGTCGCCGAGCAGCACGGTGCGGCCGCGGACGAAGGACGGCAGCCGGCCGGCGAGCTCCTCGATCGGGTGGTACTGGATGGCGGAGGGCGGGGTCGCGGCGATGAGCTCGGGTATCGGTCGATGCCAGTGGCCGAAGAGCTCGTTCAGCGTCTCGGCGTGATCATCGAATCGGTGGCCCTGCCGGACGCTGAGCACCGCGAACCAGTACACCCGGCCATCGGGGAGTGGGGCGACCCCGAACCTCCTCCCGACGCCCCAGGTCTCTCCCGCCTCCCCGCGGAGGTCGACGGGGCGCTCGGTGATGCCGCGCCACGCCGAGTACCCCGCGTAGACGGTCCCGGGATCCTGCGGCCAGGACGCTCTGATGGCGCTCCTCAGCCCGTCGGCGCCGACGACGAGGTCGAACGGCTCCTCCCGCCGCGCGCCGTCCGCGGCGATGGTGGTGACCCGGCCGTCCTGCGCCGCCTCGATCACGCGATGGCCGAGGCGGAACGCGTCCGGCGAGATAGCGGACGCGAGGAGCTCGTGCAGACGCACCCGCTCGACCACTCGGAGTCCGGTCAGCTCGTCCGCGGGAAAAGTGGAGAGCCAGGAGCCATCAGGGCGGCGCTGTCCGCCCCGGAGAACGCCGGCCTCCGCCGTGGTGACGGCCCGGAACGCCTCTCCTCGACCGATCGAGTCCAGCGCCGTCAGGCCGTTCCCGAACACGGTGAGCCCGGATCCGCCGGGGCGGATCCCGGGACTCTGCTCGAACACGGCGACCTCCGCGCCGGAACGCTGCAGTCCCGCGGCGGCGCACAGTCCGCCGATGCCCGCGCCGACGATCGCGATCCTCACATCACACCTCCTGCTACATCTGTAGAGACTCTCTCCGATGCAAACTCTACAGGTGTATGGTCGCCGTATGGTCGCCACTCGGAACAGCGGATCCGATCGGCGGCGGGCGATAGCCGAGAGCGGGATCCGCATCCTCGCTCGTGACGGCATGCGTGCGCTCACCCATCGCGCGGTCGATCGAGAGGCCGGCATCGCGCAGGGGTCGAGCTCCTACTACGCCCCCACGCGGCGGGCGCTCCTGGAGCTCATCGTCCAGAACCTCGTGGAGCGCTCGGCGGAGGATGCGAAGGGCCTCGTGGGCCACGACACGGCGACGCCTCCGGGCGGCATCGGAGTCAGGACCGGTCCTGGCGCGGGTCCTGGTGCCGGTCCTGACGCCGGTCCTGGTGCCGATAGCGACATCGACGGGATGGCGCGCATGGTCGCGGCCCTGATCGATGCGCTGGCCTCCCGAGGCGATGACATGCGCGCCCGGTACGCCCTCCTCCTGGAGCTCGACGCCGACGATCCGCTGCGGGAGGTCCTCGCCAGACGGTCCCCCGTGCAGGAGGGGGTGCGGTCGCTCGCGATCTCGGCGCTCGCGCAGATCGGGGTCCGGTCGGCCGAGGATCGCGCTTCGGAGCTCTTCGACCTCACCGACGCGCTCCTGGTGCGGCGGATCGTCGCCGGCGCCGAGCTGCCGGTCGAGTCGATCGTCGCCGCCTACCTCCGCGGTATCGCCGACGGGGGATGAGGGCGATCGTGAGGCGGTACGGAACGACGATGGCGGGCCGCTCCCGGAGGAGACGGCCCGCCATCGCGGATCCCGTGCGCTGATCGTCAGCTGATCTTCTTGCGGTAGATCGCGATCGCGAACGCGTAGGCGGCGACGAGGATCCCGACGAGCCAGGCGAGGGCGACCCAGATGTCGTTGCCGACGGGCTGCTGTGCGAACAGCGCGCGGACCGTGTTGACGATGGACGTCACCGGCTGGTTCTCGGCGAACCAGGCGACGGGGCCGGGCATTGATGCGGTGGGCACGAACGCCGAGCTGATGAAGGGGAGGAAGATCAGCGGGTAGCTGAACGCGCTCGCCCCGTCCACCGTCTTGGCGGAGAGCCCGGCGATCACGGCCACCCAGGTCAGTGCCAGGGTGAACAGGATCAGGATGCCCGCGATGGCGAGCCACGCCCCGACGGACGCGCCGGTGCGGAACCCCATGATCAGGGCGACGCCGGTGACGATGGCGACCGAGACCAGGTTCGCCGCGACCGAGGTGAGCACGTGCGCCCACAGGACGCTCGACCGGGCGATGGGCATCGACTGGAAGCGCTCGAAGATGCCGCCCTGCATGTCCAGGAACAGCCGGTACGCGGTGTAGGCGATGCCGGACGCGATCGTGATCAGCAGGATGCCCGGGAGCATGTAGTTGATGTACGACTCGTCGGAACCGGTGTTGATCGCGCCGCCCAGCACGTACACGAACAGCAGCATCAGCGCGATCGGGGTGACCGCGGTCGTGATGATCGTGTCGGGGCTGCGGAGGATGTGGCGCAGCGACCGGCCCGTGAGGACGCCGGTGTCGCTGAGGACGTGGGAGGTCATCGGAGTTCCTTTCCTGCGGAGGCCGTGCCCGTGGTGTCGGCCTCGCCCGTCTCGCCGACGAGCGCCAGGAAGACGTCCTCGAGGGAGGGCTGCTTCTCGACGTACTCGACCTTGGCGGAGGGGAGGAGCCGCTTGAGCTCGGCGAGGGTGCCGTTCTGGATGATCGTGCCCTTGTGCAGGATCGCGATCCGGTCGGCGAGCTGCTCGGCCTCGTCGAGGTACTGGGTGGTCAGCAGCACGGTCGTGCCGCTGTCGGCCAGCTCCTTCACGGTCTGCCACACCTCGATGCGGGCCTGCGGGTCGAGACCGGTGGTCGGCTCGTCGAGGAAGATGATCGGCGGGTTGCCGATCAGGCTCATGGCGATGTCGAGCCGGCGGCGCATGCCGCCCGAGTAGGTCGCGGCCTTCCTGCTTCCGGCGTCGGTGAGCGAGAACCGGGCGAGCATGTCGTCGGCGATCGCACCCGGGTTCTTCAGGTGGCGCAGCTTGGCGACGAGCACGAGGTTCTCCCGACCGCTGAGCACCTCGTCGACGGCGGCGAACTGGCCGGTCAGGCTGATCGACTGCCGCACGTCGTTCGGTGCGGAGGCGACGTCGATACCGTTGACGGTGGCGGTGCCCGCATCGGCCTTCAGGAGCGTCGACAGGATCCGCACCAGCGTGGTCTTGCCGGCGCCGTTCGAGCCGAGCAGGGCGAAGATGCTCCCCGCGGCGACCTCGAAGTCGACGCCGCGCAGCACCTGGAGGTCCTTGAAGGACTTGGTGACGCCCTGGACGCGGATCGCAGGCCCGCGTGTCCGGGTGGTGGTCATCGTTCCTCACCCCGCTTCGCCTGATCGACGGCCTTGATGAGGCGGGCGCGCTCCTTGTCGATCCACTGCTTGCCGCCGTAGGCCTGGGCGAACGTCTCGGCGAACTCGACCGGGTCATCCCCGACGATCTCGGTCACGGGCGTGCCGTCCAGGGCCGCGCGCTCCCACAGGTCGGTGAGGTCGAGGAACATCTGCACGATCGTGTCGCCGTCGGTGATGCCGCCGTAGTACATGAAGTACCGGTTGAAGGCGCTGGCGGTGCTGCGGTAAGGCTCGGGCAGCGCGTCCAGGCGCGCCTTGGCCTGACGGTACTGCTTCTTCTGCTCGAGGGGCCCGGTGAGGGCCTCGATCCACTTGGCGGTCATGATCGGTCTCCTTCGTCCTGCTGGTCGTCGTCGTTCTTGCTGTCGATGTGGTGGTGGAGCTGTTCGATCCGCTCGGTGAGGAAGCTCCACGTTCCCCAGAACTCGGTGAGCTGGTTCCGGCCCTGCGCGTTGAGCGAGTACACCTTCCGCGGCGGGCCCTTCTCCGAGGGCACCTTCTCCACGTCCACGAAGCCCCTCTGCTCGATCCGGACGAGCAGGGCGTAGACCGTGCCCTCCGCGATCTCGGCGAAGCCCTCGTCCCGCAGCCGCGCCGTGATCTCGTATCCGTAGGCCGGACGAGCGGAGAGGATCGCGAGGACGATCCCCTCGAGAGTGCCCTTGAGCATCTCTGTCAACTGGTTCCCCATGGGACACCTCCTTCTACTCTGTGTCGTTGAGTACCACTAGACGGTAACACTAAGTACCGGTACATAGCAACACTGAATACCCGTCGATTTCCAGCGAGGGCGGGAGGCTCGCCGAAACAGCAACTGCGTCCCGAGACTGCGGAAAAATCGCGCTGTCTCGAGACGCAGATGCAGTCTCGGCGGGGAGAGCCCGGGGCGGGCCGGAGAGGGGCGGGGCCGGGAGGGCGGGGGAGTCGGGTCAGCCCTGCAGGTCGATCTGGGCGAGGGTGAGGCGGATCCGTGCCTCTGTCGTCGGGGGCAGGAGCGCGCGGATCACCTGCCGCGCCGTTCGCGTCGTGTCGGCGGCGCCGAGCGTTCCATCGGCGCCGAGGGAGGCGTCGACCTCGATGGGCTCCGACTCCGCCCGGACCCGGACCAGGGGTTCGCGGTCGGTGCGGATCCCGAGCAGGCGCGCCCCGGCGTCGACGGCGACGGACACCGCCCCGTCGACGGGGAACAGCACCGCGATCCCCGGCGTCTCCAGAAGCGCCGTCTCGATGGCGAAGGCGAGCTCCCTCTCCTGCTGCGGGTTCATCGGTGCGCCTCCTCGGAGGACCCCACGTCGATCCTCAGGTCATGGACGATGATGTCGATCCCGGTGACGACGAGATCGGTGTGGCGGCGGAGCTCGGCGTCGATCGTCGCGCGCAGCCGGTCGGCGATGTCATGGATCGGCTCGCCGTAGGGCAGGCTCGCCTCCACCTCGATGCGGACCGGCGCGTCGAACGTCGTCAGGTCGCCGTCGAGCCGGCAACGGCCGACGATCACGCCGGGGGTCGCCCGCTCGGCGGCCCGGATGAGTCCACGGACCGCGCCCTCGGACATCCCGAGGTCGTCCGGCCCCGGGGCGTCCAGGGGGATCCGGCGTCCGGCTCGGGCGTCGAGGGCGATGCCGGAGAGGACCCGCTGCACCCAGTCCTCCTCGACCGGCGGCTCCTCCGCGGTGTCGTCGTCGATCAGCTCCGCCCCCAGGGACCGCAGCCGGGCGAGCGCCTCCAACGCGATGCGGCACCCCGGCGACTGCTCGATCGACGGGTCCGGAGGCGTCCGGCCGGCGTCGAGGTAGTCGACGAGCTCGTCCATGGTGTGACCGTCGAGGTCCTCAGGGCCGAACCCGAGGGCGACCGATCCCGTCCCGCGTCCCTCTCGGCTCATCGCCATTCCTCCATCCGCGTGATGATGTATCTCCGTGCTCGGGCGAGCAGACCCCGCACCGTGCTCACGGGGATGTCCAGATCCTCCGCGATCTCTTCGTACGAGTGCCCTCCGACCTCACGGAGGACCCAGCATTCCCGTTGGGCGGCGGGGAGCTCGCCGAGGGCCTCGGCGAGGGCGGCGAGCTCGGCACGTCGTTCGACCGTGGCCGGAGGGGCCTCGTGAAGCGGCGTCGCCAGGGTGCGTTCCGGTGCGTCGTCGAGGTCGAGATGCGGGCGGGTCGCGCGGAGCTCGCTGATCGCGTTCCGGCTCACGATCCGCATCAGCCAGCTCCTGACCTTCGCGGGCTGCTCCAGCTCGGGGAGCTTCTGCCATGCCGTCACGAAGGCCTCCTGGACGATGTCGTCCACGCTCGCGGTGGCGCCGAGGATACGGCGCGCGTAGGCCCGGAGCAGCGGCGTGTAGCGGCGCACGAGCGTGGTGAAGGCATCGACGTCCCCATCCGCCGCCCGTCCTGCGACGGTGCGGTCGTCCGCCTGCGCCAGCAGGAGCCGGGAGTCGGGGTCGGTCATCCATCTGCCTTCCTGCCAGTGGTGGGTGCGGCATGGGGTCGGCGCCGAGGGTGCCGACCCCATGGTCGCCGGTGCCTGTGGCATCCGGCGGATTTGTCTGTGAGACCGTTCAACGGGTGCGCGTCGTCCGGCCCGTGCTCCGTAGATGATCGACACGAGTCACGGAGCGCTGCCGTGCCGTCGATCGCACCGCGATCCGGAACGGCGTCGGACGATCGCTACTTCTTGAAGGCGTCCCTGATCTTCTCCGCAGTGTTCTCCACGGCGTCCTTCGCCTTCTCCACGACATCTTCCGCGGTGTCCTTGACCTTCTCGGCGGCCTCCTTGACCTGGCCGCGGAGCTGATCGGCCTTGCCCTCGGCGGCGAGCCCGTCGTCACCGGTGGCGTCTCCGACGACCTCCTTGGCCGTGCCCTTCACCTGGTCGGCCGCGGCGTCGAACTTGTCCTGCGTGCTCATGTCGTTCTTCCTCTCGTCGGTTCTCTTCTTCGTTCCGAGGCCTGTCGGCCCCGGGGGCTTGGCGGTCTTCCGGAGTCATGGTCTTTCCCGGCGTCATGCTTTTTACCGGCGTCATGGTCTTTCCGGCGTCCGGTCCGTGATCGTCAGCGCACCCGCGTCGCGGCGCGGAGGCGATCCAGACCGCCTCGATCGGCCAGGTGCACGAGGACCGGGAGGCGTGCTCCGGCCAGTCCGTCCCACTCCTCGACCGCGGCGTCGGCGGCGGTCAGGATCTCCGGAAGCCGTGCCCCGGATCTCGGGACGATCGCGAGCCTGATCGCGGGCGCTCGATGAACCCGGAAGGCCTGCGCCCGGGACGACAGCACGTCGCTGCGCTCGCCGAGGGGCCCGGACAGGACGGCATCCGCCACGGAGGCGTCCACCCTGGTCGTCCCCTCGTCACCGCCGAAGCTCAGCACCGTCCGTGCGCGCCCTCCGCCCCGCGTCGACAGGAAGACGACCAGGAGGACGGCGACGATCAGGCCGCCTCCGCCGGCGAGGATCGCGGTGCCGTCCAGCATGCGGCCATCCGGCAGCGGGATCCCCCAGGACCCCGACCAGTCCACGGCCTGTCTCCCGGCCTGCTCCATGGCGTCGGTCACGCGGTCGTGGACGTCCTGAGCTCCCGCGATCGGCAGGAGCCGGAGCACCGCCACCGCGGCGACGACCAGGAGCACGAGGCCCGTGATGAAGAGCAGCGCACGGTTGACGAAGCGGTTCGTGGAGTTCACGACAACACCCCGTTCGGCGAGACGATGACGGTCGACCGGGTCGTGAAGCCCAGATCCGACAGCGTGGCCGTGGCCGCGGACGCAGCCCCCTCCCGGTCCACCGCGACCCCGCTCACGGGTCGGATCCGCACCGTCGCTCGGCGTGGTCCGACCGTGACCGCCACTTGGCCCCGCGGGATGCCGCAGCGCACGGCGACGGCCGAGGCCGCGGCATCCGCGAGCACCCCGTCGTCGACCAGCACCGCCGACCGCTCGGCCGTCCGGCTGCGTCGCGCGCGGCGTCCGGGCGTGACCGCGAGGGTGATCAGCAGGATCCCCGCCAGCGCCATCACCGCGGTCACCACGACGAGGCCGGCCGGATCGGCGTGCCCGGCCATCGCGGCGCCCAGGCCTTCGCCGAGCCCCGCCGCGAACCTCCTGCCGGCGTCGTCGACGCCCGCCCAGATCGCCAGCGCCCCTCCGGCGGCGATCCCCAGGAGGAGCACGGAGGCGACCACGACCGCCGCGACCGTGCGCGGGGAGTGCGTCTCCCTGCGCAGGAGGCGTCGGTACGTCCTCTGCTCGGACGTCATCAGATCACCCTTCTCGTCTTCGGCGGCCGCACGCCGGAATAGCGCACGTCGACCGTCCCCAGCCGTCGTCCGGCGAGCCGATCGAACCCCACGATCAGTGCTCGCCGGACGGCGTCCCCCTGCGCGGACGCGCTCGCGCCGTCTCGGCCGACGGACACCGGAAGCGAGACCGACGCGCGCAGCACGCCGCCGGCGTCATCGAGCCGGACCGAGACGTCGGCGCTCCGCACGTCCGCCGTCCTGGACACGAGGCCCACGGCGACCCGTCGCAGCGCCTGCACGGCGATGACCGTCTGCCCGCGCTGCTCCCGCGTCTCCGTCTCCGCCGTGCTCATGACGACGTGCGGCGTCCGCGGACCGCGTCGGCCA
Organism: Microbacterium resistens; assembly: GCF_031456305.1. GTDB lineage: Bacteria > Actinomycetota > Actinomycetes > Actinomycetales > Microbacteriaceae > Microbacterium > Microbacterium resistens_A. The sequence continues at coordinate 127,949 of NZ_JAVDUM010000011.1, forward strand.
GAGCTCTCAGATCGAGGCGACCGTCGGCGATGCGTCCGATGCCGGCGCCGAGCAGCATCGCGACGCCGACGAGGATGAACGCCCAGAAGCCGAACGCGACCCAGGTGAGGGCCAGCACCGCCCCGACGGCGGCGCCCGTCACGGTGGCGGTCACCGGACCCGCGCCTCCTGCGCCTCGTCGTCGGCGCTGTCGTCGTCGGAGGGGATGTGGACGTCGTTCACGGTCACGTTGACCTCGGTGACCTCCATGCCGATCAGGCTCTCCATCGCGCGGTAGACGGAAGCGCGGACCTCGGCGGCAAGCTCCTGGAGCGCGACCGGGTACTCGGCGACGATCGTGACGTCGACGGCGACCTGCTTCTCCCCGACCTCGACGCTGATGCCCTGGGAGAGGTCCGTCGAGTTCAGGGCGTCCCGGATCGCGCCGACCACGCGGGCGGCCCCGCCGCCCAGTGCGTAGACGCCGCGGACCTCGCGCGCCGCGATCCCCGCGACCTTGGCGACCACGCCGTCCTCGATCGTCGTCTTGCCGCTCAGCCCGGTCGCCTGAGTCTTCTTCTCCGCTGCCACGATGTCGTTCGCCATGATGATGGCCTCCCCTGTGTCGCCGCCCGGATGGGCGGGCCGCCGTGAACCGACGACACTCCTAAGACGCAGGCCGAGGGGGAAACGTCACAAAAGAGATTCCCCGGGATCGGGCAGAGATCGGCGAGACGGCATCTGCCTTCCGAGACAGCGCGATTTTCACGCAGTCTCGTGACGCAGATGCCGTCTCGGCGAAAAGGGGAGGAGGGACGGGGCGAGGGGACGGGACGGGAGGGCGCTACTGCGCCGACAGGGCAGCGGTGGGCGGGAGGCGGGCGGCGCGGATCGCGGGATACAGCCCCGCGACGGCGCCGATCGCGAGCGTCGTCCCAATCGCCGCGGCGAACACCCCGGGCGGGATCGAGAGGAGCCATCCGTTCGCCGCCGCGAAGACCGCGGTCACCCCCAGCCCGATCGCCGAGCCGACGATGCCGCCGAGGAGCGAGAGCAGCAGCGCCTCGGTGAGGAACTGCACCCGGATGTGGGCCCTGGTCGCCCCCAGCGCGCGGCGGAGCCCGATCTCGCGACGCCGTTCGAGCACCGAGATGATCATCGTGTTCGCGACGCCGATGCCGCCGACCAGGAGCGCGACGGAGCCGAGGCCCACGAGGAGCCCCGTGAAGGCCTGATCGGTGGCGTGCTTCGCCGCCAGCGCATCGGACGGCCGGCTCACGGCCACCTGGCCCGGCTTCTCCGGATCGACGGCGGAGGGGAGGATCTCGCGCAGACGCGAGACGTCCTCGTCGGCCGAGCGCTCGAAGACCGTGGTCGGCGAGCCGTCGTACCCGAGGCGCTCGCGGGCGTTCTGCGCGCCGACGAGCGCGAGGGTGTCGAGCTCGGGGGCGAGCGCCACGGGATCGAGGATGCCGACGACCGTGTGGTACTCGTCGCCGATGAGCACCTGCACGCCGGGGCGGACGACACCCAGCCGTTCCGCAGCGGTCGCGCCGAGCACCACGGCGGGATACCCGCTCGTGGCCTCGTTGAGCCAGGTGCCCGCGCGCAGGGTCGCGCCCACCGTGCCCGGAAGCCGTTCATCGGCGACCGCGATGCCGAGCCCGGCCGTCCTCGCCTTGTCGATGAGCGCGCTGCGGTACACCGGCACGTTCTCGATCAGGCCGATCGCCGAGACGTCGGTGACGCCGGACAGGCGACGGACGGCGTCCGGCGCCCCGGCCGGGAGCTTCACGTCCGCGCCGACCAGGTCCTTCCCTGGCGTGATCGTGAGGAGGTTCGTGCCGAGCCGCGCGAACTCGGCGTTCAACCGGGCCTGGCCGGAGGTGGAGATGCCGACGACCGCGATCATCGCCGCGATGCCGATCGCGATCCCCAGCGCGGAGAGCACCACGCGCAGCGGCCGGGAGCGGAGCCCGTTGCCGCCGAGCGCGAGGGCGTCGCCGGGCCGCAGCCGGGACCGGGCGCTCACGCGACGACCCCCGGGTGCTCGGAGCCCGCGGAGGAGCCGGCAGGGGAGCCTGCGGAGGAGCCGGCGGGGGACGGGGCGGAGGGAGCCCCGGTGTCGTCGACGACCAGGCCGTCCCTGACCCTGATCCGGCGGGGGAGGCGTTCGGCGAGCGACTCGTCGTGGGTGATGACGATGACCGTCGCCCCGCCGGTGTTGAGCTCGTGCAGCAGCTCGACGATCCCCGTCCCCGATCGCGAGTCGAGGTTCCCGGTGGGCTCGTCGGCGAGGAGGAGTGCCGGATCCCCGACGATCGCGCGGGCGATGGCGACGCGCTGGCGCTCGCCGCCGGAGAGCTGGTGCGGCTTGTTGTCCAGACGATGCCCGAGGCCGACCGCCGTCAGCGCCTCCTCGGCGCGGGCGATGCGGACGGATCCGGGGACGCCCTGATAGAGCAGTCCGTCGGCGACGTTGTGCCGCGCGGAGCGCCCGTCGGCCAGGTGGAACTGCTGGAACACGAACCCGAGCCGATGCGCGCGCAGGGCGGCGAGCCGGTCGTCGCCGAGGGCGGCGACGTCCTGCCCGTCGATCACGGCGCGACCCGTGGTCGGTCGGTCCAGCGACCCGAGGATGTTCAGCAGCGTCGACTTGCCGGATCCGCTGGGCCCGACGATGGCGACGAACTCGCCCTCCTCGATCCGCAACGAGACCCCGCGGAGGGCCTGGACCGGTGGCGAGCCGTAGCTGCGCGTGACGTCGTGCAGCTCGACGACGGCCCTCATTCGGGGACCACCACATCGTCGCCGGCCTTCAGATCGCCACCGGTGATCTCCACCATGCCGCTGGAGAAGCGCCCGGTCTCGATCGCGACCTCCACGGTCTTCCCGTCGCGGACGACCTCGACGGCGTACTTCTCCGGGCCGACCGCCAGGAGGGCGGCGACCGGGACCTGGAGCACCTTCTCCTGCGTGGTGCGGGTGAACGTCAGCTGCGCGGTGAGCGGGGCGAGGGCGGCGACGGCCGCGGGATCGTCCGGCGTGATCGTGAGGGGGATCATCAGCTGCTTCTTGCCCGCCGCGTCCTGCTTCTCCTGGGGAGAGCCGACGGCGGTCACGGTGCCGGTGCTCTGGCCGCCGCCGGGCAGCGTGATCTGAGCGGCGTCGCCGACCGCGACGTCCGCCCGCTGCGCGGACGGGATCTGCGCGGAGATGATCGGGGTCGCGCTGCTCGCGGCGTACAGCGGCGTCCCGGGGGCGACGTCGGCGCCGATCGAGGCCTTGGGGTCGCCGACCCGGACATCCGCCGGGGAGAACACCACCCGACCGCGCGGGATCACCCCGTCGCGGTCGAGGCCGTTGGCCTTCTGCCAGGCGCGGATCGCCTCCTCGGTCCGATCCGTGAACTGACGGTCGATCGTGCCGTCGAAGAACCCGAGGTCGGCGAGGCTCTGCTCGAGCTGCTGCACGTCGGGCCCGTCCTCCATCCCGGACGCGAAGTCCCGCCAGGCGGGCAGGGCGCCGCGGAGCAGGATGACGGGCGCATCGCCCGCGCGATACAGCTCCTGCCCCTGGCCGACGACCGTGCCGGGCGCGGGGAGCGCGGTGAGCACACCGCCGAGCGAGGCGGCGAGGTCCCGCGGGTCCGCGAAGCCGATCGTCCCCGGCGTGCGGATCGACGAGGCGAGCGGTGCGGAGACCACGGGCGTGGTCGTCGGTGGTGTCGGATCGGGGGCGGCGTCGGCGCTCGGCGGGGCGAGCAGCCAGGCGGCGGCCCCTCCGCCGACGGCGAGCACCGCGGCGATCGACGCCCCGACGATCCAGCCGCGGCGTCGGCGGGACATCGCGGCCATCAGTTCCCCGCCGGGGTCAGGCACTTCTTGATGACGTCCTCCGGGACGTCCATGGGCAGGCCCATCGCCTGGCCGGGCTTGGGATCCTCGACGTCGATGCCCGCGTCGCGCAGGCACTGGGCCGTCTTGAGCTGCTCGTCCAGGACCTCCTGCTCCGACTTCCCGTCGATCGACGGCGGTGTGCCGAGCTTCTTCTGACAGGTGTTCGACGCCGCATCGAACGCGGTCGAGTCCGCGGGGATCTCGAGGGTGACGGAGGCGCCGTCCTTCGACGGATCGGGCATGTCGATGCCCTCTCCCCGCATGCACTCGGCGAACTTCAGCTGCCAGTCCTGGAACTCCTTCTCCGCGTCTCCGCCGCCCTTCGACGAGGAGGCGGCGCCGCCCTTCGCGGACGAGGGGTCGGGAGCGGATCCGGGAGCGGCGCCCGGGGCGGCGCATGCGGTGACGAGGGCGAGCAGCGTCGCCGCCAGGGCGCCGGCGACGGCGAAGCGGGAGCGGCGGGTGGAACGGATCATGATGGTCTCCTCGGCCGAGTCGGACAGGACGGGACCAAGTCGAGCCGAGCGCCGGTTGCGAGGGCGTAAGGACCGTCTTTACGTCACGCTTAGCCCCGCTGTGGTGGACTGACCTGGTCCGGAAGGGGGCGCGCGTGCGGATACTGGTGGTGGAGGACGACCCGGCGCTCGGCGAGGCGCTGCGGCACGGTCTGGGACTGGAGGGGTTCACCGTCGACCTCGTGGCCGACGGGGCCGATGCGCTCGACGCCACCGAGATCACCCCCTACGACGCGCTCGTGCTGGACCGGGACATCCCCGGAGTGCACGGCGACGAGGTCTGCGCACGGCTCGCTACACGGGCGGATGCCCCGGCCGTCCTCATGCTCACCGCCGCGGGGACCCTCACGCAGCGCATCTCCGGCTTCGAGCTCGGCGCCGACGACTACCTGCCGAAGCCGTTCGAGTTCTCCGAGCTCGTCGTCCGGCTCCGTGCGCTGGGCCGGCGCGGCGCGACGTCCATCCCTCCCGTGCTCTCGCGGGCGGGGATCGAGCTCGACCTGTTCCGGCGGACCGTGCGGCGGGACGGCGCGACCGTCCGCCTCACCCGCAAGGAGCTCGCCGTCCTCGAGGTGCTGCTGCGCGCGGACGGCGGGGTGGTGAGCGCCGAGACGCTCCTCGACAAGGCCTGGGACGAGAACGCCAACCCGTTCACGAACTCCATCCGGGTCACCGTCAGCGGACTGCGCAAGAAGCTCGGCGAGCCGTGGGTCATCGAGACCGTCCCCGGCAGCGGCTACCGGGTCGTCGAGCGTTCGGACCGGCCGTGAGCGTCGCCGCGGCAACGCCAACGCGGACGCCGACGCCGCTGCCGGCGCGGAGGCTGACCTTCCGCTGGCGGCTGACGCTCGCCTTCGGGGCGATCGCCTTCGGCGCGGGGACGCTGGTGATCGCCCTCCTGTACCTCTACATGCGCTTCGTGCCGACGTACATGATCACCTCCCTCCCCTCCGAGGTGCCCGATGACCCCAAGCTCCAGGGGCTGGCGAGCGCGGCGCCGACCGTGCCGAGCGAGGGGATCGCCGGGCTCACGGACGCCTCGTGGATGCCCGCGGCCACCGTGTCGATCAGAGGGGTCGCCGACCTCCTGGAGACCCTCCTCTGGGCGGGCATCGCGATCCTCGTGGTCCTCACCGTGCTCGCCGGGTGGGCGGGCTGGGCCGTCTCCGGACGGATGATGAGGCCGCTCGCGCAGATCGGCGAGGCCGCGCACCGTGCGGGGGAGGGGTCGTTGGACCATCGCATCGCGCTGGGCGGCCCGAACGACGAGATCCGGGATCTCGCGGACACGTTCGACCACACCCTCGACCGTCTGCAACGGGCGTTCACGGCCCACGAGCGCTTCGCCTCGAACGCCGCGCACGAGCTGCGGACGCCCCTCACCGCCACGAAGACGCTGCTGGACGTCGCCCGGGCGCACCCGGGTGCGGTCGACGGGGAGATGCTCCTCGAGCGGGTGCGACAGAACAACGACCGCAGCATCGAGCTGGTCCAGGCGCTCCTGGCGCTCACGAGCGTGGAGGCAGGCGCACACTCTTCCGAGCCGGTGGACCTCTCCGCGCTCGCCCGCGACGCCGTGCGGCGTGTGGCCGAGGCGGAGGGCGCGCGCGGAACCGACCTCGATCCCGTTCTCACCCTCGCGCCGGCGTGGACCGAGGCGGAGCCGGTGCTGGCTGCCCTCCTCGTGGACAACCTCGTGCAGAACGCCGTGCGCCACAACGACGAGCGCGGGCTGATCCGGATCTCCACGGGGCCTGCGGGGGACCGGGTGCGGCTCCGGGTGGAGAACACCGGGCCGCTGATCCCGCGCGACGAGGTGGTCAAGCTCACCGAGCCGCTCTACCGCGCGCGCCGCGATGCCGGCGGCGGCTACGGGCTGGGGCTGGCGATGGCGCGATCGGTGGCCGAGGTGCACGGCGCTGAGCTGAGGCTGGAGCCGCGGGACGGCGGCGGCCTGATCGTCACCGTGAGCTTCCGACGTCGCATTGCGACCTGAATATCTCGGTAACGCGACACGTTTCTTCCATTTTGCGACATGGGCGTACCCGGACGGAATGCCCTCTCGACAGGATTCAGGGAGCGCAGCCACGGGGCGGCGCACATTCGCACGGACCCGGATCCGACGGGCCGACCCCTTGGGAGAACACACATGACTGAAATGGACACGCGCATCGACGCTGCGCCGAAGAAGGAGATCAGCCGCCGCTCGGTCGTGAAGACCGCGGCCTGGTCGCTGCCCGTCGTCGCCGCGGCCGCCGCGGCGCCGATGGCCTCCGCCTCGACGCCCGCCTGCCCGACCTGTATCAAGGCGGGTCTGCCGATCATCGGCGGCGTCATCGGCGGCGTCTGGACGCTGCAGGCAGGCGTCCTCGGCAACCGCGGCATCATCGCGATGCCGAACCTGTTCGGCCTGGACGCCACGGCCTGCGGCATCAGCTGGCAGAACATCTTCCAGCCCGCCTTCACGTTCGTCGTGACCTCGGCGACGCTGACCATGTCCGATGGCAACTCCTACACCTCGTCCGTGGGCCTGGGTGTCGGCGCCGGCAACATCTCGACCGTCGGGGCTTTCCCCTCGGCGTTCGTGTTCAACAACGTCTACCTGCCCAACGGTGGCTCGATCGCCGGCATCCCGCCGTACCCGGTCGTCCCGGAGACCCTCACCGTGACCGTCACGACGACGCTCCAGTACGGCATCGGCCTGAGCATCGAGTGCCCCGTGACGCTGACCTGGAACCTCAACGGGCTCGCGACGGGTCTCGTCCTCTTCGGTGCCGGAACGGTGAACTTCACCGGAACCGCCACCGTCTAATCGCCGGTCCCCTCACCGGCGCTGAAGCCCGGTGCGCAGCAGACCCCCTCGCGGTCGCGCGCACCGGGCTTCCTCGTGTCCGGGGTCCGGCCCGTGTCCTTCCCGCGCCTCCTCCGCGCTCCCTCTCCTCCGCCCGCCCGTCCTCCGCGCCTCCTCCGCGAAACTGCATCTGCGTCACGAGACTGCGCGATTTTCCTGCAGTCTCGTGACGCAGATGCAGTCTCACCGGAATCGGACGGTCTCGCGGGGTGGGCGGGGCGGGCGAGTGCGGCGCGGAGTGGACCGGAGCGAGCGACCCGGGCGGGGCGGGCCGGAGCGGCCGGGCCCGAGTGAGGTCGCCGGGGGAGCGGGCGGAGCGGAGGCCGCCGAAGTGCGGTCGAGGGGAATGCGCAGACTGTACAGTCGAAGAGCCAAGATCGGCGACGAGCTGCGCGGCCTGCGCAGCATCCGCTGAGCCGATTGCCTAACCGCCGCCGAGCGCTCTAGGGTTGCGCAACGTACGCGGCCATCCCGGCCGAGCCTCTCACAGCAAGGACGCTCTGACGATGCCCCTCCCCACACGCCCCGGCCTTGCCGCCGTGCCCGCCTACCGGCAGGGCGCCGCGGCACCGGCCGGATCCTCCAAGCTCTCCTCCAACGAGTCCCCGCATCCGCCGCTGCCCTCGGTGGTCCGCGCGGTGCAGGATCGGGTCGCCGGCATCCATCGGTATCCGGACATGAGCGCGTCGGCGGTCATCGGCCGGCTCGCCGAACGGTACGACGTGCCGGCGGAGAGCGTGACGGTCGGCGCCGGATCGGTCGAGCTCGCAGCCCAGCTCATCCACGCCGTGGCAGGGGCGGGCGACGAGGTCGTCTTCGCCTGGCGCTCCTTCGAGGCCTATCCGTCCCTCGTGCGCATCGCCGGGGCGACGCCGGTGCCGGTCCCGTTGGATGCGGACCTCCGGCACGACCTCGACGCCATGCGGGCGGCGATCACGCCGCGCACCCGTCTGATCTTCGTCTGCAACCCCAACAACCCGACGGGGACCGTCGTGGGCGCCGAGGAACTGGAGCGCTTCGTCGACGCCGTCCCTCGCGACGTGCTCGTGGTGATCGACGAGGCCTACGTGCACTTCGATCGCAGCGAGTACGCCGACGGCAGCACCCGCGGCGCGGGCATCGGGCTGTTCCGCCGCTATCCGCACGTCGCGGTGCTGCACACCTTCTCGAAGGCGTACGGGCTGGCGGGGCTCCGCATCGGCTACGCGATCGCGCCCGTCGAGGTCGCGGAGAACCAGCGCAAGACCGCGATCCCGTTCGGGGTGACCGACCTCGCCCAGGCCGCGGCCCTCGCCTCGCTCGACGCCGAGGACGAGCTCGCCGTCCGGATCGCCGAGGTCGTGGCGGAGCGGGACCGGATGCTCGGCGTGCTCCGCGAGGCCGGCTGGCCCGCCGTCGCCTCGGAGGCCAACTTCGTCTGGGTCGCCGCCGGGGAGCGCACCGCCGAGCTGGATGCTCTGCTGCGCGCCGGCGGGGTCGTCGCGCGCGCCTTCGCGGGTGACGGGGTGCGGATCTCCTCCGGATCGGCGGAGGACGTGGACCGGGTGGCCGCCGCCGTCGCCGAGCCCGCCGTCGCCGAGCCCGCCGCCGTGCAGTCCGCCGCCGTGGTCGAGGGGGTGCGCGCATGACCGAGGTCCCCGTCGTCACGACGACCACCCGCGGGCTGCACCCGGGGCTCACCCGTCGCCAGATCTCGATGATGGGCCTCGGCGGCGCGATCGGCGCGGGGCTGTTCGTCGGGTCCGGGCAGGCCATCGGGATCGCCGGCCCCGCCGTGCTGGTGTCGTATCTCGTCGCCGGCACCATCGTCGTGCTGGTCATGGCGATGCTGGCGGAGATGGTCGCTGCCAGGCCCAGCTCCGGCGCCTTCAGCTCCTACGCGCAGAAGGCGCTCGGGCGCAGCGCGGGCAGCGCCGTCGGCTGGCTGTACTGGATCCAGCTCGTCGTCGTCATCGCGGCCGAGGCGACGGGAGCCGCCGGCATCGTGTCCGGATGGGTTCCGGGCGTGCCGGCCTGGGCGTGGGTGCTCGTCTTCGTCGCCGCGCTCACGGCGGTCAACCTCTTCGGCGTCCGCAACTACGGGCGCTTCGAATTCTGGTTCGCGGCGATCAAGGTGGTCGCGATCATCGTCTTCCTGCTGGTCGGGGTCGCCGCGATCATCGGCCTGTTCCCCGGGGTGCCGGCCACCGGGATCGGCAATCTCGTCGCGCACGGCGGCTTCGCGCCGCAGGGGATCGGCGGGATCGCCGCCGCGCTCCTCATCGTCGTGTTCGCGTTCGGCGGCACGGAGGTCGTGGCGATCGCCGCCGCGGAGTCGGACGATCCGGCCCGCAACATCCGTCGCATCGTGCGCGAGGTGATGGTCCGGATCATCGTCTTCTACCTCGGCTCGATCTTCGTCATCGTCGCCGTCCTGCCCTGGAACGACCCCGCCGTCGCTGAAGGGCCGTTCTCGGCCGTGCTCGCGACGATCCGGATCCCCGGCGTCGACCTGGTCATGTCGATCATCGTGGTGATCGCGCTGCTCTCGGCGATGAACGCGAATATCTACGGAGCGTCGCGCATGGTCTTCTCGCTCGGCGAGCGAGGGCTGGCGCCGCAGGTCGTCACCCGCACCAGCCGGGGCGGCGTTCCCCGGGTCGCGGTGCTGGCGTCCGTCGCCTTCGGGTTCGTCACGGTGGGTCTGAACTGGGCGTTCCCCGACGTCGTGCTCCCTGCGCTCCTGAACGTCGTGGGATCGACCCTCCTCGTGATCTGGGTGTCGACGGCCCTGGCGCAGATCGTGCTGCGTCGTCGGGCGGACCGTGCGGGCGAGGCGATGCCCGTGCGGATGTGGGGCTTCCCGTGGCTCTCCTGGCTCTGCCTCGTGCTGCTGGGCGGGGTGATCGTCCTCGCGATGACGGACGCCGCCGCCCGCACCCAGCTGCTGCTGACCATCGGGCTGACCGTGGTGCTGCTGCTGGTCGCGCGCCTCACCCGCGGCTCCTCCCGGCCCGGCGTGACGAAGGACGGGTCGTGACCCGGAGCTCGGTGATCCGGGGCTTGGTGGTTCGGGGCTTGGTGATTCGGGGCTCGGTCTTGATTCGGGGCTCGCTTCTGGTCCGGGGCTCGGCTCTGATCCGGGATGGTGCCGTTCCGGGGATCGAGGGGTAGCCGATGCGCATCGACCGTCTGGACGCGGAGCTGATCCGTCTCCTCACCGAGTCCCCGCAGCTCTCGATCCTGGAGTGCGCGCGGCGGCTCGGGGTGGCGCGGGGCACGGCGACGAGCCGGCTCGCGCGGCTGCACGAGGCTGGTGTCATCGAGGCGATCGTCCCCCGTATCGATCCCAGCGGATTCGGCTACGGCCTCGTGGCGTTCTGCCTGGTGGAGATCGACCAGAAGGTCGGGCACGACGCCGTGGCGGAGGCGCTTGCGGACGCCGTCCCGGAGATCGTCGACATGTACACCGTCACCGGGGCGAGCGACATGCAGCTCCGTCTCGTGGCGAGGGAGGCGACGCAGCTCCAGGAGGTGCTGGATCGGGTCGCGCTGGTTCCCGGCGTCGCGCGCACGGCCTCGTCGATCGCGATGCGCACGCACCTCTCCGGCCGTGTGCTGCCTCTCGTCGCCCATGTCGCCGACGTCGCGGAGGCGTCACCCCCTGCCGATCGCGGCCCGGTGGCCTGACCGGGCTTGGGCCTGGGCCTGGGTCTGGCGAGGCTTGGGTCTGACCCTGGGTCTGACCCGTGATCTCAACCCACCGTTTGTGCCCCGCCGTGGCACAAACGGTGGGTTGAGCACCCCGTGAACCCACAACAACTGCCACGCCGGGGCACAAACGACGCCGGGACCGCCGAGCGCCGGGCCCGCGGGGCACAAACGACGCCGGGACCGCCGCGCGCAAGAACCGCGCGCAAGAACCGCGCGCAAGAACCGCGCGCAAGAACCGGGCGCAAGGACCGGGCGCAAGGACCGACGCTCAGGCCGGGCGGCGGTGCACGTCGACCGGGACGATCATCGGGGTGCCGGCGACCGGATCGGGCACGACCACCGCCTCCAGATCGAACACCTCGCGCAGCAGCTCCACGGTCACCACCTCGTCCGGCTGGCCGTCGGCGACGATGCGGCCGTCGCGCATCGCGACGAGATGGTCGGCGTAGCGGGTGGCGAGGTTGAGCTCGTGCATCACGATCACGACCTGCGTGCCGCGCTCCCGCGAGAGACGGACGAGGAGCTGCAGCAGCTCCACCTGATGGGCGAGGTCGAGGTAGGTCGTCGGCTCGTCCAGCAGCAGCACGTCCGGCTCCTGCGCGAGCGCCATCGCCACCCAGGCGCGTTGCCGCTGCCCGCCGGAGAGCTCGTCGATCGCACGGTCGGCGAGCTCCGTCATCCCCGTCGCCTCGAGCGCGTCGGCAACCACCTCGTCGTCGTGCCCGTCGCGCCCGCGGAACCAGGCGCGATGCGGCGTGCGCCCACGGTCCACGAGATCGGCGACCGTGATCCCGTCCGGCGCGACCGGCGCCTGCGGCAGCAGCCCGATGATGCGGGCGACCTCCTTCGTCGGCAGCTTCGCGATCGGCGTCCCATCCAGCAGCACCGCGCCGCCACGGGGACGCAACAGCCGGGCGAGGGAGCGGAGCAGCGTGGACTTGCCGCACCCGTTGCCGCCGACGATCATCGTGACGCCCTCGCCGGGCAGCTCGAGCGTGAGGCCGGAGATCACCGGATCCCCGTCGTAGCCGACCGTCAGGTCCTCGGCCTGGAGCGTATGCGTCGTGCCCGTCATGCGCGGGTCCGTCCTCTCATCAGGAGCCACAGCAGGAAGGGCGCACCGATCGCCCCGGTGACCACGCCGACCGGGAGCGCGACCGGGAACAGGTGCTGGCCGATCGCGTCGGCGGCGAGCACGATCAGACTGCCGGTCAGCGCCGCCGTCAGCGGGAGCGCCCGGTCGCGGCGGACGAGGCGCAGGGCGATGGGCCCGGCGAGGAACGCGACGAAGGAGATCGGTCCGGTGAGCGAGGTCGCCACCGCGACGAGGAGCACGGCGCACAGGATCAGGACCAGGCGGACCCGTTGCGTGCGGACGCCGAGCATCGTCGCGGTGTCGTCGCCGAGGCGCAGCACCGGCAGGCGCGTGGCGGCGACGAGGGCGATGACCAGGAGCACGGCGAGGGCAGGAGCGGTGGGCCCCAGCTGGTCCCAGAGGCTGCGGCTGAGGGATCCGGCCATCCACACGGTCGCCTCGTGGGCCGCCTTCACGTCGGAGCGGGTGAGCACGTAGCCGATCACGGCCTGGAGCGCCGTCCCGATCGCGATCCCGATCAGGACGAACCGGAGGCCAGACAGGCCTCGGTGGTACGCGAGCGCCCAGATCGCGACGGCGCAGAGGAGCCCGCCGCCGATGGCGGCGCCGGCGACCGCGAGTCCAGAGGCGCCGAAGAACGCGATCGCGATGATGGCCGCCGCGCTCGATCCCGCACTGATCCCGATCACATCGGGGCTCGCGAGCACGTTGCGCAGCATCGTCTGGAACAGCGCGCCGGCGAGGCCGAAGGCGGCGCCGGCCAGGAGCGCGCCGATCATGCGCGGAAGGCGCAGCTCCGTCACGGCGAAGGCCGCCCCGGGGACCGGCTCCCCCGCGAGGGCTCGCAGCACGTCGGGGAGCGGGATGATCTTGGAGCCGAAGACGAGCCCGACGACGAGGAGGGCGAGGACGAGGGCGGCGAGCAGGGCGATCACGTCGCCGTCCCGACGGGCGAGCCGGCGTCGGGACGCGCCCAGCCGGAGCGCGAGCCCGCTCACAGCCCGACCGTCTTCCGTCGGCGCAACAGCGCGATGAACACCGGCGCGCCCAGGACGCCGGTGACGATCCCGACTTCGAGCACCCCGGGACGGGCGACGATCCGGCCGATCACGTCGCACACGAGGAGGAACGTCGCACCGGCCGTCGCCGAGAGCGGGACGATCCAGCGGTAGTCGGATCCGACCAGGAAGCGCACGGCGTGCGGGACGGCGAGCCCGACGAAGCCGATCGGGCCGGCGAGGGCGGTCGCGGTGCCGCACAGCAGCACGGCGCCGACCGCGGCGAGGATGCGCGACGATCCGACCCGGACACCGAGGCCGCGGGCCACGTCGTCGCCGAGCGCGAGGGCGTTGAGCGCGCCGGAGCACGCGACCGCCAGCACCGCGCCTACGGCGAGGAATCCGGCGAGCTGCGCGAGGGACTCGATCGACGCGGCGGTGAGGGACCCGAGCTGCCAGAAGCGGAAGCTCTGCAGCGTGGACTCGTCCACGATGAGGATCCCGGAGATCACGGCCGCGGCGATCGCGGTCACCGCCGCGCCTGCGAGGGCGAGGGAGACCGGCGTTGCGCCGCCGGGGCTCGCGGCCGCCGCCCCGTATCCGACGAGCACGGCGACCGCGGCGCCGGCCAGGGCGCACCAGACGACGACCAGTGACGCCTGCCAGCCGAAGAGAGACATGCCGAGCACGACGAAGAGCGAGGCGCCCGCGTTGACGCCGAGGAGACCGGGGTCGGCGAGCGGATTGCGCGCCATGCCCTGCATGAGGGCTCCGCCCATGCCGAGGGCCGCGCCGACGAGGAGCCCGGTGAGGGTGGTCGGCACGCGGGAGAGGACCGCCGCCTGATCCGTGTCGGCGGGGTCGTGCCGGGCGAAGGCCTCCCAGACGGCTGAGAGCGGAACGTCGCGGGCCCCCAGGATCAGGGAGAGGAGGACGGCGGCGGTGAGGGCCGCCACGCACACGAGGACGGTCCACCCGGGGGAGAGTCGCGCCCTGCGGCGCGCGTCCCCCCGGGCGGGCGTCGTCGGAGCGGCGGTCGCGGTCATCCCGCCTTGGCCGCGGCCTCGCCGAGGTCCTTCGCGTAGGAGGCGAGCGCCCACGGGATGGAGAGCACGGTGGGCGCGGAGATGGCCATGAGCCTCTCCTGGTCGTTCATCAGCACGGCCGCGCCGGACTTCACGGCGGGGATGCGGCTGAGGAGAGGATCGTTCTGCAGGGTCGTGAGGTCGCCGCCCTGCACGTAGATCACGGCGACGTCGGCGTCGAGCTTGTCGGCCTGCTCCGCGGCGATCGTGGAGACGAAGCTCTTCTCGCCCTTCGCCAGCTCCGTGATCGAGGCGGGCGTCGCGAAGCCGAGGTCGTTGAGGTACTTCACCCGGGTGTCCTGCGGCGTGTAGAACTGGACCTTCCCGAGGTCCTTCGCGTCCACCCACATGACCATGCCGGTCTTGCCCTTCGCGGCCGGGTACTTCGCCATCTCCTCGGCGATGCTCTTCTCGGTGTCGGCGATGAGCGTCTCCGCCTTGTCGGAGACGCCGAGGGCTTCCCCGACCATCCGCGTCGAGTCCCGCCACGCCGTGCCCCATGGGGTTCCGGGGTAGGCGACGGTGGGGGCGATCTTCGTCAGCGTGTCGTACTCCTGCTGGGACAGGCCGGAGTTCGTGCCGAGGACGAGGTCGGGCGAGGTGTCGGCGATCTTCTCGTAGGGGATGCCGTCGGTCTCGTCGTGGAGCGGCGGGAGGTCGGCCTTCGCGGCCGTGATCGCGTCGTGCGTCCACGCCAGATAGCCGTCGCCGTCGGTGTCGCCGAACGCGCTCGTCGGGATCGTCACCGGGATCGTCCCGAGCGCGATGGCGGCGTCGAAGCTGCCCCATCCGACGGTGGCCACGCGCTCCGGCTGCGCGGCGATCGTCGTCTCGCCGTAGACGTGCTTCACGGTCGCGGGGAAGGCGGCTCCGCTCGTCGAGGCCGACGCGCTGCCCTCCGTGGTCGAGGCGGCGGGCGAGCCTCCGGCGCAGGCCGAGAGGACGAGGGCGCTCGCGGTGAGCGCGGCGACGAGCGTCGCTCCGCGCGCGACCCGTCGCCGGGTGGTCGATCGCTCGGTGGCTGAACGCCGGGTGGCTGATCGCTGGGTGGCTGATCGCTCGGGGGCATCGTGCTGGGGAGCATCGTGCTGCGGGGTGCTGGCCTGCCGGGCGGAAGGCGGGGTGGTGGACGGGGTGGCAGAAGGCATAGGGCTCCTCGGAAGATGGATCAGGTCGGGGGAGGCAAGGCAAGCCTAACCTGTCCTCAGGGTTCCCTGGGGTGTGGGCATCTCGGGCCCGTGGTGGGTGTCCCGCCGCCGTTCCTGCTCGCTGTTCTGCCCGCTGTTCCTGCCTACCGTTCCTGCCTACCGTTTCTGCCCCGGCGTGGCACATCTTGTGGGTTGAGGGGGCTCTCAACCCACAAGAACTGCCACGGCGGGGCGCCCGATGAGGGGGAGCCCCAACGCGCGCGCCACCGCGTCGTTTCTACCCCGCCGTGGCAGCTTCTGCGGGTTGAGAGCCCTGCCAACCCGCAACAACTGCCACGGCGGGGCAGTTACGACAGGTCATCCAGCGCTGTATAGTCATCACATGCTGACCATTGCTTCACGGGTGGAGATCCTCAACAGGCTGGGGCGGGCGATGGCGGATCCGACCCGCTCGCGGATCCTGCTGGCCCTGCTGGACGAACCCGGCTACCCGGCGCAGCTGTCGCGCGACCTGGATCTGACGCGGACGAACGTCTCGAACCACCTCGCCTGTCTGCGCGGATGCGGTCTCGTCGTCGCCGCACCTGAAGGTCGGCGCACCCGATACGAGATCGCGGACCCGCACCTCACGGCGGGGATCCGGACGCTGATGGAGGCGGTCGTCGCCGTCGACGAAGGGGCGCCGTGCGTCGTCGTCGACTGCGCCTGCTGCCGTGTCGAGGGCGCGGAATGACGGCGGTCGCCGCGGATCCTGCGCGGATCGGGGTCCTGCGTCGGCGGATCCGCTGGATCGTCGCGATCACGATCACCTGGAACGTCGTCGAAGGGGTCGTCGCCCTGATCGCCGGCGGTGTCGCATCCTCCGCCGCGTTGATCGGGTTCGGCCTCGACTCGTTCGTCGAGGTCCTGTCGGCGGCGGCCGTGGCCTGGCAGTTCTCCGCGCAGGATCCGGAGACGAGGGAGCGGACGGCGCTGCGCGTCATCGCGATCGCGTTCTTCGCCCTGGCGGCGTACGTCGCGGTCGATGCGGTCCTGTCCCTCATCGGTCTGCGCGCCCCGGAGCACAGCCCGATCGGAATCGTCATGACGGCGCTGAGTCTGGCCGTCATGCCGTTCCTGAGCTGGTTCGAACGCCGCACCGGACGCGAGCTGGGCTCGGCGTCGGCGGTGGCCGATTCGAAGCAGACCCTGATCTGCGCGTATCTGTCGGCGGCGGTGCTCGTCGGTCTCGTCGCCAACGCGCTCCTGGGATGGGCGTGGGCGGACGCGGTGGCCGCGCTCGTGATCGCGGGATTCGCGATTCGGGAGGGCGTCGAGGCGTGGCGGGGGGACGCCTGCACGACGCCCGTCGGGATGCTCACCGGCGAGCTCGAGGAGCATGATCACGATGGGCATGGGCATGCCCATGTCGATGTCGTTGGGCGTGCTGCTGGCGATGCGTCGGCTCATGGCGAGTCGCATGCTCGTGGTGAGGCGCATCGCGATCACTGAGGCGCTGGAGGGGTGGAGCGCAGGATGCTCCGACCGTCGATTCCGGCCCGCAAGTGCCCCGGCGTGGCATGTCTTGTGGGTTGGGGACCCTCTCAACCCGCAAGAACTGCCACGCCGGGGCAGAAACCGCGGCCAGACCCCACCCCGCGCCCCCGCCCCCACCCCACCCCACCCCAACCCGCCCCGCAACGGCGCCGGGGCGGCCGGACTGACGTAGCGTGGGAACGTGACCCCGACCGCACCCCCATTCGACGTCGCGACCGTCCGCGCGGACTTCCCGATCCTCGCGGAGAGCGTGAACGGCCACCCTCTCGCCTACCTCGACTCGGCGGCGACGAGCCAGAAGCCGCTCGCCGTCCTCGACGCCGAGCGCAGCTTCCTGGAACACGCGAACTCCGCGGTCCACCGGGGTGCGCACGCCCTCGCGGCCGAGGCGACCGAGCTCTATGAGGATGCACGCGCCGCCGTCGCCTCCTTCGTGGGCGCCCGGGCGGACGACCTCGTCTGGACCAGCGGCGCGACGGCGGGACTCAACCTCATCGCCTACGCGATCGGGAACGCGAGCGTCGGTCGGGGCGCCCCCGCCAGCGCCCGTGTGGCGCTGAGCGCCGGGGACGAGCTCGTCGTGACCGAGGCCGAGCACCACGCCAACATCATCCCCTGGCAGGAGCTCGCCGCGCGCACCGGTGCGGTCCTCAGGGTCATCCGCATCCGAGACGACGGGTCCCTCGACCTCGATCACGCGGCAGAGGTGATCGGGCCGCGCACCCGCGTGGTCGCCTTCGCGCATGCCTCCAACGTGCTCGGCATCGTCAACCCGGTGGCCGAGCTCGTCGCGCTCGCCCGGAACGTGGGCGCGCTCACCGTGCTCGACGCCTGTCAGTCCGCGCCTCACGTGCCGCTGGACCTCCCGAGCCTTGGTGTCGACCTCGCCGTGTTCTCCGGGCACAAGATGCAGGGGCCCTACGGGATCGGCGGGCTGTACGGCCGTGCCGATGTGCTGGACGCCCTCCCGCCCTTCCTCACCGGCGGATCGATGATCGAGAGCGTCTCGTTCGCCGAGACCCGGTTCCTGCCCCCGCCGCAGCGGTTCGAGGCGGGCACGCAGCCGGTGTCGCAGGCGATAGCGCTCGCCGCGGCCGTGCGCTATCTCGACGGCATCGGGATGGACGCGATCCGCGCTCACGAGCATGCGCTGGAGCGGCGGATGCACACGGGGCTGTCGGGGATCGAGGGCGTCCGGCTCCTCGGCGACGCGTCGGGAGTCGAGCGGGTGGCTCTGTGGTCGTTCGTGGTCGACGGCGTGCACGCCCACGACGTCGGGCAGTTCCTCGACGCGCGTGGCGTGGCCGTCCGCGTCGGCCACCACTGCGCCGAGCCGGTGCATGCGCGCCTCGGCGTCACGGCCTCGGTCCGCGCCTCGGCCGCCCTGTACTCCACGGAGGACGAGGTGGACCGGTTCCTGGACGCGGTGTCCGGCGTGCGCGCGTTCTTCGGAGCGGACGCATGAGCGGGCTCGAGTCGCTCTATCAGGAGCTCATCCTCGACCACTCCAAGCGGCCGCAGGGCAAGGGGCTTCTCGGCGAGGTCGAGGATCCGGGGACCGCCGAGTCCCATCAGCGCAACCCGATCTGCGGCGACGAGATCACCCTGCGCGCCCGCGTCGAGGGCAATCGGATCGCCGAGGTGTCCTGGGACGGTGCGGGTTGCTCCATCTCCCAGGCGTCGGCCTCGATGCTGACCGACCTCGTCGTCGGGATGGATCGGGCCGAGGCCGCGGAGCTGATCTCCGGGTTCCGGGAGGCGCTGCGCTCGCGCGGCGCGATCGAGCTCGACGAGGACGTCTACGGCGACGCGGCAGCCCTCACCGGCGTCTCCCGGTACGTCGCCCGGGTCAAGTGCGCGATGCTCGCCTGGGTCGCCCTGGAGGATGCCCTCCTGCGCGCCTGAGCGCTTGACCGTCTGGGTCTCCCGTCTGTGTGCCCTGACCGTTTGGGTGTCCCGTCTGTGCGCCTGACCCGTCTGGTTGCCTGGTCGCCTGATTACCTCCCGCCTGCGCGCCCTGCCCACTAGCCGCCCCGGCTGCCCGATTCGAGGGGTCGTGTCCCACTTTCTGTCGTTCAACTCGACTGCTGGCCCGAGTTTTGGGACATGAGCTCCGATTTCTGGGACATAGACCCCGAATTTTGGGACACGGCGATCCGGCCCGGTCCGCCCGGTCCGGCCCCGCCCGGTCCGGTCTGGCTGCGAGGCGGATCCAGGACCGCGTGTCCCACTTCTGGTTGTGCGGACGGGCATCTGGAGTGGATTCTGGGACATGGATCCCGGATATCGGGACATGTGCCCCGGATATCGGGACGGGGTACCTCGAATTCGGGACACGGTTCCCATCCCGAGGGCAGTGCCACCCGGGACGACACCGGAGGAGGACCGCATGAACGCCGCACTCGAGACGTGGAAGCGCGGAGGGATTGCCGCAGACGCGGATCTCGCCGTCGAGGCCGTGAGCGCCGGGGTCGTGCTGATCTCACCGCTCACCGACCGCTTCGCGTTTCGAGGTCGGGAGGAGGTCCGCGGTATCCTTCACGCCGCGTTCGCTGTGCTCGACGGCATCTCCTACGACGGTCAGTTCTCCGACGGCACCGAAGCAGTGCTCTTCGCGACGGCGCGGATCGGCGACCGCTCCCTGTCCGAATGCCAGCGGATCCGGTTCGACGAGGACGGCCTCATCGACGAGGTCACGCTCATGATGCGCCCGCTCCCCGCGGCGACGGCGTTCGCCCGGGCGCTCGGACCGGTGCTGGCCCGGCAGCAGGGGCGGCGCGGCACGGCGGCGATCCTCACCGCAGCGGGTGCGCTCCTCGATGGCGTGGCGACCAGCGGTGACCGGACCTTCATGCCGATGGCCTCGCCCGAGAGGGCCTCGAAGACGCCGAGGGCGTGAGGCCGGGGCGGTCCCACCGGTTCGCGACGGGTCCGTGTCCCACTTTCTGTCCTGCGAGTGGGATTTTGGACCCGTTTTTGGGACACGGTTCCCGATTTTCGGGACACGAGCCCCCAGTTTTGGGACATGCCCGCAAACCCGCCCGCCCCCGCAAACCCGCCCGCCCCGCCCCGGCAAACCCGCCCGCCGCCGCAAACCCGCCACCCCCCCCAACCCCCAACCCCCGCCCACCTGCCTCCCGCGACGAAATGTTACGATCCGGATCCCGGCGACGCCACGACGGGCCACTAGTCTCGGAGCGTGCACCTGACCTGTCGTTGTTGTCGCTGAGCGCTCTCCGCGCTCCTCCGCCGACTCCACGACAGCCCCGCGCCGCAGGCGCGATCATCTTCAGGACACCTCTCGTGCGCTATGCCAGCCACGTGGCCGATCTCGTCGGTCACACGCCCCTCGTCCGTCTCTCCTCGGTCACGGGGTCGATCCGGGCGACCGTGCTCGCCAAGGTCGAGTACTTCAATCCCGGCGGATCCGCGAAGGACCGCATCGCGCGCGCCATCGTCGATGCCGCGGAGCAGGACGGACGGCTGCGACCCGGCGGCACGATCGTGGAGGCCACGAGCGGGAACACCGGGGTCGGCCTCGCGCTGGTCGCCCTGCAGCGCGGCTACCGGATGGTCTTCGTCGTGCCGGACAAGTTCGACGGCGCGAAGGTCGCCACCCTCCGTGCCTACGGCGCCGAGGTCGTCATCACTCCGACCGCGGTCGAGCCCGACGACCCCCGCTCCTATTACAGCGTCGCAGCCCGGCTCGCGCGTGAGATCCCCGGCGCCTTCCACCCCGACCAGTTCTCCAACCCGAACGGCCCGCGCGGGCACTACGAGTCCACCGGCCCGGAGATCTGGGACGACACCGACGGACGGGTGACCCACTTCGTCGCGGGGATCGGCACCGGCGGCACGATCAGCGGCACCGGACGCTTCCTCAAGGAGGCGAGCGGCGGTCGCGTCCGCGTGATCGGGGCGGACCCGGCCGGGTCGATCTATGCCGGCGGACCGATCCACGGCTACCTCCTGGAGGGCGTGGGGGAGGACTTCCTGCCCGAGACGTTCGATGCCGGCGTCGTCGACGCCTACGAGCAGGTCGACGACGCCGAGGCCTTCGCGATGACGCGGCGACTGGCTCGCGAGGAGGGGCTGTTCGTCGGTGGCTCCAGCGGGATGGCCGTCGTCGCGGCGCTCCGGCAGGCGGAGGGACTCGACGAGGACGACGTGGTGGTCGTGCTGCTGCCCGACCACGGCCGCGGATATCTCGACAAGGTGTACGACGACGATTGGATGACCGGCCACGGATTCCCCGTGCCGGCAGGACTCGGAGGGGAGACGGAACGATGAGCATCGCAGAAGAGGCAGGGGGCCTCGCCACGGCGGCGATCCACGCAGGGCAGGAGGCGGACGCGTCCACGGGGGCGGTGATCCCGCCGCTGCACCTGTCCACCACCTTCGTCCAGGACGGGATCGGCGGGCTCCGCCAGGGATACGAGTACGGGCGCAGCGGCAACCCGACCCGCACCTCGCTGCAGTCCCAGCTCGCCGCGCTCGAAGGCGGCGCGCACGCGTTCTCCTTCGCCTCGGGGCTCGCCGCGGAGGACACGCTCCTCCGCTCCGTGCTCGCGCCGGGCGACCACGTGCTGCTCGGCAACGACGTCTACGGCGGCACGTTCCGCCTCATCTCGCGCGTGCTCGGCGCCTGGGGCGTCACCGTCCAGGTGGTCGACATGAGCGACCTCGACGCGGTCAGCGCCGCGATCGCCGAGCGCGCACCGCGGGTGCTCTGGGTGGAGACCCCGTCCAACCCGCTGCTGCGCATCTCCGACATCGCCGCCCTCGTCGAGCTCGGGCACGCCGCAGGCTCCCTGGTCGTGGTCGACAACACCTTCGCGACGCCGGCGCTGCAGCGACCGCTCGCGCTCGGTGCGGACGTCGTGGTGCACTCGACGACCAAGTACCTGGGCGGACACTCCGACGTGGTCGGCGGCGCGCTGGTGCTGAGCGACGAGGAGCTCGCCGAGCGGGTCGGGTTCCTGCAGTACGCGGTGGGCGCCGTCTCCGGCCCCTTCGACGCCTGGCTGACCACGCGGGGGATCAAGACGCTGCCCGTCCGCATGCGACAGCACAACGAGAACGGGCAGGCCGTCGCCGAGTTCCTCGCTGCCCACCCGCGCGTGAGCCGCGTCTACTACCCGGGGCTCCCCGATCACCCCGGTCACGAGCTCGCTGCACGGCAGATGAGCGGCTTCGGCGGGATCGTCTCGGTGGCCCTCGCATCCGGCGAGGCCGCGCGGCGCTTCGCGGAGTCGACGCGGGTGTTCCAGCTCGCCGAGTCGCTGGGCGGCGTGGAATCGCTCGTGAACTACCCCGATGCGATGACCCACGCCTCCGTGCGGGGAACCGCAGCCGCCGTGCCGGTCGAGGTCGTGCGGCTGTCGGTCGGGATCGAGGATGTGGACGACCTGCTCGCCGATCTCGCGCGCGCCCTGGAGGTCTGAGGCCGGCGGGGCCGCCGGCTTCCGGATCCTGCCCCCTCGGCCGGTCACGTTCCGGTCGGCCCGATCCGGTTGGTCATTCCGTCGGCCCGATCCAACATTGTCGGCCCGTCCATCGCAGACGGGCCGACAGAAGTGGATCGGGCCGACGGGACGAGCCCGAAGCGGACTCCGGGTCGATGGAATGAGTCCCCGAAACGGACCCCGGGCACCCGAGCCGGCCTGCGCACGGGAGGATCTGCGAGGATGCGGGGATGAGTGCTCCGCATCCCTCAGACCGTCCGATCGTCGTGGTGGGCGCGGGGATCGTCGGCACGAGCATCGCCTATCACGTCGCTCGCGCCGGTCGCGCGGTCCTCGTCCTCGACCGCGGAATGGTCGCCGCCGGCACGACGGGCGACTCCTTCGGATGGGCGGGGATCGCCGGGAACTCGGCGACCGCGATCGCCACGGGCCTCCGGCGCGGGGCCGCCGCCGCGTTCCTGCGCCTGGTCGACGAGCTCGACGCCCCGATCGCGCTGCGCCGGGGCGGTGCGATCGGCTGGGAGGAGACGCCCGAGGAGACCGCCGCCTACGTGCGATCGCACCGCGACCGCGGCCATCGCGTGGAGCTGATCACGGGGGACGAGGTGCGCCGCCGGGAGCCGCGACTGCGGGAGGCGCCGGCCGTCGCGGCGTGGGCGCCGGACGATGTGGGCGTCGACCCCGCCGCGCTCGCCCGCGCGCTGCGGGACGCGGCCCTCGCGCACGGCGCCGTGTTCCGAGAGCAGACGACCGTCGACGGGATCGCGGTCGAGCAGGGCATGATCCGCGGGGTCCGGATCGGCGATGACGTGATCGAGGCGGAGACCGTCGTCCTGGCCGCCGGCACCGCGATCCCCGCCCTCGTCCGGCCGCTGGGGCTCACCGTTCCGATCGAGGCGTCGCCCTGCCGCCTCGTCCGGTTCGCCACGCCGGAGCCGCTGCTCGCCGGCGTCGTGTCGACCCCGCTCTTCGAAGCGCGGCAGCTGGATGATCGGACGATCCTGGCGGCGGTGGACGTGGACCGCGGTCGCGTCGAGGTCGACGCCGTGCGCGCGGAGGAGGAGCTCGGAGTGCTCCACGACGCGCTCCTCGGGGGCGAAGGGATCACGCTGATCGGCACGACCGTCGCCGATCGCCCGATCCCGAGGGGCGGTCAGCCGATCGTCGGGCCGGTGGACGGCGTTCCCGGGCTCTACCTCGCCTCCGCGCACGCGGCGGTGTCGCTGTCCGGCGCGATCGGCGCGAAGGTCGCCCGTGATCTGGCCGGCACCTCGCGCTGACCGTTCTCCGTCCGGCATCTCCTCCCGCCCCCGTCGCGGGTGCTGCACATTCCGTCGGCCAGGTCCGCCGTTGTCGGCCCGTTCATCGTGGATAGGCCGACAACAGTGGATCGGGCCGACGGAATGAACCACCTCACCATCGGGCTGGTCGACCGACAGGACGATTGGCGGGGTCGCGTGACTCAGCCCTCCCTGGTCTCCTGCTCCGTCAGGTCGCGTACGGCGTCCTCGAGGGAGGCGAGACGGGACGAGGTGTTGCCGGTCACCTCGATCACCGTCGCGCCGCCACACAGATGGCGGTCGTCGAGCAGTTCGAGGAGAGCCTGGTCCATCGCTGTGCGGAGGGCGGGATCCTCCTCGTCGTCGACCACGATGTCGCCGGTGAGTGGCAGGGCGATGAGCAGGTCGACGTGCCGCATGGCGGCGACGGCCCGTTCCTCCTCGGCGGCGGCCAAGGCGGCCGCGCTGCTCGATCGCCCGAGCTCGTCCACGGCGCGGAGATAGGCGAGGAAGTCCAGCGGTCCGCGCTCGGCGATCACGTC
This sequence comes from Microbacterium resistens, assembly GCF_031456305.1. GTDB lineage: Bacteria > Actinomycetota > Actinomycetes > Actinomycetales > Microbacteriaceae > Microbacterium > Microbacterium resistens_A. The sequence goes on from NZ_JAVDUM010000011.1 coordinate 152,036, forward strand.
CGTTCCCGGGGGCGAGTCACGGAGCCGTGCCGCCGCCACGCGCAGCTGCGCGAGGAACGACGCCACGCCTGCGGGATCTTCGGTCTCGATCTCGTCGAACGGATCCGGCAGGACGGCGAAACCCCGCTGCGTCAGGGAGAAGTCGCTGATGAGGGTGCTCTTACCGCTGGCGTGGGTGCCCGAGACGACGATGCGCATGTCGGGGATTCTATGGGCGACGAGCAATCGGAGGATGCCCGCCCTGCGCTCCTCAGACCGCCCGACCGGTTGCCCGAGTCTCGAACTCGGTGCCCGTGTCCCAGTTTTTCGGGAGCCGTGTCCCGAAATCTGTTCCACGAGCCGGGCTGGACAACGGAAAGTGGGACGTGGTCGTCTTCGCCGCGCGTAGCATCGGGGGATGCCCGTGATCCCCTGGTCCGCCGGACGATGGACGCATCCGCCCCTTGCCGCCGAGGAGGTCGAGGGAGACCTGCTCGTCACCGCGGAGGAGGGGAGCGATGCCTGGCGCGTCACGTCCTACGGGTTCGTCCACGACAGCGAGCACGCCCTCATCGCCCCGTTCCGTGACGGCTCGGCGATGGAGGTCGAGTTCACGGCCGCGTTCACCGCGCAGTTCGATCAGGCGGGCCTGTTCGTGCGGGTCTCGTCCGAGCGCTGGGTGAAGGCCGGCGTGGAGTTCGCGGACGGACGTCCGCAGGTGGGCGCGGTGGTCACCGACGGGATGTCGGACTGGTCCCTCGCCCCGGTCCCGGACTGGGCGGGGCGGCGCATCCTCGTGCGTGTGAGCAGGGACGGGGACGCCCTCACGATCCGAGCAGGGGTGGACGGGGATCTGCCGCAGCTCGTGCGGGTCGTGCCGTTCGCCCCAGGGCTGGACGCCCATGCCGGGCCCTTCGTCTGCGCGCCGACCAGGGCGGGCCTCGTCGTCCCGCTGCATGCCTGGCGCGTGACGGATCCCGACTCGTCGCTGCACTGACCTGGGGCGCGACCGTGTCCGGTGCCGCCCCGAGGGCTCAGAGGTCTTGAGGTTCAGGCGTTCTGAGGTTCAGAGGCAGCGGGGCGCGCGGGACGCCCCGCCGTTGGCGGAGAGGTCGCCCAGGCCCAGCGTCGCGGCGCTCGCGAAGTTCGACGCGCCGAGGGCGACGTCGTTCACGGCGAAGAGCGTGCCCGAGAAGGACGGGCTCGTCGGAGACGATTCGGTGTAGAGGACGGCGATCCGGCTGTCCTCCAGATCGACGGCGAGGAAGTACCCGCCGCCGTTGTCGGACGTCGCCCCGGCGACCTCGTCGACGCCGAGGTCGAACCCACCGGCGGCGAGGTCGTCGAGCACCGGCTGCACGGCGACGCAGCTCGAGGAGGCGTTCTCGGGCAGCGACGCCCGTCGTGCGTCATGGAGGAAGTCCGCGAGGTCGTCGGCGTCGTCGAAGCCGATGAGGTCGTCGGGGCCCAGCCCGAGGTCGTCCAGGTCGTCCAGATCGAAGTCGTCGTCATCATCGAGGTCGAAGTCGTCATCGAAGTCGTCGAAATCGAAGTCGAAGTCGAAGTCGTCGTCCAGGTCGCCGAGGGCCAGCGCGTCCTCGCTCTGGGTCGGGTGCGGGGAGCCGGAGCCCGTGGCCCCGGGATGCGCCGAGGACGCCCCGCCCGGCCCTCCGGCCCCTCCTGCGCACCCGGTGAGGAGGAGGGCGATCGCCGCGCCGGCGAGGAGCAGTCCCGGAACGGTCCGGCGTTCGTCTCGTCTGCGCATGGTCGTTCCGTTCGGGTGGAGGAGAAGGCGTTCAGGAGAACTTTAGGGCACAGGTCGTCGGGTGCGAAGAGGTGGGACGGAACGTACGGGAGTCCACCTAGGTAGGCCGTGCCGCTCGTCGCGCGGCCTCGAACGCTCAGGCGCCGTGCCAGAACACGGCGATCCCCGCGTTGACGATCGCCAGCGCGCCGATGCTCCAGAAGGCCGCGGCCGTGGGCTTGCCCACCTTCTCGCGGGTGATCACGACGCCGAACATGCCGCCGATCGCGAAGGCCAGGACGAGCTTCACGCCGAGCTTCAGGTAGTCGAGCTGCACCCCGGCCGGGAAGGGGATGGCGAGGAGCAGTCCGGACGCGATCATCACGCCCAGGCCCGCCCGGAACAGCGTGGCGGTGACGTAGCGTCGCCGGGCGGCCTGGACGGCCCAGCCGCCGAGCAGTAGCGCGAAGCCGACGAGGTGGATGAGCACGAGAGCCTCGCGCAGCAGGGACAGCGGGTCCATGGGATCTCCGATCGAAGAGGGCAGGGTGGGGTGCACCCGCGGCGAGGCCACGGGCGCAGAGGCGGGCATGGGTGAGGTGGGGTGGGTGTGGATCGGGCGGCGGGGTGGTGCGGCTCGGTGGCGTCTCAGGTCTCAGGCGGCGGTCTTGCCGCCGTCGACCGGGAGGACGATGCCGGTGATGAACGATGCCGAGGCAGAGGCGAGCCAGGCGACGGCGTCGGCGACCTCGCCCGCCCGTCCCATCCGTCCCATCGGCACGTGCCGCCCGATCGACTCGCGGACCTCTGTGGGCTGTGACATCACCCGTCCCGACTCGATCGGTCCGGGGGCGACGGCGTTGACGCGGACGCCGCGGGAGGCGTAGTCCAGCGCGGCGGTGCGGGTGAGGCCCACCACGCCGTGCTTCGCCGCGACGTAGGCGCCCATCCCGGGAGCGCCGGCGATGCCGGCCGTCGAGGCGACGTTCACGATCGCGCCGCCCCTGTCGCCGCCGCCCCCGCCTCCTTTGCCGCCGTCGACGATGGCGGCGAGCTCGGCCTGGAGGCAGAGCGCGAGCCCGCGCAGGTCGGTGCCGAGCACCCGGTCGATCTCGCCCTCAGGGATCTCGCCGAACGGGGCGGGTCGATGCGCGATGCCCAGATTGTTCACCGCGACGTCGATCCCGGATGGCGCATGGGCGGCGATGACGGTCCGGAGCGCGCCCGGGGCCGCGGCGTCGACGGCCACGGCCGCCGCATCGGTGCCGGCGGTCCGCAGCTCCGCGGCCAGGTGCTCCAGAGGGCCGGCGGTTCGCGAGACCAGGATCAGCCGATGGCCGGCATCGGCCAGACGCCGGGCGATCTCCGTGCCGATCCCGCCGTTCGCGCCGACCACGATGGCCGTCGTCATGATGCAGTCCGTCCGGTGGGCTCCGGTCGTCCGGTCGCGTCCTGCGGGCCGCGCTTCGGACGGGAGGCGGGCAGCAGGAACGCCGCGGCGATGAGCCAGGCCCCTCCACCGAACCGGACGACCGGCAGCAGGGCCTGGAGCGGATCGAGGGCGAGGGAGAGGAAGGAGAGCTCGCCGAGGCCGGCGAGTACGAGGCCGGCGATCGCGAGCCAGCGGGGGATGAGGCGGAGGATGAGCGCCGGGACGGCGACGCCCGCGATGAGCAGCCCGACGCCGGTCGCGTAGCCCACGCCGCCGAGGGCGAAGGCGATCCTCCCGAGTGCCGCGGTGCCCTCCGGGTCGGCCTCGACGCCGGGGAAGCCCAGCGACCAGGTCACCAGAGCGGAGGCGAGGAGGGCGATCGAGGCGGTGATGCCGCCGTAGAGCCCGATGACGGGGCCGGGGACGCGGACGCCGAGATGCAGCTGCCTGGCGTAGAGCGAGGCGGTGAGGATTCCCAGCGGTACGGCGGCGCCGAACTGCAGCAGGGCGCCGATCCGTACGACGAGCGGGTGCGCGGCGTACCAGGCGGCGTCGGCGGCGTCCGCGAAGGGCGCGGGCGCGGATCCTGTCCCGAGGACGAGCACCAGGACGCCGGCGACGGTCAGGGCGAGGGTCACGATCGCGAGCGGACCCAGCGGCGGGCCGCCGGCGCGGCGTCGGGGGCGAGCGGGAGACGTGAATTCGGTCATGGGATTAATCGTGCACAGTGTGAATCATTCTGTCAAGTGGTCTATGCTGAGAGGGTGGATGCCGCTCGCCGACCCGCCCGCACGGGGTTCCTGCTCTCGCAGCTGGGTGCGTTCGCGTCCGCGCGATTCGGTGAGCTGATCCGGCCGGCGGGGCTCACGCCCTCGACGGCGGGGGTGCTCCGCATCATCGCGCGTCAGCCGGGGCTGAGCCAGCGGAAGCTCGCCGATCGCCTCGGCGCCGTGCCGAGCCGGGTCGTCGTGCTCGTGGACTCCCTGGAGGGCGCAGGCCTCGTCGAGCGCTCGCGCGATCCCGAGGATCGGCGGCACCACCGGCTGGATCTGACGGAGCGCGGGCGCCAGGTGCTCGGCGAGCTCCGCGGGGCGGCGGAGACCCAGAACGCCGATGTCCTCGCCCCGCTCGATCCCGAGGAGCGCGAGGTGTTCGCCGCCCTCGTGTCGAAGCTCGCCGCCGCGCACGGCCTGGATCCCGACGTCCACCGCGGCTACGGCGACGCTCCTTCCCCGCCTTCCGCGCCTTCCGCTCCTTCCCCGCCTCGCTGACGTCGCGGGGTAGGGCTGGGGGTCGGGGCTGGGGGTGTCCTTGGGCGCGCTTTCTACCCCGGCGTGGCAGTTCTTGCGGGTTCAACCCCGTCCGAACTAGCAGTTCCTGCCCCGGCGTGGCAGTTCTTGTGGGTTGAGTGAGGGCGTCGCCCCGCCGTGGCAGCTTTTGTGGGTTCGGCCCTGTTCGAAGCAGCAGTTCCTGTCCCGGCGGGGCGATTCTTGTGGGTTGAGCGTGCCCGAGGCCATGTCTGTGCGCCCCGCGTTGGCGCACGGAGCGGGATCTGGTGCGAAAGTGCCACGGCGTGGCAGCTTCTGCGGGTTGAGCGTGGTGTGAACCCGCAAGAACTGCCACGGCGGGGCAAGAGGTGAGGTGTGGCGAGGCAAGAGGTGAGCCATGCCGGGGCAAGAGATGGGTGGCGTCCCTCTGAGTGGTGGAGATTGTCAACACCGGCGAGGTCAGCTGTTTTGATTATGCCGCGATGAGTTCGGGGATGCTCTCCTGTTCGT
>NZ_JAVDUM010000012.1:0-154768 GCF_031456305.1 Microbacterium resistens
GGCATATCCGCCGACGAAGGCCTCTGGGCACGGTCAGGGCACGTCCACTGACGCCGCCACGCCCGAACCCATCCACTCTTTCTGGCCTATAACCCTCTCCCGCTGACATCCGCTCGCTGACACCGGCCCCCCTCCGGCGTCAGGCGAGTCCCCTCCAGGGTCTGATCACGCCTCCGGCGATCACCTTCCGATGATCAGAGAAGAGGCCGGGAGATCTTCGCTCCCCAGTGCGATGATCTCCCGGCCTTCTCCGTAGAGCAGAGGTCCGGGAACTCCTCCCCCGAGGCTCCCGAGACCTGCCAGTCGGTGGATTCCCCACCACCGACCGCCCGCCTTCTCCGCCCCCCGGTGGAGTCTGCTTTGGCTGTCTCTGATGGAGGAGATGCCGACGCCCACGGTTCATTACGCGGTTTCGGAGAAAAAGTTCGAAAAAGGTCGCCGGCACCCGTGCGGCCCTGTTTCTCCTCGACGAATTCGGGTTCTGCTCTGGCTCTTCCCAGCCCGAGGGTGAAGAATGGGTGTTCGCGTGACCGTCCGGGGGAACCTCCCCGACGCACCGTGGGAGCGCACCCACACGACGAGAAACGACGTATGACCGACGACCAGAGCATCTCCTCCGCGAGCGACGCGGAGTCCGACGAGACCCGTAGCGACGCCGAGCTGATCCTGCGTACCCGGTCCGGTGATTCCCGGGCGTTCGCGGAGCTGTGGCGTCGTCACTACCGGGCCGGCATCACGGTCGCCCGCTCGGTGACCTCGTCGTTCGACGCCGACGACCTCGTGCAGGAGTCGTTCGCCCGCATCTACCAGGCGATCCTCAAGGGGGGCGGCCCGACCGGCTCGTTCCGCGCCTATCTCTTCACCAGCATCCGCAACACCGCCGCCGGCTGGGGTCGCGCGCGCCGCGAGTCCGCGATCGACGAGCTGGACGCCGTCGCCGATCCGAGCACCACGGACCAGGCCGCGAACGACGCCCTGGACCGCAGCCTCACCGCCGAGGCCTTCCGCAGCCTTCCGACCCGCTGGCAGGAGGTGCTCTGGTACTCCGAGATCGAGCAGATGAAGCCCGCGGAGATCGCCCCGCTGCTCGGCATGACCGCCGGCGCGACCTCGCAGCTCGCCTTCCGCGCCAGGGAAGGGCTCCGTGAGGCGTGGATCCAGGCGCACCTCCGCTCCGCGGAGACCGGCTCCACCTGCGAATGGACCATCGAGCGCCTCGGCGCCTACTCTCGGGGCAATCTCGGCGCCCGTGACCGCGCGAAGCTCGACGCCCACCTCGAGGACTGCGCCCGCTGCATGATCGTCGCGGCCGAGGCCAAGGACGTCTCGCACCGTCTCGCTCTGGTGCTGCTCCCGCTCGTGCTCGGCGTCGGCGGAGCCGGGGCCTACCTGGCCACGCTTCAGGGTGCCGCGGCCCCCGCCATCGCCCTCGCGGCGATGCCCTCGGGCATCGTGGAGGGCGCCGTCGTCGTCGGCACCGGCGTCGCCGGAGGCGCGACAGCCGTGGGAGCCGCCCAGTCCGCCGGCGGTGCCGGCGGCTCGGCAGGAGCCGGCGCATCCGCAGGAGCGGGCGCGTCAGCCGGGGCAGGAGCCTCGGCGGGGGCCGCCGGAACCGGGTTCATCTCGGGCATCGGGGCCCTGGTCGGCGTCGGATCCGCCGCGCTCGTCGTCGCGGGCGCGATCGTCGCGTCCGCCGTCGTGCCGAGCCTCGTCGCCGATCCCGTCGCGACCTCGCAGCCCAGCGCCGGCGAGGCGGGCGCCCCAGGGATCGTCGCCGAGGTGTCCACGCCTCCGACCCCGGGAACCGTGACGCCGGTCCTGATCGACACCGCTCCCCCGGTCAAGCCGGTCGAGCAGAAGCCCGCGCCCGTCGAGCAGCCCGCAGAGCAGCCGAAGTCCGAGGACTCCGGGATGACCGCGCTGGCAATGACGGCGCCCGAGCCGGTGGCACCCGTCGACCCGCCGGTCGTCGATCCGAAGCCCGTCGACCCCAAGCCGGTCGACCCCAAGCCCGTCGACCCGAAGCCCGTGGATCCGGTCGACCCGGTGGACCCCGTCGACCCGAAGCCGGGGCTTCCCGCGGGGAGCCCGAAGTTCGGCCCCGCTGACATCCGCTGCGTCACGCAGCCCGGAGCCCTCTACGGCGTCATCCACTACTACGTGTCCGTGACCGGGGCACCCGGAGCCACGGTCCAGGCGTCGCTCGGCGGCAGCACCGACGGGACGACCGGGACGACGCTCGACTCGAACGGCACGGGTGTCACCGATCTGCGGCCCACGCTGTCGCAGCTGGTCTTCGACACCACGGTGGAGTTCCGTTACGTGCATGCGGGCGAGGTGGGGCCCGCTGCCGTCACCAGCCTGTTCTCCTTCGGACGGCCGAGCCTGGGGCTCTGCCTGGAGGACATCCCGACGGAGGAGCCGTCGACCGGCGTGCCGACCCCGGCCCCGAGCGCTCCCGCCGTCGTGCTCACGCCCGAGCCCGCGCCCACGGCGAACGAGGAGCCGGCCAGGACCGAGGAGCCGCCCGCTGCGCAGACGCCGTCCCCGAGCGCCCCCGCTGAGCAGACGCCTCCCGTCGCGCCCGAGACGACGGAGCCCGCGCCGACCGAGCCCGCAACACCTGCGCCCGCCGAGCCCGCGCCCACGGAGCCCGCACTTGCGCCCGAGAGCAGCGAGCAGCCGGCCGTCCCGCAGAGCACGGCGTCCGACGCCCTCGTCACCGCCCCATAGGCTGGAGGCATGTCCTCGACCCCCCACGCCCCGGCGACCCCGGGGATGAGACCTCGCGCGACCGCGCTCGACATCGTCCGCGTCGTCGTGCTCCTGGTGGCCATGTCCTCCCTCGTCCTGTGGGGGCTCGTGGCGTGGGCGATGCCCTGGAACATCATCACCGCGATCGGCGCCCCGCTGATCGTCCTGCTGGTGTGGGCGCTCTTCCTCTCCCCCCGTCCGGTGCTCGCCGTGCATCCGTTCGTCCGGGCCCTCGTCGAGCTCGTGATCTACGCCGGCGTCACGATCGCCTGGTGGTCGCTCGGGCAGACCTGGATCGGTCTGGGCTTCGCCGTCGTCGCGGTCGCGACCGGCCTCGTGGCCGGGCGCAGGGCCTTCGGCTGAGGCCATGAGCGACGCCGAGGTCATCGGGCAGCTCAGGGCGGCCCTCGGGCAGCGCGTCGACACGTCGGCCGCCACGCTCGAGGACGCACGCGCCGATCGGTCGGGCCATGCCTCCGCCGGTCCTCCCCTCGCCGTCGTGCATGCGGAGTCCGTCGCCGACGTCCAGGAGACCCTGCGGATCGCGCATGCGACCCGCACCCCCGTCGTCACCCGCGGGGCCGGGACCGGGCTCGCCGGCGCCGCCAACGCGGGCCCCGGCGAGATCGCCCTGTCCACTCTGCGGATGGACGGGATCACGGAGATCCGACCCGACGACCTCCTCGCGGTCGTCCAGCCGGGCATCCTCGGCGGCGACCTCTCGCGAGCGCTCGCGGCGCACGGCCTCTGGTGGGCGCCGGATCCGGCGAGCCGTGAGATCTCCACCGTCGGCGGGAACATCGCCACGGGTGCGGGCGGCCTCCTCTGCGCGAAGTACGGTGTCGTCCGCGACGCCGTGCTCGGCGTCGACCTCGTCCTCGCCGACGGCCGGCTCCTGCGCCTGGGCCATCGCAGTGTCAAGGGCGTGACCGGGCTCGACCTCACCTCCCTGGTCATCGGCTCCGAGGGGATCCTCGGCGTGGTGGTGAGCGCGACGCTCAAGCTCCGCCGGCTCCAGGATGACCCGCCCTGCACGATCGTGGCGTCCTTCCCCCGGGTGCGGGACGCCGCCTCCGCCTCGGCCGCGGTGACCGCCTCCGGGATCCAGCCGGCGATCATGGAGCTCATGGACGCCACGAGCCTCGCCGCCGTCCATGCACTGCTCGACCTGCCGGCCCCCGCCCCGGGGACGGCGCAGCTCACCGTCCAGACCGACGGCCCCGCCGCCGCGGACGAGGCGGACCGGATCGCCGCGACGCTGCGCTCCGCCGGCGGGACGGTGTCCCTCACCCGCGACCGCGAGGAGGGCGAGCGGCTGCTGGCGATCCGCCGCGCCATGCACCCGGCGATGGCGGCGCTCGGCACCACGCTCATCGAGGACGTCTCCGTGCCGCGCAGCGCGCTGCCGGCGATGTTCGACGAGATCGCGCGGATCGAACGCGACCACGGTCTGACGATCCCCACCGTCGCCCACGCCGGCGACGGCAACCTGCACCCCAACTTCATCTTCGACGGCCCCGATGTCCCGCCCGGGATCTGGAGCGCGGCGGACGATCTCTTCCGCGCCGCGATCCGGCTCGGCGGCACCCTCACGGGCGAGCACGGGATCGGCACGCTGAAGAGCCGCTGGCTGGCCGAGGAGCTCGGCGAGGACCAGTGGGACCTCCAGCGTCGGATCGCCCGCGCGTTCGACCCCGAGGGCATCCTCAACCCCGGCAAGGTGTTCACGGAACGAGAGGGAGCCGATGCCTGACATCCACGTGAGCGCCGCGGTGATCACGGACGCCGCAGGACGCGTGCTCGTGGTCCGCAAGACCGGCACGGTACGGTTCATGCAGCCCGGCGGCAAGCCGGAGCCGGGCGAGAGCGCCGCCGAGACGCTGGCGCGGGAGCTGCACGAGGAGCTCGGGATGACGGTCGATCCCGACGCGCTGAGCCCCTTGGGGGTCTTCATCTCGGATGCGGCGAACGAGCCGGGTCATCGGGTCGTGGCGACCGCGTTCGCGCTCAGCGCCGAGGAGGACCAGGTGCGGGTGCAGGCCGAGCTGGCGGAGCTCCGCTGGATCACGCCCGACGACGTCGCGGACACCCCGCTGGCGCCACTGAGCGAGGAGCACCTGCTCCCCCTCGCCTGGCCCCGCTGAGTCGCGGGGACAGGCGGGAGGCGCCGACGGGCCGGCGGGTCAGATGCCCTGCCAGGCCGGCTTGTTGGCGAACGTGTAGCGGTAGTAGTCGGCGAGCCGCAGCTTCGAGGCCGCCGCCTCGTCGACGACGACCGTCGCGTGCGGGTGCAGCTGGATCGCGGAGCCGGGGAGCACCGCCGCCAGCGGGCCCTCGACCGCGTCGGCGACGGCCCGCGCCTTGCCCTCGCCGAAAGCGAGGAGGACGAGGTGGCGCGCCTCCAGGATCGTGCCGAGGCCCTGCGTGATGCAGTGACGGGGAACCTCGTCCACGGAGTCGAAGAACCGGGCGTTGTCCTCGCGGGTCTGCACGGTCAGGGTCTTCACCCTGGTCCGCGAGGCGAACGACGACCCCGGCTCGTTGAACCCGATGTGGCCGTCGGTGCCGATGCCGAGGATCTGCAGGTCGACGCCCCCTGCCGCGGCGATCTTCGCGTCGTAGTCGGCTCCGGCGTGCGCGATGCCCTCCTCGGAGCCGTCGGGGACGTTGATCAGCTGCGGGTTCAGCCCGAGGGGCTCCACCACCTCGCGGGTGATGACCGATCGGTAGCTCTCCGGGTGGGCGGGATCGATCCCGACGTACTCGTCGAGCGCGAACCCGCGCACCTGGGACACGTCCACGCCCTGCAGGCGCGTGCGCAGCGCCGCGTAGACCGGCAGCGGGGTGGATCCCGTCGCCAGGCCCAGCACCGCATCGGGGCGCGCGGAGATCAGCCGCGCGATCTCCTCGGCGACCAGCGCACCTGCCCGCTCGGCGTTCTCGACGATGACGACCTCAGCCATGGACCACTGCTCCCTTTTCGATTCCGACGCGACCGTGGGCCGCGCCGACCAGCGCCGCCCCGAGTGCCGCCGCAGGCGATCCGGCGGGCAGCAGCTCAATCCTCTCATCCAGGCGCAGCGACCCGAGGAACGGCGACGCCGCCGCCTCCTCGCGCAACCGGCCCGACACGTCATCCAGGAGCCGGTCGCCGAGGGCCGTCACTCCCCCGCCGAGCACGACCGTCTCGACATCCGCGCTGAGCACGAGGATGCGCACGGCGGACGCCGCGCCGTACGCGATCCCGCGCCGCAGCTCCGACGCCTCCCGGTCGCCCTCGTCGGCCGCATCGAAGATGTCCTTGATCGGCAGCGCTCCGGGCCGCCCCCAGGCCTTCGCGACCGCGCCGCCACCGCAGAACGTCTCGACGCACCCGCGCTGGCCGCAGCCGCAGACCCGTCCGCGGGGGTCGACGGAGATGTGGCCGACCTCGCCCGCGGTCCCGCGGGAGCCGCGCCAGAGCACGCCGTCCACGACGATGCCCGCAGCGACCCCGGTGCCGAGGTTGAGGTAGGCCATCGAGGATGCGTCGCCGCGGAGCGCGCCGGCTCCGAGCGCTGCGGCCTTCACGTCGTTCTCCACGGCGAAGGGCACATCCAGCACGGCCCGCACGGATGCGGCGAGATCGAGCTCCTCGACCCCGAGGTTCACGGCGTGCAGCACGCGCCCCTCCGCGGCATCGACGAGACCGGGGATCCCGACGCCGACCGAGGAGATGTCGGAGGCCGCGAAGCCGCCGTCCGCGCGAAGGGCGGAGACCGCCTCCAGGATCGTGCCGACCACCGCGTCCCGCCCCCAGCCGGTGGCGATGCGCACACGGGCCACGATCCGATCGTCGGGCGCCAGCGCCACGGCATCGGTCTTCGTTCCGCCGACATCGAGACCGAGTCTCATCGACCGGGCACCCTCCTCGGGGCCGGCTCCCTCGAACACGGCCATCAGTGCGCGACCGCCCCGTGGCGGTGCGAGCGGTGCTCAGTCATCGGATCAGGACACTCCCAGCTGACTCGACAGCACCATCACCGCGGCACCGCGCAGGACGATGTCCTCCTGCGTCGTCATGCGGATCGCGACGTCGTCGAACACCCCGGCCAGGGTGCGGGCGAGCAGCGTGCTCCGCGCCGCGTCCACCAGCACGCCGTCCAGGAGATCCGCGGGGCCGGACAGCACGATCTCGGAGAGATCGAGCGCCGCCACGATCGGCGCGACGCCGACGGCCAGACGCGTGCCCGCGTCGCGGAGGACGCCGTCGCGCGCCTCGTCATCGGCGGCGGCCTCGAGCCGCTCGCGGAGCCTCGTGGCGCTGAGCCAGGCCTCGAGGCACCCCCTCTTGCCGCAGACGCAGAGGGGACCGCCGTCGGTGCCGACCACGACGTGCCCGATCTCGCCGGCCGCGAAACGGCTCCCCAGCAGCGGCTGGCTCCCGGAGATGAGGCCGGCGCCCACCCCTCGCCCGACCCGGACGAGGAGGGTGTCGGAGTTCGCCGCGCCGAACGTGTACTCCGCCAGCACCGCGGCGTTGGCGTCGTTGCGCACGAGCACCGGGAGGTCGAGGGCCGCGCCGAGCAGGCGTTCGAGCGGGAAGTCCGTCCAGTCCAGGTTGGGCGAGCTGAGCACGACCCCGTCCGGGCGGACGATGCCCGGCGCGCCGACGCCGATGCCGAGGACCGGCACGGGAGAGAGGGCCACGAGCTCCGAGGCGAGGGCGCGGACGGCCTCGTAGGCGGCGTCGCCCCCGTGCGGCCGCGCGGTCTCGAGGCGCTCCAGCACCTCTCCGTCGAGGCTCAGCAGCGCGCCCTCGAAGACCCCGGGACCGGACAGGTCCAGGCCCACGATCCGGTGGCCGGTGCGGTCGATGTCGATGAGGATCGGGGGCTTGCCCGGTCCGCTCGTCTCGCGGATGCCCTTCTCCACGATGATGCCGTCGGCGATGAACTCGGCGACGAGGTCGGAGATCGTGACCCGGGTCAGCCCGGTCTTCCGGGAGAGGTCGGCACGACTCATCGCCCCCTCGTGATAGAGCGTCTGCAGGACGAGGGAGCGGTTGTGCCCCCTGGCGTGCTCGGGAAGCACCTTCCCCCGCGTGCGGAGATGCCGACCGGGCCCGAAGGCATGCGGATCGACGGCTCCACGGCCCCCCGCGACCGGCGGGGCCGACACCGTCGTCCCGCTCGATGGGCGGGAGGGATCAACCGACTCGGACATATTTGTTAGTAGACCTTACGAACAAAATTTGCGCAACCCATGAGCCCACTCCTCCGGCCTCCGGTTATCGAAACGTTACTTGACGGTTCCGCGCTCCGGTCAGGGGTTTGCCCCCTCCTCGGACTGACGCTGCAGGATCCGCTCCACCAGCCCGGCGACGATCTCCTCGCGCCGCTCCACGCTGATCGGCTTCCCCGGGATGCCGGGGCGCCGCTGGTCCGGCGCCGGACCGTCCAGAGGACGATACCGCACCCCGGAGGACGCGAGGCGGCGCAGCCCCGCCTCCAGGCGCGTCGCGAACCCCGCGAACGGATCCGGCTCCCCTCCGCGCCAGAGCCGCTCGGCGATCGCCAGGATCCGGGGGAACATCGCGAAGTCGACCCGATCCCTCGTCGTGAGGTGCTCGGTCCAGACGTTCGCCTGGCCGCCCGCGACGCCGTCGGGCAGGGTCAGCGTGTAGGCGTGCTCGATCGTGAGCGGCGGCCCGACCGGGACCGGCTCGTCCGCGGACTCCGACTGCCGGTAGTCGAGGTACACCTCGAGATCGGGGCAGGCGATGACCGGGATCCCCCGGCGGAGGGCCTCCGCGAGGGCTACGGGGCCCCGCCAGGCGGCGATCCGCGTGCCCGGCGGGACGTCGCCCTCCAGCACCTCGTCCCAGGCCAGCGCGGTCCGTCCGCGGGCGTTGACGTGCTCCACGAAGAGCCGCGTGAACCAGGGCTGCACGGCGTGCGCATCGGGCAGGCCGAGCTCCGCCATCCGCGCCCGGGCCGCCGCGCTCGCCGCCCACTCCTCGACCGGCACCTCGTCGCCGCCGATGCCGATCCACGGAGAGTCGAACACCGCGCAGAGCGCATCGATCGCCGCCCTCCCGAACGCCAGCGACGCCTCGGTCGGCGCCAGCACCCGCGGGTTCACCCCGAAGCGCTCCCACGGCCCGTCCGGCGCATCGGCGACGTCCGTGTTGCGGAGCTCCGGATAGGCCGCGAGCGCCGCCTGGACGTGGCCGGGCAGCTCCACCTCGGGGACGATCGTCACGAACCGCTCCGCGGCGTACGCGACGAGCGCGCGAAGCTCCTCCGTGCCGTAGTGCCCCTCGTGCACGCCCGGCTCGACGGTCGCGAGCGGGCCGTGGCCGCGCTGGGTCGCCTCCCGCCGCGCTCCGACCTCGGTGAGCCGGGGGTATCCCGGCACCTCGAAGCGCCACCCCTGGTCGTCGGTGAGGTGCAGGTGCAGCACGTTCAGATGCAGGGCGGCGAGCTCGTCGATGAGGCGGCGGACGTCGGCCGCCGGGCGGAAGTGGCGGGCGACGTCCAGCATGACGCCGCGCCAGGGGTAGGCGGGCGAGCCCTGCCAGACGCCAGCGGGGATCCTCGCCACCCGCTCGCCGTCCTGATCGTCCTGCCCGTCCTGCCCGTCCGATCCGCGAAGCTGCCTGAGGACGGTGACGCCGCGGAACACCCCGGCGTCGGTGGCACCGCGCACCTCGACGCCGGCATCCGACACGGTCAGCCGGAACGCCTCGGCCCCGACGCGGCCGTCGGCCGTCGCCTCTTCGGCGAGCGCCGAGTCGAGCAGCAGCCGGATCGATGCATCGACCGCGGTCGGAGCGGGGGCGGCCGCGGCGATGGCGGCGGCGATCCTCTCCAAACCCTCCTCGGCGATGACCGGCGTGCCGGGGGTCCACAGGAACGGCACGGCCTGCGGATCGATCTCGGCGTCCACGAGCGGGATGGTCGCCCGGTGCGCGGGAGGCGGCATGCGCAGCGCACGGCCGGGCGTCGCGCCGGTCACGGCGCCGTCCTGAACGACCGGGACGCCGCCGACCAGCACCTCGACGATGCCCCGCGGCTGCCGCCGGGGATCGTCGAAGGTCGCCGTGTCGATGACGGACTCCGGGTCGAGGAGCACGAGGTCGGCGGTCGCCCCCTCCCGGACCACGCCCCTCGGGGCATCGCCGCGATGCAGCCCCAGGCGCTCGGCCGGCGTGCCCGAGAGGTGTCGGACCGCCTCCTCCAGCCCGAGGTTCCCGAGCTCCCTGACGTAGTGCCCCAGGTAGCGCGGGAAGGTCCCGAACCCGCGCGGATGGGGCTTCGCCCCGATGAGGATCCCGTCGCTCCCGGCGGTGTGCCGCGGATGGCGCATGATCGCGCGCACGTTCGCCTCGTCGCCGATGTGCATGAGGACGCCGGTCGCCCCGGCGTCGGCGACGACCGTGTCCAGGACGACGTCGACGGCGCGACGCCCGGACTCCGCGGCGATCTCCGCGACCGTGCGGCCCACGAGGCCGCCGAGCTCCGCGGATCCGGTGCCGGAGATCTCGATGAGGGACCAGTCGGCCCGCTCCCCGTGGAATCCGTCGCAGCCGACGTCCTCCAGCTCGACGCGCACCGCCTCGCGGCCGGCGTCATCGAGCGCGGCGACCGCGGCGAGGAGGTCGCCGCCGGCCGACAGCCGGCTCGGGAGGAGGGCGGCGAGCGTGGTAGCGCCCGGGAGATAGGGGTAGGTGTCGATGGTGACGTCCACGCCGTCGGCGAGCGCGGCGTCGACGAGGGCGAGGAGGTCCGCTGCGCGTCCCCGGTTGGCGGGGAAGTTCATCGTCGCGTGCGTGAGGTGGATCGCGCAGCCGGTGCGCCGGCCGATGTCCAGCGCCTCGGCGTAGGCGTCCAGCGCCGCCCCGCCATAGCTCCGCGTGTGCGGCGCCCAGTACCCGCCGCGCTCGGCGACGATCCGACAGAGCCGTTCGAGCTCGGCCGTGTCCGCGTACATCCCTGGGGTGTAGGTGAGTCCGCTCGACATCCCGAAGGCGCCCGCGTCCAGCGCGGCGCCCAGCAGCTCGCCCATCCGACGCTGCTCGTCCTCGCTCGCCGTCCGGCTCTCGTGACCGACGACCATCATCCGGAGGTTCCCCTGGGGCACGAGGACCGCGACGTTCCCGGCGGTGGCGGCGTCGATCTCCGCGAGGAAGTCCTCCATGCCGCGCGGACCGATCCGTTCGGGAAGCCCGTTCCATCCCGCGATCTGCGCGGACACCGGTCCGGCCGAGGCCTCGTCGAGGGGCGCGTAGCCGAGCCCGTCCTGGCCGATCACCTCGCAGGTCACGCCCTGCAGCAGCTTCGCCGCGTGCGCCGGTCCGCACAGCACGGCCAGGTCGCTGTGGGCGTGCATGTCGATGAAGCCGGGGGCGAGCACGAGCCCGGACGCATCGACCTCGACCGCGCCGGCCGGAAGCGGGCCAAGGACGTCGGCGGCGGCACGGACGACGGCGGAGACGCGCGCGCCCTCGACGACCACGTCGGCGACGAACCGCGGCGCACCGGTGCCGTCCACGACGGTCGCACCGCGGTAGACGCGGGTGCGTCCCTCCGCGGCGATCGTCTCGCTGAGACTCAGAACCACGTCGCCACCGCCCCGATCACGAGCGGGTCCTCGGCGTCCGGGTCGTCGATCACCGGCACGACGCGCCATTTGTCGAACGCCGTGCAGGGGTGGGACAGGCCGAGCCGGACCACATCGCCCACGGCGAGGCGGGCACCGTCCGCCGTCCGCAGGAAGGCGTGCTGGTCGTTGAGCGCGGTCACCTCGCCCTCGACGCCCTGCGGGACGGGCAGATCCAGGTCGAAGGGCACATCGCGCCGCCCCGCGTCGAGGAGCGCGAGATCCGCCTCGGGCCGGGAGACGACACGGGCCCAGGCGTGCATCGCCGAGCGCAGCGGCGCGGTGGGGACGACGGAGCCGAACGGCCCCATCCGCGCGTAGAAGCCGTCGTCGTGGATCTGGAACGCCCCGGATCGGAGGATCACCTCGGCGTCCGCCGTGTACGGCGCGAGCACCGCGGCGACCCGGTCCGGCCACGCGCTCCCGCCCGCGGTGAGGATCGGGCGCTCGGCATGGTCGATGAGGGGCAGGACGCCCTCGAAGAGCTCGCCCATCCGCCGCAGGTAGGCATCGACCGCCGCGACCGAGGCCTCACTGCGATCGGGGCCGAACGGCCCCTCGTACCCGGCCACCCCGGCGAGCCGGAGTCCGGGGGCCGCGGCGATCGCCCTGGCGATCTCCTCCCCCTCCGCCACGGTGCGCACACCGGTGCGGCCGTGGGCGCCGCCGAGCTCGACCAGCACCTCGACGGGGCGGACCGCGTCGGCGAGGGCGTCCGCGAGGATCGCGACCGTGTCGAGCGCGTCGGCCCACACCAGCAGCCGGAGGCCGGGACGGGCAGCGAGCTGGGCGCCGAGCCGCGCCGCGCCCGCGGCGTCGGCCACGGCGCCGGCGAGCAGCACCCGCTCGACCCCGGCGTCGATCGCGACCCCCGCCTGCCACGGCGTCGCCACGGTGATCCCCCAGGAGCCGGCGTCCAGCAGCCGCTGCCAGAGGGCGGGGGCCATGGTCGTCTTGCCGTGCGGCGCGACCTTCATCCCCTGCGCGTGCGCCCAGTCGAGCACGGTCGTCTCGTTGTGCGCGAGCGCCGCCTCGTGCACCGTCAGCAACGGTGTCCCGAACTCCGAGAGCCGTGCGCCCGCGGCGGGGACGGCGGAGAGGGGCAGTCCGTGCAGCCGGGGCGGCACGCTCTTGGACCAGGGACCGAGGACGGGGTCGGGGATGCGCAGAGTCACGGAAACCACGCTATCCCGGACCGGCGCAGGGGCCTGTCCCACCGGCTCTAGGCTTGTCTTCATGACCGAGAAGACCCGTGTTTCCACCGATGCCGCACCCGCTCCCGCCCACACGTTCTCGCAGGGCGTGCGCAAGGGCCCGATCGTCCAGGTGTCCGGCCAGGGACCGGTCGATCCCGTGACGAACGAGTACCTGCACCCCGGTGACGTCGCCGCCCAGACCACCCGCACACTGGAGAACGTGAAGGCGATCGTCGAGGCGTCCGGCGCGACCTTCGACGACGTGGTCATGCTCCGCGTCTACCTCACCAAGCGCGAGGACTTCCCGATCATGAACGAGGCCTACGGAGCGTTCGTCACCGCGCACACCGTGGGGGATGTCCTCCCCTCGCGCACCACCGTGTTCACCGGTCTCCCCCGCGAGGAGATGCTCGTCGAGATCGACGCGCTCGCGGTGGTCGACCCCGCCTGAGCGGTCCCGCCCCCTGTGGTTTACTGTGTGGCGGCGCCGGTCCTGGCGCCGCCATGCACGGCCGTCCACACGGCCCCTGCCCCCCGGGGGGAACAAATGAACCGCCGCTTCACCGCTCTCGCGATCGCCGCCGTCGCCGTCCTCGGCCTCACCGCCTGTGGCGGAACGCCCGCAGGCTCCTCCACCGGAGCCGCCGACAAGCCCGCCGCCGACACCCAGAGCGTCGCGGACGCCTGCACCGACGTGGGCAAGGCGATCCAGGAGGCGAGCGCAGGATTCTCCTCCCTCGACTTCTCCGCCGCGGCATCCGACCCCACCTCCACCGTCGAGTCCTTCAACAAGATGACCACGGCCATCAACGACGCCGCCGCCAAGGTCGGCAACGAAGAGGTCCGCACGGCCGCGGCCGCCGTCGGCACCAGCTTCGGCAAGCTCGGCGACGCCCTCCAGAAGGCGCTCGTCGACAAGGACACGTCCGTCCTGACCGATGTGTCCTCCCTGCAGTCCGAGATGGAGACGAGCACCCAGGCGTTCGCCAAGGTCTGCAGCATCAAGTAAGCCGCCTGCGGCATCGCGCCGCCCTCGCGTCGAGGCCCCTCGGACAGCCATCCGGGGGGCCTCGACGCCATCTGCGGACGATCCGGCTCCGCCGCGGGACAGGCCCATAGCAGGTCGCATGGGACATCAGAGGGACTCAGGTATCCGTTGCCGTTCCGTTATCACGATCCCGTAGCATGATCAACAAAGCGTGGCCTCGGGTGCCACAGGGGGGTGTGTGCATCGTGACTGATCTCGCAACCGCACCGGATGCGGCGACGGGCAAGACGCCGATCGTCGACGGAACCACCGCCGCGCAGGGCGCCGAGGCGCCGACTGTGGCGACGGACGCCGCCACCCCGGAGACCACGGGCGGATCCGATGGCGACCGCCCCGTGCAGTGGGCGCCTGCCGAGGAGCCCCGGAAGAAGCGCCACATCGGCCGCTGGATCGCCATCGGCGCCGGCGTGCTGGCCATCGGACTCGGTGCCACGTCCGCAGTGCTGATCGCCCCTGGCGTCTCGATCGCCGGCGTGCCCGTCGGCGGCATGACCGCCGGAGCCGCCGCCGAAGCCCTCAGCGACCGCGTCTCGCACATGCAGATCACCTTCACCGGCTCCGGATCCGATGTCACCGTCAGCGGCTCCGACCTCGGCGCGCACATCGACGCCAAGGCCCTCGCCGACGCCGCCTTCGCCGAGCACCCGATGTGGAACGTCACCGCGTGGATGCCCGAGCCCACGCCCGGCGCGATCACCCTGGACCGTCATGCCGCCGAGCGCGTGCTGCGGGCCCAGCTCCCCGCGGTGTACCAGAACCCCGTCGATGCGACCATCGCCTTCGACCCCGCATCCAAGACCTATGTCGCGACGGCCGCCGGCGACGGCAAGGGCATCGACCTCGACGCCCTGAGCACGTCGATCGCCGGGGCCCTCGCCGACGGCAAGAGCTCCGTGAAGCTCGAGGCGGCGTCCGCGGCGATCGCCCCCGAGATCACCGACGCCGACGCCAAGACCACCGTGGACAAGCTCAACGGCATCCTCGCGACGGCCGGCTTCTACGTCGGCGCCGAGCGGACCGTGCCGATCGATCCCGCGGTGACGGCGAGCTGGCTCACGGTCACCGCCGTCGACGGCGAGTTCACGGTCTCCGCCGATCCCACGGCCATCCAGACCGCCGTCAACGCCCTTCCCGGGCAGATCACGCGACAGCCCGTCAACGCGAAGTCCGTGATGGACTCCTCGGGCTCGGTGCTGGAGAGCATCGTCCCCGGCGTCACCGGACGCGAGCTGGGCGACGTCTCCGGGGCGGCCGCCGCGTACGCACAGCAGCTCTCCTCCGGGGGGAGCGGGGCCGGGGGCTACGAGCTGCCGGTCAAGGAGACCCCCTTCACGACCACGGCCATGGTGCGCCAGATCGATGTGAACCTGAGCACGCAGACCGTCTCGGCGATCGAGAACGGTGCGGTCGTCGACTCCTGGGCCGTGTCCACGGGCAAGGGCGAGTTCGCCACCCACACCGGCTCCTACACCGTCAACTGGAAGCTCGACAGCCAGAACATGGGCAACCAGGACCTCACGCAGGCGCCGTTCTACTTCCAGCCCGACGTCAAGTGGGTCATGTACTTCAACGGGGACGAGGCCTTCCACGGGGTGTACTGGCACTCGAACTGGGGCTCCCCGATGAGCCACGGCTGCGTCGGCATGCCTGAGTGGCGCGCGCAGTGGCTGTTCGACTGGTCGCCCGAGGGCGTCGAGGTCAACGTCCACTACTGAGCCCGTCCGGCGGCTCCCCCGCTCCGGCCCACGGCGGTCCCCGCCGTGGCTACCGCGAGACTGCAACTGTGTCTCGAGACAGCGTGAAAATCGCGCAGTCTCGAGACGCAGTTGCAGTTTCATCGAGCGTCGTCCCGCCCTCCACCCCGGGGCCGCCCTGCCGCGACGCGGCCTACGGACGACGCGGCCTAGGGACGACGGAGGGGGCGAGCGCCGCAGCGCCCGCCCCCTCCGGATCAGCTCAGCTCAGACGAGTGCGTCGATCAGGCCGTTCAGCGTCGTCGACGGACGCATGATCTGGGCGACCTTGGCGCCGTCCGGACGGTAGTAGCCGCCGATGTCGGCCGGCTTCCCCTGCACGGCCACCAGCTCGGCGACGATCTTCTCCTCGTTCTCCGCGAGGGCCTTCGCCACGGGAGCGAAGGCCGCGGCAAGCTCCGCGTCCTTCGTCTGGCCGGCCAGCTCCTGCGCCCAGTACAGGGCGAGGTAGAAGTGGCTGCCGCGGTTGTCGATCGTGCCGAGCGCACGGCCGGGCGAACGGTCCTCCTCGAGGAACGTCCCGGTCGCCGCGTCGAGCGTCTCCGCGAGGATCCGCGCCTTCTCGTTGCCGGTGCGATCGGCGAGGTGCTCGAGCGAGGCCGCGAGCGCGAAGAACTCGCCCAGCGAGTCCCAGCGGAGGTAGTTCTCCTCCACCAGCTGCTGCACGTGCTTCGGGGCCGATCCGCCTGCGCCGGTCTCGAACAGGCCGCCGCCGGCGAGCAGCGGGACGATCGAGAGCATCTTGGCGCTCGTGCCGACCTCGAGGATCGGGAACAGATCGGTGAGGTAGTCGCGCAGCACGTTGCCGGTGACCGAGATGGTGTCCTCGCCCTTGCGGATGCGCGCCAGCGAGTAGCGGGTCGCCTCCTCGGGGGTGAGGATCTCGATCGTCAGACCGTCGGTGTCGTGGTCGCCGAGGTAGGTCTTCACCTTCTCGATGAGCGCGGCGTCGTGCGAGCGCTCCGCGTTCAGCCAGAACACCGCGGGGGTGTCGCTCGCCCTGGCGCGGGTGACCGCGAGCTTCACCCAGTCGCGCACCGCGACGTCCTTGGTCTGCGTCGCCCGCCAGATGTCGCCCGGCTGCACGTCGTGGGAGAGGACCACGTCGCCCGCGGCGTTCACGACCTCGATCCGGCCTGCGGCCGTCACCTCGAAGGTCTTGTCGTGGCTGCCGTACTCCTCGGCGGCCTGGGCCATCAAGCCCACGTTCGGCACGGTGCCGATCGTGGCCGGGTCCAGCGGCCCGTTCGCGATGACGTCCTCGATCGTGGCCTGGTAGACGCCCGCGTAGGAGGAGTCGGGGATGACCGCGATCGTGTCGTCCTCGCCGCCGTCCGCGCCCCAGAGCTTCCCGCCGTTGCGGATGAGGGCGGGCATCGACGCGTCCACGATCACGTCGGACGGGACGTGCAGGTTGGTGATGCCCTTGTCGGAGTTGACGTAGGACAGCCGGGGGCCGTCCTGCATCGCCCGGAAGAACGCCTCGGCGATCTGCTCCCCGCCCTCCAAGTCCGCAAGACCCGAGAGGATCGAGCCGAGCCCGTCGTTGGCGCTGAGGCCCGCGGCCGCGAGCTGCTCGCCGTAGCGGGCGAACACGTCCGCGAAGTAGGCCCGCACGACGTGGCCGAAGATGATCGGGTCCGAGACCTTCATCATCGTGGCCTTGAGGTGCACGGAGTACAGCACGTCCTCGGCCTTGGCAGCGGCCAGCGTCTCAGCCAGGAAGGCGTCGAGAGCGGCGGCGGAGAGGAACGTGGCGTCCAGGATCTCGCCCGGGAGGACCTTGAGCCCCTCCTTGAGCGCGGTGGTCGTGCCGTCGGTCGAGACGTGGCGGATGGTCAGCACGTCCTCGTCCGGCGACACCCAGGTCTTCTCGTTCGCCTTGAAGTCGTCGTGGCCGAGGGTGACGACCCGGGTCTTGGAGCCCTCCGCGAACGGCTTGTTACGGTGCGGGTGCTTCTTCGCGTAGTTCTTCACGGCCAGGGGCGCCCGCCGGTCGCTGTTGCCCTCGCGCAGCACCGGGTTGACCGCGGATCCCTTGATCCGGTCATACCGCGCGCGCACGTCCTTCTCCTCGACGCTTCCCGGCTCGTCCGGGTAGTCCGGGACGTCGTAGCCCTTCTGCTGCAGCTCCACGATCGCCGCCTTCAGCTGCGGGATGGAGGCGGAGATGTTCGGGAGCTTGATGATGTTGGCCTCGGGGAGGGTGGCAAGACCCCCGAGCTCGGTCAGCGCGTCCCCGACGGACTGCTCCGCGGTCAGCCGCTGCGGGAAGGCCGCCAGGATGCGGCCGGCGAGCGAGATGTCCCGCGTCTCGACGTCCACGCCGGCCTGGTGCGCGTAGGCCTGCACGATCGGTAGGAACGAGGCGGTGGCGAGAGCCGGTGCCTCGTCGGTGTAGGTGTAGATGATGGCGTCGTCGGTCACCGGGTTCACTCCGTTTCACGAGGGCATTTTGTCTCGATACCAAGATACCTGAGCGGCATCTCCGCCGAGAGGTTCCCCGTTCGCTGTCCCCGGGCGCTCGGAGGGGTTAGCCTGGTGACATGACGGATCTGCGCCTGGTAGAACTCTCCGCAGCGACGATCGTCGCGGTCAACAACCTGTCCCTCAAGCCGGGCCAGGAGCAGTTCCTCGCCCCGGTCTCCTACGGCATCGCCGCCACCGTCATGAACCCGCAGACCTCGTGGCAGCGGGTCGTGCTGGACGAGGACGAGGTCGTGGGCTTCGTCAGCGCCAACTTCGACGACGAGGCGCCCGAGGAGCACTTCCGCTCCGTGCTGTGGCGCATCAACGTCGACGCCGACGACCAGGGGCGCGGCGTCGGCCGCTTCGCGGTCGAGAGCCTGATCGACGAGGCACGTCAGCGTGGGTTCGACCACGTCGACGTCATCTACGAGGCCGGTGAGAACGGCCCTGAGGCGTTCTTCCACCGTGTCGGATTCACCCCCGTCGGTGAGACGGAGTACGCCGAGGTCATCGCCGAGATCCGCGTGACCGCGTAACAAGACCGGCGGCGGCCCACCGGTCGTTCCGCCCCCTAGACCGGCGGCGGGGTCTCGGATCCCCTCCCCCACCGAGGCCCCGTCGCCCTTTTCCCCCGCGCCGCCTGCCTCCCGCCCCGGTCCACTGGTGGGCTGGGCTGTTGGGCTGCGCTGTGGTTGGGCTGCGCTGTGGTCGGGCTGCGCTGTGGTCGGGCTGAGCTGTGGTCGGGCTGAGCTGTGGTCGGGCTGAGCTGGGCTGTTGTTGCGTCGGGCAGCTGTTGGGCTGAGCTGCTGGCTCGCGTGTTGGCCGTTCGCTACGGTCGGATCGATGCAACTCCGTCGGCCGATATGCCGCTATCGGGCCGACAAACGTGCATCGGGCCGACAAACGTCTCACCCTGGCGGGTTCGCCCTCCTTCCCCCACCGATCGGGATTCCTGCGGGTTGTCCACCGAAGGCGCGAGACGGGACGGGCGGGAACGCGCCGATGGGCAGGCTTTCGCCATGGATCTCATCGACTGGGTTCGCCGGCATGGCGGCATCGCCCATCGCGCGGACGCCGCCGCCCACGGTTTCTCGCCATCGCGCGTGCGGGCGGAGATCAGGCGCGGCGCGCTCCTCCGGGTGAACGCATCGTGGATCGGCCTGGACGACGCGCCACCCGACCTCCTCACCGCCGCTCGCGCCGGCGGACGGCTCACCTGCGTCTCCCTCGCCCGACGCCGCGGCTGGTGGGTGCCCGAGGGCGCCGAGGACCGGGTCCATGTCCACGTGCACCCGAACGCGCGGCGCCCGCTCGGCGACGTCCGTACGCACTGGGCGGCACCGATCGTCCCGCTCGGTCCGCGTCGGCTGGAGGCATCCGTCGAGGACGCCCTCGCCCATGCCTCCCGGTGCTTCTTCGAGGAGGACGCGCTGTCCATCTGGGAGTCGGCGATCCGGATCGAGCGGATCGACATCGAGTCGCTGCGTCAGGTGCATTGGCCGGATCCGCGAACGCGTCGCTACGCACGGCTGGTCCGCGGATCCTCCGATTCGGGCCTGGAGACGCTGGTCGTCGTCCGCCTGAGCCACTGGGGCGTCCCGATCCGACAGCAGGTGCGGATCGCCGGCCACGACGTCGACATCCTGATCGGGACCCACCTCGTCCTCCAGATCGACGGCTTCGCCCATCATTCCGGCCGCGCGGATCGACTGCGCGATGTCAGGCACGACGCCGAGCTGCAGCAGCGGGGGTACACCGTCCTGCGATTCACGTACGAGCAGGTCATGCGCCAGTGGGAGGAGGTCGAGCGGACCGTGGCCCGCGCGATCGCCCGGGGCCTCCACCTCAGTCCCGCGATGAGGTCAGGCCGCTGACCCCACAGATGTGGATACGGGCCGGTGCACTTCCGTCGGGGCGGTGCACTTCCGTCGGATCAATCCACTCCTGTCGGCCCATCCAGCCCAATCGATCCGACAAGAGTGCATCAGGCCGACGGCAGTGAGCCAATCAGTCCTCGATGCACGGTTGTCGGGCTGGTTGGGTGGGATGACCAGGATGACCACCCGGCACGCACTTCCGTCGGGCCGATGCACTTCCGTCGGACCATCTGACCCGGACCATCCGACAGAGGTGCATCGGGCCGACAGAACAGGTAGCCACCAAACCGCCCGTCCAGCGGCCGGCCGCACCTGTTCGCCTGCTCATCGACGCCCGCACCCCCTCCCCGCCGCGGCGCATACGACCGTCGGGCCGGTGCATCCTGTCGGGCCAATCCACTCCTGTCGGGCCAATGAGCCCGGAGCATCCGACAAGGATGCAGCGATCCGACAGAAGTGCAGCTATCTGTCAAAGCAATGATCCGACAAGAAGACCCAGGCCACCAGCCTGCCACCAGCCCGTCGGATGCACTCATCACCGCGAGATGCCCACCCGTCCGCACCTGTGTCGGGCCGATGCACTTCCGTCGGACCATCTGACCCGGATCATCCGACAGAGGTGCATCGGGCCGACAGAACAACCCGGCGGCCAGGCAAGCAAGCAAGCCGCACTCATCAACGCGCACACACTCCGGCGCGCACTTCCGTCGGGCCAACGCACTTCCGTCGGACCGTCCCGCCCAAACCGTCCGACAACCGTGCATCGGGCCGACAGAAAGTACGCCCTTGCGCCGGGGCCGGCACGGAGAAGACCGGGCTCGGCGATCAGACCCGACAACCGCGCACAGCAACCGCGCGCAGCACACAGCAACCGCACCCGGATGCAGCACCCGGACCAAGCGACCGAACCCGGCAACCACGCACAGCGGGGGTCCGGGCCGCGGCAGGCGTGGGCCATGCCGCGGCCCGGATCTCACACGAGGGTCTGCTGCCAGGCCGCGTGGAGCTGGGCGAACTTGCCGGTGCCGGCGATCAGGGCGGCGGGCGTGTCGTCCTCGATGATCCGACCATGCTCCATCACCAGCACGCGGTCGGCGATCGCGACCGTCGAGAGCCGATGGGCGATGATGATCGCGGTCCGATCGGCCAGCAGCGTCTGCAGGGCTTCCTGGATCAGCCGCTCGGAGGGGATGTCCAGCGATGCCGTCGCCTCGTCGAGGATCAGCACCGCGGGGTCCGCGAGGAACGCCCGGGCGAAGGAGATCAGCTGACGCTGCCCCGCCGACACTCGGCCACCGCGCTTGTTCACATCGGTGTCGTAACCGTCGGGGAGCGAGGAGATGAACTCGTCCGCGCCGACCGCCTTCGCCGCCGCCGTGATCTCGTCCAGCGTCGCATCGGGCTTGCCGAGCGCGATGTTGTCGGCCACCGTCCCGCTGAACAGGTACGCCTCCTGCGTGACCATCACGATCGCGCGGCGGAGGTCCTTCGGGTGCAGACGGCGCAGATCGACGCCGTCGAGCGTCACCGCACCCTCCGTCGGGTCGTAGAACCGCGACACCAGCTTGGCGAGGGTGGACTTCCCCGCCCCCGTCGTCCCGACCAGCGCGATCGTCTGCCCCGCGGGGATGTCGAGGGAGAAGTTCGGCAGGATCGTCTTCTCGCCGTTGTACCCGAAGGTCACCTCGTCGAAGCGGATGCCGCCGCGCGCCGCCAGAAGGTCCACCGGCTTCTCCGGATCCGGCACGCTGGGCACCTCCTCCAGCACGCCGGACACTTTCTCCAACGCCGCGGTGGCGGACTGGTAGGAGTTCAGGAACATCGCGATCTCCTGCATCGGCGCGAAGAAGTTCCGCACGTAGAGGACGGTCGACAGCAGCACGCCGACGCCGAGCACCCCCGTGGAGACACGGATGCCGCCCCAGAGGACCACGAGGCCGAGCGTGAGGGCCGCCACTCCCATGAGCGCCGGCTCGAAGGTGCCGAAGAGCACCATCGAACGGCGGTTCACGTCGCGGTAGTCCCCGGCCAGGCGGTCGAAGGTCTCGTTGTTGCGCGGCTCCTTGCGGAAGGACTTCACGGCGCGGATGCCGGTCATCGTCTCCACGAACTGCACGATGACCTTGGCGCTGACCACCCGCGACTCCCGGTAGACGAGCTGGGAACGGTTGTAGAACCAGCGCATCAGGAGCACGAGCGGGATGCCGGCCAGTGCCAGGATGACGCCGGACTGCCAGTCCGCGATCACGAGCGCGATGAAGGTGAACGCGCCGAAGAGCACGCCGGAGACGAGGTTGTTCAGACCGCCGTCGAGGAGCTCGCGGATCGTGTCGAGGTCGCTGGTCTGCCGGGAGATGATGCGTCCGGACGTGTAGGACTCGTGGAACTCCAGACTCAGCCGCTGGGTGTGCAGGAAGATGCGCTTGCGCAGATCCAGCAGCACCGCCTGGGTGATGCGCGCGGCGATCACGACGTACCAGCCGATCAGCGCCGATGCCGCGATCCCGGCCAGCAGGTACACGACCCCGATGACGATCGTGGGCATCCAGTCGGAGCGCTCCAGGAGCACGGGGAGCGCCCGGTCCAGGCCGATCCCGATGAGGATGGGTCCCGCGACCTGCAGTGCCGTGGAGATGACGAGCACGACGGCGGCGAACACGATCCGCGCGCGCAGCGGATCGATGAGGGAGCCGAGCAGCCGCAGCGAGCGACGGCGGATGGCACGGCTCTCATCGCGGGTGTAGACCGAGCGGTCCTCGCCGCGGGTTCCGGTGACGGCGGTGGTCATGCCTGCACCTCCTCTTCGGTGATGTTCTCTTCGGTGGCGAGGGGACCCGCTGCCCCGGTGACGATCGGGATCGCCCCGGTGCGCACCGCCTCCTCGGCCTCGAGGCTGGAGATCACGTGCCGGTAGTGCGGCGTCGAGCGCAACAGCTCGGCGTGCGTCCCCACGGCCGTGATCCGCCCCTTCTCCAGCAGCGCGACGCGGTCCGCGAGCGCGACCGTGGACGGACGGTGCGCCACGATCAGCGCGGTGGTCTCGGCGAGCACGCGACGCAGCGCCTCCTCGACGAGCGCCTCGGTGTCCACATCGAGGGCGGACAGCGGATCGTCGAGCACGAGCACCTTGGGCGCGGCGGCGACCGCACGGGCGAGCGCCAGACGCTGGCGCTGCCCTCCGGACAGGCTCAGCCCCTCCTCGCCGATGATGGTCTCCGTCCCCTCGGGGAGGGTGTCGACGAAGCCGGCCTGGGCGACGTCCAGCGCCTCGCGCAGCACCCGCTCGGCCTCCTCGCCGTGCCGATCGAGGTCCGCACGGCCGAGCAGCACGTTCTCGCGCACGGAGGCGGAGAACAGCGTCGCATCCTCGAAGGCCATCGCGATGTGACGGCGGAGCTCGGCCAGGGTCAGGTCGCGCACATCGACGCCGTCGAGCGTGACCCGCCCTCCCGTGACGTCGTAGAGGCGCGCCGGCAGCGTGGTAAGCGTGGTCTTGCCGGAGCCGGTGAGCCCGACCAGCGCCATCGTCTCGCCCGGCTCGAGCACCAGGTCGATGCCGTCGAGCAGATCCCGCTCAGACGGGCGCGCGTCCTGGTACCGGAAGCGGGCGCCCTCGAACGCGAGCCGTCCCCGCGGGTCGGCGATGTGCTCCGGACGCTCCGGGTCGGTGATCGTGTTCGTCTCCGAGAAGATCTCGAACACCCGATCGGTGGCGGTGCGCGCGTCCAGGAGGAACGAGAACAGGAACCCGATCGACTCGATCGGCCAGCGCAGCACGGTCGCCATCGCGAAGAACGCGAACAGCTGCGGGAGCTCGATCGCGCCCTGCCAGATGAGCCAGATGCCGGACATCAGGCTCAGGCCGAAGGCGATCTGCGGCATCAGGTCGAGCCAGAACCAGATCTTCCCAACGGCCCGCGCCTTGCTCATCTCGGTCTCGCGCAGCGTCTCGGCCTGATGGCTGAACCGGCGGAGGGCGTGCTTGCCGCGGCCGAAGGCCTTGAGCACACGGATGCCGTGCACGCTCTCCTCCACGCTCGTGGCGAGGTCGCCGGCCTGGTCCTGGCTGCGCCGCGTGAGCACGCCGTAGCGCTTCTCGAAGAGGTAGCCGTGGATCCACATCGGCACGCCGGTGACGAGGAAGATCACGCCCAGCAGCCAGTGCCACTGGAAGAGCAGGACCGCGCCGATGATGATCGTGAGGATGTTCACCACGAGCAGGATCATGCCGAAGGCGAGCCAGCGGCGGATGAGGTTGATGTCCTGCATCATGCGGCTCAGCAGCTGACCGGACTGCCAGCGGTCGTGGAACGCCACGGGCAGCGTCTGCAGGCGCGCGTAGAGGTCCGAGCGCATGCGGAACTCGACCTCGGTGGCCGGCGTCAGCACGAACCAGCGCCGGAGCCAGACCATCACGGCCTCACCGGCGGCGAGGGCGAGCACGGCGGCGGCGCCCCATGCGATGAGGCCGGCGTCACCGCTCTGGATGGGTCCCCGCACGATCTGCTCGAGGACGACGGGGATCATCAGCGCGATGACGGCGGCGGCGAGCGCGCTGAGCGCCCCGCCGACGAGGCGGCCGATGATCGGCCGGACGAAGGGCTTGAGCCGCCAGAGGGAGGCGACGGTGGACAGGGATGAGGAGGACGACGAAGAAGACGTGGAAGACATGTTTCTCGGTAGCGACGACGAAGCGAGCGGAAAAGGGGATGGGAAAGGACGGATGCCGAGCATCCGCGATGTGAAGGAGGGCCCGTGCGGCGGTGGCTATCCGAGACGGAGAGCGACGCTCTGAGAACGAGCGTAGGCCGGGCCGAGGACATCGCAGGAGATCGACGCAAAGGTGATCGTGGGCATGATGTCCTCCTCGGAGTTCGGCGAGTTCGGCCGGACGGCGCGACAGCCTTTCAGACTATTCACAAGAACCTCACCGCCGCAAGGGGCATTCCCCGGCGGATCCGCGCCGGGCTCGTCAGCGGACGGTGCCGGGGCGGCCGAGCTCGTCCAGGAGGAGCCGGTGCACATTGCCGCCGAGCACGGCGAGGATGTCGGCCTCCGCCCACCCTCTCCGCACCAGGGCCTCGGTCACGAGCGGGAGGCCGGCCGGCCCCTCCAGCCCCGGGATGCAGCCGTCGGCCGGGACGCCCTCGATCTCGTCCGCCACGCAGCACGGCGGCGTGGTGTCGGCCAGGACCTCCTGGACGAAGTCCGGGCCGAGGCCGACGTGCTCGACGCCGCCCACCGAGACGAGGTGCTCCAGGTGGTCGACGAGACGATCGATCGAGTAGTCGTGCGCATGGAGGTAGGGCGCGAAGAAGTTCACGCAGACGACGCCGCCGGTCGCGGCGATGCCGGAGATCTGCTCGTCGGTCAGGTTGCGATGGTGGTCGAAGAGCGCCCGTGCCGACGAGTGGGTCGCGAGCACCGGCCGCGACGCGAGCTCGAGCACGTGCCCGACGCCGGCAGCGCCCAGATGGCTCACGTCGAGCATCATCCCCATACGCTCCATCTCCTGGACCGCGCGGATCCCGGAACGGGTGAGGCGCCCGCCGGTCGCGTCCTCTCCGCTGCCGTCCGCGAACGCTCCGCGGCCGAAGTGCGCGAGCGATCCGATGCGGACGCCGAGGCGGTGCAGGGTCTCCAGCAGCTCGACGTCGGCGTCGACGCCCGGCATGCCCTCCAGCGCGAGCACGAGCGCGATCCGGCCGCTCCCGATCACCCTGTCGACGTCCGCGCCGTCCAGGCACAGGCCCACCGCGTCCTCGTTGCCCTCGGCGATGCGGTGGGCGGCCTCGATCATCCGCAGCGTCCGCCGGAGGGCGCCCTCCGGGCGGTACACGTCGTCGATGAACACCGGGAGCACCTGGAGGCCGACGCCGCCTGCGTGCAGCTGGGG
Organism: Microbacterium resistens; assembly: GCF_031456305.1. Classification (GTDB taxonomy): domain Bacteria; phylum Actinomycetota; class Actinomycetes; order Actinomycetales; family Microbacteriaceae; genus Microbacterium; species Microbacterium resistens_A. Next base: position 25,638 of record NZ_JAVDUM010000012.1, read on the forward strand.
CAGCCACTGCTCGCGGAAGAACCCGGACCAGGTCTCGACGGGTCGCGTCGCCACCGCGCACAGCAGGTCGTTGTGGGTGTCGGCCACGAGGGCCCGACGGTGCAGGTCGCTCATGCTCTGGCCTCTCGATCGCGTCATCGGACGTCCCGAGCCTACGACGCCCGGGTCGGCGGGGCTTCGTCCGAACGGACGAGGAGCCCCGCCGACATCGTCGCCGCAGCCGAACCGGCTCTCAGGCGACGGCCTCCCGGTCGAGCAGGCGCCCCTTCACAGCCGTTCCCCAGGCGAAACCGCCGAAGGACCCGTCGCTGCGGAGGACCCGATGACAGGGCACGAACAGCGCGGCGGCGTTCCGCGCGCAGATAGACCCGACGGCCCTGACCGCCGTCGGCCTGCCGAGCGCCTCCGCGAAGGCCGCGTAGCTCAGCGGCGCGCCGGGGACGATCCGGCGCAAGGCCGCCCATCCGGAGCGCTGCATCTCGGTGCCGAACTGATGCACCGGGATCTCGTCGATCGCCGACAGGTCGCCGGCGTAGTAGGCCCCGACCGCCTCGCTCGCGGCGGTGCGGGTCGCGGCGCCGCTCGCCGAGCGGACGTCGGAGGGGCGGTTCGCCGGGGCGAGGCGGTCGAGGATCGCACCGTGGTCGGCGGTCCAGCCCGAGGCGAGCACGCGGTCCTCGTCGTCGAGCAGGAAGGTGAAGGCCCCGTCGGCGGTGTCGACGGTGTGGATGAGGGCGGTCATGCGGGCTCCTTGATCGTGAGCGGGACGGATGAGGGTGGCACCGACACGCCACGGGGACGTGCCGGGCGCCGGGGGCTGAGGGGTTTCGGGGGCGCCGCACGCCACAGGTGCGCGGTCGCGTAGCTGCGCCAGGGCGCCGTGCGAGCGATCCAGCGGTCCAGCGGTGCGGGCTCGGCGGGAAGCCCGGCGGCCGCGGCTCCCGCGCGCACGGCGACGTCGCCGGGGAGGAACACGTCCGGGTCGCCGATCACGCGCATCCGCACATAGTCCGCCGTCCACGGGCCGATGCCCGGCATCGCCAGGAGCTCCTCGCGCTGTCGCACGCCGTCATCGCCCAGGGTGAGGGAGAGCGTGCCGTCCGCGAGCGCGGTCGCCGCGCCCACCACTGCCCTGATGCGCGCCGCCGGGCCCCGGAGGACCTCCGTCCCCCGATCGGCGATCGCGGCCATGGTCGGGAACAGCACCCCCTCGGCCCCGTCGGCGCCCACGCGCTCGCCGAGCGCGTCCGTGAGAGCGGTCAGCGCCGTCCGCGCCGCGGCGACCGTGACCTGCTGACCGATCATCGCGCGGATCAGCATCTCGTGCGCGTCCGCGGCCCCGGGGACCCGGATGCCCGGAGTCCGGGAGACGAGCGTCGCGAGCTCGGGATGCGCCGACAGCGCGGCATCCACGGCCTGGGGATCCGCGTCGAGGTCGAAGAGCCGACGGGCGCGGGCGACGAGCGGGGCGAGATCGCTGAGATGGGCCAGGCGCGCCCTCAGGTGCATGCGCCCGCCCTCGTCCTGTCGCAGCTCGAACCAGGCGGGTCCGCCATCGAGACGGAGGTGGCGCGAGAACGTCCGCTCCCCCACCGACTCGGTCCCGGCGAGCGCCCGCGCACGCATCCACGAGAAGAGGCCGTCGGCGTCGAACGGCTCGCGATGCGGGAGCACCAGGTCGATGGTCCCGGGAGCCGCCTCGACGGATCCACCCCTGTCCGTCCGGGAGGACGGCCGACGAAGGCGCAGCTCCCCCGGAGTCATGCCGAACACCTCGCGCACCGTGTCGTTGAACTGCCGGACGCTCGCGAAGCCGGCGGAGAAGGCGACGTCGGCGATCGGCAGCTCCGTCCCCACGAGGAGCATCCGTGCGGTGTGCGCGCGATGCGCGCGCGCCAGCGCCAGGGGCCCGGCGCCGAGCTCCGCCGCGAGGAGCCGGGTGAGGTGACGCGCAGAGTAGCCGAGGCGCCGGGCGAGGCCCGGAACTCCCTCGCGCTCCACGACGCCGTCGGCGATGAGACGCATGGCCCTGGCCGCCGCATCGCCGCGGAGGTCCCATTCCGGCGAGCCGGGGGCGGCCTCGGGAAGGCATCGCTTGCACGCGCGGTATCCGGCCTCGTGCGCGGCGGCGCTCGTCGGGTAGAAGGTGACGTTGACGGACTTCGGCGTCCGCGCCGGGCAGCTCGGCCGGCAGTAGATCCCCGTCGAGCGGACCGCGGTGACGAACTGCCCGTCGAACCGGGTGTCGCGTGCGCTGATCGCACGGTACCGCTCGTCGAAGGTCATCCCGGGGAGGCTCATGACTCCACTCTGCCACGGCGGAAGGAGGCGGGCTGGCGGAAATCGGACACCGCGGTTCCCGAGTCCGGGACCGCAGTGTCGCGGAAAAGAGACGCGCGGGGCGGCCTACCGGTCCTCGAGATCCAGATGATGCGTGATCGTCGGGATCGGGGCGGTGAGCGGGCGGCCGGCGCGCAGCAGCATCCGCTTGCGCCACTGCCAGAGGATGGCCAGCGCGATGAACCAGACCGGCGTCGCGAGGAACGGCAGCCGGGTGTCGTCGCCGTAGAGCAGGGTGCCCGCGATGAAGACGAAGAACACCAGCACCATCCACGGTGTGAACCGCGAGAACGGCATGCGGAACGCGGACGCCGCGTGGCGCTCCGGGAACCGCCTCCGGTAGACGATGTAGCTGACCACGATCGACCCCCAGGTGAAGAGCACGAGCGTTGCGCACACCGAGGAGACGAAGGTGAAGGCGGCGACGACGCCGTCCCCCGCGAACAGGAGCGGGATCGCCGTGAAGAGGAACACGCAGGTGAAGAACACCGCGCGCATCGGGACGCCTCGCCGGTTCGTCGTCGCGAACGTCTGCGGCGCGTGGCCGTCGTGCGAGAGCCCGAAGAGCATCCGCGTCCCGGAGTAGATCCCGGAGTTGGCGCTGGAGGCCGCCGAGGTCAGCACGACGAGGTTGATCGCGAAGGCCGCGATGCCGAAACCCGCGTACAGGAGGGTCGTCACGAACGGGCTCTCCCCCGGCTTGATCCGATCCCAGGGCGTGATGCTCATGATGATCGCGAGCGCGCCGACGTAGAAGATGATGATGCGCACCACGATCGAGTTGATCGCCTTGGGCAGGGACTTGCGGGGGTTCTTCGTCTCGGCGGCAGCGGTTCCGACCAGCTCGACCCCGATGAAGGAGAAGATGCCCATCTGGAAGCCGAGGATGAAGCCGCTCAGCCCGAACGGGAAGATCCCGCCGTGCTCCCACAGGTTCGCGACCGTCGCGGTGGTCCCGGTGTCGGGGTTCCTGAAGCCGGTGACGATCAGCACGACGCCGGTCGCGATGAGGCCCAGGATCGCGATGATCTTCACCAGCGCGAACCAGAACTCCACCTCGCCGAAGTACTTCACCGGCTGGAGGTTGAGGATCGTCAGCACGAGGCAGGCGATCAGCGCGGGGATCCACGCCGGGATGTTCGGATTGAAGAACTTCACGTAGCCGGTGATCGCGATGATGTCGGCGACGCAGGCGACGACCCAGGAGAACCAGTACGTCCAGGACACGAAGAACCCGGCCCACGGGCCCAGCATGTCCTTGGCGATGTCGCCGAAGTTCTTGTAGTGCAGGTTGGAGAGCAGCAGCTCGCCCAGGGCCCTCATGACGAAGAAGATCATGAAGCCGATCACCATGTAGACCAGCAGCACCGCGGGTCCGGTGACGCTGATCATCTTGCCCGAGCCCATGAACAGGCCGGTGCCGATGGCGCCACCGATCGCGATCAGCTGTATGTGGCGGTTGGAGAGCCCGCGTTCAAGCTCCTCCGCGGGCGGGGCCTCGGTGTGCGCGGTCATGTCTCCCTCGGGTCCAGGTGGATGCCGGCGATCATGCACCGCACGGATCCCCCGGCGAGCTCGATCGGCGCGACGTCCAGCGGCAGGATCCGGCAGGTGGCCGAGATCGTCGCGCGCTGCCCCTCGGTGAGACTCGCGTAGCCGGTCTCCGAGATCGCCAGGATGCGCTCGCCGCCGCGTCCGCGGAGCTCGATCGCGTTTCCCGCGAAGGACGCGACCTGCTCCGCGGTGAGGGCGATCACCGTCCGCCCGCTGTCCTCGATCCGCCGCGCGATCTCGGCGCGACGGCTCTCGGGGACGATCGCGTCCAGACCGATGAGGGCGATGTCCGTGCCGATGCACATCATGACGTTCGTGTGGTAGATCGGGATCCCCGACGCATCGACGGCGTCAAACACCACGGGCTCGTAGCCGAAGACCGTGCAGAACCGCTCGACCAGGAGGGGGTCGCACCTCTTGGAGCGCGCCGCGTACGCGATGCGCGACACGTGGTCGAGCACCATCGCGCCCGTCCCCTCGAGGAACAGGTCGTCCTGCTCGAGCCCGGAGTAGTCGATCACCTCCTGCACGCGGTAGGCCTGCTTGAGATGGTCGAGCACATCGCCCCGACGCTCCCCACGCCGGTTCGCGGCGTACATCGGGTAGACCGCGATCCGGCCGCCGGCGTGGGTGGAGAACCAGTTGTTCGGGAAGACGCTGTCCGGATGCGTGCCGCCCTCGTCCTCGAAGAGGTGCACGCGGACGCCCGCCTCCTCCAGCCGTGCGGCGACCCGCGTACAGGCGTCATAGGCGGCTCGGGCGACGTCGTGGTCCGTGGTCCGCTGGAACGCGTTGTCGGCGGCGGTCTGGGGATTGGGCCGGAAGCGGTGGGGGCGGATCAGCACGACCGCCCCCGGCGCCTGCGCGGAGACCGCGCTCACACGGGGGTCCGGGCCGTGGCCGCATCCGCGACGAGGGCGAACAGATCCTTCGGGTCGGCGGGGTCGGCGATCAGGTCGACCTCGGTGTAGAAGTCGGTGCCGTCGATCGAGGCGTCCAGGTAGCGCAGCGCCGAGAAGTCCTCGAGCGCGAAGCCGACGGAGTCGAACACGGTGATCTGCTCGGCGGAGGTGCGCCCTGCGGCGTCGCCGCGGAGCACGCGCCAGAGCTCGGTCACCGGGTGCTCCGGCGAGAGCTGCTGGATCTCCCCCTCGATCCGCGTCTGCGGGGGGAACTCCACGAAGATGTCCGCGCGGCGCAGGATCCGCGCGTCGAGCTCGGTCTTGCCGGGACAGTCCCCGCCGATCGCGTTCAGATGGACGCCGGAGCCGACCATCTCGTCGGTCAGGATCGTCGCATAGGCCTTATCCGCGGTGCAGGTCGTGATGATCTCCGCCCCCGCGACCGCCTCCGCCGCGCTCCTCGCGCGGACGATCTCGAAGCCGAGCGGGAGCATGTTGCGCAGGAAGACGTCCATCGCCTCGGCGTCCGTGTCCCAGACCCGGAGGCTGTTGATCCCGAGCAGGGTGCGGAAGGCGATCGCCTGGAACTCCGCCTGGCTCCCCGTGCCGATCATCGCCATGGTCGTCGCGTTCTCCGGGGCGAGCGCGCGGGCCGCCATCGCGGAGGTCGCCGCGGTGCGGAGCGCGGTCAGGATGGTCATCTCCGACCACAGCGTCGGGTAGCCGCTGGCGACGTCGGCGAGCACGCCGAACGCGGTGACCGTCTGCAGCCCCCTCCCGGGGTTCCCTGGGTGCCCGTTCACGTACTTGAACCCGTAGGTGCGGCCGTCGCTGATCGGCATCAGCTCGATCACGCCGACCTCGGAGTGGCTCGCCACGCGTGCCGTCTTGTCGAACTCCGGCCAGCGCCGGAAGTCCTCCTCGATCGTCGCCGCGATGCCCGCGATCGCGGTCTCCAGCCCGATCTCCCCCAGCCACCGCCGCATGCCTGGCACATCCACGAAACGGACCATCCGCGCACCTCTTCTCTCGGGTCACTCCACCATAGGAACCGTCCAGTACCACTTTCAATCAGCAGCATGGATCATTCCGCCGAGGAACTCGTCAGAATGCCCAGTTGTGAGGTAAATTCTGCCCATGTCTCCTCTCGACGACCTCGATCGACGCCTGATCTCGCTGCTCCGGGCGAACGGACGCGAGCCCGTCGTCAACCTCGCGCGCCGCCTCGGGGTGACCCGAACGACCGTGGACAGCCGGCTGCGCCGGCTCACCGACAACGGCACCATCGTGGGCTTCTCGGTGCGGGTCCGCGACCCCTCCACAGCGTCGGCCGTGCGGGCGATCATGCTGGTCGCCGTCGAAGGGCGCAACACCGGCGACGTGATCAGAAGCCTCCGCGGAGTCCCCGAGATCGCCGCGCTGCACACGACGAACGGCCGCTGGGATCTCGTCGCCGAGATCAGCTGCGAGAGCCTCGCGTCCTTCGACGCGACGCTCGGCACCGTCCGCGGTATCGACGGCATCCGCGACAGCGAGACGAGCATCCTGCTCAGCTCGGCGACCGCCTGACGGGACCGGCCTCCACCGGACCGTCAGGCGACGAACCGGCTCAGTGGAAGAAGTGGCGCTCCCCCGTGAAGAACATCGTCACACCGGCCTTCCGCGCGGCGTCGACGACCTCCTCGTCACGGACCGAGCCGCCGGGCTGGACGATCGCCGTCACCCCGGCATCGATCAGCACCTGGGCCCCGTCGGCGAACGGGAAGAACGCGTCGGACGCCGCGACCGATCCGGCGGCGCGCTCGCCCGCGCGCTCAACGGCGAGCCGGCAGGAGTCCACCCGGTTGACCTGTCCCATGCCGACGCCGACGGTCGCGTTGCCCTTGGCGAGCACGATCGCGTTGGACTTCACCGCGCGGCAGGCCTTCCAGGCGAAGATGAGGTTCTCCATCTCGGCCTCGTCCGGGCGTTCCCCGGAGACGAGCTCCCAGTCCTTGGCCACGGAGACGATGTCGTCGGGGAATCGGTCCGCGTCCTGAAGCAACAGGCCGCCGGAGACCAGGCGGACGTCCAGGCGCTCCTGCTGCCAGTCCTCGGGCAGCTGGAGGAGGCGGAGGTTCTTCTTGGCCTTGAAGACCTCGAGCGCCTCGGGCTCGAACGCCGGCGCGACGATGACCTCGGTGAAGATGTCCTTGAGGTTCTCGGCCATCTTCAGCGTCACCGTGCCGTTCGCCGCGATCACGCCGCCGTACGCCGAGACCGGGTCGCACTCGTGCGCGCGCAGGTGCGCGCTGGCGATCGGGTCGAGCGCGTTGGGGGCGGTCGTCGCGATGCCGCAGGGGTTCGCGTGCTTGATGATCGCCACCGCCGGCAGCACCATGTCGTACGCCGCGCGGAGGGCCGCGTCCGCGTCGACGTAGTTGTTGTACGACATCTCCTTGCCCTGGAGCTGCTCGGCCTGGGCGATGCCGTGACCGCCCACGCGGGTGTAGATCGCGCCGCGCTGGTGGGCGTTCTCGCCGTAGCGGAGGGTCGCGAGCCGCTCGGCCTTGATCGTGAGGTGGGCGGGCAGGTCCTCCCCCGCCGACAGCGTGCCCTCGGCGAACCACTGCGCCACCGCGGAGTCGTAGGCGGCGGTGTGCGCGAAGGCGCGGGCCGCGAGCTCCCGACGCTGCGCGAGCGCGATCCCGCCCGCACGCACGGCCTCGATCACGGCGGGGTAGGACTCCGGGGAGACGACGATCGCGACGTTCGCGTGGTTCTTCGCGGCCGCGCGCACCATCGCGGGCCCGCCGATGTCGATCTGCTCGACCACGTCGTCCCCCGCGGCACCGGAGGCCACGGTCTCGACGAACGGGTAGAGGTTGACCACGACCAGTTCGAACGGCGCGATCCCGTGCGCGTCCAGCTGACGCTCGTGGTCCTCCAAGCGGAGGTCGGCGAGCAGCCCCGCGTGCACGCCGGGGTGCAGGGTCTTGACCCGCCCGTCGAGCATCTCGGCGACTCCGGTGACCGCGGCGACGTCAGTCACCGCGATGCCCGCGTCCCTGATGGCCTGGGCGGTGGAGCCCGTGGACACGATCTCGACCCCGGCCTCGGCGAGGCTCTGCGCGAGCGGGAGGAGACCGGTCTTGTCGCTGACGGAGATGAGCGCACGTCGGATCGGGACGATGTCACGGTTGCGGTACAGCGACGGGTCGTGGCGGGGGCCGGCCATCGGGATTCCTTCCGAGAGGTGGGGAGAGGCGGGAAGAGGAGTCAGGAGGACGCGGAGCGTGGCCGGTCGCGGACGGTGCCGAGGTCGAGGCCGCCCTCGGCGATGCGCCGGACGACGTCGATGAGGAGCCGCCGCTCGACGGGCTTGATCCGCTCGTGCAGGCTGTGCTCGGTGTCCCCTGGCAGCACGGGGACGCGCTCCTGGGCGAGGACGGGCCCGGTGTCCACGCCGTCGTCGACGACGATCACGCTGGCCCCCGTCTGCGTCGCCCCCGCGGCGAGCGCGTCGCGGACGCCGTGCGCGCCAGGGAACTCCGGGAGGTAGGCGGGGTGGGTGTTGACGATGCGCGGGGACCAGGCCGAGACCACGGCGGGCGGGAGCAGGCGCATGAGGCCGCTCAGCACGATGAGATCGGGCTGCCACACGCGCAGCTGCGCGTCGAGCTCCGCTCCCCAGGCCTCGCGGCTGGTGTGCCCGCTCCACGGGACGGTGAAGGACGGGATGCCGAACTCCTCCGCGTGCGCGAGCCCGTCCGCCTCGCGATCGGCGCCGACGACGACGATCCGGGCGGGATAAGAGGGGTCGGCTGCCGCATCGAGCAGGGCACGGAGATTCGAGCCGGTGCCCGAGATGAGGACGGCGACCGAGAGCACGGGATCAGTCTAGCCGCGCCTCGAGGAGCCGCTCGTTCCGGTGCCGCGGCGCGAGGAGCATGATCGCGGCGCCCACGAGCACCTCTGCCCCGATCGCCAGTGCCATCGGTCCCGCCTCCGGTCCGGCCTGGGCGAGCCGGGCAGGACCGAGGGAGCCTGACGAGAGCGTGGCGAGGAGCGCTGCGCCCGCGCCGGCGAGCACTGCGATCCCGATGGCGGTGCCGAGCCGCGGGACGATCCCCCGCTCCTCCCCCGCGGAGACCGCGCGGGATCGGACGATCCAGCCGGCCAGGGCGCCGGCGCCGATCGGGACCAGCACGACGATGAGGAGCCAGGGCGATGAGGTCTCGGGGAGGAGACCCAGCACCGGGATCCCGGGGACGGCGCCGAGCTGGGTCCCCGCCGGCGAGACCGCCGTGCCGACCCCGACGGCGAAGCCGGGGCCGGCGAGCCATGCCATCGCCCAGCAGAGGAGCGTCGGAACGTAGGCGAGCTGGCCGAGGGATATGACCGTGGCGCCCAGGCCGTCCACCCGGAGCGACTCGAAGAGGGCGACGGCCTCCCCGCCGCGGAGGAGGGCAGCGACGCCGAAGGCGAGCCCTGCGGCTCCCAGCACGGCCACGAGGGCGGCCGCCGCACCGCGCACCGCGTCGCCGGGGACCCCTGACCAGTCGCCCCAGGCGTCGACGCGATCGTGCACGGCGTCGACGATCCCGCCGTCCCCGTCCGTCCAGGCCACGGCGATGCCGCCGACGAGCGCACCGCAGAGGTAGGCGATGCCCGGCGCCGCGATCCCCCACGCCATCGGCGTCGCGGCGATCGCGAGATGGCCGGTGAGAGCCACGACCGCGGCGATCAGCGTGAAGGCCGTCGTCCCAGCGACGACGCCGGTGACCCAGGACCCGGCGAGCGCCGCACGGCGCCCCGAGCGCGCGGCGAAGACGACGGTGAAGACGAGGAGGGCGAGCGGCGGGACGGAGATCGCGAAGGAGGAGGCCTCCGGGGCGATGCCCGCGTCGCGGAGCACGGCATCCGGAAGCGCGATGTCGACGGGGACCCCGTGCCCGAGCTGCCACAGCGTCGAGGTCGCAGGCCACAGCGCGCCCCAGTCGGCCCCGACGCCGAACGCGATGGTCCAGAGCACCGTCAGCGGGGCCAGGATCACCGCCAGTCCCACCGCCGCTGCGACGGCGGCGTCGATGGCGGCCAGGAGCACGATGAGGAGGCGTTGCATGTCTCCACGAGCCTACGTGCAGTTCCCGACACGGACGGTGGGACGCGCGCGGAGGGGCGACGGCGCTAGAGCTCCAGGGGGTCGCCCGCGCGCGGGACGCGAAGACGCGCGGAGAGCCCGGAGTACTCGAACTCCCTGGCGAGCCTCGCGAGGTCCTCGGAGAAGTGGTGCCAGCCCTCCGCATGGATCGGCACGACCACGGCATCGCCGAGGATCCGCGCCGCCTGGACCGCGGTGCGGGCGTTGAGAGTGAGGTCGGCGTCGCCGAAGCGCCCGACGTTCGCCGCCCCCGCGAAGAGGATCGCGACGTCGATCCGCCCGACCCGCGCGGCGATCTCCTCGACCACCGTCACGGAGGCGTTGTCCCCCGAGACGTACACGACCGGATGCCCAGGCGCGCGCAGCAGGAACCCGGTCACCGTCCCGGAGAGCCCCTCGGTCTCCTCGCCGTCGGGACCGTGCAGCGCCGGCAGCGCGACGACCTCGACGTCTCCGACCCGGTGCTCCTGCCAGGGGGCGAGCCCCACGACGCCGGGGATGCGATCGGCGGCCTCGGGCGTGGACAGCACGACCGGCACCCGTCCGAGGAGCTCGCGCCCCGACCGGTCGAGATTGTCGGCGTGCTGATCGTGCGAGAGGAGCACGGCATCGATCCCCCCGAGCCGCTCTGGCCCGAGCGCGGGGCCGGTGAGCTTGTGGAGCACGACGCCCGGCGACGGGTAGTCCCCCGGCCCGTCGAAGGTCGGATCCGTGAGGAAGCGGGCGCCTGCGTAGTCGAGGACGGCGGTCGGACCGCCGACGAGGGTGAGGGTCGTGTTCGTCATATCCCCATGGTGCGACGACGGCGACGGCATCGAAAGCGGCCCGTGGGACACTCTTCGCTAAGATCGGGCCATGCGCACCGTGGCCGTCCTCGCGTTCCCTGGCATCAGCCCGTTCCACCTCTCCGTCCCCCATCTGGTCTTCGGCCGCGTGGGGATCCGGGGCGCCGACAGTCCCTACCGGCTCGTGACCGTGGCCGAGCGCCCCGGCGCCATCCGGACCGGGGCGGGGTACGACATGCTCGTCGCGGACGGTCTCGCGCGGATGACCGACGCGGACATGGTCGTGATCCCGAGCTGGGATCCCGGCACCGACCCGAGCCCCCAGCTCCTCGACGCGGTTCGCGCCGCGCACGAGCGGGGGGCCAGGATCGTCGGGCTCTGCCTCGGCGCCTACGTCGTCGCGGCGAGCGGCATCGCCGCCGGGCGCGAGATCACCACCCACTGGTCGGCGGGCGAGCACCTCGGACGGGCCCACCCCGGGCATCGGATCCGCTGCGAGAGCCTCTGGACCGACCTCGGCGACGTCGTCACCTCCGCCGGCGTCGCCGCTGCCCTCGACTGCTGTCTGCACATCGTACGCACGGAGCTCGGCAGCGCCGTCGCCGGCGCGATCGCCCGTGAGCTCGTCCTCGCTCCCCATCGCGACGGCTCCCAGGCGCAGTTCCTCGCGCAGCCCCTTCCCGCGGACGCCGACGGCGACGAGATCGACCGAGCAATGGGATGGGCGATGGAGCGGCTGACGACCCCGACCGCCCTGGACGAGTGGGCAGGCAGCGTTCACCTCTCGCGACGCACGTTCACCCGCCGATTCCGGGAGCGCACGGGGACCAGTCCCGGCGACTGGCTGCTGACCCGTCGGCTCGACGAGGCGCGCCGACTGCTGGAGGCGACGGACCTGCCCCTGGACGCCGTCGCGAACGCCGCGGGGTTCGGCACCGCCGTCACCCTCCGGCACCACTTCCGGGAGCGTCTCGGGACGACCCCGGCCGCCCACCGCCGCGCCTTCGCCGAGTGACGGTCGTCGCTACACCCCGACGGTTCCGGTCAGGTTGAGATGCCCGTGCCCGTTGATGACGGGGCCGCCGGTGAACGAGCTCGCGATGACGTAGGTGAAGTCCTGGACGCAGACGACGGTCTCGCCGGTCGTGGGACTGGTGAACCGCAGCTCGGCCGTGAACTGTACGGACGAGGGCGTGAACGCGTCCGCCGCCTCGAAGATGACGTCCACGTTCGCATTCGGGTCGTACACGTCGGGGACGACGAGCGCGTTCAGCTCCCCGATCGTGCCGGCGACGGGAGGAAGCGGCGTGACCGTGCCGACCGTGCCGACGAAGGTGCTGAAGCTCGGGTACCACGGAGCGGTCGATCCTCCGCCGTCGCTCATCGTGAACCTCGTCCCGCCGAGGAGCGTGAACTCGTAGGTCGAGCCGTAGACGGCGGGATCGACGAGCGTCGTGTCGATGCCGAAGTACTTACTGGACAGCGACCACCAGGCGCGGGCCAGGAAGACGTGCCAGTCGGACGGGTCGAGCTGCGTGACCACCGCCGCGGGCCGCACGTCGCTCGGGCAGGCGAAGCCGCCCGAGGCCGCCGCGGAGGGCACGGCCGCCGCGAGAGCGATCACGGGCGTCGCCCAGGCCGCGGCCTTCACGACGGCGCGCCGAGGAATCTGTTGATCTGTCATCTACGGACCTTCATCTATCGGGTGAGAAAATCGGCCTCTGCGCGCGTCATCGTCGACGATCGCCGACGAGAGGACGCGGCGGGTGGGGTGAACCGCCGACGGCCATGATCCGGTCACAGAGAGCGTCAGCTTAGGGGGAAGATCCGCTGCCCGGCAAATCGTCGTGCCGTCTCCGTCGCCGTCGCCGAAGAGGCACAGCGCTCGCACGGACGCCGTCAGCACGAGACCCGCACGAGACCCGCACGAAGCCAGCACGAGGAAGGGCCCCGAGCCGAAGCCCGGAGCCCTTCTCTGCGCGATGACCGCGCGTGCTGTCCCTACAGCGCCGAGATGACCTCGCGCATGAGCGCGGCGGTCTCGGACGGGGTCTTGCCGACCTTCACGCCCGCGGCCTCGAGGGCCTCCTTCTTGGCCTGGGCGGTGCCGGCAGAGCCCGACACGATCGCACCGGCGTGACCCATGGTCTTGCCCTCAGGAGCGGTGAAGCCGGCGACGTAGCCGACGACCGGCTTGGTGACGTTGGCCTTGATGAAGTCGGCCGCACGCTCCTCCGCGTCACCGCCGATCTCGCCGATCATCACGATCGCCTTGGTCTCCGGGTCCGCCTCGAACGCGGCGAGCGCGTCGATGTGCGTGGTACCGATGACGGGGTCGCCGCCGATGCCGATGGCGGTCGAGAAGCCGAGGTCGCGCAGCTCGAACATCATCTGGTAGGTCAGGGTGCCCGACTTCGAGACCAGCCCGATCGGGCCCTTCCCGGTGATGTTCGCCGGCGTGATGCCGATGAGGGACTCGCCCGGCGTGATGATCCCGGGGCAGTTCGGCCCGATGATGCGGGTCTTGTTGCCCTTCTCGACGGAGTAGGCCCAGGCCTCGGCGGAGTCGCCCACCGGGACGCCCTCGGTGATGACCACCAGGAGCGGGATCTCGGCGTCGATGGCCTCGATCATCGCGCTCCGGGTGAAGGCCGCGGGCACGAAGGCGATCGAGACGTCGGCCCCGGTCTTCTCCATCGCCTCGGCGACGGAGGCGAACACGGGGAGCTCGACGGCGTTGCCGTCCTTGTCGGTGTGGGCGACGGTCGTGCCGGCCTTGCGGGCGTTCACGCCGCCGACGACGTTGGTCCCGGCCTTCAGCATGAGGGCGGTGTGCTTGGTGCCCTCACCGCCGGTGATGCCCTGGACGATGACCTTGGAGTCCTTGTTGATGAAGATCGACATGTTCTCTGTCCTCAGTTCTTCTCGACGCCTCAGGCGTTGGCCAGCTCGGCGGCCTTGTCGGCGCCTTCGTCCATGGTCGCGGCCAGGGTCACGAGCGGGTGCGCGTACTCGGCGAGGATCGCGCGGCCCTCGTCGACCCGGTTGCCGTCCAGGCGCACCACGAGGGGCTTGGAGGCGGCCGAGCCGAGCTTCTCCAGCGCGCCCTTGATGCCGTTGGCGACCGCGTCGCAGGCGGTGATTCCGCCGAACACGTTCACGAAGACGCTCTTGACCTGCTCGTCGCCGAGGATGACGTCCAGCCCGGCGGCCATGACGTCGGCCGATGCGCCGCCGCCGATGTCGAGGAAGTTGGCGGGCTTGACCGCGCCGTGGTTCTCGCCGGCGTAGGCGACGACGTCGAGCGTGGACATCACGAGCCCTGCGCCGTTGCCGATGATGCCGACCTGGCCGTCGAGCTTGACGTAGTTGAGGCCTGCCTCCTTCGCCTTGGCCTCGAGGGGGTTCTCCGTCGCCTTGTCGGCGAGCTCCTCGTGCTGCGGGTGGCGGATCTCGGAGGCGTTGTCGTCGAGCGACACCTTGCCGTCGAGGGCGATCACGTCGCCCTCCTCGGTGAGCACGAGCGGGTTGACCTCGACGAGCGTGGCGTCCTCGCCCTTGTAGACGTCGTAGAGCTTGACGAACACGTCCGAGACGGCGTCGAGCAGGTCCTCGGGGAAGCCCGCGGCCTTCGCGATCTCGAGCGCCTTGTCCTTGTCCACGCCCGTGAGCGGGTTGACCTCGATGCGGGCGAGCGCCTCGGGCTTCTCGACGGCGAGCTGCTCGATCTCCATGCCGCCCTCGACCGAGCAGAGGCTCAGGTAGGAGCGGTTGGCGCGGTCCAGCAGCACGGAGAAGTAGAACTCCTTCGCGATGCGCGCACCGGCGGCGACCATCACGCGCTGGACGACGTGGCCCTTGATGTCCAGGCCCAGGATGGCCTTGGCGGCCTCATACGCCTCGTCCGGGTTCTTCGCGACCTTCACGCCGCCGGCCTTGCCGCGACCGCCGGTCTTGACCTGCGCCTTGACGACGACCACACCGCCGAGCTTCTCTGCCGCTGCCTTCACCTCCTCAGGGGTGTCGGCGACGATGCCGGCGAGGACCGGCACTCCATAGGATTCGAAAAGGTCTCGTGCCTGGTACTCGTACAGATCCACTGCGTTTCCTTCACTGGGATGGCGGTCCGGAAAAAGTCTCTCGATGTCGAGATATCGACCAATCCCTCAGCTTACCCCCTCCCTCTGAACGGGACATGTCGCCCTCCCCAGCCGCCGCGGACCGCCCCGTGACCCCCGAGGGAATAGGCTCTGCTCCTATGACCGAGCACGCCGACGTGTCCCCCGCACGCACCGCCGTGGTCGCCGCCGCACTCGACCTCTTCGCGTCACGCGGCTTCGATGCGACCTCCGTCGAGCAGATCGCGAAGGCCTCCGGGATCTCGCGATCCACCTTCTTCCGCCAGTTCGGCGGCAAGGACGACGTCGTCTTCGCCGACCACGAGGAGCTGCTCGCCGCGATGCGGAGCTATCTCGACCGCCCGCACGCGAATCCCTGGCTCGCGGTCTGCGAGGCCTCCGTGATGGTCTTCCGCCGGTTCGCGGCGGACCCGGACCTCGCACGGCGCCGCTACCAGGTCGTCCGGCAGGAGCCGGTGCTGCGCGACAGGGAGATCGTCACCGTCTTCCGGTACGAGCGCCTCTTCGACGACTACCTCCGCCGCTCCGTCCCCGGCCTTGACCCTCTCGACGCCGTCGGCTTCGCCGCGCTCGTGACCGCCGTGCACAACCATGTGCTGCGCCGGCTCCTCCGAGGAGCGCGGACGCCGGTGACCGTGCTCCGCCACGCCCTCGACGACGCGATGCGCCGGTTCGGCGTTCACCCCGACGCCGACGCCGGACACGATGACGACGCCGTCGTGGTGGCCGTGTTCCCGCGGTCCATGCCGATGTCCGAGATCGCACGCCGACTGCAGCAGGACCTGGCGTAGGCCCTCATTCGGGCATGACCCGGCGCGAGAGCGCCTGGATGTCGCCGTCCATGCCGTCCAGTCGTCGCTCCACCCGGTCCAGCCTCGACTCCACGCCGTCAAGCCGGTGCCCGACGTGGTCGAACCGGAGGGCCATCTCCGCGCGCAACTCCGTGCGCACCTCGTCGATCCGATGGCCGACCTCGTCGATCCGGCGTCCGACCTCATCGAATCGCTGATCGACGCCGCGGAACTGCGTCGAGATCGTGCGCATCATCAGCTGCGTCGTCACCGTGATCGTCCCGATGAACGCCGCGGCCAGCACACCGATCACCGTCCACACCTGAGGCTCCGTCACCGCGATCATCCCCCAATCCTGTCGCCGATGTCCCGATGATTCCAGGAGACGGACGGGTGGGATCGCCGTCACCCCACGATCGGTGGAGAACCCGATCCGATGAACCCCTGTGGAGAGAAGGCGAACGTCGCCGCATCGCGGTACGCTGTCCCATGCCAGATGAGACTCAGTCTCACCATTCGGATGGAGTGCCCATGAACAGCGCAGCCCCCTTCCCCGGCGAGAGCGTGTCGTCCTACGACGTCACCGGCCGCCGCGGCTCCGACTACTACGCGGTCTTCTCCGATATCCCTGCCGCCGATCGTGAGGCGTGGGAGCGCGCGCAGGCGTACGTGGACGAGATCGCCCCGCGGATGGTCCAGGCCTGGGATCGCGCGGAGTATCCGCTCGAGGCGGCGCGACGGATGGGCGAGCTCGACCTCGTCGTCGACGGCATCGACCACCCGGACCTCACCCGCCTCTCGCCGCTCGCCGCTGGCCTGGTCAACATGGAGATCTCCCGCGGGGACGGGTCGCTCGGCACCATCCTCGCCGTGCAGGGCGGACTCGCACTGCGCACCCTCGCGCTGTTCGGCAGCCCCGAGCAGCAGGGACGCTGGCTCACGCCCCTCGCCGACGCGAGCGTCCTCGGGTCCTTCGCGCTGACCGAGCCCGATCACGGCTCCGACTCCGTGTCCCTTGAGACGGTCGCCCGTCGCGACGGCGGGGAATGGGTCATCCGCGGGGCGAAGAAGTGGATCGGCAACGGCGCGTCCGGGGGCGTCACGTTCGTCTGGGCGCGCGTGGACGACGAGGGAGCGCAGGAGCACGGTGCCGTGCGCTGCTTCCTCGTCGAGCAGGAGACGCCGGGGTATCAGGCCACCGTCATCCAGGGGAAGGCGTCGCTGCGCGGCATCCACCAGGCCCACCTGCGGTTCGACGACATGCGGGTGCCCCTCGATGCTGTTCTCCCCGGCACGAAGAGCTTCAAGGACGCGTCCACCGTCCTCTACGCCACCCGCTCGGGCGTCGCCTGGTCGGCGCTCGGCCACGCGACCGCCTGCTACGAGGCCGCACTGACATATGCCACCCAGCGCATCCAGTTCGGCAAGCCGCTGGCGAAGTTCCAGATGGTCCAGGAACGGCTCACCCACATGCTCGAGGACCTCACCTCGATGCAGCTGTTCTGCCGTCGGATGGCGGACCTCGAGACGGCGGGGGAGCTGCGGCCGACGCAGGCGTCGCTGGCGAAGTTCCACAACACGCGCGCCGCACGCCGCATCGCCTCGATCGCGCGCGACCTCCTCGGCGGCAACGGCATCCTGCTCGAGAACGGCGTGATGCAGCACATGGCCGACATCGAGGCCATCCACACCTACGAGGGCACCGAGAGCGTCCAGGCGCTGCTCCTCGGACGGGACATCACCGGCATGAGCGCCTTCGTCTGACCGTCGCCCGTGGGAGACTGATCCCATGCCCCAAGCGACCGTCGTCGGAAGCGGGCCCAACGGGCTGGCAGCCGCGGTGGTCCTCGCCCGCACCGGATATCGCGTGCGGGTCGTCGAGGCTGCTGCCCGCTACGGCGGCGGTGTTCGGACGGAGGCCGCCACGCTCCCCGGCTTCGTGCACGACGTGTGCTCGGCCGTCCACCCCGCCGCCTACGCCTCGCCCTTCTTCCGCGCCTTCGGACTGGATCGCATCGACTGGATCATTCCGGAAGCGGCATATGCGCACCCGCTCGACGGAGGGCGGGCCGCGATCGCCTGGCACGACATCGATCGGACGGCGGAGGCGCTCGGCCCCGACGCTCGAGCCTGGCTCGCCCTGGTCCGTCCCCTGAGCCGCCGCATCGAGGAGCTGACGGAGTTCACCGGCTCCTCCCTCCTCCGCCTCCCCCGGCACCCGATCACCGCGGTCCGCTACGGGCTGCGCATGCTCGAGCAGGGCACCGCATGGGGCCGGCACGCCTTCCGCACCCCGGAGGCCGCCGCCCTCCTGGCCGGCGTGGTCGCGCACGCCAACAGCCCGCTGCCGTCGCTCAGCGGCGCCGCCGCCGGCCTCCTCCTCGCCGCCCACGCCCACGCGGGCGGCTGGCCCTATCCGCGGGGCGGGGCGCAACGGATCGCCGACGCCCTCGTCGACGATCTCCGCGCGCATGGCGGGACCGTCGAGACGGGCGTCGAGGTCTCCGACCTCTCCGCCCTGGACTGGGGCGATCCCGCCCGCGGCGACCTGCTGGTGCTGAACGCCTCGCCCCGGCTCGCGCTGACCCTTCCCGACGTCCCCGCCCGCTACGCCAGGGCGATCCGCTCATACCGATACGGCGCCGCGGCGGCCAAGGTCGACTTCGCCCTCGACGGACCGGTCCCCTGGGCGAACCCCGAAGTGGCCCGCTCCCCCACCGTGCACGTCGGGGGCCCGCGGGAGGAGGTCTGGGCGAGCGAGAACGCCGTCGCCCGAGGAAGAGTAAGCGAGACGCCCTATGTGCTGACGGTGCAGCCCTCCGTCCTGGACGACACCCGCGCCCCGGAGGGCAAGCAGGCTTTCTGGGCCTACATCCACGTGCCGGCAGGGTCGGACCTCGATGCGACCGCGATCATCACCGAGCGTATCGAGCGGTTCGCGCCCGGGTTCCGCGACCGGATCCTCGCCTCGCACGCCGTCACCGCACGGGAGCGTCCACGGATCAACCCCGCCGAGATCGGCGGAGACGTCTTCGGCGGCGCGTTCACGATGGCGCAGGCGGTGAAGCGTCCCGCCGTCTCCCCCGCCCCCTGGCGGACCCCGATGCCCGGGGTCTACCTCGCCTCGGCGGCGACGCCCCCAGGTCCCGGCGTCAGCGGCATGGCCGGTTGGCACGCCGCGCGCACCGCGCTCGCCGATGCTGGACGACACGTCCACCTCGACGACGTGTTCGCCTGAGCACTTCGCCTCGACGCTTCGCCTCGACTCGACTCTTCGGCTGGGCTCTTCGGCTGGGCTCTTCGGCTGGCCGCGGCCGACACGTCACATCCAGGTGCTGACGCGGACGACGAGGTGCGCTTACATGGATCCATGCGCTACGACATCCCGGCTCCCATGCTCGCCAAGGCGGCGCCCGGCATCCCCGACCCGGAGCGGACGCCGGGCGGTCTGCTGTACGAGCCCAAGTGGGACGGGTTCCGCGGCCTCGTCGCCTGGGACGGCGAGGAGCTGGTGATCGGTTCGCGCGGTGCGAAGCCGCTCACCCGCTACTTCCCCGAGCTCGTCGAGGCGCTTCCCGCGCTCCTCCCCGGCCCCTGCCTGCTCGACGGCGAGATCGTCGTGGCGACCGGCTCCGCGGGATCGCAGCGGCTGGATTGGGAGGCGCTCAGCGCGCGCATCCACCCCGCAGCCTCCCGGGTGCAGCGTCTGTCCGCCGAGACACCCGCCATGTTCATCGCCTTCGACCTGCTCGCCGACGGCGACGAGGACCTGCAGCCGCTCCCATTCGCGGAACGGCGCGCCCGACTGGAGGCGCTGCTGACCGGCGCGGCGCATCCACTGCACCTGACGCGGACCACCGAGGACGCGGACCTCGCACGGCGCTGGCTCGCGGAGTTCGAGGGCGCGGGCCTCGACGGGGTCGTGGCGAAGCCGCTCGCCCAGCCGTACGCCCCCGGCAAGCGGACGCTCCTCAAGGTGAAGCACGCCCGGACCGCCGATGTGGTCGCGCTCGGATACCGCGTCCACAAGAGCGGCTCCGGCGTCAGCTCCCTCCTGGTCGGGCTGTACGGCGAGGACGGCGTCCTGCGACAGGTGGGCGGGGTCGCCGCGTGGAGCGACGTCCGACGACAGGAGCTCGTCGAGGAGCTCGCGCCGCTCGTGGAGCGCGACGATGCGGGAGAGGTCGTCACCGACGCCGGCGAGCGGTCGCGGTTCACCGGGGCGAAGGACGTCTCGTTCGTGCGACTGCGCCCCGAGCGCGTCCTCGAAGTGCGCTACGACCAGTTGGAGGGATGGCGGTTCCGCCACACGGTCCAGTTCGAACGCTGGCGCGCCGACCGCGATCCGCGCTCGTGCACCTACGACCAGCTCGACACCGTCGCCGGCTACGACCTCGCCTCCGTGATCGACTGAACCCGCGCTTTTCCCGGCGCCCCTGTCCCGATATCCGGCGTCCGTGTCCCGATATCCGGCGTCCGTGTCCCACTTCCCGGCGCCCGTGTCCTACTTCCCGGCGCCCATGTCCCGATATTCGGCGACCGTGTCCCACTTCTGGTCGCTCAGAGCTCCGTTGACCACCAGAATCGGGACACGGTCCAGAGGCCGGGACACGCTCCAGAGGCCGGGACACGGCCCAGAATCGGAACACGGTCCAGAGGGACGCCCGGATCGGCGGAGCCGTCAGTCGTCGACGCGGTGTCCGTCGTCGTCCCAGTTCGCGGCGACCTTCTTGCTCGGCGGCACACGAGGGGGCTCACCGGGCATCTTCGGGAACTCCGGAGGGAACGGCAGCTCGCCGAGGCCGTTCCCGACATCGCGCTCCCACCACTCCAGCAGCACGTCGATGCGCCCGGCGCTCTCCGGCATCCGCGCCCAGGGATCGCCGATGTCCGCCAGACGCTGCGGGATCGTCCGCAGCGTGAAACGCGAGGGATCCAGCTCGTCCAGCTCGTCCCATTCGAGCGGCGTCGACACGGTGGCTCCGGGCAGTGCGCGCGGACTGTACGCCCCTGCCATCGTGCGGTCGCGGTTCGCCTGATTGAAGTCCACGAAGATCCGCTCGCCCCGCTCCTCCTTCCACCAGTTCGTCGTCACGCGATCCGGCATGCGTCGTTCGAGCTCGCGTCCCGCGGCGATCACCGCATGCCGGACGACGAGGAACTCGTGCTCCGGGACGATCGGGCAGAACACGTGCAGCCCCCGGTTGCCGCTCGTCTTGATGAAGGGTTCGAGCCCCGCCTCGCGCAGCACGTCACGCAGTTCCCGGGCGGCGACGACCGCCTCGGGGATCCCGGTCCCCGGCTGCGGGTCCAGGTCGATCCGCAGCTCGACCGGGTCGTCCGTGTCCTCCGCGAGCGAGGCCCACGGGTGGAAGACGACCGTGTTCATCTGCACGGCCCAGACGGTCGCTGCGGCCTCCGTGAGGACGATCTGCGGATGACGGCGACCGCTGTTGTAGGTCACCGTCACGCTCTCGACGAAGTCGGGCGTGCCCTTGGGCGGGTTCTTGGAGAAGAAGCTCTCCCCTCCGATCCCGGCGCGGAAGCGCTCCAGCGAGACCGGACGATGCCCGTTCGCCGCGAGGAAGGGCGTGGAGACGGTCTGCACGTACTCGGCGAGCTCCGCCTTGGTGATCGGCGTCCCCGCCCCCGGCCCCTGCTCCGGGGCCGGCCAGACGGCGCGGTTCGGACTGGACAGGTCGACGACGCGGTCTCCGTCCGGACCCGGGACGGTCAGCGTGATGCGCTCTGAGGCCATGCCATGACCCTACGGCCCCGCCCCGCGTCTCGCCACAGGCGCCCGACGCGACCGCCGCTCAGCCCAGGACCCTGCCCGCCTCGGCCCTGACCTCGGCGGCGATCGCGTCGAGCAGACGGGATCGCAGGTTCCACTGCTGCCAGAACAGCGGCATGGCCGTCTCCTCCTCGGCCAACCGGACGAGCCGTCCGGCCCTCAGACCCTCCTCCGCCTGCACGACCGGCAGCAGCCCCCAGCCGAGACCGAGCTCCACGGCGCGCGCGAAGTCGTACGTCGCCGGAACGTAGTGCCGCGGGACCGCCCACGGATCGACGCCGCGAGCGCGCAGCCAGTCGTGCTGGAGCGTGTCGCGCCGGTCGAAGTCGACGAACGGCGCCGCGGCGAGCGCCTCCGTGGTCGCCCCGTCCGGGAACCAGCGGCCATCGAACCCGACGGCGGCGACGGGCGTGTAGCGCAGCACGCCGAGAGGGGTGACCGTGCATCCGCCGACCGGGGCGGACTCCGCGGTGACCGCCGCCATGACGGTCCCGGACTCCAGGAGCCGCGCGGTGAAGTTCTGATCGTCCCGATGCAGGTCGAACTCGACGTGGTGCTCCTCGGCGAGCCGGGCGAGCGGTGCCAGGAACCAGGTCGCCATGGAGTCGGCGTTGACCGCGAGCGACACCCGGATGCGCGTCGTCCCCTCGTCCGCGCCGAGCCCGAACCCTGCGACGACATCCCGTTCGAGGAGCGCGATCTGCCGGGCGAGACGGGCCACCGCCTCCCCCGCCTCCGTGGGCCGGGCGGGCTTCGATCGCACGAGGAGAACGCGACCGAGCTGCTCCTCGAGCGCCTTGACGCGCTGGCTGACCGCGGACGGGGTGACGTGCAGCCTCCGCGCCGCCCGATCGAAGGTCCCCTCGTCGATGACCGCGGCGACGGTCTGGGCGAGAGCCGGATCGATGTTCATGAAGCGATACTAATGATCCTTAAGTTATCTTCGCTTCTGTTCATGATGACGGTCGACGTAGTGTCGATCCGTGCTCACCGTCCTCTCCGGCCTCGGCCTCGGCCTCTCGCTCATCATCGCGATCGGCGCTCAGAACGTGTTCGTGCTGCGTCAGGGCCTCCGTCGCGAGCACGTCCTGCCCATCGTGCTGATCTGCGCGGTCTCCGATGCGGCGCTGATCCTCGCCGGTGTCGCCGGGCTCGGCTTCCTCATCCAGACCGCACCCTGGCTCGTGGTCGTCGCCCGCTGGGCGGGCGCCGCCTTCCTCATCGTCTACGGGCTGCTCGCCGCACGACGCGCATGGCGCCCGAGCGGCGAGGCGCTGGACACCACGGCGGGGCAGGCCTCCGGGCGCGCGGAGACTGTCGCACCGATGGCGGGCACCAGCGGTGCGGGTGTCGCAGACGTCCGGGTCGCGGGCGCGGGCGTCCGGGTCGCGACGACGTCGACGCGACTCGGACCGGCGATCCTGACCGTCCTCGCCCTCACCTGGCTGAATCCACACGTGTACCTCGACACCGTGCTCATGCTGGGCTCGGTCGCCGCGACCCATGGCGATCAGCGCTGGCTGTTCGCGGCCGGCGCGATCGCGGCCAGCTTCTTCTGGTTCACGGCCCTCGGATTCGGCGCGCGCTATCTCGGACGCTGGCTGCGGACGCCGCGCGCCTGGCGCATCCTCGACGCGGTGATCGCGATCGTGATGATCGGGCTGGGTGTCGGGCTCGTGCTCCCCGTGATCACCGGCTGACCGGCGGGGCGCCGGTGGCGGGCGCGGAGATATCCGGCCCGCTGTCGGACGGCCCACCTCCGGCCGGCTCGATCCCATCCTGCCGGCCCGAATCCACTCGGCCCGCATCCCGTCGGCCTGATCCCACTCGGCCGGCTCGCATCCTGCCGACCCGATCCCACCCGGCCCGCCCGATCTCACCCGGCCGGCTCGCATCCTGTCGGACCGATCACAGCCCGTCGGCCATTCCCGGCCCATCGATCCGACACCGTTGCATCGGCCCGACGGATTGCCCGGCGAGCCGCCCCGCAGGATACCCCGCCCGCACCTGCCCCGGCGAGCCGCCCCGCCCCATCCCCCGCCGAGACTGCAACTGCGTTCCGAGACAGCAGGAAAATCACGCAGTCTCGGAACGCAGTTGCAGTCTCGCGGTCGGGAGCGCCGGGCCGAGGAACGCCGGCCGAGCCGGGGAACGAAGAAGGCCCCCGCGGAAGCGAGGGCCTTCTTCATACAGTCGCTCAGATGGCGTTGACGTCCAGCGGGATGCCGGGGCCGAACGTGGTCGACACGGCGCCCTTCTGGATGTAACGGCCCTTGGAGCTCGACGGCTTGAGGCGCACGATCTCCTCGAGCGCCGCGCCGATGTTCTCGTCCAGCTGCTCGGCGGTGAAGGAGGCCTTGCCGACGACGAAGTGCACGTTGGCGTGCTTGTCGACGCGGAACTCGATCTTTCCGCCCTTGATCTCCTCGACGGCCTTGGCCGGGTTCGGGGTCACGGTGCCGGTCTTCGGGTTCGGCATCAGGCCGCGGGGGCCGAGCACCTTGCCGAGACGTCCGACCTGGCCCATGAGCTCCGGGGTCGAGACGGCGGCGTCGAACGAGGTCCAGCCGCCGGCGACCTTCTCGATGAGCTCGGCGCCGCCGACCTCATCGGCGCCCGCGGCGATCGCTGCCTCGGCCGCGGGGCCGGTGGCGAAGACGATGACGCGGGCGGTCTTGCCGGTGCCGTGCGGGAGGATGACGGTGCCGCGCACCATCTGGTCGGCCTTGCGCGGGTCGACGGAGAGCTTCAGCGCGACCTCGACGGTGGAGTCGAACTTCGCAGAGCCCGTCTCCTTCGCGAGCGCGACGGCCTCGGTCGGGGTGTAGAAGCGGTCCGCCTCGATCTTCGCGACGGCGTTCTGGTAAGCCTTGGACTTGGTAGCCATTGTTATCTCCCTCAGCCCTCGACCGTGATGCCCATGGAGCGCGCGGTCCCGGCGATGATCTTCGACGCGGAGTCGATGTCGTTCGCGTTCAGGTCAGCGCCCTTGGTCTCGGCGATCTGACGGATCTGGTCCATCGTGATCTTGCCGACCTTGACCGTGTGCGGCGTGGCCGAGCCCTTCTGCAGGCCGGCGGCCTTCTTGATGAGCTCCGCGGCCGGCGGGGTCTTCAGGATGAAGGTGAAGCTGCGGTCCTCGTAGACGGTGATCTCCACGGGGATGACGTTGCCGCGCTGCGACTCGGTCGCGGCGTTGTACGCCTTGCAGAACTCCATGATGTTGACGCCGTGCTGACCGAGCGCAGGCCCGATCGGCGGCGCCGGGTTGGCGGCGCCGGCGTTGATCTGAAGCTTGATCAGGCCGGTCACCTTCTTCTTCGGTGCCATGTCTCTTCCTTTCTCGAGCGGATGCCTTCTGCACCCGCTCTCCCGCGGATCCGGCCGTTCCGGAACGCGGTGGTGCTCGCGGGCACGCCGAAGCGGACCGCAAACCACAGAAGTCTACCTCATCCAAGGCCTCGGACGGACTCGTAGAGCGTGACGACGCAGGCGCTTCCGAGACCGAGGTTGTGCTGCAGCGCGAGCGTCGCGCCCTCCACCTGCCGCGCACCCGCGCGGCCCCGCAGCTGGCCGACCAGCTCGGCGCACTGCGCGAGGCCGGTCGCCCCGAGCGGATGCCCCTTGGACAGCAGCCCGCCGGAGGGGTTGGTCACGACGCGTCCGCCGTAGGTGTTCTGTCCCTCCCGCACGAAGCGCGTCGCCGTCCCCTCGGGCGTCAGCCGCAGCGCCTCGTAGGAGATCACCTCGTTCGCGGTGAAGCAGTCGTGCAGCTCGGCGACCGGGATCTCCTCCGGGTCGACGCCGGCGGCCTCGTACACGGCGTCCGCCGCCCGGCGCGCGATCCCCGCGCCGATGAGCGCGATGGGGTCCCCCGCGAACGAGTCGGGGAGGTCGCTGGTCATCGACTGCGCCCTGATGCGGACCGATGCGTCGAGCCCGCGGCTGCGGGCGAAGTCCTCGCTGCAGAGGATCGCGGCCGCCGCCCCGCAGGTCGGCGGGCAGCACTGCAGCCGGGTCAGCGGGCCGAACACGTGCGGCGACCCCAGCACCTCCTCCACCGTCACGGGGTCGCGGAAGACCGCGGCCGGGTTCGACGCGGCGTGCCGGCGCGCCTTGACCGCCACCTCGGCGAACAGCGAGACGTCCGCGTCATACCGGTCCAGGTACGCGCGCCCGGCGGCGCCGAAGTAGCGCGCGGCGACCGGCGCCTCCGGCTCGTCCTCGGGCAGCCGCTCGGCGAAGCGCCAGAGGGAGTCCGGCCGATCGACGTAGGTGGGCGCGATGGCTCCGCGGGCCATCTGCTCGAATCCGAGGACCAGGACGCAGTCGGCGGTGCCGGAGAGGATCGCCTGCCTGCCCAGCCACAGCGCGGTCGATCCGCTGGCGCACCAGTTGTTGACGTTGACGACCGGGATGCCCGTCGGCCCGAGCCCGTACAGCGCCGTCTGCCCCGCCGCCGAGTCGGCGTAGACGTAGCCGACGAAGGCCTGGTCCACGTCCGCGAGCACGATGCCCGCGTCGCCGAGCGCGCGGCGCGCCGCCTCCGCGCCCATCCGGTCGTAGCTCTCGCTGTGCCTGGGAGTGGCGAACGGGATCATCCCGACGCCGGCGACGACGACGCTCACACTCGCTCCTTCAGCGCGCGGCGGAGCGCGGGCTTGTCGATCTTGCCCACCGGGTTCTTCGGGATCGCGGCGAGGATCGTGACCGCCTCCGGTCGCTTGTAGCGCGCGAGCAGCCCGGCCACGTGCGCGGCGAGATCCTCCGGCGTCGCCGTCCCTCCCGGTGCGAGCGAGACGAAGGCGACGGGGACCTCGCCCAGCACCTCGTCTGTTCGGCCGACCACGGCGGCCTCATGGACCTCCGGGTGCGTGTAGAGCGCGTTCTCGATCTCCTTCGGGTAGACGTTCTCGCCGCCGCGGATGATCATGTCCTTGATGCGGTCGACGATCCGGAGATAGCCGTCCTCGTCGAAGCACCCGATGTCGCCGGTGTGGAGCCAACCGTCGACGATCGTCCGCGCCGTCTCCTCCGGTCGCCCGAGGTATCCCGACATCACGACCGGCCCCGCGATCACGACCTCGCCCGCCTCGCCCGTCGGGACCGGCTCCCCGTCCTCGCCGACCACCGCGACCCGCTGGCCGGGCAGCGGCAGCCCGACGGTGCCGGGCTTGCGGATCCCCCGGAGCGGGTTGATGGTCGATGCGGTCGTCGTCTCGCTCAGGCCGTAGCCCTCGACGATCGTGATGCCGAACCGCGACTCGAAGCGCACGATCGCCTCCGCCGGCATCGGCGCCGCGCCGCACACCGCGAAGCGCACCGAGGATGCGTCGGGCCGGACCTCCTCCGGCAGCGTGGACAGCAGCGCATAGATCGCCGGGACGGCGGAGAAGTAGGTGGGGCGATGACGGGCGACGTCGTCGAAGAACCGGTCGCGGGAGAACCGTCCGGTGATGGTGACCTGCCCCCCGGCGCGCAGCGGCGTCAGCGTCCCCAGGACGATCCCGTTGGCGTGGAAGAGCGGGAGCACGAGCAGGCTGTGGTCGTTCGCGCCGAGCTCGAACCACTCCGCGAACGAGGAGGTCATCGCGTCGAGGTTCGCGTGCGTGAGCATCACCCCCTTGGGGCTGCCCGTCGTGCCGCTGGTGTAGATCAGCAGTGCGAGCTCCGTGTCGGAGCGGGGGCTCTGGGGAGGCAGGGTCCCTGGATCGCCCGCGGCGAGCTCCCCCGGGTCCAGGACGGGGATGCCGAGGACCCGGTCGCCGGCCTCGGCGACGACCAGGCGCGCTCCGGCGTCCTCGGCCTGGTAGCGCGCCTCCGCATCGCCGAGGACCGGGTTGATCGGCGTCGCCGCCGCCCCCAGCCGCCAGGCCGCGAAGAGCGTGACGATGAGGTCGACGCGGTTCGGCAGCAGGACCGCGACCACGTCCCCCTCGCCGACGCCGTGCGCA
Source organism: Microbacterium resistens (assembly GCF_031456305.1). Taxonomy (GTDB): domain Bacteria; phylum Actinomycetota; class Actinomycetes; order Actinomycetales; family Microbacteriaceae; genus Microbacterium; species Microbacterium resistens_A. Next base: position 53,040 of record NZ_JAVDUM010000012.1, read on the forward strand.
GCGAGGACGGCGGCCGCGCTCTCGCAGCGGCGGAGGAGCGCGGCGCTGTCGAGCTCCTCCGTGTCGTCGCGGATCGCGGGCGCGGCGGGATACGCCGCCGCCCGCCGCGATGGCAGGTTCGCGAAGTGCATGGGACTCCCCTCCGGGCGGCGCCGTCGCCGGCGCCGCCCTCTCGTTCAGACGCGAGTGACCACGGGCTCCGCGACGAGCCCGAAGGCGCGCAGCTGGCCGAGCAGCTCACGGTGGCCGAACGCCTGGCACGCGGAGGCGAAGCCGGGGCGATTCGGCGCCTGCTGGAGCAGCGAGTACGCGGCATAGGCCTGCAGCAGGCCGGTCTGCTTGTAGTTGCTGTTGCCGTGGATCACGACGTGCGAGCGGCCGAGCGGGCCCGAGGCGTGCACCGAGTCCAGCGAGCGGTTGATCCGAGGGTTCTCTCTCGGCGGCATGCCCGCCTGCACGGACGCGGCGATCTCGGCGAGGGCCGCCTCCTGCGCCTCCTTGTCGAGCGGCCGGATCTGCTCCTCGAACATCGCGATGGTCTGCCCGACGTTCGCCATCACCTCGGGCGCGAACACACCGCCGATCGCGCGGACGCTGGTCACGCGCGGGTCGTTCTGGAACCAGATCGGGTGCGACATCCCGCCCCACGGCACGGCCGTCGCCTGTTCGTGGTAGCCCGGCACCGAGACCTGGAAGGACGAGGTGTGGTCCCACTCCACCAGCCGGTTCTGCTCGAGATAGAACCAGTCGGCCATGAGGATCGTGAAGATCGTCTGGGTCGAGGCGAAGGTCGGATACCCCTTCCACAGCACCAGGATGTCCAGGGTGTCGTAGCCGCCGGGCTCGAGCGCGATGTTCGCGGCGATCTCGCTCGTCGTGTACATGTGCGCGACGCCGGGCGAGAGCAGCAGCCCGCGCTCGGCGAACCGGTCCCCCCATCCGTCCCGCGCCGCCAGCACCCAGTCCTGCTCGCCCGTGGTGTCCAGGTAGTGCGCGCCGATGCGCAGCGCCGCGTCGACCACGGCGGGGCCGAACTTGATGAACGGCCCTGCGGTGTTGCAGATCACGCGAGCACCCTCGAAGGCCTCCGCCATGGCGTCCGCGTCGTTCTCGACGGCGACGACCTCGTAGTCGGCGGTCTCGATGCCGGGGATCCGCTCGACGACCTCGCGGACGCGATCGGCATCGCGTCCGGCAGCCAGGAAGGGGACGCCGAGCTCCCGCAGGTACTCGCAGATGAGCCGTCCCGTGTATCCGCTCACGCCGTAGACGACGACGGGCTTGTCCGTTGCCATGATCGCCTCACATCCCCATCGCGCCGTCGATGGACAGCGTCGCGCCGTTGACGAAGGCGGACTGCCCGGAGAGCAGGAACGCGACGCCGTTGGCGATGTCCTCCTCGCCCGCGAGGCGGCCGGACGGCGTGAGCCCGATGACGGCGGCGACCGCATCGTCCGCGGAGGGGAACAGCCCCAGCCGCTCCATGTCGACCGCGAGCTGCGCGCCCATGGCGTTGGGGACGAGTCCAGGGCACACGGTGTTGACCCTGACGCCGTAGCCGAGACGACCGGACTCGGCGGCGGCCACCTTGCTGAGCCGCTCGACGGCGGACTTGGACGCCGAGTACGCGGCGATCCCCGGGAAGGCGATGGTCGCGGCGACCGACGCGGTGTTCACGATCGCACCGCCGCCTCCGCCCGCGCCTCCCGGCCGCATCGCGCGGAAGCCGTGCTTGATCCCGAGCGCCGTGCCGAGCACGTTGACCTCGAGGACGCGCCGCATGTTCGCGGGGTCGAGGTCGACCAGGAGGTCGGAGATCTCGATCCCCGCGTTGTTGACCAGGCCGTCGAGTCCGCCGAGCGCCTGGACGGCCGAGGCCATCCCCGACTCCCACGAGGCGTCGTCGGTGACGTCGAGACGGACGAACGTCGCCTCGCCTCCGTCCGCCCGGAGCGCGGCCGCAGCCGCCGTCCCCGTCTCCTCGTCGACGTCGGCGATGACGACCGAGCCGCCCCCGTCGACGATCCGCTGCGCCTCGCGCAGCCCCAACCCCTTCGCGCCGCCCGTGATGAGCACGCGCAGGCCTGCAAGATCCGTGGACATCGGTGTCCGCTCCTTTCGCCGGTGAAAGTGATGGGACCAGCAGACCAGAAAACTGGACACTTGACAAGGAAAATACGGACACTCGTCAAGAACTCTCCGGACATCCGGTCGATTCCCCTTGGGATGGCGCGGACCCCCGCGTAGAATCACGGCAGACCGGAGCAGGGAGAAGACCGTGGGAGATGTGGCCACGCGCGCCGAACGCGCGAGCACCGACAAGTTCGCTGCACGACGGCGCGAGCTCGCCGACTCCGCGCTCGCGGCGATCGCCGAACGGGGCTACGCGCGCACCGGGCTGCGGGATGTGGCCGCGCACTCCGATCTGTCGCACGGATCGCTGCACTACTACTTCGAGGACAAGGACGACCTGATCAGCCAGGCCATCTGGCAGTACAAGTCCGAGTGCGCACGGCGGTACGACCCCATCGTGGAGACCTCCGCGAGCGCGGAGGAGCTGGCCCGCCGGTTCGGCGACGAGATGGCGGCGACCCTGCGCGACGAGGCCGACATGCACCGCCTCTGGTACGACCTGCGCAATCAGGCACTCTTCGACGACGGGTTCCGCGACACGATCGTCGCGATCGACGTCCTCCTGCAGGACATGGTCTGGATGGTGGTTCTCCGATACGGAGAGCTGTCAGGGCGGACGCCGGTCATCGCCCCGGTCGAGGCGTACGCGCTCTTCGACGGCCTGTTCCTCAACTGCCTGATCGCCTTCCTCCGCGGCGACCTCTCGGCGCTCGACCGCATCAGGGCGAGCAGCCCGCGCCTGCTCGCCGCCGCCGTCTGATCGATCGAGGAATACCCCGGCCGGCACCGCGTTGTGCTGTGCCATGACCGAGAGCAACCGCGCCGCGTGGCAGACCGCCGTCGGCGGCCCGGAGAACATCGCCATCGTCGACCTCGACCCGACGGACCCCGGCCCCGGCGAGGCGCGCGTGCGGGTGCACGCCGCCGGCCTCAACCCGGTTGACTGGAAGGTCGCGGCCTTCCCCGAGATCGCCGCGGCGTTCGACGTCCGCGTCCCCGGCGGCTACGGCAACGACCTCGCGGGCGTCGTAGAGGCGGTCGGCGACGGCGTGACGACCGTCTCCATCGGCGACCGGGTCCTCGGCGGCAGCCGCGGCCACGCCGTCGCGGACACCGTGGTCGTTCCGGCCGGGTCTCTCGTGCCGGTGCCGGACGACGTGCCCCTCGACGTCGCCGCCACACTGCCCATCGCCGGGCGCACGGCGCTCGCCGCCGTGGAGACGCTCGCGCTCGGCCCCGACGACGTCGTGCTCATCGGCGGCGCGGCAGGCGGCGTCGGGGTGCTGGCGGTGCAGTGGGCCGTCCGCACCGGGGCGACCGTCATCGGCACCGCCTCCCCGGAGAACCACGACTTCCTGCGCGGCCTCGGCGCGATCCCTGTCTCCTACTCCGGGGACCTCGTCGCGGAGGTCCGCACCGCGGTGGACCGTCCGGTCACGGCCGCGATCGACCTGCAGGGCACCGCGACCGCACAGGCGGCCGTGACGCTCGGCGTCGTGCTAGGGCGGATCAGGACGATCGCCGCCCACGGCCCTTCGGTGCCCGATGGCGTCGTCGCGACGGGCGGAGGGGACGCCGCACCCGACGCACTCCCCCGCATCCTCGCCGCGCTGAGCGCCGGGGAGCTGCGCGTGGAGATCGCCGGCCGGTACCCGTTGGACGAGACAGCGCGCGCCGTCGCGCTCCTGCGCGACGGGCACGTCCGCGGCAAGCTCGTCATCCTCACGGACGCCTTCGACGCCTGAACCGGCGCGCAGGGCCGACAGGCCGGAAACGCAGAACGCCCCGCCGAGGCGGGGCGTTCTGCGTTGTCCCTGGTGGGATCAGATCATCTTGGTGACCTGGTCGAACGAGAGCTCGACCGGGGTCTCGCGCTCGAACAGCGAGACGAGCACCGTGAGCTTGCCGCTCTCGGGCTTGATCTCGGAGATCGAGCCCGGAAGGCCGGCGAACGAGCCTTCCTTGATGGTGATTGTCTCGCCGACCTCGAAGTCGACCTCGGCCGGGAGCGGGCGGGCGACGGCGGTGCCGCCCTTCGCCGCGACGGCCTTCGCGGTGGGCACGTCCTTGACCTCGACGAGCGACTTCAGCATGTTGAAGGCCTCTTCGAAGCGCAGCGGCGTCGGGTTGTGCGCGTTGCCGACGAAGCCGGTGACGCCGGGCGTGTGCCGGACGACGGACCAGGTGTCCTCGTTGAGCTCCATGCGGACGAGCACGTAGCCCGGGATCCGCACGCGGGTGACCATCTTGCGCTGGCCGTTCTTGATCTCGACGACGTCCTCCATCGGGACCTCGACCTGGTAGATGTCGTCCTCGACCTCGAGCGTCGACTTGCGCTGCTCGATGTTGGCCTTCACCTTGCGCTCGAACCCGGCGTAGGAGTGGATGACGTACCACTTGCCCGGGAGCATCCGCAGATCGAGACGGAAGGACTCGTACGGGTCCTCCTCCTCGGGCGCCTCGTCGGCGTCCGTGGTCTCGTCGGCGTCGTCGTCGCCGTTCACATCGGGGCCGTCGTACGGGGTCACCTCGTCGGCCGTCGCGGCCTCCAGGTCGGCGGCCTCCTCGGCCACCGCGTCGTTCAGGACCTCGGCAGCGGCCTCAGACTCCGCTGCCTCGTCCAGGTTGAGAGCGTCGTTCACGATCGCGTCCGCCTCCGGGTCTTCGATGTCGATGTCTTCGTCCGTGTCCTCGATCTCGCCGTCGCCCTCGATGTGCAGGGCGACGTGCTCGGCGGGGGTGACGGCACGCTCTTCCTCGGAGAGCACGTCGCCCTCCTGCGCTTCGTCTTCCTCGCTCGACTGCTCGGCCGCGGTGGCCCAGTCGACGTCGTCGGAGAATCGTTCAGACACTTGTTCTACTTTCGGTCAGGTTCGGCGCTGCGGCCGCGGGGTCACGCGGATTTCCCAGGAACCCCGAAGACTTGCGTCGTCAGCCACGAGAACACCATGTCGAGCCCGTAGACGAGCCCCATCATCACGACGACGAAGCCCAGCACCACGAGCGTGTACCTGACGAGCTCCTTGCGCGTCGGCGTGACGACCTTGCGGAGCTCGGCGATCACCTGACGGAAGAAGAGCGCGATCCGACCGAAGAAGCCGAGCTTCTTGCCGGGGCTCCCGCCGCCGTTCGCTGCGGAGACCACAGCGCCCGATGCGTCCTGAACCATCCTCAATGTACCTTTCGTGTGCCAGCTCTGAGCTGACGCGCAGGGCGGACAGGAATCGAACCTGCAACCTGCGGTTTTGGAGACCGCTGCTCTGCCAATTGAGCTACCGCCCTAGAGACCCTGGGGTCTCCGTCCGCCTCCCCGCCACACCTGGTCGGCTGACCGGGCACGGCGAAAGAATGCAGACAACTACTGCTCGTCCAGTGTACGGCATGCTCCGCCCCCCGCCGAAACCCCGCCGTGTCCCGACCGGCCGGCATGGCGTGTCGGCGACTGTCCCGATGGGCACGGAGGGGCGGACTTGTTAGGCTCGGCGAGCGGTCTCACGCGGCCCCGCGCCGCAGGCACGGCCGCGGAGAGGAGCGCCGGTGAGCGCGGAGGAGCAGCAGTTCCAGGTCGACCTGCGAGGCGTCGTCGACCTCCTCAGCCGGCACATCTACTCGAGTCCCCGCGTCTATCTGCGCGAGCTCCTGCAGAACGCCAGGGACGCCATCGCCGCCCGCGCCGAGGTCGACGGCGGCGGCGGGCGCATCCGCATCCGTCCCCTCGGAGAGCCGGGCGGGGAGTTCGTGCTCACCGACGACGGCGTGGGGCTCACCGCCGCCGAGGTCGCCGACCTGCTGGCGACGGTCGGCCGCAGCTCCAAGCGGGACATCTTCGACCTCCCCCGCAGCGACTACCTCGGCCAGTTCGGGATCGGCCTGCTCTCCTGCTTCATGGTCGCCGACGAGATCGTCATCCGCTCCCGCAGCGCCCGCGGAGGCGCGCCGGTGGAGTGGATCGGCTCCGCGGCCGGCACGTTCCGGGTCCGCGAGCTCGACGAGGACCTCCCGATCGGGACGAGCGTCCACCTCACGCCCCGCTTCGACCAGGACGATCTGCTGCGCGCCGATGCGGTGCGCGAGCTCGCGCGGACCTTCGGGGAGTTCCTCCCGGTGGACGTGCGCCTGGACGTCGAGCAGGGGACGCCGGCGGCGCTCACCCGCCCGGCGCCCTTCCTCTCGCCGAAGGAGGACCCCGAGGCTGCCCTGCGCTACGGCCGCGACCTGCTGGGCGCGGCGCCCCTGGACATGATCGAGCTGTCCGAGCCCGCGACCGGCACCCGGGGCGTGGCGTACGTCCTCCCCTTCGCCCCGGCGCCCGGCGCGCGACAGGCCACGCGGGTGTACCTCGGCCGGATGCTCCTCTCCGAACGGGCGGACGACGTCCTGCCCGACTGGGCGTTCTTCGTCCGTGCGGTCGTGGACTCCACCGCCCTCTCCCCGACCGCCAGTCGCGAGTCCCTCGTGGAGGACGCGGCGCTGGAGCTCGTCCGCGAGCAGCTCGGCGCGGGGATCCGCCGCTGGGTGCTGGAGCTGGGCCTGCGCGAGCCGCACCGGCTCGCGCAGTTCGTCGCCGTGCACGAGGTGGGGCTGAAGTCCCTCATCCGGCACGATGAGGAGCTCTCCCGCTTCATCACCCGCTGGCTGACGGTCGAGACCACGCGCGGGACGATGAGCGTGGGCGACCTCGTGGAGCGGTTCCCGCACATCCGCTACGCCGAGAGCATCGACGAGTTCCGGCAGGTCGCCGGCATCGGGCACCCCGACCGGATCCTCGTCAACGGCGGATACCTGTACGACGCCGACCTGATCCGCCGGCTGCCCGACCTCTACCCCGATGTCACGGTCGAGAAGGTCGACGTCGTGGGCGAGCTCGACCGGCTCGACCCTCCGCCCCTGGACGACCGCGACGCCGCGATCCGGCTGGAGGAGCGCGCAGGCGCCGTCCTCCGGACGATCGGCTGCGCGGCGGTCGTGCGCACCATCGACCAGCCGGAGCTCCCGGCGCTCTACGTCGCGGATCCCGCGGTGCTCCGCCGGATCGACCGCACGAGGACCAAGGGCATCACCGGCGCGCTGTGGAGCGGCGTCCTGGACCGCATCGACGGCGTCGACGACGACGGACGCGAACACGAGGACCACGCCGCGCGGCTCTGCCTCAACTGGTCCAACCGGGTGGTCCGCGCCCTCCGCGACGTCACCGACGAGGCCGTTTTCGCACGCACCGTCCAGCTGCTCTACATCCAGGCGCTGCTGGCCGGGCACCGCCCGCTCGGCGACGCCGACCGGGCACTGATGACCGGCGCCCTCGCCGACCTCGTCGCGCTGTCCGCGGGGCTCCCCGCCGATCCGCTGCCCCCGTTGCCCGCCGACTGACCCTCGTCCCGCCCGTCACCGCTCGTCCGTCCCGTCACCGCCTGTCTCGACCCGTCACCAGATCAGGGAGACCCCCATGGCCCGTCCGAAGAAGCGCTTCGCCCAGCTGATCGAGGAGATCGACCGCACCCCCTGGGGGCTGCACGAGCAGAACCTCGTCGCCGAGGCCGTCGCCCTCGCCACCGAGATCGGCGACGACCAGCTGGAGTACCAGGCGCGGATGCGCCAGACCGCGTCGGCCAACATGGGCGGGCTCACGGATCTGATGCTGAACTCCTTCGCCTGGTGCCTCGCCCGCCATGACGCCGACCCCTCCCGCTTCCCCGCCGACATCGAGAACGGCGCCGCCGACCTCCTCTGGCAGTTCAAGTGGATGGCGTCGTCGCTGCGCTCCTCCCCCGCCTTCGCGCCGGAGCAGATCGCCGCGGTGCTCGACGACATGGAGACGCACTACCGCACGGCGGGGCTCGGCATGAGCGGCGTGCTGATGGCGCGGTTCGAGGATGCGCATGCCGCCGGCCGTCTGGACGAGGCGGAGGAGCTGCGCGTGCGGATCGAGGCCACGCCGCGCGACTCGCACAGCCACTGCGACGCCTGCGGACGCAGCCAGATCGCCGGGTTCTTCGCCGAGACCGGCCGCGAGACCGACACGATCCGCCTCGTCGAGGAGATGATCGAGGGCGGCTTCTCCTGCGGCGAGGAGCCGGAGCACGCCCTCTCGGTCTCGCTCGTCCCCTACCTGCACCAGGGGCGGGGCGAGGAGGCGAAGTCCGCGCACCTGCGCAGCTACCGCCTCTCCAAGGACAACCCGGACATGCTGGGGACGATCGCCCGGAGCATCGTCTTCTGCGCGATCACCGGCAACGAGGCGAGGGCTCTCAGCCTGGTCGAGCGCCATATCGGCTGGCTCGCCCACGATCGGCTGAACGTGCAGGCGCACTTCTCGATGCTCGCCGCGATCGGCACGACCCTGGACCGGGTGGCGGCGGTCGGGCATGGCGGGACTCCGGTGCGCGGCGCCGACGCCCCCGAGCTCGTCCCGTTCTTCGGCGAGCACGAGGGCGCGTGGACGGCCGCGGAGCTCGCGACCGCCGCCTGGGCCGCAGCCGAGCGGATCGGTCGCAGCTTCGACGTCCGTGACGGCTCGGACAGCCACGCCCGGCGGCTGAAGGACGCCCGCGCCCTGGCCGAGGAGCGGTTCGACGTCCCGATCCGGACCGACGTGCTCCCGGCGCCGGCCCCCGACATGGCGCCGACGGATGTGGACGGCTGGTACCGGCGGATCGTCGACCTCGCGGGCTTCGGCACCGCCCCCGAGACCATGGAGGCGATGCCGCACGCGATCGACGCCGTCGACCCGCAGCGGCGAGCGATCCTCACCGGGCAGCGTCTGGCCGCCCTCGTGAACCTCGATCGCGTGGACGAGGCGACGGCCCTCCTGCCGGACCGCCTGCGCACGCTTCGCGCGGCCGGGCACGATGAGCAGGCGGCCCTGGAGGAGCGCTTCGGCCTGGCGATGTTCGGCGGTGCCGACGATGACGACCTGGAGGCGCTGGCCGAGGCGTACGCCGGATCCGCAGGCGCGACGCCCGTCGTGCGGGGCGACCTGGCCCTGACGCTCGCGAGCCATTGGATCGACGACGATCCGGACGCGGCCCTGGACCTCGCCGAGCACGCCGCGCGCCACTTCGAGGACGCCGGGGACCGGAGGATGAGCTACGGCGCGGTGTTCGCGGCCATCGGCGCGCTGCTGGGCAAGGACGACGACGAGGCCGTGCTCGTGCAGACGGAACGGCTCCTCGCCGACCCGGAGGCGGGCGCCGGCGTCCGGGCACGGGCGCTGGAGATCCGGGCGCGCGTGCACGGCGTCCGCGACGAGTTCGCCGAGGGGGCGGCGGAGGCGGACGAGGCCTGCCGAATCCTCGCCGAGCTCGGCGGGCGGCGCTCGCTCGCCAGAACCCATCTGCTGGCGGGCGCGCTGTGGGAGGAAGCCGGTGAACCCGAGCAGGCCCTCACCCGCTATCGCGTGACCGCGCGCCTGGCCGAGCAGGAGGGCGGCGACCTGGCGGGAGCCAAGTACCGCGTGGGCCGGGTCCTGCTCGCCGCCGACGCCGCGGCGGAGGCCGCCGAGGTCTTCGGCGACGTCCTGAAGCTGGAGGAGGCGGCCGAGGCCTCCGCCGAGACCCGCGCGATGACGGTGTCGATGCTCGCCCGCGCCCTGCGCGCCTCGGAGGAGTACGGGCAGGCCTACGGCGCCTTCGGCTACGCCGCCGAGCTCTTCGGCGAGGCCGAGGACCCGGCCGATCAGTCCATGTCGATGCTCGAGCAGGCGCGTCTGCTCGGTCAGTTCGGCGAGCAGGACGACGCGGTCGAGACGCTCGAGGCCGCTGCGGAGATCGTGCGCACGGCACCGGACGCGCTCGGCGCGATGATCGAGGTGCTGCACAACCTCGGACAGGCCTACGGCGCGAAGCAGGACGAACGGGCGTTCCCGCTGTTCGACGAGGTCGAGCGCCTCGCGACGGAGAACGAGGCGGCCTGGCTGATCGCCGACGTGGCCGACTCGCGGGCACGGGCGTACGCGGCGATGGACCGGGTGGACGAGGCCGTCGCCGCGGCCCTCACCGCCTCCGACGGCTACGCGGCGGCGGGCGACGCGCAATCGGCCGGCAGCGCCGCCCTGCTCGCGGCCCGCTCCCTCGCCGGCAGCGGACGGGACGACGACGCGGTCGCGGCGTACCGCGCGGTGCTCGAGAACGCGACCGAGATCCCGCCGCTGCGACAGATCGCGGCGCTGGAGCTCGGCGACGTCCTGGAGCGCCAGGGGCGGACCGCCGAGGCCGCCGCCGCCCGCGCGATCGCCGAGGACTGATCCGCCCGCGTCTCTCACCGGTTCACCGGTTCACCGGTTCACATGGCGGGAGATCCCCCGCATGGCGGCCGAGAAGGCCGCCTCCGGCCCGCCGGGCGGGGAGACTCCCGCCATGTGAACCGGCGGCGGGGGCCGGAGCGGACGTCAGTTGAGCCGGGCGGGCGGGCGGGTCAGAACAGCTGACGCCAGTTCGCCCGCGCGAGGTCCAGCAGCTCGTCGCCGCGACCGGACAGGACGGTGCGGATCGCGTAGAGCGCGAAGCCCTTCACCTGCTCGGCGGTCACGGTCGGCGGCATCGAGAGCTCCTGCCGCTCGGTCACGACGTCCAGGAGCGCCGGACCGTCGTGCGCGAGGACCTCGCGCAGCGCGTCGGGGAGCTCGTCGGAGCGCTCCACCCGCCGGGCGAAGATCCCCATGGCCTGCGCGACCGCCGCGAAGTCCGGGTTCTCCAGTCCCGTGCCGTAGTTCACGAACCCCGCGGCCTTCATCTCCAGCTCCACGAAGTTGAGCGAGGAGTTGTTCACGACGATCGTCTTCACCGGGAGCCGGTTCTGGGTGAGCGTGATCAGCTCGCCCAGCATCATCGTGAGGCCGCCGTCCCCCGCGAGCGCGACGACCTGCCGCTCCGGCTCGCTCGCCTGTGCGCCGATGCCGTGCAGCAGCGCGTTGGCCATGGAGCCGTGGTTGAACGATCCGATGAGCCGTCGCCGGCCGTTCATCGTCAGGTACCGCGCCGCCCAGACGGTCGGGGATCCGACGTCCGCGGTGAAGACCGCGTCATCGGCGGCCGCCTCGTCCACCAGGCGCGCGAGGTACTGGGGATGGATAGGCGCCGCACCCCGCGACGGCACGGCGAGCTCATCGAGCCTGGCCCTGGTCTTGCGGTAGTGCGCCGTCGCGTCCTCGAGGTGCGTGCGGGAGCGGCCGCCGCGCAGCCGCGGCAGGAGCGCTGCGGCCGTCGCGCCCACATCCCCCACCAGCCCGAGGTCGAGGGGATGGCGACGACCGAGCTGCGATCCCCGGATGTCGACCTGGATCGTGGTCGCCGAAGCGGGGTAGAACTGCGGATACGGGAAGTCGGATCCGAGGACCAGTAGGGCGTCCGCCCCCTCCATCGCCCGATATCCGGAGGCGAAGCCGAGCAGTCCCGTCATCCCGACGTCGAAGGGGTTGTCGTACTCCACGAACTCCTTGCCCCGCAGGGCGTGCACGATCGGCGCCGCGAGCCGGTCGGCCAGCGCGATCAGGTCGTCGTGGGCGCCCTGGGCACCTGCCCCGGCGAGGATCGTCACGCGCTCGGCGGTGTTGAGCAGGGTCGCCGCCCGCTCGAGCTCCTCCCCGCTCGGGACGACGACGGGCCGGGCCCGCTCGATCACGGTCGCACGGTCCTCCCCGACCTCGGCGAGCGCGATGTCGCCCGGGATCACCAGCACCGCGACCCCGCGCTGCTCGATGGCCGCGCGCATCGCGATCTCCAGCAGCCGGGGCATCTGCGCCGGGTCCGAGACGTACTCGACGTAGACGCTGGACTCCCGGAACAGCTCCTGCGGATGCGTCTCCTGGAAGTAGGTCGTGCCGATCTCGCTCGTGGGGATGTGCGCGGCGATCGCGAGCACCGGGACCCGGGAGCGGTTGGCGTCGTAGAGGCCGTTGATCAGATGGAGGTTGCCCGGACCGCAGGAGCCGGCGACGACGGCGAGCTCCCCGGTGAGCGCCGCCTCGGCGGCCGCCGCGAACGCCGCGGACTCCTCGTGCCGCACATGCACCCAGCGGATCGCGCCGTCCTTGCGGAGGGCGTCGGTGAAGCCGTTGAGCGAGTCTCCGGGGATCCCGTAGACGCGCTCCACCCCGTTCGCACGGAGGGACTGGACGATGTTCTCGGCGACGGTGGCCATGGCAACCTCTCGTGAAGGGACCGGACATCACGAGGCTACTCCCGGCCGGAGCGCCCGGCGCCGATCCCCCTCCCCCACGAAACAGCAACTGCGTCTCGAGACTGCGCGATTTCTCTGCAGTCTCGAGACGCAGTTGCAGTCTCGCGGGATGGGCCGGGCCCGGCGGGCCGAGCCGGAGGGGTCAGGCCACGCGGATGAGCTTCTTGTTCACGAACTCGTCGGCCGCGAGCAGGCCCATCTCGCGCGAGGTGCCGCTGCGCTTCACGCCGCCGAAGGGCAGCTCCGGGCTGTCGGCGAGCACGACGTTGATGTAGACCATGCCGGCGTCGATCCGGTCGGCCACTCGCTCGGCCTGCGCCTCGTCGGTGGTGAAGACGTAGGAGCCGAGGCCGAACGGGGTGTCGTTCGCGAGGGCGACGGCCGCGTCCTCGTCCGCCACGCGGTAGACGACCGCGGCCGGGCCGAACAGCTCCTCCCGGTACACGTCCATGTCCCGGGTGACGTCGGCGAGGATCGTCGGCGCGAAGAACGCCCCGTCGCGGGTGCCGCCCGTCAGCAGCGTCGCCCCCTGCGCCACGGCGTCGTCGACCTGCTCCTGCAGCCGCTCGGCCGCCGCGACCGAGGCCAGCGGGCCCAGGATCGTGTCGTCCTTCGTCGGGTCGCTCGCGGTGACGGCGGCGAACGCGGCCACGAACTTCTCCACGAAGGCGTCGTACAAGCCGTCCACGATGATGAAGCGCTTGGCGCCGTTGCAGGACTGTCCGTTGTTGTCCAGGCGCGCGTCGGCCGCCGACTGCACCGCCGCGTCCAGGTCGTCGGTCGAGAGCAGGATGAACGGGTCGGAGCCGCCGAGCTCCAGCGCGACCTTCTTGAGGTTGCGGCCGGCGATCTCGGCGACCGCCGCGCCCGCACGCTCCGAGCCCGTCACCGAGACGCCCTGCACGCGGGTGTCGGCGATGATCGTCGCAGACTGCTCGTTGGTGGCGTAGACGTTGACGTAGGCGCCGTCGGGGAGGCCCGCGTCACGGTGGATCTCCTCCAGCAGCGCCGCGGACTCGGGGCACTGCGGCGCGTGCTTGAGGATGATCGTGTTGCCCAGGATCAGGTTCGGCGCCGAGAAGCGCGCCACCTGATAGGCCGGGAAGTTCCAGGGCATGATGCCCAGGAGCGCCCCGAGCGGGGCGCGGCGGATGACCGCCGTCCCCTCCCCCAGGATCGACAGCGGCTGGTCGGCGTTGATCCGCTCGGCGTTGTCGGCGTAGAACTCCACGATGTCCGCGGCGAAGTCGACCTCGCCCAGGGCCGCGGCGAGCGGCTTGCCCATCTCGCGCACCATGATCGCGGCGAACTCGTCGCGGCGCTCGCGGTGCAGCTCGGCGACGCGGCGGAGCGCGGCGGCGCGCTCGGCGACGGGCGTCCGCCCCCAGACGTCGGCGGCGGCGTGGGCGCGGGCGACCGCGTCATCGATCTGCGCATCGGTGAAGGTGTCGTAGGTGGCCAGGGTCTCGCCCGTGGCCGGATTGACGACGGCGTACTCGGTCATGTCGGAGTCCTTTCTGGTTGTCGGTCTCGTCCCGGGTGCCCCGGGGAGCGATCAGTCGGCGGGGATCAGCGTGTACTTGGTGGAGAGGAACTCGTGGATCCCCTCGAAGCCGCCCTCGCGGCCGACACCGGACTGCTTGACGCCGCCGAACGGGGCGGCGGCGTTCGAGACGACGCCGACGTTCAGGCCCATCATGCCCGTCTCGAGCGCGTCGATCATCCGGTGCCCGCGGGCCAGGTCCTCGGTGAACACGTAGGAGACCAGGCCGTACTCGGTGTCATTGGCCATCCGCACGGCTTCCGCCTCGTCGCTGAAGGTGGCGATCGCGAGCACCGGGCCGAAGATCTCCTCACGGAGGATGGCGCTGCCTGCGACGACGTCGGTGAGGACGGTCGGCTCGTAGAACGTCCCCGTGCCCTCCAGCGCCTTGCCGCCGGCGAGCAGCCGCGCGCCGCGGTCGACGGCGTCGCCCACGAGCTCGCCGGCCTTGGCCACGGCGTCGGAGTCGATGAGCGGGCCGATCGACACGCCCTCCTCCGTGCCGCGGCCGACCTTCATCGCGGTGACGCGGTCGGAGACGCGGCGCGCGAACTCCTCAGCGACGTCCTGGTGCACGATGAACCGGTTGGCGGCCGTGCAGGCCTGGCCGATGTTGCGGAACTTCGCCGCCATCGCGCCGTCGACGGCCTTGTCCAGGTCGGCGTCCTCGAAGACCACGAACGGGGCGTTGCCGCCGAGCTCCATCGACACGCGCAGCACGCCCTCCGCGGCCTGCGCGATCAGGCGGCGGCCCACCTCGGTGGAGCCCGTGAAGGACAGCTTGCGCAGCCGCGGGTCGGCGATGATCGGTCCGGACAGGGCTCCCGATCGCGAGGTCTGCACGACATTCACGACGCCGGCGGGAAGCCCCGCCTCCTCCAGCAGGGAGGCGAAGAACATCGTGGTGAGCGGCGTGAGCGCCGGGGGCTTGATCACGACCGTGCAGCCGGCGGCGAGCGCCGGGGCGATCTTGCGGGTCGCCATCGCGAACGGGAAGTTCCACGGCGTGATGAAGAACGACGGGCCGACCGGCCGCTGGGAGACCACCATGCGGCCTGTGCCCTCCGGGTTCAGCCCATAGCGGCCGGAGATCCGCACCGCCTCCTCGCTGAACCAGCGCAGGAACTCGCCGCCGTAGACGACCTCGCCCCGCGCCTCGGCGATGGGCTTGCCCATCTCCAGCGTCATGAGCAGCGCCAGGTCCTCCTTGTGCGCCTGCACGAGGTCGAACGCGCGGCGCAGGATGTCGCTGCGGGTGCGCGGCGGGGTGGCGGCCCAGGCGTCCTGCGCCGCGGCCGCGGCGTCCAGTGCGCGGAGGCCGTCGGCGGGCGTCGCATCCGCGATCGTGCGGATGACCTTCCCCGTCGACGGATCCTGCACGTCGAAGGTGGCGCCGTTCTCGCCATCGATCCACTCGCCACCGATGTAGAGGCCGGTGGGGATGCTGTCGAGCAGCGCCTGCTCGGTCTGGGTGCTCATGGGGGTCTCTTTCTGTGTGTGCCTGGGGGCGACGGGGCCTGGGGGCGTCGGTGTCAGCGGCGGCGGTTGCTGGGCGGGGCGTCCATGCTCAGCGTCTTGCCGCGGAAGAAGTCGGGATTGACCAGTCTCTGCACGAGCATCAGCACTGCACCGAGGACGAGCAGCCCGACGCCGATGAAGAACACGATGCCGATGCCGCCCTCGCCGTTCGCATCGGCGCCGATGGCGATCGATCCGAAGTCGGGCGCGAGGCTGTCGATCGCGGTGATCACGAAGAGCACCAGCAGGATGATCCCGCCGACCAGGGGGCTCGCGAGCTTGAAGAAGAAGTCCTTGCCCGAGTCGAACCACTGGTGACGGAAGTACCAGACGCACGACAGCGCGGTGATCCCGTAGTAGAAGCAGATCATCATGCCCAGCGCGAGGATCGTGTCCCACAGCGCGTCCTCGCTGAGGAAGCGCATCACGGCGTAGAACCCGCCGGCGACCACCGCGGAGGCGATCGTCGCGAACCCCGGCGTGAAGAACCGCGGGCTGATGCCGGCGAACCGCCGGGGGATCGCCCCGTAGTGCCCCATCGCCAACAGGGTCCTGGCCGGAGAGATGAACGTCGACTGCAGCGAGGACGCCGACGAGGTGAGCACCGCCAGCGAGAGCAGGAAGGCAAGGCCCCCCATCACCGGACCGGACAGGGCGAAGAACACGTTGCCGCCGATGTCCTCGTTCAGGAGCCCGAGACCTTCGTCGCCGATGCCGGAGTACATCAGGCTGCTGACCGTGAGCAGGAGGTAGATCGCGATGATGGACAGCACCGTGAGCATGGCCGCGCGCCCTGGTGTGCGCTCGGGGTCCTTGGCCTCCTCGTTCATGGTGAGGGTGACGTCCCAGCCCCAGAACATGAAGACCGAGGCCGAGAGCCCCATCACGATCACGGACAGACCGCCCTCGATCGCAAAGGGATTGAACCACGAGAACTCGGGCATGTGCGGCTCGAAGGCACCGCCCTGGACGCTCTGGATGATCGCCATCACGGCGAACAGCACGAGGATCACGATCTGGAACGCCACGAGGCCGTACTGCAGCTTCTGCGAGGTCGAGACGTCACGGAAGGACACCCAGGCGGCGAGCGCGACGAAGGCCAGGCACACGGCCACGTTCACGAACGGGTTGCGGGTGATCTCGGCGATGGCCTCGTTGCCGGTGATCTGCGAGATCAGCAGGAACAGGAAGTCGACCGCGATGCCTGCGAGGTTGGACAGCACCAGGATCGTCGCCACGATCAGGCCCCACCCGGCCATCCATCCCACGTACGGGCCGAAGGCCCTCGTCGCCCAGGTGAAGCTGGTGCCGGAGTCGGGCATGGCCTTGTTGAGCTCGCGATATCCGAAGGCGACAAGCAGCATCGGGATGAACCCGAGCAGCAGGATCGCCGGCACCTGGAAGCCGACGGCGCCCACCGCGCCGCCGATGCCGGCGGTGAACGTGTACGCCGGGGCGATGCACGAGATGCCCATCACCAGGGCGCCCAGCACACCGACGGTCCCGACGCTGAGGCCCTTGCGGGAGATGCCGGTGGTGACGGCTTCGGGCTCCGTTGCCCGTTCGGTGCTGCTCATCAGCGGTCTCCTGCTTCGGCGCGGGTGCGCGGGACGACGATCATGGGAACGGGCAGCTCGTGCAGCATCTTCGCCGCGGTGGAGCCCAGGAACAGCCGACGCGGCTGCGCGAGCCGGGAGGACCCGACGAGGACGACTTCGCCGGGCAGCCACGACAGGCCGGCGACCGCGTCCTCGACGCTGTCGCCCTGAGCCTCTTCGACCACTGCCGTGCGCCCCTCGGGCAGCAGTGCGGTGGCCTCCGTCAGGACGTCGTCGGCGTGCGCGTCCCCGACGACGCGGATCGCCCCGGTGTCGAGACCCGGCGGCACGTCGAACGGCACGAGCGAGACGAGGCGCAGATCCGTGCCGCTGTCGGCGGCGAGCGACGCGGCCTCATCGAGGAGCACCTCGGCGCCTGGACGCTTGCCGACCGCGACGGTCACCCGCGGCAGGACGTGATCGTCGGACTGCGAGGAACCGGCCGGAGCCAGCGCGACCGGGATGGTCGAGGAGTGCAGCAGCTCGGACGCGACGCTGCCGAGGCGGTGACGGCCGAACAGCCCCCCGCCCGCCGCGCCGACGACGATGAGCCTGGCGCCGAACTCCTCGCCTGCGGCGATCAGTCCCTCGGCGAACGACTCGGCGAAGCGCACATGGCCCGATCGGGTGAGGTCCTGCGGCAGCGTGGCCAGCGCGTCGGCCAGCCACTTCTTCCCCTGCGCCTTGATGTGGTCCTCGTACGCGCGCTCCGGCGGGACGATGGGACTGCGGGTCCCCTCGTTCGGGAGCACGATCACGAGATGCAGAGCGGCGCCGAGGCTTCGGGCGAGGCGCGCGCCGAGAGCCACGGCATCTGCGCCGGTGTCCGTCGCCGTGTACCCGACGACGATGGCCCCGGGCATCAGACGCCGTCGCGGCTCGAGGCCACGATGTTCGAGGCGGCGAGGCGGCCCATGCGGATCGCGCCGTCGACGTGCTGGTAGCCGGCGCCAGCCATGTCGCTGCACGCGAAGTGGATCGGTCCGACCGGCTCGCGCAGGTCCGCCCCGTAGCGGTGCAGACCGCCCATGTCGAAGCTCGCCGCGTACGCGCCGCGGGTCCACTCCTCGCTGCCCCAGTCGCTCTCGTAGTAGACCACCGGGTTCTTCGCCTCTGGACCGTAGTAGTGCGACAGCGACTCGAGGATCCGGGCCTTGCGCTCCTCGGCGGAGAGCTCGAAGACGCCGTCCGCGTTCTGGTCGCTGACGAAGCCGACCAGGGTCCCGCGCTCGTCACCGTGGTTCGTGTTGTCGTACGCCTCGTGCGACAGCTCGTACGGGCTGAAGGCGGTGCCGGAGAGGCCCTGCTCGCGCCAGAACGGACGGTCGTACACCGCGTGCACCTTGATCACGAAGCCCATCGACAGGTGCTGGTGCAGCTGGTGCTGACGTCGCGGGAGGGGTGGGACGAAGGAGATCCGGTTGTAGAGCACCGGGGCGTGGGCGAGGATCGCGTAGCGCGCGCTCACCGTGAGCGTGTCGGTCGTCGCGGTGACGCCGTTCTCGCCCCACTCGAGCGTGCGCACCGGCTGGTTCAGCAGCACGTCGTCGCCCAGGCGCTCGGCGAGCAGCAGCGGGACCTGCTGGAGGCCGCCGACGACGCGCTTGTCGAGGATGAAGTCGGCGTCGACGAGGTGCGAGTAGGAGCCGGCGGAGGCGGCCATGAGCAGGGACTGCAGGAGCGAGAACGCGTGCGTGGGCTTGGTCAGCATCGCGGAGCCCGTGGCGAAGGCGAGGTTGCGGACGGCCTCGTCGTCGTCGGTCTGCGTGCGCAGCCACGCGTCCCAGGAGACCGAGTCCCACTCGGCGGCCTTCGGGTGCGCCCACGGGCGGTCCGGGTCGATCTCGGCGACCATCGCGTCCAGGCGGTCGGTGATCTCGGCGATGGCCCGCTCGGTCTCGGCCGAGACGGGGAACATCTCCCCCGTGAAGCGCTTCGCCTCGCCGTCCGGGCCGACGTAGACGCTGTCGCCCTCGCGGTAGCGGCTGTACGTCTCGAGACCGAGCTCGGCGACCGTGTCGATCAGCGCGTCCTGGTCCGGCGAGACCCACTGGCCGCCGATCTCGAGCATCGCGCCATCGATCACGTCGGTCCACAGGCGCCCGCCGACACGGTCCCTCGCCTCGAGCACGGCGACGGACAGACCGGCCTTGCGCAGCTCGTTCGCAGCGGTGAGGCCTGCGGCCCCCGCTCCGACGACGAGCACGTCGCGGGTGAGCTCCTGCATGGTCATGGCAACTCCTTCGTTGTGGATGTGATGTTCATAGCCGGCCGCGACCCGGAATCCCCCGATCCGAGCCGCGGCCGGCGGTCTCAGGCCGCCGCGAGCGCGGCGGCGACGATGTCCAGGCCCTCGCCGAGGAGGGCGTCGCCGATCGTGAGCGGCGGGAGGAACCGGATGACGTTCCCGAACGTGCCGCAGGTCAGCACGATCACGCCCTGGGCGATCGCGGCCTTGGCGACAGCGGACGTGAGGGCGGCGTCCGGCTCGCCGGTGGCGGGATCGACGAACTCCGCGGCGATCATCGCACCGTGCCCGCGGACGTCCCCGATACGGGGGTCCGCCGCCTGCAGCGCGGTGAGCCGGGAGGTCAGGATCGCGCCGATCTCCCTGGCGCGCTCGACCAGCCCCTCGTTCTCGAAGGCGTCGATCGCGGCGAGCGCGGCGGCGCAGGCCACGGGGTTCCCGCCGTACGTGCCGCCGAGGCCGCCGGCGTGGGCGGAGTCCATGATCTCGACACGGCCGGTGACGGCGGCGAGCGGGAGCCCCGCGGCGATGCCCTTGGCGGTGGTGACGAGGTCCGGCTCGATCCCGAAGGTCTCGCTCGCGAACATCGCGCCCGTGCGTCCGAAGCCGGTCTGCACCTCGTCGGCGATGAAGACGACGCCGTGCGCACGGCACCAGTCCACGACGGTGGTCAGGAAGCCGTCGGCCGGGACGATGAACCCGCCCTCGCCCTGGATGGGCTCGATGATGACGGCGGCGAGGTTGTCGGCGCCGATCTGCTTCTCGATGAGCGTGATGGCGCGCTTCGCGGCCTCGGGGCCGGTGAGGCCGTCGCGGAACGGGTACGAGCCGGGGACGCGGTAGACCTCGGGGGCGAACGGCCCGAAGCCGCTCTTGTAGGGCATGGACTTCGCCGTGAGGGCCATCGTCAGGTTGGTGCGGCCGTGGTAGCCGTGGTCGAACGCGACGACGGCCTGCCGTCCGGTGTGCTTGCGCGCGATCTTCACCGCGTTCTCCACCGCCTCGGCGCCGGAGTTGAACAGGGCGCTCTTCTTGGCGAAGGAACCGGGGGTGAGGCGGTTCAGCGCCTCGGCCACCTCGATGTACGACTCGTACGGCGAGATCATGAAGCAGGTGTGGGTGAACTGCGCGGCCTGGGCGGCGACGGCGGCGACCACGGCCGGGTGCGCGTTTCCAACGGAGGTGACGGCGATGCCGGAGCCCAGGTCGATCAGCGAGTTGCCGTCGGCGTCGACGACGACTCCACCGCCCGCGGCGACCGCGGCGACCGGGATGCTGTGGCTGACGCCGGCCGCGACGGCTCCCGCCTTGCGGGCGAGGATCGCCGCGGAGCGGGGTCCGGGCAGCGGGGTCACGACGCGTCGCTCCTGCGGGAGCGAGGGACCGCCGGCCGGCTTGGTGGAGACATCGTCGATGAGGGTCATGAGGCCGAGGCTACGGCCGCCGCGCCCACGATGCACTCGCCGGACCGTACAATCATCGAAGATGTTTCGCCGATCCGTACAAGGCTTGAACTGTGCGACCTGGCGGCGGACATCACGACGGACCCTGAGGGACGAGGAGCACAGTGGACCATCCCGCACCGACGCTGCGCACGCTCCTCGGCCGGGACGACCTCGGCCTCCGTCTCGTCCCCGCCGACGCGGCCCCCGGGGACACCATCGACCGGCCCGTCCGCTGGGTGCACAGCTCCGACCTCGCCGACCCGACGCCCTTCCTCGCCGAGGACCTCGTGCTCCTCACCACGGGGACCCAGTTCTCAGAGGACGACCCGGCGCTCGTCTCCGCCTACGTCGCCCGCCTCGCGACCCGCGGGGTCCTTGCCCTCGGGTTCGGAACGGACGTGCATCGGGCCGGTGTCCCGGACGAGCTGATCTCCGCCTGCGCGGCGCAGGGCATCGCCCTGTTCGAGGTGCCCTATGACACCCCCTTCATCGCGATCGCCCGCGCGCACGCGGAGGCGATCGCCGCCCAGGCCTATGCCAGGCGCACCTGGGCGCTGGAGACGCAGCGGGCCCTCGCGATCGCGGCGCTCCGGCCCCGCGGCCTGGAGTCGACGCTCACGGAGCTCGCCCGACGGCTGGACTGCTGGGTCGGCATGTACGACGCCGCTGGCGCGCCGGCGCATGGCGGCCCCGCCGATCCCGAGGACGGGCTTCCCGGCCCCGGCGACCGGGACATCGTCGCCGCGGCTGTGGACCTCCTCGCCCGCGGCGGGTCGGCGAGCCGCGCGATCGAGGCCGCAGGCCGCCCCTACACGCTGTTCACCCTGGGCCGGACCGGGCACCTGCGCGGCGTGATCGCGATCGCCGCGGGAGCACTGGACCCGGAGAGCAGGGCGGTGGTGACCTCGGTGATCGCCATGGCCGGCCTGTCGCTGGAGCAGAGCGACCAGCTCGCCCGGAGCAGGCGTCGGCTGCACAGCCAGCTCCTGGCCTCCCTCCGCGCCGACGAGCCCTCTCTCGCCCGCCGCGTCCTGGGATCCCTTCCCGCAGCCCCCGTCGTCGTGGCGATCGCGGTCGGGCAGCGCGAGAACACCGCGACGGAGTGGTGGGAGCGGCGGAGGGAGGCGGGCGCCGCGGTCTTCCTGGCGGAGTCGCCGGACGGGCTCGTGATCTGCCTGCCCGCCGCGGACACCGGCGCCCTCGACGAGGCGGCGGAGCAGACCGGGGTCCGGATCGGGGTCTCGGAGCCGGAGGACTACAGTGCCTTCTCCCGCGCGCATGCGCAGGCGCTCATCGCGCTCCGCCGCGGGGGCAGAGCCGGCCGCGGCGCCGGCGGCGCGGACGGCGCGGCCGAGGCGCGCGGGGTCATCCGATACGCCGATGCCGCGGAGTCGAGCGTGCTCGGCGCCCTCGCCACGGACGAGGCCCGCCTGGTCGCCGAGTCCCGCCTCGCCCCGCTGCGGCGGCACGACGGCGAGGGGGACGGCGACCTCGAGCGCTCGCTGCGGGTCTGGCTGGAGCACGATGCGCGGCTGGAGCCCGCCGCCGAGGCGCTCGGCATCCATCGGCACACACTGCGCTCGCGCATCGCGCAGGCCGCCGCGCTGCTGCGGACGGACCTCGCCTCCTTCCCCGCGCGCGCCGAGCTCTGGGCCGCACTGCAGACCGTCCGGGACTGAGCTCGGCGAGGGGTCCGCGCTGCCCTTCTCCGCTGTCGCGCTGCTGTTCTCCGCCGTCGCGCTGCTGTTTCCTGCCCCCGCGGCGAATATCTGCACAGCGCACGCAGGGAACAGCAGCGCGAGCAGGAACAACAGCGCCAGCAGGAGAGCTCAGCGGGACGAGCCGGACGAGCGGGGCTTCGAGGCGGAGAGGGCCGCCAGGACATCGGCCATCGTGCCGCGGAACTCCGGCCCGTGGCCGGGGAGGATGCGGGTCTCCGGAAGATCCTTCAGGCGGGAGAGACTCGGGAGGGTGCGCTCCGGCTCGTCGCTGAACGGCCCGATCAGGATCCCCCGCTCACCGGTCAGCACGTTCCGCGTGGTGATCGCGTCACCGAGGAAGAGCGCATCCGCCTCCGCCACCCTGATCGCGACGGACCCCGGCGAGTGCCCAGGGATCGCCAGGATCTCCGGGCGCCCGGGGAGGTCGAGGACATCGCCGTCCGCGACGCTGCGGACCTCGGCGAGATGCCGCGTGCGGAACCCGCCGCGAAGGAGCGCACCGCCCAGGAAGCGCAGCACGGGGCCGATCCGCCACGCCCCGCCCGGGGCGTGCGTGGACTCGTGTCCCTGCGCCCGCTCGGCGTCGGCGGCATGGACGAAGACCGGCACCCCGTGCTCGGCCCGCAACCGCTCGGCGACGCCGATGTGATCGCTGTCGCCGTGGGTCAGCACGATGCCTCGGATGTCGTCGAGCGAGCGCCCGGCATCGGCGAGGGCCGTCCGGAGGCGCTTCAGATCGCCGGGGAGACCCGCATCGATCAGGGTCACGCCCTCGTCGGTCAGGATGGCGTGCATCGCGACGATGTCGTCGCCGATGAGGAGGATCTTCGCGGTCATGAAAGCTACGATACATAGCCATCATGGCTATGGTCAATAGCCATATGATCGAGGACGAGGAGGTGGCCATGCCCGCCCAGCAGCGCGTGACCCCGGAGGCGCTCGTCGCGGCCGTTCGCGAGATCGCCGAGCGCGACGGCGTCGACGGCGTGACCATGAGCGCCGTCGCCGCGGCCGTCGGCGTGCGTGCGCCGAGCCTCTACAAGCGCGCGGCGGGGCGGCACGACCTGCTCCGCCTCGCCGCCGACGACGCGACCGCCGAGATGCTCGCGGCGATGCGGGCGGCCGCGGTCGGCCCCCCTCGCGAGGCCCTCGCGGGAGCCGCCAGGGCGCTCCGCGCCTTCGCCGCCCGCGCGCCGCGCGCCACCACGCTCATCTTCTCCGCCCCCGGGCCCGCCGCCGGCCCGTCGCCGGCCGCGATGGCGCCGGCCATGGACTTCCTGCTGTCCGCGATCCGCCCCCTCGCCCCCGAGGATCCGCTCTCCGCCGCACGCACGCTCACCGCCTGGGCATACGGCTTCTGCACCATGGAGCAGAACGGCGCCTTCCGTCAGGGCGGGGACGTGGACGAGGCCTTCGAGCGCGGGCTCGACGCGGTGCTGCGCGGGCTCGGGGCCTGAGCCGGCATCGTCGCCGCGCCCGCCTGCCCCGCCGACATGAACGCCCGGTGAGCACCCGGTGAGCACTTGGTGAGCATCCGGGGAACGGCGACGGAACCCCGGTCCTCCGGGAGGGTCACGTAGGGTGGGCCTCGTGGCCCCGATCGATGATCTCGTCCGTGCCGCCGAACGCGCCTCCGCCGACACCCCCGACGCAGCGCTCGCGGCCCTCGACTCCCTGCCCTGGCTCCTCGCCGCGATCGATGACGATCGTCGCGCCGGACGGTTCGCCCGCTGGGGCCTGTCCTCGGCGATCGACGGGGACACCGACCTCCCCGTCATCGGCCCTGCGCTGTTCGACGCCCTGCACGAGCGTGCGGGGCTGGACGCGACGTGGCCGGCGGGCAATGCGGGCCTCCTGCACTGCTACGGATTTCTGCTCTCGACGACCCCGACCCCGTACGGGCTCGGGCGCGACCGCTGGCTGGACGGCCGGCTCGCCACCGCGCTCGGACTCGACGCCGCGCTCCTCCTCCCCTGGACGGGGCCGGGCACCCTCCTGGAACGCGCCACTGGCGCCGCCGCGAACCTCCTCGACGGCGGCGAGCTCGCCTGGTACGCGCCCGCGGCGGGCCGCGCGACCCGCACGTCGCTGAGCGCCGAGCGCTCCGGCGTCCGCGCCATCGCCTACGCGGTCGCCCCGGCTCCCGGGGCCGTGCCGCTCCTGGTCACGATGTTCCCGGTCGCCGATGCCGCCGCCCTCCGTCGCGAGCTGGACGAGGCCCCGGCGCGTCTCCGCTGGAACGCGCTCTGACGCGACCCCGCCATCCGAGGGAGCCGGTCACCGAGGGGCGTGCGCCTCGAGGAACTCGTAGACGTCGGTGGTGTCGACACCGGGGAACGCTCCGGTCGGCAGGGTCGCCAGCAGGGTCCGGGGGGTCCGGACGTTCGGCCAGGACCGCTCCCGCCAGCGCTCCTCCAGCTCGGCGGGCGCACGACGGCAGCACACCTCGACGGAGTGCTTGGAGACCCCGCGGTTGGGGGTGTCCCGCCCCACGAACCAGCGCGTGTCGTCGAAGCGCACGCCGACGCTCACCGAGTGCAGCCCCTCGCTCGACGGCTCGACGCGCGCGGTGCACCAGTAGGTGCCGTTGCCCGTGTCGGTGTACTGGTAGTACGGGTTGAACCTGTCCTCCTCGTCGAACACCACCCGGCTCGTCCAGCGCCGGCAGCACATCTGTCCCTCGATCGAGCCCAGCCGGTCGGTCGGGAAGTTCACGTCGTCGTTCTCGTACGCCTTCGTGATGGTCCCGGACTCGTGGACCTTGAGGAAGTGCACCGGGATGCCGAGGTGGCGCGTGGCGAGGTTCGTGAACCGGTGCGCCGCCGTCTCATAGGAGACGGAATAGGCGTCGCGCAGATCCTCGATCGAGATCGCCCGCCGGGACTTCGCCTCCTGCAGGACCGGCACGACATGTTCCTCCGGGACGAGGAGGGCGCCGGTGAGATAGTTCGTCTCCACCCGCTGGCGGAGGAACTCCGCGTAGCTGCGCGGCTCGGCGTGCCCGAGGATCCGACTGGAGAGGGCCTGGAGCACGGCCGTGCGCGGATCGCCCTTCGCCGTGACGGCGCTCGACAGGTACAGCCGGCCGTTCGCGAGATCGGCGACGCTGCGGGTCGTCTGCGGGAGATCGGCGGCGTAGTGCAGCGTGAACCCGAGATGCGCCGCGATCTCCGAGGCCGTCCGCTGCGTGAGCGGTCCGCCCGGGTGCCGGACGGCAGTGAGGATCTTCGCCGCCTCCGCCTCCAGATCGGCGAAGTAGTTGTCCTGGCGCCGCATGAGGTCGCGAAGCTCCACGTTCGCCCGCCGCGCCTCCTCCGGGGTCGCCGCCCGCTCGTCGCGCAGGCGCTCGATCTCGCCGTGCAGGGCGAGCATGGCCGACAGCACCTCCGACGGCAGCGCCTTCCCGATCCGGAAGGACGGGATGCTCAGCGCCTGGAACGTCTGACCCTTCATCGCCCGCTCCAGGGCGATCTCCATCGTGCTGCGCTCGTCCAGCGGCTCGCCCTCCAGCAGCGCGTCCATGCTCGTGCCGAGCGCGCGGGCGATCGCCTGCAGCAGGGTCAGCTTCGGCTCGCGCTTGCCGGTCTCGATCATCGACAGCTGACTGGGTGCCCGGTCCACCGCCGCGGCGAGCCCCTCCAGCGTCAGGCCCCGCTCGCCGCGGAGCCGGCGGATACGGCGGCCGATCGTGAGGGCGTCGGCGTCTTCGGTGACAGGAAGGGCGCTCATGAGAGCGATTCTGTCACAAAAACAGAATTACGCCAGAAATTCTCTTCACGAATGGTCGGATCCGTTCGCGAACTTCACTCAGAGTGGGAACACGCCACCCGGCACCGCCGCCGGAACACACCGAGGAGAGAACATGACGAACAGCACCCCCCGCCCCGCGGGCCTCCGCTCGGGCGACCAGACGCAGACCGCCGCCGAGCTCCAGGAGATCTGGGACAACGACCCCCGCTGGGACGGCGTCGAGCGCACCTACACCGCCGAGGACGTCATCCGGATCCGCGGCTCCGTCCGGGAGGAGAGCACCCTCGCCCATCGGGGGGCCGAGAACCTCTGGAACCTCCTGCACACCGAGGACTACGTCCGCGCGCTCGGCGCCTACACCGGCGGCCAGGCGGTGCAGCAGGTGCGCGCAGGCCTCAAGGCCATCTACCTCTCCGGCTGGCAGGTCGCCGCCGACGGCAACCTCGCCGGCCAGACCTACCCCGATCAGTCCCTGTACCCGGCCAACTCGGTCCCCGCGGTCGTCCGCCGGATCAACAACGCGCTCCTGCGCCAAGACCAGCTCGAGCACGCCGAGGGCGAGATCTCGCAGGACTGGCTGGCCCCGATCGTGGCCGACGCCGAGGCCGGCTTCGGCGGCCCGCTGAACGCCTACGAGCTCGCGCAGTCGCTCATCCAGTCCGGTGCGGCCGGCATCCACTGGGAGGACCAGCTGGCGAGCGAGAAGAAGTGCGGGCACCTGGGCGGCAAGGTGCTCGTGCCCACCCAGCAGCACATCCGCACGCTGAACGCCGCACGCCTGGCGGCCGACGTCGCCGGGGTCCCCACCGTCATCATCGCCCGCACCGACGCGCTGGCCGCCGACCTGCTCACCAGCGACGTCGACGAGCGCGACCAGGCGTTCACGACCGGCGAGCGCACGTCCGAGGGCTTCTACCGCATCCGCCCCGGGATCGAGTCGGTCATCAGCCGCGGTCTCGCCTTCGCCCCGTACGCCGACCTGATCTGGGTCGAGACCGGGGAGCCGGACATCGAGCTCGCCCGCGAGTTCGCCGCCGCGATCCACGCGGAGCACCCGGGCAAGCTCCTGGCGTACAACTGCTCCCCCAGCTTCAACTGGAAGCGTCACCTGTCGGACGCCGAGATCGCGACGTTCCAGCAGGAGCTGGCGGACCTCGGCTACAAGTTCCAGTTCATCACCCTGGCCGGCTTCCACGCCCTGAACTACTCGATGTTCGACCTCGCCCGCGGGTACGCCGATCGCGCCATGAGCGCCTACGTCGAGCTGCAGGAGGCCGAGTTCGCTGCCGAGGCCGACGGCTACACTGCCACCAAGCACCAGCGCGAGGCGGGCACCGGCTACTTCGACGTCATCTCGACCGCCCTCAACCCCGAGAGCGCCACCCTCGCCCTCGCCGGTTCCACGGAGGCGGCCCAGTTCCACTGATCCGCCCCTCCCCCGGGGTGGCCGGACCACCCGGCTCGGCCGCCCCGGCCACCGAGACCGCGTCCCCTTTTCCGGGGCCCGTGTCCCACTTCTCGCAGACCGTGTCCCGTTTTCCGTTGTCAGACCGCTCAGGAACAACAGAAGACGGGACACGGTCCACCGGATTCGCATCACCGGAAACCGCACCGGATTCGCACCACCACCAGACTTCGCAAAGGACCACTCCCATGAACACTCCCACCGCTCCGCCGACCACTCCCATCGAGACCACCCGCCAGGGACCGAGGATCGAGGTGACCGGCCCCGTGCGCGACCGCTTCGACGAGATCCTCACCCCCGAGGCGATGGCCTTCCTCACCGAGCTGCACCACCGGTTCGCCGGCCGCCGCCACGACCGCCTCGCCGACCGCATGCGCCGTCGCTTCGAGATCGGCAACGGGCACGACCCCCGCTTCCGGGACGACACGGCCCACATCCGCGACGACGCCGACTGGCGAGTGGCGGGGGCGGGCCCGGGTCTCGAGGACCGCCGCGTCGAGATCACGGGGCCGACCGATCCCAAGATGACCATCAACGCGCTGAACTCCGGCGCCCGCGTCTGGCTCGCCGACCAGGAGGACGCGACCAGCCCCACCTGGCAGAACGTGATCGGCGGACAGCTCTCGCTCCGCGACGCGATCCGGGGCGACCTCTCCTTCACGTCGGACTCGGGCAAGGAGTACCGCGTCACCGCCGAGCGGACGCCGACGATCGTGATGCGCCCCCGCGGCTGGCACCTGGTGGAGAAGCACGTCGAGTTCACCGACCGCACCGGGCGGAGCATGGCCGCCTCCGGCTCCCTCGTGGACTTCGGCCTGTACTTCTTCCACAACGCCCAGGCGCTCATCGACGCGGGCCGCGGACCCTACTTCTACATCGCCAAGCTGGAGTCGAGCGAGGAGGCGAAGCTGTGGGACGACGTGTTCTCCTTCAGCGAGGAGTACCTCGGGATCCCGCACGGCACGATCCGCGCGACGGTCCTGATCGAGACCCTCCCCGCCGCCTTCGAGATGGAGGAGATCCTGTTCGAGCTCCGCGACCACTGCGCGGGCCTGAACGCCGGGCGCTGGGACTACATCTTCTCGATCATCAAGAACTACCGGGGCCGCGGGGCGCGCTTCGTGCTCCCCGATCGCAGCGAGGTCACGATGACGGTGCCGTTCATGCGGGCCTACACCGACCTGCTCGTGAAGACCTGCCACAAGCGGGGCGCCTTCGCGATCGGCGGGATGAGCGCGTTCATCCCCAACCGCCGGGACCCCGAGGTGACCGCGCGGGCGATCGAGAAGGTGGCCGCGGACAAGAAGCGCGAGGCGGGCGACGGCTTCGACGGCACCTGGGTCGCGCACCCGGACCTGATCCCCACTGCGCAGGCGGAGTTCGACGCGGTCCTCGGCGACCGTCCGAACCAGATCGACCGGCAGCGCGACGACGTGCAGGTGCGCGCACAGGATCTGCTCGACGTGCACATCGGCCGCCCGATCACCGCCGACGGCGTGCACGACAACGTGTCGGTGGCGATCCGGTACATCGAGGCCTGGCTGCGCAGCCTCGGCGCCGTGGCGATCGACAACCTGATGGAGGACGCCGCGACCGCCGAGATCAGCCGATCGCAGGTGTGGCAGTGGATCCATCAGGACCGCACCACCGAGGACGGCACGGCGATCACCGCCGAGTACGTGGAGGGTCTGATCGGCGAGGTGCTCGCGTCCGTCCCGCGCGGTGAGGGCGACCGCTTCGACGACGCCGCCGACGTCTTCCGCGAGGTGGCGCTGCGCGAGGAGTTCCCCGCCTTCCTCACCCTCGGCGCGTACGCGAAGCACCTGGTCGAGACGGACTGACCCGACTCGACGCCCACCGATGGGGGTGGGGCCGCCCGCTCCCGGCGCCCCGCCCCCATCCCCCTGCCCCCATCCCCCTGCCCGCCATCCGCCTCCCGTCGCGAAATCGGCCGCCTCCTCTCCGTTCCCGTCGCGAGTTCGGCCGCTTCTGACCGCTTGTCGCGGCCGATTTCGCGACGGGAACGGAGAAGATGGCGACGATGGGCCGGACGGGCCATCGAAAGGAAGAACGCATGACCTCCACCGCCGATCTCTACGACCTGCACGGCGACGCCCTTCAATCGCTGCCGCTGCAGCTGCGCTCCTTCGGCGCCCGCCCGGCCTTCGAGGGGCCGATCCGCACGGTGCGCTGCTTCCAGGACAATGCGCTGGTCAAGCAGATCCTCGCGACGCCGGGAGACGGCGCGGTGCTCGTGATCGACGGGGCCGGCTCCCTCGAGACCGCGCTTCTGGGCGACATGATCGCGCAGAGCGCGGTCGACAACGGCTGGGCCGGCGTGATCGTCCACGGTGCGATCCGCGACAGCGTCGCGATCGGGGAGCTGCCGATCGGGGTGAAGGCGCTCGGCACCAATCCGCGTAAGAGCGCGAAACGGGGGATCGGCAAGACCGAGGCGGTACTCGCCTTCGGCGGCGTGACCTTCCGCCCCGGCGCCCGCCTGTACGCCGACGAGGACGGCGTGCTCGTCGAGCGCTGAACCTGTCCACAGAAGGCGGACGAGGCTCCCGTCGAAGCACGCCCCCGAGTAGCATCGAGGGTGTGACCGACCGCGCACCCCTCTCCCGCAAGCTCTCCGCCATCGCCGAGTCCGCGACCCTCAAGGTCGATGCCAAGGCCAAGGCGCTCAAGGCCGAGGGGAAGCCCGTCATCTCCTACGCCGCGGGCGAGCCCGACTTCGCCACGCCGCAGTTCATCGTGGACGCCGCGGCCGAGGCGCTCGCCGACCCCGCCAACTACCGCTACACCCCGGCGGCCGGTCTCCCCGCGCTCCGTGAGGCGATCGCGGCGAAGACCCTCCGCGACTCGGGACTCGCGGTCCCCCCC
Organism: Microbacterium resistens; assembly: GCF_031456305.1. Classification (GTDB taxonomy): domain Bacteria; phylum Actinomycetota; class Actinomycetes; order Actinomycetales; family Microbacteriaceae; genus Microbacterium; species Microbacterium resistens_A. The sequence goes on from NZ_JAVDUM010000012.1 coordinate 83,520, forward strand.
TCGCAGATCATCGTCACCAACGGCGGCAAGCAGTCGGTGTACCAGGCGTTCCAGGCGGTCGTGAACCCCGGCGACGAGGTGCTGCTGCCGGCGCCCTACTGGACCACCTACCCCGAGGCGATCCGTCTCGCCGACGGCGTCCCCGTGGCGGTGTTCGCCGGCGCCGACCAGGACTACAAGGTCACCGTCGAGCAGCTCGAGGCCGCTCGGACCGCCCGCACCACGGTGCTCGTCTTCGTCTCGCCGTCCAACCCCACCGGATCCGTCTACACGGCCGAGGAGACCGCCGCGATCGGCGAGTGGGCGCTGGAACACGGCATCTGGATCGTGTCCGACGAGATCTACCAGAACCTCACGTACGAGGGCGTCAAGGCCACCTCGATCGTCGAGGCCGTCCCGGCGGTCGCCGACCAGACGATCCTCGTGAACGGCGTGGCCAAGACCTACGCGATGACCGGATGGCGGGTGGGCTGGATGGTCGGGCCCGCCGACGCCATCAAGGTCGCGGGGAACCTTCAGTCGCACCTCACCAGCAACGTGAACAACGTCGCCCAGCGAGCGGCGATCGCGGCTCTCAACGGCCCGCAGACCGAGGCGGAGGGGATGCGCGAGGCGTTCGACCGGAGGCGCAGGCTCATCGTCTCGGAGCTGTCCAAGATCGACGGTCTGCACGTGCCCAACCCGCTCGGCGCGTTCTACGTGTACCCCGACGTCCAGGGACTCCTCGGACGCACGTGGGGCGGTGTGACCCCGACCACCTCGCTGGAGCTCGCAGACCTGATCCTCGACCAGGCCGAGGTCGCGGTCGTCCCCGGCGAGGCCTTCGGCCCCTCCGGCTACCTCCGTCTGTCGTACGCCCTCGGCGACGACGCCCTCCTCGAAGGCGTCCAGCGGCTCCAGCGCCTCTTCTCCTGAGAGACGCCGCGCCGGCCCTGCCTCGCTGGGGCTCTGCCCGGTGAAGGGTCTGCCCAGTGAGCGCTTCGCTCGGTGAAACCTTCGCTCAGCCTCGGTAGCCGATGAGCCAGCGCACGCCGTAGCGGTCCATGACCGTGCCGTCGTGATCGCCCCATGGGCGCCGCTGCAGGGGATCGACCACGCGCCCTCCTTCGGCGAGCGCGGCGAACCAGGTCTTGAGGACGTCGGCGTCGGCCGCACCCAGGAGCGAGAAGGAGACCCCGATCATCTGCACCGCGTCCTCGTCGGCGCCGGCATCCGCGCCGAAGAGCGTCACCGCGCCGCTCAGCTCGCCGTGAGCGATCGCGTCACCGGGCCCGTCATGGCGTCCGAGCTCCTCATAGGTGTGCAGGGAGAGCTCACCGCCGAAGACGGACCGGTAGTGCTCCAAGGCCTCGGTCGCGGTGCCGGGGAACAGCAGATAAGGGGCCGGAGCGCTCATGCCGAGCATCCTAGACCGCGCACCGGTGCACTCCGCCGCATGAGAGGTCCTGGACGATGCGGGCGCGGAGGTGACTATCATGCCCCGTGTCCGACAGCCCCCGTTTGGAAGACGTTCCACCGACCCCGCCCCTCGACGGCGTGCGGGTGCTCGACGTCTCGACGCTGTTCGCCGGCCCGCTCGCCGCGACGTTCCTCGGCGACTTCGGCGCCGATGTGATCAAAGTCGAGCATCCGTCTAGGCCCGACGCCTCCCGAGGCCACGGGCCGCAGAAGGACGGGGTCAACCTCTGGTGGAAGACGCTGGGCCGGAACAAGCGCACCGTGACGATCGATCTGAGTCGGCCCGCCGGCGCCGACCTCCTTCTGCGGCTCGTCGCGGATGCGGACGTGATGATCGAGAACTTCCGCCCGGGGACGCTGGAGCGCTGGGGCCTCACGCCGGAGCGTCTGTTCGCCGCGAACCCTCGGCTCATCCTCGCTCGGGTGACCGCGTTCGGCCAGTTCGGCCCCTACTCCTCCCGCCCCGGCTTCGGGAGTCTCGCCGAGGCGATGAGCGGCTTCGCCGCGCTCACGGGCGCACCGGACGGCCCGCCGACGCTTCCGCCCTTCGGGCTCGCTGACGGGGTCGCCGCCCTGGCCACGGCCTTCGCCGTGATGACGGCTCTGCGCGGCGCCGAGCGTGACGGTCGCGGCCAGGTCGTGGACATGGCGATCATCGAGCCGATCCTGATGCTCCTCGGCGGGCAGATCACCGCCTGGGACCAGCTCGGCCTCGTCCAGCCGCGCACCGGCAACCGTTCCGTGAACAACGCGCCCCGCAACGTCTACCGCTCGCGCGATGGTGTCTGGCTCGCGGTGTCGACGAGCTCGCAGTCCATCGCCGAGCGCGTCATGACGCTCGTCGGCCGGGCCGACCTCATCGCCAAGCCGTGGTTCGCCTCCGGCCACGACAGGGCTGTGCACGCCGACGAGCTCGACGACGCGGTGCAGGGCTGGATCGGCGCCCATGACGCGGAAGAGGTGGTCGCCCGGTTCGAGGACGCGTCCGCCGCCGTCGCCCCGGTGCACGACGTCCGCGGCGTGGTGGCGGATCCGCAGTACCGGGCTCTCGGCACCGTCATCCGCGTGGAGGACGAGGAGCTCGGCCCCGTCGCGATGCAGAACGTCCTCTTCCGCCTGTCCCGGACCCCCGGCGGGATCCGTTGGACGGGCAGGTCACATGGCGCGGACACCGACGAGGTCCTGCGGGAGGCCGGCCTCGATGAGGACGGGATCGCCGCGCTCCGCGCCGAGGGCGCGATATGAGCGATCCGTCTCTCCACCCCGCATCGCCGTCGCGGTCCGGGCCTCGGCCTCGCCCCGCCCCGTCGACCGCTCCCGATCTGTTCCGTACGGGCCTGTACGTCCCGGGGGACCGTCCGGACCGTTTCGCGAAGGCGGCGGCCAGCGGGGCGGAGCTGGTGGTGCTCGACCTCGAGGACGCGGTCGCGCCCGAGCGCAAGGCGCAGGCGCGCGAGGAGGTGATCGCCTGGCTCGCCACGCGAACGGGCGATGGCGACCCGGCGTTCCAGGTCCGAGTCAACGCGGGCGACGATGACGACCTCCGCGCGGTCGCGACGCTGCCGACGAGGATCGGCGTGCGCCTGCCCAAGGTCGATGCGGTCTCCACGGTCGCCGCAGCGGCGCTGCTCGCGCCGGGCAGGTCGCTCGTCGCGCTGCTGGAGAACGCTCGCGGCGTGCTCCGCGCCGCAGAGATCGCCGCGCATCCCGCGGTCTCGGCCCTCGCGCTCGGCGAGAGCGACCTGCGGAGCGAGCTGGGCGGCGGCGACCCCGTCCTGGACCACGCCCGGCTGAGCGCCCTCTTCGCGGCCCGCGCCGCAGGCCTCCCCGCGCCGATGGCGTCCGTGTACCCGGCGTTCCGCGACATCGACGGCCTCCTCGCCGACACGCGTCGCGCGGCGTCGCTGGGTCTGTACGGGCGCATGGCCGCGCATCCGACGCAGCTCGCCCCGATCGCCGCGGTGTTCCGTCCCTCGGTGGCCGAGGTGGCCTGGGCCCACGCCGTCGAGGCGGCCCTCGCCTCCGGAGGCGTGCAGACGTTGCCCGACGGCGAGATGGTCGACCCCGCCATGGCCGGCCGGGCCCGGGCGATCCTGCGCCACGCGTCCGCGACCTGAGCGCAGCCGGCAGGGCGGGCGGGGCGCCGTGGTCTCACCTTCTGCCCCGCCGTGGGCTCACTTTCTACCCCGCCGTGGCAGATCTTGTGGGTTGAACCCCCGCTGAACCCACAACTACTGCCACGCCGGGGCAGAAAAGGGGCCTCGACTCGGCGCAGGCGTCGCAGGGCCTGACCCGATGTCACGTGTGGCCCTGAGTTGCCCCGCCGTGGCAGGTCTTGTGGGTTGAGACCCCACTGAACCCACAACTACTGCCACGGCGGGGCATCAAGGACGCGAAGGTCCAAGATCCGAGACCCAAAGCCCCCACCCCAGACCCAAGCCCAAGCCCCAGCCCAAGCCAAGCCCTCCAGCCCCAAAGCCCCACACCCCAAAGCCCCGCATTCGGGTCCGGCCTTGACAGAGGGACCCGAAGGCCCCTAGCTTCACTGCACCCGCCGAACGCCGAGAATGGAAACGTTTCCATGAATCGGCGTGGAAACGTATCCACTCAATGAGGAGAATCATGGGAACGAAGCCGACGCTGCACGAGGTCGCAGCGGCCGCAGGCGTCTCGCTCGCCTCCGCCTCCCGGGCGCTCACCGGGCGCTCGGCGAGTCCCGAGATGGTGCGCAAGGTCAGGGCGGCGGCGAAGCGGATCGGATATCTGCCGGACGCGACCGCCCGGTCGCTGCGCCTCGGCGGTCACCGTCAGGTCGTCTTCGCCGTCGACGACATCGGCAACCCGAACTACGTCCAGATGCTGCGCGCGATCGAGGAGGAGCTCGGCGACGCGATCCGCCTGAGCGTCTCGGCGACCGGGCGGCGTCCCGATCAGACGGTCGAGCTCATCCGCTCGCTGAGCATGGGTGCCGGCGACGGGCTCATCATCTCCCCGCTCCGGGTGACGCCCGCCCTCCGCCAGGCGCTGGCCGAGACCGTCGTGCCCGTGGTCGTGATCGGCACGCTCCACTCGGACCTCGGGATCGACAACGTCTACGTCGACTCCTCCGTCGCGGTCGGGATGGTCGTGGACCACCTCGTCGCGATCGGGCGGCGGAACATCGGCGTCATCAACGGCCCGGGCAACACCAATCCGGGGGCCGCCCGCCGCGCCGGCTTCGCGGCGGCCGTGCGTCGCCACGACCTCCACCCCTCGGAATCCCTCCAGATCACCGCGACCGACTTCACGGTCAGCGCCGGCATCGAGGCGGCGACCCTGCTCTTCACCCGCGCTCGCGAGGACGGGGAGGCGCTGGACGCCGTGGTCTGCGTCAACGACCTCATCGCGATCGGCGCGATCAACGCCGCGATGCGCCTCGGGCTGCGCGTCCCCGAGGAGATCGCGATCACCGGCATCGACGACACGGAGATGGCCGCCCTGTACAACCCGCCGCTCACCTCCGTCTCCCTGCAGTCCGCCCGGCGAGGCCGGCTTGCGGCCCGGATGCTCCGCGAGCGCTTCGCGGACCCCGCCCGGCCGCCCCAGCGCGAATCCGTGGAGGCGACCCTCGTCGTCCGCGGCTCGACCATGGCGGAGGCATCATGAGCGCCACGACCACGACATCACGACGAGGAACGCCGCCACAGCGGGGCACGACGCCGCCGCGACGGGGCGGGCTCGCCCGCTCGAAGCGCAACGAGGCGATCGCCCTCGTCGTCCCGACGCTGATCCCGGTCGTCCTGCTGAGCGTCGTCCCGCTCGTCATCGGCGTCGCGACGGCGTTCACCGACTCCCGCCTCGCCCGCAACCACGAGGCGCAGTTCGTCGGCTTCGCCAACTTCATCAAGCTCGGCTCCGACGCGCAGTTCTGGCAGTCCTTCGGGATCGGGATGATCTGGGCGATCACGGTGACCGCGCTGCAGGTCCTGGGCGGGCTGTCCCTGGCGCTCCTGCTGAACACCGATCTGCGGTTCCGCGGGATCACGCGGGTCCTCGCGCTCATCCCGTGGGCGATGCCCCCGGTCGTGGTGGCGATCATGTGGCAGATGATCTACTCCCCCACGAACGGCCCGCTGAACTGGCTCATCGAGACCCTGGGCGGACCGCAGAACATCAACTGGCTCGGCGACTTCGGCCTGGCGCTCCCCGCCGTCATCCTCGTCGGGGTGTGGGTGGGCATGCCGCAGAACACCGTGGTGCTGCTCGCGGGCCTCCAGCAGGTTCCCGGCGAGCTGCTGGAGGCGGCGGCGGTCGACGGCGCCTCCACCTGGCGCCGCTTCGTGCACGTCACCCTCCCCGCCCTCCGACCGGTGATCTTCTCGATCGCCAGCCTGAGCTTCATCTGGAACTTCAACTCCTTCGGCATCGTCTACGTGATGACCGAGGGCGGCCCCGGCGGACGCACGATGCTGCCGATGCTGTTCACCTACCTCGAGGCGTTCAAGTCCCGCAACACCGGCGGCGCCGCCGCGATGGGCGACGTCATCGTCATCTTCCTGATCGCGATCCTGCTGTTCGCCCTGTGGCGGCAGCTGCGCTCGGAGAGGAGCGCCTCATGAGCGCCCGCGTCGTCCGCATCCTGCAGTACCTCGCCCTCGCGGGGTTCCTCGTCTTCCTCGGCTTCCCGCTCGTGTGGCTGATCTCCACGGCCTTCAAGTCGTCGGCCGAGATCAACTCCCTCGTCGTGAACCTCTTCCCGCTGCAGCCGACGCTGGACAACTTCGCCGCGGCGCTGGAGCGCCAGGGACTCCTCCGCGCGGCAGGGAACAGCCTGATCGTCGCCGTCGCGACGACGATCATCGTCACCGTCATCTCCATCCCCGGCGCCTACGTGATGGCGCGGTACCAGGGCAAGCTCCGCACGATCGGCGTCGGCTACATCCTGATCAGCCAGATCTTCCCGGTGATCCTCGTGGTCATCCCGCTGTTCTTCATCCTCCGCGGGATCGGGCTCGTCGACTCGCTGATCGGCCTCATCGCCGTCTACACGGTCTACACGCTGCCGTTCTCGCTGTGGATGCTGCAGGGCTACGTCGCCGCGATCCCCTACGACATCGAGGAGGCCGCGGCGATCGACGGCGCGACCAAGCTGCGCACCCTGCAGCGGGTCGTCTTCCCGCTCCTCATGCCGGGGCTCGCCGCCACCGCGATGTTCAGCTTCGTCTCGGCGTACAACGAGTTCTTCTTCGCGCTGGTGCTCCTGCAGTCCCCCGACAGCTACACGCTGCCGATCGCGCTCAGCACGTTCGTCGGCGGCGAGGGCAAGGTCGCCGTCGGCCCGCTGGCGGCCGGCGCCCTGCTCTCCAGCATCCCGAGCATCGTGTTCTTCACGCTGCTGCAGAAGCGCCTCGCCACGGGGCTCCTCTCCGGCGCGGTGAAGGGCTGAGCCCTCCCGACCCGTCCGACGCCCCCTCCCCGACCACCCGAACAGAAAGAGGCATGAAGTGAAGAGGCTTCACCGCACCACGATCGCGCTGGCCGCCGCTGCGGCGGCCGCGCTCACTCTGTCGTCCTGCACGCAGGGCGGCGGATCCGCCGAGCCGTCCGCCGACGGCAAGCCGGTCACCGTCACGTTCCAGTCGTTCTCCGATCAGCCGGCCGCCATCCAGGCGACCAAGGAGATCGTGGACGCCTGGAACAAGGACCACCCCGACGTCACCGTCGAGATCGTCCAGGCCCCCACCGACAGCCTGGACGACAAGCTGACGACGCAGTTCGCCGGCGGCGTCGCCCCGGACATCATCCACTACGAGGTCCTGGGCATCGTGCCCTTCGCCAGGGACGGCTACCTCGCCGATCTCACCGGCCTCCTCGACAAGAAGACCATGGACGACATCGATCCCGGCGTCCTCGAGTCCGTCACGGTCGACGGGCAGATCATCGGAGCGCCCACGGAGCTGCAGACCTACGTCGTCTTCGCGAACAAGAAGCTGCTCGACGCGGCCGGGGTCGCCGTCCCGACCGGCGACTCGATGAGCTGGGACGAGTTGGCGACCATCGCCAAGGCGACAACCACGGGCGACGTGCACGGGATCACCTGGGGCCTGAAGAGCCCGACCGCCGCCTTCATGAGCCTGGGCATGGGCTTCGGCTCGACCTACTTCACGGGCGAGGGCGACGCCATGAAGGTCGCCGTCAAGGACGCCGACCTGGAGGTCCCGAACCGCGTGAAGGCGATGATCCAGGAGGGCTCGGTCGACCCGATCGGCGTGACGCAGTCGGGCTCCGACGTGCTGGCCACCTTCTACGCGGGCAAGGCCGCGATGACGGTGCAGGGCTCCTACCAGGTGGCCAACATCGCCACCGACGCTCCCGCCGACATGGACTGGGTCGTGCTCCCGCCGCTCGCCGGATCCAAGGGCGCCGTCCAGGCGGCCAACCCCCAGACGCTGTCGATCAACGTCGACTCCCCGCACCAGAAGCAGGCGGCGGCGTTCCTGGACTACTTCATGCAGACCGACAACCTCGTGAAGATGAACATCGCCGACGGGCTGATCCCCACCACGGTCTCGGCGCGCGAGGCGCTGGCGAAGCAGACGGCGGACAAGAAGGGCTGGCCCGCCATCGTCACCTCGGCGGAGGGGCTCCGCGGTCCGGCGTTCCTGCAGGCGAACGGCTTCGTCCGCTGGAAGGACACCGTCGCGACCCCGGCGTTCCAGAAGTTCCTGGGCGGCGAGACCGACGACAAGGCGCTGACGTCCGAGCTCGACGACGGCTGGGCACAGGTCAACGGCTGACACCCGGGTGGGGCGGGCGATCCCGTCCGCCCCACCCGCTGAGAGAGGAATGGCATGAACTGGATTCAGGACCGCACGGCGGCCGTGCTCGCGGGGTCGGCCATCGGCGACGCCCTGGGAGGCGCCGCAGAGGGCTTCAGCCCGGAGAAGATCCAGGCGCGCTACGGCGGCCGGATCACGGGGATCGTCCCGCCGTACCACCTGGACTGGCGCACCGCGCGGCCGGTGAGCCCGTACCACAAGGGCGACGGCCACATCACGGATGACACCCTGATGACGCAGGCGCTGATCCGGGTGTACGCGCAGCACCGGGACCACATCGACGCCTTCGCGATCGCCGAGCTCCTCGTGCCGCTGCTGCAGACGGAGATCCGCTGGATCCCCGAGCTCGAACGGGAGTCGATCCTGCTGCAGCGCATCTTCCTCGCCGAGAAGTGGCTCGTCGCCCGGCTGCAGTACGGGCATGCGGACCCCCGCGAGGCGGGCGTCGGCAACGTCGTCAACTGCGGTGCGGCGATGTACATGGCCCCGGTCGGCGTCGTGAACGCCGGCAACCCCCGCGCGGCGTACGCCGAGGCGATCGATGCAGCGGGCGCCCATCAGTCCAGCTACGGGCGGGAGGCCGCCGGAGTCTTCGCCGCCGCGGTCGCCGCGTCCGTCGCCCCGGACGCCACGGTCGACTCCGTGATCGCCGCCGTGCAGGATGTCGCTCGCGACGGCACGGCCGCGGCGATCGAGGCGGTCGTGTCGGCTGCCCGCTCGCTCCCCGCCGATGCCGACGACGGAGCGATCGGCGCGGCGCTCCGCGATGCGATCCGCCCCTTCGACACGGTCGGCGAGGCCTATCGCGAACCCCTCATGGACGCGAGGCTCCCTTCCCGGACCAAGGCGATCGAGGAGCTGCCCGTGGCGCTCGGGTTCCTCGTGGCCTACCGAGGGGATGTCCGGGCCACGGTGCTCGGCGCGGTGAACTACGGTCGCGACTCCGACTCGATCGCATCGATGGCGGGCAGCATCGCCGGAGGGATCGGCGGCATGGCCGTGATCCCGCGGGACTGGCTGGACGAGATCGCCCGCGCGAGCCGCGTCGACTTCGACGAGTACGCGGCCCTCCTCGCGGAGGTCGCGGACGAGATCATGGAGAAGGACACCGCGCGCGCCCAGGCGGATCTCGCCCGGGTCGCGGCCGTCCGGAGCGCACGATGAGACTCACCTGGGCACAGCCGGAGGACCTCGTCCCGCACGAGCTGCGGCAGGCCGAGTCCGAGGGCAAGGACGTCGCGGCCGTGGCCGCCGTGGCGGAGCGGTGGCGCGCGGCGGGCGGCCAGTCCTCCCCGCCGCGCGGCGGCGCATCCCCGGAGCCCGCGCCGTCCGCCGTCCGCGCCCTCGCCCGTGAGCTGCTGGCGGAGCTGGACCGTATCCCGGCCCTCGATCCCGAGCCGACCGTCTGGACGGAGGTCCGCGCGCTCCTGCCGGACCTCCCACCCCGCATGACGGCACACGCGGGGGCCGCGGACCTTCCGGACCGACTGCTCGGCGCCTGGACCGGGCGCTCGGCGGGATGCCTCCTCGGCAAGCCCGTCGAGAAGATCCCGCGCGAGGGGATCGAGGAGATCCTCCGCGCGACCGGCCGCTGGCCGCTGACCGGCTACTTCACCGCCCGGGGCCTGCCCGATGACGTCGCGGCGCGGTGGCCGTGGAACCGCCGTTCCGCCGTCAACTCCCTGGAGGAGAACATCTCGGGGATGCCCGAGGACGACGACCTCAACTACCCGCTGCTGAACCTCCGCCTCCTGGAGACCGCGGGGCGGGGCTTCCGCACGGACGACGTCGCGGAAGCCTGGCTGCTCGACCTCCCCGCCGGGCGCACCTTCACCGCCGAGCGCATCGCGTACCGGAATCTGCTCGACGGCTACTCCCCGGATGAGGCGGCGCGGATCGGCAATCCGTTCCGCGAGTGGATCGGCGCCCTCATCCGCACCGACGTGTACGGCTGGGTGAACCCGGGCGACCTCGGCGAGGCGGCGCGGATGGCCTGGACGGACGCCCGCCTCAGCCACACCCGCGACGGCGTCTGGGGCGCGATGTGGGCGGCGGCGCTCACCTCGGCCTCCCTCGTGGCGGACTCCGTCGACGAGGTCTTGGATCTCGCAGCGGCCGCGGTCCCCGCGGAGAGCCGCCTCGCCCGTGCGATCGCGATCGGCGCCGAGATCGGCCGGGGATCGGACGACGATGCGACCGCGCTCGACCGGCTGTACGCCGCATACGGCGACCTGCACTGGGTCCACACGATCAACAACGCCGCCCTCATCGCGTTCGCCCTCGCCCGCAGCGGCGGGGACTTCGCGACCGGGGTCCCGCTCGCGGTGCTCGCCGGCTGGGACACCGATTCCGCGGCGGCGACCGTCGGATCGGTCCTCGGCGGCCTGACCGGCGCCTCGCGTCTGCCCGCCGGATACGTCGAGCCGCTGCGCAACCGCATCGCCACGAGCCTCCCGGGGCTCGACGGGGTCGCGATCGACGACCTCGCCCGCCGCACCGCGGCGCTCATCCCCTGATCCGCCCCGACCCTCACGAACGACAAGCCCAGACCCTCACGAACGACAAGGAGCCCCATGACCTCCCCCACGCCGAGCCTGCAGGACCGCGCCCGCGGATCCCTCGCCGGCCTCGCGATCGGCGACGCGATCGGACGGCCCGTGGAGGGCTTCTCCGCCGCCGAGATCCAGGCCGCGCACGGCCGCGTCACCGGATACCTCGACCCGGAGCCCGCCGGCAGCGACGACACCGAGTACGCGCTGCTCACCGCCAAGACGGTCCGTCGCGCGGGGGTTGGCGCCACCGCCGAGGACTTCGCCCAGACCTGGATCGAGGACGTCCTCCCGCAGGCGGACGACTTCAAGGGCGGCGGCTTCAGCGAGATGGCCGCTATCGACAACCTCCGCCGCGGGATCAGGCCGCCGCTGAGCGGCGACAACCTGCACGGCTGGAGCGACGGGCTCGCGATGCGGGTGAGTCCGCTGGGCATCGTCGCCGACGGCGACGCCGGGATCGCTCGCCGCCTCGCCGAGGCCGACGGCGCGGTGAGCCACACCACCGAGGGGATCTGGGCCGGGGTCGTCGTCGCGGTCGCCGTGACCACGGCCCTCACCGGTGCGGACGCGGACGGCTGCTACGAGGCAGGCCTCGCAGCGATCCCCGAGGACAGCTGGACAGCGCGGAACCTCCGCGACGCCAGGGACCTCGTCCGCTCCGGTCTCGACGACGACGCGCTCGCGCTCGCCCTGCACGACAGGCTGGCCGTCGTCGACTACTTCTGGGCGGACCTCGCCCCCGAGGCCGTCGGGCTCGCGATGTCCTCCGTGCTGCGCGCCGAGGGCCGCGCCGCCGAGAGCATCCTCTTCGCGGTCAACATGGGGCGCGACGCCGACACCACCGCGGCGATCGCGGGATGCGTGGCCGGCGCCATCTCCGGCGTCGACGCGCTCCCCGCCGACTGGGTCGCGGGGCTCCGCCCCGTGGTCGGCTCGTGCATCCGCTCGATGCGCGGCATCCATCCGCTGGACGCCGCGGACGACCTCGTCCGCCTCGTGGAAGAGGGACGCCGATGACCGCGCTGCTGGACACCCTGACCCGCGGGATCGTCGCGGGCGAGTCCGCCTCGTCCATGAACGCCGACTTCCGGGTCTACGCGCTGCCGCCCAAGCGGGTGAACCGCGTGCGCATCCTCTCGAAGCTCGCCGACGACACCCGCACCACGAACGTGCCGCGCCCCTTCACCCACGCCGCTCCCCCGGCGACGCTGCATCCGGGCCCGGGCGACAACCTCGAGTGGTTCGCCTTCTCCGCCCGCCAGCACACCCGCGGCGGCGACCTCGGCGCCTGGCTCGAGCTCGCCGAGGCGGAGGCGGATCCCGACGTGCTGTTCCGCTGCCGGATCGGCACCAAGCTCGCGCTGCAGAATCTGCGCGCCGGGGCGACCCCGCCCCGATCGGGACACGACAACGCCCACTACTTCGACGACATCGCGACCGTGCGCGCGCTGGCCGCCGTCGCGCTGATCCCGGGCGAGGAGGCCGTGGCCGCGGCGGAGGCCGACGCCTCGGTGACGCACTCCCTGGACGGCGTCTGGTGCGCCCGCGCCACGGCGGCGCTGTTCTCGGCCCTCGTCGCGGGGGCACCGGCCGCCGAGGCGGTCCGGCTCGCGGTGGAGGCGCTGCCCGCCGAGACCTGGAGCCGGCGGATGGCGGAGTCCTCACTCACCGCGGCGGTCGATGCCGCAGGGCCCCTCGACCGCGCACGCCGGCTCAGCACCGGAGTGGGCGACTGGATCTACAGCTATCCGATCGCCGCGCCGGAGACGCTCGGCTTCCTGCTCGCGCACGTGGCCCGCGCCACCAGCGCGGACGACCTCCTCCTCGGCGCACTCGCTCAGCCTCGGAACGCGGCCTCGCTGCCGGCGCTCGCGGGCGCCGCAGCCGCCGTGCTGTTCGGTGAGGAGTGGATCCCCACCGGGCTGGAGGCGGATGGGCTCCGGCTCACCGGGCTCGCGATCCCGGCGTTCGCCGGGCTCACGGTCGGCGAGGCCGTCCGGTCCTGAACGGACGGCCTCGCCTGAACGGACGGAGTGGCCTGAACGGACGGAGTGGCCGTGCGCTACGGCGTGCGGCCACTCCGACGCTGGGCAGCTCCGAGACGTTACAGCTCGACGTCGACGAGCACAGGCTCCGGCTGCAGCAGCAGACCGAACTCCGCGTGGACCCGGCTCTGGATGAACCGCGCGAGCTCGGCGATCTCGCCCGCCGTCGCACCGCCGCGGTTGGTGAGGGCCAGGGCGTGCTTGGTCGAGATGCCTGCTCGCGATCGCGGGAGCTTGAAGCCCTTCCGGATCCCGGAGTGCTCGATCAGCCAGGCGGCGCTCACCTTCACATCCGACGACTTCCGACGGGAGACGGGGATGTAGCCGTCGTAGGACTCCAGCGGGATGACGGTCACGGTGTCGAGGTCGGGGGCCACCGGCCAGCGGGGGCACTCCGGCGGGAGAGTGCGGGCGAAGGCTTCCGAGACGATGGCGTTCTGGAAGAACGATCCGGCCCCGTGCGTGTCCGGATCCGCGGGGTCGAAGATCATACCCTTCGCAGCACGGGTCTCCCGGATCCGCTCCCGCACCCAGGCGAGCGGCACCGGCGCGTCGTCCACCAGCCCCAGCGCACGGCGCAGCTGCTCGCCCCGCACCACGCGCCCGCCCTCGCCGACCTCGGCGAGATCCAGGGTCACCGACAGGATCACCGCGCGGCGCTGCGGGACGGAGCCGTAGTGGTGCTTGAGCACGGAGGTGCGGAAACCAAGGCCGAGATCCGCCGCGGAGACCGTGGAGACCTCGGCGGTGTCCTCGTCGATCAGGTCGACCTCGACGAGGGTCTCCTGGATCTCCTGTCCGTAGGCGCCGACGTTCTGCACCGGGGCTGCGCCCACGGTGCCGGGGATCCCCGACATGCCCTCGATCCCGGCGAGCCCGTGCTCCACCGCGTAGGCCACCAGCGCGTCCCAGTCGTGGCCCGCCTGCACCCGCAGACGCACGCGTCCCGGGTGCGGCGAGGGCAGGCGCTCGATGCCCGAGGTGCGGATGCGCACCACCGTCCCGTCGAACGGGAGGTCTCCGGCGAAGAGGTTGGACCCGCCGCCGAGCACGAACCAGTCGTCGCCGCGGCCCCACGTCTCGCGAAGGGTCGCGATGAGCTCCTCCGTCGTCTCGGCATCGACCATCCGCTCGGGGGCGGCGCCCGTCTGCAGCGTGGTCAGCTCGGCGAGCCGGATCGGATCGATCGCGGCCATGTCAGACCGACCCGGCCGCGATGCGCAGCTGGGCCTTGACGAGGACCGTGGTCTCCGCGTGCCGCACCGTCAGATCGATGCGCACCGCCTCTTCGTCGACCGCGCCGACCTTCGCCGAGACCTGCACGTCCGCGCCCGCGATCGGATCGACGACGACCGGCTTGGTGAAGCGGACGCCGTAGTCGAGCAGACGGGCGGTGCCGGGAAGCGCGGCCACGACCACGGACGAGGCGAGGCCCATGGTGAGCATCCCGTGCGCGAGGACGCCGTGGAGCCCGACCTCGGCCGCCACGTCGTCGCGGTAGTGGATCGGGTTGAAGTCCCCCGATGCCCCGGCGTAGCGGACCAGCGACTCGCGGGTGAGATGGATCGTGCGCTCCGCGACGACGTCTCCGACGGTGAACGACATCACTCCCCCTCTCCGACCAGCAGCACCGAGGTGGCGGTCACGACGTGCTCCCCTGCGGCATCGACGATCTCCGCCTCGCTCGTGATCAGCGCGTTCGCGCCGAGCGTGCGGATCGCGGTGACCCGGAGCCGGGCGCGCAGCTCGTCGCCGGCGACGATCGGCCGCGTGTAGTCGAAGCGCTGCTCGGCGTGGATGGTCCGTGCGAGGACGATCCCGGAGTCCGGCTCCCCGAGCAGCTGCTGCAGCGTGAGGTCCTGCACGACCATCGCGAACGTGGGCGGCGCCACGACGTCGGCATGGCCGAGAGCACGCGCGGCCTCCACATCGGTGTGCTGCGGGGCATCGGCGAAGACGGCGCGCGCGAACTCGCGCACCTTCTCGCGCCCGACGAGATAGGGCTGCGTCTCCGGGAACGCGCGTCCGAGGAGTTCGGGGTTCACTGGCACCCTTCGATCCTACCGACGACGCCCGACACGCCCGATCCCGGATCCGCGAGACGCTATCAGGAGCGGAGCGGTGGGCAGAGCAGACGGAGCGCTAGTCGCGGCGCTTCCGCCCGCGGACGGCCTTGATCGCCATCTGCAGGCCGATGACGACGAGATATGCGGCGAAGAGAATATTTCCGACGAACGGGTCGATGAGCGTCGCGAGCCAGGCGCCGAGCGCCGTCGTCGTGCACGCGGCGACGCCGATGATCCCCGCCGCGAGCAGGTCGACGTTGCGGTTCCGGATGTTGCCGAACGTGCCGGAGACGGCGGTCGGGATCATCATGAGGAGCGATGTGCCCTTGGCGACCAGGTCGCTGGTGCCGAAGGCGAGCATCAGGATCGGGACGACGACCACTCCGCCGCCCACGCCGATCAGCCCGGCCATGACGCCGGTGAACAGCCCCACGATGCCGAGCAGCGGGCCCGTGGTCCAGGTGAGGTGCAGCACGGCGTCGCGGGACGGGATCACCAGGAACAGCGTCACGATCACGATGACGATGAAGCCGACGAAGAACCAGCGCAGGGCGGTCTGGGAGATCCGCGGAAGGAGGCGCGTGCCGATCTGCGCGCCGATGACGGCGCCCGCCGCGAGGATCAGCGCCGGGATCCAGGCCACCGAGCCGGACACCGCGTAGGAGATGACCCCGACGCTGGCCGTCGGCACGATCGCGGCCAGGGACGTCCCCGCCGCCAGACGCTGATCGAAGCTGAGCAGCAGCACCAGCAGGGGCACGATGACGGTTCCGCCTCCGACGCCGAAGAGGCCGGAGAGGAGGCCCGCGATGAGGCCGATCCCGACGAAGGCCGCGTAGGCGCGTGGTCCGCGCATCCGTTCGACGACGCCCTCGCCCACGTTCGCTCCCATCCGCTGCGCGGCCGAGCACAGCGCGATCCAGCCTACTCCGACGTCACCCTGCGCCCACCCGGAGCCCCTGGCCTCCCCGAAAGGAAACCAGGGGCTCTGCGTCGAGGCCGGCTACAGATCAGCCATCGATGTGACGGTCACACACAGAGCTGGTAGCTCAGCGTGATCCATCCCGCGGGACGTACGGTGTTCTGCTCGCCACCATTCGCGGCGAGCCCTTGCGTCGACTCGAGAACCGTGACGCCTCCGAACCCGGCAGCGACGTAGTTCGACCCACCTCCGCCCGGACCTCCGACGACCCCGATGACCTCCGCAGGCGGCGCGCCCGTCCAGTGCGCTGAGGCGACCGCGCCACCGCTTCCACCACCGGCGTAACCGCCGCCACCGCCGCCGGACGATGCAGAGAAGTTCAGGAAGACCTGCCCTCCCGCTTCCCCGAGCGCCTGAACGGGGTTGCCGTTCGCGCCATTCCTGCCGGACCCCGCAGATCCTCCCCTAAGCGGGAAACCAGGCTGATATGGCGATGGGGTTGGCGGCACTGCACCACCCGCGCCCGGTGTCGCGCCGACCGCCCCTCCGCCCCCGGTGCCCGTCGCGCTGAAGTTGGGCGGAAACGTCAGCGTGTAATCCTCGCTATCGCTGTTCGCGGCCCCTCCGGCTCCGCCCGTCGCGGTCCAGGGAACGGGATCCTGCCGCCTAACGATCTTCGACCCGGCACCCCCGCCTCCGCCAGAGACGATGAGCGGCACGTTCCCCACCAGGATCGCGGATCCACCACCGCCGGAACCGCCGGTGATGGTGCCGGTCAGAGTGGTCGCAGGCGGATTCGTCGCGACGCGCAACGCGTCACCGCCGTTGCCATAGCCTCGCCCACCCAGTTTCGTACCCTCGTCCGTCGTGATCGGAAGCTCGCCGCCCTGGCCGACGATCAGGGTGAGCGCCTGCCCGGGCGTGACACTCATCTCACCGGTGACCAGACCGCCGCTGCCTCCCTCCCGGAACGGGTTGATGTTGTCGCCTGTGCCGTTGACGAGAGGGTCGCTTCCGCCACCGCCACCACCGCCCGCAACGGCAAAGCCGAGCTTCGTCACCCCCGCGGGAACGATGAAGGTGGTCGTCACGCCCTCGGGCGAGGTGGGATCGAGTGCGGGCGCCTCGAACGTCACGGTCTGACAGCCCGAGGATGCACTCGCGCCCGGAAGCGCCACAGCGGTCGCGATGATCGGGATAGACCACGCGGCCCCCTTCACGATCGTGCGCCTGGGCACACCGAAGGCATCCCATCCCCCCTCGCGCGCTTTCATGCCGTCGTCGATATCCACGTCCTATTTCCTCTCGTTGGCAATCACGTGATCGCGCCATCGACTCTCGAGCCGAGGCACGTCTACTAGTGAGACCGCGAAAGGCACCCTTCATCCCCTCGGAATGGCGAATCGGCCAGATTCCGGTTCGATCCGGTTGATATTCCCGTCGAGTCTGTAACAGAGGCTTCCTGGACGGCATCTTCCTGGCGAGAGACTTAGCCTCCCGCCCCAAGACCGAATCCGTCATCGGCGTCTCCTCTCCCACGACGCGCGACTGAATCCAGGAGCCGAGTTGCCCCCTGACATCTCCCCCGCCTCAGACGCGCCAAGTCTGAGCACGCTCGGATGGACGCCGTCGATGTCTCCTCCGACGCGAGAGCTCGTCGAGCTCGTTCGAGCACCCGCCTGGACGGTCGCTCGCCTCTGGACCACCCCCACCGTCTTGGACTCCAGGGCGCTCCGCTCGGGAAGCGTTCGGGTCATCCTCGGCGTCGACGGCGATGCGGCTCTCCGATTCGGACCGACGAAGAGCTTGTTGAAAGCACAGCATCTGATCGTCCTCGAGGGCGAGACCCCCATCACCACCGAGAACCGGGATTTCTGGGCGCGCTGCGAGTGGCATCTTCGGGCGCCTCTGTTCCGGGAGAAGCGATTCTCGAGATACCTCGGAACGCCGATTCGCCCGAGCCCAGGGTTTCATCATCTCCTGGCGACGACCACCAATGTGATCGCCACCAACCAAGGGTTTTCACGTAGCGCGGGCAGCACTCTGATGCTCGAGGCGCTGGCCGACCTCGTTCTCGCCGCGGTCGCCGATGACACAGACGCTCCAACGGTGCTCACCACCGCACAGAAGAGCCTTTTCGAGAATGCCGTGAGGGAGATCGATGAAAGGTATCGCGATGCTTCCCTCACCGTGTCCAGAATTGCCGAGCGAATGGCAGTCTCCACGGCGTATCTGCATCGGGTCTTCACTCGCGCGGGAACCACCCCCCGAGAGGAGATCGAGAGCAGGAGAGTTGCCGCGGCGTCCATCCTCCTGGACGCTGCACCCGCTCAGGACAGGCACGTCCTCGAATCCATCGCCTTCCAGACCGGGTTCTCCTCCCCACGTCGCATGCAGGTCGCGATCCATCGCCGGCGGACGGTTCGGCCGTCCCCGACCATCAACGTCGAGTGATCCTGGGGTCGACCCTCGTTTGAGAGGATCGGCATCATTCCGCCGACGGAGCGACAAGACGCCTGTACTGCACCGCCTGCTGTCACTTCCCTTCTACTCCTCCGCGCTCCCGCCCCAGCTCAGGCCGTGACCGAACCGGAAGAGCGGGTCCGCGGTGTCGAAGGGGACGTCCTCGCGCGCGGCGATCACAGCGGCGTCCGAGCGCGGGAGATCGAACGGGAGCCGTCCGGTCGTCTCCGCGCGCCCGGTCATGGCGTCCAGCAGAAGGTCGTCGTCCACGCCGAAGGTGCCGGTGAGCGCGACGATCCCGCTCTCGCGGAAGGGGGTGAGAACCGCGGCGCGATCCAGGAACACGTCGACGAGCGTCGGGATGCGTCCGGCGATCCCCACGATCCGATCGACCTCGTCGGCAGGGAACTCCAGGCTCCCTTCATGGAACCCGGATTCGAGGGACTGCGCCGGACGCTTCTCGTACGGGGCGTCGATGCGCAGAACGGCGATCTCGGCCTCCTCCACCGTCTCCACCGGGGTGGCATAGCGGGCGAGCACGTCCCGGTCGACGCCCTCGCTGTACACCCGCGTCTGCGGAGCGACCGTGACGGGCGTCCCGTGCACCGCGACGATCGACGCCCGCTGCGCGCGGCGGGCGAGGGAGACGTGCTCCGCCGTGTGGACCCGTTCGTGGATGCGCGCAGGCTCCACGGTCCCGGCGGCGGGGTCGTCCAGGAGGCCGAGCCGTGCCTTGTCGCCGAGCACCCGGCGAACCGACTCGTCCAGACGCTGCTCGGTCACGAGACCCCGGTCCACCGCGTCGAGGATCAGCTGCGGGTCGGACTCGCCGCCGAGCTGGTCCACGCCCGCGGCGAAGAGCATCCCGACGCGCTCGACGGGCTCGACGTCGAGGAGCCCCCAGGCGCGCACGGGCAGCTCGACGCCCAGCCGCGGCAGCGCCATCCCGGTGACGATGTTGAAGTCCGTGACCACCACGCCGTCGAAGCCGAGGCGCTCGCGCAGCAGGCCGGTGATGACCGAGCGCTGGAAGGCGAAGCCGACCTCCTCGTGCGGGGCGCCGACGGGAGCCGCGTATCCGGGCATCATCATGGCGACGCCCTCGTCGATCGCCGCGGCGAACGGGGCGAGGTGGTCCTCGAACCGGCCCCCGGGGTACACGGTGTTCGCGCCCCGCTCGAAGTGCGCGTCGAAGCCGTCGCGCTGCGGCCCGCCGCCGGGGAAGTGCTTCGCCGTGGCGAGGACGCGCTCCTCCGCACCGCCGCTCTGGAGCCCCCGGACGAAGGCGCGGATCGTCTCGGCGGCGTGCTGCGGGTCCTCGCCGAACGTACCGGCGACCCGCGCCCAGCGCGGCTCGGTGGCGAGGTCCGCCATCGGGTGGACCGCGATGTGGATCCCGGCTGCCCGCAGCTCGCGCGCCATCATCGTCGCGACCTCCTCGACGAGCGACGCGTCCCAGGTCGCGGCCAGTCCGATCGGCTCGGTGATCCGGCTGAACCCGGCGCCCGCCTGGCCGACCTGCACGTTGCGGTCGCGGCCGTGCGTGGGGTCGGCGCCGACGGAGACGGGGACGCGCAGGCGCGTGCGGGCGGTCAGCTCCCTGATCCGCTCCCCCCACCCCGCCAGGGCCTCGACGCTGGGGATGTTCATCAGCCCGAGATGGCCGATGTGCCGTTCGAGGATCATCTCCGTCGTCGGGACGAATCCGAACGGGGACTGCTCGGGGGTTCCCTCCCACAGCGTCCCGTCGGGGTTCATGGTGACGCGGGCGGCCAGCAGGGCGCCCGCCTTCTCGGCGAGCGTCATCCCCCCGATCAGCGCGTCGACGCGGGCACGGGTCTCGTCGGGGATCTGATGCGACATGTCTCTTTGCTCCTGTGAGATAGGGGTCAGTCTTCGGGGTCGGTGCCGGTGATCTTCACCGAGAGGACACCGGGGATGTCGCCGAGCGGGGCGATGAGCGGCCCGACCTCGGTCGACGAGTCGCGCAGCCGCAGCGTGGTCACGGCGCGCGGCGGCGCTCCGGTCTTCACGATGTGCCTGGTGCCGACCATGTGCACCTGGAAGCCGAGGTCGGCCGCGACGCCGAGCACGGTGCTGAGGGCGCCGTTCCCTTCGAGGTACTTCACCACCACGGTGGTCTCCTCCCCTTCCGGCCGCAGCCGCCTGCCGAGGCGGCCGAGGAAGGTCACGGTGCACAGGTGCAGCGCGGTCGCGGTGATGGCGATGAGGGGCATGCCCGCGCCGCTCGCCATGCCGATCGCCGCGGTCACCCAGATCGAGGCCGCGGTGGTGAGCCCGGACACCGCGTTCTGGCGGACGAAAATGACCCCGGCGCCGAGGAACCCGATGCCGGAGACCACCTGCGCTGCGATACGGGACGGATCCAGCAGGGCATCCGGCGACGTCACGGTGGCGAACCCGTAGGCCGAGACCAGGGTGAACACCGCCGAGCCGACGCCGACCAGCGTGTGGGTGCGGAGCCCCGCGCTCTTGAGCCGCCGCTGCCGTTCCAGCCCGATGATCGCCGACAGCACGAACGCGATCAGCAGCAGGAACAGCTCGGTCAGGGTCGTCGACCCCACCCAGGCGACGTCGGCCACGGCGCCCCCGATGCTCAGCGCTGCACCAGCCGGTCGCGCAGACGCGTCAGCTGCTCGTCGGAGAGGCCGTGATCGGTGAGATAGCCGGTGACGGATCCGTGCTGTGCGCGCACCCACTCGAAAGCCGCGTCGAAGCCCGTCTCCGAGGTGCTGTACATCAGCCTCCGCACCTCGGGGGTGTCCGGGATGTCGAGTCCCATCGCGGCGATCATCGCGAAGATCCGGTCCGTCCACGCGCCCGAGAGGTTCTCGCTCGACGCGGAGTAGTCCGTCCGGACGGCGTCCCATTCGGCGCCGACGGCGAGCAGCACCAGGGCGATCGCAAGACCCGTGCGGTCCTTTCCGGCGGTGCAGTGGACGAGCACGCCCGCGTCGGCGTCGGCGATCACGCCGGCGATTCGTGCGAAGTCCTCGCCGTGCTCGCGGATGAGCGCCGCATAGGACTCCTCGAGCGGGCGGGCGTCATCGATCGAGGTCGGGAGGGCGCCGTCGAGCATCGGGATCGCGACCAGGCGCGGGGCGGCCGAGTCCGCCGTCACCCCGGGCGACTTCTCCGCCTCCATCGTGCTGCGCAGGTCGATCACGACCCCGATGCCGCTCGACGCGAGGGCCTCGCGTCCTGCGTCGGTCAGGTCCGAGAGCGACTCCGCCCGGTAGAGCACGCCGGGGCGGATCACGGCATCTTCCGTGGGGACGCCGCCGAGGTCGCGGAAGTTGACGAGGCCGTCGAGCGTGGTGAGCGGGGTGGTCATGGGATCAGTTCCTCCTTGGTCTCGGCGACCGGTGCCGCCGAGGGGTTGAGCTTGGCGCGGAAGCCCGCGATCGTGAGCAGCGAGAGCAGGACGGCGGCCGTCGCGCACAGGTACAGCGCGGTGTAGTTCTTGTCGCCGCCGGCGATCGGGTCGCCGGCGCCGAGCATGAGCAGGAAGGGCGCGGCGGCCGGGGCGATGGTCTGCGGCAGGGTCTTGGCCATGTTGAAGATGCCGAGGAACTTGCCCTCCCGACCGGCGGGGAGGGTGCGCATGACCAGCGCGAGGTCGACCGAGGAGTAGATGCCCAGCGCGACTCCGGACATCAGCACGCCGACGAGGTACAGCAGGAACTGATCGGTGAACGCGCTGATCAGCAGGCTCGCGGCCATGAGCCCGATCGAGCCGAGGAGATAGCCGCCGTAGCGACCGCGGCGGGAGGCCAGGAACCCGACTCCCCAGGAGACCGCGCTCAGCAGGACCAGGGTGATGAGCCCGATCAGGAGGGTCACCTGGGTCGCCTCGACCGTGGACATCTTCATCCGCAGCATCAGGAAGTAGAGGCCGAACGCCTGCACCAGCGTGTATCCGGTCTGCATGATGAAGCGCTGCAGCGCGACGTAGGCGAAGGAGGGGGTCTCCTTCGGGTTGAAGACGAAGGAGGTCAGCATGCTGCGGATCGTGACGCGCGGGATCTCACCCTCTGGCACGGGGTCCTTCACCACGACGCACACGGCGATCACGATCGCCACGGCGACCGCCGGCATCGCGAGGAACAGCACGGTCATGCTCTTCGCGAACACGGCGGCAAGCGCGTAGGCCGAGAGCATGCCGAGCCCCGATGCCGCGCCGAAGATGCCCGAGGCCTTGCCGCGGTCGGCGTCCGGGACCTGCTCTGCCAGCATCGCGTTCAGCGCCGCGAACGTGGCGTTGTAGCCGGCCTGGGCGATGACCCAGCCGATGGCCAGCATCGCGATGCTCGGCGCTGCGAGCATGATCCCGGCGCCCAGGAGCCCCACGACGATGCCCGCGGCGATCCACGGCCTGCGGCGACCGAACCTGCTGCGCGTCCGATCGGACATGCCGCCGAACAGCGGGTTGGTGATCAGCGCCGTCGCCCCGCCGATCGCGGTGACGATCGCGAGCGCGCCCTCCTTCTGCGTCGTGGGCACGAGCTCCAGCACTTTGAGGGACAGAGCGACCGCCGACGGGGCCGCAAGCGCGCCGTAGGTCGCGAACTCGATGAGCGCGAACAGGTAGATCTTCCGCAATGAAGACCGCTGCCGTGGTGCAGCCGAAGTCCTGAGAGACATGTCGGGTTTCCTTTCGATGGACGCGTCGTCGAGTCCGATTCGATCAGGGCGAGGCAACGCCCGGGAAAAACACTAGTGACAACTAGGTTAATTTACAATCCGTTCCTCCCGCCCGGCGGGAACGTGGCCCTCGTGGAAGAATCAGGCTGATGGACGAGCAGAGATCGACCGACGGACGCGTGCTCCGGGGGAACGCGCGGCGGGAGCGGATCATCGAGGCCGCCGTCCGCCGCTTCGCCCACAACGGCTACGACAAGACCCGCATCGCCGACATCGCGCGCGACGCGGGGATGACCGACGCGGGGCTCATCCATCACTTCCCCACCAAGAACGACCTCTTCATGGCCGTGATCCGGCGGCGCGAGGCGGTCTTCACCCCCGTCATGGCAGACGAGGTCCGCACGGTCGCCGACATGATCGTGGCGTTCAACGTGGGCGTCCGCTCCGCCACATCGGAGCCGGACTACGTCCTCTTCCGCGCCATGCTCAGCGGCGCCAGCGTCCTGGACGACCACCCGGCGACCGCCCACCTCGCCATGAGGCTCACCGAGTCGCTCGAGGTCCTCGTGCCGTTCGTCGCGCGGGGCATCGTCAGCGGCGAGCTCCTCCCCGATCAGGACCCGAGGGCCATCGTGCTCCAGCTGCTCGCCCTCAACGACGGCATCCGCGCCCAGTGGGCGCTCCTGCCCGACGAGGTCGACTACGCCGACACCCTGGAAGCGGCGACGCACGGCTACTACCGACAGATCTCCGGTCGCGACATCACGGATCCCGCCAACAAGACGTTCGCCTGGTCCGAGCCCTTCCCGGGGCAGGGGCAGGGACAGGGACCGGGGGCGAAGCACAAGGATCGGGGCGACGGCGAGTCGCGCCGATGATCGGCAGCTGCGCGATGCGCGCCTGCTGATCGAACCGTACTTGGCGGCGGCGGCGACCGCGCGCGCCACCGACGCGTTCGTGGACTCACTGGAGGAGACCGTTCGTGACTTCGAGTCCACGGTCGACCACGCCGACCGGGAGACCGAGGGCTTCCGCATCAAAGCGCGTCAGCACGAGCCGCAAAGGCCTCCGTGGAATCCGACGTGAGGGTGAGACCCGTATCGCCCCTCCCCCGAGGCCTTCCCCTCCTCGCACGTTCACAACATGCCAGAAGATCACCTAGCCCACAGACTGAATCACCGCCAGAATCAACACGACGGCGAGGAAGACCACCGGCAGCCCGCCCATCACGACAGCAGCGATCCCCCTCCAGCGAGGCCGCGAGAAGCAGATCGCCAGCACACCGAGGATCAGGGCGACGAGAAGGGGAAGCACGACGTACAGACCACCGGCGACGAAGGCTATGCCGGTGACACCCAGCACGACCACGCAGAAGAGCACCAGCCCTGACACCACGAAGGCCAGAATGCCCAGCCACTCCCGTTGAGGATGAGCTCGTTCCGAGTCGGATGCCGTCATATGGTCATGATAGAAGCGGGGCGTCCCCAACCCCATCGGCGTCAGGGACATCCCTTAGGGACACGCCCCGCCTGCTTCACGAGTAGGTGAATCAGCACAGGCAATGACCCCGATGAAGAGGCAACTCGCTCCAACTCCCGGGGCGCCTCGCGTTCCACTCGTCGATAGTCTCCGGCAGCCACCCCCGATCAAGACCCGAAGGCGATCGTGCTCCAGCTGCTCGCCCTCAACGACGGCATCCGCGCCCAGCGGGCGCTCCTGCCCGACGAGGTCGACTACGCCGACACCCTGGAAGCGGCGACGCACGGCTCGCCGGGGGCGAAGCACAGGGACAGGGGCGACGGCGCGTAGGCTTCGGGGCTCCGCGGCCCACACGCGCCCGCGCCGCTTGCGGACGCTTCGCCGGGTTACCAGTAAGAATGGGGCGAGACCGTTCGCGGTCGGAGGAGGCAATGGTGACAGAGAGCGGATCCCGCACACCCGTCGCAGACCAGATGTACGAAGTGCTGCTCAGCCAGTTCATGGACGGCATCCGCGGCGCCGGCGAGCCCTTGAACATCGGGGCACTCTCTCGGGAGCTCAATGTCAGCCCCACCCCGCTGCGCGAGGCACTGGCCCGCCTGGAGCACACCGGGCTCGTGCATCGCGAGGCCCTGCGCGGCTACCGCGTCGCGCCGATGATGAGCCTCACCGAGGTGCGACAGCTGCGCGATGCGCGCCTGCTGATCGAACCGTACTTGGCGGCGGCGGCGACCGCGCGCGCCACCGACGCGTTCGTGGACTCTCTGGAGGAGACCGTTCGCGATTTCGAGTCCACGATCGACCACGCCGACCGCGAGACCGAGGGCTTCCGCATCTACTGGCGCTCGGATGATCGTTTCCACCGCCTGATCGCCGCCCACGCGGGCAACCCCTTCCTCGAGAACGCTTACACGACCCTGGCCGGACAGATCCAGCGCTTCCGCCTCTTCTCGAAGCTCGGACGCACCGGCGCCAAGTGGGCCGCCCCCGAGCATCGCGCGATCCTCGACGCGATCCGCTCGCGAGATGCGGGGCTCGCGACCGAACGGATGCGCGAGCACATCGAGGCTTCGGCGGGGCGGCTGCTCGACCCTTGACCCCGAGCCCGGCCTCGGGCCTTGCGAGACTCGATGCGACCCCGCTACAGTCGCAATACTATTGTCGATAGTATTTCTTCGTGAAGGGTCAACGATGACTAGACAACTCGCCTCGCCCCCGCGCACAGCCGTAGGCAGTCGCCGGTACATCATCGGCATCGGGCTGCTGCTCCTGGTGACACTCGGCTACATGGACCGCATCAACTGGTCCATCGCCGGCAGCCACATCATCGAGGAGTTCGGCCTCACCACGGGGCAGTACGGAATCCTCACCTCGGTCTTCAGCTGGGCCTACCTCGCCCTGATGATCCCGGTGGGCCTGATGGCCGACCGCTGGGGCGCACGCCTCCTCCTGCCCATCAGCATCATCGTCTGGTCGATCGGCGCCGGGATGACCGGGGCGGCCACCGGCCTCGCCGCGCTCGTCATTGCCCGCCTGCTCCTCGGCGCCGGCGAATCGCCCATGTATCCCGTCGGCAACTCCGTGATCTCCGAATGGGCTCCCCGTCAGGAGCGCGCGCGATTCACCGGCCTGCTCAACGCCGGGGCCCTCTTCGGTCCGGCCATCGGCGCGGTCGTTGCCGCGTACCTCATCGCCACGCTGAGCTGGCATGCGTCCTTCTTCATCCTCGGCGGCATCGGCATCGTGTTCGGCGTGATCTGGATGCTCGTCTACAACACCCCGGCGAAGGCGGCGTGGCTCAAGCCCGCGGAGCGCGACTTCATCATCCGCGAACGGGTCGACCCGCAGGTCGCAGCGCAGGGATACTCCAGCAAGCCCCTCACACTCCCGGTCCTCCTGCGCACGGGAACGATGTGGAGCCTGCTGATCGCCCACGGCTGCGCCGCGTACACGAACTACCTCTTCCTCTCCTTCATGCCGCTCTACCTCGAGAAGGAGCGCGGGCTCGAGGGCCTCGGCTCCGGCTGGGTCACCGGCATCACCTACGCGGTCGCCGCCGTCGGCAGCATCGTCGTCGCCTACGTCAGCGACCGCCTCGTCCCGACCGACAAGCTGCATTCCGGCGGTCGGCGCAAGCTCGTGGTCACGGCGATGGTCGCCGCGCTCCCCCTGCTCGTGCTGCCGTTCGTGGACAACGTGGTGGCGATCGTCGTCCTGATCGCCTGGGTGCTCATCATGATCACCTCGGCGATGACGCTGAACTTCGCCCTCGCCGGCGATCTCATCCAGGGCAACCCGTCGAAGGGCCGCGTGTTCGCGCTCGTCCAGGTGGGCGGCAACGTCTTCGGCCTGCTCGCCCCGATCGTGACGGGATTCCTCGTCGACGGAACCGGCTCGTACACGATCCCGTTCATCCTCGCCGGTCTCCTGCTCGCGGTCGGCGCGACCCTCACCGCGAGGTTCTCCCGAGGCTCCCTGGCCGCGAAAGCGCAGGATTGACACATGTACGAACTCCGCTCGCTCGTCGACGGCTTCCCCGGGAAGTCCTCATCGCACGGCGCCTTCGGGTGGAGCAGCCTCTGGCTGCTCCACCACGGGGACCGTCGCGTGCTCATCGACGCGGGCCCACCGGCCTACATCCCGCTCATCCACGAGGGCCTTGCCGCGCACGGTCTCGACACCGGCGACATCACCGACGTCGTCGTCACCCATCTGCACTGGGACCACGTGGGGAACTTCACGATGTATCCGAACGCCACGACCTGGGTCGGCGAGGAGGAGCTCGCATGGGCCGCCACGCAGCCGGCCGGGACGAAGTTCATCCCCGACCTCCACATCCAGGAGCTGCTGCAGCGGCGCGCGGGCGTCGAGCGCATGCGCGACGGCCAGGAGATCCTGCCCGGCATCACGGCGATCGCGAGCCCCGGGCACACGCCGGGACACCTCGCCTTCCACGTGGAGGCGGCGGAGCGGTCCCACGTCTTCGCCGGGGATGCCGTGAAGAACGTGTTCGAGCTCCAGACGCTCGAGGTGGACTCGACGATGGACGCCGACGCCAGTCGCGCAAGCGTCGACCGACTCCGCTCGCTGGTGCGGGACACCGGCGGAGTCCTGGTGCCGGGGCACGACGTCGCTCTGGCACTCGACGGCGGCGATGCCGTGCGTCTGGCCCCGCAGTCCTCCCGCATCGGGTTCTTCGTGGACGGCGTCCAGGGAGAAGTCGATCGCAGCATCGGATGATGCGCCCCTGACCGCCATCCCCTCGCCCAGGAGAAACCCATGACACCGTCCCTGCGCTTCGACGCCAATCTCAAGTGGCTCTTCACCGAGCATCCCTTCGAGGAGCGGTTCGACGCCGCGGCGCGCGCCGGCTTCCAGGCCGTCGAGTACCCCGCGCCCTACGAATACGAGCCCCAGCGCCTCGTGGAGCTGCTCGCGCAGGCGGGGCTGTCGCAGGTGCTGATCAACACCCCAATGGGTCCGGCCGGCTCGCCGACGCGGCAGGGGATGGCGTGCGTGCCGGGAGCGGAGCCCGACTTCCGCGACGGGGTACGTAAGGGCCTCGAGTACGCGACGGCCCTCGGAGCGCCGTTCCTGCACGTCGTCGGCGGCATCGTCCCCGACGACGTGCCCCGCGATCGCGCCTTCGCCCTCTACGTGGCGAACATCGCCTGGGCGGCCGAGCAGGCACGGGGCACGGGCGTCCGGCTACTGCTCGAGCCGCAGAACAAGCGCGACGCCCCGGGCTTCATCCTCGAGTCCCAGGCGCAGGCCGCGGCGGTGGCCGACGCCGCGGGCCGCGAGCAGGTCGGGGTGCTGATGGACTTCTACCACGCGCAGATCGATGAGGGCGACCTGATCCCGACGTTCCTCGCGCATCGCGAGCACATCGCGCACGTCCAGATCGCCGACCCGCCCAGCCGTCATGAACCGGGCACGGGAGAGATCGCGTACGACCGCGTCTTCACCGCGATCCGCGACTCGGGATACCGCGGATGGATCGGCTGCGAGTACCAGCCCTTGACCGAGACCGTGGCCGGTCTCGGATGGATGAAGGAGCTCACCGCATGACCACTCCCCCGAAGATCGCCCTGATCAGCGCGGTCACCGCAGCGATGGCGCCTGCCCGATCCGCGCTGGGAGAGCTGTATCCCGAGGCCGAGGTCTGGAACATCCTCGACGATCGACTGCTCAGCGACGCCGACGCGCGCGGCGGGCTCGACGACGCCCTCCGCGCGCGGATGACGCGGCTGATCGACCACGCGCTGGCCGAAGGCGCCGACGGCGTGCTGCTCACGTGCTCGCTGTACGGGCCGGTCGCGACGGACGCCCAGCGCGATGTCCCTGTGCTGGCACCGGACGAGGCCGCGTTCCGCGAGATCGCCGACGCCCGCTATGACTCGGTGCTCGTGGTGGCCTCGTTCGACGGCGCCAAGGACGACTCGGTGGAGCGTTTGAAGGCGACTCTGCGCGAGGCCGGCGTGAACACCGTCGTCACCGCCATCGCCGTTCCCGCGGCGATGGCGGCCACCAAGGCGCAGGATCCGCAGGCGTTGCTGACCGCGCTGGCCGAGGCGGTCACGCCCTTCGCTGCACAGGTCGACGCCGTCTTCCTCGCCCAGTACTCCCTCGCCCCCGCGGCGCGAGGCCTGGCGGAGGCGGTCGGCGTCCCCGTGCTGTCGGGCCCCGCCAGCTCCGCCATCGCACTGCGCGAGCGGCTGGCCGCGGGGTCGGGCCGATGATCGGGATCATTGCCGACGACGTCACCGGCGGCACCGACGCGGCGGTGGCCTGCCACCGGCAGGGGCTGCGCACCGGCATCGTGTTCGGAGACCCCAGGGATGGATCGATCGACTCGATGTGGGACGTGGGCGTCGTGGCCCTCAAGACCCGGACCATCCCAGCCGCGGAGGCCGTCGCCCGGTCGATCGTCGCCGCGGAGGCGCTGCGGGCCCATGGCGCGGATCGGCTCTTCCTCAAGTACTGCTCGACGTTCGACTCGACTCCCTCGGGCAACATCGGCCCCGTGCTCGACGCGCTCGTCGGCCTCGTCGGGGCCGGGCGGGTCGTCACCACGCCCAGCTCCCCGGAGCACGGCCGCACGGTGTACGGCGGACAGCTGTTCGTGAACGGCGTGCCGCTCGCGGAATCGCCCATGCGCGACCATCCACTCACGCCGATGCGAGACTCCGATCTGGTGCGTCTGCTCGACGGGCAGCTCCCGAGGCCATCGAGCCGCGTGCTCCCGCACGACGTCGTCCGCGCCGGTGCGGAAGCGCTCCGTTCGGCGATGAGCGATCCGCGACACGACTCCCGCTACCTCTTCCCCGATGCGATCACCGACGACGACCTGCTGACGATCGCGCGCGCCGCCGTCGATGAGCCGCTGCTCGCCGGCGCCGCGGGGCTGGCCGGTGCGCTCGCGCATGCCGTCGCCGAGAGCCGTCCCGCACGACCGCGGCCGGCACCCGGGGCCGCTGGCGCCGGCCGCTCGATCGTGCTGGCCGGCAGCTGCTCCCGGCGCACTCTGGAGCAGATCGACGCGATGGACCGTGCAGGGCGCCCCCTGTACCGTCTCGACGCCCTCGTCGACCAGGATCCGGAGACTCTCGCGACCCGGGCCCTCAGGTGGTACGACTCTCTCCTGGACGAT
Source organism: Microbacterium resistens (assembly GCF_031456305.1). Taxonomy (GTDB): domain Bacteria; phylum Actinomycetota; class Actinomycetes; order Actinomycetales; family Microbacteriaceae; genus Microbacterium; species Microbacterium resistens_A. The sequence continues at coordinate 113,641 of NZ_JAVDUM010000012.1, forward strand.
TCGCCCGCTCCGCTGATCTACGCCTCCCTCCCGCCCGAGCAGCTGCACGCCGTGCAGGAGCGACTCGGCGTGGAGCGGTCCGCCGCCGTCCTCGAGGCGGCGATCTCCCGCGTGGCGCAGGGGGTCCGCGAACGGGGTGTCACCCGATTCGTCACCGCCGGCGGCGAGACGTCCGGCGCCGTGATCGCCGCGCTCGGCGTGCGCGGCGGCGAGATCGGGGCCGAGGCCGCGCGCGGTGTGCCGTGGATCCACAGCGATGACGGCATGCGGCTGCTCCTGAAGTCCGGCAACTTCGGCGAGCCCGACCTCCTGGTCCGCGCATCCGAGGAGGAGGAGGCCGCATGAGCACGCAGCGCGATGACGTCATCCGCGCCGCCCGATCCCTGTTCGATCGCGGGCTCACCCACGGGAGCACGGGCAACATCTCCGTGCGCGGAGAGGGCGGCATCCTCGTCACGCCGACCGGGTCGAGCCTGGGCACCGTGACCGTCGACGAGCTGTCGCTCATCGACGAGACGGGGCGCCATCTGTCCGGCCCCGCCCCGTCGAAGGAGGCCTTCCTGCACGCCGCCGTGCTTCGCGCTCGCCCGGACTCCCAGGCCGTCGTGCACACGCACTCGACGCACGCCGCGGCCGTGTCGTGTCTGGCGGACCTCGACCCGAGCGATGCGCTGCCACCGCTCACGGCCTACTTCGCGATGCGGATCGGCAGGCTGCCCCTCCTCCCCTACCACGCGCCGGGGGACGACGCCCTCGAGACGCTCGCCGAACGCACCGCCCGCGACAACGTGGCCCTGCTGCTGAGCAACCACGGCCCCGTCGTCGCGGGAGCGACGCTCTCGTCCGCCATGGACGCGCTGGAAGAGCTCGAGGAGACCGCGAAGCTCTTCCTCCTGCTCCGCGGCACCGCGACCCGCCCGCTGACTCCCGCGCAGGTCGACGCGCTGCGTCCCCCCACCTGACGCACACGCAGGCCGACGCGGAAGGGCGTGCGGGAATCCGATCCGGATCCCGCACGCCCTTCCGCGAGAGAGGGGGTTCACGAGCCCACGAACACCCCGTTGCGCCGCTTCGCCAGCACGTAGAGCACCACGCTGATCGCGCACAGCACGGCGATGTAGATCGGGAAGATCCCTCCCGCTCCGATGCTCTGCAGCCAGACGAACAGGTACGACGCGGTACCGCCGAAGAGGGCCACGCCGACGCCGTAGCCGAGGCCCATGGCCGTGCCGCGGATGTGCTGCGGGAACAGCGAGTTCGCGACGGCGTTGTAGATCGTCAGGTTCAGCAGCAGCACGAGCGATCCGCCCAGCATGACGCCGGCGAGTGGACCGATGCCGCCGTCGGTGTAGAGCAGCACCAGGAAGATCGTCGGGATCGCCAGGATCCGGCCCACCACGAACCATCGCGAAAGCGCCCACTTGTCGAGGATCCGGCTGAGCACGAGCGCCCCGAGCGTCAGCACGACGCTCATCGTCGTCGACACCGCGAACACCGCCGTGGGGTCCTCACCGAACGCGCCCGTCGCCAACGACGGCAGGCCGGAGAGCCACGTGTAGTTGTAGGCCATGATGGCGCCGATCACGAAGACGACGGCCACGACGCTGAGCCAGTAGTGCCGGACACCGCGCCAGACCTCGATCGCCTCGGTGCGGGTCGGCACCTCGCCGTCCTCACCGGCGACGCCCGTCGGCAGCGTCTCCGGAAGCGAGCGCCGGAGCCAGAGGACGAGGATGCCGAGCACTCCGCCCAGGATGAACGGGATGCGCCATCCGTACTCGCCCATCGCGGTCACCCCGAGGAGCGCGCTCGCCCCGAACGCGGTCAGCGGCGCGAGCAGGTTGCCGAGGTTGTTGAAGAACGCCATGAACCCGGCGACGTATCCCGGGCGCTCAGGAACCAGCTCGAGACCGTAGGCCTGGCTCAGCGGCGCCTCGATACCGGTCGAGATGCCCTGCACGATGCGCATGAGCAGCACGATGATGCCGGCCCAGACGCCAAGGACCTCGTGGGTGGGCAGCACGCCGATCACGAGGCTGGCCGCGGCGGTCACGCCGACGGAGCCGATCATCACGATCTTGCGGCCGATCCGGTCGGCGACGAGGCCGAAGACGATGCCGCCGATCGGGCGGAAGACGAACCCGACGGCGAAGACGGCCAGCGAGTTCAGGGTCGCCGACGCCGGGCTGTCGCCGGGGAAGAAGGCGTTGCCGATGTAGACCGAGAGCAGCCCGAACATCGCCCAGTCGAACCACTCGAGGGCGTGGCCTGCGCTGAGCGCGAAGAGGTTGCGGGTGTCGTGCCGTCGCGACGGAGCGTCGACGGATCGGGTGGGTGTTTCTTGCGTCACAAGAGAGCTCCTTCGCTCACGAGCTGTGCTTTTTCGGGGAGGAGGCGGGGGTCAGCGCCAGGGCAGCGGGCGGCGGAGGGATTCGCCGATGAGATCGAGCACACCGTCGAAGTCCATGTCGAAGACGACGCGATGCAGCGGGCGTTTCTCGTCGCGGGACGGGTGCACACCGGCGAGGTAGCGGTCTCCGGTCTCCGGATCCCGGAACGTCTGCAGCGGGCGGCGGACGGCGCCGGCGACGAGCTCGGGACGGAGCAGGCTCGCCACGGCCAGGCTGTCGTTGATGCCCATGACCCGACGGGCATCGGGCTGCGGGTAGCTGCGCGTGTAGAAGCCGGCGTAGTCCGCGCTGATCGCGGTGACGAGCTGCGCAGGCGGGGATGCCGTGGTCGCCGCGATCTGGAGGAAGAAGTCCTCGGGCACGAGGGCCTGCCGGGTCACGTATGGCCCGCACCAGGTGACGTCGCCCTCGTGACGGGCGACCTCCTGCGCGGCGTCGATGTCGAAGGACACGTTCGGATCACGCGAGATCCGGAACCTGCGGTCCGCCCAGGGCTCCGTGTCGTTGTAGAGGGCGGGCCCGAGGGTCCCGACGATCGTCGTGCTGCGGAGCCGTTCCAACAGCCGCGGCTCGCGCTGCAGTGCGAGGGCCAGGTTCGTCTGCGGACCGAGGGCGAGGTAGTCGATCTCGCCCTCATGGACATCGACGAGGTCGAGCAGCACCTGCACGCCGTCGGGTTCGGCGGGCACGGACCGGGCCGGGCGCAAGCCGGTGTTCCCGAAGCCGTCCTCGCCGTGGATCCCCGGGTTGAGCCGGAGGTCCTGATGCAGGGGCGCCGCGGCGCCGCGGTAGACGGGCACGTCTTCACGTCCGCAGGTGTCGAGCACGTAGCGCGCGTTGTCGGCGGCGCGTTCGCTCTCGCAGTTGCCGAAGACACTGATCGCGGCGAGGATCTCGACGTCGGGATCGGCGGCGAGCAGCATCAGCGCCAGCGCGTCGTCGACTCCCGTGTCGGTGTCCACGATGACTTTTCTCATGTTCTCTCTTCCCGTCCGGGCGACGGCCTGCCGTCGCATCCTCCGCGAGGGCGCCCTACGGCGCCGGATGTCAGGGTGCGCTCAGCCCGACGGCTGCGAAGGCGCGGCGAGCGTCGTCCGCGCCGAGCGACGAGGCGAAGGCCGCGGCCGTCTGGGGTGCACCGGGGCGGACGCCGATCGCGAACGACATGTAGGACTGGAGCGCGTGCGGGATCGGGGCGACCAGGTGAGGACCGGGCACCGCCCGCAGTTCGCTGACCTGTTGAATCGCGACCGTCGCGCGGCCGTCGACGACGGACTCGGCCGTGAGCCCCGCGGGGAACCGCACGGCCCGCTCGTCGATCTCGTCGAGCAGGTCATGTGCGCGCAGGACCTCCATGAAATGCAGCCCGCTCGCGCCGCTCAGCGTGTAGGCGACGGCCGGTGCCGCGCGGAGATAGTCGAGAAACGTCTCGGCTGTCCCATCGATCGGCGCCGCCGTCTCCGGGAGCCGGGCGAATCCGACCGCGGAGATCGCGATGTCGGTCAGCCCCTCGTGGGCGAGCACCCCTTGATCGGCGAGGTCGCGCACCGAAGAGGAGAGGCCGAGCATGAGGTCGGGACGCTCGCCGTCGGCGATGCGTCCGAGCAGCATCGTCGTCGGCTCGAACGTCGCCTCGACCCGCTCGCCCGTCGCCTGCTCGAAGAGGGGGATCACCGTCTCCTCGAGCGCCTGGCGGACGACCAGTCCGCTGTACAGGGTGATCATGCCGGCACCCCCTGGTAGTCGGGGTTCACGACGAAGCGCGGGTCTCCCCCGCCGAGCACGTCGATCACGGTCGTCGCGGCGATCCGGCCGGACTCGCCTCGCGCCTCACGGGTGGCGCCAGCGACGTGCGTCGTGGCGAGGATCCCGGGTGTGTGCAGCAGCGGGCTCGTGGAGGGCAACGGCTCTTCGGCGAAGACGTCGAGCGCTGCTCCGCCGATCGCTCCCGCCACGACGGCATCGACGAGCGCCTGCTCGTCGATGATGCCGCCGCGGGCGGTGTTGATCACGATCGCGTCGGACTTCATGAGCGACAGCCGCTTCGCGTCCAGGAGGTTGTGGGTCGACTCGTCGAGGAAGAGATGCAGTGTGACGAAGTCCGACTGCGCGAGCACCTCCTCGAGGTCGGCGCGACGGACCCCGTTCGCCGCAGCGAAGTCCTCGTCGAAGTACGGGTCGTACGCGACGATGTCCATGTCGAAAGCGCCGCCGATCCTGGCCACGGCCTTGCCGATCGATCCGAGGCCGAGGATGCCGAGGGTCGCTCCCCTGAGCTCGCGGCCCGTGAGCTGCTCCCAGCGGCCGTCCGCGAGGTTGCCGATGTTCTCGGGGATGCGGCGAGCGGATGCCAGGAGGAGCGCGAAGACATGTTCGGCCACAGCCTGCCGGTTGGCGCCGGCCGTGATGCACACGGGGATGCCGTGCCGAGTGGCGGTATCGACGTCGACGCTGTCGTAGCCGACGCCGGTGCGGACGATGACCTCCAGGTTCTCGGCGTGGTCGAGGTCCTCACCGCCGAGGGGACGCGTGCCCGCGATGATCGCGCGGACGCCCTGGAGCAGGGTCCTGCGGTCGTCTGCGGAGAGCGCGTCGAGGCCCGGTTCGTGGCGGGTCGAGAGGCCCGCCCCGGTCAGGATGCGGTCGACCTCGTCCCCCGGTGCGAGGAACGCGGTCGTGATGAGTACGTCGACGGTCTGCGTGGTGCTCACCAGATGCCTCCCTCGTAGTCCGATGCCGTGAATGCGCCGCCGTGGTAGCGCGGTGCGGGGGCCTCGCGGTCCACGGCATCCGCGTGCTCGGCGGCGTCGTCCCGCGGGACGTAGCCGATCGCCTGCCAGCCGATTCGGCCGTCCCACCATGAGCCCGTGTTGTTCGAGCATCCGTAGACGACCTGGCAGCCGACTGGGCCGCTCTCGATCGCGCAGCGAGTGAGCTCGACGCCGTCCCGCCAGCTCAGCCACAGTGCGAGCTGGCGGCGGTCTTCAGGAGCAGGCCGGAAGGTGCCGATGCGCAACAGCACTGACTCCACTCCCCATTTGTCGTGGTAGAGGCTCGCCAACGCTTCGCCGAAGGCCTTCGACACTCCGTAGTAGGTGTCGGGACGCAGCGGCGCCGCCTCATCGAGCGTCTCGGTGGCCTCGTGGAAGCCCACGACGTGGTTCGAGCTCGCGTAGACGACCCGGCGGACTCCGGCGCGGCGAGCCGCCTCGTACACGTGATACGTGCCGTCGATGTTCGAGGCCCGGATGCTCTCATAGGTCGACTCGTCGGCGATGCCGCCGAGATGCACGATGACGTCGACTCCCTCCGCGGCCTTCGTCAGCCCGTCGAGGTCGGCCAGGTCACCGATCACGACCTCCTCGCGCGGGTGCAGCGGCTCCTCCGGGGCGCGACGCGTGAACAGCACGACTCGGTCGTATCGACCGGCGAGGCCTTCCCGGATCACCCGGCCCATGCGTCCGGCGCCTCCGGTGTACAGAACTGTCGTCATCGTCGCCCTTCCTCGCGACAGGGCTGCTCCGCCCCGCTCACTTTCACCATAGTATTGGCAATACTATTTTATTTCAACGGGGGATCAGATCTCCGATGAGGCTGGGTTCCTCTCCCCACCCTGGACGGGACGAGGGCTGTCAAGGCACGTAGACATCGTTGTCGATGCCGAGCTGAAACAGTTCGCCGTCATAGAGCCACTGAGCGAGACCGATACCGATTCCGCTCGCTATGAGGACGGCGACGAACGCGAGGACGACTCCCCGACCCCGATACCCCCACCAGCCGAGCCATCCCAGAAGCACCAGGCCCCCAAAGTGGGCGAGGACGAGCGGAACACCGCCGACCATCTCCGCGAAACCAGCCATCGTCGTGCCGGCAGCGAGCGCCTTCCCCTGCTCGGACTGAGCCTCCAGCTGCGCGAATCCGTACCACGCCCAGGAGAAGGCGCCCGCAAAGAGGCCGAACGCCGCCACCCACCAGAACCAGATGCGCGCGGTTCCCGATGCCCCCGGCATCTCCGGCACCTGCTGATCCGTCATGACGCCAGACTAACGATGGCACTCATTCGCGTGAGCCTCCTTCGGCGCGAAGCCCAGGGTCCGAGATATCGGCTCAGATACGACTCGCGGGATTCTGGGGTTGAAGTAGCAGGAGCCAGGATCGAACCCGCGACCTCACGATTGGGTCACGGTCGGATTCGGGGGTTATCGCGGGGTATCACCACTCCCCCGATCCCTGACAGGACATGCTCAGAACGCATCACGAGCTATCGCTATAGGCAGTCAATACTGCGGGGTAAATGCGGGATTTTCTACACTTCGATCTTGCTGATGAGTTGCGAGATCACGTTCCCCGGTCCCGCGATTCCGATGCGGTGATCGAACGTGCAGTTGTCGAAGTGCGGATCCTTTAGCATGATCGCGCCCGCGATCTGAGTGCGGGTCGGGTCGAGGTCCCAGATCAGGCCCTCAACGTTGCCTTGGAAGGTGGTGTTGCCTGCGAACGTGATGTTCCCGACCAGCAGGAGAACAGCTGGCCCGAGGAAGGTCACGTTCGTGGCCTCCAGCTTCTCCAGACCGCTGGAGCCAGGCACAAGCAAGTCGATCGGACGGATTGTGGTGTCGCGAAGAATGGTCATGCGCGCACCCTACTCGGGACCCCGGACATCAGCGTTTGCGTGGTGCGGGGCGTGGGAAACGGGTCACGTTCGGCGCCGAGTCCACAGCACGATCATCAACAGCGGTCTGCAACCGCCGGGCGCGGAGCTCCAACTGAGTCCGCACGCGAGGCGTCAACCCCATCTCACCCAGAACCCGGGACAACAGGGAGTGCGCGCGCAACCGTAGACGATCATCGATGGCACGATCGGCCATATCCGCGAGCGCACGAGCCTGAGCGATCGATGCCGCATCCGTCCCGGTCAGCCACTTCGCCGCAGCGATCGACCTCTCCACCGCCTGACGCATCACCCCCGGCTCACCGTCAGACGCCACACGCGCCCGCTCAGCATCCTCAGCACGCTTCCTCGCCCGATATGCCCGGGAATACGCCGCGGCACGCTCACGACGCTCCTGCGCCTCGCCAGTATCCATCTGACGCTGTTTCCTCTCGTTTCCGAACCCGGTGGGGGACTCCACTGCCGGAGAATTGGCCCCAGGGGTCGGGGCGTCGGGATTTGGACCCCCTACCCCTGGGGCCGGGGCGTTACGGGGTGGTCGGCAGTGTGATCTTGACGATCGCGTCGGGGCGATAGACGGAGAGGCCGAAGCGTCCTTCGACGCGTCCGATGATCTCGTTCGTCTTGAACCCCTGGCTACGGTCCCATTCGACCTGGATGCCGCGCTCGTCTCGGTCGACGGTTGCGGCGTCCAGGTCGAGGGTGAGGGCGGTGCCGGCGGTGATGCCGGTTGAGGTGATGACCTGCGTTCCCCAGACCTTGCGCTGTGCCCGGTCGATGGGGCCGCCGAGGTCGAAGCTGCCTGACGTGGCGCGGGTCGTTTCGATCTCTGCCCAGTCGTTCGGGTTCACGATGTACACGTCGGGGGTGTAGCCGAGGACTTCGAGCTTGGTGGCTGCCATGCGGAGCGTGGTGACCTTGTCGGGGCCAGCTGCCTGCGTCTGGATACCGGCGGTGTTCAGCAGTCCGGTGAAGTGACCGGTCGTGCCGTTGCCGGAGAGCACCTCGCTTTCGAGGGTGCGCCCGATCCCGTAGAGCATCTGAGTCGCGATGAATGCGACGAGAGTGTCGTTGTCTTCGAGGAGGTACTTGTTCACGGGCTCCGTGAGGTGCGCGATGACTTCAAGCAGCCCTTCTTCCTCTCCGAGCGTGATCACCGACGTCGGCTTCTCCGCCCCGGCCGCGACGATCGCCGCGTTGTTCGTGAAGGCCGTCTGCCGGAGGTACTTCCAAGCGGGCGCCGACCGCACCGTGGACTTGAGGACGTCAAGGATTGACGTTGGAATCCGCTGCAGCTCAAGCGGCGACTGTGATTCCATCGGGGTCGCGAACACCTGAGTGCCGGGCGTCAGGAACGCCTTCTGCCCGAGCGCTCGCGCGAAGACCGACGCGGCCTTCTTGCCTCCCTGGCCAGTGAGAGCGAGGTAACCGTTTTTGGCGCTCGTGTACCCATTGGGGTCGTTGGGATCCTCCTCGCCGATCGCGGACGCGGCGGTGAGCGACGCGATCAGCGCATCACCCTTCGCCTGACGCTCGATCTTCGCCTTCAGATCGGTCGCCTCAGCGGCCTTTGCCTCGATGCTTGCCACTTCGCTGTCGTTGAGATCGCGGCCCAGCGCCTTCGCGCCATCCACGATCGCCTGCATCGCCTTCTGCAGGGCGAGCAGCTGTTCCTTGAGGTTCATGAGATAGATCACTCCTAGTGAGAAATACCCAGTAGCGTCCAACGCTCCGGGCGTGGATCGTGAAGGGACGAGACCACAGATGCCGATCTTCTGGACTTCACCCGATGGGCGCTCGTCACAGATCGACTGGTACTCGTTTCGCATAGGCGGACGGGCTGACGCCAGCTGGCTCCTCGGACTTGACCCCACAGGGTTCCTCGTCCTTGGCCGCGGCTTGACCGACGGTCTTCTGCTCACCGACCTTTCGCGGCCATGAGATCTTGACCATGAGGCCCTCGATCCCGCGACGGCAAATGCGTTTCGGCTTGCTCCAATTTTATGTCGCGAATCGGGTCAGAGCTTCTCCGACCAGCGCGTTTCGTCGTATTGCCAAGCGATCGATTCATCGACCCACGCCGATTCGATCGGCTCGCCGTCGGCATCGCGGCGTGTGACCACCAACACATGGCCTGGGCGTTCCTTGCCCCGCACCAGAGAATCGGGCACCTCCGAGAGGGGGCGAGCCCACCACGGCACCCGCCCCCTCCGATCGGCCGGCATCCTCACGTCCGGCCCGCTTTCGCCGCATCGATGCCCTGGCGGCGACGCGCGAGCAGATCGACCGCTGCTGGGACATCGCCATCAGCAAGAAACCGTTCGACTTTCGTGAGCAGTTTCGCGTCGCGGCCCTTCGAGTTCCGCAAGATACGCTGCTGCTCTCGCTCGACGGACAGGAGCCGGTTCAGATCACCGATCTTGCTCCGCAGCTCGCCGGCGTACCGGCGCCAGTCGGAAACATCATCACTCCACTTCGGCTGTTCCACGAGCTCAACTCCCATCGCTTCGCCGGAGATACCCGTCATCGTCCTGATGCAACGTTCCCTCCGGCGTGCCCGTGCCGGAGATCGCGCGGACCGCGCCGCGGCTCATCTTCACGCCCGTGGCATCGATCTCGATCACGTACCCGGCATGTTGCAGGCGGGCGTAGTCGTCCGAGATCTGGGCGACAGAGTTGCCGAGGTAGAGCTGGACGGTGTCGGCGTTGCTGAAGAGCTGCCCGCCGTTCTGGAACACGACCGACCCGCCACCGATGGTCGGATCGATGACCATGTTCCCGATGACGGCCTTCCCGCCCTCCTCGATCACCAGGTCCGCGAGAACCCTGGTCAACGCCTTGAGGAGCGTCTCTTTCTCGACGGTCAACTTCCCATCCGGACCAGTGATCGTCACCGGCCCCTGAAACGTGGTCGGCCCCTGGAAGACGGACGGGCCCAGCTGGTGGAAAACACCTTCCCAATCGAACCGGCCAACACCGCGGATGTTGCCGTCGATGTTGATGTACCCGGTATCGACGATGTCGATCCCGCCGCCCTCGGTGACCAGGAGGCGGCCGCCGTCGTAGATGCGGATGCCGTCACCACCGACTGACGAGTTCCGCATCGTCATCGTCGCGAGCTCACGCCCCCGCGCCTGCATCCGCTGCACAGCCCCAATATCAGGATGATCAACACCCATGATTACCTGCTTCCTGCCGCAGACGCGGCGCTCGTTGTCGCACCGAGGACAGCCCCCGGCGCATCTGGTGATCCCCACCCACCCGAGTTCGGGATCGGTGTCGTTGGCCAGTCCGTTACCTGATCGCTGACCTCTCCGGTCGCCGGGTCGTACCAGTCCTCTGGCGCTTCGCTTTCGTCCTGGCCTGGCTCTTGCCTTGCCTGTCCTTGCCTTGCCTGTGATGTCCCTCGGGACGTTCCCCCGGGACTGTCCCCGGTGACGTCCTTGGCCTTGGCTCGCTGTCTCGCCTTCTTCTCGCGCTCTCGACGTCGAGCGTTGTCGAGCACTTCGAACTCGGATCGAGTGGTCTGCCAACGCGCGTAGTCGACGATGATCCAGGCTTCTTTCCCGTCCGTTCGCCAGCACTCCCAGCGCACAAGCCCCGGGATAGCCTTCGAGGAGAACGTCGGGATCAGCGGGAGATCCGCGCGCTCGATTCGGCCGTCCGATCGGTTCGACACGGACCAGGTCAGCGCCATGAAGTAGCTGGATCGCTCGGCGTCCGTCAGCCGGAGTACACGCTTGTCGGTGAGGTACTGCTCCGGGATCCTCGCATCAGCCATCTCGCTCCCTGAGCTCGTCGTCGACGGCCGCAGGGCGCCGCAGGACGCGCACCGCGGGCGGGGGTGCGGACTTGGCCTCGTCCAGGATCTCGACGAGCGCGATGCCGAGCAGCTGCACGACGGCGACCGCGCGCACGAACCGGAACGGGTCTGTGCTGTCGGTCATGAGGTCGTCGACGGTCGTCTCGTGGATCATCTCGCTGCGGAAGTCGCCGAAGTTCTCACTGTTCGCGATCTGCACGATCCGCTGCGCGATCGCCGCCGCCTGCTCCATAGGATTCACGAGGACGCTCCAGTGAGTGCGTGGCGGCCGGCGGGCGGTCGACCGGATCGGGCCGGCATCGCGACGCCCGGGAGCGCGTTGAGCGCGGCGGTCTTCTGCTGCTGAGTGACGCCCACGTAGATCTGCGTGGTCTCGATGGTCTCGTGCGCCATCAGTTCCTGGATCACCCGAATGTCGGCACCGTTCGCGAACAGATGCGACCCGAAGCTGTGCCGCAGCGAGTGCGCGGTCAGGGTCGGATCGGTGATCCCGGCACGCCGCTTCGCCTCGCTGATCTGCGATGAAACGCTGGACGGGAAGATGTGCCCGTCCGGGGCGGTGCTCCCCGCCCTGGCGGGGAACCACCAGTCATCCTGGGGCATCTCGTGCGCGAACTCCGCGAGCATCGGATGCAGGGGGAACGTGGTCTCCTTGCCGTGCTTCCCGACGGTGCTGATCGTCCCCGCCACGAGGTCGATGTCTCGGCCGTGGACGCGCGCGATCTGCGAGACACGGAACCCCTGCACGTAGCCGAGGAGGATCATGACACGAGTGCGCCGGTACGCGCCGGTCGTCATCATCGCGTCGATCTGCTCTGCGGAGAAGGGTCTTGCGTGCCGGCGGAGCACACGCACCGGGGGAAGGTTCGCCGCGGGGTCGTCGGGGCGTAGGCCCGCGTCTTGCAGGAACTTGAAGAACGCGCGGAGCACCACCCGGTAGCCGCGTCGCGTGCCCGCCGAGATCCTCTCGCGCCCGAGGAACACCTTGAGGTCGCGGGCCGTCGCGGTGAGCAGGGAGACTCCCTGCATCGTCACCAAGGCCCGAACGGTGCTGAGCCGTTGACGCACCGTGCTGGCCGTCAGGCCCGCCGCACGCTGGTCGATCGCGAACTCTTCAAGCAGGCCCTCGGTCTCCGGGTCCGCCTGGCCCTGACCAGGCCCGTAGACCCCTGTGCGGGTGCGGTTGCGGTAGTTCGGGAAGGCCGTGCCACTCATCGCCCGACCTCCACCAGCGTGGCGCCCTCGATGACACCAACCGCGGTCATCAGCGACGAGGCGAGCTCGCGCATCGCATCGACGGTCAGCTCCTCGATATTGTCCCGATCGATCGCCACATAGGGCGTCGAGGTCGCGTCATCGAAGATCAGGCGACCATCGACGTGGCGGGCGGGCCGGGAGAGGCTCACCGGGCCGATATGACGCTCGAACCAGAGTTCCACGCCCTCCACCCCGTCCAGACCCACGGACACGTCATCGGCCCACACGGGCATCGCAGCCATCACCTCCGGGTGCGCTGCAGCCCACGCGCGCTCGTTCTCCCGATCCCGCCGACGACGCTCGGCCGCGGTGATCAGCTCGACGACCGGCTCGCCGTCCTCCACCCGCTCGCCGGCCACCAGATACATGCCCAGCGAGATGGCGAGCAGCTCGCCGACCCGAATCGCCGCATTCGCGTTCCGCTTCCAGTACCGCAATGTCGCCGTGCTGTGCTTGGCGATCTGCTCCTGCCACCAGTCACCAGCCGGGATCTCGACCTTCCGCCCGTTCTGGTCGACAGGGTGCGCCATGTGCATACACCCCGCGGCGTCCCCGACCGCACAGCCGAGCCAATCCGCCGGCTTCTTGAATGAGGGTGCGACGTCTTGGTAGAGCGCGTCAGACGGCTCCAGGTCGATGCAGCCGTGTTCGCTGGCGTCGATCTCAGCGAGCGCCGCAGCGACGTCGGTAGCGGTGTAGTCGACCGTGGTCGTATCGTTGGTCATGCTCGCTTCCATTCCTGCTGAATCGGTAGTGATCTCGCCCCCGGCCGCTGCAACGGCTCCGGGGGCATTCTTCTGCGCGGTCTGCTCACGCTCGTCGGCATAGGCCTCCATCTCGACGGCGACTTCGAGGTATGTCTCGTCCAGCTCGCCTCGCTCGACGCGCTCGCGGAACTCCGCAGCACGCGCACGGCTCCGCGCGATGTTGTCGGGGCTGTAGATGTCGGTCATTCGTTGGCCTCCTGCGCCTGAGCCTCGATCCACGCGAGGACGTCGGCTTTCCTGTATCGCGCAAGCGCGCCGAACTTGGTCACCCGCGGACCCTTGCCCTCCATCGCCCAACGGGCGAGCGTGGGAACGCTGACCTGCGTGTACTCGGACACCTGGGGTCGAGTCGCGATGTCTGGGAGCTCCGTGAGTCGATCCCGAGTGGATGTTGCCATTTCTGCACCAATCTCTCCGCCTGTGACGCAATTTCTGCGTCTTGCAGTAGTTGTATCACATCGGTTCAGCGGGGCGCAACTATGAGACCGCCGTATCGCTGTATAGTGCAGAAATGGCAACAGAACGTGATCCGAGCCTTGTAGGCCGCCGGCTGCTCGAAGTTCGGACAGCTCAAGGGCTGTCGGCATCGCAACTGGCCGATCGCGTGGCCGGGCGCGCAGTTTCCAAGACAGTGATCACAAATGTCGAGTCGGGACGCAAGCGAGACTTGACAGTCACCGAGCTAGTTCTTCTCGCGGACGGATTGCAGGTCTCGCCACTATTCCTCATCGTTGACCCTCGGCATCCATGGGAGAAGGTCGATATCCCCGGGATCGAGATGACCAACGTGGAGTACGCGCGTCGCGCCGATATTTTCTCCGTCCTCCAGCCCTCCAACGGAGTGTTCTGGGGAGGCGCTGGGTCGACAGAGACCGCTCTGGCCCAAGGCGAGGATGCTGTCGCCGAGCTACGAGAGGTTCGCCGAGTCCTTGACGCGGACGCTCCCCCAAGCTCTCCCTGGGAAGCCCGGATCCTTAGTAACCCCAACGAGGCACTTCAGCAACCGGTCTCGGAGTTGTTCCGCGCCGTCGACAGCTTGCTCCAGTACAAAGAGCGCGATGATCGCCGAGAGCAGCAATACCGACAGCTGGACTCTGCGGTTGTTCACGAGCGGATCGAGGCGTTGCGGGAAGAGCTTGAGCAAGCAAGGCGAGACTACCCACACCTCAACTTCAGCCGGATGATCGTGAGCTGGAAGCGCCGCCCGAAAGAAGAGGCCGACGATGGCACGCCCGCGGACCCCGCTGAGTAGTTACGGCCGCATCGCGGTCGATGCGATGCGGCGTGAGCCCGGAGACAAGCGTGCTCGCCTGGTCGTCATCCCGAACGGCGAGATCCCGCCGAAGCACGGCCTCTGGCGCGCACGGTCTCGCTACCGCTTCGAGGACGGAAAGCTGCGGCAGGTGGAGCGCTTCAGCACGTCCCGAGCAAAGGCAGAGACTGCGCTCAAGAAGGCGCTGGCCGAGATCATGGCCGCGGCACCCGGAGACCTCAAGCGGGAGACTCGGCTGCGCGACCTCGGCGAGCGATTCCTCAAGGCGAAGGCCTCTCGGGCGCCGCGCACAGTGGACACCTACCGCCACAGTGTCGAGAAGGTCATCACGCCCCGCATTGGTGACCTGAGCGTCGCTGAGGCCACACCAGAGCGCCTGCAGCGCTTCCTGGACGCCGTGACGGCCGAGCACGGCCATGGGACCGCTAAGACGGCCAGAGCAGTGCTGTCGGGCATGATGGGTCTCGCCGCGCGCTCTGACGCGATCCAGCACAACCCGGTCCGCGAACTCGCCCCCCTTGAGAGGAAGGCGGAAGGCGCGACTCCGATCCCACTCGCCGATCTCGCCGGCCTCCTCTCGAAGGTGCGCGCAGACAAGCGGTTGATCGATCTGGACATGGTCGACCTCATCGACTTCATCGCAGGGACGGGCGTGAGGATCAGCGAGGCATGCTCGCTAGCTTGGGACGACGTAGACCTCGCAGCATGCACAGTGTCGATCCGATCCAACGCCGTGCGCGCGAAGGGCAAGGGTGTGATCAGGCAGCCACATTCCAAGACGGACGCCGGCACGCGCCGACTACGCATCCCGAGCAGCCTCCTCGGCATACTCGGCGATCGTCGAGTGCGCGGCGGCCCGAACCCTCTCGGTCTCGTGTTCCCGACCGTTCTCGGTAACCTCCGCGACCCACGCAACACAGCTCGGGACTGGGCCCAGGCGCGTGAACGGCTGCAGTTCCCCGCGTACACGTTCCACTCGTTTCGCAAGACGGTGGCGACGGCACTCGATCAGGCCGGCCTCTCCCCCCGGGACATCGCGGAGTACCTTGGGCACGCCGATCCGTCGCTAACGATGGGCACCTACATGAGCAAGACCGTGGGCGGCGACAGAGCATCCACGGCGCTCGACGCGGTGCTCGGCGCGAAGTGAATGTGCGGGGTTAATGAGGGATCAGGTGACCTTTAACAGGAAGAGCCCCGAACGAATCCGGGGCTGATCAGGTATTTCTGTAGCAGGAGCGGGGATCGAACCCGCGACCTCACGATTATGAGTCGTGCGCTCTCACCATCTGAGCTACCCTGCCGCAGTGCACCCGGCGAACCGGATGTGTGCGAGCCCCGAGTCAGGATTGAACTGACGACCCCTTCCTTACCATGGAAGTGCTCTGCCACTGAGCTATCGGGGCATGCTGCCCTTTCGGGCAACCAGACGAGAGTACCATTTCTGGCGCCCTCGTAGAAATCGAGGTCAGTGCCTCCCGGCGTGCGCCAGCATCCACGGCAGCGGGTCGATCTTGGCGCCGTCCACGATGATCTCGAAGTGCAGGTGCGGCCCGAAGGAGTGCCCGGTGTCGCCGGTGAGACCGACGATGTCGCCGACCTTCACGACGTCGCCCGTCTTCACCTTCAGTGAGCCGTACTGCATGTGCCCGTAGTGGCTGGTGACGAGCTGGCCGTCGATGATGTGGTCGATGTAGACGCCGACGCCGTAGCCGCCGTCGCTCTCCGACGCCAGGCGCACGGTCCCGTCGGCGATGGACTGGATCGGCGCACCGTCGCCGGGCGCGAGGTCGATGCCCTCGTGCATCACGCCGTCGCGCACGCCGAAGGGCGAACTCATCGCGACGCCGACGATGAACGGCCACTGGATCTTGGCGGTCGAGTCGTTCGTGTAGAGCGAGTCCGAGAACCGGATCCCCGACTCCGCGGCGACCTGCACCTGGGAGACAGCGCCGAAGCCCTCCGCCCCCTGCAGGGAGGCGCCCTGGACGTCGCTCGGCGCGATGAAAGCCTGGATGTCCTCCTTCGCCTCCGCGTCCGCCGCGGACTTCGCCGAGCCGGACGCGACCAGCGACGTCGCCGGCGACAGTCCGTGTCCCGAGGCGATCGCCTGCGACGGGAGGGTCATCGAGATCGCCAGTAGGCCGACCATCCCCATGACCCCCGCGGGAACGCCGATCCGGGCGACCCGACGGAAGGAGCCGCCCTTCGCGCGCCGCGGAGCAGCAGCCACTTCCCGCGCCGTCTGTTCCATCGGACGAGCGGCCCGACTGGTGGCAGACGAAGGAGATGTGGCGGCGGGAGCCGTCTCGGCGATGTGTCGCAAGGCGGCGAGCGCGGCATCGAGCCCGACGGAGGGGCCATCGACCGCGGCGGACGCGGATGCGGGGATCGCGGAGACGGTGCCGACGGGCATCCGCGCTGGCGTGCCCTTCGCAGGAGCCTCGACCGGGGGAACGGCCACGGCCGGGGCACTCGCGGGTGCGCCCTCTACGGTTGCGGCCATCGCCGCCTGGCGGAGCGAACGGCGCGTGGGCGCGGGCTCAGCCACGGGTATGTCAAGAGGCAAGGGTGTAGTTCTCCCGGATCGGCCGCCCGGGGGAACGGCAGGGGGCTTCAGCGACGCTTCGCCATCGGGTCGGCGAAGGTAACGAACGTATAAACAATACAGGGGGCAGGCTGGAAACGCGATGTGTGCGGTGCTCAGTCTCCGCGGATGCGTCCGACGAGCTCGGCGACCAGGGCCGGTGAACCCGCGACCGTCATCCGCCGGGTGACGTCCGCCGGATCGGGGTGCGCGATCGCTCCCCCGGCCTCGCGGACGAGCATCGACCCCGCCGCCACGTCCCAGGGCTTCAGCCCACGCTCGAAGAAGCCGTCGAGCCGCCCCGCCGCCACATAGGCGAGGTCGAGGGCGGCGGCGCCGATCCGACGCAGATCGCGGGCGACCGGCATCACCCTCCGCACCGTCGCCAGATCGCCGTCGTGCGTCGCCGGATCGTAGCCGAACCCGGTCCCGAGGAGCGCGCCCGCAGCCCCCGGGGTCGACACCTGGAGACGCTTCTCGCCCAGCCACGAACCCCCGCCGCGCTCCGCGGTGAACAGCTCGCCGAGCGCAGGGGCGAAGACGACGCCGGCAACCTCCGTCCAGAGCTCCGGCTCGGGCTCCCCCTCCACCACCGCGATGCTGACGCAGTAGGACGGGAACCCGGAGGCGTAGTTGACCGTGCCGTCGATCGGATCGACAACCCAGGTCAGCCCGCTCTCGCCGGGCTCCGCCCCGGACTCCTCACCGAGGAATCCGTCTCCCGGGCGCTCGGCGACGAGCCTCGCCCGGATCAGCGCCTCGACCTCTCGGTCGGCCTCGGTGACGATGTCGGCCAGCGAGCTCTTGGTCGCGGCGAGGGCGACTCCCTCCTCCCGCCGACGACGCGCAAGCTCACCCGCCTCCTGCGCGATCTCCACGGCGAGGAGGCGGAGGTCTCTGACGGACGTCACGACTGCGGCGGGGCCGGGGCGGCGGGAGGCGCGGCCGGGAACTCGGGTGGGGCGACATCCTGCGCAGCGGTGTCCGGCGCTGCAGCGTCCGGCGCGCGCTCCGGCGCCGGCGGTCTCGGCGGGAGCACCGGCTCGATCGGGAACACCGGCTCAGACGGGAGCACCGGCTCAGCCAGCGGCGTGGACGGCGCAGACGTTGCGGGCGGAGTAGACGGAGCGGCCCAGCCGCCGGGGTTCGACGGAATCGGAGGAGCCTCAGGAACGGGCGGCAGAACGGCGCCATACGCGGTCGGGATCGGAGCTTCGACGGAAGGAACACCCGTGTAGTAGGCGTTCCAGTCCGGGGAGCCGTCGCGGAGCACCGGCAGGGGCGTGGTCCCGTCGACGTAGGTCGGCCATGCCCTGACGGCGGGGAGCGCTGCGGCGGGCCGCTTCGGCGCGAACAGCGCGTTCAGCAGCGGGATGAGCGTCGAGCCCACCGCGGTGAGGATCGTCAGTGCGACCACGATCCGCCAGAACAGATCCGAGTAGTGGAACGTCTCGGGGAAGGTGAGGAAGAAGACGAGCAGCGCGACCAGAAGCCCGAGGAACGCGAAGGTGACGAAGGTGACCACGCGCGTGAAGGTGGTCACGTAGCGCTGGGAAGCACGCCAGAAGATGCGCACGTGCAGGACGGCGAGTTGCAGCACGATCACCACGAGGAGGAACTGGAAGAAACGCGCCCCTCCCTCGACCACCCTCTCGCCGTCGTAGTCGACCACGTCCGCCGGGAGCCAGATCTTGACCGCGCCGACGAGCAGGGCGATGATCCAGGAGATGATGCTCAGCAGCGCGAGCCAGTCCGGACGGTCAGAGGACAGACTCGCCTCGAGGATCGCGATCCCCGCGAAGGCAGCGAGGAGGAGGATCGTCAGGAACGCGCGCCCGACCAGTTCCTGCTGATCGCCGACGAGTACCCAGATGACACAGACCAGCGCGGCGGCGATGAGCGCGCCGATCGCGATCCAGATCGCCCCGCGGAGCAGGAGGGACGTGTTCGGTTTCTTCGCCGGCGGCGTCGTGAGCTCGGACATGGCGATCCTCTCGTCCGTGATGTGCTCTCATCCTGACACGCGCCCGCCTTCGCCGCGCGGGTGCAGCCGCGTTCGGTGGACATCTCGCCGAACGTCGAGCCCTGTGGAGGAAGGCCGCCGAGAGGAAGAGCGCCGCGAGGACGGCCGCGGGAGATGCCGGTCAGGCGCCTCGCTTCGCGGAGGCCGCCGCGAACGCCTGCACCCGCTTCTTCGCCTCGTCGCCGTCGAAGGACGCCCCGATGGTCCTGGCCTCCTCGTCGAGCTGTTCCACGAAGCTGCGCGCGGGGCGGGTGCGGATCAGACGCTTCGCCTGGCCGTAGGCACGATGGGCGCCGGCGAGCCAGAACCGCGCGATCTCCTCCGCCCTCGCCCGCACCGCGTCCGCGGTCGCCTCGGCGCCATCGGCACCGACGGCCTCCGCCGCCAGCCCCCACTCGACGGCCTCCGCGGCGCTGAGCAGCCGGTCCTGGAGCACGAGCTGGAGAGCCCGCCGCTCACCGACGGCATGGGAGAGCTGGGCGGACACCGACAGGTCGGGGGTGAGGCCGATGTTCGCGTACAGGCTGCCGATGCGGGAGTCCGCGCCGATCACCGCATAGTCGCTGCAGAGGAGGATGCCGAGCCCGCCCCCTGCCGTCGTGCCCTGCGCCGCCGCGACGACCGGGATGGGCGCCTCGGTCAGCGAGCGGATCCCGCGGTTGATCACCCCGGCGAGCGCTGTGATGTCGGACCCTGCTGACATCGTCTGAGCCATGTCGAGCACATCACCGCCCGCGCAGAAGGACGGGCCCTCCGCGTCGATGATGATCGCGCCGACGTCCTCCCGCCCGACCGCCTCGGCGGTCGCATCGGCCCAGGCATGGGCGAGCTCCGCGTTGAAGGCGTTCAGCCGCCGGGGACGATTGAGGGTGAGACGGGCGAGACCGCCCTCCACGGTGAGACGGATCGGTTCGGTCATCGGTTCTCCTCCGGATTCGGACGACGTCGGCCGATGCGACCACGGCGCCGTCGATCGCATCCGCGACCAGCCTATGCGCGTCCGAGGCGCTCCGGGCGCGACGGGCGGGCCGAGACAGCAGCTATCGCGTCGCTCCCAGAACGATATCTGGCCGGCGTCCGGGCTCAGCCCTCGGCGAGGGCGGCCTCGACGAAGGCTCTCATCCGACGGTGGGTGCCATCGAGGCGACGATCGACGTGCTGCTCGCCGCGGATCTCGCTCGGGGCCAGAGGCGGCACCAGCCGGACGCTCTCATGGCAGGAGAGATCGGCGCACAGGTAGTTCCCGACCGTCGCGCCACGCCTGCCCGCCTCGCCGATCCTGTGGGCGGAGAACAGAGCGACCTGATTGCCGGGCTGCAGGGTGTGGCAGATGTTGCACATGCCGGAGCGCACCCGGCCGGGGTCCGTGGCCCGCAGGACGATGCCGGTGGGGCGCCCCTCACGCTCGATCACGATGCAGCCTCGCCTGGCGGAATCCGGATCCCGCCAGGCGAGGAAGTCCAGGTAGTCCCACTCCGTGAGGAGCAGGTCGTGCGGCATCGCGATCCGGGCGACCTCCTCGGCGTCCGCGTTGACGAACGATGCCCTGATCTCCTCCTCGGTGAGCGCATGCATCCGCCAATTCTAGGCAGAGCGGAATGAGGCGGGTCCGCCGAGACGGGCCTCAGCCCTTGGCGACCAGGAACTCCCTGAAGTCCGCGGCCGCGAGCATCGCGCGGATCCCGGCCGCGCCGGTCGCCGAGCACCCGGAGTCGGTGACGGAGAGCCTCGCCTGATCCCAGGACGAGGTCCGCTGTCCCGTCGCCGAGATCGTGCATCCGGTGACGCGGAGCGTGACCCGGTACCAGGTGTTGAGCTGGACGCCGCCGGGAACGCCCGTGTCGGCGAGGGGCGTCCACGTGCCGTTGGACCTGCCGAGCGAGAGACGTCCCGTGCTGCCGTCGACTCCCGCGAAGTAGCCCGAGTAGGCGTCGGGCCCCACGCCGGGCGAGGTCATCCGCGCGACGACGCCAGCGTTCCCGCTCGGCGCGCTCAACGAGGTCAGCCGCACATCCGCCGCCGCCGTGTACGCATCTCCCGACGCGGGCGAGGACAGCTTCGGACCGTCAGCACCCGCGGCGGACTGGCGCTCGGTGGCACCGGCCGCGATCGTCGACCACGAGCCGCCGTACCCCGTCCAGCCGGTCGCCGCGCCGGACGCCCACGAGTCCGCGTAGGCGGGGGCCGTGGAGGCGCCGGCCTCGCTGACCTGGAAGTTCCGGAACGATGCCGAGGTCAGGTGGGTCCGCACTCCTGGCTGACCGGAGGCGAAGCAGCCGGGATCGGTGGCGGTCGCCGTCGTCGTGGTCGTGGCGTTCTCCGGCTTGATCGTCGCGGTGATCGTGCAGCCGACGATGCTCGCGGAGACGTGGTACCAGGTGCCGACGCCGACACCGCCGCTCACGTTCTGCAGCGCGAGCGATGTCCAGTTGTTGTCCTGCCTGCCGATGAACATCGTCCCGTTCGTCTCCACGCCCACGTAGTAGCCGGAGTGGGCGTCCGCGCCGACGCCCGGGGCGCGGGTGCGCAGGAGCACACCTGCCTGCCCGGTGCCATCGAGGCGGATGTCCGTGTCGACGGTCACGTCCGTCCACCCGGTCGAGCCGACGAGGGACTTGGGTCCGCTCGCCGTCCCGTTCTGCGAGTACACCCCGGCGCTGACCGACCAGTTGCCGCCGTAGGCCGCCCACCCCATGTCGTTGCCCGAGTCGAACGGCGCATACAGCGGCAGGGTGCCGATCGGGCCTGTGCCGAAGCGGACGTCGCACCGCGTGGTCGACCCGGAGACGAACTTCGGCGAGACCATCATGAGCGCGGATCCCGAGGCCGTGGGGACCATGCTCGGGCTGTAGTTGGCGCAGTGCTTGCCCGGGCCGTTGTTGTAGTCGCCCGTCGGATCGATCGTCATGGGCGCGGAGACGGCCTGCCAGGCCCCGGTCCCCAGCGCGGTGTTCGTGAAGACCACCCGGCCCGACTCCGGCCGGACCACGGTGCTGGAGCCGTCGGAGCCGGTGACCACCCGCTGACCGGACATCACGAGCGTGCCGTTCGGCCCGCCGGCGGGGCTCCACGCGAGCGCGGGCGTATGGAGCAGCTGCCGTCCGTCCGCGGTCTGGACGAGGGTGCCGACGTCGGTCGCGGATCCCCAGGACGCCCCGTCGGAGGACGTCTTCAGATAGACCCGGCAGGTCTGGTCGGCGTTGCCGACGGAGTCCCGGCACAGCTCGAACGCGAGCGCGTAGCTGCCGTTGGGGAGTCTCCGCACGACCGGCATGCCGGGGCGCGAGCTACTGTCGCCGATCGCGACCACGTCGACCTGCCCGCCCCACGTCGCACCGCCGTCGGAGGAGGTGACCATGACGAGCTTCTGGCTGAACCCGGACGAGCGCAGCCGCTCGTCCGAGAAGTGGCAGGCGAGCTTGCCGTCGGCGTTCAGCACGATCTCCGGCTCCCACAGCCCGGTCGAGACCTGGTTCGGCGCGCCGGCCTTCGTGGCGCAGTTCCCCCGGGGCGTCCACGTCGCGCCGTAGTCGGTGCTGACGAAGGTCTGCACCTCCTGGTTGGACCAGCTGACGTTGTCCCAGGCGTTGCCCGCGGCGATGAGGGTCCCTGCGGGCAGCCCCCCGCTCGCCTGCGGCAGCTCGTACATCGATCCGAAGTAGATGCCCCATCCCGGCGTCGGGGAGTACAGCGTGCTCGCGGTCGTCCAGGTCTGTCCGTCGTCGGTGCTGCGCTTGACGACCGAGTGCGTGCGCACGCCGGTGTCGTTGACGCTGTACATGACGAGCAGCTCGCCCCGGCGGGCGGGGTCGGCGCTCGCGGAGAGCCGGATGATCCGGGGGTAGTCGTTGTTCTCGGCGCCGCTCGGCGATGAGGGGGCAGCGACCACCGATCCCGGGGACGCGGTGGCCGCCGACGGGACGGCGACGAGGCCGATCAGCCCCAGCACCACCCCCAGGACGACCCCGATCCGAAGCGGCGTATGCCGCTCCGCAGACGATCTCTTCATGACGTTGGCTCCTTCTCTTCGTTGAGACGGACGGTTGCCGCCTCCGGTCACGGACGCACGGCGTCCGTGATCCTGATCTCGAGACGTTCGACCCGGAGCGACCCGCCGGCGGCCCGGATCCCGGTCGCCCCGGTCGCATGCGGCAGGAGGTCTCGGACCTCCAAGAGGACGACGCCGTCCAGCTCGACCGAGAGGCGTTCGCCGCGAAGGCGGATCAGCACCGCATAGCTGCGCGCCGGGTCGATCGTGACCGGGCAGGTCGCCAGCACGCGCTCGTCGTAGTCGTGCCGGGCGAGCGTCAGCCGATCGGCGTGGAACTGCACCGAGTAGCCGAGCAGGAAGTCGATCCCGAGCCGGGTGTCGTCGCCCTCCCCGCCCTCCGCCGGCTCCCGCACTCGCAGGAGCAGGTCGCCATGACCGCCCTCCGCGTCGGAGACAGCGTTCGAGGCCACGTCCGGGGTGAATGAGACGATCGCGGAGACGTCCACGTCCGCGCGGTCCGCGGTGTCCAGGATCTCCTTCCCGAACCCGACGATCCCCGCCTCGGAGATGGCGACGACTCCGGCCGCGGGCATCGCGACGACGGTGAGGAGGGTGAGGATCGGCCCGCCCGCGCGCGCCTCGATGCGCAGCACGTTCCCGCCCTCGGCGAGCGCGACCGGGATCGTCACGACGTGACAGTCCTCGGCGACGTGAGCCGGCTCGGTGTTGTAGACCGGCTCAGCGATATCGAACGGCTCGGTGTTGTGGGCCGGCTCCGCTGCGGCGGCATCGACCGTGACGGCGAGCGCGTCCCCGGCGGCGAAGCGGCCCGCGATGTGCAGGAGGTACTCCCCCGCGGTCGCCGCATGGAGGCGATAGGCGAGCTCCTCGCCCGCCTCGACCGGCACCGATGCGTAGGGAAGGCCTTCCGCGGCCTGCGTCACCGGTCGCGCCGACGGCGACAGCGTCGCCCACAGCCGGCCCGGGACGGGGGCGACCGCGTGGGCGTCGGCGGATTCGGGCGTCGCCGCGGTCGCGGCGCACCGGCCGATCCGCACGGCGCCGCCCTCTGTCACCGCCCCGAGCGCGGTCACGATTCCAAGGTTCGGGAGGATCAGCTGACGTCGTCCGTCGAGAGACAGCTCCGCACCCTCGCTGCCCGCCACGAGGCGCCAGGCGTGCAGGGCATCGTGGGCGAAGGCGGGTGGGAGCGGCGCGGCGGCGATGAGCTCCCGTCCTCGCGACGCCGTCACACGATGCGCCGACCGATCGACGAGGACGAGCAGCCGACCGCCGCCCTCCTCGGCTCCGGATCCATCTCTGGCTCCGTCTCCAGCGCCATCCCCTTCGCAGATGATCCCGTATCGCTCCGCGTCCACGGCGGTCAGCGAGAGCTCGGCGGTGAGGAGCTCCGACGTCGGCACGACGGACCACAGCGCGATGCCATCACCGGCACCGGCATCACCACCGGCACCGGCACCGCCACCACTGCCGGCACCGAGCAGTCCGTGCCCGTCCCGTCCGTCGAGCGTTCCCGCGAGGACCGTCCAGTCCGCGTCCGCACCGTGCTCCCAGACGCAGCGCGCGTCGGGGGCGGCAGGGGCGGGGGCCGCCCGGGACGGGCCGAGCACCTGCAGCGCGGCGTCGTTCCACACCTGGCGGTCGATGTCGAGATGCCGCGTGAGGTCCGGATTCATGTTGTGGTAGACCAGGTACGTCGAGACGAGGTCTGGGCCGGTGACGCTGCTGCTGTGCCCGAGTCCGCGGAACCCCTCGGCCGTGCTCACGACGAGGGGGTTGGTCGGGCCCGCCGTCCACCCCGTGAGCGGATGATCGCTGAAGGCCGCGTCGATCCGGTACCCGCGGCTGAGGTAGTGGTTGCCGGTGAGCGTCATGTGATACCGGCCGCTCCGCCTGCTGACGAAGGGCCCCTCGGTCCAGCCGTTCATGTGGATCCCGGTGAGCACGGGCTCGCCGAACTCCGTCGGCGAGGGCATCTCGCACCCCCAGATGCCCTCGTCCCCCGCCCAGTAGAAGTACCAGCGGCCGTCGTCGTCGATGAGCACGTTTCCATCGATCGCGTGCCCGACGTTGCCGGAGACGTCGCGGAACGGCCCGGTGGGGCTCTCGCTGCGGAGCACGTGGTGCCCGTGCCCCGACGGCGAGGTGTACATGAAGAACGCCCCGTCGGCGTAGACCACCTCCGGCGCGAAGGGGACGAGCCCCGGGAACGTGTCCGGCGCGATCGTCGGCCCTTCCGACCGCCAGTGCAGGAGGTCGTCCGAGCTCCAGCACCGGATGTCCGGATTCGTCGCGTAGAGGTAGTAGCGGCCGTCGTGACGGAGCACGAACGGGTCGGCGAAGTCGTCGTCGCGCTGGATCGGGTTCCGGTAGACGCTCATCCCTCAGCCCTTGATCCCGCTGATGGCGAAGGAGTCGACGAAGTACTTCTGCGCGCCGATGAAGAGGAGGACGACCGGCAGGACCGCGATGATGGACGCCGCCATGACGATCGGGAAGTCGGTCTGCTCCGCGTAGTAGGAGGTGAGCGAGGCGATGACGAGCTGCACGGTGGAGTTCTCCGGGGAGTTCGTGAAGATGAGCGGTCCCAGGTAGTCGTTCCAGGTCGCCATGAAGACGATGATCACGTTCGCCGCGATCGCCGGCTTGCACAGGGGCAGGAAGATGCTCCAGTAGATGCGGAAGTACCCGGCGCCGTCGAGCTTGGCGGCGTCCATGAGCTCGTTCGAGAGCCCAAACATGTACTGCCGCAGGAAGAAGATCATCGTGATGTTGCCGAGCATCGCCGGCACGATGAGCGGGAGCAGGGTGTCGATCCAGCCGATCTCGGCGTAGACCAGGAACTGCGGGATGAGGAGGACCACGACCGGGATCATCATGGTCGCGAGGAGGGCGACGAAGAGCGCCCGCTTGTAGGGGAACTCGAGCTTGGCGAACGCGAAGGCCGCCATGGTCGAGGAGAAGGTGCCGACGACCACGACCGTGACGGTCACGACGGCGCTGTTCAGCAGGCCGGTCGCGAGCGGGGCGACCTGCCAGACCTCCAGGTAGTTCGCGAAGTCCAGAGGATCGGGGATCCACGTCGGCGGGAACTCGAAGACGAGCTTCGACTCCTTCAGCGACGTGGACAGCATCCAGAGGAACGGGAGCACCATCGTCAGCGCCCCGAGGAGCATCAGCAGGAAGGAGACGAAGGTCCCCGTACGACGCTGCGTCGCCTGTGTGCGTGTCATGGTCATTCCCCCTCGAACACCCAGCGGCGGGACAGTCGGAACTGCAGCATGGTCACGGCGAGGATCACGAGGCCGAAGAAGAAGGCGACCGAGGAGGCGAGACCGATCTCGTTGGACACGAACGCCTTCTCCCAGACGTAGTAGGTGATGGTGGCGGCGCTGTATCCGCGGCCGCCGTCGCTGGTGAACAGCTGGACCTCGACGAAGGTCTGAAGCGACCCGATGACCCCGATCACGACCAGGAAGAACAGCACGGGCGACAGGAGCGGGAGGGTGACGCTGAAGAACGAGCGGATGGGACCGGCCCCGTCCAGCCGCGCAGCCTCGTAGTAGGACTGCGGGATGTTCTTCAGCGCGGCGAGGATGTAGATCGACGAGATGCCGACCATCTTCCAGACGATCATGAGCACGATCGTGAACTTGACCCACGCGGGGTCGCCCAGCCAGTTGGGCCCCTGGACGCCGAACCACGCCATGAGGGTCTGGTTGACGAGGCCGTACTCGTAGTTGAACAGCCATTTCCACATCACGACGAGCGCGACGATCGAGGAGATGTAGGGAAGGAAGAACAGCACCCGGAACAGCTTGTTCCCCGGGGTGTTCCGATGGCAGCCGATGGCGAACAGGACGGCGAAGACCAGGTAGAAGGGGATCGGCAACAGCATGTAGAGCGTGTTCCCGGTCGCGATCCAGAACTTCCGGTCGGTGAGGAACTCGACGAAGTTCGACACCCCCACGAAGTCGTAGGTCCCCTTGATGACGTTCCAGTTCGTGAAGGCGGCGACGATCGCGATGACCACGGGGACGGCGCAGAACAGCACCACCTGGACCGTGATCGGAGCGGCGAACGCCCACCCCCAGAGCCGCTCCCGCCGCCGCATGTCGGACGCGCGCTGCCCTGACGCCATCTTCTTCTCCTCGCCCGTCTTCCTCCCGCCCGCGCGCTCCGGCCGTTGGGTCCTGATCCCGATGCTCACCGTCCCGCGCCTACTTGCCCTGCGCGCTGATGCCCTCGTCGAGGAGCGCCTGCATCTCCGGCGCGATCGCCGTCGTGAACTCCTGCGCCGTCTTCTCCCCGAGCATCACGCTCGGGACGTCGGAGTTGAAGAGGGTGAACCACTCGCTGTTGTACGTGTAGGTCTGCGTCGCACGGCGGCCGTAGTCCTTGATGATCCGGAGGAACTCCTCCTTGTTCGCGGGAGCCGCGTCCATCGCGAGGTACTCCTTCTCGGCCATGTCGATCAGGTTCGGCACCGCCTGCCCCTTCTCCATGTTCGTGCGCTGGGCGTCCTGGTTGACGGCGAGGAAGGCGGCGAGCTTCGAGGCGTCGTCCTGGTGCTTGCTGGCACCGGCGACCGCGAAGCCGATCCCGCCGTACCAGGTGGCGCGCTCCTTGGTCTTGGGGCTCACCGGCCAGGGCATGATGTCCCAGTCGAAGCCGGCCTCGTCCCACAGCTGCCCCTGGCTCCACGGGCCGATCCCCATCATCCCGATCTTCCCGTCGATGAACCGCTGGAAGCTTCCCAGCGAGCTCTCCTCCTCGCTGGAGGGCACGACGCCCTCCTTGAGGCCGAGGTCCGCGACCCACTGCAGCGCCTCGACGAAGGCCGGATCGGTCACGGTCACGGTGGTGTGATCGGCGTCGAGCCAGTCGGCGCCGTTGGACCAGACGGCGGACTCGAGCGAGTAGGGCGCCGATCCGTAGACCTTGTCCGCGCCCTCGCCCGTGGTGAGCTTCTTGGCGGCGGCGACGAACTCGTCCCACGTCCACGGGGTGTCCGGGGCCGGCGGGGTGATGCCCGCCGCGGCGAAGAGGTCCTTGTTGTAGGCCAGCGCGAACGGTCCGATGTCCTTCGGAAGGCCGTAGATCGCGCCCTTCCCCGGGGTCTTGCCGTCGTAGCGGTACATGTCGATCGCATTCGGCCAGACGTTCTTCTCGTCGAAGATCTCGTTGTCGGCGACGAAGCCGCTGAGATCGGCGATGATCCCGCTGTCCGCGTAGGGCATCACGTTCTCCGGGGCCAGGTAGAAGACGTCCGGCACCTTCTTGCTGGCGATCATGGTCTGCAGCTTGGTGGCGAAGTCCGTCGCGGGCACGCTGATGTAGTCGACCTTCACGCCGGGGTTCTCGTCCTCGAACTGCCCGATCATGTCCTTGAAGACGTCCACCTCCTGCGGCGATCCCCACCCCATGAAGGTGATGGTCCGGTCGCCTCCGGCATCGGAGGATCCGCCGGCGCAACCGCTCAGGACGAGCGCGGTCGCCGCGACGAGAGCAACAGCTGCAGTTCGGGTTCTCATCTGCTTCTCCTCTACGAGATGGGAGCGTCCAGCCCTCCTGAGGCCGCGTCACTGCGGCACCGGTCGGGGCGAGCGGCTGGGGATGCTCGATGAAGGGGACGCTAATGTATAGCGCTGTAAATGTCAACGGATCCGCTCCCACGGGCCACCTATGATGGGGACCATGGCGACAGGCAGGCCCGGCGGACGGGTCCGATTGCAGGACGTGGCGGATCTCGCCGGCGTCTCGATGAAGACGGTCTCCAACGTCGTCCACGACTACGAGCACGTCTCCGATCAGATGCGCCGGCGCGTGCAGACGGCGATCGACGAGCTCGGATACCGGCCGAACCTCACCGCACGCCGCCTCGCGACCGGCAGGACCGGGATGCTCGCGCTCGCCATTCCCGAGCTCGATCAGCCCTACTTCGCCGAGATCGCGCGGCACATCGGCGAGGAGGCGGGGCGTCGCGGCTATCGCATCATCGTCGAGCAGACCCTCAGCGACGTGGAGGCCGAGCGCGCCGTCATCCGCGACCGCGAGGAGGGGCTCGTCGACGGCGTGATCTTCCACCCCGCCCGCATCGACACGCTGGAGATCGCGCGGCTCCGTCCCGACACGCCCCTCGTGCTCCTCGGCGAGGCCGCCCGCCCGCTGACAACCGATCACGTGATGATCGACAACGTCCGCGCAGCGCGGGAGGGGACCGAGCGGCTGCTGCAGGCGGGCCGCCGCCGCATCGCCTTCCTCGCCACCGTCCGCACCGACATCACGGAGTCCACGCGCCTTCGCCTCATCGGACACCAGGAGGCCCTCGTCGCCGCGGGCATCCCCCTGGACCCCGCGTTCGTGATCGAGAGCGACGGATTCGACATGGCCGACGGCGTCCGCGCCCTCGAGGAGGCGCTCGCACGGGGGATCGAGCCGCAGGCCGTGCTCTGCCGCGACGACCTCTTCGCCCTCGCCGCCATGCGCGCGCTCTCGAACGCCGGCCTCCGCGTCCCCGACGACGTGTCGGTCCTCGGCTGGGACGACACAGCCCTGGCGCGGTTCGGCACCCCGCCGCTCTCCTCGATCTCCCCCGACAAGCGCGCGATCGCGGCGACCGCCCTCGATCTGCTCGAAGACCGGATGAAGGGGTACGACGGCATCGGTCGCCACCGTATCGCCCCGCACACGATCGAGGACCGCGGCACGATCGCGTAGTCCGGCCCGCCCGCCGCACGACGCCTTTCTTCGTTCCCACTCTTTCTAGCGCTGCAAATCTTGGATAGGCTTCCAGCCATGCTCCACGACCTCCGCACCCCGGCCAGCCGTCAGGACGGCAGCTACCCCCGCCCGCAGCTCGTGCGCGCCCACTGGGCCGACCTCACCGGTACCTGGGGTTTCGCGTTCGATCCGGAGGACGTCGGCGTCCGGGACGGCTGGGCACACGACCCCGCACCCTTCACGCGCGAGATCGTCGTCCCCTACCCGCCGGAGTCGCCCGCCTCGGGCATCGGGGACACCGGCTATCACCGGGTCCTCTGGTACCGCCGGGCCGTGCCGGCCGAGGAGGTCGCGGCGTCGGGGCACGGGACGGGCCGCACGCTCCTCCTGCACTTCGGGGCGGTCGATCACCGCGCGGACGTCTGGATCGACGGAGAGCACGTCGGCCATCACGAGGGCGGGCACACGCCGTTCACGGTCGACGTCCCTGAGGGCG
This sequence comes from Microbacterium resistens, assembly GCF_031456305.1. GTDB lineage: Bacteria > Actinomycetota > Actinomycetes > Actinomycetales > Microbacteriaceae > Microbacterium > Microbacterium resistens_A. The sequence goes on from NZ_JAVDUM010000012.1 coordinate 143,685, forward strand.
CGTCCGGGGGCTTCGAGATCGTCGTCCGCGCCGAGGACGATCCGCAGGACCTCGCCCAGCCCCGCGGTAAGCAGGACTGGGCGCTGCGCCGTCACGTCGTCTGGTACGACCGGACGAGCGGGATCTGGCAGCCGGTGTGGCTCGAGTCGGTCCCTCACCTCCACGTCCGATCCCTCACCTGGCGCACCGACGTCGCGGACGCCGTCGTGAGCCTGGACGTCGAGCTCTCCTCTCGCCCCGCCCCCGGCACGCGACTCGAGGTCGTCCTGCACCGCGACGGCGAGCGGATCGCCGCGCAGACGACGGAGATCGGCGAGACGCGCACGACGGTCGTCCTCCCCCTCGCCGTGCTCCGCAACGGGCAGGCACTGGACGAATGGCTGTGGACGCCGGAGCGGCCGACCCTCCTGGACGCCACGATCGAGCTCGCCGCGCCGGACGAGGACCCGGATCACATCGACTCCTACCTCGGCATCCGCTCGGTCGGCACGGAGGGAGGACGCATCCTCCTCAACGACCGCCCCACGACCGTGCGCGCCGTCCTCTCCCAGGGCTACTGGCCGCAGACGCACCTCGCCGCGCCGTCGGCCGACGCGCTGCGCGCGGAGGCGCAGCTCATCAAGGACCTCGGATTCACCTCCGTCCGCGTGCACCAGAAGATCGAGGACCCGAGGTTCCTCTACTGGGCCGACCGCATCGGCCTGCTCGTCTGGGCCGAGATGCCCAGCGTCTACGAGTTCTCCGACGTCGCCGTCTCCCGCCTGGTGCAGGAGTGGACCGAGGCGGTGCGCCGCGACGCGTCGCACCCCAGCATCGTCGTCTGGGTGCCCCTCAACGAGAGCTGGGGGGCCGACCGGATCGCCCAGGATCCCCGGCAGCGCGAGCTCGCCCGCACGCTCTACCACCTGACCCGGACGCTCGACGACTCCCGCCTCGTCGTCTCCAACGACGGCTGGGAGCACACCCGATCCGACCTGTTCACCGTGCACGACTACGAGAACGACGCCGCCGTCCTCCGCGCCCGGTACGGCGCGGAGGTATCCGTGCGCGCCGCGCTCGACGGGATCGCGCCGAACGGTCGCCGCATGCTCGTCGGCACGGACGAGGAGTCGCGCGACACCGCGTCAAAGCCCGTCCTGCTCAGCGAGTTCGGCGGCGTGAGCATCGACCCCGCCGACGACGACGCCTGGGGCTACCGGCTCGTCGACTCCCGTGAGGCGCTGGAGGAGCACCTCACGGGGATCTTCGCCGCCGTGCATGCGAGCGAGGCGCTCGCCGGCTGGTGCTACACCCAGCTCACCGACACCGCGCAGGAGACCAACGGCCTCGTCGACGAGAACCGCGAGCCGAAGATCCCGCTCCCGCGGCTCCGCGGCCTCGTCTCGGGCACACCGCAGCCTCGCCCGGCCGAGCCCGCGCGCCGTATCGAGGCCGCGGAGAGCTGATCAGGGTCAGTACACTCCTCGGGTGGATGACTTCAGTCTGTGGTGCGCCGCCATCGGCGCGTGGTTGCTGGTGGCAGGCCCCCTGTATCAGGGGGCGATGGAGCTCAGGGAGGTCGCGGACGACTCCATTGACCAGCTCTCGGGGATCTCCCGCCCCGAGCAGAAGCCCAGCGGCGTCTCCCCGTGGTGGTGGCTCCTGCCGCCGGTGGCGGTCGCGCTGATCTGGCGGAGCGGGCAGCGACAACGGCGGGAGTTCGTCTCCTCGCTCCCCGCCGGCACGCGCAAGGTGATGTTCACCTTCCAATCCAAGGCGCAGGCCTGGCTCCTCGTCGCGGCCGGTGCGTTCCTCATCGCGCTGAAGGAGACCTGGCACCTCGTCCATGCCATGCACTGGGGCCTCCCCGTCTACATCGCGATCGTCGTCGTCGCCTCGATCCTCTCCTTCGGTCACACGGCGCTGCGGATGAAGGACAACGAACCGCTCATCGCCTCCTAGCGTCGCCCCGACCGTCCTCAGCGGCCCCTTCCGGCATCTGCCCTCGGCGACCCTTCCGGCGCTCCGCCCCTCAGCGACCCCTTACGGCCCCGGCCCCTCATCCGGCGCCCTGCTCTCCGCTCCCGTCGCGAAATCGGCCGGTTCTCGGCGACTCGGACGGCACTTTTCGAGACGGGAAGGCCCGAAGAAGAGGGCCGAGCGGGAGCGTGCGGCGGAAGGCCGCTCAGGCCTCGGCGACGCGACCCTTCGCCTGGCCGGTGCCGCGTTTGCGGATCTCCCGGAGCACGATCTGCTCGGGGCACACGGTCGAGAGGAAGTCCCCGACGGAGAGCGCCAGTCGCTCGCCGACGAGGGAGTAGAGGATGCGGTTGGCGTCCCGACGCTCAGTGATCAGTCCCGCCTGCCGCAGGATGCTCAGGTGCCGGGAGATCGTGGGCCCGCTGACGGAGAAGCGCGCGGCGATCTCTCCGGCGGCCAGCTCCCCGTCCTTGAGGTCCTGGAGGATCTGCCGTCGCGTCGGGTGCGCGAGCGCCGCGAAGATGTCGGTCGCTGCATCGGTCATGTTTGCAATATAGCACTATTGCGATATAGAGTTTCGCTAAATTGCTAATGAGCGAAGGAGATCGATCATGCGGGTAGCCATCACCGGCGGGACAGGGTTCGTCGGACGACACCTCGCCGAGCGGCTGGGAACGGCGGACACGGTGATGATCTCCCGGCGGACCGGGGTCCCGATCGACGACGTCGAGGCGCTGACCGCAGCCTTCGAGGGATGCGACGCCGTCGCGCACTGCGCGGGGATCAATCGTGAGATCGGCGACCAGACCTTCGCCCGCGTCCACGTCGAAGGCACCCGCGCCGTCGTGGAGGCCGCCCGCCGCGCCGGCGTGCGGCGGATCGTGATGGTCAGCTTCCTCCGCGCGAGGCCGGACTGCGGATCCGGCTACCACGAGTCGAAGTGGGCGGCGGAGGAGATCGTCCGGCACTCCGGGATCGATCACACGATCCTCAAGTCCGGCATGATCTACGGATCCGGCGACCACATGATCGACCACGTCACCCGCGCCGTGCGGACCCTGCCCATCTTCGCGACGGTCGGCTTCCGCGAGCGGAACGTGCGACCGGTTCCCGTCGACGATGCGATCGACGTCCTGGTCGCCGCCCTCGAAGGACGCATCCCCGACGAGACGGTGGCCGTCATGGGCGCGGAGGAGCTCTCCCTCGGCGAGGCGGTGCGACGCATCGCCCGGGTCGCCGGAGCGCGCCCCGTCTTCACCCCCGCGCCGATCTGGAGCATCCGCGCGCTCGCGCAGCTGACCGAGTGGGCGATGGTCGTCCCCCTCGTCGCCAAGGCGCAGGCACGGATGCTCGCCGAGGGCGCCAGCGAGCCGCTTCCTTACGCCCCCGAGCCCCCCGTCGGCATCCGGCCGTCGCACCCGTTCGATGACGCACGGATCCGCGCGGCCCTCCCCGACGGCCGATTCAGCGCCGACGACCTGCGGATCAGCCGATGGTGGTCGGCGCGCCGGAGCGCCAGGGCGTAGCCGTCACCCCGGGATGACGAGCACCGCGGCCTTGCTCATCACGTCCGCCCAGACCGCGTCGTGGTCGCCGCCCTGGCACTCGACGAGCACCAGGAGCCCGGCGCGGGGCGTGGCGAAGCCGCGAGCGGCGACGCGCACCCATCCGTCGGCGTTCTGGTTCGAGGCCTCCCGGCTTTCGAGGAGCATCTCCCCGCCGAGCTGATAGCCGAGCAGGCCGTCTCGGCCGTACTCGGTGAGCGCCTCGGGAGAGAGCCCCCCGACCTTCTGCAGGACCTGATCGCTGACCGCTCGGTCATCCCCGCTGGAGACATCGATGTCCGTCCCCAGACTGCCCTGCCAGAAGGACGCCGTACAGGTTCCGTCGACCGTCTTGTAGGACCAGTACCCGTTGCCGTCGTCGGCGGCGTCGACGGTCCAGTTCGCATCGGCGATGAACCCGTCGCTCCACTGCGGCCGTATGGAGGACGGCAGCTGCGCGCCCTCCGCGAAGCCGAGCTTGTCCGGAACGGCGGAACCCGCGGCGGGGCCGCTCGACGGCTCCGGCGAGGCGGAAGCGGAGGGGGAGGCCTCCTCGGTCGGCGCTCCAGCCGTCGGCACCTCACCTGCTCCCGTCACCGCGCACCCGGTCAACAGCAGCGTTCCGGCGAGGACGATCCCCACCGACGCCCCGATCCATCGTCCGGTCGCCGATCGGCGCCCCTCCGCTGACTGAACCATCAGTTTTCTCCCCCCGGTTCGATGCACCGCGCGTCCCCCGACCACAGTCTGAGCGGGCACCGATTTTCACGCCCGCTGACAGCGAGCCTAGCCAGGATCGCCGTCATTTCTCAGCATTTCCGCCTCTTCGCACGGAAACCGACGCCGCCTGAGTCAGGCCTCCGCGGGGAGGCTGGTCCCGGTGAGCTCCTCGGCCACCGCCCACAGACGTTCAGCGACCTGGGCACTGCGCGCGCGACGCGGATAGTCCGCCCTCTTCGTCGGCCCGACCATGCCGAGCAGACCATTCGGCCCGTAGTAGGCCCCCTGCGCCGCCGTGGGGTCGGAGGCAGCGAACAGCAGCGGCTCGGCCCCCTGCTCCACCTCCTGGGAGAGGAACAGCGTGCTCTCGATGGGCGTCCGCTGCCTCGCACGACCGAGGTTGGCCCCCGCGGTCTGCAGATTGGTCCGCGTGTAGCCGGGATGCGCGACCGTGCTGAGCAGCCCCCAGCGCCGTTCCGAAGAGACCTTCGCGAGCTGGCGTCCCATGAGCATGTCGGCGAGCTTGGACTGCGCGTAGCTCCGGAAGGGGCCGTAGCGATGGGACGACTGCAGGTCGTCGAAGCGGATGCGTCCGATGTTCGCCGCGCCGCTCGACATCGTCGTGACCCTGGGCGCATCCGCCGCGAGGAGCGTCGGCAGGAGGAGATTGGTGAGCGCGAAGGGGCCGAGGAAGTTGCTGCCGAACTGCAGCTCGAAGCCGTCCACGGTCTCGAAACGGGTTCGCGGCGCCATGACCCCGGCGTTGTTGACGAGGACGTGGACCGGGCGCGAGTCCTCCAGGATGCCCGCGGCGAAGTCGCGCACGCTGGCGAGGTCGGCGAGGTCGAGGCGTCGCACCTCGAGCTGGGCATCGGGGCTCTCGCGCAGGATCGCGGCGCGCGTCTCCTCGCCCTTGGCAGGGGTTCGGACCGCGAGGACGACATCCGCTCCCGCCGCGGCGAGCCGGCGTGCGGCCTCGCGACCTGTCCCGCTGTTAGAGCCGGTGATGATGAAGCGACGACCGCGCTGATCGGTGACGGTGTACATGAGATTTCCCCCACGGGAGTCGAAGAGTGGATAATAGAACCGGTGGTCTCTTGACCATAACGGACCACTGGTCTGTTATGCAAGCACTTCTCGATCAGGACGAACGGAGACGGCATGTCCGCACCCCCCTTCGAGCGCGCCCGCTCCGAGGAGCAGCGCGCCGAGCGGCGCGCTGCGATCCTCAGCGCCGCCGCGACCATGCTCTCCGGCAGCAGGGTCGCGGAGCTCAGCCTCAACGGCCTCTCCCGCGAGGTGGGCCTGGCGAAGTCGAACGTGCTCCGCTACTTCGAGTCGCGAGAGGCCGTTCTGCTCGACCTCTACGACCGCGAGTACCGGGAATGGCTCGATGTGCTCGACCGGGAGCTCGACCCCGAGGCAGTGACCGGCGTCGTGACCGACGGAGCGGCTGTGGAGCACGTCGCCGCGGTCATCGCCCGCACCGCCTCGGACCGACCGCTCCTCACGGAGCTCGCCGCGAGCTCGGCGACCGTGCTCGAGCACAACGTCTCCGGAAAGGTCGCCGCCGACTACAAGCACGCCGCTCTCGGCCACGCCGCCCGGCTCGTCGGGCTCGTGGAGAGGATCGTCGGCCCGCTCGGCCCGACCGGCGGCATCGCCTTCGCGGGCGCCATGAACCTCGCGCTCGGCGGCGCCTGGGCGATGTGCCGCCCCTCCCCCGGCATGGCGGCCGCCTATCGCGAGCACCCCGAGCTGCAGCGCCTCCAGCTCGACTTCGCCGTCGTGCTCCGCGAGCTCGTCGCGACCGTCCTCACGGGCCTCCTGCACCGCCCGACCCGGAGCGACCCCCTCGACTGACGCCGAGACTCGGCAGCACGCCCCTCACTCTCGCCTCGCCCTCGCCTCACCCCCGCCGGCGCCTGGCCCAGCGACGCCAGAGCAGGGCGGCCACCGCGAGCGCTCCCGCGACGATCATCGGGACGTTCGCCGTGACGACGAGCGCGCCGGACAGCGCGGCGAGCAGCGGAGCGTCGAGGGACCATGCCGCACGGACGACCGCTCCGAGATCCCCCATCGGAGTCGGCACGGGGACGAGCAGGGACGGCGGCATCGGTCCCTTGAGCGCGGCGAACGCACGGATCATCACCAGCAGCACCGCCAGCACCACTCCCGTCAGCATCCCGGACAGGACGGCGACCGGTCGATGGAACCCGAACGCCGTCGCTCCCACCGCCCCGCCCACGCCCAGCAGGACCACCGCAAGGAGGAGGGGAAGGATCGAGTGGTACGCGAGGAGGCGCCGATCGCTCAGCCCGTAGAGCGGAAGATCCGCGGAGACCGCCGCCGCGTGGCGGATGCCGTCCGTGAGCGGCCCGAGGCCCAGATAGGCGACGAGCGCGACGCCCAGGGCCCACCCCGCCTCCGACGAGGGCACCGCGGCGAGGCCCGCGCCGGCCAGGAGCACGGCCGCACCGCCTGCTGCCGTGCGCCACGGGGTGCGCAGCGCGCCGAGGGCGTCGCGGACGAGGAAGCGCACGGCCTTGGAGCGGATCGGGCGGACGACGCGAAGGCGGCGGAGCAGGTGCGGGCGCGTCCGGTAGACATCGGAGGCGGATCCGAGGTCCAGCGTCGATGCGAACACCCGGGCGGTGTCCCATCGCGCAGCCTGAGCGTCCAGAACCGGGCCTTCCAGACGGTCCATCAGGAAGGGGACCAGGAGGAGGCCGACGATGCCGAGGACGACGGCGCCCGCCGCGGCGATCGGGGATCCGCCGGGGGCGTAGGACAGGCCCACCCATGCCCAGGGGAAGATCGGCGCGACGGTCGGGAAGAGGACCGACAACGCGCCGAGGAGCAGGATCCCGCCGCTGACGATGGGGGCCAGACGCCCGTAGGCCTGCCCGAAGAGCCACATCACGCCGGTGACGAGGCCAGCGCCGAGCCCGCCCACCCCGAAGACGACAGCCTCGGCGCCCGTCGCCCGTCCGGAGCTCCACAAGGCGGTCGCGATGAGCGCCACCAAGGCCAGGGGCGCCAGTGCCGACATCAGGATCGCGCGAGACACCGGCCCTGCGAACGCGACTCGTCGCGGGAGGGCGCTCGCCCACAGCGCGTGGGTCAGGACGGGTGGAAGCACCGCGGGTCCGCGCACCCGTCCGAGCAGCGCCGCCCCCGCCCACACCAGGGCCGTGACGAGCATGGCCACCGCATCCGCTCCGTCCCTCATGAGGACATCGAGCCCCGGGGCGTCCGTGAGGAGGATCCATCCCAGGCGCACGACGGGAATGATGGCGACGACCGCGAAGACCACCGACGCGTAGAGGAGGAAGACCAGCCCTTCTCCGCCCTTCCCGTCACGATGACGCCAGAGCCGCATCGCCGCACGGGCACGGGCACGGGCGCGGGCGACGGCAAGAGCACCGGCGAGGGGCGTCACGGCACCTCGTCGAGGCGGAGCAGGCTCCCGGACAACGCCCCCGCAAGGACCTCACTGTGGGTGGCGACGACGAGCGCCACCCCGCGAGACCGGCGGGCCTGTAGCGCGACGATCATGCGTTCGAGGTGCCCCTGATCCAGGCGCTGCTCCGGCTCGTCCAGCAGGAGCAGCTCGAACGGACGGACCAGGACGAGGGCCAGCCCGAAGAGCTGGGTCTGCCCCGAGGACAGCTCGTGCGGGAAGCGGGATCCGAGCCTGTCCAGCCCCAGCTCCGACAGGACGCGCCCGGCCGACTCCGCGGCCTCCGCGACGTCGTCGGACCAGGTCGTCGCGACGAGCGTCACATGGTCGCGGATCGTGAGATCCGGCGCCGTCGGAGGCAGCCCGATCATCGCGGCGACGGCCCGCCGGAACTCGGGACGACGCTCGTCGACCTCCCTGCCACGGAAGCGGACCGTGCCCGACGTTGGCCGGAGGACGCCGGCGAGCAACCGCAGGAGCGTCGACTTCCCGGCTCCGTTCCATCCGCGCACGACCACCGTGCCGCCGTCCGGGATGCGGACGGTCGTCGGCGGCAACAGATCCACGTCGCCGCTGCGCACGGAGGCGGCATCGACCTCGATCAGCATCGGCGTGGGCATGCCGCCACGGTATTCGCTGGCGACCGGCCCGCGCAAAAGATCACCTGCCCCGCGCGCCATCGCCGCGATGTCTCCGTTCCGACCGTTCCCGTCGCGAAATCTGCCGCTCCTGAGCGCACCGGACGGCACTTTTCGCGACGGGAGCAGAAGACCGATGGAACCTAGGAGCCGGAGAGGCCGTTGGTGAGGAGAATCGAGACGGCGAGGGCGAGGAGCGGCGTCGCACCCAGGACGACGGCAACGATTCCCCACCAGCGCGGTCGAGCCTTGACGATCGCCATGACGCCGAGGACAAGAGTGATCACCATCGGGAGCACCGAGAGCGCGAAGTAGATCAGGATGCCCACCGCGTTCATCCTCTCGATCGAATCCTGCGGGGTCAGGAAGACATTGATACCGATCGCGAGCATCAGAACGGCAAGGAGCAGCGGCACGATCGAGAAGGCGGCGGCGACCACACCCAGCGCCCGCGACGGGGCCCCGGACCGCAGCGACGGAGCTCCGGGGTTCGGCAGTGGCGCGATCGGCGCAGGCTCAGCATCTGTCATGGCCCCACACTAGGCAATGGCGTGCCGGAACCGCGCAGAGCACAGGGAGAACTCTTAGGCGCCGGCACCATAGATGAGGGTCATGACGACCATGTACACGGCCACGACGACCAGGTAGATCATCGGCGTCACGCTCAGCACCAACGCGACGACCCCCCACCACCGCGGACGAGACCGGGCGATCGCCCAAATGCTCACGCCGAGAGCGATCAGCCCGGGGAGGAGGGCCATCAGCGCGTAGAACAAGGCGTTCACGCCGGCCCAGCCGCTCCCCTCACTCGGGGCTACCAGAGCGGACACAACCACGACAACGGTGACAATCGTGATCCCGAAAGGAATGAGCGAGAGCACGAGGGCGAGGATGCCCAGCCAACGCCGCGACGGAGCGACCTGTGCCGAACCGGAGTCTGTCATGCCTGTGATCCTATGAAGTGCACCCACCAGGGCAGGCCGAGGTCAGGGAAAACCCTTAGCGACGAGGTCTTACGTGATCACCGTCGGCCGCCCGACGCGGCGGGAAGGAGTCTCTACATGCCCGCCGACATCACCACGCCCGCGATGAGGCCGACAAGGAGGATGACCGCGAAGAGGATCACCGGCGACCCTCCCAGCAGCATCGCGACGGTGCCCATCCATCGCGGCCTCGCCCGGAAGAACGCCCAGAGCCCCAGCCCGACGGCGATCAGAACAGGAAGAAGGAGCACCAGAAGCGCGTAGACGGCCGCCAACACCACGGTGGACCCAGCACCGTTGATGGCGTAGACGATGGCTGTCACCGTCAGAACTACGGTGAGGACGGCGAGGAGCCCGGAGACCACCAGAGCGAGAATGCCCAGCCAACGTCGCGACGGGGCGACCTGTGCCGAGGGGGAGTCTGTCATGACCGCGATCCTATGATGACGGCGTCCTGGCCCATCATCGATGTGATGGTATCGCGCGTGATGCGGCGGTCTGCCGGGGACCAGTCCCTTGAGGCAAGCTCTGCCGCGGCTCCCTTCCCCGCCGCTGGAGGCACGTTCTCGCCGCGCCCGGAAAGCGCCCCGCGCGTCAAGAAATGGACAGCTAGCGTGCAGCCCCGACGCTCTTGCCCGCGCCGGTGCCTCGTACAGCGGCGCGGAGCTGCGCGGCCATCGTCCTGCCGATTCCCAGGGGCCAGCGGAGCATCACGTATTCGGCGGTCTCTTCAAGGCCGAGCTGACGAGTCGAGTTGCCCGTTCGAACCCAGAACTCCGCACGCTCGTTGCGGCTCGCGTTGAAGTAGACAGGGACCGGAGAGCTCGGGCACGACACGCGGCACACGAAGGTGGGCGCGCCGTCGACCACGGTCGGCGTGAAATCGACGACAGGCAGCGTGGCCGCATTCTGTCCCAGACGCGTCGAGAGCAAGTCGCGTAGCCACAGCTCATAGCGGTCTGCGTCCGGCCGCTGCATCAACGAGAAATCTCGTTCGAGCCCGAGGATCCGTCCGTCGTCCGAGACGCCGATCAGCAGTGTCCCGCCATCGGCGTTCAGGAAGCCGGTGACCGTCTTCGCGATGACGAGCTCGAGCCGCTCATCGCGTTGTTCCGTGTGCAGGTTCCAGCGCGCCGAGGACTTGAACTCGACGAGGTGAGACTCACCCAGACGGGCGAGCTCGAAGATCCCGTGCTCGGGGAGAGGCGGCTGAAAGCGACGTGCCACGAGGGTGAACAACGTCAGCAACAGCACAGTGCAGGCGATCGAGAGCAGGAGCACTTCGATGCTCCACGGCCGTGAGTCCCGAAAGACGAGCCCGCTCAGCAGCAGTCCGAGCGAGAGCCCGAGGACCGAGAGCACGACGGTGGTCGATGTGCTCAGCGTCACCCGTCGCCGTACGATCCAGCGTGCGATCTGCCCGATGAGGAACGCGATGAACAGCGTGACCGGAAGCCCGATTCCGAGGACGACGAGAGACTCCGGACCGGGTAGGCGCATGACTTTCACGATACTGCAGGAGCCGGTTCTCCCCCTGAGCAGGTGTGCTCTCGCTCACGCTCGCTGAACTGGCTCTTTCGCACCTGCACGTGCGCAGAGATACGGTGCAGACGCCGGAGGGGCCGGCACCTTCTCAGGCACCGGCCCCTCCGAAATCCGTGGAATCCCACAGTGGCAAGTGAGGTGTCTGGGTTCGGGACATAGGCGACAGGTGATCGGCGACACGTGAGTCGGGTCATAGGCGACAGACTCGGGCATGTCGAAGCATCGGGTCGTC
>NZ_JAVDUM010000013.1:0-141271 GCF_031456305.1 Microbacterium resistens
TGATCGGTACTCACTGACCATCGCACGATGGCTCGCTAGCGTCTACGACACCGTGAGCCCTGCCAGAAACCCCACCACTCCCCGGGACGCCACCCCAACGACTAGAGACGCCGCGCTGAACTGGCTATGCTTTCGCGCATGGTGATCGGTTTGGTGTATCTCGACGGCTCTGGAGTGAGCCGTTGGCGCGTACATCGCTGATCTCAGATACTCGGCACATCCCAGAGCCCAAGGTGAGGACCATCGGTCCTCACCTTTCTTGCGTTCAGCGTGAGCGGGTCTGCTGGGAGTTCTCGCTCGCATATCGAGGGAGAGACCCATGACAACGCCCGATCAAGTGCTCGACCATCTGAGTCGTACGACCGAGCAGATCCTCGGCCGTGATGACCTGCGCGAACGGCTCGCCTCCGGGACGCCGCTCCGGATCAAGTTCGGTGTCGACTGCACCGCCCCCGACCTGCATCTCGGCCATGCCGTGAACCTCTGGATGATGCGGTGCCTGCAGGATCTCGGTCACGTCATCGTCTTCCTCCTCGGCGACACGACGACCCGAGTTGGCGACCCGACTGGCCGAACCAGCACCCGCCCTGTGCTGACCACGGACCAGATCGAACGGAACGCTCAGGCGTTCCTCGATCAGGTGAGTCTGGTCCTGCGAAAGGACCGGGAGGTGCTCGAGATCCGGCGCAACTCGGAGTGGTACGCGTCGATGCCGATCACCGATGTGATCAGCGAGCTGAGTCTCGTGACCCATAGCCAGTTGATGGCTCGCGACATGTTCCAGAAGCGGGTTGAGGAGGGTCGAGAGATCGCAATGCACGAGTTGATCTACCCTGTGCTGCAGGGCTTCGACAGCGTGGCCTTGCACTCGGATCTGACCATCGTCGGATCTGACCAGCTGTTCAACGAGAGCATGGGGAGAGAACTGCAGGCGAAGCATAGCCAACGGCCGCAGACAGTCATCACAAGCACCATCACCCCGGGCCTCGATGGCGGTCCCAAGCAGTCGAAGTCGTTGGGCAACTACGTCGGACTCGCGCAGACGGCGGAAGACAAGTTCGGGCGGCTCATGACCTTGAACGACGATCTGGTCGGCGTGTGGGCAAGGGCGTACACGGAGCTTCCACCTGTCGATGTTGATGACCTCGGACGACGAGCCGCCCTCGGCGGCGTCGATGCGCGCAACGCCAAGTTGGACCTCGCCGAGGCGATCGTCGCGCGCCACCATGGCGCCTCGGAGGCCGGGCACACACGGCGCGGGTTTCTCGAGGTGTTCTCAGAACGGGGGCTTCCGGCCAGGATGCCGCACGTCGATGTGCCCAGACAGGCGACGGTTCTTCAGCTTGTGAACGCAGCCCGTCCCGAGCTCACACGATCAGCGGCGCGGAGGCTCATCGCCGAAGGCGGCGTGCGGATCAACGGCGTCAAGCGACTCGACAGCGAGGAACCTGTGTCGATAGGGGCACAGGATGTGCTTCAGGCCGGACGACGCCAGTGGTTCATGCTCGCTGTGCACGACAGCTGATCCCGATACCCGCACAAGGTAAATCGTCAGCGGAGGACCTTTTGCGGGCGTGGGGGAGTGCTACTGTCGGGCGCCCGGTCCCGCTATGCCTCTTCCTGGACTTCTGGCTCTGCGTGGCTCTTGAGCGAGGGGAGAGGCCCGCCTGTCTGGGCTGGTACGTCGCTCCTGGCCTGGCCGTCTTTCAGGAAGGTGATCCGCACCTGGGTTCTTGGCTCGACTGCGGTCCCGGCGGCAGGGTCTTGCGAGGTCACCCAGAACAGACCAGGCCAAGTGAGCGATCCGAGGCCGGGCCCATCCGGATCACCGCTCGCGAGATCAATCCCAGCGTTCACTGCGATATCCCGGGCGACGTGCACGGGTTTTCCCACGAAGTCGGGGATCACTACGGATCGACGCTCAATCATCTCAAGGTCTCCATCGACGGGCGGAGGGCACATCTCTATTCACAACGACGATACCCACGGCGGAGTTGACTCGTAAGATCTCTGTGTGAGTCAGCATCAAGCGGGAGATCGCACATCAGACCGTGAACAACATCCTCCGCGGCGGGGCGGTGGCATTGGGGCACTCACTCTCGCTCAGTTCTTCGTCGGCGGGCTCGTCCTGTTCGTGGCGGCGATGATCCTCCTGATCAGCTCTACCGCTGAGGCATATGACGGCATCGGGACGATAATCGGGTGGAACATGGGTGCCTTGTTCCTCGCCGTGTCGTCGATGATCGCCGCGATGATCGTTGGACTTCCCCTTCGACTCGTGCCGGCGCTTCGGTCTCGTTGGCTTGCCAACGGTGGGATCACGGTCGCAGGTGCGGGCTTGGGGTTTGTCGCGTGTGCCATCATCATCGCCATCGCGCCCATGGCCGCAGAGACCGACGAGTGGAGAACGCCTGTTGGACGCGACACCAACCTCTGGGCGCTGCTTACCGCTTGGGCGCTGTTTGCGATATCGGTCGCACATTTCGTCTGGCCTTCGCAATGGAGGAGAAGGGCCAGATGTCGATGAGAAGTTTGGGCATATTCTGGGCCGCCGTCGCTGCAACCGTGATCATTGCCATACTGGTTGCTGTGTTGTCCATCGTCGCGATAGCCCACCCAGAAGAAGGAGGGAAGCTAAATAGCATTAGTATTTCTATCTTGCCAATAATGATCGTGACGATGCTTGTGGCAATCCTTCTGAAAAAGAAGAGTAAGCCGGGCGCTCCAGAGTAGAAGCTGCTCAAACCACCCCGGTCGGAGCACATTCTCTGATGATGCGAGTTCTGCGCTCTCGATACCGGAGTCTTCAGTCGGACGATTTGCCTGGAAGAAACGGGTTCCCGGGACCGTGGACGCGACCGGTCGCGGGGTCGACCCAGTTGCCGGAACCGGTGATCCGGTGCCAGCGCTTGTGGAACGCGAGATCGGTGTCGTCGGCTTCGACGACGGCCGCACCGCACAGATCGCAGATGCGCAGGAGGACTATGTCGCCGTCCGCGGTTCTGACCGAGACCGTCCCATCCGGGAATACGATGCCCATCGCGCTCCTCCTCGCGTCGCGATCTACCGTCGCGGTCAGGTTTCCGAGACTGCCATCAGAGTACGCGATAGGGGCCGTGGGATGTGACCATGCGCGGAACGCGGTCGGCCGGATCGGACAATACAGAGTGTGAGCCCCAGGGGTCGTGTGCAGGCAGGAGAGCGGCTCAGCTGACTCGACCGTCTGCCCACTCCCGAATGAGAACGACGAGGGCGCCGGCCTCGCGCTCGCCCAGGTGGCTAGGGAACTCGTGCACCTCACCGATCGCAGCAATAATCTGGCTCTTGTTCTCGGGATTCACCCTCACCGCCTCAGTGTCGACCTGGAGTCGCGGAGTCGATACGGGATCTTCGCCGAGACCACGAGATCGCAGGTACCGGTCGGTGAGTATGAGCCCATATGGGCCCGCCAGAGTGCTGGCGCTGAAGCACACGAGGATCTGCTCGCCGGGGTCGAGCGGCATCTTCTTGGCGAACTTTGCAAAGTGCTTCGCGTGTTTCTTGTCATCGGCATATTTCGCTGCGGCTGAGAGACCGAGTTCCTTTACACGGCCGCGGATGTCGCTCGCAGTGATCGGCGCGCCATCGATCACCGTGCCGGTGTCCGCGAGGGCTTCTAACGTTATGGTGATCGCGGCGACGAGCAGCTGGCTGAACCACTCGGCGTCTTCTTCGTCAACGAGTGAGCCGGCGCTGTCCCAGTCGTAGTCTTCAATCGCCGTCGATGCGATTGTGTTGGCCGACCCTGCAATACCGTTCGAACCGACATAGAGCGGGTACTGTCTTGCTTCGCCCTTGCCGAACACCAGATTCACGGTGTCCTTGACGATAAGTCGGCGGTCGGTGAGGAGGAATCCCTGTGCTTCCCGACTGCTGGTGAATCGCGTCGCGACGTCGTACCCCAACCAGATGATGGGGAGTTCGTCGTCGCCGGCGGGCGAGACCCGCATCATCTGCTCGATGGCCCGCCACAACGCGCTCTGGCTGTCGTCCCGAGTAGGGTGCTTGTGCCCGGGAACGAACACAAAGTCTTGAATGTCGGGCTTCTCTGCTGCCAGCTTCGCAGCCCGTGCTGTCAGCCGCGTGAACAGGGCAGTCCGCTGTGGGGTGAGGCCTGATAGATACGTCTCGATGTTCTCCACGCTGAGAGCGTAGCTCAGGTCCGAGGCGGGTCTCGCGAGCGTCCACACAGCCATGAGAGGATCCTGCACCTGGGGGTGTCGCTTACGTACTGTGCTCACGAGCACAGTACGCGTCACGCAAGTCCTTGACTGGATATCCGGCTTATCACTGCGAGGACTATTCGCCCTCAATCGCCCCGCTGTGGTGAGCGTAGAAGGCTGAGGTCCTTCAGGATCAACGCCACCAGATCTTCGGTCGAAACGTCGCCGCTTACGCGTGTTTCGTCGTGCCAGGGGAGTGGTTGCCACCCGTCGTACCAGTCGCGGATCTTTTCCTCACCGAACTTCTTCGACAGTGGCCGTCCTGCGTGGCGTCGGATCGTCTCGTCGAGCCCGATGTCGAACTGGTAGATCCGGGTCTGCCCGCGGTGGTCGTCGTACAGGCGCTCGAACAGTGCTGAGTAGTCGCGCAGATTGAAGATTCCGTCCAAGATGACGTCGTATCCGAGGTTCAGAGCCTCGCGCGCAGCGCCGACGATCAGAATGCTTGCGTCGCGGGAGCGCTGTGGCCTGTCGTCGTTGCTCAAGATCTCGCGGCGGAAGTAGTCCTGGTGGATGAGGGCGACCTTCGGCCCGAGCCTTTCGCGTCAGTGGCGACCAGTAGCGGCGCCCGGATCCTCCCGGCGTCGAACTGCTCCCAGGTGGGGGCGGTGGTCTCGAAGGTAGCGTCCCCGCCGGCGATCCCGGCCACGAAGATCTCCTTGACCCGCGCCCAGTCCGCAGGGACCATGGCTCGGATCTGGGTCATGAGCAGCAGGATCCTCCGCCGCTGTCGCCGGTGGAGCAGACCCCGGTCGCCGGGAGCGTGAGCGCGACCTGGGATGCGGCTTGCAGGTCGCCGTCGAGCCAGGCCGCGACCGAGCGGACCTGCTCATGCCCAGTCGCGAGCAGGAACGTGGGGGCCCGACCGTAGGACTTCATCCCGACGATGAAGAACCCTGACTCCGGGTGGGTGAGCTCCCGGAACCCGTGCGGTTCGACCGTGCCGCAGGAGTGAAGGTTCGGGTCAATCAGCGGCGCCAGCCGGCGCGGGGCCTCGACGATGTCATCCAGCTCGAGCCGGACTTCCCGCAGCATGTCCAGGTCGGGGCGGAACCCGGTCGCGTTTACCACCAGATCCGCATCCAGCATCGCTGCCTCGCCGCGGCGGGTGCCGATCAGCCGGATCCTGTCGCCGGGGTTCTCGACGCGGGAGATCTCGAACGAGTCGACCTGGGTGATCTGTCCGGACTGGACCATCCGCTCGACCCGACTGCCGAGCTTGGCCCGGTCCGGGAGCTCGTCATCCGGCGACGAGGACACCCGGATCGCGGACGAGTTCCGGATCACCCACGTCACCCGCGTGCCTGCCTCTTCCTGGGCAAGCTTGCCCAGGGAGATGAGCGTGTTCGCCGCGGAATGGCCCGCCCCGACCACGACCGTGTGCTTCCCGGCGAACCCTGCTCGGTCCGTCCCGAGAACATCGGGGAGGGCGTGCAGGACCCGGTCGGCGACCTGGTCGACGCCGAGGGGCGCGAGCCCGGAGGAGGCGAGAGGGTTCGGGGATGCGTAGGTGCCGGACGCGTCGATCACCGCCTGCGCGGTCGTCTCGGTGACCTGCCCGTCCGGGTGCTGGACGCGCAGCAGGAACGGGGCCTGCGCGCGCCCGGCGGTGCGGGTGCGGTCCATGCCCTCCCGCGACACGGCGACCACCCGCGAATCGAACCGGATCCGCGACCCGATCTCCGGCAGATCCGCCAACGGAGACAGATAGTCGTCAACGAGCTCCTGCCCGGTCGGCGCCCGACCCTCCGCAGCCGGCATCGTCCAGCCCGCAGCCTCCAGCAGCCGGCGGGCGGCCGGATCCACGAGGAAACGCCACGGGGAGAAGAACCGGGTGTGACCCCAGAGCTGGACCGAGTCAGCGACCCGGTCTCCAGCCTCGAGGACTACGAAGTCGATGCCCCGCTCGACCAGATTCGCCGCGGCGGCGAGCCCGATCGGGCCTGCGCCGATGATCACGACCGGCAGCGTCGCCAGCCGGTCCGAGACCGTTGTCCGGGTTGTGAGATCCAGCATCGTCACCATCAGAAACCTCCGCATATCGATGAACGTCGATGCAAGTATGGGCGCATCTATCGATGACTGTCAATATCGATTAGTATCGATGCATGGTCACGATGCTTGAGGTCACCGACGTCACCGCGAAGGCGTCCTGCTGTGCGCCGCTCGTGAAAGAACCCCTCGGCCAGGACGACGCCGAGCAGCTCGCCGTGCGACTGAAGGCTCTCGCGGATCCGGCCCGGCTGCGACTGCTGTCCATCGTCGCATCCAGCCAAGACCAGGAAGCGTGCGTGTGCGACCTGATCGACCCGGTCGGGCTGTCGCAGCCGACCGTGTCCCACCATCTCAAGGTCCTCACCACCGCCGGGTTCCTGACCCGTTCCCAGCGCGGAATCTGGGCGTACTACCGGCTCGTCACCGCCAGTCTGGACGATGTGACGCGCATGCTCGATACGACGGACGCCGGGTCTAGCGAGCGGTAGAGGAGAAGCGCCGTGGCAAGGGTGCTCGATGTCGTCGACCGCTGGCCGGAGCTCTTCGCCCGGCTGCCGGACGAGGCTCGGAGGGCGCTCGGTCAGACGCTCGCGAGTTCCTGGCATGTAGTCGAGTGAATCCGCGACGATCGGTGCGGGCATCTGGAGCGTGACGGTGCTGTAGCCGAGAAGATCGGAGAGCGTGTGGATGTCGATCTGCGCGGTCAGATTCTTCAGGGTCGCGTTCCTGGACCGCTGGGGGTCGATGCCGAGGACCAGTAACCTGCGGATCATGCAAGTTGTCAGATTACAAGCTGACATAATGTGCATTATCGGGGAACTGAGATCCTCGGTTGTTCACCCGGTGATTCAGCGCCGGCGTACGGCAGGAATAGAATGATGCTGTACTACACAATCTACCGCTGACACCAGTCCTTCTAAGATCGGACGGCAGATCCGATGAGAGTTACATCAATCATCCTTGTTGCCGCAGTAGGGACGATCCTGGGTCTGGGAGGGGCAGCCGCCTTCAATCTGGCCGGACTGATCTGGGTAGGTGGTTCGTTCGAAAAGGCTCTGTACTGGGAACCCCTCGAAAGCAATATTGCAGTTATCTTCGGTTGCATCTCGCTTCTCGGATGGGTGATCTCACTCGTGACAGTCGTCCTCGTTGCCAAGGTCGGAGAAGACCCAGTTCATACAGCCAAGGTGAAGCGAATCGGTTTTGCGGCTGTATGGATCAGCGTCTTCTTCGTTGGAGTGGGGCTGGTCTTTGCGCTCGTCGTGCTCCCAGCCCAATACGAGTGGGTGAAGTACTGACCCTGGCATAATTCCTGGAAGACACTCGACGAGGAGTTCAAAACCGCTCAGCGCCCAGATCGCCGCCTCGTCACTGAGACCGGCCCCGGCCTCGTCTCCCTGTACGGCCCCTGGCGCACGCTCTCACCTACACCGAGTCGTACCGTCAGTGCAGGTCGGACACCCCGCACGGATCCGTGAAGCGTGGACTAGATTGCTGGTACGAGCGTTGACGAGGACATCGGAGAAGGTCATGAGGGCGAGGATCCGCGGCGGACTGACGATCGTGATTCTCGCCCTTGCTCTCACTGCTTGCTCTCCGGGGGTCATCGTCCCTGAGTTCGAGCGACAGCAATCCCAGGTCGACGTCGTTCCGGTGGACGTGAGCGGCCTCGACCTAACCCAGCTTGATCGCGGGACAACCAGACTCATCACGGAAGAATCGGGATGGAGTGTCTTCATTGCGAAAGGCGCTGGTGAACCAGGTGATCAAGAGTACTGCCTCATCCTGATCTCATCGCAGAAACACCTTGTGCAATGTTCTCGCAGTCTTCCCGTATCGGTGCAAGCGGCGGGAGGGAGCCCAACTTTCGTGTTGGCAGGTCCTCAAGGACCGCGAGGCTACACTCGCATTTCCGCAAGCGTCTATTTTGCTGCGGAATAGAGTATCGGACA
The DNA here is from genome assembly GCF_031456305.1 of Microbacterium resistens. Taxonomy (GTDB): domain Bacteria; phylum Actinomycetota; class Actinomycetes; order Actinomycetales; family Microbacteriaceae; genus Microbacterium; species Microbacterium resistens_A. The sequence goes on from NZ_JAVDUM010000013.1 coordinate 8,210, forward strand.
ACGCACAAACTGGACTTATTCGCAGACTGGGTCGCGACCTGCTCGCTACGCAGGTCTTGGCTTCGCCCGGAAAGACGGCCAGGGCTGCGAGCCGCGAATCCAATCGTTTGCACCTGCCGGGTACAACGGCACGGCGATGTCGGCGTCCTCGAATGGCCGCCATACAACAGGAACCACTGAGCCATCCGATTCGGTGAGCGTCCCGCCCTCCTCTGCTGGCGCTGGTTCCACCCTCCCAGAGTAGAGAGCGACGATCTCGTGGCCGAGTTCGCCGTTGTAGCGAAAGATGTTCTCGACCATACCGAGGTGTGTGAGGTCGAGGATGCGGGCCCCAAGTTCCTCCCCCACTTCGCGGACTATCGCTTCCTGGTGCGTCTCCCCCAGCTCGACGCTGCCACCGATCAGTCGGTGAAAGCCCAACGGGTTCTCGCTGGTGGGAGCGTTGCTGCTGACGAGGTGGTGCGAACCGTCGTCGTTCGGCGCTATGAGCATGGCCTTCACTCGGATGTAGGAGCGATCAACTGTCATGCTGCCTATCATCCCTGGTTTGAGGCAGGTCTGGCTTCACAGGTGTTGCATGATGGACCCATGACGCTTGATGAGCAACTTGACGAGATATCTCAGCGGCGCGACCGGAGCGATATGCAGCCGACAATTGATGCGTTGGAGAAGATCTACCAGGTCAATCCTGATAACCCACGAGTTCTATACGAGATGGGAGGAGCCTATGACACGGCCGGGAACGAAGAGACTGCGCGGGAATTCTATGAAAGAGCGCTCGCCTCTGGTCTCGATGGCGATATTCTCCGCAGATGCTACATACAATATGGTTCGACATTGAGAAACCTTCATAGAATCGAGGATTCCCTCAGAATCTTCGACGAGGCCCGGGGCAAGTATCCAGCATCCGCTTCGATAGTCGCGTTCCAGGCGATAACTCAGCACGCGGCCGGTAATCCCAACGAATCCATCGCCATCCTTCTGGAGCTAGTCGCCGATCACATTGATGACGTGGATATCAATCGGTACAAGCCTGCTCTGCGCGGAAATGCCAACCACATCCGTAGCCTTGCTTGATGAACCGCGTAGAAGAGGGGTGTCCTCTCCCCCGCGCTCCTCCCCTGCAGACGCTCGGCAGGAGGTACGGCGCTATCCGTTGAGGTTCCCTGGACACTAGCGCCCAGGGAACCTCAACGGACAGCGAGCCGGTCAGTCGCCGACGTAGGCGGCGAGATGCTGGCCGGTCAGGGTCCTCGCCGCGGCGACGAGATCCGAAGGCGTGCCCTCGAACACGATCCGCCCGCCGTCGTGCCCGGCGCCCGGTCCGAGATCGATGATCCAGTCGGCATGCGCCATGACGGCCTGGTGGTGCTCGATCGCGATGACGGTCTTCCCAGAGTCGACGAGACGGTCCAGCAACCCGAGGAGATTCTCCACGTCGGCCAGATGCAACCCGGTCGTCGGCTCATCGAGGATGTACACCTCGGCGCCCTCCGCCATCTGGGAGGCCAGCTTGATCCGCTGACGCTCTCCTCCGGACAGTGTCGAGAGCGGCTGCCCCAGGGTGAGATAGCCGAGGCCGACGTCCTGGAGCCTGGTCAGGATGGCGGCCGCTGCGGGAATCTTCGCCTCTCCCGCAGCGAAGAACTCCCGCGCCTCAGCGACCGGCATGTCGAGGACCTGGGTGATGTCGCGCCCGGCCAGGGTGTACTCCAGGACCGCGGCCTGGAATCGCTTTCCGCCGCAGTCCTCGCACGGAGACTCGACCGTGTCCATGAAACCGAGCTCGGTCACGATCACGCCGACGCCCTTGCACGTCGGGCAGGCGCCTTCGGAGTTCGCGCTGAACAGCGCCGGCTTCACCCCGTTCGCCTTCGCGAACGCCTTGCGGATCGGTTCGAGGAGCCCGGTGTAGGTCGCGGGATTGCTCCGACGAGAGCCGCGGATGGCCCCCTGGTCGATGGAGACGACCCCGTCGCGCCCCGCGACGGACCCATGGATCAACGAGCTCTTGCCCGATCCCGCGACACCGGTGATCACCGACAGGACGCCGCGGGGCACGTCGACGTCTACGTCCTGGAGGTTGTTCCCGTTCGCGCCGCGGACCTCGATCGCCCCCGTCGCAGATCGGACCTCGGGCTTGAGCTTTGCCCGATCGTCCAGATGACGGCCGGTCAGCGTCCCGCTCGTGCGCAGATCCGCGACGGTCCCCTCGAAGCAGATCGTCCCCCCGGCGCTTCCCGCGCCGGGGCCGATGTCGACGACACGGTCGGCGATCGCGATCGTCTCCGGCTTGTGCTCCACGACCAGGACGGTGTTGCCCTTGTCTCGCAGCTGCAGCAGGAGCTCGTTCATCCGCTGGATGTCATGCGGATGCAGGCCGATCGTCGGCTCGTCGAAGACATAGGTGACATCGGTCAACGACGACCCGAGGTGCCTGAGCATCTTGATGCGCTGCGCCTCTCCCCCGGACAGCGTGCCCGACGGGCGCTCGAGGCTGAGGTAGCCGAGGCCGAGGGTGACGAAGGCGTCGAGATTCGCACTCAGCGTCCGCAGCAGAGGCCCGGCGTCGGGGAGATCGAGCCCTCGCACCCATTCGGCGAGATCGGTGACCTGCATCCGACAGGCGTCCGCGATGCTGACCCCCTCGATCTTCGAGGACCGTGCCCCCTCGGTCAGCCGCGTGCCATCGCACTCCGGGCAGGTCGCGAACGTCGCGACCCGCTCCACGAAGGCGCGGATGTGCGGCTGCAGCGCATCGACGTCCTTCGAGAGCATCGACTTCATGATCTTAGGGATCAACCCCTCGTAGGTCATGTTGATGCCGGAGATCTTGACCTTCGTCACCTCGCCGTAGAGGAACAGATGACGCTGCTTCTCGGTGAACTGCGAGATCGGCTTGTCGGACGGATAGAACCCGGACTGGGAGAATCCCTTCACCATCCATCCGTCTGCCGTGTAACCGGGAACCATGATCGCGCCGTCGTCGAGCGACTTGGACTCGTCGACGATCTGGGCGAGATCCAGGTCGGAGACTGCTCCCCTGCCCTCGCAGCGCGGACACATCCCCCCGAGGTAGATCGCATCCTTCACGATCTTCTTCTCCCCTCCGGGGCCCGTCATCACCCCGCTGGCCTTCTGCGTCGGGATGTTGAAGGAGAACGCCGTCGGTCCTCCGATATGAGGCGACCCCAGTTTGCTGAAGAGGATCCGGAGCATCGCGTTCGCATCGGTGACCGTTCCGACGGTGGAACGCGGGTTGGCGCCGAGGCGCTCCTGGTCGACGATGATCGATGTCGTGAGCCCCTCCAGCACATCCACATCAGGTCGCGGGACCGAGGGCATGAACCCCTGGACGAATGCGCTGTAGGTCTCATCGATCATGCGCCGGGACTCGGCGGCGATCGTGTCGAACACCAGCGAGCTCTTGCCCGAACCGGACACCCCGGTGAAGACGGTGAGGCGCCGTTTGGGCAGATCGACGCTCACATCCTTGAGGTTGTTCTCCCGGGCCCCCTGAACCCGGATCGTGTCGTGCGAATCGGCGATGTGCTCTTCGCGCATCTCTTCCTCTCTCAGACGTTCTGTTGCAGACGCACCATGTTGCCTGCTGGATCCCGGAAGGCGCAATCACGGATCCCGTAGGGCTGGTCGATCGGCTCCTGGACCACGTCCGCTCCCCTGCCTTCGATCTCCGCGAACGCGCCGTCGACGTCCCCCGTCGCCAGCACGATGCCACCGTAGCTCCCCTTCGCCATGAGCTCGAGGATGGTCCTGCGCTCCTCGTCGCTGACCCCCGGGTCCACCGCCGGTGGGTGAAGGACGATCGCCGTGTCCGGCTGCCCGGCGGGGCCGACCGTGATCCACCGCATCTCCTGATAGCCGACGTCCTTGCGCACCTCGAAGCCGAGCACGTCCCGGTAGAAGGCGAGCGACTCCTCCGCGTCGAGGTGCGGGAGGAAGCTCGCATTGATCGTGATGTCCATGACTCCGACGCTACGCATCGCCGGCGACATCGGCTTCTCGATTCCTGATCGGTCTCGTCGCCTGCTTCTCCATCCACGAGGGGATCCCAGGACCCAGGCCGGGCTCACGACGATATGCGCTCGGCGAGACGCCGACGAGTTCGGAGAACCGCGTGCTGAAGGTCCCGAGGGACTGGAATCCGACGGCGAAGCAGACGTCTGTCACGGAGACATCTCCGCGGCGCAGCAGCGCCATGGCCCGCTCGATCCGCCGGGTCATGAGGTAGGAGTACGGCGGTTCCCCGTAGACAAGGCGGAACTGCCTGCTCAGATGGCCGGCCGACATGTGCTCGCCACGCGCGAGCGCCTCGACGTCCAAGGGACTGGCGTACTCGCGGTCGATGCGGTCCCGGACACGACGCAGCGCGGTCAGATCCCGAAGCCGGTCGAGGTCGGGAACGGTCATGGAGCGATCCTCGCACGTCACCCCTCCCCCGCGAGGACGACCGGCGCTACGCTGGTATGAACGCTCACAGCGTTTTCCCAGAAAGAAGGTCCCCCATGACCGATCCACTCGCCGGGGCGAGGAGCCTCGTCAAATCGCTCCGTGCATTCCTCGTGATCTCTGGTGTCATCGCGCTGATCGCGGGCCTCGTGCTGCTCATCTGGCCTGCCAAGACGGCGATCATCGTGACCGGCATCTTCGCGGCATACCTGATCATCGGCGGCGTCGTCTACCTCGGCCTCGGCATCTTCTCCGGAGGCAAGGGCGGCTGGGCACGTGTGGGCCATATCCTGCTCGGCCTGCTCTACATCGCCGCAGGCATCATCGCCTTCGCCAACCTCGGGGCGGCGACCGCGTCCCTCGCCCTGATCGTCGCGATCTTCATCGGCGTGAGCTGGATCTTCGACGGATTCGTCTCTCTGACGCTGCTCGGCAACGACGGTGCGAGGGCGTGGACCATGCTCTACGCGATCCTGAGCATCCTCGCCGGCATCTTCGTGCTGTTCTCGCCGCTGTACGCGGCTGCCGTCCTGTGGCTCGTGCTCGGGATCTCCGCGGTCGCCCTCGGCGTCGTGCAGATCGTCCGTGCGATCACGCTCGGCAGGGCTGCAGGCGACGTGGAGAGCGTGCTCGAAGACCGCGCGGTCTGATCACTCCACCCCGAAGCCGCTCACGTCGCCGATGAGGCGCGTGTGGTCGGCCGGGATGGGCTCCACAGCGGCCGTTGCGACCTCCGCAGCGAACTCGGCCACGTTGTAGAGCCGCCCGGCCGACTCGCGGCGCTGGGTGATCGCGCCGGGGTTCGCCCGCTCGAGGAGCGTCGCCGTGATCGTGCCCTCGATCATGTCGCCGGAGACGACGACGAAACCGATGCCCTTCTCCTCCACCGCGGGGATGAGCTCCCGCAGGGCGTCCTCGCCCGCCCGCTTCGACAGCGCCACGGGCTCGTACTCGGGCATGGTCGGGGTGGCGCGGATGAAGTGCGCCTGGTGGCTCGTCACGAACACGATCCGACCGCCCTCCCGCAGCAGCGGAAGCGCCGCCTGGAGGACATTCACCTGCGCGTCGCGGTTGAGGCGAAGGGCGTAGTCCTCGCCCATGTTCGACTCCATCCCGCCGGAGGCGTTCAGGACGAGCAGGTCGAGACCGCCGAACTCCGCGTCGACGGCGGCGAACATCCCCGCGATCGACTCGGGGTCGGTGAGGTCGGCGCCCACCACCAGCGCGCGACGGCCGAGCTCGCGGACCTCAGCGGCGAGCTTCTCCGCGCGGGGGGCTTTGTTGCGGAAGTTGATCACGACGTCCGCGCCGGCGTTGGCGAAGGCGCGGATCGTGTCTGCGCCGATCCCCCGGGACGAGCCCGTGACCAGGGCGACCTTGCCGGTCAGTGAATCGGCGGGAAGGGGCTCGGTCACGGTTGCTCCTCGAGGAAGTGGGCGTCGCACGCCCGACGAACAGAGAGCCTCAGCCTACCAATCGCGTGCTCCGGGCCCCGATCCACGGCGTCCGCCTGTCTTCTCGCATGTCGGAAACCGCATGGTAGGTTGGCAAAAACGAGGGGCAAGGGAGCATGGACGCGATTCTGCAGGTTTTCGAGAACTGGGCCTGGATCGGCTGGCTCGTCCTGATCGCCGTGTTCCTGGTGATCGAGATGCTCACGCTCGACTTCACCTTCCTCATGCTCGCGCTGGGCAGCGCGGTGGGACTCCTCTCCGATGTCACCGGGCTCCCTCTCTGGGCACAGGTCATCATCGCCGCGGCTGCCGCCGCTGCGTTCATCTTGCTGATCAGGCCGCCCCTGCTGCGACGTCTGCACCGCGGCGAGGATGCGACCAAGTCGAACGTCGAGGCCCTCGTCGGCTTGCACGGCGTCGTCCTCCTCGAGGTGAGCACGCTGACCGGTCAGGTCAAGCTCAGCAACGGCGACACCTGGACGGCCAGATTGGCCGCCGACACCCCGGTCACAACGCCCCTCTCCCCCGGCACTCCCATCACGGTGGGCCGGATCGAGGGCGCCACCGCCTACGTCCTCTCCGCACACGAATAGGAATCAGGAGCAGCCCGTCATGGACAACGCATCCTTCATCCCGACAGCGATCGGGTGGATCCTGGCGATCGCCGTCATCATCTTCGTGCTGGTGACGATCGCCCGCTCCGTCCGGATCATCCCCCAGGCGACCGCGGGCGTCGTGGAGCGGCTCGGCCGCTATCACAAGACCCTCATGCCCGGTCTGAACCTGCTGGTCCCCTTCATCGACCGGCTGCGCCCTCTGATCGACATGCGCGAGCAGGTCGTGTCCTTCCCGCCGCAGCCCGTGATCACCGAGGACAACCTGGTGGTGTCCATCGACACCGTCGTGTACTTCCAGGTGACGGATGCCCGCGCGGCGACCTATGAGATCGCGAACTACCTCGGCGCGGTCGAGCAGCTGACGACCACCACGCTCCGCAACGTCGTCGGTGGCCTGAACCTCGAAGAGGCCCTCACCAGCCGCGACAACATCAACGGCCAGCTCCGGGTGGTGCTCGACGAGGCCACCGGCAAGTGGGGCATCCGCGTCGGCCGTGTCGAGCTGAAGGCGATCGACCCGCCCATCTCCATCCAGGACTCGATGGAGAAGCAGATGCGCGCCGAGCGTGACCGTCGCGCCGCGATCCTCACCGCCGAGGGGTCGAAGCAGTCCCAGATCCTCGAGGCCGAAGGACGCCGGCAGGCCGAGATCCTCCGTGCAGAGGGCGACAAGCAGGCCGCGGTCCTCCGCGCTCAGGGTGAGGCCGAGGCGATCCAGAACGTCTTCAGCGCGATCCACCAGGGACAGCCGGACGAGAAGCTCCTGGCGTACCAGTACCTGCAGATGCTGCCCAAGATCAGCGACAGCCAGTCGAGCAAGCTGTGGATCATCCCCAGCGAGCTCACGGAGGCGCTCAAGAGCTTCGGTGGCGCATTCAGCGCGCGCGGCGGACAGACGCCGCCACCACCGGCGTGACGCACGAGTACCTCTCAGGCGCATCGGCGCCGCGGATCCTCGCCCATCGTGGTCTCACGACCGCACCGGGCGGGGATCCGTCCGTGTTCGACAACTCCGCCCTCGCCTTCGCCGCGGCGCATGCGGCGGGCGCCGAGTACGTCGAGACGGACTGCCGCCTCACGGCCGACGGCAAGGTCGTGCTGTTCCACGACGAGACGCTCGAGCGCCTTCTCGACGATCCACGCCCGCTCCGCGAGGTCGAGGCGGCAGAGCTCGAAGAGCGCTTCGCCGGGCGCGGCGGGCTGCTGACCCTCTCCGATGCGCTGGAGAGCTTCCCCACGCTGCGCTTCAACGTCGACGTGAAGGAGCGTGCCGCCGCCGAGGCCGCGGGCATCGCCGTGGCTCCCCATGCCCAGCGGGTCCTCCTCACGAGCTTCTCAGATGCGACGCGCCGAGCCGCCGTCGAGGCTGCCCGAAGAGCGGGCGGCGTCGCTCCCGCTGCGTCCCCCGGACAGCGGACCATCGCGCTCCTCCGGCTCTCCTCGCTGCTTCGCTCGAAGGCGCTCGCCCGCAGGATCCTGCGGGAGGTCGACGCGATCCAGGTCCCCGAGCGCTTCGGCCCGATCCGGGTGCTGACGCCCGCTCTGCTCCGGCTCTCCCATGCCGCCGGCGTCGAGGTCCATGTCTGGACGGTGAACGAGCCGACGCGGATGGCAGAGCTCATCGACGGCGGTGTCGACGGGATCGTGACCGACCGCGTCGATCTTGCCATCACGACGCTCGGTCGGCGGTGACCGCTCCCCTTCTCCGCCGACGATCCGGTGAGATGAAGGAGGCGAGTCGACGCACTGAACATCGGCTGGGAAGTCGGGGTCCCGCGCTCCGTTCGCATGAAGCGCACAGGCTGACCCGCTATACCTGAGGGCGACGAGAGGACCACACAATGGCAGATCGCAGCCTACGCGGCATCCGGCTCGGCGCCCAGAGCCTACAGAGCGAAGAGGGCGTCGTCTTCATGGAACGGCAGCAGACCTCGTACGTGTGCGACACGTGCGGTCATGCGACCACGCTCATGTTCGCAGCTGACGCCGAGGCGCCGGCCACCTGGGAGTGCCGCTCCTGCGGCGCTGACGCCCGCCTCCAGGTCGACGGCAAGCCCGTCGAGCTCGAGAACGGGGACGACAAGGCCGCCCGCACCCACTGGGACATGCTGCTCGAGCGCCGTTCGCGCGCTGAGCTCGAGGAGCTCCTGGAGGAGCGCCTCGCCTACATCCGGGCCCGCCGTGGCGCCGGAGACGACCCGACCCGCGAGAAGATCGGCGCCTAACGCCCCTCACCCGATCGGCGGATCCGGGAGACGATCCCGGCTCCGACGACCATGAGGAGTCCACCCCAGAGCAGGAGCTGCTCCAGGAAGGGCCCGATCACGACACCCGCCGTCGCCCCGGTGCGCAGCTCGACATCCTCGACCAGCGCACCGGGGCGATCTGCGTCTACGGAGGCGCGCGTCGTCCCGTCCGCCCCGATGACCTGACTCGTCCCGACCGTCGAGATGTTCACGACCGCGCGGCCCGTCTCCACCGCTCGCATCCGTGCGATCGCGAGCTGCTGCAGATTCTCGGCGGTGCCTCGGAAATCAGCGTTGTTCGTCTGGAAGACCAGCACCTCCGCGCCCTCCGATATCCCCTGTCGGATCACCTCGTCGTAGATGACGTCGAAGCAGATGGCGAGGCCGACGACCCGCTCTCCGACCCGCACGATCGGCGCATCGGTCCCTGGCGTGTACTCGCGCTGGATCAGCCCGATGAGATCGGGCACGATCGCGTTGAAGAACGCGCGGTCGGGCACGTACTCGCCGAAGGGGACGGGGTGCCGCTTGGCATGCGTCTGCACATCGTCGCGGGCGAGATCCCACGGGGCATCGACAGGCCAGAGGAACGAGGTGTTGTAGAAGTTGTCATCGTCCGCGGTCGCGGCGTTTGCGAGGACCGGAGCCCCTGAGCGCTCCGCCATCGACGTGAGCGTGCGCGCGGCAGCGAGGTTCTGGAAGGGGTCGGCGTCGACGCCGCCCTCCGGCCATACGAGGAGGTCGAGGCCCTCCCCATACAGCGGCACGGTGGCCTCCACCTGCGCGTCCAGAACGGATAGGGGCTTCCTGACGTCGAAGTAGCCCGCGGGACCGTTGCCCTGGACAGCACCGATGCGCATCGTCCCCGTTGCAGTGGTCGGGAACAACGGTGTGAACGCGAGGGCACCGACGAGGAGTGCCGGCGCGATGAACGCGGGGAGCCGAGGACGCGCGCGCCCACGGATCAGCTCGACGCACAGCGCCGAGAGGAAGACCATGAGGAAGCCGAGCCCGCTGACGCCCAGCCACGAGGAGACGTGCGCGGACGCGGTCTCGGACATGACCATGCCGATCCTCGCCCAGGGGAAGCCCCCATAGGGCCAGGAGCCGAGGAACAGCTCCCTTCCGATCCAGAGGGCGGCGACGACCGCGGCCGTCAGCACACCTCGCAGGATCGGGCCGCGCACGAGTCTTGGCATCCAGCGATAAGCCAGGGCGATCGGCACGATCGTCACCGCCGTCAGAAAGCCCTCCAGCAGGCCGAGAGCCAGCCACGGGATCGGCCCGAGGTAGCGTCCGGTCCAGGACACGAGGATGACGGAGAACACGACGCCGTAGACGAGTCCCACCAGGAACGACGCCCAGGCGGATCGGCCGATCACGGCGATCAGGAGGAGGGCGACCGCCGGAAAGGCGAGGATCCAGAGGGAGACGGCCGGGTAGGCGAGCGTCAGCAGACCTCCGGCCGCCGCGGCGAGCACCATGGCGGCCCAGAGCGGGATGAGGGGGCTGCTCCGCACCGCGTCGTGCGACGGAGCGTCAGCGGACGGGCGCGCGGCGTCGAGGACCGGGGGGTCGGCGGGATCGATCGTCATGGGTCAGGCCGAGGAGTAGGCGACGATCCCCCGACGGACACCATCCAGCGCAGTGCGAGCGGTCCGGGCGAGCTCGACGGTCGGAGCGACGATCGACAGCTGATCGAGGAGGTCGATCGTCTGCTTGGTCCATCGGACGAAGTCCCCCGCGGCCAGGTCGGCCTCCTCCAGAACATGGTCGAGCGAGGATCCGCGTGCCCATGCGTGCATCGCGGTCGAGAGCGCGGCGGACGGCTGGTCCGATCCGGGCAGGCGATTGTCCTTCTCCAGGTCGTCGAGCTCGGCCCAGAGCGTCTGCGTCTCGTCCCAGGCGGCGCGGAACCGGCCTCGCGGAAGGCTCCTCGGATCGACGGACCCGTCGTCGCGGCGCGGCTCGTAGACGAGCCCACAGGCCATCGCGGCGAGGGACGGGGCGTCGAGTCCCTCCCACAGACCGCGGCGGAGGGATTCCGCAACCAGGAGATCGCGTTCGCCGTAGATGCGCTGCATCGTGCGCCCCGCGTCGGTGAGCGCGAGATCGTCGCCGGCGCCCGTCACGTAGCCGACGGCGAGGAGCACATCCAGGACCCGATCGAACACGCGGGCGACGGTGCTCGTGCGGTTCTCGATCTGACGCCGTGTGCGGTCGCTGTCGCGCTTGAGCTTCCAGTACCGCTCGGACCAGCGCGCATGGGCCTCTCGATCGGGGCACCGATGGCAGGGGTGGCGCTGGATCGCGCGACGAAGTGACTCGATCCTCTGGAGCCGCTTGTCCCGCACAGCTCTCGGTGCCTGCCCGTCCGAGCGGTTCTTCTTCTCCAGGTCGCTGAGCTCGCGACGAAGCCCCGAGTACTCGACGAAGTCGCCGTGCTCACAGGTCATCGCCGCGAGGTATCCCTCCAGGGAGGTCTCCGCCTCGCGCACGGAACGGGCAAGGCCCACGACGGATCGGTCGGCCTGGAACTGTGCGAAGGAGGACTCCAGCACCTCACGGGAGCGCACCCGTCCGAACCGATCGAGGAGGTTCACCGCCATGTTGTAGGTCGGACGGAAGCTGGAGTTGAGCGGGTAGGTGCGACGCGACGCGAGCGCGGCCACGGCCTGCGGGTCCATTCCCTCGGTCCACTGCACGACCGCGTGTCCCTCGACATCGATCCCCCGGCGGCCTGCTCGGCCGGTGAGCTGGGTGTACTCCCCCGAGGTGATCGCGACCCGCGCCTCCCCGTTGAACTTCTCCATGCGTTCGAGCACCACGGTCCGTGCCGGCATGTTGATGCCGAGCGCGAGCGTCTCTGTCGCGAAGACCACCTTCAGAAGGCGCTTGCGGAAGAGCTCCTCCACGACCTCCTTGAACGCCGGAAGAAGACCGGCATGGTGCGCGGCGAGTCCGCGTTCGAGGTTGTCCAGCCAATCCCAGTACCCGAGGATCCCGAGGTCCTCGTCGCGGAAGGAACGGAGTCGTTCCTCGACGATCGCGCGGATCTCTTGGCGCTCCTCGGTGGTGGTGAGGCGCAGCCCGGAGCGTCGGACCTGCTGCACGGCCGCGTCGCAGCCGACCCTGCTGAAGATGAAGAAGATCGCGGGAAGGAGGTTCGCCCGATCGAGGAGCTCGACCACCTTCGGACGATCGAGGCGCTCGATTCGGCGGACGTTCGCGGAGCGCACCGGACGTCGTCCGCCGCGCTTCGGCCTGGGCGAACGGACGCCCGCCTGACGGTTGCTCCGATACTCCTGCGCCTGTCGGTTGCTTTCGTAGGAGGACCCGGTGAACGAGCGGATGCGCATGAGCTCCTGGTTCACCTGTGCGGTGGCGATCCCTGCGCGATCATCGAACAGCGGGAGAAGGTCGTCACGGACCAGGACGTGCTGCTCCAGCGGCACGGGGCGCGTCTCCGACACGATCACCTCCGTGTCCCCTCGGACCGTATCGAGCCAATCCCCGAACTCCTCGGCATTGGACACCGTCGCACTGAGCGAGATCAGCCGCACATGATCCGGGAGGTGGATGATGACCTCCTCCCAGACCGCACCGCGGAAGCGGTCGGCGAGATAGTGCACCTCGTCCATCACGACGTACCGCAGACCGGTGAGGGCCGGCGAGTCCGCATAGAGCATGTTGCGGAGCACCTCGGTGGTCATCACCACGATGCGCGCCGAGCCGTTGATGTTCACGTCCCCGGTGAGGAGCCCGACCTCGTCGGGCCCGTAGACGTCGACGAGCTCTCGGAACTTCTGGTTCGAGAGCGCCTTCATCGGGGTCGTGTAGAAGGCCTTGTCGCCGGTCGTCCGCATCGCGAGATGGATAGCGAACTCGCCGACGATCGTCTTCCCCGCGCCGGTCGGCGCCGCGACGAGGACGCTCCGATCGCGTTCCAGCGCGTGACATCCCGCGATCTGGAACGGATCGAGATCGAAGCGCTGGGAGGCCGCGAAGACAGCCGTCTCCGGATAGTCCTGTGCTTCCCTCGCCGCCGCATAACGTTCGGCGGGCGAGGTCGTCATCCGCCGATCCCCGCCAGTGCCTCGTCTTGACGCTTCTTCTTACGTCGGTCGAAGAGAAGGGACAGACCGGCTGCCGCGAAGAAGAGGACGATGAGGATTCCGGCGAGCATCAGCATGCTGACGACGTCGGCGGCAGGCGTGGCCAGTGCCGAGAACACCGTCGCGATGAGGATCGCGATCCGCCAGCCCTTGAGGATCGCGCGCCCCGACATGACGCCGGTGACGTTCAGGGCGACGAGGAACACCGGAAGCACGAACGAGATGCCGACCACGATCATCAGTTTGAAGACGAAGTCGTAGTAGTCCTGCGCGTTGTAGAAGTTCACCGCCCCCTGCGGCGTGAAGCCGTACATGAGCTCGATGATGTGCGGCATCACCGTCAGGGCGACGTAGCATCCGCCGAAGAACAGCGGCACGGCCGCGCCCACGAAGGAGAGGGTGTAGCGAACCTCCTTCTTCGTCAGCCCGGGCATCACGAAGGCCCAGATCTGCCAGAGCCAGATGGGGGCGGAGAAGAAGATCCCGATGGAGAACGCGATCCGCATCCTCATGTCGAACGGGCCTGTCACAGAACCGTAGTTCAGAGCTGCGAAGTCATCGCCCCGCTTCTCCACGATGATGCGAATAGGCTCGGTGATGAAACTGATGATCGGGTCGGTGACGATGAACGCCACTACCATCCCGATGATCAGACCAGCGGCCGCGATCACGAGCCTCTTGCGAAGCTCGACCAAGTGCGCGCCCAGCGACATCGTACGGTCGCGGCCGCGCCTCCGTCCCGTGGTCACGGAGTCGACAGCTGCCAAGGTCAGCTGGGTCGGTCAGGAGACGCCGGGGTGGTCGTGGTCGCCGACCCGGCCGCCGTGGAGCCCTCAGTGGTCTCGGTCTTCTCGTCGAGCTTGGCGCGAGCCGCGTCCTCTTCCTTCATGGCGCTCATCTCACCCTTGAAGGCACGAGCCGACTGTCCCATGCTCCGCGCGAGGGCAGGAAGCTTCGCCGCACCGAACAGCAGAAGGATGACGGCAAGAAGGATGAGCAGATGCCACCCATTCAGTCCAGCGAACATAATAACTTTCCCCTCAGTGAAGTTCCGAACAGTCTACCGTGTCGACGGCTCTACGTCACCGTTATAGAGCGCGAGCCCTGCAGCGGCCCAATCATGCGTCGCCGCGCGGGCCGCGCGAGGCTCGATGACCTCGAGCCGTCCGCCGAATCGGCCGGCCAGTCGCTTGAGCGTCAGCGGGTCGCCGATGCGCAGCCGCGCCGTCACGACTCCGGCTGCCGAGGCGACGTTCGCTGCCCGATCGAGATAGTCGCTCATGAGCGGGGCGTTGCCTTCCGGGAGCCGCACCGTGGCCTCCCCGTCCTCGGCGCCGATCGCGAAGAGCTCGGGGACGGGATCCTCGCCGTGCTCGATCGGGATGTCGGTGAGCCGCGGATCGCTGACCCTGTCAAGGTGGAACGTGCGCATCGCCTTGCGTAGATGGCACCAGCCCTGGAGGTACCACTGCCCGTTGGTGATCAGCACCTTCACGGGATCGACCGTCCGAGTCGTCGGCGACGCGTCCGGAGCGCGATAGGTGAAGGAGATCGCGACACCGCTCTGCAGCGCCTGTCCGACCAGCGTCCGGACCTCGTCCACCGGCCCCGGGGCGACGATGACGTCGGCGGGGAGCCCGGCCGCTCCCCGGGAGAGCTTCGCGATGAGCCCGGAGATCACTCCCGACTCGGCGACCGCCGGCACCGCAGCGGTCAGCTGCAGGCCTGCGAGGAGAGCCGCCGCCTCGCGGGCGGTGAGCCTCGGCGCACGCCGGAGGCCCACGTCGTTCGTGATCTCGATGATGCCCTGCTCGTCGAGCAGGTCCCAGTTGATATCGAACAGCTCCTGATGCTGCTGCCAGTACCCGTCGTCGCCGGGGAGGCCGATGAGGGTCAGCTTCTCCACCATCGAGCGCATCGTGGCGACCGGGACGTCGAAGTCGGCGGCGGCCTCGACGAGGGACACCTCGCCACGCTCCAGCAGATACGGCACGAGGGTCAGATAGGCGCGGACCCGGTCCGAGGTCAGCAATGGCTTGCGTGCGGTCATCGCGTCCCCTCCTCAGCTGCCCGGTCCCGATCGGGGACGGAGTGCGCGGCGATCACGGCCCGCAGCCGGCTCACGACGGCGTCTCGGAGCACGGCGGGCTCGACGACCCGGACCTCGGGGCCGTAGGACGCCAGCTCGTCGGCGAGGATGTGGAGATCGACGAAGGGCACGCGGAAACCCTGGGCGGCGGGCGTCGCACGTCGCCCCAACCGCAGCCAAGCCTCGGTCCCCGGAGTGATCTCCAGCAGCGCCGAGTTGGCGGCGGCGACCGCCTCCAGGCTCGCCAGCGCCCGCTCCCCCGCGTCCTCACGGAGCACAGGATCGTAAGCATCCGCGGTCACGGCCACGTCGCCGACGATCCGGGAGAGCAGGAACATCCGCTCGCCCTTCGCATCCCGATCGATGCCGAACACGTGCCAGCGCGCCTCGTACTCCAGGAGGGCGAGGGGCTGGACGCGACGACGACGAGGCGACTCCTCCCCCGGCTTCAGATAGTCGAAGGTCACCGCGACGCTGCGCTCGATCGCGTCCTGGAGCGGGGCGAAGGCGGCGTCCCGCGCGGTGATGCGCGGGGCGAAACCGATGATCGGCTCGTCGACGTCGATGCCGAGCGCGCGGATCTTCCGCACGCCGGCCTGGGCCTCCCCGGAGAGCGAGCCCTCGCTCCAGACGCTTCCGGCCAGGCGCAGCACGGCGAGCTCGGCCGGCGTGAACTCGATGTCGACAGGAAGGTCGTACTCCGCCTTCGGGATCCGATAGCGGGCCTCGCGGAGGTCGTTCGGGTCGGCATGGTCGCCGAGCATCTCGATCGGGATGCCGAGCGCGCGCAGGTCGTCCTTGTCCCGCTCGAACATCTTCTCGAGCGCCTCGGCCCGGGTCCCCGACTCCTGGCGCTGCCGGTAGCCCGACACGTTGTCGAGGATCTGCTGCTTGGTGAGGCCGATCTCCGTGGCCATCAGCGCCACGACGAGATTCGTCAGGCGCTCCTCCGGCGGGATCTTCGCGGCCACCGCGCTCCTACCGGGCTTCCGAGTCCACGCCGAGGATGTCCACGACGAAGACGAGGGTTGAGTTCGGCGGGATCTGCCCCTGACCGGCGTCGCCGTAGGCCTGCTCCGGCGGTACCACGATGAGCACCTGGGAGCCGACCGTCTGACCCTTCAGGCCTTCCGCGAAGCCAGGAATGACCTGCGAGAGGTCGAGCGGCACGGGCTTGTTCCCCCATGAGCTGTCGAAGACCTTCCGTTCCGCCCAGGTCACGCCCGTGTAGTTCAACCGAACGGGCGCATCGCCGGTGACCTTTTCGCCGTCGCCCTTGATGAGGGTCTGGACGACGAGGTCCTTGGGCGCCTTGGCCTCGGGGACGATGATGCCGGGACGACCGTTGGGGGCGCGAACAACCGTCGGGAGCCCGAGCGCGTCGTTGTACTGTTCGGCACCCTCGGCATGGGGCAGGTAGACCTTAGTGACGTCGATCACCGTGATGACCGTGTCCGTCGGTTCGAGCTCGAGGTCGGCAGCCGCCTTCGTTCCGAACTCGGTCACCGGGATCCCGGCGACGAGCCGAGAACCCTCGGTCGCGCACTTCAACGCCGTGCCGATGCCGGGATACTGGTCGCTCCAGGACGTCACGCTCGTAAGGCGTGACAGGTCCCCGTTGTACTCGGTCGACACGATGCGCTCTCCTGTGCGACCGCTGTAAAGAGAGAGGTCGATGGCGAGAAGCTGATCGCTGTCGGTGATCGCACTGCCCCCGCCATCGATCAGCCGCTGAACGGTGGTCTTCTCCTCGTGCGCCGGGGTCTTGACCTTGACCTCCGGGCGACTCCCCAGCTCCCCGCTCACCGTCGCGACCTTCGTGAGGTCGCCGGTTCCTTCGGCGCCGCACGACGAGCCCTCGAAGGAAGGCCCGCTCGAACAGCCGGCGAGGGCGAGAGCGGCGATGCTGAGGGTGATCAGAGCAGCGGCAGTTTTACGCACGCGCTCCAGTCTAGGCGGACGGGTCCGAATCGCCGTCCGGCGACGCGGGGCGATCCGTGCGCGCATCGGCGGCGATCCGTGCACCGGACGCGGCCTTCTGCGCCTCCCGGACGCGTTTGCGGAGGTTCTTGTCGGTGATCTCGCGGTCACCGACCGCCCCCGGGGTCCACAGCTCCACGTCCTCGTCGCCGTAGCCCGCCTTCTTCGAGGCGCGCCGCTTCACGTCCGGGGGCACGGCACCCGGAGCGAGCCGGCGCGCGGTGATCAGGAAGCCGGTGTGCGCGACCATCCGATGGTCCGGGCGCACGGCGAGTCCCTCGACATGCCAGCCGCGGACCATGGTCTCCGAGGCCTCGGGCTCGGTGAAGAGCCCTGTCCCCCGGATGTACTCCGCGACGCGGGAGAGCTGGGTCGCGGTGGCGACGTAGCAGAGCACGACACCGCCGGGCGTGAGGGTCTCGGCGACGACGTCGATGCACTCCCAGGGGGCGAGCATGTCGAGGACGACGCGATCCGCCGTCCCCGCCGGGACGGACTCGGGGAGCGCGTCGACGAGATCGCCGACGATGACGTCCCAGTTCGCAGGCCTCTCGCCGAGGAACGTCTCGATGTTGGCGCGGGCGACCTCGGCGAAGTCGTCCCGGCGCTCGAAGGAGAGGAGTCTCCCCTCCGGGCCGATGGCTCGCAGGAGCGACAAGGAGAGTGCGCCGGAGCCGACGCCCGCCTCGACCACGATCGCCCCGGGGAAGACGTCCGCCTGCGTGACGATCTGCGCGGCGTCCTTGGGATAGACGATCGCGGCGCCGCGCGGCATCGACATCACGAAGTCGCGCAGGAGCGGGCGGAGAACCAGATAGCCGTGCCCCGAGCTGTTCTCCACGACCGAGCCGTCGGGCAGCCCGATGAGGTCGCGATGGCGGAGGACCCCCTGATGCGTGTGCAGCTCACCGTCCTCGCGAAGCGTGATCGTGTGCATCCGGCCCTTGGGCCCGGTCAGCTGGACGCGGTCGCCCTCACGGAACGGACCGCTGGGACGCACGGCACTCATGCCTGGGCCTCCGACGCGGCGACCTCGTCGCGTCGGCCTGCGGTGCCGTGCACGGCGAACACGTCGGCGACGTCCGCCGCTGTCCGGTCCGACAGGGTCGGCCAGAGCTCATGGGCTCCGAGGCCGTCGAGCGCCACAATGTGCGGGATGCCGATCGTCACGACTCCGGCCGCGACGGCGGACCGCAGGCCGGTCGGCGAGTCCTCCAGCGCCACGACGGACGCGGGATCAACGCCGAGCTGACGCGATGCCTGCAGATACGGGTCGGGATGCGGCTTGGGCCGCTCGACGTCGTCGCCGGCGACGATGAGGTCGAAGGCAGGGAAGTCGATCAGCGCGACGATATCCTCCGCCATTCGCCGCATCGACATCGTCACCAGGGCCGTGCGCAGCCCGGAGGCGCGAAGGCTCTTGAGCAGCTCTCGTGCGCCAGGACGGAAAGGGACGCCCTCTGTGACGAGCTGGCGCCGTACCTCCTCGGTGAGGTGGTCGATGATCTCGGTCACGCCCATCGCGACGCCGGCGGACTGGAGGATCCGCGCGCTGTCCTCGAGGCCGCGCCCCACTAGGGTGAGTGCCTGCTCGTGGGTCCAGGTTCCCCCGAACGACTCCACGAGCGGCGTCTCGGCCGCCATCCAGTACGGCTCGGTGTCGACGAGAGTGCCGTCCATGTCCCAGAGGACGGCGGCGGGAAGCTGAGTCACCGGTCCATCGTAGCCGTGGACCCGGGCGCGGCCCGGCCCGCTCGGCGCGGGCGGCGACTAGCCTGGAGAGATCCAGCGACGCGTCGGGCGGCGCGGAGAGGAGCGAGGTGCAGGCACTCGGACCCCGGATCGTGGTCACCGCCTTCGACGGATGGAACGACGCGGGCGAGGCCGCGACCTCCGCCCTGGAGCTGCTGCGGAGCCACGGCGAGTACGAGCTCGCGCACGCCGTCGATCCCGAGTCCTACTTCGACTACCAGTACACGCGCCCATCCGTCGGCATGGACGGCGACGGCACCCGCAGGCTGAAGTGGCCGAAGGCGGAGCTGTGGCGCCCCGTGGGCGAGGCCGGCGAGTCGCGCTTCTGGCTTCTCACCGGCGTCGAGCCCGCTCGGGCATGGCAGGCCTTCGGCGCGGAGTTCGTGGACGTCGCCCTGCGCGATGACGTCACCGGCTTCGTCGCGCTCGGGGCGATGCTCTCCGACGTGCCGCACACGCGGCCGATCTCGGTGTTCGCGTCGAGCGAGAACGAGGAGGTCCGGGGCGCCCTCGCCATCGAGCGATCCGGATACGAGGGTCCCGTCGGGATCCTGAGCGTGCTGGAACATGCGTCGGAGGGCGCGGGCATCCCGACGGCGAGCCTGTGGGCGAGCGTGCCGCACTACGTGGCCTCCGCCACGCCTTCACCGAAGGCGACGCTGGCGCTGCTGGACCGGCTGGAGGAGATCACCGGGATCGACGTCCCGCGCGGACACCTCGCCACCGAGGCGGCCGCCTGGGAGGCGTCAGTGGATGCCGCGGCCGCGGAGGACGAGGACATGGCCGAGTACATCCGTCAGCTCGAGCGGACCAGGGACACCTGGGACTCCCCCGAGGCGTCAGGTGACGCAATCGCCCAGGCCTTCGAGCGCTATCTGCGCCGCAACGGCGAAGGGCCCGGCGACCACAAGCGCTGAGCGCAGGCCGCCGGACCCTTCGGAGCTCCCCGGATCAGTGCTGGATCAGGGCTGGATGACGCCCATGCCGAGGAGCACGAGGAGCACCGCGCCGAGCAGAACGCGGTAGATCACGAACGGCAGGAAGCTGTTCTTGGAGATCCACCGCATGAAGAAGGCGATCACCGCGAGCCCGACCACGAAGGCCACTCCGGTCGCCGCGAGCGTCTCCCCCGGGGAGAAGACCGCGGGCTGGTGAAGGTTCTTGATGAGCTGGTAGAAGCCGGATCCGAAGACGGCCGGGATCGCGAGGAGGAACGCGTAACGGGCGGCCGCGGCGCGCTCGTAGCCCATCAGCAGACCCGCCGTGATCGTCCCGCCCGAGCGGGAGACGCCGGGGATCAGCGCGAGTGCCTGCGCTGCGCCGTAGATCATGCCGTGCGGGACGGTGAGGTCTTTAAGGGCGCGGCGCTTGGCGCCGATCGCGTCCGCGATCCCCAGCAGGACGCCGAACACGATCAACATGATCGCGATGATCCAGAGCGATCGGAAGACCGTCTCGATCTGATCCTGGAAGAGCAGGCCGAGGACGACGATCGGGATGCTGCCGATGATGATCAGCCAGCCCATGCGCGCCTCGGGGTCGTTCCGGGGGATCCGTCCGACCAGGGCCAGCGCCCAGTGCTTGATGATGCGCACGATGTCGCGCCAGAAGAAGACGACGACCGCCGCCTCCGTGCCGATCTGGGTGATGGCGGTGAAGGCGGCGCCCGGGTCCTCAGCGTTCGGGAGGAAGATGCCGACGATGCGCAGATGAGCGCTGGACGAGATCGGGAGGAACTCTGTGAGTCCCTGAACGAGGCCGAGGAACAGGGCTTCGAGCAGATGCATGGGCGTGCTTTCGATCGGACGGAGACGCCCGATCGGCGACAGCCGTCAGTACGTCCGGAAGAGGTCGGTCAACACCTGCTGGCCGAAGACAAGCGAGTCTACGGGAACTCTCTCATCCACCCCGTGGAACATCCCTGTGAAGTCCAGATCCGCCGGCAGGCGCAGCGGGGCGAACCCGTATCCGGTGATCCCGAGGGTCGCCAGCGCCTTGTTGTCGGTGCCGGCGCCGAGGAGGTACGGGATCACCGGGACGCCAGGATCGTGGCGTCCGAGGGCGCCGACCATCGCATCGACGAGATCGCCCTCGAACGGCGTCTCCATGCCGATGTCGCGCACCACCATCTCGATCCGGACATCTGTGCCGACGATCTCCTGCAGCTGGGCCAGGACCGCGTCCTCGGTCCCGGGGAGCACTCGCACATCGATGAGCGCCTCCGCACGTTCCGGGATCACGTTGTGCTTGTATCCCGCCGTGAGCATCGTCGGGTTGGCCGTCGTGCGGAAGGTCGAGCGGAGGAACGCCTCCGCCGGCCCGGCGGCCGATGCCAGCGCGTCGGGGTCGTCATCCGGGATGCCCGTCAGCGCGCTGAGCCCGGCGAGCAGCTCTCTGGTCGTGGTGGTCAGCCGGACGGGCCACTGGGTGCGGCCGATCGCCGCAACGGCTTCGGCGAGCCGCGTGATCGCGTTCTCCGGGTGGAGCCTGCTCCCGTGTCCCGCACGGCCACGGGCGACGAGGCGGATCCACATGAGCGCCTTCTCCCCCGTCTGCAGCAGGTAGGCGCGGTGTCCTGCGACGTCGATCGAGTAGCCGCCGACCTCGCTGATCGCCTCGGTGGCGCCGGCGAACCAGTCCGGACGCTCGCGGACGACGATCGCCGACCCCTCGACGCCGCCGTTCTCCTCGTCCGCGAAGAACGCCAGGATCAGGTCGCGCTCCGGCTGCTCCCCCGCCCGGAGAAGGTCGGCGACGGAGGTCAGGATCATCGCGTCCATGTTCTTCATGTCCACGGCGCCGCGCCCCCAGAGCATCCCGTCCTTGACGATCCCGGCGAACGGATCGACGCTCCAGTCATCGGCCATCGCCGGAACCACGTCGAGGTGTCCGTGCACGACCAGCGCCGGCTTGTCCCCATCGCGTCCCGGCACGCGGGCCATCACGTTGGTGCGTCGGGGGATCGGCTCGAAGTACTCCGGCGTGAGACCGATGCCCTCCAGGTAGGCGCCGACATGCTCCGCCGCCTCCCGCTCCCCCTTGGCGTTCCCGCCGCCGAAGTTCGACGTGTCGAAACGGATGAGCTCGGCGGCGAGGCGCGCGACTTCGGGGAGATCGGGATCGGCGACAGACATGCTCTCAGCGTATCGAAACGCCATCGACGCGCCCGGGCGCCCGCCTCGGTTCGAGCGGCCCTGAAGAACGTGCTAATCTCGATCTTCGGTTGGAGACAGCCGAAAACACCCGGCGCGGGTGGCGGAATAGGTAGACGCGCTAGCTTGAGGTGCTAGTGCCCGATAGGGCGTGGGGGTTCAAGTCCCCCCTCGCGCACGGTGAGAAGGCGGTCCCGGAAGGGGCCGCCTTCCGTCGTATGCCCGTCCAGTCTGGCTTATGGGCTTATAACCCAGCACCCCTGTTTGCCCCATCGCGGGGTTCAGTTTCCGGCGAGGCGGCTGGCGAACTGGTCGAAGGCATTCTTCTGCATCGTCGGGGTGACGTGGCTATAGATGTTCATCTTCGTGGCGATGGCGGAGTGCCCGAGGCGTTCCTGCGCAACTTCGGGTGACACGCCGAGTTCCATGAGGATCATCGCATGCGCGTGCCGCAGGCCCTTGAGGGTGACGCATGGCAGGTGCTCGAACTTCTTGACCTTGCCCGCCCACTTCAGGCGGCAGCCCCAGCGACTCGTCATCGCGTCAGGCGAGCGCGGCTACCCTTGGTCGCTGCCGAAAATGTAGGCGTCGGCCCTCGCCAGCTCGAACGACAGCTCGGCGCGGGCGACCTTGTAGGAGGCGGGCGCTTTGACGACCTCCAACGTCGGCGCAGCCTCGTCATCACCCGTCAGGAAGCCGCACAAGCCCTCGGGGTCGATCCCCCACTATCACGGTAGGCATCGAGGACGGCACCATCCCCTCCGTCAAACTCGGCCATCGTGTCGTGATCCCGCGCGAGACGTTCCTTGCCCTGTTCGCGGATGGCTCGAGCGAGGATCGGACGTAGCGGGTTGTCTCTGCCGTCAGCCGAGGAAGCGGAGTAGGATTGAGTCCTACTGGAAGCGAGGCTCGATCATGCGCACGACGAAGCAGCTCAGCATCACCCTCCCCACGAACATGGCCGAGGCACTGAAAGAGCGCGTCGCCTCCGGTGCGTATGCGAGCGAAAGCGAGGTCGTCCGTGACGGCCTGCGCGCCTTGTTCGCCCGTGAGGAAGCCGTCGAGACGTGGCTGCGCACCGAGGTCGTCGCCTCCTACGATGAGCTGCGCGCCGACCCGTCACGCGCGATCAGCTCCGCCGACATGCGCGCCCATCTCGCCGAACTGCACGCCGGGCGGCTCGCGGAACGCGACTCGTGACCCGGAGCGTCGTCTACTCACCCCGCGCACGGCAGCAGCTCACCGACCTCTACCTCTGGATCGCGGAGAAATCGGGCTACCCCGAGCGAGCCGAGGGCTTCGTCTCCGCGATCTTCGACTACTGCGACGATCTCGCAGGCTTCCCGATGATCGGCCTCGCCCGGGACGACCTGCGTCCGGGGCTGCGGACGATCGGCTTCCGCCGCCGCGTCGTCATCGCGTTTGCCGTCCATGAGGAGACGGTGGAAGTCTACGGGGTCTACGGCGGACAGGACCACGAACCCCTGATCGCCGCTGAGGAGAGCTGAGCGTCCCCCGCACGCTACGACTCGGTCCAGCGTTGGACGCTCTGTGTGACTTGCCCCATCACCGCGGGCGGTGTCGCTCGCAGGAGCGCGTCGCGAATGCCCGCAGCGACCGGGGGATGCCTAAACGACCTTCCCCAGCTAGCGTGACTGCCCCAGATGGCCGTCCTCCGCCCGCAGTAGCGGGCCGACACGTCTTCAGGGTAGGTCAGGGGGCTGGGCCGTTGTTCAGACCGCGCTGACCCCGAAGACGAGACGCTCCTGCTGTTGTTCGCGGACGACGCAAGGCGACTAACCGTGATTCCATTCCTGATATTTCTCGGTTAGATCATCTAAAGTAGAAATAGGAACTGTAGAGGCGGGGGTTGTGATGGGCGAATACGTCGAGCGTCTGTGGCATCCCGAGGACACGAGCGGCTTGAGCCGCAAGGATCACGCGCCCGGTCACTACCTGGCGTATGTGCCCGATGAACTCGACACAGGTCTCCCGGCGCTCGGCGCCGACGCGCAGGGGGCGGCGGCGGATGCACTGGCGGTGCTCGCCCGAGCAGACGAGCGGATCGGGGAACGCGGCCAGTATCTGAACCATCTGCTGATCCGGTCGGAGTCCATCTCGTCGTCGTGGATCGAGGGGAATCGCATCACCCCCAAACGCTTGGCGATCGCGGAGCTGTTGCACCAGGGCCCTCGTCAAGCGCTCGACGTCGTGGCGAACGTGCGCGCGACAGAGGCCGCGATCGCGGAGCTCGCCGACCATACCCGCACGGTTACGACAGGCGACATCGTGGATCTGCAGCACGTGATCGAACCCCGCCTGGAGCCGGGACTGCGGCGGGAGCAGAACTGGGTCGGGGGTTCCGGTTGGTCGCCGTTACGCGCGGCGTTCGTGCCACCGCCGGAGACCGAAGTGCCTCGACTCGTGGCTGACCTCGCGCGGTTTGTGACGGAGACAGGCGGGAATCCGGTCGTGCGGGCGGCGATCGCGCACGCGCAGTTCGAGACGATCCACCCGTTCATCGACGGCAACGGTCGCACCGGACGCGCCCTCATCCACACGATCCTGCGCCGCGCGGACGCACTGCGCAACGCGCTCATCCCCATCAGCACCGTCTTCGCCGGCGACACCGACGCCTACATCGCAGGGCTTACCGGCTACCGTGCCGGCCCGCCTGCACTCGACGATTGGGTGATCGGCTTCGCGCACGCCACGGAGAAGGCCGCGGGGAACGCCGTGAGGCTGGCGGAGGACATCGCCGCGCTCGACCGCGACGAGTATGACCGGCTGGTCGCGTTCCGTCGCGACCGCGGCCTGAACCCGGAGGTGCCGCGGCGGGATGCCGCCGTGCTGCGAATCCTTGACAGCCTCTCCTCCGACCCCGTGGTCACCGCCGAATCCGTCAGCACACGCCTCTCGGTCTCGCTCGCGGCCGCGCACCGCGCATTGGTCGGGCTGGCGGAGGCAGGCATTCTCGGACGCACGAAGGATCAGCGCGGGCGTCTGGTCTGTTGGACCGCCGACCGACACCTCGCGCTCGTCGCGCTGACCGAGCGCAGCAACCGCGCCGGAGGCGAGGACACCCGCAATCGCACACCGCACCTCGGACCTGCACAGCCTGACGTGAGCCAGTTCGGACTCCGACGATCGTCGCCCGCCGTGCGACACGACGCGCCTGGCCCATAGAGCTACGGCCCAAGGCGAGGCCGGCCGTGTCGCCGCTCAGACAGCGCTGACGCCGAAGACGAGTCCGAGCACGTAGGTCACCGCGGCGGCACCGAAGCCGATCGCGAGCTGGCGGAGCGCACGCCGCAGCGGCGGCCCTCCCGAGAGGATCCCCACCATCGCCCCGGTCCCCATGAGCGCGACGCCGACCAGCGCGAGCGCCGTGATGACCGCGGCGAGGCCTTCCAGACCGAAGATCCACGGCAGCACCGGGATGATCGCCCCGGAGGAGAAGAGGAGGAAGCTGGAGACGGCGGCACCCCAATCGCTCCCGATGAGGTCGTGATCCGCCCCGCGCACGCCGATCGGGCCGGTGCTCGTCTGCCGGACGCCGAGCTTCGCGGCCTCGACCACCCGACGCGCCTTGAGCAGCGCCTCCTCCGTCTCGACCCCGCGGGCGCGGTAGACGAGGGCGAGCTCGTTCTCGTCGATGTCGAGGTCGCCCGCCGATGCGGCCGCGTCGTCGTTGGCCTCCGTCGCTGCCAGCAGCTCGCGCTGAGAGCGGACGGAGACGAACTCGCCCGCGCCCATGGAGAGTGCACCGGCGAGGAGCCCCGCGATGCCGCTGAAGAGGACGAAGCCTCCGCTCACACCCGTCGCGCCGATGCCCATCACCAGCGCGAGGTTGCTGACCAGACCGTCGTTGGCGCCGAAGACCGCCGCACGGAAGGAGCCGGAGAGGCGGCGGCGTCCTCGGGCCGCGAGCCCGCGCACCACCTCGTAGTGGATCTTCTCGTCGGCGCGCATGGCAGGCGTCGCGAAGACCTCGGAGTCGTACGGCGAACGGGCCTCGGCGCTCTGGGCCAGAGCGAGGACGAAGATCGAGCCGAAGCGTCCGGCCATCCAGCCGAGCATCCGGGAGCGGATGCCGGGAGAGGGCAGACGCGCGGGCTCGCCCCCGAGCAGGTCCAGCCAGTGCTGCTCATGTCGGCCCTCCGCCTCGGCGAGCGAGAGCAGGATCTCCTGCTCCTCCCCCGACCGTCGCGCGGCGAGGCGCCGGTACACCCGTCCCTCCGCGCGCTCTTCGACGAGATAGCGGGCCCAGCGGCGTCGGTCGGCGTCGGTCGGTTCGGGGATGGGGGCCGGTGCCGGGGTGTCGATCATGGGGGCTCCTCGTTCGCAGGCAACCGTTCCACGGTACTGAGCGGGGGCACCGCGATCCGCACCAGAACGCGGATTGACAGCATTTCGGGCACCCTCATCAACGCAACGAAAGCGTGCGGCGATCGACCTCTCACAGGCCGAGGGACGTCGCGCTCAGGAGCGGACGCGTCGTCGGAGCAGGTCGATCCGGGACTGGAGCTGGGTGACGGTCGCCTGCGCGACCGCGGGGCCTCCGCAGACGCGGCGGAGCTCCGCGTGCACGACGCCGTGCGGTTCCCCCGTCTGGCGGGCATACACGCTGACGAGGCTGTTCAGGAGCTGACGCTGCTCCTTGAGCGTGCGGTGCAAAGGCGCAGGGAGCGTCGTCGTCTGCTCCGGCGTCTGGGTCGCCTCCCTGACCTCGCGGAGACGGGACTGACGGGCCTGGCGCTGCATGAGGAGCTCGTGCACGTGCTCCGGCTCGAGGAGACCCGGCAGCCCGATGAACTCCTCCTCCTCGGCCGAGCCGGGCTCGGCGAGCTGACCGAACTCCAGCCCTTCGAAGACCACGCGGTCGAAGTGCGCGAGCGACGAGATCGCCTGATAGCTGAACTCCTGCGTCAGCGCATCGGACGCCGCATCCTCACGGTTCGCGCTGTCCAGCAGCGAATCGTCGAGGCCGTCGTCGTCCTTGGTCTTCCGATCCAGCGCGTGGTCCCGCTGTCGCTCCATCTCGTTCGCGTGCTTCATCAGCACGGGG
The DNA here is from genome assembly GCF_031456305.1 of Microbacterium resistens. GTDB lineage: Bacteria > Actinomycetota > Actinomycetes > Actinomycetales > Microbacteriaceae > Microbacterium > Microbacterium resistens_A. The sequence goes on from NZ_JAVDUM010000013.1 coordinate 35,153, forward strand.
ACGTTCGGCAGGAACACGCTCGCCGCCTCGCCGCGGCGACGGGCCCGCACGAACCGGCCGATCGCCTGCGCGAAGAAGAGGGGGGTCGAGGCCGACGTGGCGTAGACCCCGACCGCGAGACGTGGAACGTCCACGCCCTCCGAGACCATGCGCACCGCCACCATCCACCGGCTCGTGCCGGCGCTGAACGACTCGATGCGCAGCGAGGCCTCCGCCTCGTCCGAGAGGACGATGGTGGGACGCTCCCCCGTGAGCTCCCTCAGGATCACCGCATAGGCCCGGGCGACGGTCTGGTCCGTCGCGATCACGAGGCCACCCGCATCCGGCACGTGATGGCGGATCTCCGTGAGCCGTCGATCGGCCGCCGAGAGCACGGCGGGCATCCACTCGCCCGCCGGGTCGAGAGCCGTGCGCCACGCCTGGGCGTTGACGTCCTTCGTGTTGTCCTGGCCGAGATGCGCCTCGAGCTCGTCCCCCGCGCTCGTGCGCCATCGCATCTTGCCCGCGTACATGTGGAACAGCACCGGACGGACCACCCCGTCGGCCAAGGCTCGCCCGTATCCGTACCGGTAGTCGGTGCTGGAGAGCCGCGAGCCCGACTCGTCGGGGATGTACTCCACGAACGGGATCGGCGCGGTGTCACTGCGGAAAGGCGTTCCCGACAGGAGGAGACGGCGACGGGCCGCCGAGTAGGCGTCGCGGATCGCGTCGCCCCAGCTCAGCGCATCGCCACCGTGATGGACCTCGTCGAGGATGACGAGCGTCCGGGCGGACTCGGTCAGCTGCCGGTGCACGGAGGACTTCGCCGCCACCTGGGCGTATGTCACCACGACACCGTGATACTGCGCGGAGGGCGCCCAGTGGCTGTTGCGGAAAGCCGGATCGAGGCGGATGTGCACGCGCGCAGCCGCGTCCGCCCACTGCGTCTTCAGATGCTCAGTGGGGGCGACCACGATGATGCGGTCGATCTCGCCCATCCGCAGCAGCTCGACGGCGAGGGTGAGCGCGAACGTGGTCTTGCCGGCACCGGGGGTCGCCGCGACCAGGAAGTCGCGCTTGTCGGCCTGGAAGTACTCGTCCAGCGCCTCCCGCTGCCAGGCCCTCAGCTTGTCGGCGGTACCCCACGGAGCGCGCTGGGGGAAGGACGGAGAGAGCATGGGATTCCACGATAGACGAGTGCGCCGACATCGGTCGCGCCGGCGCAGACTCCGCCGGCCAACGCGCAGGAGATCCCGCTCCGCCACCGTGTCGGACCTGCGGACTAGGCTCGGAGACGGCGCGTCGATTGACCCGGCCGCCGGCATCCCAGGAGGCACCTTGACCGGTCACGAACCGCCCCGCACCCCCTTCGTCCCGAACGAGACGGCGCACCCCTGGCGACGCTACGTCGCGATCGGCGACTCGTTCACCGAGGGCATCGGAGACCCCGACCCCTCGGCCCCCGGCGGACACCGCGGATGGGCCGACCGCGTCGCCGAGGTGCTCGCCGCACAGGTGGACGACTTCGCGTACGCGAACCTCGCGGTGCGCGGAAAGCTCATCGGCCAGATCGGCGATGAGCAGATCGAGCCGGCGATCGACCTCAACCCCGACCTCGTCTCGATCTGCGCGGGCGGCAATGATGTGATCCGCCCCGGCACCGATCCCGACGAGATCGCCCTGCTCCTCGACGACGCGGTCACACGGCTGTCCAGGACGGGCGCTGCCGTCGTGCTCTTCACGGGGATCGACACGAACTTCACCCCGGTGTTCCGGCCGTTCCGCGGCAAGGTCGCGATCTACAACGAGAACGTGCGCGCCATCGCCGACCGGCACGACTGCATCGTCGCGGACCAATGGGGTCTGAAGGTGATCCAGGACACGCGATTCTTCGCCGATGACCGCCTGCACATGAACGCGCTCGGCCACCATGAGGTCGCCCGTCTCGTGCTCCGCGCCCTCAACGTGCCGAACGATCTGCAGGAGATGCAGCCGGACCCGGTCCCGCAGCGGACCTGGCGCGACGCGCGGGCCGGAGACCTCGTCTGGGCGCGGGAGTACCTCGTGCCCTGGGTGCTGCGACGGCTGCGCCACCAGTCCTCGGGCGACAACATCGAGGCGAAGCGCCCTGCACCGGCACCGGTGTCGCCGCCCGACGCCGACATCTGATTCCTCCGGCGGACGATGGGGTACCCGGATCACGATTCCATCGAGACGATCACCGGGAGGGATCATGACGGAAAGGTCAGTGAACGGACAGGACGCCGCCGTGCGGACGGCCGGACTCCTCTGGGCCATCGGGCCCCTTTGGTACATGCTCTGCGAGGCCGTGACCGCGGTGGCGTTCCCCGGCTACGACTACGCCCACTTCTACATCAGCGACCTCGGTGTGCCCGATCATGCGCTGTTCGAGTCACGGATGCTCGCCTCGACCGTGCCGCAGGTGATGGATGCCGGCTTCATCGGCTCGGGCCTCTTCTTCCTGCTGGGGCTGATCCTGCTCGTGCCGTATCTGCGACGGGGTTTCGGGACCATCTGCTTCGCCGTCATCGGTGTGCTCCACGCCGCCGGCATCGTGTTCGTCGGGCTGGTTCCCGGATCGCCGACGAACGCGGAGAACGGGCTCATGATCATCCACGTCCTCGGCGCGTTCGCCGCGATCGCGGGCGGGAACGTCGCGGCGATCCTGTCGGCGTCGGCGATGCGCCCGCTGCTCCCGACCGGCCGGCTCCGGTTCCTGGGCGTGGTCCTCGGCGTGCTCGGGCTGGTCTCCGCGACGTTGCTGACGATGCACCTCTGGCTCCCGGACGGAGTGTGGGAGCGCGGGGCCGTCTACTCGTTCCTGCTGTGGCAGTGCGTGCTGGGCTGGGTGCTGCAGCGTCCACGGATCCTGAACCGCGAGCCGGCGCCGGACTACGGTCCGACCTCGCGCGTCGCGTAGAACGCTACGGCTGACGCTGCCGCCACATTCAGGGAATCCACGCCGCCCTCCATCGGGATCGTGACACGCCGATCGACGACGCGGTCAGTGGCCGTGGTGAGTCCGTGCCCTTCGGAGCCGAAGACCAGAGCGAGATTCTCGTGGCCCTCAGCGACCAGATCGTCGAGCGTGATCGCCCCCTCCCCCAGCGTCATGCCCGCGACGACGTAGCCCGCATCCTTGAGCTCCTGGAGGCCTCTCGGGAAGTCGTCGATCCGGGTCCACGGAACCTGGAACACGGTGCCCATCGAGACGCGCACCGAACGACGGTAGAGAGGATCCGCACAGCCGCGCGTCACGAGCACGGCATCGACGCCCATCGCGGCCGCCGACCTGAATGCGGCGCCGACGTTGGTGTGCTCGTTCAGATCCTCCAGGATCGCGATCCTGGAGCGCACGCACCCTCGGCGCTCCGAGCTCAGCGACCCGGAGCGGTCGGCGGGGACCCGGATCCCGTCGAGCATCTCGGCCATCGTCGGCAACGCCGGGCGGTGCATCGAGGCGAGCGCGCCGCGGTGCACCGCATATCCGGTCACGCTCTCGGCGACCTCGTCCGGGACGAGGTACACCGGGATCTCCCCGTCGCCGGGCATCGCGTCCAGGATCTCCCGGATACCGTCGACCCAGCGCCGCTGCGTGAGGACGGAGCGGGGAACATGCCCGGCGGCCACGGCCCGTGCGATCACCTTCGCCGATTCCGCGATGTACAGCCCGCCCTGCGGCTCGCGGACGCGGCGGAGAGCGACGTCGGTGAGACCCCGGTAGTCGTCCAGGCGGGGGTCGGCGGCATCGGAGAGGGGCACGAGGTTCACCCGTCTACTTTCCCAGGCCCCGGCCGCGCCCGCCCCGTAGACTCGCTGAGGGAGGATCTGTGAGCACCACGACCGCGCAGCTGCGCGACGATATCGCCCGCGCGGCTGAGGCGCTCGCCGGGCGGAGGATCGCCTTCCTCACAGGAGCCGGGATCTCCACGGAGTCCGGGATCCCCGCGTACCGGGGCGAGGGCTCGACTCCCCGTCGCGCCCCGATGACCCTGCAGGACTTCCTCGGATCGGATGCGGCGCGGCGGCGGTACTGGGTCGGCGGCCATCTCGGCTGGCGGTCCTTCGGCTCGGCGGCGCCCAATGCCGGGCACCGTGCGGTCGCCGAGATGGAGCGCTCCGGCCTCTCCGGCGGCGTGATCACCCAGAACGTCGACGGCCTGCACCTGCGTGCAGGCTCCGCCCGCGCGGTCGAGCTGCACGGCACCATGCGGGCCGTGGTCTGCCTCCGCTGCGGGCAGAGCTTCGACCGCGGCGCCGTCGCGGATCAGATCGACGAGCGCAATCCCTGGCTCGCGACGCCCGAGGACATCGTCCTCGGGCCGGATGGCGACGTCGCCCCGGAGACCACCGACGGTTTCGTCCTGCCCACCTGCACCGTATGCGACGGCATGCTCAAGCCGGACGTCGTGTTCTTCGGCGAATACGTGCCGACCGAGCGATTCCGCGTCGCGGAGTCCCTGGTCGCCTCCTGCGATGCGCTCGTCGTCGCAGGCTCCTCGCTGGTCGTGAACTCCGGCATCCGCGTGATCGAGCGCGCACGCCGACGCGCCCTCCCCCTCGTCATCGTCAACCTCGAACCGACGCGCGCCGACGCGTGGGCCGACGCCACGGTGTCCGCTCGCACCGGCGATGCCCTCCCCGCCCTCCAGGAGCAGCTCACGTGACCCTCATCACCCTCGTCCGCCACGGTCAGACCGACTGGAACCTCGACCGCCGCATCCAGGGATCGACCGACATCCCGCTCAACGACACCGGTCGCGAGGACGCCCTCTCCGCCGCACGTCTGCTGGCCGGCGACTCGCATCAGGCGATCTACGCGAGCCCGCTCGTCCGTGCCCAGGAGACCGCACGGATCATCGCTCGAGAGCTGGGACTGGCAGAGCCCGCCGTCACCCGCGGCCTGCGGGAACGGGAGTTCGGCGATGCCGAGGGCATGCTGGTCTCCGACTACCTCCAGCAGTACGGCGGCTGGCACTCCGACGTGCCGCGCGCCGAGACCATGCAACAGGTCCGGGATCGGGCACTGGACTCGATCGACCGCATCGCCCGCGCATCGCGGCGACGCTCCAGCCCCCGTGCCGAGTCGGTCGTCGTGGTCAGCCACGGCGGCGTCATCCGGTCCCTTCTCCTGCACGTCTCCGGCGGGACGATCCCGCGGGAGGGCGACATGCTGCGGAACGGCTCCGTGCACCGGTTCGTCGCCGAACGCGGCGAGCTACGCCTGCTGGACGCGATCTCGGCCTGACGTTCTCAGGCGGAGTCCTCTGGCCGGCTCAGCCTCCCGCGCGGGCGAGCAGGGAACGCGCGTGGCGCAGGACCGGCTCGTCGACCATCCGTCCGCCGAACCGGAAGACACCGGACTCCGATTCCGCCGCGGCGAGCACGTCCTGCGCCCAGCCGAGCTCCTCGTCGGACGGACGGTAGGCGGCCCGGATCACCGGCGCCTGCTTCGGATGGATGCAGGCGGTCGCGCGGAACCCCGATGCCGCCGCGTCCGTCGCCTCCTCGGCCAGCCCGTCGAGATCGTCGATGTCGAGGTGGACGGCGTCGATCGCCGCCTTCCCCGCAGCTCCCGTCGCGAGGAGGACCCCGGCGCGGGCGAACCGCGCGATGTCACGATACGTCCGGTCCGCACGGCGGCTGGAGGTGCCGCCGAGCGAGGCCAGCAGGTCCTCCGCGCCCCACATCAGGCCGGCAACCCGCTCGTGACGGGCGATCTCCGGAGCCGCCTGGACACCGAGCGCGGTCTCACAGAGCGCGATCACCCGGTAGCGCTCCTCGATGGCATCGAACGCGACGGCGCTCTCGGCCTTGGCGACCATCACCCAGCGGAGGGTGGTCCGGGCGAGCATCCGCAGATCCTCATCGGCGTCCGCAGTTCCCAAGGGATTGATGCGCACGATCGTCATCCGCGGATCGAGGTCGGCGTCGAGGATCGCCTGCCTCGCTTCCGCCTTCGCCTCGGGGAGCACCGCGTCCTCGAGGTCGATGATCGCCGCATCCGCTCTGGTCGCCGCCGAGGCATACCGCTCCGGCCGGTCGGCCGGGCAGAACAGCAGGGCCGGACCGCGATCCCAGGGCGCAGTCTCAGCGTGCGTCATCGTCGCCCTGCCCTTTCCTGCCCGTCTGGCATCCGGTGTACGAGAACGGATCGGGACGCGGTCGCGACGACCGTTCCGTCCTGGTTCCGTCCGGTGTGCGCGATCGTGCAGATCCCCTGCCCCGGTCGGGACGAGGACAGCCTCTTCTCGACCACCAGGCTCTCGGTGTACAGCGTGTCCCCCGCGAAGAGCGGGTGGGGGAACACGATGTCGCCGAGCCCGAGCTGCGCGACGAGGGTGCCCTGGGTGAGCTGGGCGACCGAGGCCCCCACCATCGTCGACAGCGTCCACATCGAGTTCATCAGTCGTTGCCCGAACGGCTCCTGCGTGGCGGCGAAGGCGGCGTCGAGATGCAGCGCCTGCGTGTTCATCGTGAGCGTGGTGAACAGCACGTTGTCGGCCTCGGTCGCGGTGCGTCCCGGGCGGTGCAGATATCGCGCGCCGACGACGAACTCCTCGTAGAAGAGGCCTCTCTGGACGATGTCGGTCATGCCGCCACGCTACCCGGCCAGTCCCAGCGCCCGCGCGATGACGAGCAGCTGCACCTCGGTGGTGCCCTCGCCGATCTCCAGGATCTTCGAGTCGCGGAAGTGCCGCGCCACCGGGTACTCGTTCATGAAGCCGTTGCCGCCGAAGATCTGGGTCGCGTCCCTGGCGTTGTCCATCGCGGCGTCCCCGGCGATCAGCTTCGCGATGGCCGCCTCCTCGCCGAACGGCCGTCCCGCATCCCGCAGCCGCGCGGCGTGGTGCCAGGCCAGGCGAGCGGAGTGGACCCTCGCGCGCATCCGTGCGAGCGTGAACTGCGCGTTCTGGCGGGTGCTGAGGGCGGATCCGAAGATCGTCCGGCTCTTGGCGTAGTCGACGGCCGCCTCGAGGCACCCCTCGGCCGCCCCGGTGGACAGCGCGGCGATCGCGATGCGCCCCTCGTCGAGGATGCTGAGGAAGTTTGCGAAGCCGCGGCCGCGCTCGCCGAGCAGATTCTCCTCGGGGACCCGGGTGCCGTCGAACGTCAGCGGATGCGTGTCCGATGCATGCCACCCGACCTTGTCGTAGGCGGGCTGCACCGTGAAGCCTGGTGTGCCGTTGGGCACGATGATGGTCGAGATCTCCTTGCGGACGCGGCCGTTCACCTCGCTCTCGCCGGTCACCGCGGTGACGGTCACGAAGCGGGTGATCGGGGTCCCCGAGTTGGTGATGAACTGCTTCGACCCCTCGATCACCCATTCGCCGCCGTCCAGCCGCGCCGTGGTCCTGGTCGCGCCAGCGTCGCTTCCCGCCTCCGGTTCGGTGAGCCCGAATCCCGCGAGTGCCCGCCCTGCGAGCAGATCCGGGAGCAGCTCGGCCTTCTGCGCATCGGAGCCGAAACGGAACACCGGCATCGCGCCGAGGCTCACACCGGCCTCCAGCGTGATGGCGATGGACTGGTCGACGCGTCCCAGTCCCTCGATGGCGAGGCAGAGGGCGAAGTAGTCGCCGCCCTGGCCGCCGTGCTCCTCGGGGAACGGCAAGCCGAACAGGCCGAGGTCGCCCATCTGCGCCACGACCTCCATGGACAGGGTGTGGGTGCGGTCCGCCTCGTAGGCCTGGGGGGCGACGACGGCCTCGGCGAACTCCCGCACCATCCCGGCGAGCTCGCGCTCCTCCGAACTCATGTCGATCATCATGGACGCTCCTTCTGGGTGTCTTCCCTGGTCTCATCGCGGGTCTCGCCGCGAGTCTCTTCGCGGATGTCGATGCGCGCGACGACCTGGTCCCGTCGTACCTGGTCGCCGATCGCAGTGCGGAGCCGCACCGTCCCGTCGTGCGAGGCGAGCACTGGGTGCTCCATCTTCATCGCCTCGATCGAGAGGATGCGCTCCCCCGCGTGGACCTCTGCGTCGTCGGCGACGTGCACGGCGACGACGGTGCCGGGCATCGGCGCACGGAGGTCCGGATCGGTCGCCCCCGCCGCACGCTCGCGGCGGGCCAGCCGTCGATCGGCCGCTGCACGTCTGCTGAGCGGCGTGAGGGCGCTGGTGACGCCGTCGGCGTGCACCCAGACCGTCCCGTCCGCCGCCGTCGCGAGCACGACGCCGTCGGGCGCCGCATGACCGATGACGGCGGCTCGATCCCGGCGCGCCCCGATGCGCACCTCGTCACCAGACTCGGCCGGGGTGGCGCTGACGATGTCCTCGCCCGCGCCGAAGGTCACCTGCGGCGGATCCGCCGGAGCGCCCATGCGCCATCCCGACCCCGCCGACCACAACGCCGACGCGCGGCGGCTCTCCCGCTGTCGCTCGCCGAGACGCCACACGACGCCGGCCGCAGCTGCGAGGGCGGAGGGGGCAGGTGCCGGATCCGTGGACGGCGGGCGGCGGTCGATCAGGCCGGTGTCGAGATCGCCGGCGCGCACCGCAGGGTCCGCGAGGAGGTCGCGGAGATAGGCGACGTTGCTCTCGACGCCGAGCAGCACTGTCTCGGCCAGCGCGGCGTCGAGGGCACGCAGGGCCTCCGCGCGATCGGCGCCGTGCGCGATGACCTTCGCGATCATCGGGTCGTAGTCCGCACCGACGGTGCTCCCCGTCTCGATCGCCGAGTCCACGCGGACACCCTGAGGAGGCGTCCACCGCAGGACGTCGCCGGTCGCCGGGAGGAAGCCCCGGGAGGGGGTCTCCGCATACACGCGCGCCTCTATCGCATGACCGTCGAGTCGCACGTCGGACTGCGCGAGGGCGAGGGGCAGACCCGCGGCGACCCTCAGCTGCTGCTCGACCAGATCCACTCCGGTGACCAGCTCGGTGACCGGATGCTCGACCTGGAGACGGGTGTTCATCTCGATGAAGAAGAAGTCGTCCGGACGATCGGCCGACACCAGGAACTCCACGGTCCCCGCGCCCCGGTAGCCGACCGACGCCGCCGCGGCGCACGCGGCCTCGCCGAGTCGACGGCGCGTCTCCTCGTCCACGACGGGAGAAGGCGCCTCCTCGATCACCTTCTGATGGCGGCGCTGCAGCGTACACTCCCGCTCACCGAGATGGATGACGGCGCCATGACCGTCCGCCAGCACCTGGACCTCGATGTGTCGGGGGCGCTCGACGAGACGTTCCAGGAGGAGCGTGTCGTCCCCGAAGCTCGCCGCGGCGACCCGGCGTGCGGTCGCGAGTGCCTCCGGCAGCTCGTCCGGAGTGCGCACGATCTGCATGCCCTTGCCCCCGCCGCCCGCGGACGGCTTGACGAGCAGCGGGAAGCCCGCCTCTGCGGCCGACGATGCGATCTCGGAGTCCGTGAGGCCTGCGGCGCTGAACCCCGGCACGATCGGCACCCCGTGAGCGGCCACGTGATCGCGCGCACGGATCTTGTCCGCCATCACGTCCAGGGCCTTCCCCCCGGGGCCGATGAACACGATCCCGGCCTCCGTGCACGCCTTGGCGAAAGCGGCGTTCTCGGAAAGGAAGCCGTAACCGGGGTGCACCGCCTGCGCGCCGGTCCGCACCGCCGCGTCGACCACGGCAGCCACGTCGAGGTAAGAGGAGACGGCCGCGGCCGGGCCGATCCGTACGGCCTCGTCCGCCTCGCGGACGTGCGGCGCCGTCGCATCGGCGTCCGAGTAGACGGCGACGCTGCGGATGCCGAGGCGCCGGAGGGTGCGGATCACGCGTCGGGCGATCTCGCCACGGTTGGCGACGAGGACGGTCGGGAAGAGCGGGTCGGTCATGGCATCACATCCGGAACAGGCCGAAGCGGGAGTCGGGCAGCGGAGCGCGTGCCGCGACATCGAGGGCGAGACCCAGCAGGTCACGAGTCTGCTCCGGATCGACGATCCCGTCGTCCCAGAGCCGGGCCGTCGCGTAGTAGGGCTCCCCGCGTTCCTCGTACGAGGCGCGGATCGGGTCCTCGAAGGCGGCACGCTCCTGCGGCGTCCACTCCTCCCCGCGGGCGGCGAGCTGGTCGGACTTCACCGTGGACAGGACGGAGGCGGCCTGCGCGCCGCCCATCACGGAGATGCGGCTGGCGGGCCAGGTCCACAGGAATCGCGGCGAGTAGGCCCGGCCGCACATCGAGTAGTTGCCCGCGCCGAACGATCCGCCGATCACGACGGTGAACTTCGGCACACGGGTCGTCGCGACGGCCGTGACCATCTTCGCGCCGTCCTTGGCGATGCCCCCGGCCTCGGCGTCACGACCCACCATGAAGCCGGTGATGTTCTGCAGGAAGAGCAGTGGGATGCCGCGCTGATCGCAGAGCTCGATGAAGTGCGCGCCCTTCTGCGCGGACTCGGAGAAGAGCACGCCGTTGTTGGCGACGATGCCCACCGGGTGCCCGTGCAGACGAGCGAAGCCCGTGATCAGCGTGTCGCCGTAGTCGGGCTTGAACTCGGCGAACGTTCCGCCGTCGATCAGCCGGAGGATGACCTCGTGCACGTCGTATGACGCGTTCACGTCCACGGGGACGACGTCGTACAGGCTGGACGATTCGGAGGGCTCGACGGTCTCGGACACGTCCCAGACCGGATCCAGGGGTGGCGGCAGTGTCCCGACGATGTCGCGGACGATCTCCAGCGCGTGCTCGTCGTCCTCGGCGAGATGGTCCACGACCCCGGACACCCTCGCGTGCAGCTCACCGCCGCCGAGCTCCTCCGCGGTGACGATCTCGCCGATCGCCGCCTTCACCAGCGGCGGCCCGCCGAGGAAGATCGTCCCCTGATTGCGGACGATGACCGTCTCGTCGCTCATCGCCGGCACGTACGCCCCGCCCGCCGTGCACGATCCGAGAACGGCGGCGATCTGCGGGATCCGCTCGGCGGACATCCGCGCCTGGTTGTAGAAGATGCGCCCGAAGTGCTCGCGATCCGGGAACACCTCGTCCTGCATCGGAAGGAATGCCCCGCCGGAATCGACGAGCGCGATCGTGGGCAGTCGGTTCTCGAGGGCGATCTCCTGGGCGCGCAGGTGCTTCTTCACCGTCATCGGGAAGTAGGTGCCGCCCTTCACCGTGGCGTCGTTGCAGATGACCATCACCGCACGGCCGTGGACGAGGCCGATCCCGGCGATGACGCCGGCGCCGGGCGCCTCTCCCCCGTACAGCCCCTCGGCCGCGAGCGGCGCGACCTCCAGGAAGGGGCTCCCCTCGTCCAGCAGCCTCCGCACACGATCGCGCGGGAGCATCTTCCCCCGGGCGACATGGCGCACGCGGGACGACTCGGGACCGCCGAGCGCCGCGCGCGCGATCCGCTCGCGCAGGCCTTCGGCCAGGGAGCGCTGGGTGGGGGCTTGCGCCATCGTGCCGTCCTCCTCGACTCACGATCCGTCACGCCGCCGTGGTGGGCCGGACGGAAACCGGTTAGTGTTCATTAACCGACGTCATCAGGTTAGCGAGGATTAACTGAAGTGGCAACCACCGCCCGTGAGCAGGCCAAGCTCGATCGCCATGACGCACTCGTCCGCGCCGCCACGCATCTCTTCGCCCGACGGGGCTATGCGAGCGCGAGCCTGGAGGAGATCGGAGCGGCCGTGGGCGTCAGCGGCCCCGCTGTCTACCGTCATTTCGCCGGTAAGCAGGCCCTCCTCGGCGCTGTCCTCGTGGGTGTGAGCCAGGGGCTCGTCGACGGCGGACGGCATGTCTGCACCGACATTGCGGAGGCGCCGGCGCGGATGGACGCGCTCATCCGCTTCCACGTCGACTTCGCCCTGCGCGATCCCGACGTCATCCGGGTCCAGGACCGTGACGCGGCGCACCTCGGCGACGAGGACCGGCAGCGTGTGCGGGACCTGCAGCGCGCCTACATCGAGCTCTGGATGGACACGCTCGGCGCCGTGGTCGACGAAGGGCCTGCACAGCTCCGGCTCCGGGTGCAGGCCTGCTTCGGCCTCATCAACTCCACGCCGCACAGCACCCGGTCCACCGATCGGTCGACGGCCGCCACACGAACGCTCCTCGCCTCCATGGCTCGCGCCGCCCTCACCGCGCCCTGACCGGACCCCGGCGTGTCACCCGCTGACACGCCACGCGGTCGGCGGATCGCCCGGCCATAGGATGGAGTCCCGTCCTTCGAGGAGAGTGCCGCCCGTGATCCCCGCCCCTGCACCGGCCTGGCGGATGTGGTCGATCTGGACGGTCGGCGTCGCCGCCTACGTCCTCTCCGTGACGAACCGGACCTCGCTCTCCTCCGTCGGCGTCGACGCCGCTCAGCTCTTCCACGCCGACGCCTCCACCCTGTCCTTGTTCGCGGTCCTCCAGCTCGCCGTCTACGGGTTGATGCAGATCCCGGTCGGCATCCTGCTGGACCGGTTCGGGTCGCGTCCGATCATGGTCGCCGGGATGATCCTGATGACGGTCGGTCAACTGGTCATGGCCTTCGCGCCCAACGTCGGGATCGCGATCGTCGCGCGCATGATCCTCGGCGCCGGCGATGCGGCGATCTTCCCCGGCGTCCTCCGCGTCGTGGCGACGTGGTTCCCCGCGCAGCGCGGCCCGCTCATGGCCCAGCTCACCGGCATCGTCGGCCAGACGGGCCAGCTCCTTGCGCTCGTCCCCCTGGCGGCGCTGCTGCACGCCACCTCCTGGTCCGTCGCGTTCGGCAGCCTCGCGGGCCTTGGCGTGCTGTTCACCGTCCTCGTGTTCGGCGTGATCCGCAACCGCCCTCCCGAGTTCGCCGAGGACGTCTCGGTGGACACCGACACCGGCGCGATCAGGGTCGTCACCTCGAGCGCAGACCTCCGGGTCTCTCTGCGTGCCGCCCTCGCCCAACCCGGCACGCGGCTCGGCTTCTGGTCCCACTTCACCACCCCGTTCGCCGGCACGGCGTTCATCATGCTCTGGGGCATCCCGTTCCTCACCGTCGGCGAAGGGCTCTCGGCGGCGGAGGCGTCGATCGTCACCACGGTCTTCGTCGTGTGCGGCGTCGCCTTCGGTCCGCTGATCGGCATGCTCTCCTCGCGGCATCCGACCAGCCGGTCGCTCATGCTCGTCCTTCCCACGGTCGCCCTGCAGCTCGTCGCCTGGCTCGTCGTCGCGTTCTGGCCGGGCCCGGCACCGCTCTGGCTGCTGATCTTCCTCGCGGCGGCGCTCGCCTCCGGCGGTCCCGCGTCGATGGTCGCGTTCGATCACGCCCGCACGCACAATCCGCAGCACCGGCTGAGCACCGCGACCGGGATCGTCAACGGCGGCGGCTTCCTGGCCGGACTCATCGCGATCTTCCTGATCGGCCTCGCCCTCGACCTCCAGGGCGCCGGCTCCCCGGAGACCTACACGCTCGATGCGTTCCGCTGGGCCTTCCTCACCCAGATCCCGCTCTGGCTGATCGGCAGCGCGTTCATCCTCCGCGAGCGGAGGCTGACACGACGCGTGCTCGGCCTGGACCGCCCACGACGCTGAGCCGCGGACGGTCCAGGCGTCGTCACGAGAGCAGCATCGCCCGCCCCGGCTCCTCCAGGACGTCGGCGACCGCCTTCAGGAACTGCGCGCCCTCGGCGCCGTCGACCAGGCGGTGGTCGAAGGACAGGCTCAGCGTCATGACCTGGCGCAGCGCGATCTCCCCCTGATGCTCCCAGGGCTGCCGGCGCACGGCTCCGACAGCGAGGATCCCGGACTGGCCGGGCGGCAAGATCGGCGTCCCCGCGTCGATCCCGAAGACGCCGATGTTCGTGAGCGAGAAGGTTCCGCCCATCAGATCCGCAGGAGGGGTCTTTCCCGAGCGAGCGGTCTCCGTCAGCATCGAGAGGGCGCCGGCGAGGCCCGTCAGCGAGAGCCGATCGGTGTCGCGGATGATCGGGACGATGAGGCCCCGTTCCGTCGCCGCGGCGATCCCGAGGTCGACGAAGTGGTTCTGCACGATCTCGCCGGCCGCCTCGTCCCAGGTTGAGTTGAGCCCCGGATAGTGCGGGAGCGCGAGGCACACGGCCTTCGCGATCACCGTGAGCGGACCGATCCGCGGCCCGTCGCGCAGGGAGCGGTCCTCCCGCAGCGATGCGATCAGGTCCATCGTCGCCGTCACGTCGACCGTGTGGAACGTCGTCACGTGGGGCGCGGTGAAGGCGCTCCGCACCATCGCCTCCGCCGTGTGCTTCCGGACGCCACGGATCGGGACCCTCGTCGTCCGTCGCTCGTCCCCGGTACGGCGGGTGCCGTCCGTGCCGTCGATGAAGACCTGCTGATGACCGGCCGGTCCGGCGGATCCGGCCGCCCGCTCGTCGATCCGCGCCAGATACGCGTCCACGTCCGAACGGGCGATGACCCGGTCCCCGAGCTCCGCGGCGACCAGGACGAGGTCCACGCCCCGGCTCCGCGCATAGGCGCGCACCGGCGGTGTCGAGCGCGGACGCTCCGGGGTGAGTGCCGGCGGCGTGTCGGCGACGACCGCGTCATGGGGCGCGGCGTCGAGCACGGCGGTGTCGGTGACGCTCAGCGGCGAGCCGGACCGTCGAGCCCGACGGGCGGGACGCCCCTTGCTCGCCGGTGCGCTGCCGTAGCCGACGAGGTTCGGCTGCGCTTTCTCCTCCGGCGCATCGGCCTCTGCGGCACCGGACGTGGAGGCCTGCTCCTCGCCCTCAAGGGTGAACGCGATCAGCGGTGCGCCCACCTCGACCGTGTCTCCGGCCGCGGCATGCAGCGTCGCCACAGTGCCCTCGTAGGGCGATGGCAGCTCGACGACCGCCTTGGCTGTCTCCACCTCGGCGAGGGTCTGGTTCAGAGTGACCGTGTCGCCCTCGGCGACGAGCCACTGTACGATCTCCGCTTCGGCCAGGCCCTCGCCCAGATCGGGAAGACGGAACTCCTGCGTCATCGGTCTGCTCCTGTCAGGCTGCTCGGCTCCTCCAGCACGCGGTCCACCGCGTCCAGGATGCGGTCGAGGTCCGGGAGATGGTGCTTCTCGAGCTTCGCCGGCGGATAGGGGATGTCGTGCCCTGTGACTCGGAGGGGAGCTGCCTCCAGCCAGGTGAAGCATTTCTCCGTGATGCTCGCGATGACCTCGGCGCCGACGCCTGCCTCCCGCGAGGCCTCATGCACGACCACCACGCGGCCGGTGCGGCGCACCGAGGCGCAGACGGTGTCGTAGTCCACCGGGGAGAGGGAGCGGAGGTCGATGACCTCCAGTGAGCGTCCTTCATCCGCGGCGGCCTCGGCGGCGTCCAGGGCGGTGCGCACCATCGCCCCGTAGGCGATGATCGTGGCGTCGCTCCCCTGCCGGACCACGCGGGCGACCCCCATCGGCGCCGCGTCCGCCAGCGGAGCGTCCAGCTCTACCTCGCCCTTGGCGTGGTAGAGACGCTTGGGCTCGAAGAAGATGACCGGGTCATCGCTCGCGATCGCCTGCTGAAGCACTGTGTAGGCGTCCTGCGGGTCCGAGACGGCGACGACGCGAAGACCGGCGGTGTGCACGAAGTACGCCTCGGGGGACTCGGAGTGGTGCTCGGCCGCACCGACGCCGCCCGCCCAGGGGACGCGGATCGTGATCGGCATCTTCACGCGCCCCTGGGTGCGGTAGTGGAGCTTCGCGACCTGGGCGACGATCTGGTCGAAAGCGGGGTAAATGAAGCCGTCGAACTGGATCTCCACGACCGGGCGGTATCCGCGGAACGCAAGCCCCACCGCGGTCCCGACGATCCCGGACTCCGCGAGCGGAGTGTCGATCACCCGCTTCGCGCCGAACTCGTCCAGGAGGCCGTCCGTGATCCGGAACACCCCGCCGAGCCTGCCGATGTCCTCGCCCAGGAGCACGACCTTCTCGTCGTCGCGCATTGCCTGGCGGAGACCGGCGCCGAGCGCCTTGCCCATCGTCAGCTGCGTCATCTCAGGCCTCCTCGAACGTGGCGAGGTACTCGGCATAGGCGGTGCGCTGCTCGTCGAGCCCGGAGTGCGGCGCCGCGTAGACGCCGTCGAACACGGCCAGCGGCTCGCGGGTGGTCATCCCCAGGCAGGCCGCGCGGAGCTCCCGCGCCGCGGTGTCCGCCGCCGCCGCGATCTCCTCGGCCTGGGCGTCATCGAGCCCTCCGGCCGCACGCAGGTAGGTCTCGATTCGGACCAGCGGGTCCCGTGAGCGCCATGCCTCCAGCTCCTCCGGCTCCCGATAGCGGGTCGGATCGTCAGCCGTCGTGTGCGGACCCATCCGGTAGGTGACCGCCTCGATGAAGACGGGACCGCGTCCTGAGCGCGCATGCTCGAGCGCCCAGCGCATCGCCGCCATGCAGGCCAGCACGTCGTTGCCGTCCACGCGCAGGCTGGGGATGCCGAAGCCCGGCGCCCTGCCTGCGATCGGGTACGAGGACTGCACCGAGACCGGCTCGGAGATCGCCCAGTGGTTGTTCTGGCAGACGAAGACGACCGGGGCGCCGTAGGAGGAGGCGAAGACCATCGCCTCGTTGACGTCCCCCTGGCTCGTCGCGCCGTCGCCGAAGTAGGTCACCGCGACCTCGTCGGTGCCGTCGTGGGCGATCCCCATCGCGTAGCCCACCGCGTGGAGGGTCTGCGCGCCGATGATGATCTGGGTGGGGGCGACGTGCCGCTCCGCGGGGTCGTACCCCGCGCCCTCCTCGCCCCGCCAGACACGGACGAAGTCGCCGGGCTCGGCGTCACGCGTGTACAGGACCCCGATCTCGCGATAGCTGGGGAAGATCATGTCGTCGGGTCGAAGAGCGCGGGCGGTGCCGATCTGCGCCGCCTCCTGCCCCTGACAGGGCGCCCAGAGGCCGAGCTGTCCCTGCCTCTGGAGCGCGATCCCCTCCGAGTCGATCCGTCGGACGATGCTCATGTCGCGATACAGCCCGCGCAGCTGATCGAGCGAGACATCGGCGACGAACGGATCCAGCAGCGCGTGGGCGTGCCGTGTCCCGTCGGGGGCGATGAGCTGCTCGGAGAGCGCGAGATCCGACGCGACGTCGGCGATGGGGGTGATGCTGGGTGACATCCTCGTCCTCCTTCATGCGACCGCCCTCGTGAGGCGGCACGGCGTCCTCGCCGTTGCGTTGAGGCTACGTCCGTTCAGCACCTAGCTCAAGCATCTGAGAGCTTCTTGAGCATGTTGCCAAACTGCGCGGGAAGAGCGCCTGCTAACGTTTGGCACTATGTCCGCACTCGACCGCATCGACCTCGACCTCCTCGACGCTCTCGCCGCCGAGCCGCGCGCCACCGTGGTCGCACTCGCCGAGCGGCTGGGCCTCTCGCGCAACACGGTCCAGGCACGGATGACGCGCCTGGAGCAGACCGGCGTCTTCCTGCCGTACGAGAGGTCCTACTCCCCCGCCGTGATCGGCTTCCCGCTGCAGGCGTTCGTCAACATCGGCGTCCGTCAGACCGAGCTGCCACGGATCATCGTCGAGCTCGCCCGAGTCCCGGAGGTCGTCCAGGCCCACGGGCTGAGCGGATCCGTGGACATCCTCGCGCGCGTGGCCTGCCGCGACGCCCGCCATCTGTTCGACACCGATGCGCGGATCCTGTCGATCGACGGCGTCGAGCGCACCGAGACGTCGCTCGCGATGGGCGAGGTCATCCCGTTCCGCGTCGGCGGGCTCATCGGGATGGCGCGTAGGGAAGCCTGAGGAATCGTCGGATGACGCCGGCAGCCTCCGCCGGCGTCTCGTAGTGGATCAGGTGCCCCACCCCGGCGATCTCGTCGAGCCGTGCCTGCGGGAAGAGGCCGACGAGCCGCCGCTCCGCCTCGATCGGCGTGATGTCGTCGCGTTGGGCGGCGACGAGCAGCGTCGGCACCTCGATCCTCGGCGCGAACTCGCGGACATCGTGCGACACGCTGGCGACGAAGGCGTCGCGGAGCACGTCTCGATCAGCGAAGCGGGAGAAGAACCGGTCATGCTGATCGTGGACGAACCGGCGGAGCCCTCGGTCCCCGGTCTTGGCCATCGTGATGCTCATGACCCGCACGATCAGCGGGTGGCGCAGGAGAGCGGTGCCCATCCCCCGCGGCAGCCGGGCGCCGAGCGCGTAGTACAGGATCGCAAGCCGGGTCATGAAGCCCTTGGGCCCCTCGAGCGCCGGTGCGCCGATCGGGTTGACGAGGATCAGACGCGGCGTCTCCAACCCGCCCGCGACCGCGGCGGAGCTGACGATGGAGCCGAACGAGTGCCCGAGCACCACCGCACCGGGGGCGACCTCGGCGACGAACGCCCGCAGCCAGTCGGCGTAGGCCTCGATGTCGTGGACGCGATCGGGAAGCGGCGCGGTCTCGCCGAAACCGGGGAGGTCCGGCATGATCACCCGGACACCGGGCAGATAGGCGACGACCGGCTCCAGTCCGTGGTGGTCGCCGCGGAAGCCATGGACGGCGACGACGGTCGGCGTGCCGTCTCCCGGGTCGGAGGGACCGTAGGTCCAGTAGGCGGTGGTCCCGCCCAGCACCTCCACCTCGCCCCTCTCGACCGGTGTTCGGCACAGACGCTCGGCATAGGGCGACGGGACGGGCATTCATCGAGTCTACGGGCGTGCCACGGCGGCGGTGTCCGTAGTGCGTCCTACCGTGGTCGCATGGCCCCCGAACCTGTCCTCCCCGTCTGGCTCGACCGCATCGGCGTGTTCGATCTGGAGACCACCGGGATCGATGTCGACCGCGATCGGATCGTCACCGCCCATGTCGGGGTGCTGGATCGGCGGGGCGAGGAGATCGCGGCGCGGTCCTGGCTCGCCGACCCGGGTGTCCCGATCCCGGACGAGGCGGCGGCCATCCACGGCATCACGACCGAGCGCGCACGACGGGACGGCGCTCCCGCCGCCGCGGTGACGGCCGCCGTCACCGGTTCGCTGAAGGCCCTCCTCGCGCAGGGCGTTCCGGTCGTCGCCTACAACGCATCCTTCGACTTCTCCCTGCTCGCCGCCGAGGCGCGGCGGCACGGTGTCGAGCCGTTGGACGCGCCCGCCCCGGTGATCGATCCGCTCGTGATCGACAAGGCCTACGACCGCTATCGCCCGGGCAAGCGGACGCTCGCGGTCGTCGCGGCCCACTATGACGTTCTTCTCGACGATGCGCACGAGGCGTCGGCCGATGCCATCGCCGCGGGCAGGATCGCCCAGGCGCTCGCGCGCCGGTTCTCCCTCCCTGACACGGCCGTCGAACTGCACACGCGGCAGATCGGCTGGGCGCGCGCTCAGGCCGAGAGCCTCACCGAGTACTTCATCCGCATCGGCCGGCTGGAGCCGGAGGAGAGCCTGGACGGCGCGTGGCCCGTCCGCTGACCGATATCCATCTCTCGGCTGATGCGCATGGAAGACGGCGACTCTAGCCTTGTCCCATGCGCGATGTCCTCGGCTGGCTGCTGATCGCCCTGATGATCGCGACGCCGTTGGGCCTCGCCGTCATCATGGGCATGACGCTGCTCTCGCGCAAGCCCATCGAGGAGAAGTATCAGCACACCCGCGGCGGCGGCGCCGTCGGCGTGTTCGACGCGGTGTGGTCCCCCTCGGCACATGAGGCGGGCATGGAGCTGGATCGCCAGACGAAGCGCACGGCCCCCGCCCCCGCGCCCGGCGACCCGCCTTGGACGATCTCCGGCGACCGGATCACGATCGACGTCGATAAGCAGCCCTGAGGAGCCTCGCCTGGCAACGCGACGACCTCCTGACACGACGAAGGCCCCGTCCATCCGGACGGGGCCTTCGCGGGCGTCTTACTTGGAGCCGCCGAAGCCCTTGAAGCGCTGGTTGAACTTCTCGACGCGACCGGCCGAGTCCATGATGCGCTGCTTGCCCGTGTAGAACGGGTGCGAGGCGGAGGAGATCTCGACGTCGATGACGGGGTACTCCACGCCATCCAGCTCGATCGTCTTCTCGCTCGTGACGGTCGAGCGGGTGAGGAACGTCTCGCCCGAGCCGAGGTCGCGGAACACGACGGCCTGGTAGTCGGGGTGAATGTCAGTCTTCATGCGGAATCCTTGCGGGCGTTGATGGGAAAGAGGAGAAGTCTCTCGAGGCGCGCTCAGGCACCAACGGTCGAGTTTAGCAGATCGGGCGTCTCAACCGGCGGCACGCGCCGCGAAACGGCCATCGATCCGATCCAGGACGATCGGCATGCCGAAGGTCTCCCCCAGCGTCTCGGCCGTCAGCGCCTCGGCGATGGGACCGCCGGCGACGACACGACCCTCCCGCAGCAGCAGGACGTGCGTGAAGCCCACCGGGATCTCCTCGACGTGGTGCGTGACCATGACCGTCGCCGGCGTCGTCGGCGACTGCGCGTAGCCGCTGAGGAGCGAGAGCAGTTCCTCCCGCGATCCGAGGTCGAGGCTGGCGGACGGCTCGTCCAGGAGCAGCAGCTCGGGATCGGTCATCACCGCGCGGGCGATCTGCACCCTCTTCTGCTCGCCGTCGCTCAGGGTGCCGAAGAGCCGGTCGGCGAGGTGGTCCAGACGCCACTGCTCGAGCACGCGGTGCGCGCGCCGCTCGTCGATCGTCTCGTACGACTCGTTCCAGCGACCCATGACCGAGTACGCGGCGGTCATCACGGTGTCCAGCACGGTCTCCTCGGCGGGGATCCGACGCGCCATCGCCGAGGAGGCGAAGCCGATCCGCGGACGCAGCTCGAACACGTCGGTGCGCCCGAGCGTCTCCCCGAGCACGTCAACGCGACCGCTGGTCGGGTGCATCAGCGTGTCCGCGAGCTGCAGGAGCGTGGTCTTGCCTGCGCCGTTGGGGCCGAGGACCACCCATCGCTGGTCGTCCTCGACGTTCCAGGTGAGGTGATCGACGATGTTGCGGCCGTCGCGACGCACGACGACATCAGAGAACTCGAGGACGCCAGGCATGCCGCCAGCCTATCGGCTCAGGCGGTGAGCTCCGCGTAGAGGGCCCTGGTCGTGTCGGCGATCGCCGCCCAGCTGAAATCTCGCGCGGCGCGTTCCCGCCCGGCCTCGCCGTAGGCGGCCGCGCGCTCCGGGTCGCCCACGACCTCCGTGAGGACGCGGGCGAGGTCCGCGACGTACCGCTCGGGATCGACCGGCGTCCCCGTGCCGTCCTGCACCTGCTCGATGGGGACCAGGCGCCCGGTCACCCCCTCGTCCACCACCTCCGGGATCCCGCCCGTCGCGGTTCCGACGACGGCGGCGCCGCAGGCCATCGCCTCGAGGTTGACGATCCCGAGCGGCTCGTACACCGAGGGGCACACGAAGGTCGTGGCGGCCGTGAGGATCGCCGAGAGCTCGCGGCGGGGAAGCATGCGCTCGATCCACACGACGCCCTGGCGCGAGGACTGCAGGACGCGCACGAGCTCCTGGACCTCGGCCATGATCTCCGGAGTGTCCGGGGCCCCGGCGCACAGCACCAGCTGCACCTCGGGAGGCAGCAACGCTGCTGCCCTGAGCAGGTACGGGAGCCCCTTCTGCCGGGTGATCCGTCCGACGAACACGACGGACGGGCGCGCCGGGTCGATGCCCTGGGCGCGGAGGAAGTCCTCGTCGTGGACCGGACGCCAGGCATCGACGTCGATGCCGTTGTGGATCACCCTGACCCGAGCGGGGTCGACCTGCGGATAGCTGCGGAGGATGTCGGCGCGCATCCCGGCGCTCACGGCGATCACCGCCGCGGCGTTCTCGTAGGCCAGGCGCTCGATGCCGCCGGAGACGGCGTAGCCGCCGCCGAGCTGCTCGGCCTTCCACGGGCGCAGCGGCTCCAGGCTGTGCGCCGTGAGGACGTGCGGGATCCCGTGCAGCTGCGAGGCGAGGTGGCCGGCGAAGTTCGCATACCAGGTGTGGCTGTGCACGATGTCGGCGCCGGCGACGTCCGGGACGATCGTGAGGTCGGTGCCCAGGGTCTGCAGCGCGGGGTTCGCCGTTGCCAGCTCCGCGGGGGTCCGGTAGGACTCGGTGCCCGCCTCATCCCTGTCGGAGCCGAACGCGCGGACGCGCACCTCGGTGGTCTCCCTGAGCGCCTTCACCAGCTCCGCGACGTGCACTCCGGCACCGCCGTAGATCTCCGGCGGGTACTCCTTGGTAATCATGTCCACGCGCATGACCTGAACGCTAGTACAACGTCGCCGCGGGCATCTATGGTGGACGCATGTCGGTACCAAAGAAGGTTTTCGGGATCATCCTCGCGGGCGGCGAGGGAAAGCGTCTCATGCCCTTGACCGCGGACAGGGCGAAGCCCGCCGTCCCGTTCGGCGGGCAGTACCGGCTGATCGATTTCGCCATCTCGAACCTCATCAACTCGGGGCTCCGGCAGGTCGTCGTCCTCACCCAGTACAAGTCCCACAGCCTCGACCGGCACATCTCGCAGACCTGGCGGATGTCCGCGCTCCTGGACTCGTACGTCGCATCCGTCCCCGCGCAGCAGCGCCTCGGCAAGCGCTGGTTCTCGGGATCGGCGGACGCGATCCTGCAGAGCCTGAACCTGATCAACGACGAGAAGCCGGACATCGTCGTCGTCATCGGCGCCGACCACGTCTACCGCATGGACTTCCGCCAGATGCTCGAGGCCCACATCGCCTCGGGGGCGAAGGCCACGGTCGCCGGAATCAGGCAGCCGCTCGCGCTCGCCTCGCAGTTCGGCATCATCGACGTCGCCACCGACGGCTCGGGACGGATCAACCAGTTCCTGGAGAAGCCGCTGGACGCCACAGGGCTCCCGGACGCCCCCCACGAGGTCCTCGCGTCGATGGGCAACTACATCTTCGACGCCGACGCGCTCATCGCCGCGGTCGAGGCCGACGGCGAGCTGCCCACCTCCAGCCACGACATGGGCGGCGACATCGTGCCGTACTTCGTGGACCGCGGCGAGGCCGGGTTCTACGACATGCGCGAGAACGAGGTCCCCGGCTCCTCCCCGCGCGACCGGGCCTACTGGCGCGACGTGGGGACGATCGAGTCCTTCTTCGACGCCCACATGGACCTCATCGCGACGCTTCCGGTCTTCAACCTGTACAACATGGAGTGGCCGATCCACGCGCAGGCGGTGAACTCCCCTCCGGCGAAGTTCGTCCGCGACTCGGTCGGTCGCATCGGGAACGCGATCGACTCCATCGTCTCGCTCGGCTCCGTGCTCTCGGGCACCCACCTGGAACGCAGCGTCGTGGGACCGTGGACCCTCGCCGGAGGCGGTTCCACGATCACCGACTCCGTGCTCTTCGACGGCGTCCGGGTCGGTCAGGGCGCTCGCGTGCATCGCGCGATCCTGGACAAGAACGTCGAGCTCCTCGACGGTGCGACCGTCGGCGTCGACAGGGAACGGGACCTCGAGCGCGGGTTCACCGTGACCGAATCGGGGATCACCGTCGTCGGCAAGAACCTCCGCATCGAGAGGTAGCGGAACGTCGTATCCCACCGAGCCGATACGCTCGTCGCGTGACCTCCGCGCGCTTCCTCGTCGTCCTCGACGCCGATTCGACCCTCATCCAGGACGAGGTGATCGAGCTCATCGCCGATGAGGCCGGGCGCCGCGCCGAAGTGCAGGCCGCGACCGATGCGGCGATGCGTGGCGAGGTCGACTTCGCCGAGAGCCTCCGCTCCCGCGTCGCGGCGCTCGCAGGGGTCCCCCTCTCCGCGTTCGAACGGGTCCGCGGCCGGGTGCGGCCGACGCCGGGCGTCACTGCCCTGACCGACGCGGTGCACGCCAGGGGCGGCATCGTCGGCGTCGTCTCCGGCGGGTTCCACGAGGTGCTCGACCACATCGCCCCCGGCCTGGGCGTCGACCGCTGGCGGGCGAACCGTCTGGATATCCGCAACGGCGCACTTTCCGGTGCGGTCGACGGCGGGATCGTCGACGCCGAGGCGAAGGCGCAGACGCTTCTCCAGTGGGCGTCCGAGCTCGGGGTGATCCCGGGGCGCACCATCGCGATCGGCGACGGAGCCAACGATCTCCGGATGATGGACGTCGCGGGCCTCGGCCTCGCCTTCAACTCCAAACCGGCTGTGCGCGCGGCGGCGAACCTCGTCATCGGGCCGCAGGACCTCGCCCAGGTGATCCCGCTCCTGCCCTGATCATCGGGCGCAGGATCGCAGCCGCGGTCGCGAGGAAGACGGCGCAGGTGAGTGCGACGGCCGCGTCCGGCAGCGGGTTCGCCGAGAGGATGGTCGTGAAGTCTGCGGCGGCGTGTATGAGCACGAGCGGAAGCACCCAGCGGAAGCGATACTGGAACGCCGCCAACCCGATGCCGTAGCACGCGGAGATGAGAACGTTGAGGAGGACGTCGTCGGCCGTGCGCGCGGTGGTCGCGAACGCAGAGAGGTGCTGCAGGCCGAAGAGAGCGCCGGTGAGCACGACGGCACCGGCGGGACCGAAGGAACGCCGCATCCGCTCCAGCACGACGACGCGACTGATGAGCTCTTCGTTCAGGCCGACGAGGAGCAGGGTGAGCGCCCAGAGCCCAAATCCCGGCGGCCGCACGACGAGACCGCTCGGCACCGCCCACAGCAGCACCTCGACGATGAAGGGCACGAGGAACAGGGCAGCGGTCCTCCCCCGCCACAACGAGAACAGGCCGGATGCGCGCCACTGGCCGCGCATCGTCACGATCACGACGGCGAGGAGGACACACGCGACGTTGACGGCGAACCCCAGGTACCAGCCCGAGACCCCCAGCAGCGGCGCCAACGCCAGCACTCCCACGATCACGCCGAACCGAAGGATGTGCACCGCTACGCCGAACCCGAGCGCCCGCCAATGGTCGACTGTCACCCGCGCACCTTAGCGGGCGATAGTGACCTGCTCGTAGCCCGCGTGCCGATATTCCCGCCACCCCGCGGTGGTCTCCGATCTCGGCTTGCGCTTTACCGATTGGTACAGCAGACTGGTTGTACCGATCGGTAAAGAACCGATGTCAAGATTGAAGGAGTCATCCATGGACGAACGTCCACCTCTTCCCCCGTTCACTGCCGAGACGGCCATGCAGAAGGCACGTGCGGCCGAGGACGCCTGGAACACGCGCGACCCCGAGCGGGTCGCCCACGCCTACACCGTCGACAGCACCTGGCGTAACCGTGATCGCTTCGTGAACGGCCGCGCCGAGATCGTCGCGCTGCTCACCGAGAAGTGGGCGCGGGAGCTGGAGTACCGCCTCATCAAGGAGGTCTGGGCGTACGAGGGAAACCACATCGCCGTCCGCTTCGTCTACGAGTCCCGCGATGTCGAAGGCCGCTGGTTCCGCTCGTTCGGCAACGAGAACTGGGAGTTCGATGAGCACGGTCTGATGCGTCGCCGGCTCGCCGCGATCAATGACGTGCCGATCCAGCAGACCGATCGGCTGTTCCATTGGCCGCTCGGACCGCGTCCGGCCTCGCACCCCGGCCTCACCGAGCTGGGGATCTAGCCGTCATGGCCAAGCCGCCCACGACGCGGGAAGCTGTGATCTCCGTGCTCGCAGAAGCGTTCCGCGAGCACGGATACGAGGGGGCGAGCATGGCCATCCTCCAAGACGCGACCGGGCTCGGTCGCGGGAGCCTCTATCACTTCTTCCCCGGCGGGAAGGAGGAGATGGCCGCCGCAGTCCTCGCCGACATCCGGACATGGTTCGATGAGCGCGTGTTCGCACCGCTGCGCGCCGCCAGCGCCGCCGTGGACGCTGACGGCGCGCGTCAGGGCGTTCGCGCCATGTTCGACGAGGTGGACGGCTACTTCCGCTCCGGCCGACGGGTGTGCCTTCCCGGCATGTTCGCCGTCGGTCGGGAACGCGACCGGTTCGATGAGGCCGTACGCGGCTACTTCGCCGAATGGATCGACGCACTCACCGCCGCCCTGGACGCCACAGGAACGCCCGAGCCTCGAGCGCACGCCGTCCAGCTGGTCGCCACCGTCCAAGGCGGCATCACCCTCGCCCGGGCCCTGAACGACCCCGGAGCTTTCGACATCACGGTCACGGCCGCTCGCGCACCCCTCGACGTATAGGACCCTGCTGCCGCATCCAGGGCAGCGGTTGTCGAGTCAGCCGAGTGGCGCCAGGTCTTTGCTCATGAAGATCCGGCTCGAGCCCGCGGGCTCGCAAGGAATCCGCCCGAACTCGGTCCATCCGTGCCGCTCATAGAACTGCGGGGCTTGGAAGCTGATCGTGTAGAGAAACCCCGTCGTGCATCCCCGTCGTATGGCCTCCTCCTCGGCCTGCCCGAGAAGCCGGCTACCGAGTCCGGACCCGCGAAGTGCGGGAGGAACGTAGAACAGGTCGACGAACCAGACCGCCATCGATGTCTTGCCCGTTATTCCGCCGATGGTCTTCCCCGTGGCCTCGTCCCGGATCAGAACGGCGAGCGATCTGCGGTCCTCTATGCCCGTGAGATCGATGTTGAAGGCGTCCAGCGCCTCCGAGACCGCCGTGACATCACCGTTGCTCGGACTGTCCGTCACGAGGATCGCGACGTCGTCAGGTAACCGGTTGCTGCCGTTCATCCTCCTCATTTTAACGTAGGCATCGGAGTCGTCGACGGTCCGCAAGCGGAGCGGGAGCCCCTGTCCGGTGTCGGTGGCCGGGGATAGCGTCTGGATATGGACATCATCCTCGTACCCGGTCTCTGGCTCGACGCGTCGTCCTGGGACCCGATCCTCCCTGCCCTCCGAGACGCCGGCCACCGGCCCGTGGCGCTCACCATGCCAGGGGTCGGCACTCCCGCCCCCGGGTCATCGGATGTGGGCATCGAGGACTGGGTCGCGGCGACGGTGGCCGCGATCGACGCTGCCGACGGACCCGTCGTCGTGGTCGGTCACTCGGGAGGCGGCAACGTGGCCTGGGGAGCAGCCGATGCCCGGCCCGATCGAGTACGCCGTGTCGTCCTCGTGGACACCGCCCCGCCGCCGAGCGGCTCAGGCATCAGCGAGTTCGCCGTGGTGGACGGCGTGATCCCGTTCCCGGGCTGGGACTTCTTCGACGCCGACGACGTCGCGGACCTCGACGAGGAGACGCGCGCCCGCACCGCACCGCTCATGCGGAGCGTCCCGGCCCGTGTTCCGACGGACGGCATCGTCCTCGGCGATCAGCGACGCTACGGGATCCCGGTCTCCCTCCTCATGGGCGGGCTCACGCAGGAGGAGTTCGAAGGGTTTCTCGCGCAGTGGGGTTCCTACGGAGACGAGTACCGGGCGATCCGTGACGTCGAGGTCGTGCGGATCGGCTCCGGACACTGGCCGCAGTTCTCCGCGCCGACACGCCTCGCCGAGCTCCTCGTCGCGGCGGTCGATCGCTGAGCCCGGCGTCCGGCTTCGGAGTTCGGAGGGGGCCTGCGCGTCAGTGCCCCATCCCGAGGCCGCCGTCGACAGGGATGACCGCACCGGAGATGTAGGCGGCATCGTTCGAGGCGAGCCACGCCACGACACCGGCGACCTCGTCGGGTGTAGCGAACCGACCCGCCGGAATGCTGCTCTTGTACTGCTTCTGCGTCTCCTCCGGCAGCTCGGCGGTCATGTCGGTCTCGATGAAACCGGGAGCCACCACGTTCGCCGTGATCCCTCGGGCACCGAGTTCGCGGGTAAGGGAACGGGCGAAGCCGACCAGGCCGCTCTTGGAGGCGGCGTAGTTGAGCTGACCGGCCGACCCGTAGAGTCCGACGACGCTGGAGATCAGGATCACCCGGCCGAAGCGCGCACGGATCATCCCCTTCGAGGCGCGCTTGACCACACGGAACGCGCCGCCGAGGTTCGTCGCGACCACGCTGTCGAAGTCGTCCTCGCTCATCCGCAGCAGAAGCGTGTCCTTGGTCACGCCGGCATTGGCCACGACGATCTCGACCGGGCCGAGCTTCTCCTCCACCTCTCCGAACGCGGTGTCCAGCGATGCGGCATCCGTGACGTCGGCACGGACCGTCAACGTCCCTGCCGGTCCCTCGCCGCTGCGTGCGGTCACCGCCACCCGGTATCCGTCGCGGACGAACCGCTCGGCGATCGCATAGCCGATCCCGCGGTTTCCGCCGGTCACGAGTACAACGCGGTCAGTCGACATCCAGTGCTCCCAAGGTCGGTGTTTCTGCGACGCAAGCCTACCGATCGGGAGGCACGGCCCGGATCGGGCGGGGAATTGACAACAACCACGGCGCGCGACGATTCTGAAGGTGATCAGGAAGAGGGCATCGTGAGCGACGACGGCAGCGCAGATCAGTTCCGAGGGCAGATACCGCCCGTCCCGCCCCTGCCCGGAGGCCCGAGCCTCCCGCCGGCGCCCGGCGATCACGTCACGCCACCGGCACCGGCACCGAACGGTCACGCGGCTCCCCCGGCGTACGGAGCGCCTGAAGCCGCTCCGTACGGTTCCGGACGGCCAGCGCCCGGAGCCGCGTACCCAGCGGCACCAGGCCCCGGATACCCGCCCGCGCCCAGCCCCGGGTACGCGCCTGCACCGGGGGCCGGATATCCGGCACTGCCCTCTGCGGGACAGAACCAGAGCCTGCCGACTCCCCCTGTCGCACCGTCGCCGTACGGCTACGGCGCTGCGCCCTACGTTGCGCCCTACGCGCCGCCGAGGCCGACGAGCGGGCTCGCGATCACGTCTCTCATCTGCGGGATCGCCGGCCTCGTGCTCAGCTTCATCGTGGTCCCTCTCCTGGCGTCGATCGTCGCGGTGATCACCGGCCACATGGCGCTCGGGCAGACCAAGAGGGATCCTCGACTCGGCGGGCGGGGCCTTGCGATCACCGGTCTCGTGCTCGGGTACATCGGCGTCGCGGGCCTCATCTTCGTCATCGTCACGCTGATCATCAGCATCCTCCTCTTCGGCACCGTCGCGCTCACGGCCATCCCCTTCGCGCAATGACCCCGGCGTCGCCGCGATCCGAGGCATCGGCGGTTCCGGCGGCGTAGGCTGGAGCCATCGTGAGAAAGACCGCGAACGCTCCCTCCGTCACCTCCCTCCCGCGTGCTCCGCGGGACGAGGCGACCAGTCGTGTGCGCCAGTACATGATCACAATGGGGATCCGCGTCGCCTGCTTCGTGCTCATGGTGGTGATCACGCCTTACGGCTGGTACACCTGGGTCTTCGGGATCGCCGCGGCGGTCCTCCCCTACATCGCCGTGGTCTTCGCGAACGCCGGTGACGACTCGGTGCCGACGCGTGCGGAGTCCCCCCGCCTCGAGCTGACCGCGGACACCACAATCCCCGCGGAGAGCACCTCGGCCCAGCCGACGATCACCCTCCATGAGAGCGAGTCGTCTGAGCGTCCGCCCGGCCCCGTGTCCGCCTCGTGAGCCTCGGTTCCGGGCCGCCGGGGGAAGCGGAGTGCTCACGCGCCGGCTGCCGCCTACGGGCCTCGCATCGCATCCTCTGGCGCAACCCCCGCATCCACGGGCCGGAACGACAGAAGGTCTGGCTCGCCTGTGACGAGCATCTGGCTTTCCTCAGCGACTACCTCCGTGCCAGGGACTTTCCCGTCGAAGTCAGAGAGGGCCTGGGATGACTCGTCAGCGACTGCTCCGGTGGAGCGCCTACGTCGCGGTCGCCATCGTCTTCGCGATCGTCTGCGCGTTCCTCTCGAACTGGCAGTTCTCCCGCAATGACGGACGCGAGACGCAGATCCGTCTCGTCGATGCGAACTATGGGGCCGATCCGGTCCCGCTGGGCGATCTCCTGGCCCCCGGAGCCACGCTGGCCGAGGACGACCAGTGGCATCCCGTCGAGCTGGAAGGCGTCTACGACACCGAGCACCAGTTGCTCGTCCGCAACCGCCCGCACGGCGGCACCAGCGCCTTCGAGGTGCTCGTGCCGTTCCGGACCGGGGACGGCCGCGTGTTCATCGTGAACCGCGGATGGGTCCCCCCGGGCGAGGGCGAGCTTCCGGAGACCATCCCCGCCGCACCGCCCGGGGAGGTCTCCGTGATCGTGCGGCTCCGGCCGGGAGAGCCGCTGCCGCCCTCCGGGCGTGGAGCGCCCGACGGCCAGGTGCCGAGCATCAACCTCACGGCGGTGGCGACGGCGATCGACGCCCCCTCCGGCCAGGTCGACACGGGCGCCTACGGCGAGCTCGTGAGCGAGGACCCGGCGCCGGCCACCCGTCCGCATGCGTTCGACATGCCCTCGGAGGACCCCGGCCCTCACCTCTCCTACGCGATCCAATGGATCCTCTTCGCCCTGATGGGCTTCATCTTCATCGGCTACATCATCCGTACTGAGATCGTGAAGCACCGCGAGGAGAGCGCCGGTCGTCCGCCGCGCGGCCCGCGCCGTCGGCGCGACCGCGACATGACCGACGAGGATGCTCTCCTCGACGCCGTCGACCAGCACTGAGCATCCCGTTCCCGACACCGAGCCTGCGGCTCAGGATCCAACCGGCCCGCGCCGGTTGCGCGAGCCCGGAACACCTGCACGACGAGAACGGCGCTTCAGTCGTGCAACCGTCTCCCGGTCGCGCGATCGGCACGGCTGGGAGACCGTAGGACGGTCGGCCTCGCGCCGGGGCGCTGCCTCAGGCGAGCTCGATGAGGTCCTGGTAGTCCTTGCTCCAGATGTCTTCCACGCCGTCCGGAAGGATCAGCACGCGCTCAGGATTGAGGGAGGCGACGGCGCCGGGATCGTGCGAGACCAGGACGACGGCACCCTCGTAGTGGGCGAGCGCACCGAGGATCTCCTCGCGCGAGGCCGGATCGAGGTTGTTCGTCGGCTCGTCCAGGAGCAGCATGTTCGCCGAGGAGACCACCAGCGTCGCGAGCGACAGCCGGGTCTTCTCCCCTCCGGAGAGGACGCCTGCTGGCTTGTGCACGTCGTCCCCGGTGAAGAGGAAGGAGCCGAGCACCTTCCTGGCCTCGGTCTCGGTGAGATCCGGCGCCGCCGACACCATGTTCTCCAGCACCGACCGCGCGACGTCGAGGTTCTCGTGCTCCTGCGCGTAGTAGCCGACCTTGAGACCGTGTCCCGGCTCCAGCTGGCCGGTGTCCGGCTGATCGACCCCGGCGAGGATGCGCAGCAGCGTGGTCTTGCCCGCACCGTTCAGTCCCAGGACGACGACCTTGGAGCCACGGTCGATCGCAAGGTCGACGTCGGTGAAGATCTCGAGCGAACCGTACGACTTCGACAGCCCGGAGGCCTGCAGCGGCGTCTTGCCGCACGGTGCCGGCTTCGGGAACCGGAGCTTGGCGACCCTGTCCTCCTGGCGGACCTCGTCCAGTCCCGAGAGGAGCTTCTCCGCCCGCGCCATCATCTGGTGCGCCGCCGCGGCCTTGCTCGCCTTCGCACCGAACCTCGCGGCCTGCTGCTGCAGCGACGTCGCCTTCTTCTCGGCGTTCGCCCGCTCCTTCTTGCGTCGCTCCTCGTCAGCCACCCGCTGGCGCAGGTAGTTCTTCCAGTTCATGTTGTAGATGTCGATGCTCTGACGGTTGGCGTCGAGGTAGAACACGCGGTTCACCGTCTCCCCCACCAGCTCCACGTCGTGGCTGATCACGATCAGCCCGCCCTTGTAGCCCTTGAGGAACTCGCGCAGCCACACCACGCTGTCCGCGTCGAGGTGGTTCGTCGGCTCGTCGAGGATCATGGTCGACGCGTCCGAGAAGAGGATGCGGGCGAGTTCGATGCGTCGCCGCTGACCGCCGGAGAGCGTCTTCAGCGGCTGGTCGAGGATGCGGTCGGGCAGCGACAGGTTGTTGGCGATCGACGCCGCCTCGGCCTCGGCCGCGTACCCTCCGAGAGCCTCGAAGCGCTCGGTGAGGTTGCCGAACCGGCGCATCGCCTTGTCGGCGACCTCGGGGTCCGGGGACCCCATGAGCTCCGACGCCTCACGGATGCCGAGCGTGATGGTGCCGAGGCCCCTCGCGTCGAGGATGCGCGTGCGGGCCAGCATCTCCGGGTCACCGGACCGCGGGTCCTGCGGCAGATACCCGAGCTCCCCGCTCCGGTCGACCTTGCCGCCTGAGGGCAGCAGGTCGCCGGCCAGGACCTTCGTCAGAGTGGTCTTGCCCGCACCGTTGCGACCCACCAGACCGATCTTGTCGCCGTCGGCGACGCGGAAGGACACGCCATCCATGAGGAGGCGTGCTCCGATGCGGATCTCGAGATCGTGCACGGCGAGCACAGCAGACGTCCGTTCGTGAAGAGGGGAAGCGGCCGGTCGGCCAGCCTCCCAGTATAGGGCGGGCGGCCGGAGCGGAGGACGAGGCGGCCGCCATGCGCCGTGCGCCCGTGGCTACGGAGCGATGCCCCTGGCCGACAGCGCCTCGCCGACCTCGTCGGCGTGCCGCATCGTCATGACGAGCAGTGGCACGGACGTCCGCGCACCCAGACGGATGCCCCGGGCTTCTTGCGCCTCACGCACCCGCGCGGCGAAGCCGCCGATCACGGGGATCGTCGCGATGGTCAGGGAGAGCGTCATGGCCACTGCGTCGGGATCCACGCCGAGACGGCGCAGCGGGCCCAGCACCCTCCGAATCACGTTCAGGAGATCGACCAGCCGGGTCGTCGCCGTGACGAGCTCCGCGAGGAGCAGCAGCAGGACGATACGGCCCGTGTTCACCACCGCGGTCTCGACCGAGATGAGGACGCCCAGGGCGACACCGAGGATGAGGATGAACCAGCGGAGCCGCCACCACGCCGCCCAGAGCGCGTGCCATGGCTGGCCGGAGATCGGGAAGGCCACGCTGACCGCGATCAGCACGAGAACGGTGCCCACGGCGTCGAGCGGGATCAGCGACATGACGAGCGCGGCGGCCATGAGGCCGACGAGCTTCGGCCCGGCGGGGACCCGGTGCAGGACGCTGTCCCCCGGTCGGTAGAGCGGTCTCATGCGCAGCTCCGCCGATACTCCGCCACCACGGTGTCCGGATCCCCTGCCGCGCGCACCCGGCCCTGATCGAAGAGCACGACCTCGTCGCATCGCACGGCGAGCTCCAGGTCGTGCGTCACGACGACGAGCGGCGCCGCGAGCCCGTCCAGCAGCAGATCGCCGATCATCCTGCCGTTGCGGAGGTCGAGCGTCGTCGTCGGCTCGTCGGCGACGACGAGCTCCGGCTCCGTCATCAGCACCGCCGCCAGCGCGAGGAGCTGTCGCTGGCCGCCGGAGAGCTCTGCGACCGGCGCATCCGCGTGGTCGGTCAGGCCGTATCTGCGGAGAGTCTCCGCGACGCGGACCTCCCCCTCCTCCCTGGGGAGTGCTCGCACCGAGAGCGCAAGATCCTCCGCAGGGGTCGGCAGGAGGATCTGCGCCTCAGGGTTCGCGAACACGAAACCGACCCTTCGGCGCAGCGCCTTGCGGTCGCGGTGCGGGTCCATCCCCAGCACGCGCACGGTTCCGGAGGTCGGCGTCGTGAGCCCGTTCAGGAGACGTGCGAACGTGGACTTGCCGGACCCGTTCGCCCCGATGACCGCCGTCCTCCGAGCGGTCAGATGCAGGGACACGTCTGCCAGCACCGCGCGACCGCTGGCCTGGACATCCACCCCGACAAGACGGATGTCAGGCGACACGGGCGGTCGCGTTCCCCGTCCGGGCGGGGAACGCCGCGGGGTAGGCACGGTGCAGCGCGGCCACCAGAGCCGTCGCCGCGGCCGCCTTCAGCAGGTCTCCGGGGAGGAAAGCGAGGCTGGACAGTGCTGTCGGGCCGAGCGGGACGCCGGTGACCAGCGCCTGGACCGGGACGCCGATGAGGAGGACAACGAGCACCCCGCCGATCAGGGCGGCAAGGGCGGCACGCCACCACGCGAACGCCCCGGTGCGCATGATGAGGCCGATGACGACGACTCCGACCACCCATCCGAGCAGATATCCGGCGCTCGGGCCGACGAAGACCCCGAGCCCTCCGCGTCCGCCGGCGAGAACCGGCAGGCCGACGGCGGCGAGGGCGAGGACCGCGAGAACGGCCAGCGGCGCGCGGCGCGCGCCCAGCACCAGCCCCGCGAGCATGACGCCCAGTGTCTGTGCGGTGATCGGCACGCCTCCGGGGAGCGGCACTGTGACCATGCCGAGAACGATGATGAGCGCCGCGAAGACGGCGATACGGGCGATGTCGGCACCGACGGTGCGCGGAGATGCGGTCATGGCATTCCTTCCTGAACACTGTTCACGTGAACGCCGTTCAGTATACTGATGCCGTGACCCCACCGCGCACCGGCCGACACGACCGCGAGCACATCGTCGAGACCGCCCTCACGCTGCTCGACCGCGTCGGCCTGCCCGACCTCACGATGCGCCGCCTGGCCGCGGAGCTGGATGTGCAGCCCAGCGCGCTCTACTGGCATGTGCGGAACAAGCAGGAGCTGCTCGCCGCCGTCGCCGACCGGATCCTCGACCGCGTCCGGATCCCCGAGGCGGGGCAGGGCGACCTCCAGCAACGCCTCCTCGCGACCGCCAGAGGGATCCGCGACGCTCTCCTCGCCTACCGGGACGGCGCGGAGGTGGTGCTGAGCACCGAGGCCCTGCGTCTCGGCTCCTCGCGTGCACTGGGTGCGCTCGCGACCGTGTTCCGCGCGGACTGCTCCCCCGCCGATGACGCCCGCGCGCGGATCGCCGCGGCCGCGGTGCTGCAGTTCATCCTCGGCCACACGACCCTGGTGCAGCAGCAGATGCACGCCGAGAGCCACGGCGCAGCCACCCCTCCGGCGGGCGTCGAACCCGGCCCCGCGCCCGAGGAGGAGGGCAGCCCCTCCTCCTTCGAGGTGTTCGACGCGGGTGTGCGGATGCTGGCGAGGGGCTTCAGCCTCGCGACGGACTCCCGAGTCTGAGTCCGGGGAGCAGCGCGAGCAGGACGAGTGCCCCCGCGATCGCGAACACGGCCACGAAACCCGCCGACCCAGCCCCCGCCGCGGCGAAGGCGAGCCCCGCGACGGCGATGGTGACCGCCGAGCCGGTCGAGTCGGAGATTGACAGCGCCGACGAGTTGAAGCCCTCGTTGCCGGGCGACGAGTATCCCAGCGTGAGCACGGTGAGCCTCGGATAGAGGAGGCCCATCCCTCCGCCGCCGAGTCCCCAGCCGACCACGACCACCCACGGCGCGACGCCGGAGAGCGCGGCGACCGCGACGGCACCGATCGCGACCAGCACCAGCCCGATGCCGATCAGGGCGATACGCGTGCTGCCGAGTGCATCGCCGTGTCGGCCCTGCACCGCCGACGCGCCGGCCCAGGCCAGGGCGGCGGCCGTCAGCGCGAGACCGGCCCAGGTCGGCGAGAAGCCGAACCTGTCCATCAGGAGATACGGGATGTACGCCTCCGCGGCGAAGAAGGCTCCGGCGATCATGCCCCGGAGGAGGACGACGCTCGGAAGCCCCCTGGCCGCACGAAGCGCGCCGTGCGGCAGAAGGGGGCGGATCGCGATGCCGATGACCACGATCGCCGCGAGGGCGAGCGGCCACGGCCATGGCGACGGCGCGTCGACGGCGAGCCCGACGCCGACCGCGGCGACGGCCACCATGGACGCCAGCAGCAGACGAGGGGCGATCCTGACGTGCGTCCGATCGGGGTCTCCGCCGCCGAGGTCCACACCCCGGAGTCTCCCCGCCACGAGGAAGAAGGCGATGGCGACCAGCACTGCGACGCCGAGGAAGGTCCACCTCCAGTGCAGGTACTCGGTCACCGCCCCGGCCAGGAACGGCCCGACCATGGACGGCACCACCCATGCGGCGGCGAACGCCGCGAAGATCCGTCCGTGCAGTTCCGAGGGATAGAAGCGCGCCACCACGACGTACAGCGCGACGGTCTGCGCGCCGGCGCCGAGTCCCTGGACGAGACGCCCGACGAGCAGGACCGGCATCTCGGTGGCAAGGCCTGCGATGACGAGCCCGACGATGAAGAGCCCGGTCGCCGCGTACAGCGGCGCCCTGGGCCCTGACCTGTCGCTCCAGGCGCCCGCGGCGACCATTCCGATGACACCCGTCGCGAGGGTTCCGCCGAAGGCCACCGCGTACAGCGACTCCCCGTGGAGGTCTGCGCTGACGATGGGCATGACGGTCGTCACGGCGAGCGACTCGACGGCGGCGAGGAAGATCAGTGCGACGGCACCGATCGTCACCCCGGCGTAGCGCCCTCGCCAGACCGACTCCGCGGCCGTCCCCTGTTTGGCCGATCCCGTCGTCATGCGACGCGGAGCGCGGCGATGCGCTGCACCGCTTCCCGGAGGACCTCCGGCGAACAGCCCAGGTTGAATCGGACATGCCCTGCACCCTCGGCACCGAACGTCGGGCCCCGGTTCAGGGCGACACGCGCTTCACGGAGGATCCGACCCGCCGGGTCGTCCCCCCAGCCGAGGCCCCGGAGGTCGACCCAGGCGAGGTAGCCGGCGTCGGGGATCCGATAACGAGCCTCCGGGAGATGCTCGGCGAGCAGGTCGGCGAGCAGCCGCCGATTCTGATCGAGAGCTGCCAGGAGCGCGTCGAGCCAGCTGTCGCTCGCCTCGTCCCAGGCGGCAACCGCGGCCAGCGCCCCGAACAGTCCGGTGCGCCACTCGACCTCGGGAGGAAGGCCGCGGAGGACCGCAGTGGTCTTCTCCCCCGCGGTCACCATGACCGCGCACTTGAGGCCGGCGAGGTTGTACGCCTTGCTCGCGCTGGTCACCGTGAATCCGATCTCGGCGGCCGTCGGAGACGCGGCGAGGAAGGGCGTGTAGTCGACCCCCGGCTGCACGAGCGGCCCGTGGATCTCGTCGCTAACGACGACCGCGTCGTGGGCGGCGGCGATCTCGGCCAGACGCGCGAGCGTGCCCCGCGAGTGGACGGTTCCCGTGGGGTTGTGCGGGTTGCACAGCAGCACCGCACGCGCGCCGTCCGCGAGAGCCGCATCGATGCCGTCCAGGTCGAGCTCCCAACCGGCTCCGGTGTCGCGAAGCGGAACGCTCTGGACGACGCCCCCGGCCTCCTCGATGCAGTCGGTGAACGGCGGGTACACCGGCGGCGCGATCACCACGCGGTCCCCGGGCGTGAGGATGGCGCGCAGGATCTCGACGACGCCCATCATCACGTCGCAGGTCGTGCGGATCTCGGCGGAGTCCACCTCCCATCCGAGCCGCCGCCGGGCGAACGCCGTGAAGGCACGACGAACTCCGGGGTCGGCCGGCGTGTACCCGGTGTCGCCCAAGTCGACTGCGGCCTGGAGCCGTTCCCGGATCGGATCCGCCAGCGGGAAGTCCGTCTCGGCCACGAAGAGCGGCAGCACATCGTCTGGATAGCTGCGCCATTTGGTGCTGGAGCGCTGGCGGAGACGGTCGAGGGGCAAGGCTTGGAGGGGGGAGATCGTCACCCTTCGAGACTATCGACCAGGGCGACGGCAAGGGCTCGGACGACCGCAGGTTTCACGCCGGACGATGACTCCATCCCGGTCGCCTCCATCATCTGGGGCCCGCCGGGCTTCGCTGTGACTTCCAGGCACAGTTGAGCGTGGAGTGTCGCGGTATTTCACAAGAGAAAGACCCTCCGACCTGCCGATCGGCTGGTCAGAGGGTCTTTTGTCAGGTCTCAGATCGCGAAGCCGAGGGCACGCATCATGTCGCGCCCGTCGTCGGTGATCCGCTCCGGGCCCCACGGCGGCATCCAGACCCAGTTGATCCGAAACCGGTCGACGACGGTGTCCAGCGCCTGCGCGGTCTGCTCCTCGAGCACGTCGGTGAGCGGGCAGCCCGCACTGGTCAGGGTCATGTGGATGACGAGGGCATCGTTCTCGTCATCCCAGGCGAGGTCGTAGATGAGGCCGAGGTCGACGACATTGATCCCGAGCTCGGGGTCCATGACATCCTTGAGCGCCTCGGTGACCTCGTCGTACTTCTGCTCGGTCAGCGTCGCGGTCATGTGCCCAGCCTACGCTTCGACAGGCGCCGCGGGGTCGAGGAAACGGTCGTATCCCTCGTCCTCGAGACGGTCGGCGAGCTCGGGCCCGCCCTCCTCGACGATCCGCCCGGCGACCACCACGTGGACGTGGTCCGGTCGGATGTAACGGAGGATGCGGGTGTAGTGCGTGATGAGCAGCACGCCGAGGCCGGTCTCCTCCTTGGCGCGGTTGACGCCCTCGGAGACGATCTTCAGCGCATCGACGTCGAGGCCGGAGTCGGTCTCGTCGAGCACGGCGATCTTCGGCTTGAGCACCTCGAGCTGCAGGATCTCGTGACGCTTCTTCTCACCACCGGAGAAGCCCTCGTTCACATTGCGCTGCGCGAACTTCGGGTCCATGCGGAGCTTCGTCATGGCGGACTTGACGTCCTTCGTCCACTGACGGATCGACGGGGCCTCGCCGTCCAGCGCGGTCTTGGCGGTGCGCAGGAAGTTGGTGACCGTGACGCCGGGGATCTCCACGGGGTACTGCATCGCGAGGAACAGCCCGGCACGGGCGCGCTCGTCGACGCTCATGGCGAGGACGTCCTCACCGTCCAGGGTGATGGATCCCCCGGTCACGGTGTACTTGGGGTGACCGGCGATCGTGTACGCCAGCGTGGACTTGCCGGACCCGTTCGGGCCCATGATCGCGTGGGTCTCCCCCGTGCGCATCGTCAGCGTGATGCCGTTGAGGATCGGGGTGGTCCCTGCATCGGTCTCGACCGTCACGTAGAGGTCGCGGATCTCGAGGACAGACATTCGGATTTCCTTCGTCAGATGGTGTGGTGTGCGTCGGATCGTGCGCGCGTCAGAGCGCGGACACGTCCTTCGTGACGGCGGGATCGATGAGCACGTCGTCGCCGTCGATCTCGACGGTGTAGACGGGCACGGGCTCGTAGGCGGGCAGGTTCAGCGGCTTGCCGGTGCAGAGCGAGAAGGCGGAGCCGTGCGCCCAGCACTCCAGGGTCTGCCCCTCGACGAACCCCTCGGCGAGGGAGACGTCGCCGTGCGTGCAGGTGTCGCCGATCGCGTGGATCGTGCCCTCGGAATCGAGGACGACCGCGATCGGCACGCCCCCGAGCTCGACGCGCAGCGGTGCGTCGGTCTCGAGGTCGCTCACGCCGCACGCCCGCTGTGCGGTCATGCGCTCACCGCCGCCAGCTCGACCTCGATCGCCGCCAGAAGCTCCGCCTCGAGGGAGGGGATGCCCAGTCGCTGCACGATGTCGCTGAGGAATCCGAGGACGACGAGACGCCGCGCCTCCTCCTCGTCGATCCCGCGGGCCTGCAGGTAGAAGAGCTGCTCATCGTCGAAGCGACCGGTCGCGCTCGCGTGACCCGCGCCGAGGATGTCGCCCGTCTCGATCTCCAGGTTCGGGATCGAGTCGGCCCTGGCGCCCTCGGTGAGGACCAGGTTGCGGTTGGCCTCGTAGGAGTCGGTTCCGACCGCGTCGGCGCCGATCAGCACGTCGCCGATCCACACGCTGTGCGCGCCCTCGCCCTGCAGCGCGCCCTTGTAGAGCACGTCGCCCGTGGTGTGCGCGCCCTTGTGGTGCAGGTAGACCTGGCTCTCCAGGTGCTGGCCCGCATCGGCGTAGGACAGGCCGAAGAGGCGCCCCTCCGAGCCCGCACCCGCGAGCTCGACCGTGGGGTTGACCCTGACCACTCCGCCGCCGAACGTGACGACGATGTGCGTGAGGGCGGCATCGCGGCCCACCCTGGCCTGGTGCGCGGAGACGTGCACCGCGTCGTCCTGCCACTGCTGCACGGTGATGACCGTCAGCTTGGCGCCGTCGCGGACAAGGATCTCGACGTTCTGCGCGAGCTGCGCGGAGCCGTGGTGCCGCAGCACGACCGTGGCCGAGCTGTTCGTGCCCGCCTCGATCACGAGGTGCCCGTCGGCGCGGCGATCAGCGCCCTGGCCCGTCAAGGACACGACGATCGGCTCTGCGACCTCCTCGTCCTGCGGGATGGCGAGATGCATCGCCTCGGCCGTGCCCTGCCAGGCGACCGCCGAGACGATGTCCTCGGGGCGGAAGAACTCGCCCCGGGGCGCGTCTCCGAAGCCGAGGCCCGGACGGACGAACCTGTCGTCGCTGACCTCGGTGGTGATCCCGCCCGGGGTCTCGGCGACGGAGAGCAGCGCCGTGATCCGGTTCACGGGCGTGTGCTTCCAGTTCACCTCGCGGCCGTTCGGCGTGCCGAAGTCCGCCGGGTCGAAGGAGTGCGGACGCTCCGAGCGGGTCTGCACCGGCACGAAGGCGTCGGCGACCTGCGCGGCGGGGTCGACGTGGGCGTGGTTGTCCTGCGCCGCGGAGGGCGCCGTCGTCGAGGCCGTCATCTAGCCGACCGATCCTTCCATGCCCATCTCGATGAGCTTGTTCAGTTCCATCGCGTATTCCATGGGGAGCTCTCGCGCGATCGGCTCGATGAAGCCGCGCACGATCATCGCCATCGCCTCGTCCTCCGGCATCCCGCGGGACTGCAGGTAGAACAGCTGCTCCTCGCTGACCTTCGAGACCGTGGCCTCGTGGCCGAGCTGCACGTCGTCCACCCGGATGTCGATCGCCGGATAGGTGTCCGACCGGGATTTGGTGTCGACCAGTAGCGCATCGCAGCGCACGGTGTTCGCGGAGTGGTGCGCGTTCGCATCCACCCGCACCTCGCCACGGTATCCGGCCCTGCCGCCGCCGCGGGCGATCGACTTCGAGACGATCGAGGACTGCGTGTACGGCGCCATGTGGATCATCTTCGCGCCGGCGTCCTGGTGCTGGCCGGGGCCCGCGAAGGCCACCGACAGGGTCTCGCCCTTCGCGTGCTCGCCCATCAGGTAGATCGACGGGTACTTCATCGTCACCTTGGAGCCGATGTTGCCGTCGACCCACTCCATGGTCGCGCCCTCATGGGCGACAGCGCGCTTGGTGACGAGGTTGTAGACGTTGTTCGACCAGTTCTGGATCGTTGTGTAGCGCACGCGGGCGTTCTTCTTCACGATGATCTCGACGACGGCCGAGTGCAGCGAGTCGCTCTTGTAGATCGGCGCCGTGCAGCCCTCGATGTAGTGGACGTAGCTGTCCTCATCGGCGATGATCAGCGTCCGCTCGAACTGGCCCATGTTCTCGGTGTTGATCCGGAAGTAGGCCTGCAGCGGGATCTCGACGTGCACGCCCTTCGGGACGTACACGAAGGAGCCGCCCGACCAGACGGCGGTGTTGAGCGCGGCGAACTTGTTGTCGCCCGCCGGGATGACGGTGCCGAAGTACTCCTCGAAGATCTCCGGGTGCTCGCGCAGCGCGGTGTCGGTGTCGAGGAAGATGACGCCCTGCTCCTCCAGGTCCTCGCGGATCTGGTGGTAGACGACCTCGGACTCGTACTGAGCGGCGACGCCGGCGACCAGGCGCTGGCGCTCCGCCTCCGGGATGCCGAGGCGCTCGTACGTGTTCTTGATGTCGTCGGGGAGGTCGTCCCAGGTCTGCGCCTGCTTCTCCGTGGAACGGACGAAGTACTTGATGTGGTCGAAGTCGATCGCGCTGAGATCAGCGCCCCAGGTCGGCATCGGTTTGCGCCCGAAGAGCGACAGCCCCTTCAGGCGGGTCTTCAGCATCCACTCCGGTTCGCTCTTGAGCGCGGAGATGTCGCGGACGACAGCCTCGCTCAAGCCACGTCTCGCGCTCGCGCCGGCGGCGTCCGAGTCGTGCCAGCCGAATTCGTACACCCCCAGACCATCGAGCTCCGGGCGGTCGATCAGCACATCCGACATCACACACTCTCCTTATCGGGCCGAAACGGTGTCATCCGCACCGGCACGCCGTATCCCCGTCGAGTCTGCAGGGGCGGGTGCCGCTGGTGGGCCCTCATCACGGGCGCTTCGCGCCTAAACTGTTGACGATGCGGCTCGCGGAGCGAGTGCATCCAACATTCCCGATTCTACAGGTTCCCCCCGACTTGCGGACCGAATCCGTCCGCTTCGCAGGGATCCGGAGGACCCATGCCCGAGACCGCTGCTCCCGTCCGCCCCCAGAGTCCTTCCGAGAGCCGTTTCGGCGATCGCCTCTGGAACTGGCTCCCCGCCGAGGTGGACGGGCGGATCAGGGTCTTCGCGTGGCTGTCGTTCCTCGCCGAGGTGATCATCATCGGCACCGGCGGCGCCGTGCGCCTGACCGGATCCGGTCTCGGCTGTTCGGAATGGCCGCTGTGCACCCCCGAGTCCCTCGTTCCGACACCCGAGCAGGGCTTCCACGGCATCATCGAGTTCGGCAACAGGACGATGACCGGGGTCGTCGGACTGCTCGCCGTCGCCGTCATCGTGCTCCTCTGGCGGGTGCGCGCACAGCGCCGCGACCTCTTCGTCCTCTCGGTCGTGATCCTCCTCGGCGGCATCATCCCGCAGGCGATCGTCGGTGGGATCACGGTGATCACGAAGCTCAACCCCTTCATCGTCGGGTTCCACTACACCGCGTCCCTCCTGCTCGTCTGCGTCACGGCCGCGTTCCTGCTCCGGATGAATCAGCCCGCCGGCCCCCGGGTGAAGGCGGTGCCGTCCTGGTTCGCGATCCTCACGCACGTGACAGGCCTCGCGCTGGCGGTCACGATCGTGGTCGGCGTGCTCACGACCGGCTCCGGCCCCCACTCCGGCGACGCGGACATCCAGCGGCACGGCTTCGACGCCACGGTCATGGCCCATGTCCACTCCTGGCCCGGGTACATCCTCGCGGCCCTCGTCCTCACGCTCGCCGTCATCGCCTGGGCTATGCGCCTGGAGCCGCGACGCTGGCTGCTGGTGCTGATCCTCGCGATCGCCGTCCAGGTGGGCGTCGGCATCCTGCAGTCACGGACCGGTCTGCCCGAGGTGCTGGTCGGGATCCACATGGTCCTCGCGGCGCTCTCCGCCGCCGCCTACACGATCGTCGTGCTGAAGCTCAAGCGCCCGGCCGCGGAGGCCTGACCCCGCGACGAGCGCGGAGACGATCGGCGGGGCGGGAGGGTCTGGCTGGCGGAAAGGTCCGCTCAGGCGGTCCTCGCGAGCTCCTCCACCCGGACGGGATGCCGCAGCGGTTCCCCCGCCCGATACCTGTCCAGCTCGGCGATCACCACGTCGGCGAGGCCACGCAGCTCCGTGCCCAGGGAGCCGGCGATGTGAGGGGTGAGCATCACGTTCTCGTGCGCGTACAGCGGGTTGTCCTCGTCGAGCACCCATGGCGTCGTCACGTCGAGGATCGCGAAGAGGTCGCCCCGGAGGATCCGCGCGATCAAGGCGTCCTGATCGACCAGCTCGCCGCGGGCGGTGTTGATCAGCGTCGCCCCCGGCGCCAGGAGCCCGATGAGACGGGCATCGATCATGTGTCGCGTCTCGGGGAGGGACGGCGCGTGGATCGAGACGATATCGGACGTCGCGATCAGCTCCTCCAGCTCCACGCCCCGGACGCCCAGTGCCTCCGCCTCGGACGGATCGAGGTAGGGATCGAACACGACGATCTCGTAGCCGAAGGGCGCGAGCAGCTCGATCACGCGACGACCGATGCGCGATGCGCCGACGATCCCCACGCGCTTGTCCACATTGCCCATGCCGGGGAAGGACTCCTCGACATCGAACCCCGTCCGCTCACGTCGGTACCGCTCCGCGATCGGGAGCACGCGCTTGCCCGCCAACAGGATCATCGCGACGGCGAACTGCGCCACCGGCACGGAGTTCGCCTCGACCGCCGAGCTCACGACGATGCCGCGGGACCAGACCTCGGACGTCAGGTGATGCTTGACGGTGCCCCCGGCATGCAGCACCGCGCGGAGGCGGGGCGCGCGGTCCAGCACCTCCGTGTCCAGAAGGGGCGCATCCCAGCCCGTGATCAGCACGTCGGTCCGGGCGAGCGCCTCACGGGCCGCAGCCGAGTCGAACTCCTGCACGACGCCGAGGACATCGGCGCGCTCGGCGATCGCGCGCAGACGGTTCGCGTCGAAGACACGGGAGTGCAGTTCCGCAGGCATCGCGAACAGGACCGTCGGACGGCTCCCGCCGTCCTGTCGCGCACTCGCACTCACCCAGCTCGCCGTCCCGTCCGACATCGTCTCATCCACCGACACGGTCAGAAGGGCAGGAGCGGGTCGATGGCGACGGCGACGAAGATCAGCGTCAGATACGTGATCGAGGCGTGGAAGACACGCATCGGCTTCGGTGCGCCTCCGCGGACGGCCTGGGAGTAGAGGCGGTGGGACTCGTAGATGAACCACCCGCCGAAGACGGTGGCCGAGATCGTGTAGACCAGGCCCATCCCCGCGACCGGGATCAGCAGCAGCGAGCACGCCACAGTCGCCCAGGCGTAGAGGATCACCTGCAGC
Source organism: Microbacterium resistens (assembly GCF_031456305.1). Lineage (GTDB taxonomy): Bacteria > Actinomycetota > Actinomycetes > Actinomycetales > Microbacteriaceae > Microbacterium > Microbacterium resistens_A. Next base: position 79,182 of record NZ_JAVDUM010000013.1, read on the forward strand.
CCCACCTGCGGCGCGGTGCGGGTGACGCCGAGCATCGGCACATCGACGCCGTCGTAGTCGTCCTTGTACTTCATCGACAGCGGCCAGTAGTGCGCAGGCGTCCAGAGGAAGACGAGCACGAAGAGGATGGCCGCCGGCCAGTCGAGGGAGCCGGTCACGGCCGCCCATCCGATGACCACGGGGAAGCAGCCGGCGATGCCGCCCCAGATGATGTTCTGCTCTGTGCGGCGCTTGAGGATCATCGTGTAGATGACCACGTAGAAGAAGATCGCCGACGCGGACAGCACGGCGGCCAGCCAGTTGGTGGTGAGCCAGAGCCAGGCGGTCGAGACGATCGCCAGCACCCACGAGAAGACGAGCGCGCCTCGCGGCGTCACCTCCCCCGTGACCAGCGGGCGGTTCTCGGTGCGCTGCATGTGCGCGTCGATATCGCGGTCGAGGTACATGTTGAACGATGCGGCGGAGCCGGCGCTGAGAGAGCCGCCGATCACGGTGGCCGCGACCAGCCACAGGTTCGGCAGACCGCCCTGGGCGAGGAACATGACGGGGACCGTCGAGACCAGCAGGAGCTCAAGGACGCGGGGCTTGGTCAGCGCGATGTACGCCCTGATGGTCCGCTTCATTGAGCGATCTGCTCCGACCGGCCTGGTGATCGTCGAGATGCTGATCGCCTCCTCCTGCGTCCGCGCGCGATTCCCTCCAGTCTAGGGCAACACGCCGGGCGTGAACCGCCCCCGACGCGGTCAGCCCGGACCGACGACGCGCCCCTCCGACCGCACTATGCTGAAATCGCTTGCGCGCCCGATACGTCCCCGCCTTTCCGTGATGTCGCGGAACGCGCATCGGACACGGGCGCTCTGGAACGAATCTCTCGGAAAGGGCTCTGGCGTGTCGGAACTGCAGTGGGATGAGATCGATCGGCGTGCGGTGGACACCGCCCGGATTCTTGCGGCCGACGCCGTGGAGAAGGTGGGCAACGGCCACCCGGGGACGGCGATGAGCCTCGCTCCCGCCGCCTATCTGCTCTATCAGCGAGTGCTGCGCCACGATCCCGCCGACACGCACTGGCTCGGACGGGACCGGTTCATCCTCTCCGCCGGCCACTCCTCGCTCACGCAGTACGTGCAGCTCTACCTCGGCGGCTTCGGGCTCGAGCTGAACGATCTGAAGGCGCTGCGCACCTGGGGCTCCTTGACCCCGGGGCACCCGGAGTACGGCCACACGAAGGGCGTGGAGATCACCACCGGTCCGCTGGGCCAGGGCCTCGCCTCGGCCGTCGGCTTCGCCTACGCGGCACGCTACGAGCGCGGCCTGTTCGACCCGGAGGCAGCGGCCGGGACCAGCCCGTTCGACCACAACGTCTACGTGATCGCAGGCGACGGGGACCTCCAGGAGGGCGTCACGAGCGAGGCCGGCTCGCTCGCCGGGCACCAGCAGCTCGGCAACCTCATCGCCATCTACGACTCGAACCAGATCTCGATCGAGGACGACACGAACGTCGCGTTCACCGAGGACGTCGCAGCCCGCTACGAGGCGTACGGCTGGCAGGTGCAGACCGTCGACTGGAAGCGCACCGGCGAGTACGTCGAGGACGTCGCCGCGCTCCACGCGGCCATCGAGGCGGCGAAGGCCGAGACGGACCGGCCGTCCCTCATCATCCTGCGGACGATCATCGGCTGGCCCTCCCCCGGGAAGCAGAACACGGGCAAGATCCACGGCTCCGCGCTCGGGGCCGACGAGCTCGCCGCCACCAAGAAGGTGCTCGGCTTCGATCCGGAGCAGAGCTTCGTCGTCGCCGACGATGTGATCGAGCGCACGCGCTCCCTCGCCGCGCGCGCCGCCGAGGAGCGCGCGGTCTGGCAGGAGTCCTTCGACGCCTGGGCCGCGGCCAACCCGGAGCGCAAGGCACTGCTCGACCGTCTCGAGGCGCACGAGCTCCCCGAGGGCATCGCCGACGCGCTCCCGGCCTTCGAGCCGGGCAAGGACGTCTCCACGCGCGCCGCCTCCGGCCAGGTCATCAACGCCCTCGCCGCCGAGCTCCCCGAGCTCTGGGGAGGCTCCGCAGACCTCGCGGAGTCCAACCTCACCACGATCAAGGGCGCGCCCTCCTTCATCCCCGAGCAGTGGTCGACCCATGAGTGGAGCGGCAACCCGTACGGACGGGTGCTGCACTTCGGCATCCGCGAGCACGCCATGGGCGCGATCGTGAACGGGATCGTGCTGCACGGCCCGACGCGCGCCTTCGGCGGGACCTTCCTGATCTTCAGCGACTACATGCGGCCCGCCGTTCGCCTCGCGGCGCTCATGAACGTGCCCAGCATCTTCGTCTGGACCCACGACTCCGTCGCACTCGGCGAGGACGGGCCGACGCACCAGCCCATCGAGCAGCTCGCCACACTCCGCGCGATCCCGAACTTCACCGTGGTCCGGCCCGCCGACGCCGCGGAGACCGCCGTGGCCTGGCTGGAGATGCTCCGCCGCCACGAGGGCCCGACCGGTATCGCGCTGACCAGGCAGAACCTGCCGGTGCCCGCGCGAGGCGACGGCGCAGCCTCCGGCGACGTCCTCGCGTCCGCGCAGAACGCGGTCAAGGGCGCCTACGTGCTCGCCGAGGCGCCCGGCGGCTCGGCCGACGTGATCCTGATCGCGACGGGGTCGGAGGTCCAGCTCGCGCTGGCCGCCCGCGAGACCCTCGCCGGGGAGGGCGTGAACGCCCGGGTCGTCTCCGCCCCGTCCCTGGAGTGGTTCGCGGAGCAGGACGACGCCTACCGCGAGTCGGTCCTGCCGTCCTCCGTGACCGCGCGGGTGTCGGTCGAGGCCGGCTCCGCGCTGACCTGGCGCGGCATCGTCGGCGACAGGGGGCGCTCGGTCGCGATCGACCACTTCGGCGCCTCCGCCGACTACAAGACCCTGTTCGAGAAGTTCGGCATCACCGCCGAGGCCGTCGTCAAGGCGGCCCACGAGACCCTGGCCGCGAACGCGGCCGCGCAGAACAGCACCGAGGAGAACGCATGAGCACCCCGACCGAGCAGCTCGCCGCGGCGGGCGTCAGCATCTGGCTGGACGACCTGTCCCGCACCCGCATCACCTCCGGCAACCTCGCCGAGCTGATCGCGACCCGCAACGTCACCGGAGTCACGACGAACCCGACGATCTTCGCCGGCGCCATCACCAACCCCGACGACACGTCCTACGACGCACAGGTCGCGGAGCTCTCCGCACGCGGCGCGACCGCCGAGGAGGCGATCCTCGAGGCGACCACCCAGGACGTCCGCGACGCCCTCGACGTCTTCCGCCCGGTGTGGGAGGCGACCGACCACGTCGACGGCCGCGTGTCGATCGAGGTCTCCCCCGACCTCGCGCACGACACCGCGGGCACGATCGCGCAGGCGCAGCAGCTCTGGGCCAAGGTCGACCGGCCGAACCTGCTCGTCAAGATCCCGGCGACCAAGGCCGGCCTTCCGGCGATCGCCGCAGCGACCGGAGCCGGGATCAGCGTCAACGTGACCCTGATCTTCAGCATCGAGCGCTACGCCGAGGTCGTGGACGCCTACCTGACGGGGCTCGAGACCGCCAAGGCCGCGGGCATCGACCTCTCGACGATCCAGTCGGTCGCGTCGTTCTTCGTCTCGCGCGTCGACACCGAGACCGACAAGCGCCTCGCCGCCATCGGCTCGGACACCGCCACGGCGCTCCGCAGCAAGGCGGGCCTCGCCAACGCGCGCCTCGCCTACGAGCTCTACGAGCAGACCTTCGCGTCGCCCCGCGCCGCGGCGCTTCTCGACGCCGGCGCCAACCCGCAGCGTCCGCTCTGGGCGTCGACCGGCGTCAAGGACCCCGCCCTCCCCGACACCCTCTACGTCACCGAGCTCGTCGCCCAGGGCGTCGTGAACACCATGCCGGAGAAGACGCTCGAGGCGACCTTCGACCACGGCGTCGTCGTGGGCGACACAATCAGCGGCACCTATGACGACGCCCGCGCGGTCTTCGCGGGGCTCGCCGACCTCGGGATCGACTTCGCCGACGTCACGCAGGTGCTGGAGGACGAGGGGGTCGCGAAGTTCATCGACTCCTGGCACGACCTGCTCGGACAGGTGCAGCGCGGACTGGAGGCCCAGCGATGAGCTTCGAGATCCACGTCTCCGGTGCCCCGAAGGCCGCGATCGACGTGGTCGTCCCTCGTCTGGTCGGCGACCTGATCGCCTCCCGCATCACTTCGGGCGACTCCAGCATCTGGGGCCCCGCGGCCGAGGAGGAGGCGGCCAAGCGGCTCGGCTGGGTCGATGCCGTCACCGTCTCCCGCCCGCTCGTCTCGGAGATCGTGGCGCTGCGCGAGGAGCTGCACGCCAAGGGCGTCACGCGCGTCGTGCTCGCCGGCATGGGCGGGTCATCCCTCGCCCCCGAGGTCATCGCCCAGACCGCCGGCGTCGAGCTGACGATCCTCGACTCCACGGCACCCGGTCAGGTGCTCGCCGCACTCGACGGCGGCCTGGAGCAGACCGTCCTGGTCGTGTCGTCGAAGTCCGGTTCCACGGTCGAGACCGACTCCCAGCGCCGCACGTTCGAGGCCGCGTTCCGCGACATCGGGGCCGACCCGGCGGAGCGCATCGTCGTCGTCACCGACCCCGGCTCGCCGCTCGACGAGTCTGCCAGGGCCGCGGGCTACCGCGTGTTCAACGCGGACCCGGGCGTCGGGGGCCGCTACTCGGCGCTCACCGCGTTCGGTCTCGTCCCCTCGGGCCTCGCGGGCGTCGACATCTCGGAGCTCCTCGACGAGGCCGAGGCGACGCTCCTGCAGGTGGCCGTCGACTCCGCGGAGAACCCGGCCCTGCGGCTGGCGGCGGCGATCGCCGGCACCGGCTCTGAGGATGAGACGCGCCGGGACAAGCTCGGGCTGATCACCGACGGCACGCACATCGTCGGCCTCCCGGACTGGATCGAGCAGCTCGTCGCGGAGTCGACCGGCAAGGAGGGCACCGGCATCCTCCCGGTCGTGCTCCTCCCGGTCTCCCCCGAGGTCGAGAGCACGCCCGCCGATCTGCAGCTCGTCCGGCTCGTCGACGACGCGGACGAGTTCCACCTGCGCGAGCGCCACGAGGGAGAAGTCCTCCTCAGCGGCACCCTGGGCGCCCAGCTCATCGTGTGGGAGTACGCCACGGCCATCGCCGGCTATCTGCTCGGGATCAACCCGTTCGACCAGCCCGACGTCGAGTCCGCCAAGGTCGCGGCACGCAGCCTCCTCGACGCACGGCCGGAGCAGGCCACGCCCGCCTTCGTCGCCGACGGCGTCGAGGTCCGCGTCACCGATCCCGCCCTCGCCGCCTCCGGGACCATCGCCGGCGTCCTGGACGCGCTCTGGGCCCAGCTCCCCGCCGACGGCTACGTGTCGATCCAGGCCTACGTGAACCGGCTGGAGATGCCCCAGCTCCAGGGACTGCGGGAGATGGTCGCGGCCGATTCCGGCCGTCCCGCCACCTTCGGCTGGGGTCCTCGCTTCCTGCACTCGACCGGGCAGTACCACAAGGGCGGTCCCGCTCAGGGCGTCTTCCTGCAGATCCTCGAGCGCACCGACGTCGATCTGGAGATCCCGGACCGGCCCTTCACGTTCGGCCAGCTCATCGAGGCCCAGGCGGCGGGCGACGCCACCGTCCTCGCCGCGCACGGCCGTCCTGTCGTGACGCTCACCCTGACCGAGGCGCAGGACGACGTCCTCGAACTGTTCGAAGCGGCCCAGTAACCGCCGCACCTAGGAGTCCCCTTCGATGACCGTCCCCATCTCACGCGGGCACAATCCGCTGCGCGACCCCGACGACCGCCGGCTGAACCGGATCGCCGGTCCCAGCGCGCTGGTGATCTTCGGCGTCACCGGCGATCTGTCGCGCAAGAAGCTGATGCCCGCTGTCTACGACCTCGCCAACCGCGGACTGCTCCCGCCCGGGTTCGCCCTCGTCGGCTTCGCCCGACGGGATTGGGCGGACCAGGACTTCGCGCAGGTCGTCTACGACGCCGTGAAGGAGCACGCCCGCACGCCGTTCCGCGAGGAGACCTGGCAGCAGCTCCTCCAGGGCATCCGCTTCGTGTCCGGGGAGTTCGGCGATCCGGAGGCGTTCCGGCGTCTGCGGACCACGGTCGACAAGCTCGACGTGGAACGCGGGACCATGGGCAACCACGCGTACTACCTCTCCATCCCGCCGAAGGACTTCCCGCTCGTCGCGAAGCAGCTGCGCGACTCGGGGCTCGTCGATGACAAGCCGGAGGAGGACCGCTGGCGACGTGTCGTGATCGAGAAGCCGTTCGGCCATGACCTGGAGTCGGCCCGCGCGTTGAACGACGCCCTGGAGGGCACGTTCCCCGCGGACTCGATCTTCCGGATCGACCACTACCTCGGCAAGGAGACGGTGCAGAACATCCTGTCGCTGCGCTTCGCCAACGAGCTGTACGAGCCGATCTGGAACAGGAACTACGTCGACCACGTGCAGATCACGATGGCCGAGGACATCGGCGTCGGAGGGCGCGCCGGCTACTACGACGGCATCGGCGCGGCGCGCGACGTGATCCAGAACCACCTGCTGCAGCTCCTCGCGCTCACGGCAATGGAGGAGCCCATCAGCCTCTCCGCCGCCCATCTGCGTGCGGAGAAGGAGAAGGTCCTCGCGGCCGTCACCCTGCCGGCGGACCTTGCCGGAGCCACGGCCCGCGGCCAGTACGCCGGCGGCTGGCAGGGCGGCGAACGGGTCACGGGCTTCCTCGACGAGGAGGGCATGAACCCGCTCTCGACGACCGAGACCTACGCCGCCGTGAAGCTGGAGATCAACACCCGCCGATGGGCGGGCGTCCCCTTCTACCTCCGCACCGGCAAGCGGCTCGGAAGGCGGGTCACCGAGATCGCCGTGGTGTTCAAGCGCGCCCCCGAGCACCTCTTCGGTCAGGCCCAGACCTCCGAGCTCGGTCAGAACGCGCTCGTCATCCGCGTCCAGCCGGATGAGGGCGTCACGATCCGCTTCGGCTCCAAGGTCCCGGGGACCGGCGCCAACGTGCGGGACGTGACCATGGACTTCGGCTACGGGCACGCGTTCACCGAGGCGAGCCCCGAGGCGTACGAGCGCCTGATTCTCGACGTGCTGCTCGGGGATCCGCCGCTCTTCCCCCGGCACGAGGAGGTCGAGCTCTCCTGGAAGATCCTCGACCCGGTCGAGGATTTCTGGGCCGCCCAGGGCGGACCACTGGAGCAGTACGCGCCCGGATCGTGGGGACCGGCCTCGGCCGATGCCCTGCTGGCGCGCGATGGACGAGTCTGGAGACGCCCGTGATCATCGACCTTCCCGACACGACCGTCAGCCAAGTCGCCAAGCAGCTGGTCAAGGTGCGCGAGGACGGCGGAGCGGTGGCCCTCGGGCGTGTGCTCACACTCGTGATCGCCGCGCGCAACGGCGTCGCCGAAGCGGCGATCGACGCGGCCAACGACGCCTCCCGCGAGCACCCGATGCGCGTGATCGTCCTCACCGTCAGCGACGGCCCCGCCCACCTCGACGCGCAGATCCGCGTCGGCGGCGACGCCGGCGCGAGCGAGGTCGTCGTCCTCCACGCCTATGGCGAGGCCGCGAGCAACGAGGAGAGCCTGGTGACCGGGCTGCTGCTGCCGGACGCGCCCGTCGTCGCCTGGTGGCCGGAGGAGGCGCCGACGGAGCCCGCGGCCTCGCCGCTCGGCCGGATCGCGCAGCGCCGCATCACGGACGCCGCGACGACGCCCGACGTCCGTGACCGGCTCGCCCTGCTCGGCCGCACCCACGCGCCCGGCGACACGGACCTCGCCTGGACCCGCCTCACCTACTGGCGCGAGCAGCTCGCCGCGGTGCTGGACCAGCCTCCGTACGAGGAGGTCACCGCGGTGGAGGTCCGCGGGGCGTCGGCCTCGCCGTCGACCGCCCTGCTCGCGGGCTGGCTGCAGATGGCGCTGGATGTTCCGGTGCGCTGGTCGTACGAGGATCCCGAGGAGTGGCAGGAGGGCATCAAGTCGGTGCGCCTGACGCGGGCGAGCGGTGACATCCTGCTGGAGCGTCCCGTTCCGGGCACGGCGGTGCTAACCCAGCCCGGACAGCCCGACCACGAGCTGCACCTCCCCCGTCGGACGTTGCGCGAGTGCCTCGCAGAGGAGCTCCGGCGCCTCGACCCCGACGTCCTCTACGGCCGGGTCATCACCGAGGGCTGGGACCAGCTGTCGGCTCCGGAGACCCCGGGCGTGCGGACCCCAGCGGCGGCGGCTCCGACATCGGAGCCGGAGGCCTGACGGTGGCGGACGACTCCAGCACCAAGCGCGTCGTCGTCGGGGCGGACCCGGCGGACGTCGCCCAGCGCGTGGCCGACCGCTTCCTCATCCGTGTCCGCGCCCGCACCAGGGACGGTCGCCTCGCCCACGTCGCGCTCACCGGCGGCTCGATGGGCTCGGCCGTCCTGCGCGCGGTCGCCGAGCACCCGCGCGCCGCGCGCGTGGACTGGTCGCTCGTGCACTTCTGGTGGGGCGATGAGAGGTTCGTCCCCGCCGCGGACCCCGACCGGAACGCCGGTCAGGCCCGCGCCGCGCTCCTGGACCGGATCCCCGTCCCTGCCGAGAACATCCATGAGGTGGCCGCGAGCGACTCCGGCCTCGACCTGGACGGTGCCGCCGACGCGTACGCGCGGGAGCTCGCCCGGTTCGGCACCGAGGATCAGCCCTGGCCGTCCTTCGCCGTGTGCTTCCTCGGCGTCGGCCCCGACGGGCACATCGCCTCGCTCTTCCCCGACCGCGGGGAGATCGAGGTCGCGGACCGTCCGGTGCTCGCCGTGCGCGACTCCCCCAAGCCGCCGCCGGAACGGGTCACCCTGACCCGCCCGGTGATCAACGCGTCCAAGCGCGTCTGGCTGGTGCTGACCGGTGCGGAGAAGGCCTCGGCGCTCGGGCTCGCCCTGGCCGGGGCGAACTACGCCAACGTCCCCGCAGCGGGCGCCAAGGGCCGCAAGCGCACCGTGTTCTTCGTCGACGAGGCGGCGACCACCGAGGTCCCGTCGGATCTCATCGATCCGAGCTACTGACCTCGCCGCCGGGGTCGGTCGTGTCCGTGGGCGCGGCGGCCCGACGGAACGGTGCCACGTTCGTGGGCCACGTCGCCGCGTCCTCGGCGTCTGCCGTCCCGGACCCGAACTGCTCCTCGGATGAGGGGGGCGTGGATCCGGTCGTGGTGGTGGCGTCCGAGCCGTGCGTGGCTGCGACTGCTCCCGCCGAGCCGCCGCGGGTGATCGGAAGCTCCTGGCTCTCGCTCAGGACCTGAGGATGGTAGCGGGCGAGCAGCACGACGCCGCAGACCGCGATGAGACCAGATGCTCCGAATGCGATCAGCACTCCGAGAGGCGCGGCAGACGCCTCGCCGAGGATGAGGAGCCCGATGAAGACCGCCACCAGGGGGTCGATCACGGTGAGTCCCGCGATCACGAGATCGGGCGGGCCCGAGCTGTACGCGGTCTGGACGAAGTACGCCCCGGCGGCGCCCGCCGCCAGGAGCGCGATCACGCAGACCACGGTGACCCAGTCGAAGTCCTGCGCCTGGATCCGCTTGATGACGACCTTCGCGAGCGTCGCGACGAAGCCGTAGAGGATGCCGGCCCCGGTCACATAGAACAGGGCGCGCATGTGGCGGCGGAGCATCAGCCAGGACGCGCCGAGCACGATGATCACCACGAGCAGGATCGTGAGGATCACGAACAGCTGCCGCTCGGTGATGTCGTGCTCGGTCGCGAACATCGCCGCGAGGAAGACGAAGATGAAGATGCCGCCCACGCAGAGCGCGATCGAGATGAGAGAGCGTCTCGTGGGCGCGTGCCCCGAGACGCGGGCGTTCACCAGGGTCGTCATGACCAGCGCGATCGCGCCGAGCGGCTGCACCACGATCAGCGGGGCGACAGCGAGCGCGCCGAGCTGACAGACGACGGCGAGGCCGAGCATGAGCGTGCCGACCAGCCATGACGGACGGGTCAGGAGGCGCTTGACCTGATCGACCGAGAGCCCGGTCGTCCCATCGGCGCCGCTGAGCCGCTCGACCTTCTCCACGCCGCGGTGCTGGTACTGCGCACCGAGCGACATGAAGACCGCGCCGGCGAGAGCCAGGGGGATGCCCATGAGCAGTCCCGGGTTCTGGAAGACGCCGACGAGATCGCCGACGTCTCGCATCGGCACCGCCATCGCCTCCCACATCACCCTTCGAGACTACCCGGCTTCCTGCGCCGACTAGGGTTGTGGCGTGTCTGTGCTTCCGATTCGCATCATGGGCGACCCCGTCCTCCACTCCCCCGCCGCTCCGGTCGACGAGATCACGGACGAGATCCGCACGCTCGTCGCCGACATGTTCGAGACGATGGATCTGGCGCCGGGCGTCGGGCTCGCCGGGCCCCAGGTGGGGGTCGCTCTTCGCCTGTACACCTATTCCTATGTCGACGACGAGGAGCGCCCCTGGCGCGGCGTGGTGATCAACCCGGTGCTCTGGATGACACCGCCCGAGCCCGGAGCACCCGATCCCGACCTGGAGTCCGAGGGATGCCTCTCCTTCCCCGGCGAACGGTTCCCGCTGCGTCGATCGGATCGCGTGATCGTGACCGGGAAGGACCTCGACGGGGGCGATGTGCGCATCGAGGTGGACGGCTGGCGCGCCCGCATCATGCAGCATGAGTTCGACCACCTCGACGGCATCCTCTACGTCGACCGCCTCTCCGACGGCGACTGGAAGACGGCGCAGAAGATCGCCCGGAAGCGCGGATGGGCCCGGCCCGGTGCGAGCTGGACCCCGGGGATCGACGATCTCGAGGGCTGAGCGCTGCCGATGACCGACGCCCCGCTCCTGGTCCGCCCGATCGTCCGCGCGGACTGGCCCTGGATCCAGGAGTGGTTCGCCGATCCCGCCCTTGACCGTGAGCTCGGCCCGCTCGATCAGGAGTGGCTCGACCACGTCCTGGATCATCCCGAGGGCGTCGAGCTCGTCGTCAAGGATGCGCACGGACCCGTCGGGCTCGTCGGCGTGGTCTGGGGCACCGGACCCCTGCCCCACGTCATCACCGACCTCGCGGTGTCCCCCGCCCTGCGCGGCCGCGGACTCGGCCGGCTCATCGTGCAGGCGGTGCGCCGATGGGACGGTCATCCCGACCATCGCGAGTGGCAGGCGTTCGTGGACACCGGGAACGATGCGGCACAGCTGTTCTTCACAAGGATCGGCTGGACGCACCTCGGCGTCGAGGACGCGATGCACGTCTATCGGGTGCTCGCTCCCGCTCCTTCAGCCGCATCCTGAACGTCGGGGCTCGTCGCCTTTCGTATAAATCGTGACGGAATCGATTTGTGATGTGCCAGATCTGAGTTGGTATCGGCGCCCGGGCGCCGGTACGTTCTACAGGGAATTCATCAGAAACGCACAGTACCCGGAGGGGAAACTCCCATGCACACTTCCAAGACCCGAACCCGACTCCTGATGGCGGGCGCCGCCGCCATCCTTGCCGTCGGCCTCAGCGGCTGCAGCGCGATCCAGGGCATCCTCGGCGGCGGCAGCAACGACGCCCCGCGCGACGACAAGAGCGGTGAGGTCACCGAGAGCGCGAAGATCGACATCTTCAGCCTGAAGCTGGGCGACTGCCTGATGGCCACCGGGACCGCCACCCAGATCAGCGACGCGAACGTGGTCCCCTGTGAGCAGCCGCACGACCAGGAGGTCTACTACGAGTTCAAGCTGGAGGAGGGCGCCTACGACGAGGCGACCGTCAACACCGCTGCCGAGCAGTGCTATGGCCAGCCCTTCACCGACTTCATCGGTGTCCCGTTCGACTCCTCGAGCCTGGAGGCGTACTACCTCTCGCCGACCAAGGAGACCTGGGAGCAGCTGAACGACCGGCTGATCCAGTGCCTTATCGCGGACCCCGCAGGCCAGACCACGGGAACGCTGAAGGCCAGCGCCCGCTGAGCGCCGAGCCGCTCTCGACGAAGGGGTCCGCATCTCGCGGGCCCCTTCGTCGTGCATCCACCCCGTCGGCCCTGCCCTGACCCGTCGGACCAGGAGCCCGGGCCCGTCGCATCTCCGGACCGTATTCCCAGCACTCTCGGAGGTGGCTCGGGAGCGGGTTGCTAACGTGTTCGTTACCTATCCGTGATGTTTGCGCATCGGCGAGACCCCCGTCGCCGATCCCGACCACCCCTCGGGAGCGCCCCCTCGATCGACGGTGACGATGATGAGACGCACGACCCCGCCTGCCGCCTCCGACCCCGATGACCCCTCCGCCTCGCCTCTGGCGTCGCACGCCGCGCATCCCCCGCGTCGCCGTCGAGGACGGCGCACGGTCGCCATCGTCCTCGGCGTCGTGGCGGTCCTCGTCCTCGCCGCGGGCGGCACCGCCGTCGCGCTCCTCCTCCGCGTCTCCGACGGTCTCGCGACGAACGCCGTCTCGCGACCGGGCGAGACGCCGAAAGCCCAGAAGATCCCGAACTGGGACGGTCCCGTCAACCTGCTCATCATGGGGTCCGACGGTCGTGGCGGACTCGCGAGCGGCGACTATGGCGACGACGTCGACGGCGATCGCTCGGACACCCTGATGCTCCTGCACGTCAACGCCGCGCACACGGACGCGACGCTCGTGAGCATCCCGCGGGACACCATGCTCCCGCGCCCCGAGTGCACGGCCGCGGACGGCACGGTGCACGACGCCACCGACAACGCGCAGATCAACAGCGCCTTCGACGTCGGCCCCTATTGCACCCTCGACACCGTCCGCGCCTACACGGGGCTGGATATCGACCACTTCATCGTCGTCAACTTCGACGGCTTCATCGACATCACCGACGCGATCGGCGGTGTCGACGTCTGCCTCGCCGAGGACGTGGACGACCCCGACTCCCAGCTCCACCTCGCCGCGGGGTCGCACACGATCCACGGCCAGGAGGCCCTCGCCTTCGTCCGCACCCGCTACGGGATCGGCGACCGCAGCGACCTCGGCCGCATCCACACGCAGCAGACCTATCTGTCGGCCCTGGCTCGCAAGGTCAAGAGCGCGGAGACGCTCACGAACCCGGTGGCGCTGTTCGGCCTCGCCGATGCGGCAGGGCGCACCCTCACGGTCGACAAGGCCCTGTCGACGCCCTCGGCCCTCGTCGGGCTCGCGGGGACCCTGGCCGGGGTCTCGCTCGATCGCATGGTGCTCCTCCAGCTCCCGGTCCGGGACTACGCCCCCGATCCGGACCGTGTCGAGCCCGAGCCCGATCAGGCCGAGGTGCTGTTCTCCGCGCTCCGTGAGGATCGGCCGGTCGCCCTCACGCCGCCCGACGACAGCGCCGGAGGAGCAGGCACTGCCGATCCCTCCCCCGGCACGTCCGGAGGCACCGCGACCGACGCCCCGGCCGGCGTCCCGGCCGTGACCCTGGCACCGGAGACCAAGGGGCAGACCGCGGATCGTCCGACCTGCGCGGGCGGCTGACGGCACGTTCGCCTGCCGCCTTGCCGAAGCAGCACGGAAAGCCCCCGCGCGGCGGTGGTGGAGCTGCTCAGCGGATCACCCGGTGGAGCCCTCCTGCTCCTCGTCCGGCGTGACGACCTGCCATCGACCGTAGAGAGCGAGGCCCAGGGACTCGGCGAGGGCGACGGAGGCGCTGTTGTCGAGCTGGCAGCGGTACTGCGGCTCGTATCCGGCGTCGACGGCGAAACGGATCATCGCGCGGACCAGGCGTCGAGCGTGCCCGGCGCCTCGGGAGCGGGCGAGGGTGAGGACGCCGATATCCGCCAGGATCGCGTCCTCCCCGTGCTCCTCCTGGAACGGGTACATGCTGCCCGCGCTGACGAGCCGCCCGTCCTCGACGACCCCGAACGCCGCCCAGTCGTCGAGGCCGACCAGCGCGTCATCCAGATCCTCGGGTGTCGCCTCGGCCTCGAACGCCGAGAAGAGCTCCGCGTCGGAGGCGCCCAGCCGCCTGATGTCCGACGGATCCGGCTCTGCGAGGAGCTCTTCACGCCCATCGCGCGGGAGATAGAAGAGATTGTCCGCGTCGTGCAGCACGATCCCCGCTCCGGCGATGGCCTCACGGAGACGTTCGACCGTCAGCGCACGGCCCTCGGCGAGAACGGGAACGAGGAGCTGCGCGACCGCCGGTGCGACCGCCACGCTCGTGCGACCGTCGTCAGCGGTCCAGAGCAGGACGATCTGATCCCTCTCCTCGAGCTCCGGGTTCTCGAGGAGGATGAGCGCGGCGTCTTCGTACAGCACATCGCCCCGGACATCGAGCGCCCAGAAGTCGGAAATGGCCTCTGCGAACATGGTCATCCTGTTCCTCTCCTCATCCGATCATGCCCAACAATGCTATAGCGCCTGCCGCGACCTGGCGAACGACGCTTCCCGTCGCAAAAACGGCCGCCTCCCGGCCCGAAAAGCGGCCGTTTTCGCGACGGGAACGCCAGACTCGGCCGCTGAGGAGGGCCGTGAGCGATGCGCGGCGGCGACGCGACGCTGTGCACGGCGACACTGCGCAGGGCGACGGCGACACGGCGCAGGGCGACGCGGCGGCGGACCGCATCGGGAAGGGCGAAGGGCCGCATGAAGAAGGAGGGAGTCCGTGTGGCTCCCCCGGTTGGACTCGAACCAACAACCTATCGGTTAACAGCCGATTGCTCTGCCAATTGAGCTACAGGGGACCGTGCACCGCTGGGCGGGCAACTCATCGATCATAGCAGGACGCGGGAGATGCTCAGGAAACCGGCGGAGCGCCGCGCGTGTCGCATCGGACGCCTCGCGTCAGCGTGCGGTCTCGGCCCGGTCGGGCTCCGCTCCGGGGGTCCAGACGAGATCGGCCCCCGTCCCGCGAGCGATGACGTGCCCCTCGCGGATCATCAGCGTCTCCGCGCGGAGCTCGCGCGCGAACGCCGCATCGTTGCTCACCAGCAGCGCCGCCATCCCGTGCTCGGTGCGGCGCCGGGCGATGGCGTCGAAGACGACGTGTCGCACCTCCAGGTCGAGGTTCGCCAGGGGCTCGTCGGCGATCAGCACCCGCGGCTCCAGCACGAGCGAGCGCGCAATCGCCACGCGTTGGCGCATGCCGGCGCTCAGCTCATAGGGGAACTTGTCCGCCGTCCCCAGGGGCAGGTGGAGCTCGTCGAGGAGGGTCGCCACGCGGATCGCCAGCGCCTTGACGTTGACCCGTCGCTCGCGCTGGAGGATCGGCTCGGCGATCGTCTCCTGCACCGTGAGCTGCGGCGTCAGGTCCGCTCCTCCCCGCTGCGGGAGATATCCGGTGCGGTAGGTCAGCTCACGCAGCCGCCGGCCGGGCCTCCGGACCGAGATGCCGCACACCAGCGCCTCTCCCCCCGCCACGCGGATCGACGGGTCCGTCGCGCCGGCGAGTGCGCTCACGAGCGTCGACTTGCCGGAGCCCGTCGCGCCGGCGATGCACATGAGCTCACCGGCGCGCAGGGTGAAGGTGACGCCGTCGATCGCCCTCGTCGGGTTCCCATGCCCCAACCTGTCGATCACCAGATCGCTGCAGTCGATCGCGACGGACTCATCCGCTCGTGCTCGTGCCATGAGACCCATACTGCCCTGCGCGCGCCCGTCGCGCCTCAGGACTCGACGAACCGTTGACGTTCGGCGTCGATGTCGCGCAGCCGGAGCCGAAGAGCGCGCCAACCGTCGGAACCCGACGGCACCCTCTGGATCGCGCCGAGCAGCTCCTGCTTCTCCCGGTCGAGGACGCGACGGATGAGCGTGCGCATCAGGTCGGTCGCCGAGGCGAGCGCTCCGGCCTCGTCCCGCGCCGGGAAGGGCGCCATGAGCAGCTCTCCGGCGAGGGTGCGGAACGGCTCCCGCACGGACTCCACGGCCTGCATGGCCCATCCCGCACGCTGGCGGTCCGGGTGCGCGGCGACGGCCTCGCGCACTGCGTCCAGCGCCGCGACCTGGAACGGGGCGCCCATCGCCCTGGACAGCAGCTCCTGATCGACCTGGTGCCCGTACTGGAGAGCTCCCATGAGCCCGTCCCGCTCGACCAGCGCGTCGCCGCTGCGGGGCAGGGTGGCGAGCGTCACGGGTGCGAGCGCGGGGGCGCCATCGCCGTCAGGCCCGCCGGCACCTCGCTGATCCGGCCTCCCGCCCCCGTCGCCGGACGGCTCGCGTTCCCGCGACGGACCGCGTCCCGGCTCCCCGCGTCGCGCCTCCGCACGACGGACCTCGGCGTGCACGTCCACGGGATCCATGCCCAGCCGGCGCGCGAGCACGCGCTCGTACTCGGGGCGCAGCAGACGATCGCGGATCTCGGCCACGATCGGGGCCGCCGCGCGGAGCGCGCCAACGCGGCCCTCGACCGTGGTGAGGTCGTAGGAGCCCAGCTTCCGGTCGATCACGAACTCGAACAGAGGCACCTTCGCGGACATCAGCGACCGCACCGCAGCGTCACCGCGGAGCAGGCGCAGATCGCAGGGATCCAGTCCGTCCGGGGCCACCGCCACGAAGGTCTGCGCGGTGAATCGGCTCTCCTCGGCGAACGCCCGCAGCGCCGCCTTCTGTCCCGCCTCATCACCGTCGAACGTGAAGACGACCTCGCCGTGAGCGTTGTCGTCCCCCATGACCCTCCGCAGGACCTTGATGTGCTCGGCGCCGAACGCCGTGCCGCAGGTCGCGATCGCCGTGGTCACCCCGGCCAGGTGACAGGCCATGACGTCGGTGTAGCCCTCGACGACCACGACACGGCGGGGATCCCCCTTCGCGATGTCACGCTTGGCGAGGTCGAGCCCATAGAGCACCTGCGCCTTCTTGTAGATCGGCGTCTCGGGGGTGTTGAGGTACTTGGGCCCCTTGTCGTCGTCATACAGTCGACGCGCGCCGAAGCCGATGGTCTGACCGGTGACGTCCCTGATCGGCCACACCAGGCGCCCGCGGAACCGGTCGTAGACCCCGCGCTGGCCGGTGGAGACCAGTCCCGCGCCGGACAGCTCGTCCCGCGTGAAGCCCTGCGCGGTGAGGGCCTTGAGCATGCCCTCCCACCCGCGGGGGGCATAGCCCACGCCGAAGTGCGCCGCGGCTCCCGCGTCGAACCCCCGCTCCCCAAGGAACCGCCGCGCCGCCTCCGCCTCCGGGCTCAGGAGCTGACCACGGAAGAACTCCCCCGCCGCCGCGTTCGCCGCGTACAACCGGCTTCGTCCGCTCGTCTCGGGCGCGGCGCCGCCGTCCTCGTAATGCAGCGTGTAGCCGATGCGCCCGGCGAGCCGCTCCACCGCCTCGGTGAAGCTGACATGGTCCATCTCCCTCAGGAACGAGTAGACGTCCCCGGAAGCGCCGCAGCCGAAGCAGTGGTAGAAGCCGACCTGTGGACGGACGTGGAAGCTGGGGCTCTTCTCGTCGTGGAACGGGCACAGCCCCTTCATCGAGCCGACCCCAGCGGACTTCAAGGACACGCGCTCGCCGACGATGTCCGCGATATTCGTCCGTGCCTTGACCTCATCGATGTCGGCCTGACTGATGCGCGGCATCAGCGGGCCTCGGCGATGGGACTCCGCGAAGGGCTCCGGCGCTCGGGGGCCGGGGCGCCGGGGTACCAGATGCCGATGGCCGCGGCGTCGATCTCGCCCACCAACCGCGCATGCCAGGCGAGCGCCACCTGATCGGTGAGGCTGGCGACCTGGTCGACGACGACCCTCCGCTGCTCCGCCTCGGAACCGGCGGCGAGGAAGTCTGCGACGAAGACCGGCTCGAGCACGTCGGTCCCGTGCTCCCAGATCACCGTGGCGAGCCGCTTGAGCACTCGCCGCTGCTCCTTGTAGAGCTCCTTGCGTCCCTCGATCGTGACGACGGTGGCACCGATGATCCCCTTCAGGACGGCGATCTCCACCTCGACGACGCGCGGCACCACGACATGGGCGCGGTAACGGGTGAGCCGGTCCCCGGGGTATCGCTCCTCGGTCGCGGTCGCCGCGGCACGCGCGAAGCGGCCGATCAGGTCCGATGTCAGGTTCTTCAGCTGCGCGAGGTCCTGCCGAGTCCCGGTGAACGAGCGCAGCCACGTCGGCAGGCTCGTGAGACGGAACAGCGCATCCTCCAGCTCGTCCCGCGAGAAGTCGAAGCCGACCCAGCGCTGGATCGCGGTCACCAGGGCATCGTGCTCCCCCGGATCCGACAGGCGCGCGGGGTCGAGGTAGCCGTTGGTGACGGCGTCCTCGAAGTCGTGCACCGAATAGGCGATGTCGTCGGAGAGGTCCATGACCTCCGCCTCGATGCAGCGCACGCGACCCGGTGCGCCATCGCGCATCCAGCGGAACACGGGCTCGTCATCGGGATAAACCCCGAACTTCAGCCGTCCGCCCGGATCGGGAAGAGGGCTCTCCGCCGTCCACGGGTACTTGCACGTCGCATCGATGCTCGCGCGCGTGAGGTTCAGGCCGACCCCGCGTCCCGCCTCGTCGGTCACCTTCGGCTCGAGACGAACCAGGATCCG
Organism: Microbacterium resistens; assembly: GCF_031456305.1. Classification (GTDB taxonomy): domain Bacteria; phylum Actinomycetota; class Actinomycetes; order Actinomycetales; family Microbacteriaceae; genus Microbacterium; species Microbacterium resistens_A. Next base: position 97,657 of record NZ_JAVDUM010000013.1, read on the forward strand.
CAGGCTCTGCGCGTTCCCCTCGAAGCCGCCGATCCCCTCGGCCCAGTCGTTGAGCGCCCGCTCGCCGTTGTGCCCGAAGGGCGGATGCCCGAGATCGTGGCTGAGACAGGCGGTGTCCACGATGTCGGGCGACAGCCGGAGGCGCGTGGCGAGTTCCCGGCCGACCTGTGCCACCTCGAGCGAGTGGGTGAGCCGGTTCCGGGCGAAGTCCGCGGGGCTCGCAGGACTCAGCACCTGTGTCTTGGCGGCGAGACGGCGCAACGCGGCCGAGTGCAGCACCCGGGCGCGGTCCCGCGCGAAGTCGTCCCGCTCGGAGCGATGGGTCTCGGGGAAGAAGCGCTCGGCGTCGCGCGGGTCGTAGCCGTCCGCTCGACCGTCAGCCGCCACTGTTCTCGACCTCCGCGCCGCGCATCATGTCGCTGGTCTCGCTCGCCACGTCGCGAGACTCCAGCCAGCCCTCCGGCAGCGAGGTCCGCTTCGGCGTCCCTGCCCTGCCCCGCTGCCCCTCGGCCGCCGCACCCGGATACGGCGCGTCGTCGAGGGTGCCGAGCAGGTCGTCGATCTCGGCGAGGGTGGAGGCCCTCGCCAGCGCCGCGCGCAGCTCCCCACCGACGGGATAGCCCTTGAAGTACCAGGCGACGTGCTTGCGGATGTCCTTGCACCCGCGGTCCTCGTCCTCGAAGAACTCGACCAGGAGCTCGGCGTGACGTCGGAAGGCGGCCGCGACGAACGACAGCGTCGCATCCACCGGCGGGGTGTGGGAGGCGCCGAAGGCGGCGGCCAGCTCGCCGAACAGCCACGGCCGGCCGAGGCATCCTCGCCCCACCACGACGCCATCGCATCCGGTCTGCTCCATCATCCGCACGGCGTCGTCCGCCGCCCAGATGTCGCCGTTGCCGAGCACCGGGATGGAGGTCACGGCCTCCTTGAGCTCGCCGATCGCGTCCCAGTCCGCGTGCCCCGAGTAGTACTCCGACGCGGTTCGTGCGTGGAGGGCGACGGCGGCGGCACCCGCGTCCTCCGCGGCGCGGCCCGCGTCCAGGAACGTCAGGTGACTCCGATCGATCCCCTTGCGCATCTTGACCGTGAGCGGGATGTCGCCGGCGGCCTTCACCGCCCTCTCCACGATGTCCGCGAAGAGGCCGATCTTCCAGGGGAGCGCTGCTCCCCCGCCCTTGCGCGTGACCTTGGGCACCGGGCAGCCGAAGTTCAGGTCGATGTGATCCGCGTGGTCCTCGGCGGCGATGATCCGCGCGGCCTCCGCGATCGTCGCGGGGTCCACGCCGTAGAGCTGGATCGAGCGGGGCGTCTCGCTCTCGTGGTGCTGGATGAGGCGCATCGTGACCGCGTTGCGCTCGACGAGCGCCCTGGACGTGATCATCTCGCTGACGTACAGGCCGGCGCCGTACTCGCGACACAGGCGTCGGAACGCGGTGTTGGTGATGCCCGCCATCGGAGCGAGCACGACGGGCGCATCGAGCCGGATCGGGCCGATGCGCAGCGGACGTGCGAGTGCGGGAGCGAGAGTCATCCTGATCATTGTCCCAGATCCGGAACCGGCCGGGTTCGGCGGTCGTAGGCTGTGGATCATGACCGAGACTCCGCTGCGCAAGATCCCGTTCCATGACGCCGAGGGCGCCGAGCGCACGCTCGACGACTACGGCACAGGTCCCGTGCTCGTGGTGAACGTCGCCTCGAAATGCGGGCTCACCCCACAGTACGGACAGCTGGAGGAGCTCCAGCGCGAGTACGGGGAGCGCGGGTTCACGGTGATCGGCTTCCCCTGCAACCAGTTCATGGGCCAGGAGCCGGGCTCGATGGAGCAGATCCTCGAGTTCTGCTCCACGACCTACGGCGTCACCTTCCCCATCAACGACAAGGTCAAGGTCAACGGCCGGAACGCCACCGACCTCTACAAGGCCCTCAAGGAGACGCCGGACGGACGCGGCAAGACCGGAAGGGTGGAGTGGAACTTCGAGAAGTTCCTCGTCTCGCCGGACGGCTCCGTACAGCGCTTCCGCCCGAAGCAGCTTCCCGACGACCCCGAGATCGTCTCGGCGATCGAGACGGCCCTCGCCGACTGACCCGGCGACCGGGGCAGGCCGTCCAGGTCCGCCCCGGACCCGATCACTCCCCGGTCACTCGCCGGTCGCGGTCTCCGCGGTCTTTGCCTCTGCGGTCTCCGCGCCCCGCTGGGACCAGAGGTCGCGCAGGACGTTCTCGAAGGCCTGCGGCGGCTGCGCCCCGCTGATGCCGTACTGACCGTCGATCACGAAGAACGGCACGCCCTGGATCCCGTACGCCTGCGCCTGGGCCTGGTCGCGACGGACGTCCGCGAGATGCCGCTCGCTCTCCAGCGCCGCGCGGGCCTCGTCCGCGTCAAGCCCCACCTCCGTCGCGAGCTCCACGAGGTCCTCGATCCGACCGACGTGCTTGCCCTCGACGAAGTAGGCGGACATGAGCCGCTCCGTCATCTCGTGCTGACGCCCCTGGCTCTTCGCGAAGTGCAGCAGCTCATGCGCCTTCACGGTGTTCGTGTGCTGAAGCAGGTCGAAGCGGTAGCCGAGACCGGCGTCCTTCGCGACGCCGGTCACCCGGTCGAGCATCTCGACGACCTGCTCCCGCGGCATCCCCTTGTGCCCGGCGAGGAAGTCGATCTCGTCGCCGTGGAAGTCGACCGGCGTGTCGGGCGAGAGCTCGAACGAGTGGTAGGTGATCGTCACCTGCGGCGCGTCCTCACCGTCGTCCTGGGTCGCGGCGAGCCCCGCCTCCAGATTGCGCTTGCCGATGTAGCACCACGGGCAGGCGATGTCGGACCAGATGTCGATCGAGATGGGTTCGCTCACATCACCATTCAACCCGATCCCGTCCCGGTGCATTCCGTTGATAGCATCCTCGGATGCTCGCGTTCGACGATCCGCTCCCGATCCGCGGGACGGAGGGCCCCCGGCGCGTGCTGATCGCAGGCGTCACCGGATCGGGGAAGACGACGCTCGCCCGGCGGGTCGGCGCCCTCTGGGGGCTGCAGCACATGGAGATCGACGGCCTGTTCCACGGGCCGGACTGGACGCCGCGCCCGGAGTTCCTCGACGATGTCCGCGCCTTCGCCGCGGAGGAGCGCTGGGTCACCGAGTGGCAGTACACCAGCAAGGGCACGGACCCGATCCTCGCTCCTCGCACTCAGCTGGCGATCTGGCTCGACTACCCGTACCGCATCGTCCGCTCGCGCCTGCTCCGGCGCACGCTCTCCCGGCAGCTGCGCCGTACCGAACTGTGGAACGGCAACGTCGAACGCGGCATCACGAGGATGTTCGACCCGGATCCGGAGCAGAACATCCTCCGCTGGCAGAAGGACACGCTGCACAACTGGGAGGAACGGATGCCACGGGCGGTCGAGAGGTACCCGCACCTCGCGATCGTCCGGCTGCAACATCCGCGCGAGACAGAGGGCTGGCTGCGCGCGAACGCGCCGTCGACGAGGTGAGCGGCGCTCAGCCCGCGGTGTCGGGGGTGTCCACCGCGCCGCCGAAGCGGCGGTTCCGGGACAGGTAGACGCCGATCGCCCGCCAGAGCTCCTCCCGGGAGAAGTCCGGCCAGAGCGTGTCCAGGAAGACCATCTCCGCGTAGGCGGACTGCCAGAGGAGGAAGTTCGACGTCCGCTGCTCGCCGGAGCTCCGCAGGAACAGGTCGACGTCGGGCATGTCCGGCACGTACAGGTGACGCCGGATCGCCTTCTCGGTGATCGCCCCCGGCTTCGTCCGTCCGGCCTTGACGTCCTCGGCGATCGCGCGCACGGCGTCCACGAGCTCGATGCGACCGCCGTAGTTCACGCACATCGTCAGGGTCAGCACATCGTTCCCCCGGGTGAGCTGCTCGGCGTACTGGAGCTCCTTGATCACGGACCCCCAGAGCCGCGGCTTGCGTCCGGCCCAGCGCACCTCGACACCCCACTCGTTGAGCTGATCGCGTCGGCGATGAAGGACGTCGCGGTTGTAGCCCATCAGAAAACGGACCTCTTCCGGCGAACGCGCCCAGTTCTCCGTGGAGAACGCGTAGACCGAGAGATGCCGGACGCCGGCCTGGATCGCCCCGGCGACGACGTCGAGCAGGACCTCCTCCCCCGCCTTGTGGCCCTCGACCCGGCTGAGCCCGCGCCGGTTCGCCCAGCGTCCGTTGCCGTCCATGACGATCGCGACGTGGTTCGGCACTGCGGGGAAGGCCGGCGGCTGCACGCCCGTCCAGTCCAGCGGGCGGTACGGGACCGCGTCCTTGTGCGTGTAGGGCTTGGGAGTCACCGGGGTCCTTCCAGGTGGGCGAGGGACCGGATTCCCCGCTCCAGATGCCATTGGGCGTACGCGGCGATCAGCCCGGAGGCAGCGGCCGCGTCGGCGGGCCTCGCCGCGTCGACGCTCGTCCAGTCCCCCGCCATCAGGGAGCGCAGGAGATCGAGCGTGGAGGACGCGATCCTCGCGCTTCCGGCCGGCGCACAGTCCTCGCAGATCAGGCCGCCCAGCTGCGCCACGAACATCGCGTGCGCGCCCGGCTTGCCGCACCGGGCGCAGTCGCCGAACGACGGCGCCCAGCCCGACAGCGCCATGACGCGCAGCAGATAGGAATCCAGCACGCTCCGCGAGGCGTGCTCGCCCCGGGACAGGGCGCGCAGGCCGCCGACCAGCAGCAGGTACTGCTCCGGGGTCGCCTCGCCGTCGTTGAGACGATCGGCGGTCTCGACCATCGCGTTCGCCGCCGTGTAGCGGTCGTAGTGCAGCGCGATCTCGGCCCCGTACGCGCCCAGGGACTCCGCCTGCTGGACGATGTCGAGCGAGCGCCCCTGGTACAGCTGCACATCGGCGACCATGAACGGCTCCAGGCGGGATCCGAACTTCGACGAGGTCCGTCGCACGCCCTTGGCGACCGCGCGCAGCTTGCCGTGCCGCCTCGAGAGCATCGTGACGATGCGGTCCGCCTCACCGAGCTTGTGGGTGCGCAGGACCACCGCTTCGTCTCGGTAGGTCGGCATCCATCGATTATCCCTCGGGGCGGGGACAATGGAGGGGTGACCGAACCGTTGTTCAGCATTCCCCTCTGGGCCGATCTCCTCGGCGTCGGCCTCGGCGGCGTGCAGGGTGCGATGTTCGCCTCCGGATTCCAGGGCCAGCGCCGGCTCGACCTCCTCGGGGTGTCGATCATCGGGATCATGATCGGCATGGGCGGCGGGCTCATCCGCGACATCCTCATCGGCCAGCCGCCCGCGACGCTGCAGAGCAACTGGTACCTGATCACCGCGGGCGGCGCCTCGCTCGTCGGCATGCTGCTCGCCGGCCTGCTGAACCGGGTGAACACGCTCATCGTCGTCCTCGATGCCGTCGTGATCGGCATGTTCGGCGCCTTCGGCACGAGCAAGGCGCTCGCCTTCGGGATCCCGCCCGTGCCCGCCGTCTTCATCGGCGTGTGCGCCGCGGCCGGGGGCGGCATGCTCCGCGACGTGCTCATGGGGCTGCCGGTGGCGATCATGCACGTCGGCTCGCTCTACGCCTTCGCCGCCGCCGCGGGCTGCACCTTCATCGTGATCGCGCAGGGGTTCGGCATGTCCGTCACCCTCGCCGCGGTCATCGGCATCGTGCTGACGGCCGTGATCCGCGTGCTCGCCGTCGTCTTCGACGTCTCCCTGCCGGAGCAGCGCCGGCTCTACCGGCGGAAGGTCGCCGCCGAGACCGGCGCGATCCCGATCGTCAGGCCCTGACCGGATCCTGATCCTGGGGACGGATGGCGGGAGTTCCCCCGTTCGGCGGGAGGCCCCTGCAGGGAACCGCCGCCCGACGGGGAGACTCCCGCCATCCGGACCGCTGTCAGACCGCGGCGAGCTCGCGGTCCATCGAGCGGATGGACCGGTTCACCCCGGACACGATCGCCTTCAGCGACGCGGTCGAGATGTCGCCGTCGATGCCCACGCCCCAGAGGCGCTGGTCGCCGACCTGCAGCTCCACGTACGCCGCGGCCTGCGCATCGCCGCCGGCGCTGAGAGCGTGCTCGACGTAGTCGTACACCGTGATGTCGAAGCCCTGACCGCGCAGGACCTCGACGAAGGCCGCGACCGGGCCGTTGCCGCGCGCGGAGGTGGTGACCCGCTCCTCGTCGTCGCGCAGCACGACGTCCAGCTCCACGGCCCCCGACATGTCGCTGCGCGTCTCGGTGGCGAGGAGCTCGAACCGGCCCCACTTCTCCGACGCCTGCTCGGCGGGCAGGTACTCGTCCTGGAACACCGCCCAGATCTGCTCGCTGGTGACCTCTCCGCCCTCGGCGTCGGTCTTCGCCTGCACGACGCCGGAGAACTCGATCTGGAGCTTGCGCGGCAGGTCGATCGCGTGATCGGACTTCAGCAGGTAGGCGACGCCGCCCTTGCCGGACTGGGAGTTGACCCGGATCACGGCCTCGTAGGAGCGCCCCAGATCCTTGGGGTCGACGGGGAGGTAGGGGACGGCCCATTCGATCTCGTCGACCGTGACGCCCTGATCGGCGGCCCGCGCCTCCATCGCCTCGAAGCCCTTCTTGATCGCGTCCTGGTGCGATCCGCTGAAGGCGGTGAAGACGAGGTCGCCCGCCCAGGGGCTCCGCTCCGGGACCGGGAGCTGGTTGCAGTACTCGACCGTGCGCTTGACCTGATCGATGTCGCTGAAGTCGACCTGCGGATCGATCCCCTGCGTGAACATGTTGATGCCGAGCGCCACCAGGTCGACGTTCCCCGTGCGCTCGCCGTTGCCGAACAGGCAGCCCTCGATGCGGTCGGCGCCCGCCATGTAGCCGAGCTCTGCGGCGGCGATCGCCGTGCCGCGGTCGTTGTGGGGGTGCAGCGACAGGATCACGTTCTCGCGGTGGTTCAGGTGACGGCTCATCCACTCGATCGAGTCGGCGTAGACGTTCGGCGAGGCCATCTCGACCGTCGCGGGGAGGTTGATGATCACCTTGCGCGCGGGAGTCGGCTCGAACACCTCCAGCACCTGGTTGCAGATGTCCGCGGCGAACTCGAGCTCGGTGCCCGTGTAGCTCTCCGGCGAGTACTCGTAGTAGACCTGCGTGTCCGGGATCCGCTTCTCGTACTCCCGGCACAGCCGTGCGCCGTTGAGGGCGATGTCGATGACGCCCTGCCGGTCGGTACGGAACACGACCTCCCGCTGCAGCACGCTCGTGGAGTTGTAGAGGTGGACGATCGCCTGCTTCGCACCGGCGATCGCCTCGTAGGTGCGCTCGATCAGGTGCTCCCTGGCCTGGGTCAGCACCTGGATCGTGACGTCATCGGGGATCAGGCCGTCCTCGATCAGCTGACGGACGAAGTCGAAATCGGTCTGGCTGGCCGAGGGGAAGCCGACCTCGATCTCCTTGTAGCCCATGCTCACGAGCAGCTCGAACATGACCCGCTTACGCTCGGGCGACATCGGGTCGATGAGCGCCTGGTTGCCGTCGCGGAGGTCCACCGCGCACCAGCGGGGGGCCTCGGAGATGCGGGCATCGGGCCAGGTCCGGTCCGGCAGATCGACCCGGATCTGCTCGTGGAACGGACGGTACTTGCGGATCGGCATCGCCGAGGGGCGCTGAGCGTTCTTCATGATGGGTGTTCTCTTCTCGTCTTCTCGCGGGAGTCGGGCCAACGCGAACACCGCGACGAGGTCGGCCCTAGAACTGGGACTCGCCGCGGCGGATAAGGAGAAGCAGAACGCCCGCACGCATGCGGCCATGCTAGCACCGTGCCCCGACGATGCACGACGGGTCGGGACATATGGCTCGCACAGCACGCGTCGCCTGCAAGAATCGAAGCAGCGTGCGACGCGCGTCGCCGGCAGCACATCGATCGAGGAGCCTGCGTGCACTACATCTCCACCCGCGGCGGCGGGGAGCCGATGACCTACACCGAGACCCTGCTGGAGGGCCTCGCCGCGGACGGCGGGCTCGCGGTCCCTGCCCTGCTCCCCCGCGTCGAGGCGGAGACCCTCGAGTCCTGGCGGGCGCTGGATTACGCCGCCCTCGCGACCGAGGTCCTCGGGCTGTTCGCCACGGACATCCCCCGCGACGACCTCGCGCGCATGTGCCGCGCCGCCTACGCTCCCGAGACCTTCCCGGTCGCCGTCCCGCTCCGCCCGATCGGCGGGGGGATCACCCTCGTCGGCCTCTCGGAGGGACCGACGCTGGCGTTCAAGGACATGGCGATGCAGTTCCTCGGCCAGGCGCTGGAGTACGCCCTGGAGAAGCAGGACGGCGTGCTCAACATCGTCGGCGCGACCTCCGGCGACACCGGGTCCGCAGCCGAGCACGCGCTCCGCGGCAAGGAGCGCGTGTCGGTGTTCATGCTCTCGCCGCAGGGACGGATGAGCCCGTTCCAGCGCGCCCAGATGTACTCGCTCCAGGACGGGAACGTGCACAACCTCGCGGTCGACGGCGTCTTCGACGACTGCCAGAACCTCGTCAAGGCGCTCGCCGGCGACCTCGCCTTCAAGCGCGCGCACCGCCTCGGCGCCGTGAACTCGATCAACCTCGCCCGCATCACCGCCCAGGTCGTCTACTACTTCTGGGCCTGGCTGCGCGCCACGGACGGGATCGACGACGCCGCGGGCTTCGAGGTCTCCTTCACCGTGCCGTCCGGGAACTTCGGCAACATCCTCTCCGGCCACTACGCCCGGCGGATGGGCCTGCCGATCCGCCGTCTCGTCCTCGCCGCGAACGAGAACAACGTGCTCGACGAGTTCTTCCGCACGGGTCTCTACCGTCCGCGCGCCGCGGCGCAGACGCTGGCCACATCCAGCCCGTCGATGGACATCTCCAAGGCCTCCAACCTCGAGCGCTTCATCCACGACCTCGTCGACCAGGATCCGGTGCGTCTGCGCGACGCCTGGGCGGAGCTGGACGCGCAGGGGCACGTCGACTTCTCGGAGCAGCAGTCCCGCTTCACGGAGGAGTTCGGGATCGTCTCGGGGACGAGCACCCACGCGGACCGCCTCGCGACGATCCGCGCCGTGCACGAGGGGTCCGGCGAGATCATCGACCCGCACACCGCCGACGGGGTGAAGGTGGCCCGAGGATTCGTCGAGCCCGGGGTGCCGATGCTCGTCCTGGAGACGGCCAAGCCGCAGAAGTTCGCCGAGACGATCCGCGAGGCGATCGGCATCGACGTCGAGCTCGGCCCGGAGCTGCGCGCGCTGCTGGACGCACCGCAGCACGTGACGGAGATCCCGAACGACGAGCGGACGCTCCGGGACTTCGTCCAGGAGCACGCGCTGCGCTGACCTGCAACGGGGTCCGAGGACGGTTAGCCTGGCAGACATGCCGGCCCGTCTTCGCACCGCGCTCCTCGCCGCCCTCGGCCTCCTCGTGGCGCTCTTCGCTCCCCTCGCCGTCGCGATGCCGGCCCAGGCCGACGTCAACGACTTCGACTACGCCTCCTGGGACGCGACGTACGAGGTCGGCGTGGACGCGGACGGCCGCTCCGTCCTCCATGTCACCGAGACGCTCGTCGCCCGCTTCCCGGAGACCGATCAGAACCGAGGGATCGTCCGGGGTCTCCCCGAGAAGTACGACGGGGCACCGATCTCGCCCACGGTGCTCTCCATCCGCGACGACCGCGGCGAGAACGTGCCCTACGAGACGGACTCCGAGAACGACGTCCTCCTGCTCGCGCTCGGCGACGACCAGTACCGGCACGGTCTGACGACGTACGTCATCGAGTACACGATGCGCGACGTCTTCCATGAGCCGGAGGACGCGGCGATCGACGAGTTCTACTGGGATCTCCTCCCCCTGGACAGCACGCAGCCGATCGAGTCCTTCACCGGCACGATCCGCTTCGACGACGCCCTCGCCGCCCGCGCGACGGGCGAGAGCAGCTGCTATCAGGGGACGTTCGGAGCCAAGGGACGGTGTGAGGTCCTCCCCGACGGCACGTCGCCGGGGACGTTCACGGTCACCGCGGCCGATCTCCGCGCCGGCGAGGGGGTCACGGTCGCGTTCGCGTTCGCACCCGGGACCGTCGTCCCCTCGCCCGCGAAGCAACCGGATGCGAGGACCGACGTCCTGCCCTACGCGTTGGCCGGCGGAGGGATCGTGGTCGCCTCGGCGGCAGGCTTCGGCGCCCGCGCCGCGCTCCGTCGGCGGCATCGTGCCCAGGGGCGCGGCGTGATCGTCGCGCAGTACGACGTCCCCGACGACCTCTCGCCGTTGCTGGCGGGCACCGTCCTCGGAACCGGCGGCGCGAAGCAGACCCCAGCGGAGATCGCGCACCTCGGCGTCCGCGGGGTCCTGCGCATCGAGGAGCAGACCGGCAAGCCCGCGCTCACCCTGCTCGACGCGTCGGCCGCACCCGACCCCCTCGACGCCGCTGCGACGACGGCCCTCTTCGGCGCGGGGCCGCAGGCGGGAACCATCTACCTCGCCGTTCCGGACAACACCGTGGCCACCGCCGTCGCCGCGCTGCCCGGGTCCGCGCGGGCGGCAGCCGTCGAGCGCGGGCTCCTCGTCCGGCGACGGTCGCCCCTCGCGCCGGTCTTCGGTCTGCTCGGCGTCCTCGGAGGCCTCGCGGGGATCGCGATGAGCATTCCGGGGATGATCGTCGGCAGGGAGGCGGCGATCGCCGCCTTCGTCGTCTCGATCATCCTCACCATCGCCCTCCTCGTGCTCGCCGCCGTGCTCTTCCTGAAGCAGCACGTCCTGACGCCGAAGGGCGCCGAGACCTGGGAGTACCTGCAGGGCGTGCGCGAGTACATCCGTCTCGCGGAGGCGGACCGGATCCGGATGCTCCAGTCGTATCGAGGGGCCGAGCGGCGCGAGGACGGTGGAGCCGACGTCATCGTCCTCTATGAGCGGCTGCTCCCCTACGCCATGCTGTTCGGGCTGGAGAAGGAATGGGGCGAGGTACTCGCCGTGGAGTACGAGCGGCTCCGCCACGAGCCGGACTGGTACACCGGATACGCCTACGGGAGCATCGGATCCTCCCTCGCGCACATGGGCGGAACCCTCTCCCCCACGCCGACGGCCACATCCTCGTCGTCGTCCAGCGGGTCCTTCGGAGGCGGGTTCTCCGGAGGAGGCGGCGGCGGCGGGTTCTCCGGAGGCCGCTGAGCGCTCAGCCGTTGGGGTTGTCGGGCCGTTGAGTCGTTGGTTCGTGGGGTCGTCGGGCGTCGCTCAGGGCACGAGTGCGAGCTTGCCGCCCGCACGTCCCTGCGCCAGTACCCGGTGCGCCTCCTGCGCGTCCTCGAGCGGCAACGTCTGCGAGACCGGGACCACCAGCTCCCCGCGTTCGGCGAGCTCGATCAGCCGAGGGCGGACCGCGTCCCGGAAGGCCGCGCTCCCCGGCCGCGTCCCCGCGAGCGCCAGGAAGCCGTCCTCGGCGGCACGCGCCGCGTTCGCGATCGTGACGATCCGTCCACGATCCGGCACCAGCTCCAGGGAGGTCTCGACGGCCTCGTCGGTGCCGACCGCGTCGAGAGCCGCGGCGATCCGCACGTCCGGTCCCGCGGCCTCGGCGAGCAGGTCGCGGACGCGTGCGGCGAGCCCCGGGCCGTAGCGGACGGGAAGACCGCCGAATCGGCGCGCCCGATCGGCGCCGCGTTCGCTCGCCGTGCCGATCACGCGTGCGCCGCGGAGTGCGGCCTGCTGGAGCACGCTCGCCCCCACCGCCCCGGAGGCGCCGTGGAGGAGGATCGTCTCACCGGCGGCGACCCCCGTGACCTCCAGCATCTCGGCGGCCGTGCTGCCTGCGAGCAGCAGGTTGGCGGCTTCGGCGTGTGCGAGTGTCGCGGGCTTCCGGAACACCTTCTCCGCCGGCACCGTCAGCGCCGTCGCGTAGCCGCCCTGGACCCGGAAGGCCAGGACCTCGTCGCCGATCGACGCCGGGCCCGAGCCGATCCGCGTCCCCGGTCCGATCGCGACGAGCTCACCCGACACCTCGTAGCCGATGGGCACCGGGAGGGTGCGATCGGCGCGGGGCACCGCGACGTGCTTCGCATCCGCGGGGTTGACGCCGGCCGCGCGGACCCTGATCGTGGCCTCGCCCGGCCCCGGCTCCGGAACGTCCGTGTCGACGAACTCCCAGGTCGAGGGCTCCCCCCATGCCGTGGCCACCCACCGCTGCGCCTGAAGCCCCATGCCGGATCCCTCTCAGAACCCCAGCCGCCGCAGCTGCTTCGGATCGCGCTGCCACTCCTTCGCGACCCGGACGTGCAGCCCGAGGTAGACGCGCGTCCCGAGGAGCTCCTCGATCCCCGCGCGGGCCCGCGCGCCCACATCCCGCAGCCGCCCGCCCTTGTGCCCGATGATGATCGCCTTCTGGCTGTCGCGCTCGACCACGATGCTGGCGTGCACATCGGTGAGATCCGAGTCCTCGCGCCGCGCGATGTCGTCCACGACCACCGCGATCGAGTGCGGGAGCTCGTCCCGTACCCCCTCCAGCGCGGCCTCACGGATGATCTCGGCGATGCGATCATCCTCGGACTCGTCGGTGACGACGCCCTCCGGATAGAGGGCGGGCCCCGCCGGCATCAGCGCGAGGATCTCATCGGAGAGGACGTCCAGCTGCACGCGGGTGAGCGCCGAGAGCGGGATGACGGCCGCCCAGTCCTCGCGGAGCGCATCCACCTCCAGCAGGCGCTCGGTGACCTCGTCGCGATCCGCCGCGTCCACCTTCGTGACGATCGCGATCTTCTTCGCCCGCGGATAGCCGTCGAGCGACGCCGCGATGCGCCGGTCGCCCGGCCCCACCTTCTCGGTGGCGGGGACGCAGAAGCCAATGACGTCCACGTCGCCCAGCACCTGCTCGACGAGGTCGTTGAGACGCTCTCCGAGAAGGGTCCGCGGACGGTGGATGCCCGGGGTGTCGACGATCACGAGCTGACCGTCCGAGCGGGACACGATCCCACGGATCGCCCGGCGCGTGGTCTGCGGCTTCTCGCTGGTGATCGCGATCTTCTCACCCACGAGCGCGTTGGTGAGCGTCGACTTCCCCACGTTCGGGCGCCCCACGAAGGTGACGAACCCGCTGCGCGTCTCCGCGCCCCGTCCTGCTCGTTCCTCTTGCGTGCTCATCCCTTGCTCTCCCGTTCCTCATCGTCCTCGGCGGCCGGAGCCTCGGCCCGTTCCACGAACACCGTCGCGATCCCGCGGCCCCGCCCGCGGGACACGCCGCCGGTCAGCACCAGGCCGCGGACGTTCACGGTCGACCCCGGCTGCGGGATCCGGCCGAGCTCCTTGCCCAGCAGTCCGCCGATCGAGTCGACGTCGTCGTCCTCGAGCTCCACGCCGAACAGGTCGCCGACGTCCTCCAGGCTGAGCCGTGCGCTCACGCGGTACCGTCCGGGGGCGACCTCCGCGATCTCCGTCGACGGCAGGTCGTACTCGTCCGCGATCTCGCCGACGAGCTCCTCGATCAGGTCCTCCAGCGTCACGAGCCCGGAGATGCCGCCGTGCTCGTCGACCACCATGCAGACGTGGACGGCGTCGCGCTTCATCTGCTGGAGCAGGGTCTCGGCGCGCATGGACTCCGGGACGAACACCGCGGGGCGGGCGATCGTCCGCGCCGACGAGTCCCGCCAGGCGTTCTCGTCCCGGAAGGCGAACTGCACGAGGTCCTTCAGGTACAGGACGCCCACGACATCGTCCGCATCGTCGTCGACGACCGGGATCCGCGACACCCCGCGATCGAGGAAGAGCGTCATCGCCTCGTTCGTCGTCGCATCCGCGTCGACGGTCACCATGTCGGTGCGAGGGACCATCACCGCCCGGACGAACTGGTCCGTGAAGTCGAAGACCGAGTGGATGAGGTCGCGGTCATCGGCCTCGATGAGGTCGTGCGACGCCGCCTCGTCCACCATGCTCAGCAGCTGCTCCTCCGAGGCGAAGGAGCTCCGGCCGGCACCGGGGGTCACGCGCGCGCCAAGCGTCACGAGCCCCTGGGCCAGCGGTCCCATGATCACGCGGAGCCCGCGGATCACGGGCGCGGAGCCCCGGAGCATGGCGTCCGCGTGCAGCCTGCCGAACGACCGGGGGCTGGCGCCGACGAGCACGAAGGTGATGCCGGTCATCAGCACGACGGCGGCGAGCATCGCCCACCAGATCTCGTCGAGCAGGAGCACGAAGGCGACGGTGACCAGCACCGCGGCGCCCGTCTCGGCGAGCACGCGGATGAAGGCGACGGCGTTCGCGTGCGGGTCGGGGTCCGCCGCGATCCGGCGCAGCGCCTCGGCGTTCCGTCCCTCCTCGCCCATCTCCGCGAGGTCCGAGCGCGAGGTCACCGAGAACGCGGCGTCGATCGCGGCCATGAGGCCGCCGAAGCCGACGAGGAGGACCGCGGCGGCCAGGAGGAGGATCGCGGTGACGGTCATCGATCCCGGCGATGTTCGAGATCGGCGAAGCTCGCGATGAGCTCGCGCTGGAGACCGAACATCTCCCGCTCCTCGTCCGGCTCGGCGTGGTCGAAGCCCAGCAGATGCAGCAGACCGTGGGTCGTGAGCAGGATCAGCTCGTCCATGAGCGTGTGCTTCGCCGCGACCGCCTGCGTCTCGGCGACCTGCGGGCACAGCACGATGTCGCCCAGGAGGCCGGGCGGTGTCGGACGGTCGATCGTCCCCGGGCGCAGCTCGTCCATCGGGAAGCTCAGCACGTCGGTCGGCCCCGGCTCGTCCATCCACTGGACGTGCAGCGCCTCCATCGCGCCCTCGTCCACCAGCACGATCGCGACGTCCGCGTCGGCGCTGACGTTCAGCTGCGCGAGGTTGTGCTCGGTCAGCCGCAGCAGCACGGTCTCATCGACGTCGATCGCCGACTCGTTGTTGATCTCGATCATGAGCGTCCTCGTTTCGGCTGTCGGTCCCTGGGACCCTGGCGGAGACCGGCGCGGCGCTCCGCGCGGCTGGCGAACTCCGACGCCTGCTCGCGCTCGACCCTTGCTGCGGTCCGCTGTTCGTCGTACTCGCTGTACGCGTCCACGATCCGCCCCACGAGCGTGTGCCGGACGACGTCGTCGCTGGTCAGCCGGGAGAAGTGGATGTCGTCGATGTCCTTGAGCACCCGCGTCACCAGGCGCAGGCCCGACGCGCCCTGCGGCAGGTCGACCTGGGTGATGTCGCCGGTGACCACCATCTTGGTGCCGAAGCCGAGGCGCGTCAGGAACATCTTCATCTGCTCCGGCGTGGTGTTCTGTGCCTCGTCGAGCACGACGAAGGAGTCGTTCAGCGTCCGCCCCCTCATGTAGGCGAGCGGCGCGACCTCGATGGTGCCCGTCGCCATGAGGCGCGGCACGAGCTCCGGATCCATCATCTCGTTGAGCGCGTCGTAGAGCGGCCGCAGGTACGGGTCGATCTTGTCGGTCAGCGTGCCGGGGAGGAAGCCGAGCCGCTCCCCCGCCTCCACCGCGGGGCGGGTGAGGATGATCCGCTCGACGTCCTTGCGCTGGAGGGCCTGCACGGCCTTCGCCATCGCGAGGTAGGTCTTCCCGGTGCCGGCCGGTCCGATGCCGAAGACGATCGTGTTCTCCTCGATCGCGTCGACGTACTCCTTCTGACCGAGGGTCTTCGGACGGATCACGCGCCCGCGCGAGGAGAGCACGGCCTCGCCGAGCACCTCGCTGGGACGCGGACCCTCGTCGCGGCGGAGGATGCGCGCCGAGCTGGACACGTCGGACGGCGCGAGGTCGTTCCCCGCCCTCGTCATCTCGATCAGCTCGTCGACGAGAACGCGGGCAGCGCTCACTCTCGCGCTCTCCCCCGTGAGGGTGATCTCGTTGCCGCGGACGAGGACGTCCACCTGCGGGTGCTCCTTCTCGAGCATGCGCAGCAGCCGGTCCTGGGGACCGAGCAGCCGCACCATCGCGATGCCGTCGACGAGGATGGTCTGGGACACGGGCGCCGTCTCCGGCGCCCCGTCAGTGGGGTCAGTGGCCAACGAGGCTCTTCTCCTGGAGTTCTCCGGCGAGCACGTGCGCATGCACGTGGAACACGGTCTGACCCGCGTCCGCACCGGTGTTGAAGATCAGACGGAACTGCCCGTCGGCGTGCGCGGCGGCGACTCTCCCCGCCACCTCGACCATCTCGGCGAGCAGCGAGGGGTCCCCGGCCGCGAGCTCGACGACGTCGCGGTACTCCTGCGTCCGGGGGATCACGAGCAGATGCAGGGCGGCCTGGGGATTGATGTCGCGGAGCACGAACACGCGCTCGGTCTCCAGGAGGATCTCGCCGGGGATCTCGCCCTGCAGGATGCGCGTGAAGATCGTCGGGTCGCTCATGCGTCCCATCCTAACGACCGCGTCCGACTCACCAGCGGCCGCGGACCACGTTGAGCACGGCGAGGGCGGCGGGGCCGGCCGTCGAAGTGCGCAGCACCGTGTCGCCGAGCAGCACGCGCTCGGCTCCCGCCGCCGCCAGCCTCTCGTGCTCCTCGGGGGCGATGCCGCCCTCGGGGCCGACGACGAGCACCAGGTCGCGCCCGTCCTCGCGGACCGCGCTCAGCCGCGCACTGGCCGACGGATCGAGGACCAGCACACGCTGGGTGCCGGCACGACGGACGAGGTCCCCCGTGCCCTCCAGCCCCGCGACCTCGGGCACCCAGGCCCGATGGGCCTGCTTGGCCGCCTCGCGCACGATCGAGGACCAGCGCTCCCGCCCCTTCGCCGCCTTCGCGCCCTCCCACCGGGAGACGCTGCGGGCGGCCTGCCACGGCACGATCTCGTCGACGCCGAGCTCGCAGGCGGCCTGGACCGCGAGCTCGTCGCGATCCCCCTTGGCCAGCGCCTGCACGAGGACGATGCGGGCCTCAGGCCTCGGCTGCACGGTCCTCGCCAGGACCCGCACCGACACCTCTGCCGGATCTGCTGCCGCGATCTCGCCGTCGAGCCAGACCCCGAGCCCGTCGCCCAGCGTCACCCGCTCCCCGACGCGGACCCGCCGGACGACCGCGGCGTGCTTCGCCTCGGCACCGGTCAGGGTCACGAGGTCGCCGGGATGTCCCGTCGACGCCTCGGGCGTCAGGAAGTGCAATGACACGGTCAGCTGTTCCGGAAGCGGTCGCGCAGCTTGGAGAAGAGCCCCTGGTGGAACTCGGCCAGCCGCGGGCCCGGCGCCTTGCTCCGCTTCGCGAAGTCCTCGATGAGCGCCCGCTGCTTGCCGTCGATCTTGGTCGGGGTGACCACCTGGACGCCGACGCGCAGATCGCCGCGCTGGCTGCCGCGGAGCGGGGTGATGCCGCGGCCCTTGATCGTGAGCACGTCGCCGGACTGCACGCCCGGGCGGATCTCCAGCTCCACGGCGCCGTCGAGCGCGTCCACCGTGGTCGAGGTGCCGAGGATCGCATCGGACATCGCGACCTCCAGCGTCGCCAGCAGGTCATCGCCCTCCCGGCTGAACGAGGAGTGCGGCGCTACGGCGACCTCGATGTAGAGGTCTCCGTTGGGCCCTCCCGCGCGGCCGACCTCGCCGGAGCCGGGAAGCTGCAGACGGAGCCCGGTCTCGACGCCGGCCGGGATGTCCAGCCCGACGGTCCGGCGCGAGCGGACGCGCCCCTGGCCGTTGCACGTCCCGCAGGGGTACGGGATCGTCGTGCCGTATCCCTCGCAGGTGCCGCACGGCTGGGTGGTGACCACGGTGCCGAGCAGGCTCCTGACCTGCTGCTGGATGTGCCCCGATCCGCCGCAGATGTCGCAGGTGACCGGAGAGGTGCCCTCCTGGCAGCACGATCCCTGGCAGGTCTCGCAGAGGATCGCGGTGTCGACCTCGATGTCGCGGTGCACGCCGAACACGACGTCGTCGAGCTCGAGCGTGACCCGGACGAGGGCGTCCTGCCCCCGCTCGCGACGCGACCGCGGGCGGGCGTTGCGCGCACCGCCCGCCGCCCCGAAGAAGGTCTCGAAGATGTCGCCGAAGCCGCCGAACCCTCCGAAGCCGGCACCCTCGTCCCCGCCCGCGTCATAGCGCCGACGGGAGTCCGCGTCGCTCAGGACGTCGTAGGCGTGGGTCACGAGCTTGAACCGCTCCGCGGCGTCCTCGCTCGGGTTCACATCAGGGTGGAGCTGGCGCGCCAGCTTCCGGTACGCCTTCTTGATCTCATCCTCGCTCGCGTCTCGCGCGACGCCGAGAACCTCGTAATGATCGGCCACAGTCACCTTTCCGGGCGCGGCGCCTCCTGCGCCGGCCCCCGCGAGCCGCTCAGCGACCCGCCTCGTCTTCGTCGAGCAGTCGCGACAGGTAGCGGGCCACGGCCCGCGCCGCCGCGAGGTTGCTCGGGTAGTCCATGCGTGTCGGACCCATCACGCCGACGCGGGCCGTGCCGCTCGGGGTGACGTAGTTGCTCGCCACGATCGAGGCCTCGGGCAGCCCGAACGCCTCGTTCTCCGCGCCGATGCTCGCCGCGAGCCCCTGCTC
This sequence comes from Microbacterium resistens, assembly GCF_031456305.1. Lineage (GTDB taxonomy): Bacteria > Actinomycetota > Actinomycetes > Actinomycetales > Microbacteriaceae > Microbacterium > Microbacterium resistens_A. The sequence continues at coordinate 116,046 of NZ_JAVDUM010000013.1, forward strand.
GTCGGTGACCATCTCGCTCATCAGCCGCAGCAGCGTGACCTGCTCCTCGATCGCCTCCAGGAGCGGATGGATGCTCCCGCGGAAGTCGTGCTCCCGGCGGGCGAGGGTCGCCGCGCCCGCCATCACCAGGCGCTCCTGCCGGAACTCCTCCAGCTCCTCGGTCACCGCCCGTCGGAGCGCGGCCTGCGCGAATGCCAGGGCCGACGCCTCCGGCGCGTCCTGGAGCCCCGCGATCCGCTCGACGCCGTTGCGCACCGAGCGCCCCACCAGGAGCACGGTGAGGCGCGCGCGCAACGAGCTGAGCTCGACCTCGTCGAGGTCGGCGGGGAGGGCGATGATCCGCTGAGAGACGCCACCGGCGTCGGTGACGATGACGGCGAGGAGCCGACGCGGGCCGAGGGCGACCAGTTCGACGTGCGTCACGTGGGCGCGCGCGAACGAGGGGTACTGCGCGAGCGCGACCTGGCCGGTCAGCCGCGTCAGCACCCGGACGGTGCGCACCATCAGGTCGTCCAGGTCGGCGGGGTCCGTGAGGAAGGCGGTGATCGCGCTCCGCTGCGCGCCCGAGAGCGGGCGCAGCTGGGCGAGGTGGTCCACGAAGACGCGGTACCCCTTGTCGGTGGGCACCCGGCCCGAGGACGTGTGCGGCGCGACGATCAGCTCCTCGTCCTCGAGCTGCGCCATGTCGTTGCGGATGGTCGCGGCGGACACGCCGAACGCGTGCCGCTCGACGATGGAGCGGCTGCCGACGGGCTCGTTCGTCTCGACGAAGTCCTCCACGATCGCGCGGAGGACCTGGAGACCTCTCTCACTGACCATCTCCGCCTCCTTCTCGTCGCTCGGGGCCGGATCGCTGGCACTCCATCCCGCCGAGTGCCAATTCTACCGGGTCGAGCCCGTGTCGCGCCCGTCCGGGCCCGCGCGTCGAGGGGCGGGGCCCGCCGCACCGCGATCCATACAGGTCCGCGGGCCCTCGCCGCTACGATGACGAGCGTGAGCGATGCACCCGAGATCCGCGTTTCCGCCGGCGTCGTCCGAGGCGAGGAGGAGGGCGGGATCCTCCGGTTCCTCGGCGTCCCCTATGCCGCACCGCCGTTCGGGGAGAACCGGTTCCGGGCCCCGCGCCCCGCCTCGCCGTGGTCCGGCGTGCGCGAGGCGACCGCGTTCGGCCCGACCGCGCCGCAGCTCCCCTACGCCGGCGCGACCGCCGAGCTGCTCGGCAGCGTCCGGATCGACGGCGAGGACATCCTGACCGCGAACGTCTGGGCGCCCGTGGACGCGCAGGCGGCGCCCGTGGTGCTCTGGATCCACGGCGGCGCTTTCGAACGCGGCACCGCCGCGCTCTCCCTCTACGACGGGACCAGCTTCGCGCGCGAGGGGATCGTGTTCGTCTCGATCAACTACCGCCTGGGGTCGGAGGGCTTCTCCGTCCTCGATGACGCTCCCCGCAACCTCGGTCTCCGCGACGTCGCCGCCGCCCTGCACTGGGTGCACGAGGAGATCGCGGCCTTCGGCGGGAACCCGCAGCGCATCACGCTCATGGGCGAGTCTGCGGGAGGGTCTCTCGTGGCGGCGCTCCTCGCCCGCGACGACACTCGCGCCCTCGCCGCGGCCGCGATCATCGAGTCGGGGCCGCTGACCGCGCAGGAGCCGGAGAAGGGCGGCCGTGTCACCGCGCAGATCGCGCGCAGACTGGGGATCAAGGCTGACCGGTCCTCCTTCGCCGACGTCCCGCCCGCACAGCTCCTCGACGCCCGCCGCGCCCAGTCCGCCGGCTCGTCGCCGCTGGGCGGCGCCCCCGGGTTCCAGCTCGTGATCGATCCCGACTCCCTTCCGCGGTCGCCCCACGAGGTGCTGCCGTCCGTCGACCTGCCGCTCGTCATCGGGACGAACACCGACGAGTACCGGCTGTGGTTCGCCCCGGAGGCGTTGGCGGCCATCCGTCCGCTGAAGCTCCTCCTTGCCCGCCTCGCGCTGCGCATCCCGAGGAAGGCCGTCCGCGCCTACCGCCAGGCCTGGCCCGGCGCGTCGACCGGCGAGCTGTTCGGCCAGCTCGCGACCGATCTGCTGCTGCGCGCGCCCGCCACGCGCATCGCCCGCTCCCGGACTGCGCCGACCCACGTCTACGAGTTCGCCTGGGAGAGCACGGTGCGCGACCTCCGCGCCGCGCACGCGCTGGAGCTCGGCTTCGTCTTCGACGGTCTGCAGGATGCGGAGTCCGTGCGGATGGCAGGCGCCGATGCGCCACAGGGGCTGGCCGACGAGATGCACGCCGCCTGGACGCGGTTCATCCTCACCGGCGACCCGGGCTGGCCCGCCTTCGACGGATCACGGCCCACCCGGCTGTTCGACCGGACGACGGCGACCGTGCCCCAGCGACGGACCGAAGGCCTGGATCTGCTCCCCTGAGCCCGACCCGGCGAGCCCGGGCGGCCAGGCCGCAGGCTCGTCTCAGGCGGTGAGCGTGCGGACCACCGCGTCGGCCAGCAGGCGTCCGCGGAGAGTGAGCACGAGGCGTCCGCGGACGGCCGCCGGCCCCTCGACGAGGCCGTCGGCGATGAGCTCGGCGACCCGTGTCCTGGCGCCGGCCGGGAGGGCGTCGACCGCGAGCCCCTCCGCCATCCGCGAGCCGAGCAGCACCTGCTCCAGCGTCGTCGCCTCGGCACCGGGCCGCTCGCGTCCCGCCGCCGGGGAGTCCCCCGCGGCGAGGCGTGCCGCATAGGCCGCCGGATGCTTCACGTTCCACCACCGCAGACCCGCGACATGGCTGTGGGCTCCCGGGCCGAACCCCCACCAGTCCGTCCCGCGCCAGTAGGCCATGTTGTGCCGCGAGCGCTGTGCCGGCTCGCGCGCCCAGTTGCTGACCTCGTACCAGGAGAAGCCGGCGCCGCCCAGACGAGCGTCGGCGAGCTCGTACATGTCGGCCTGGAGGTCGTCGTCGGGTGCCGGGACCTCGCCGCGACGGATCTGTCGCGCGAGCTTGGTCCCGTCCTCGATGATGAGCGCGTACGCCGAGATGTGGTCGGGATCGAGGCCGATCGCCGTGTCGAGCGACGCCCGCCAGTCCGCGAGGGTCTCCCCCGGCGCGCCGTAGATCAGATCCACGCTCACCGCGAGCCCCGCAGCTCTCGCCGACTCCACCGCGGTGCGGACGTTCTCCGGCTGATGTGTGCGGTCCAGCGCCGCGAGGACATGCGGGACCGCCGACTGCATCCCGACCGAGAGGCGGGTGACACCCGCCCTCGCCAGCTCCTCCGCGACGGCGGGCGTCACCGTGTCCGGGTTCGCCTCGACCGTCACCTCGGCGTCGGACCGGATCCCGAAGGCGTCGATCGCGCCGTGCAGCATCCGGGCGAGGTCCCCGGCCGGAAGCAGCGTCGGCGTGCCTCCGCCGAAGAAGACCGTGTCCATCGGCCGCAGCGCGCCGCGGGCGCCGAGCACGTCCCTCGCGAGCGCGATCTCGGCGAGGAGGGTGTCGGCGTAGTCGTCCTGGCGGGCGCCCTGGAGCTCGGAGGACGTGTAGGTGTTGAAGTCGCAGTACCCGCAGCGCACGCGGCAGAACGGCACGTGGAGATAGGCGGAGAACGGCGTGTCCGACGCGAAGGGCAGATCCTCGGGAAGACGACCGTCGACCGGCGCAGGATCCCCCAGAGGCAGGGGCCCCGCCATCAGACCGGTGTCGTGTACAACGGCGAGATCGCGCGCAGGTAGCGGGCGAACAGCTCTCGACGACGGCGACGCACGAGTGCGGGGACCGTGCGGTAGAGGAAGGTGTTGGGGGCGTCGAAGGCACGGACGGTGAACCAGACCTCGTCCGAGTCCTCCCGCCAGTCGAGGTCGAAGGACTCCTCGCCGCTCACGACCGATCCGCCCACGGTGCCCAGGACGAAGCCGACGCGCCGCTCCTCCTCGCTCACCGAGATGACGCGCAGCTCGGCATCGGCGCTCAGTCCGCCGACGCGACCGTGGACGCGGAGGGTCATGCCCGCCCCGACGAAGGGCGTGCCCTCGCCGTCGAACCGCTGCTCGACCTCGTTCTTGCTCGGCGCGATCGCATTGCCCTCGGCGTCGAAGCTGACGCCCGCGTACCCCGGGCCCGTGGCCGGACGCAGATCCTCGAGCTCGAGACCCGCCGCGCGCTGCGCCGTCCAGGACAGGAGCGCGTCGCTCGCGGTCCGGAAGCGCTCCTCGCCGCTGCCGATGCGCCAGGACTGCTCGGCGGGGATGCTCCGCTCCGGCGGGTACTGCATGAGGTCGGGCGCGTGGGTCGCCCCGACCGCGGCATAGTCGACCGTGCCTTCTCGGAATGTCCCGCGACGCATGTTTTCCACCCTACTTGCCGTACCTGGACAGGTCCGCAATGCCGCCGCGGACGGCCCTGCTACTTCTTGTCCTTGCCCTCGACGTCCCCCGAGAGCGCGGCGATGAACGCCTCCTGGGGGACCTCGACGCGCCCGACCATCTTCATACGCTTCTTGCCCTCCTTCTGCTTCTCGAGCAGCTTGCGCTTACGGGTGATGTCACCGCCGTAGCACTTGGCGAGGACATCCTTGCGGATCGCGCGGATCGTCTCGCGGGCGATGATCCGCGCGCCGATCGCCGCCTGGATCGGCACCTCGAACTGCTGACGAGGGATGAGCTTGCGAAGGCGCTCGGCCATCATCGTGCCGTAGGCGTAGGCCTTGTCGCGGTGGACGATCGAGCTGAACGCGTCGACCTTGTCGCCCTGCAGCAGGATGTCGACCTTGACGAGGTCGGCCTCCTGCGATCCCGAGGGCTCATAGTCGAGCGAGGCATAGCCCTGGGTCTTGGACTTGAGCTGGTCGAAGAAGTCGAACACGATCTCGCCGAGGGGCATGTTGTAGCGCAGCTCGACGCGCTCCTCGGAGAAGTACTCCATGCCGAGGAGCGTCCCCCGTCGCGACTGGCAGAGCTCCATGACCGTGCCGACGTAGTCCTTGGGGAGCAGGATCGCGGTCTTGACCATCGGCTCGGAAACTGATCCGATCCGGCCGTCCGGATACTCGCTGGGGTTGGTGACGGTCACCGTCTCGCCCGTGTCCGAGGTGAGCACCTCGTAGATCACGCTCGGCGCGGTGGTGATGAGGTCCAGGTCGAACTCGCGCGTGAGGCGCTCGGTGATGATCTCCAGGTGCAGGAGGCCGAGGAAGCCGCAGCGGAAGCCGAAGCCGAGCGCCACGGAGGTCTCGGGCTCGTACACCAGGGAGGCGTCGGAGAGCTTGAGCTTGTCCAGCGCCTCGCGCAGCTCCGCGTAGTCGCTGCCGTCGATCGGGTAGAGGCCGGAGAACACCATCGGCTTCGGCTCGGTGTAGCCGGGCAGCGCCTCCGCCGCGGGCTTTCGGGCATTGGTGATCGTGTCGCCGACCTTCGACAGCCGGACGTCCTTCACCCCGGTGATGAGATAGCCGACCTCGCCGACGCCGAGGCCCTTCGTCGGCACGGCCTCCGGGCTGGACACGCCGATCTCGAGGAGCTCGTGGTGCGCCGCGGAGGACATCATCTGGATCCGCTCGCGCGGCTCCAGCTTGCCGTCGACCATCCGGACGTAGGTGACCACGCCGCGGTAGGCGTCATAGACGGAGTCGAAGATCATCGCCCTGGCCGGGGCGTCGGCGTCCCCGCCCGGCGCCGGGATCTCGGTGACCAGGCGGTCCAGCAGCTCTTCCACGCCGACACCGGTCTTGCCGGAGACGCGGAGGACGTCCTCCGGCCGGCCGCCGATGAGGTCGGCCAGTTCCTTGGCGAACTTCTCGGGGTCCGCGGCCGGGAGGTCGATCTTGTTCAGCACCGGGATGACCGTGAGGTCGTTCTCCAGCGCCAGGTAGAGGTTCGCCAGCGTCTGCGCCTCGATCCCCTGCGCCGCATCGACGAGGAGGATCGCCCCCTCGCAGGCCGCGAGCGAGCGGGACACCTCATAGGTGAAGTCGACGTGCCCCGGGGTGTCGATCATGTTGAGGGCGAACGTCTCATCGCCGATCTGCCAGGGCATGCGGACGGCCTGGCTCTTGATCGTGATCCCGCGCTCGCGCTCGATGTCCATGCGGTCCAGGTACTGGGCGCGCATGTCGCGATCGGCCACCACCCCGGTGATCTGGAGCATGCGGTCGGCGAGGGTCGACTTGCCGTGATCGATGTGCGCGATGATGCAGAAGTTGCGGATCTGCGCCGGCGGCGTCGAGGCAGGCTGAAGTGGGGCGAGGGCGCGTGGTGACATGTCCGATCGATTCTACGGGAGCGGCCGCGGAATCCCTGCCCTGCGGCGGATCGTGGAGATGTACGCGCGGACATTGTGAGGGCGTCCTAATCCTCGGATCGCGAGATCCGGTGATAATCTCCCGACGTCGCTCCGGCCCGCCCGTCGGTCCCGCGACCGAGCTCCGCATCGCGGACTCGCCCATCCCCCTGCTTCACTCTCTGCGGTCGATGGTGTTTGAATGGCACCCGGCTCAGCGTTGCGTCGGAGATCCCGTGCGACGTCTGTGAAAGAGAAAGAACACCATCTTGATCAAGTATCTGCTCCGTCGCCTACTCGGCTGGATCCTCATGATCGCGGTGGCCGCCAACCTCACATACTTCCTCGCGTGGTCGTTCCTCGATCCGCGGTCCAACTATGTCGGCCGCCGCCCACCGCTCACCCCGGACGAGATCACCGCGATCCTCGAACCGCGGAACCTGAGCGACTCCGTTCCTCTCCTGCAGCGATGGTGGACGTGGATCACCGACATCGTCCTGCACTGGAACTGGGGCGTGAGCCCGGTCGGCCAGTCGGTCAACGAGCAGATCTCCTATCGGATGTGGATCTCGGCCGAGCTCGTGCTCGGCGCCACGATCATCGCGGCGGTCCTCGGCATCGCGCTCGGCGTCTACACTGCCTCCCGCCAGTACAAGCTCGGCGACCGGATCGGCCAGGCGACGTCGATCATCACGATGAACATCAACATCGTCGTCGCCGCCCTCGGCCTCGTGCTCCTGGCTATCGCGTTCAACGAGATGGTCGGCACGCGGGTGTTCTACGTCACAGGCGCCGGCGGCAAGGACATCGACGGCTTCTTCCCGTACCTCGTCGACAAGTTCCAGCACCTCACGCTGCCCACGATCGCCCTCGTCGTCATCAGCTATGCGAACTATCACTTCCTCCAGCGCTCGCTCCTGCTGGACAACATCAAGGCCGACTACGTCCGCACCGCCCGCGCCAAGGGTCTCACCAAGCAGCAGGCGATCCGCAAGCACGCGCTGCGCACCTCCCTCATCCCCGTCGCGACGCAACTCGCGTTCAACATCCCGGCCGCCTTCACCGGCGCCATCCTCACCGAGTTGATCTTCGGCTGGCACGGGATGGGACGCTACTTCGTCGACACGATCAGCAAGAACGACGTCCACGGTGTCGTCGCCTTCGCGGCGTTCGGTGCCGTCCTGACCGCGATCGGCGCGATCCTCGCCGATGTCGCCGTCGTTGTCCTTGACCCGCGAGTGAGGGTGAGCTGACCATGAGCACGAACACGATCCAACCGCCCGTCGGGCCGGACACCACCGCTGCCCGCATCCCTCGCAAGAGGATGTCCTCGCTCGAGCTGTACTACCGCCGGTTCGTCCGCAACCGGCTGGCCGTCATCGGCGTCTTCATCTTCGTCCTCCTCGCGCTGTTCTCCGTCATCGGACCGCTCGTGGCGAAGTACGACCACATCTACCTCGACTTCCTGAACCTCGGCACGCCACCGTCCGGCGAGCACTGGTTCGGGACGACGACCGCCGGCAACGACCTGTTCGCCCAGGTCGTCATCGGCACGCAGCGCTCGCTGATGATCGCGTTGACCGTCTCGATCGGCACGACCGTGATCTCCGCGCTCGTCGGCACGGCGGCGGCCTACTTCGGCGGCGTCACCGAGCGGATCACGCTCACCGTCATCCACTTCTTCATGGTCGTGCCGACCTTCCTCATCCTCGCCCTCGTGTCGAGCAACTCGGGCGGCGACTGGCGCATCATCTCGCTCGTGATGATCTTCATCGGCTGGTTCTTCCCGGCACGGGTCATCTGGACGATGGCGTTGTCGCTCCGTGAGCGCGAGTACGTCCACGCCGCCCGTTACATGGGCGTCTCCGGCATGAAGATCGTGGTCCGCCATCTGCTGCCGAACATCGGATCCCTCCTGATCATCAACTTCACGCTCGGCGTCGTCACGGCCGTCATGGCCGAGACCGGTCTGTCCTTCATCGGCTTCGGCGTGAAGATCCCCGACGTCTCGCTGGGCTCGCTCATCGGCACCGGCGCGAACACGATCACCAGCGCGCCATGGCTGTTCTACTTCCCGGCCGCAGCGCTCACGCTGCTCACCGTCTCGATGGCGCTCATCGCCGACGGTCTGCGCGACGCCCTCGATCCCACCTCGGCGGCAGGAGGCCGCGCATGACCTCTCCTCTCCTCTCCGTCCGCGACCTCCAGGTCCGCTTCGCCTCCGAGGCCGGCCGCGTCGACGCCGTCCGCGGCGTCTCCTTCGACCTCGCCCCCGGGCGCACGCTCGGCATCGTCGGCGAGTCCGGCTCGGGCAAGTCCGTCACGTCGCTCGCGATCATGGGTCTCCTCGACGACAACGCCAAGGTCACCGGATCGATCATGTTCGACGGCCAAGAGCTCGTCGGCAAGACCGACAAGGAGCTCTCCGCGCTCCGCGGCAACGGCATCGCGATGATCTTCCAGGATCCGCTGACCTCGCTCACGCCCGTGTTCACGATCGGCGACCAGCTGATCGAGGCGCTCACGGTGCACAAGAGCATGTCGCACGCGCAGGCGAGCGCCCGCGCGATCGAGCTGCTGAAGCTGGTCGGGATCCCCAGCCCCGAGCGGAGGATGAAGTCCTTCCCGCACGAGTTCTCCGGCGGCATGCGCCAGCGCGTCGTCATCGCGATCGCGATGGCGAACGATCCGAAGCTGATCATCGCCGACGAGCCGACCACCGCCCTCGACGTCACCATCCAGGCGCAGATCCTCGACCTCATCGCCACGGCGCAGCGCGAGACGGGCGCCGCGGTGATCATGATCACCCACGACATGGGGGTCGTGGCCAAGACCGCCGATGACGTGCTCGTGATGTACGCGGGGCGCCCGGTCGAGCAGGCCCCAGCGGGCGAGCTCTTCCACCGCACGCGGATGCCGTACTCGATCGGACTCCTCGGGGCGATCCCCCGTATCGACAAGGCGGAGAAGGAGCCCCTGATCCCGATCAAGGGGAATCCGCCCCTGCTGGTCAACCTCCCGGACGCCTGCCCCTTCGCCAACCGCTGCCCGATCGCCGTCGACGCCTGCCGCAGCTCCGAGCCGCCGCTGCGTCCGGTGGACACCGGCGGCTCCGGCGACCATCTCGTCGCGTGCATCCGGGCGGACGAGATCGACGACGAAGGACTCATCGGCGGTCTGCCGGTGTATCCGGTCCCGGAGATCCCGGTCGCAGCGATCGAGAGCGTCCCCCGGGAACAGCGGCCGATCACGCTCGATGTCCGGAACATGCGCAAGGCCTTCCCCCTTCTCAAGGGGGCGTTCCTCAAGCGCAAGGTCGGCGAGGTGCACGCGGTCAAGGGCGTCTCTTTCGACATCCGCGAGGGCGAGACCCTGGCCATCGTCGGCGAGTCCGGCTGCGGCAAGACCACGACCCTCCTGCAGATCATGGATCTCGTCGCCCAGGCCGACGGGGAGATCACGATCGCCGGCACGCCGGTCTCGACCCTCCACGGCGGCAAGGCCGAGCGCGACCTGCGCCGCGACATCCAGATCGTCTTCCAGGACCCGATGGGTGCCCTCGACCCCCGGATGACGGTCACCGACGTCATCGCCGAGCCGCTGCGGGCGATCGGCGTGCCGAAGGCCGAGGCGGATGCGCGCGTCGACGAGCTGATGGATCTGGTCGGCCTCGATCCGGCCCATGCCAGCCGCTTCCCCGGTGCGTTCTCGGGCGGCCAGCGCCAGCGCATCGGCATCGCGCGGGCGCTCGCGACGAATCCCAAGATCGTCGTCCTGGACGAGCCGGTCTCGGCGCTGGACGTGTCGATCCAGGCGGGCGTGATCAACCTCCTGGACGAGCTGAAGGTCAAGCTCGGGCTGTCCTATCTCTTCGTCGCGCACGACCTCTCCGTCGTCCGGCACATCGCCGATCGCGTGGCCGTGATGTACCTCGGCGAGTTCGTCGAGCACGGCGACGTGGACGCGGTGTTCGACGATCCGCAGCACCCCTATACCCAGGCGCTGCTCTCGGCGATCCCGATCCCGGACCCCGACATCGAGCGCACGCGCGAGCGGATCGTGCTGCGGGGCGACCTGCCGAGCCCGACCGAGGACCTTCCCGGCTGCTCGTTCGTCACGCGCTGCCCGCTCTACCAGCTCCTCCCTCCGGAACAGCAGCATCGCTGCGAGACCGAGCCCCTCGCCCTCACAGGCGCCGACGCGCACAGGAACTCCTGCCACTTCCGCTGACTCGGAACGATAACGGTTTGCGATCCCTCCATCGGATCGTGCCGGAGCCAGGGTTATCCTGCCCACACCCCCTGAAAGAGCCGAAAGGCAACGAAGGAGCACCATGAAAAGGCACCAGAAGCTGATGGGCGTCGTCGCCCTCGGCGGCGCCCTCGCACTCGCCATCAGCGGTTGTGCGTCGGGCAGCAACAACGGCAACGGCAGTGGCGGAGACACCAAGCCCGCCGAGGTCAAGCAGGCGGACTACAACCCGCAGCCGCGCGAGAACCTCAAGGAGGGCGGGACCGTCCGGTTCCGCATCAATGAGATCACCCCGCAGATGAACGCGTTCAGCAGCGACGCATCAGCCGACACCACGCGCCTCGCGGCGTGGTACACGCCTCAGGTCCTCCTTGTCGATCCGGACGGCACCGTCAAGCCCAACCCGGCGTATCTCGACAAGTGGGACATCACCACCGAGAACGGCAAGACCGTCATCACGATGAAGGTCAACGAGAAGGCCGTCTGGAACGACGGGACGCCGATCGACTGGACCGCGTTCGACGCGACCTGGAAGGCGAACAACGGCACCAACGAGGCGTTCCAGGTCAACTCGACCGACAAGTACAAGGACATCGAGTCGGTCGCCAAGGGCGAGACCGACAAGGACGTCATCGTCACCTTCAAGGGCGAGTTCGCCTGGCCGAAGGCCGTCTTCACCTCGATCCTCCACCCCGCCGTCACGACGCCGGAGGCGTTCAACACGAGCTTCCTGGAGAACGCCCGCCCGGAGTGGGGCGCCGGACCCTACAAGCTCACCAACTACGACGTGAAGGGGCAGACCGCCACCCTCGAGCCGAACGAGAAGTGGTGGGGGGACAAGCCGCTGCTCGACAAGGTGACCTTCACGGGCCTTGACACGACGGCGGGGATCAACGCCTTCAAGAACGGCGAGATCGACGCGGTCGAGACGCCGAACAAGGACGCCATCGCCCAGGTCGCCGACATGAAGGACGTCGTCACCTACCGCGCCGCCCGCACCTCTAAGACGGTGCTCCTTCTGGACGCGGACAAGCCGCAGTTCCAGGACATCAAGGTTCGCGAGGCGTTCTTCCTCGGCGCCAACCTCGACCAGCTCAAGCAGGTCATCTGGAACGGGCTCGACTACTCCGAGGAGTCGGTCGGCACGCTCAACAACTACCGTTTCCAGGACGGGTTCCAGGACTCCTACAAGGAGGCCGGTCTCAAGTTCGACCTCGAGGGCGCCAAGAAGCTCCTCGACGACGCGGGCTGGAAGGAAGGCTCGGACGGCATCCGCGAGAAGGACGGCGTGAAGCTCTCGGTCATCTTCCCGACGCACAACGACAGCCCGACCATTCAGGCGATGCTCAAGGCGCTCCAGCAGCAGGAGAAGGCCATCGGCATCGACATGAAGATCGAGCAGCGCCCCACGGCGGACTTCTCGACCGACTTCACCACGAAGAACTGGGACGCCTTCTCGCTGCAGTTCACCGACGGCGACCCGTTCGGCCCTGCCAACTTCTGCCAGCTCTACTGCTCGGACAGCAGCCTGAACCTCTCGGGCACGGGCAGCGCGGAGATCGACAAGAAGATCGCGGACGAGGTCGAGTCGCAGACGACGCCCGAGGCGTGGACCGCGGCCTCGATGAAGCTCGAGACCGAGATCGTCAAGGAGACCTGGGGCGTCATCCCGATCTACAACGGTCCCTGGATCGTCACGGCCAAGAAGGGCCTCGCCAACCTGACCCCGGAGCCCTACGTCGGGCTCGACCTCTTCGGCATCACGCCGGTGGAGAACGTGGGCTGGGAGAAGTAGGCGCTCCCGCACGCTGAACGGGGCCGGTGGATCATCCACCGGCCCCGTTTCTTCGTAGAATGGCGCTCGTGGTCGTGAGCGTGGTGCTGGTGCATGGGATCCGCACCTCCGCGACGATGTGGCGGTCGCAGCTGGACTTCCTCGCCGAGCGCGGGAACCCCGCCGTCGCGGTCGACCTTCCCGGGCACGGGAGCCGTCGGGACGAGACGTTCACCCTCGCCGAGGCGTTCCGCACGATCGACGAGGCCGTCCGCGATGCCGCAGCGCGCGGCCAGGTGCTCCTCGTCGGGCACTCCATGGGCGGTCTGCTGTCCACCGCCTACGTCGGCGCCAAACCGCAGCCGCCCGTCGACGCCTTCCTCGGCGCTTCCTGCACGGCCCTCCCCCGCGGTGCCGGGCTCGCCGCCTACCGCCTCCTCGCCGGGGCGATGAACTCGCTGCCGGACCGCGGCGTCTGGCTGAGCGAGCAGGTGCTCGCCGCGACCCTCCCCCCGGAGACCAGGGAGGACTTCGGGGCCGGCGGCTACGCCATGGCGATGCAGGACACGGCGCTGCGGAGCCTCGGCACGCTCGATCTGCTTCAAGCCGTCCGGAGCCTGCGCGTGCCGACCTGGTTCGTCAACGGGCAGTTCGACCAGCTCCGCACGCACGAGCGCACCTTCACCGCCCTCGCGCCGCACGCCGAGCTGATCGTCGTTCCTCGGGCGACGCACCTCGTCACCGCGATGTACCCGCGCGTCTTCAACGCCGTGCTGAACCTCGCGCTGACGACGGTGGAATCGGCCCCGGGTCTGTCTGCGCAGGGGCTGTCGGAGCGGGGCCGGATCGGGCGCGGACGGCCAGCGTCATGACCGCGCCGACGACGGACAGCACGGACGCCGCGACGAACAGGAGCCAGAAGCCGCCCACGACGGCGACGAGCCCCGCACCCAGGAGCGGCCCCAGGAGCTGACCGAGGCTCGCCGACACGTTGACGACGCTGAGATCGCGCGCATGGTCCTGCGGGTCGCGGAGGAGGTCGGTCGCGAAGGCCAGGCTGACCGCCATGTACGCGCCGTAGCCCGCACCCATGATGGCCGCGGCGACCGTCGTCATCAGCAGATCAGGGCTGAGCATGATGACGATGCCGGACACCGCCTGCACGAGCGCCGAGACGACCGTGAGCAGGCGACGACGCCCTGTGCGATCCGACAGGATCCCGACGACGATCGACGCGATGACGACGAAGACCGTGTAGATCACGATGAGGAGCAGGAGGTCGTCCTGCGCCTCGACCGCGGGAACGCCGAGGCCGTACATCAGGAAGAACAGCAGCAGCGAGGTGCCGAGCGCGTTGCCGACGTTCACGACGAAGCGACCGGCGAGGAGCCAGCGGAAGTCCCGATCGCGCAGCGAGGAGGCGCGTCGTCGGCCGAGACCCGCGCCCGCAGCGGTGGCGGACATGGGCGACGGCGCCGGATCCGGGAGGAGCAGCGCGGCGCCTGCGCCCACCACGACGATCACGACAGCGAGCAGGACGTAGGAGGCGGTCACTCCGAGCCCGAGGAGCACGACCGCGCCGACGCCGACCACGATGCCGACGGCCTGCGCCGAGCTCGCCGCCGCGGACGCCGCCCCGCGCTGGGCCGTGAGCTGGTCGGCGATGAGCGCGGTGTACGCGGCGGAGGCGACCGCGACGCCGACCGAGACCACGATCCACGCGCCGCCCACGGCCAGAGGGCCGACGGCGATGCCGGTGAGGAGCAGTCCCGCCGCGGCGACGACGGAGCCGCCGATCGCCCACGGGCGACGCCGCCCCCAGCGCGAGCGCGTGCGGTCGGAGAGCCGTCCGGCGAGGGGCCCGGCCACGACGCCCGCGAAGCCGCCCACCGAGAGGACGACCCCCGCCCAGACGACCCCGGCGATCCAGTCGTGACCCTCGGTGTCGAGCTGGAGCGGCAGGAGGAGCTGGACAGGGGTGAGCTGCACCGTCCAGATCGCCAGCCAGGCCAGCGTGAAGAGCAGGAACCACGTCGGACGAACCCGACGCACGCCGTGCCCGCCGCTGTTCATGCCCGGCTCCGCGCGATGACGTCGCGGTACCAGCCGTAGGAGGCTTTCGGCGTCCGCTCCCCCGTCTCCATGTCGACGTGCACGAGCCCGAAACGCTGCGTGTACCCGTCGGCCCATTCGAAGTTGTCCAGCAGCGACCACACGGTGTAGCCGTCGATCCGGACGCCCGCGCGCTTCGCCTCCAGCACAGCCGCGAGATGGTCTCGGAGGTAGCCGATCCGCTTCTCGTCGTCGATCGGTCCGTCGACGTGTCCCGGCTCGGGGAACGACGCGCCGTTCTCGGCGATGACGATCGGCGGAAGCGCGTCGCCGTACCGTTCCTTCGCGTCGATGAGGAAGTCCCGGAGCGTGTCCGGCCGGATCGGCCACATCTCGCCGAAGCCCGTGTGGGCGGCGCCCGGCGTCGGGACCAGCTCGAAGGGCAACGGTCCCTCCGCCGCCGCGCGGATCGTGGTGGGGTTGTAATAGTTCACGCCGTAGACGTCGCACGGCGTCGAGATCAGCTCCAGATCGCCGTCCAGGACCGGCAGCTCCGCGCCCAGCCCCTCCAGGTCCGGATAGCGCCCGAGCAACAGAGGATCCGCGAAGACCCGGTTGTGCACGATGTCGTACATCCCGGCCGCGATCACATCCTCCTCCGCCTCGCTCGCGGGCAGGACGAGCGTGTGATTGGCGGCGATGCCGACCTGCTCCGCGCCGTGCTCGCGCAGGATCCGGACCGCGTGGGCGTGCGCGAGCAGCTGATGGTGGACGGTCGGCAGCGCGTCGAACAGCAGCGTCCGTCCCGGGGCGAGCTCGCCGTTCCCGTAGCCCTGCAGCGTCGTCGACGCCGGCTCGTTGACGGTGTACCAGTGCCGGACCCGATCGCCGAGCGCCTTGGCCACCGCCTCGGCGTACTCCGCGAACCGCTCGGTCGTCGCCCGTCGGAGCCATCCGCCTTCCGCCTCGAGACCCGTCGGGAGGTCCCAGTGGTAGAGAGTCGGCTCGGGAACGACGCCTGCGGCGAGGAGCTCGTCCACCACGCGGTCGTAGTGGGCGAGGCCCGCGGCGTTGACGGCGCCGCCCGCCGCACCGTCGGGGATCACGCGCACCCAGGAGATCGAGAAGCGATAACGGTCGACGCCGAGACCTGCGAGGAGGGCCGCGTCCTCGCCGCTGCGGTGGTAGCTGTCCGGCCCGGGGTCCGCCGTCCCGCCGTCCGCGACCAGCCCCGGCGTGTCGACGAAGTCGTCCCAGACCGACCTTCCCCGCCCGTCGAGGCGACGCGCGCCCTCGATCTGGAACGCGGAGGTCGCCGCCGACCAGCGCAGCGTGCGCAGAAGGGCGGGATCGAGCGACGATGTCTCGGGCATGGACTACTCCTTCGGGTCCTCCGCTCAGCATGCACCCGTTCCCGCGGCCGTGCACGCCACGACGCGCTGACCGATTCGAAGGGGCGAGCCGATGGACCTGATAGACTCGGTGACTGGCTTGCGTGTGGGAATTCCCTCACGACCGTCGGCGGACGCCCTCTCTCGTCTCCGGCATTCCCAACCAATCACTCGAACGAAGGCTCCCGCACGTGGCAAACATCAAGTCGCAGATCAAGCGCAACAAGACCAACGAGAAGGCGAACGAGCGCAACAAGGCCGTCAAGAGCGAGCTGCGCACCGTCATCCGTCAGACCCGCGCGGCCGTCGTCGCCGGCGACAAGTCCGCCGCCGAGGCCGCGCTGAAGAAGGCCACGAAGAAGCTCGACAAGGCCGTCAGCAAGGGTGTCATCCACTCGAACCAGGCCGCGAACCGCAAGTCGGCCATCGCGAAGCAGGTCTCCGCTCTCTGAGCGACAGCGCTTCCGCTCTCTGAGCGAACACGGTGAAGGCCCGTCCCCCGCTGGGGGTGACGGGCCTTCGCCGTTGCTGCGCTCGCGCTCTTCGCCCGGAGGCGCCGCCCCGCTCAGCCTGCGAAGGGACGACGCGTCGCGATCACGGTGACCATGCGTTCCAGGGCGAAGATCGGGTCGCGGGCGGCGCCCTTCACGTCCGCGTCCGCCCTTGCCGTCGCCTGGATCGCCAGTCCGAGCGATCGCTCGTTCCAGCCCACGAGATCGCGCTTGGCCCGATCCACCTGCCAGTCCTTCATCCCCAGTCTCGATGCCAGGGCTGCGCTCGGCTCTCGCGAGCCCGCGACGCGCGCCATCGTCCGCAGCTTCATCGCGAACGCCGCGACCAGCGGGACCGGATCCGCACCGGAGGCGAGGGCATGCCGCAGAGCCACCAGCGCCTCGCCGTAGCGGCCGGCGATCGCCGTGTCCGCGACGACGAAGGCGGAGACCTCGACCCTGCCGCCGTAGTAGCGCTGGACGACGTCGGGGGTGATGTCCCCCTCGACGTCGCCGATCAGCTGCTGACAGGCGGCGGCGAGCTCGGTGACGTCATCCGCGAACGCCGAGACCAGAGAACGGAGTGCCTGAGGGGCGATCCGCCTCTGCGCGGCCTTGAACTCCCCCGCGGCGAAGTCGAACTTGTCGCTGTCGCGCTTGATCGCGGGGCAGGGGATCTCGATGCCGCCGCCGGTTCCCGCCCGGACGGCATCGAGCAGCTTCTTGCCGCGGACCGAGGCTCCCGTGTGCCGCAGGATCACCGTGGCGCCGTCCTGCGGGTGCTCGAGATAGGCCACGGCCTCCTGGATGAAGGCGTCGGTGGACTTCTCGACGCCGGCGACGCGCACCAGGCGCGGCTCGCCGAACAGGGACGGCGAGGTGAGCCCGAGCAGGGTGCCCGACGTGTAGTCGTCGGCGCGGACGTCGCTCACCTCGAGCGCAGGATCCTCGGCTCTCAGATAGTCCCTGACCCCGGCGATCGCCCGCTCGGCGCAGATCTCCTCGGGACCGGAGACGAGCACGATCGGGGCGGGGCGCGGCTGCCGCCAGGACACCTGCGCGATGCTCGGCGCCTTCGCACCGCGCTTCGCGCCACGAGCGGCGGGCGGACGGGAGGCGGGCATGCGTCAAGCCTACCGGCGGCCGCCGACGCGACGCCGGGTTCACGCCTCCGACGGATGCAGGTCGATCATCAGCGTTCCGGCTCCGTAGCGGACCGGCCCACCGGGCGTCGTGCCGACCAGTAGCCAGTCGCCGCCTATGCTCCCGATCCACTCCCCCTCGCGCTCCCCGAACGGCGTCACCGGGATCTCCTCCCCGTCGGGCATGATCGCGACCAGGGCTCCGTCCCGATCCTCGAAGCGGTATGCGCCGCCGTGGTGGGGCTCCCGAAATCGGCCGATCACACCGGCGGGATGCGCGGTCGGCGTGCGCAGGCGCACGAACTCCCTGGTCACGCCGAACCAGACCGCGGCCCTCAGCCGCCCATCGACGACCTCGACGAGGCTGAGGTCGTCGTCGTTCGTCCAGCGATCCTCGCCGTCCCGGACGAGCCGCACGACCGCCGATCCGTCGCCGACCTCCAGATCGCCGTTCGCGTGGACGCGCAGCCGCAGACCGAATGCGTGTGCGACCGAGAACCAGGCGCCGGAGATCTCCGCGAACCCGGTCGCGAGCCGAAACGCGCGCCACGCCGTCTCGACGGCGTCGAGGTCGTCCCGGTTGGCGAAGACGGCGATCCCGATCCCGGTCACAGGGTCGTTGAGCGAGTAGGCGCGATATCCCCACATCGACCCGCTGTGCGCATGCGCGGTCGTGTCGCCGCGACGCTCATGCTCGATGCCGAGCCCGTACGAGGAGACCCGCCCGTCGGCGAGCACCGCGCGGGTCAGCAGCTGAGCGCGGATGTCGGCGCCGAGCACGCGCCCGTCCGCGAGGAAGCCGTGCCACGCGCCGAACTCCTCGACGGAGGTCAGCACCTCGCCGTCCCCGTTCACACCGCGCACCGGATCGACCTCGCCGATCCCCATCCCGTGACGCGTGAACCCACCGGCCTCGGGCGTGAAGCTGATCGCGAGCCCCGGTGCGGTCTCGCCGAGAAGCGTCGTCACCCGGCTCCGGGTCATCCCCAGCGGGACGAGCACCGTCCTCCTCACCAGCTCGGGGAAGGGGACGCCCGTCGCGCGCTCCGTCGCAAGGGCCGCCAGCACGAAGCCGGTGTTCGAGTAGGACTCATCCTGTCCCGGCTCGAAGTCATGGGCGGTCACCGTCGAGATCCAGGACACGAACGCGTCGAGCGCCGCGATGTCCAGGATGTCGACCCCTCCGATGCCGGCGGCCGTCAGATAGTCCGGCAGACCCGCGGTGTGCTGAAGGCAGCGCCGCAGGGTGACACCTGTGAGCTGGAGCTCGGGGACCAGGACGCGAACATCGGCGTCGAGATCCACGGCGCCCTGCCGGGCGGCGATGAGGATCGCCGTGGCCACGATCTGCTTGCTCACCGAGGCGAGGTTCAGGAGCGAACGCGGAGTCAGCGCCTCGCCGGTCTCGAGGTCGGCGAGGCCGCGGCACGCGCTCGCCACGAGTTGGCCGTCGTGATAGACCCCGATCACCGCCCCGGGCTCGCCCTCTTTGATGCGGTCGTCGAGAAGCTCGGTCCGCAGTCTCCCGCCGAGTGCATCGATGTCCACGGTCATGTGAGCCTTCCGTTGTCGACGCCCGTCCCGTCCGGTCGGGTTCGCTCCATCTCAGCCGAGAGGAGTAAGCCACGGCTAAGCGCCCGCGACGAATCCGGGACGAGGTTCTGTCCGTGCGCACGAACAGGCGCCGTACACGCAGACGGCACGCGGTCCGCACCCAGACGGCACGCAGACGGCACGCGGTCAGCGCTGGTCGGCTCGTCAGCCGACCGCGGTGAACGGCGCGACGTCCCTGGTCATCCGCTCCAGCTGTTCGAGCCGGGACGCCGTCGCCGCGTCCGCGGGAGCGAACCACACCAGACGCGCGCCCATCATCTCGTCGAGCCACATGCTCGTCATCTCCAGGTTCAGCTCGCCGAGCAGATGATGACGGAGCCTCTTGAGCGCACTGCGCTCGGTCGCCACGTCACCGCGCTCCCAGAGCTCCGCGAACGCCGGAGACGTGCTGCGCAGGTCCGTGACGAAGCGCTGCCAGCCCGGTTCGTCGCGGTGCCGACCGTATGCGGCGCGAACCCGTGCCACGATGCGCCGCTGAGCGTTGTCGAGGTCCGCATGTGCCTGCTGCCAGTGGAGATCCGTGAAGATGAGCCGGGCGCAGTTGCGGTCCTCCGGCGCGATCTCGTCGAGGTCTTGGAAGAGGAAGCGGTACACGCGGTTGTAGGCGAGGACGTCGAACCGGGCCGTCTGCACCGCCGCCGGATAGGGCATGACCTTCTCGAGCAGATCGAGATGCGCGGCATGCACGCAGCTCATCCCCTCCCGCTCCGGGATCGCGAGCCCCGCGAGGGCGAAGAGATGGTCCCGCTCGTCGTCGGTGAGCAGCAGCGCGCGGGCGATCGCGGCGAGCACCTGCTCGGAGGCGGCGATGGGCCTCCCCTGCTCGAGCCACGTGTACCAGGTGAGGCCGACCCCGGCGAGCTGGGCCACCTCCTCCCTGCGGAGCCCGAGGACCCGACGACGCGTCCCCACGGGCAGTCCGACGTCCCCCGGGCGGAGGCGGGCGCGCCGGGAACGGAGATAGGAGGCGAACTCCTCGCGACGCTCGCGCGATCCGGACATGCGACCCCCTTCCCGTCCATTCTCCGCCTCCGGCCCCGGGAAGGCACACGGGAGGGAGGTGCTCCGACTACCAGGATAAGAGCACTCCTGGTACCAGGATCGAGAAGAGGAGACGGTGGATGCATGTCCACGACCGCTCCGGTGCCCCTCCGCGCCATCGCCGAGACCATCACCCCCACCTGGCGCTACCTCGGGCTGGTGATCGCGCCGGGCATCGGCTCGTACGCGTTCAACGCCGTGACCGTGACGCTGCCGCAGCTGCGCACGGGCTTCGGCGCGTCCGACGCCATGCTGGAGCTCGTCATCGCCGGCTACGGGATCCCGTTCGCCGTGCTCCTCATCCTCGGCGGACGTCTGGGCGACCGCTTCGGACGTCATCGGCTCTTCGCCGCAGGGATGTCGCTGTTCCTCGTCGCCGCCATCGCCTGCTCGCTGGCGCCCGGGATCGAGGCGCTGATCGCCGCCCGGATCGTGCAGGGCATCGGGGTCGCGATGGCCACACCCCAGGTCCTCGCCACGATCCAGGCGACCAGCACGGGTGCCGCCCGAGTCCGCGCGATCTCTGCGTTCAGCGCCAGCGGTGGGATCGGCGCCGCGATCGGGCAGGTCCTCGGCGGCGCGCTCGCGAGCGCATCGATCGGGCCGATCGACGGATGGCGGGCGACGTACTGGGTCGCGGCGCTCTTCGCGGCCCTCGCCGTTGTGCTGTCCCGGCTCGCCCCGCGGAGCAGGGTCCACGAGCCGGTCGCGATCGATCTGGCAGGGACTGTGGAGCTCGGCGCGGGGATCCTCCTCATCTCCTCCGCCCTCACCTTCGGCCCATCGCTGGGATGGCCGTGGCCGATCATCGCAGCGCTCGTCGTCGGGGCGTCCCTGCTCGTGCTCCTCTGGTCCCATCAGACGCGCATCGAGCGCTCGGGACGGGTGCCGCTGCTCCCCCCGAGCATCCTCCGCCTCCGCCCGCTCCAGCTCGGCCTCGCCTCGGCCGGCCTGTTCTTCGCCGGCTATGGCGCGATCCTCTTCGTCATCCCGCGCGCTCTCGACGACGGACTCGGGGTGACCCCGCTCGGCGCAGGGATGGCGCTCCTCCCCTTCGCGCTCGTCTTCACGGTCGTCTCGCTGGCGCTCGCGCGCATCCAGCGGCTGCACGGCGACGCGACCCTCATCTGGGGCGTCGGGATCCAGGTGGTCGCCCTTCTCGGGATGACGCTCACGATCGCGATCGGGTGGTCCTCGAACCTGCTCTGGATGCTGCAGCCCTCGCTGGTCCTGCTCGGTGTGGGGCAGGCCATGGCCTTCTCCCCGCTGACACAGATCGTCGTGCGGGAGGTCCCGGTGGAGGCGGCCGGGCTCTCCGGCGGGATGTTCGGCACCGTGCAGCAGCTCGCACTATCCCTCGGGGTGATCGCGATCGGCGGCGTCACCTCCGCGACCGGCTGGTCGGGTCAGGCCGAGTTCGCCGCCGGCACCGTTCTCGACCTGCTCATCGCGCTGGTCGTGCTCGGTCTCGCCATCCTCCTCGTCCGGCCAAGAGGCCGCACCAGGACCGTGTGACCGAAGACTCGGCCGGGTGCCGGGCACGGTACCGGGCCGTCTACTGGGCCGTCCCGGTCAGCGACGGAGCCGGTCGATGATCCAGAAGACGAACCAGGCGACGAAGAAGAGCGCGCTCAAAAAGAAGAAGAACACCGTGATGAAGGGGAAGAAGTCACGGTCATCCTGCGAGGAGGACGGGTCGGCGAAGAGGATCACGGTCAGGACCAGGAGGATCACTCCCGCGCCGAACAGGACCATCCCTGAGAACCTCGACCAGCCGCCCGGCGCCGTGAACACATGCCTGATCATCCAGCGCGACG
The DNA here is from genome assembly GCF_031456305.1 of Microbacterium resistens. Classification (GTDB taxonomy): domain Bacteria; phylum Actinomycetota; class Actinomycetes; order Actinomycetales; family Microbacteriaceae; genus Microbacterium; species Microbacterium resistens_A. The sequence goes on from NZ_JAVDUM010000013.1 coordinate 137,872, forward strand.
CCGGCCCGTACTGCTTCTCGCCCGCCGCTCGACGTTCCATCGGCCACTCCCCCGAACCTCTTCGCATCCAGAGGCAATGCTAGGGCGGCTTTCGTCCGACTCCGATCAAGGAGCTAGCCGGTCGTCTCCCCGATGAGGGGATCAGCATCCTCGCGACACTGCACGGCGGGACCGTCACGGACGCACGCCCTGCCGACGAGTAGAAGAACGTTCATCACCACCCTCCGAGACGAGCTCCCCCGACGGCGCTCCTGGCCCGCCTCCTCACGGGACCGACCGTTCGGACCAGAGGCGTGTCGGCGTCCGCGGCGCGGTGGCGCGCGACCCAGCGGTCGAGCGTCGCCTGGACGTCGATCGGCACCTCGTTCTCGACGAAGCTCTTCGCGAGTGAACGCGCTAGGCCCTCCCGCCCATCGGGGTCGAGGACGGAAGCCAGAGCGCAGGGGGCACCCATGCTGTCGATCAACTCGTTAGCGAGGCCGTCGCCGGGCTCGACGATGTGGGACCACGCGATGTGGGACCACGCGATGTGGGCCTTGAGCTCGGCGTCGCGGCCGTTTGTGATGTCGGTCATCAGTTCTCCTCCTCGGCCATCTCGGCCTGTGCTTCGTGGGCGTCCGCGAGCAGAGCCTCGACCGCCACGGGTGTCCAGTAGTCGGTGTCGCCGACGCTGGGGAGAGCGCCGCGCGTGGAGCGCTGCAGCTCTTCGAGGACGTGCTCGATGGTCTCGCTGTCCCACTCGGGCCGTGCGCCGGTGATCGCGAGCGTCCGAACGATCGCCTCGGCGAGGGCCTCGCGCCCGAGCTCGATGAGCTTCGCCACCGCTGCTGCCGTGGGGCTGGCGCCGTGGTCGGCGCGGAGCTCGCCGGGCACGTAGCGAGCGCCGTCGACGTAGACAGCAGTGTTCACTTAGCCTGCGATCAGCTCCACGTGCAGCGCGTGCGAGCCGTCAGCACGACGTTCCACGTGGGCCGAGAGCACGGTGGCTCCCTCGTCGTCATCGAAGTCGACGCGGCCGTAGCGGTCTGGGTCGTCGTTGACGGGCCAGAGCTGCGGCTCAAGGCGGACACCGGTGTCGTAGGGGCCGAGGGGCGGGTTTGAGGTTGTCATGAGTATGCTCCCGGGGGTGTCTCTGGCGCCGCCCGGAGTAGGCCGCGCTTTGTCACGGGAGCACCCTGGCCGCCTGCGGCGGCCACATACGGCGGAGCTCGTGTGTCCGTCGTGGAACAAGGGCAGCGAAAGAATGAACCCCGCAGCCGAAGCCACGGGGTTCTACAGTTCAGCCCAGAATCCACCTGGACTCGCGTGGAAACTACCCACTCACCTATGAGGCTCGAATACCTGGACGGGAAGGCGAACGCAGCCTGGTCGGCTCAACGCTCATGTTCGCGGCGCCGACCGAGCACGTCGCCCGCTTCTATGACAGTACCGACGCTCGCGTCCACGACGTCCAGTGGAAGGTTCTGCTCGAGCTGACAGTCACCCGCGCGCTGTGCATCCCCGACCCAGCGCATCGAAGCAAGGAGCTCACCCGGGCGCTGCACCCGAGCTCGTTCCTGCGCACCGCCACGGGGCAGGTCATCATCCCCCGCGACTCCGTCTGGGCTGTCACCGGGTTTTCGCCGGCGGGCGCTGACGGGTGGAGTCGGATCGCACTCACGCAGGTGAGCTGAGCCGGATCACAGCCGAACCCTCGCTAATTCGACGACCTTTTCCCAGGATCCAGCGGCGTTGCTCGCGTTTGGGACGTCTACGCGCGATAGTCGCTCAGAACAGCGCCGGCGCGACCACGGACGTCGATGGACCCACCGTCAGCCACTCCCCCGCGAGCCCCGGCGACACGCTGAGGCCTCTCGGCCGCACCATCTGACCGCCGACAGCCACGGGGGCTGCCGGCGGTCAGATGGTGTCAGTCAGAGTCAGGCTGAGTCAGCCACCTCATGCGCTTTCGCTCAACCAGGTGACGATGCGTGGGTCGAGCTTCGCTGAGCCTTTCCAGAGCGCGATCGCAGGTTCGAATCCGCTGATGAAGGCGGCGAAATTCAGGTGACCGAACGTCACCATATCTTCGGTAGTGATCTCGCCTCCGTGAACGAGCTTCAGGACGGCAGTCTCTGCCTGGGTGTGATCGAGCACCATCCTGAACTCCATCCTGACCCTAGAGTCTTCAACATCCCAGGAATGCAGGGGTTGCCCGGGACCTGGGACCTGATGAGGAGACAGCTTCTCGTCGGTCACGGTGGATCCCCTCCTAACGTTCGGATCGCTTACGGGCAGGACAAGGACCAGGCTTGCCCATGGTAACTACCGATCGTGACGTTGATCCAGGTCTGCGGGTACGGCGAGTTGATCTCTACCGTGTTGGTACTCCCGATCCCGAGCTGCCCCGTCCACACGACACCCAGCGAGTGGTCGGTGCCGCCGCCGATGTTGTAGGACGCCTGGAGCTGGTCTCCGGGGGCGACCCCGCTAATTGAGGCCTTGATCCCCATCAGGTGAGTACTAGCGTTGCAGCCCAGGTACACGTTCACTTCCGCGCTTCCGAGCTCGTCGGCATAGACCGGGGTGGAGAGCCCCACGAGCACTGCGGCCATCAAGACGCTCAGCGCTGCCTTGGTGAGGTGGCGTTGGGTACCGGTCTTGAGTTGAGTGCGCATCTCTCTCACCATCCGCAGTCCTGATAGTCCATGACGTCCTGGAGCGTCGGGATGGTGTAGACTACGCCGCCGCGCTCGAGCGCCCCGGAACCGTACGCACGCCAGTCCGTCATGTTGTAGTTGTTGCAAGCGAAGACCTGGGTGTTCCACGCCGTGGTCGTGCTGTAGGTCGTGTACCAGTTGTCGGCGACCGTGTTCGTGTCCGGCGGCACCCACGGGTTCTGACCCATGATGCTCATGTGGTGTTGGACCTTCGTGAAGGAGACCGAACACCAGGACTTGACGTCATTGAAGATGTTCTGTCCGGAGCGACTGATCGTGAGGCTCGCGTGACAGTCAGTGGGCATACCCATCGGCGACATCTGTCCCTCCGCGGCGTCGGCCACTGGGACGTAGGTGCCGGCGTCGACGGCAACCACGTCGCGCCCTTGGGCGACGAGCTCAGCGACCATCGACTCCGCTCCCGCTCGGGCATCGGGGTTCTCGATGGCGTCGAGCTGCGTCTGGATGTCCTCCCGCGGAGGAGGTGGCGCCTCGTTGCCGTCCGCCGCGTATGCGGGGGCTGCGATGGTGGTCAGAGCGGCCACAACGACCGCGGCAATGGAGAGCTTTCCGAGATTTCGCATGGAGCACCTTTGTTCCGGTCTATGGGTGGCGTCCCGGGGAGTGGTGGGGTTTCTGGCAGGGCTCACGGTGTCGTAGACGCTAGCGAGCCATCGTGCGATGGTCAGTGAGTACCGATC
>NZ_JAVDUM010000014.1:0-130366 GCF_031456305.1 Microbacterium resistens
GCTTCGACATGCCCGAGTCTGTCGCCTATGACCCGACTCACGTGTCGCCGATCACCTGTCGCCTATGTCCCGAACCCAGACACCCTCAGGTCCACAATTGTGATGAGTCGGGACATGTGTCGCTGATGAGTCGCGGGATATGTCACTCAGGGGAAGAGCCTGGCCATCGGCCGGGCTCTTTTTCGTTGTTGCGCTAGTAGGTCTGGGTTATCGGGTTATAGGCCAGAAAGAGTGGATCGGTCGGGTGTGTCATCCTCGTCCTGCCCATCCTGAGCGGGTCCAGAGTCGGGTTATAGGCAAGGGACTGCTGCACGGTTGGGCGACATCTGACCTGGCTTGCCCCTGGGGCGGGCCTGGAAGGATGTTGCTGTGCCCAAGCCCTACCCGAGTGAGTTCCGTGACGATGTGGTGCGCATCGCGCGGAACCGCGAACCTGGAGTGACGATCGAGCAGATCGCGAAAGACTTCGGTGTTCACCCGATGAGGTTGCAGAAGTGGATGCGCCGCACCGACATCGAAGAGGGCGTCAAACCTGGCCCGACTCCTGGCGAGGATGCCGAGCTGCGCGAAGCGCGTAGGCGGATCCGGCTGCTCGAGCGGGAGAACGAAGTCCTCCGACGGGCCGCGGTGTATCTGTCGCAAGCGAATCTGCCGGGAAAAGGTGGTACCCGCTCGTAAGCGAGCTCGCCGTTGCGGGGATCTCTGGGACGGTGACGTGCCGGGTTCTCAAGCTCTCCGGCCAGCCCTACTACCGGTGGCTGGCAGCTCCCCTCACCCGCAGCGAGGTCGTGGAGGCGTATCGCGCGAACGCGCTCTTCGGCGCGCACCGGGATGACCCGGAGTTCGGGCATCGGCTCCTCGCCGACGAGGCCCGCGACGTCGGAGAGGCGATACCGGACCGGACCGCGTGGCGGATCGCGTCGGCCAATGGTTGGTGGTCTGCGTTCGGCAAGCCCAAGCGCGGCAAGGGACGCCGGCCCGGTCCGCCTGTCCACGACGACCCCTGCGCGGTCATCGACGAGGACGAGAGAACACGGCATGTGTTCGCCGCCGAGACCTCCAACGAGCTCTGGCTGACTGACATCACCGAGCACAAGACCGCGGAGGGCAAGCTCTATCTCTGCGCGATCAAGGACGTCTTCAGCGGCCGTATATCGTCGGCTACTCGATCGACTCGAGGATGAAATCGAGACTGGCCGTCCAAGCCTCGAGAACGCCGCGGCAATGCGCGGCGACGTCGCTGGCTGCGTGATCCATTCCGATAGGGGCAATCAATTTCGAAGCCGGAAATTCCTCCGCGCTCTGACTCGCCACCGCATGGTTGGACCCAAGGACAGAGTCGGCTCCAGCGAGTTGCTGTTCCATCTCCTGAACCGAAGGTAGGTCTCGCGCGGAGCCGTACCGGCTCACCGGGGGACTGTCAGACATGGCTATGACTGCGAGGTGGCGTTCCGCCGTTTCCGCGGCTTCGGACGGCCAGCTCGGTTTGTCGCATCAGGGACTAGTTGAACGGTCGTCGGGACCCCCATCGCTTTCAACGCTACGAGTGCGCGGCGCAGTGAGATTCGCGAGAAGACGGGTAGGTTCGCGGACTTTCTTTCCGGAGTACGTTTGTGGCTCACGATCGCGATTGAAACCATGTACGCGTTATTCTCAAGTGCTCCCGCGACTTGCTGCGCAGCACCATCACCAGCTTTCTCCTTTACGAGCTTCAGCAACTTTTTCGCCGCTTCCTCGTTTGTGCGAAGGAGTTGCACCGAGTTTGCGGCTTGATTGAAGAGATGGCTGAGCGTTGCCGAACTCGTGCCGATCTTGACGTGAACGAACTCGATGCTGCCCGTATCGATACTAAGAATGTCGCAAGGTTCGACCTGAGTTTGTCCCGCAGGGCTGATGTTGGTCTGATCGAGACAGACGCTCCCAGTAGCGGCGCTGACTTCGGTGTTGTACTCGGCTTCACTTGCCCACTCGTGCGTGGGGAGCGTCGCATCAATCCAATACGGATCAAGGAATTCTTGGAGCGATTCGAGGAGCCCTGTCGCCACTCGAAACCAAGATCCATCACTGAAGTGGTAGCTGTACCCTTCGTCGGCCTCTGTCTCGAACACTAACGAGCGGAAGATGCTCCAACGTTGCCTCATCTCGTGACTACCGTCGAGGAGAAGTAGTTCATCGTGTTTCAGATCGTCGACGGCGAAGGATTCAGCAGTGAATCCTTTCCCTTCAAGGTATTCGCGGTAATGCTTAATGTAAACGTCGTCGAATATTTCGCTCGCTCCGCGACCCGCAAACTGGACGTAGGTTTCGTCACCATAGTCCAGAACATCTGGCACGGTGAGAACTATGGGTGCGGAGACGTCGAAGACCGACGCGACCAATATTTCATTGAGCGGGTCAATTGTTGAGGGATCTGTGATGGGCCGAATCTGAGCGATGTCCGGAAAGGTCTTACGGAACCCCTTTGACTTGTATAGCTTGTGCAGGCGTTTCAGTAGAACCGCAAGATCACCGGGCTCCGTCGGGGTAGTGACCCTGAGGCTGGCAGCACCTGTAACACTGCGCACGAGGTCGCTGTGCTCGGATCTTGCTTTGCCGGTCAAGCTCTTGAGAACAGAGCTGTCACTTGTGAAGCTCAGCAGCGCGAGGTCGCCGTCATATGGAATCTGGGTCCTACGCCGTTGCGAAGATTCAGGGTCGAGCGTATCGGTGCTTTTCAACTTTTTTGGATCGACGGCGTTGAGGACAACTCGCGTACCGAAGTCGTGAACATAGGAGTCTTCCTTGAGAAGATGTTGTCCCGCGCCAAAAGTCAGTGCAAATGTTCGCTTTCCGATCTCAACGAAAGCTGTTGCAGAGTTTGACTGTTGGAAGAGATTACCGCTGAGGCCTAGGTATGTCTTCCACCAGGGTTGCTTTGGATTTCCTGGTTTTAGAAACACGCGAAGGTTGGAGATAGCACTGGCCGCTACCTCGGTCTCTTCGTAGTCGCTGCTGTCCTTGATCGCTTGTTCGACTGTCACGCCAGACTTCAGCAGATAGATCGACATCGACTTCGCTGCCACCACCGACCTCCTCGGGCTGGTCGATGCGAGCGCCTGTCGCGCTAGTCATCGTTGGCTAGGCCCGGAATGGTCGGGTTGGCCTAATAATAGGGCTTAGCGTCACCGCAAGCGGTCGATTCCATGAACGAGTTCAAGCGCACCGCCACGGTGCGCTTGCTGAGGCGTTGGGAACCTCAACGGCAGCGATCGTCTATCCAGCGAGATATGAAGCGATCTGCTCGGCTCATTCTGCACGGCTCGTCCCAGGTCGAGCTTCGACCCGCGCCCATGGCTGAGGAGAGAGAACGACCTTGCGGTTGCCGAAGGTGGCGGTGACCTCGACTGTGCCGCCGAGGGCCTCGACGTAGGACTTGAGGGTGGCGAGCCCGGAGCGGTCGAGGTCACCAGCCTCCAGCGCGGAGATGGTGGGCTGGGTGAGGTCCATGCGTTCGGCGAGTTCCTTCTGCGTCACGCCCTGCTCCTCGCGGATCTCGCGCAACCGGTAGGCACGCTCCTCCGCCTCCATGCGTGCGACGTGCTCGGCGACAGCGGCCTCGTTGACGGGTCGCTTGGCACGCACGTCGCTCCACGATGTGGTCTTCGTCTTGGTGCTCATCTCACTCCTCCTCATCTGTCAGCCACTCGTCGAACCGGTCGTCGGCTATCGGGATGTTCTGGTCGTACCACTGCTTCCACCTGCCCGCCTTGTCTCCGGCGATGAGCAGGATGGCTCTGCGCTTCGGATCGAAGGCGAACAGAACCCTGATCTCACTACGTCCCGCCGATCCAGGACGCAGCTCCTTCATGTTGTGGTGCCGGGAGCCTTTGATCCTGTCCGCCGTCGGCCTCCCGAGCGTGGGGCCTTCGGACTCCAGTCGGGCGATCGCGGCAGCGACCAGGTTGTAGGTCTCGTCATCCAGCCCCAGGACCCACGACTCCACATCTTCCCAGAGCCGCACGTCCCAAGACATACCCTCAGTATAGATTCGACTCGATATCGACTCAAGTGAATATTGACGAGCACGGTTGCGGCGGTTCACGACGCAACCTCGACCATCGCCTGCCGGGTCTTCTCCCACACGGTCATCCGGCTCACGCCGAACCGCTCCGCGATCGCCATGACACCCTCGCCTTCCTCCCGCGCGGCCCGGATCGCGGAGACTTCGGCGTCCTTGAGTGGAGTTCGAGCCCGTCTCTTTGGGTTCCGAACGACCTCGGAATCGGCCGTCTCGACGACGACAGTCCCGCCGGTAACCCTGCTCCTGACCTGATCCCACAAGGAACTGAGCCGTTCGATGCGTTCCCAGTCACTTCGTTTGATCCTCGCTGCGTCCACCATTTCAGACGTACGAGAACACCCGACTTCGGTTGAGGCGGGTGCGAAGGCGGCGAACGGCTTTCAAGTCGGATCGTCGCCTTTCGTCTTCGGCGATCTCGATGCCGTGGCAGTCCATGAGCAAGCTGAGCCCTCCACCGACACAGCGTGTCGTGCGAGAGTAGATGAATGCCATCCCCGCAGGCGCTCAGTGAGGCTGACCGGCGACTCGTCGCGCTGTGGGCAGCGGATTGCGCGGAGCGTGTCCTGCCCCTGTTCGAAGCGGAAGTCACGGACGACGATCGTCCGCGAGACGGCATCGACCGTACTCGGGCGTTCGGCCGGGGTGAGCTAGACACTGCCGAGGAGATCCGTCGCCGGTTCGTCGCAGGTCGTGCGGCTCAGTCCGCGAAAGCTCCGGCTGCGGTGGCAGCCGCCAGAGCTGCCGGGCAAGCGTCGGGTGTCGCGCACATGGGCGCACACGCGCTGGGTGCGGCCGCTTACGCCGCGAAGGCCGCCGCCCTTGCCTCGACCGACCAGGACGCCGCCCGCCACGAAGAGGTTGATTGGCAACTCCGTCGCATGACGGCGGATGTCCGAGCCGCCTTGATGCAGCTACCGCTGCTCGGAGAGGACTCGTCTGGACCGTTGGGAGCAGGCCTTCTCGCGACGGGGATGCTCGCCACGACGATCCGCGAGATCCAGGCGGCGTTGTCCGCCTAACGCTCCGGCTGCTCGCGCGAGTCATCGACACGGACCCTGGTATCGACCTGTGAGACACGCGTCATCAACGCCACAAGTCCCCTGGTGACCCAGGGGATCTTGTTTTTCTGCGGCGCCCGTCCGCACAGGATCAGGCGTGTCGATCAGCTGCAGGCGGCGACCACGGCCCACCCTCCCTGCTGCGGAGCCAGGTTCGTGACCGTCGAGTCACCCTGCCCCATGTAGCCCAGCGAACCGACCGCGTAGTACGGGTTGTAGGGATTCACGCCGTAGCTCTTCGCCCGACCTGCAGTCTCGTGCTCCGCGTTGGTCGCGGTGACGCAGCCAGTCGGAGTCGGAGTCGGAGTGGGCGTCGGCGTCGGTGTGGCAGTCGGAGTCGGAGTCGGCGTCGGTGTGGGCGTCGGAGTGCCGGAGCGATCGACCCTGCGGTTGTTCTCGAAGAAGAACTTCGTGACGTACGCGGGATAGTCGATGCTGTTGCCCGAGATATACGTCCCGCCGGCCCCCGCGCCCGCTGGCCAGTTGTGTCCGAGGCCGGTGTTCTGGATGACGGACACCCGTGGGCCCGTCGCGTCGCTGTAGAGCGTCCCCGTTCCCTGGGTGTTCGCGCCCTGGAGCCCGGACAGGGAGAAGGATGTGACGGACGATGCCCCGTACAGCCCCGCCATCACCTTCCCGTTGAGGGTGTCGTAGCCCGTCGCGACCGTCGTGTCGTTGCTTCCGTACACGACCGATGTGAGCTGGGTCTGGAAATCCGAGACTCCGCCCCCCGCGAAGTTCTTGCACGTGGACGTCGCCGCGCTCTCGCTGGTGGCGACGTAGCTAATCTGACCGGACGTCGTGCCCACGGTGGGCCCGGCGTTGATCCCCACCCCCGCGAAGATGCCAGGGAACAGACAGCCCATGGCCATTGCCTCCCCGCCGCCCGAGGAGAGGCCGGAGACATAGACCTGGGCGTCATCGATGCCCAGGGAGCTTCGCCCCGCAAGGATCTGCGCGAGATCCCGAAGGTTGTCGTCGTGTCGCGCCGGTGACGTCGAGCTGTGATTGCTGTCGTAGTAGTCCCAGCACCCCAGCAGCACGCCGCCGCTCGGCGCATCCGGAATCGCGACGACCATGCCGTACGCGTCGGCCGTCGCGGTCCAGTTGCCGTTCGTCTGCAGGTCCTGGGCCTTCTGCAGGCATCCGTGGAGGTTGATCATCAGGGCCCGCCCGTCCCCGATGGTGCCGGACGTGGCCGGTGTGTAGATGCGCACGGACATCCCCGCGATCGTCTCCGTCGACCAGCTCCCGGTCGCAGCCTGCGCGGTCGTCGTTGCCGTTACGCCGGTCAGGGATGCGGCAGCCAGCGCGATCGCCGCCGTAACGGCGATGCCTCTCCCCCGCCGCAGCGTTCGTCTCGCGCCGTTCTCGGCCACGGTCGTCCTCATGAGGAACCTCCTTGTCCCATTGGACGCGACCCTCCACGTCCGGTGCTCCGAGTATCCGCCCCTGGGGGATCGTCTTCGAGCAGAAGATCCGCACACACCGTGTGCGCACGCGCACAATGAGCAGGAGCGGGCACGCAGGGCGGCGGTCGCCGCCGCGGACGGGCCGACATGGTCGCCACGTCCGCCCTTCCCGTTCGGCTGGAGATTTCCCGGTTGGCGGGTCTCCCCGCGCCGGAGCTCCCGCCGGGCGGGGAAACGGCATGCAGGCGTTCCCGGGCCGGCGTTCCCGGGCCGGCGGCCCGAGACTGCCCGCGGGCGCGCAGGCTCAGGCCCGGCGGGGTCCCCTCAGCGCCACGGCGATCGCCACGGCGGTGAGAACACCGAGCGCCGCGTCGACGCCGATTGCGATCTGGATGCCCGGGAGCAGGGTGGACGTCGCGAACGCCATGACGATCGCCGACATCACCGGCGTGCCGAGGGCGATACCGATCTGCTGACTCATGGTCACGAGCCCCGTTGCAAGGCCCTGCAGGTCGGCGGGCACGTCGGTCGTGGAGGTGACGACGTAGCCGACGATGGCGACGAGGTTCGCGATCCCGCCGACGAAGGTGAGGATCAGGAGCGGAACGACCCACACCCGGTCGGCGGAGACGAAGGCGAGCGGCGCGGTCGCCGCGGACTGGACCAGCAGCCCGATGACGATCGCCGCCCTCGGACCGGTCCTGCCGATGATCCTCGGGGCGATGAGGCCGCCGATGACGGTGCCGAGACCGAGGACGGCGAGGATCAGTCCGGCGGCGACCGCGCTGAACCCGAGCAGGTCCTGGAGGTACAGGGTCAGCAGGAACACGAGCGACGTCTCCGTCGCGAACGCGAGGAGCCCGGCCGCGTTGCCCCAGATCACGTTCACGCGGCCGAGGAGCGCCGGAGGGACGAGCGGCTCCGCGGACCGGGACTCGACGATCCAGAACACGACCAGCAGGACGGCGGCGGCGATGATGAGCCCCCACGTCCCGGGATGCGCCCAGCCGACGCGGCCGGCGGTGTCGATGCCGAGGACCAGGGCGATGAGCGAGAGCGTCACGAGGATCGCTCCTGGCGCGTCCAGACGCGGACGACGGCGGACGACGGGGTCCCGGAGCACGGCGGGCCCGATGAGGACGACGGCGAGGGCGACGATGACATTGACGAAGAACGCCCACCGCCAGGACACGGTCCCCGTGAGCACTCCGCCGAGCACGGCGCCCGTCGTGAAGCCCGCGGCCATGAGCGCTCCGTTGAGGCCGAGGACTCGGGCGCGGGCCGGCCCCTCCGCGAACATCGTCGTCATCAGCGACAGGGCCGCGGGGCTGACCATGGCCGTCGCCACGCCCTGACCGACACGCGCCGCGAGGAGCACGGTGGGATCCTGCGCGAGACCGCCGGCGAGGGAGGAGACGCCCAGGAGGACCATGCCGAGGAGGAACAGCCGCTTGCGGCCGAACAGGTCGGCGACCCGCCCGAAGAACAGGGTGAATCCGGCGGCGCAGAGCGCGAAGGCGGTCACGATCCATTGCAGCGAGGCGGTGGCGAAGCCCAGGTCGGCGCCGATGCGGGGAAGCGCGACGTTGAGGATCGAGAAGTCGACGGCGAGCATGAAGTTGGCAGTGAGCAGCACGGCGACCGCGAGCCCCTGACCTCCGGCGAGGTGTCCGCGCCGTACCGCCGTCTGCGAGGGGATGTCCTGTCGAGTCATGCCTCCACATTCGGCGTCCGGGATCGCCGTAGCCAGGAGCACGCTTTGCCTACCACCGTCAGGGACAGGCTGCGCCGGAGCGCGGAGAGCACAATGGATGGCATGGACCCCCAGCGCTCGCCCGCCGAGATCGTGGACGCCTCGCGTCCGATGACCGAGCTGGGCGAGTTCCTGCGCTCACGGCGCGACCGGCTCGACCCGGAGGCCGTCGGCGTGCGCAGCCTTGGTCGTCGGCGTGTGCCCGGTCTCCGGCGCGAGGAGCTCGCACAGCTCGCCGGGGTGTCGGTCACCTACCTCACCCGTCTGGAGCAGGGCCAGTCGCAGAACGCGTCCGACTCGGTCATCGACGCGCTCGCCCGCGCCTTGCAGCTCGACCCCGATGAGCGGACGCACCTGTTCGCGCTGGCCCATCCGACACCGCCGAGACGCCGGCGCCCCTTGAAAGCGGAGATCGCGAAGCCGGGTGCGCTCCAGCTCCTGCACGCGATGAGCGACGTGCCGGCTCTGCTGTTGGGCCGGTTGAACGACATCCTCGCCTGGAATCGGGCGGGGCACCTCCTGCTCGCCGGGCACCTGGCCTCCGACGCCCCGGACCAGGCGGCATCGCGGCCGAATCAGATCCGGATGCTCTTCCTCGACGAGCACACCCGCGATCTCTACGCGGACTGGGACGACGAGGCAGCGCTCGCCGTCGCCTCCCTGCGTTACGTGGCCGCGCAGTTCAGCGACGACCGACGGCTGACCGAGCTGGTCGGCGACCTGAGCGTGAACAGCCCGGAGTTCGCGGCGCTGTGGGCCGGGCATGCCGTCCGGCTCTGCACGAGCGGGAGCCGGAGCCTCCATCATCCCGAGGTCGGCGAGCTCACCCTCGGGTACGAGGTCCTCCACCTGCCGGAGGGGGACGGGCAGCGCATCCTCGCCTACGCCGCGGAACCAGGCAGCGTCTCGTCCTCCGGCCTGCGCCTGCTCCTCTCCGCCTGAGCCGCGCGGGCTCGACGTAGACGCATCCCCGGGAGTGGACCGTCCGGGAGGAGGTCAGCCGAGGAGCTCGCGGGCCGCGGCGACAAGTGCCGTCACACCGACCTCGATCGTGGGATGCATCACCGGGGCATAGACCGCGGAGTGGTTCACCGGGATGTCGCGATCGAGCGTCCCGGCCGCCGACGCCGCGGCCCAGCGCTCCGGGTCGGAGCCGCCCCAGAACCAGAAGACGAGCGGCACACCGGCATCGCGGGCGAACCACGACACGTCCTCGCTGCCGGCGGACATGCCGGGATCGATCACGGCGTCCTCGCCGAGTGCGCGCCTCAGCGCCGAGGCGACACGGAGCGTCGCGGTCTCGTCGTTGATCGTGGCCGGCAGCGTGTGGTCGATGCGGATGTCCGGCTCGACCTCGGCGCCGGACGCCATGGCCTCGGCGCGCACGACCCGCTCGACCGCGGCGAGCACCTTCGCCCGCAGCGCATCGTCCGGGTAGCGAAGACTCAGCTCGAGCGTCGCCTCGGCGGGGATGATGTTGTTCTTCTGCCCCGCATGGATCGAGCCGACCGTGACGACCGCGACGTCCTTCGGGTCGACCTCGCGCGACACGACGGTCTGCAGCCTCATCACGGTCGCCGCCGCCATCACGACGGGATCCACGGTCGAGTGCGGACGGGACCCGTGGCCGCCCCGTCCGTGCAGGGTGACGGTCAGGGCATCGGAGGCGGACATCTGCGCGCCGGAGCGTACGCCGACGACGCCGGCGGGCAGAGGGGTGACGTGCTGGCCGATCACGGCGGTCGGCGCCGGGTACCGCTCCAGCACGCCGGCGTCGAGCATCGCGCGTGCACCCGCGCCGAGCTCCTCTGCGGGCTGGAGGAGCACGACGACGGTGCCCGACCAGTCCGCCCGGCCTTTCACCAGCTCCTCGACGGCGCCGATCATCGCTGTGACGTGCATGTCGTGCCCACACGCGTGCATGACCGGGACCTCGACTCCGCCGGCTCCCGTCCCGGTCGCCGTACTCGCATACGGCAGCCCGGTCCGCTCCTCGACGGGCAGCCCGTCCATGTCCGCGCGCATCCAGACCACCGGGCCGTCGCCGTTCCGCAGCATCCCGACGACGCCCGTGCCGCCGACGCCCTCCTCCACGGCGAGCCCGAGCTCCCGCAGATGGGCGGCGGCGATGCCCGCGGTCCTGGTCTCCTGGAACGACAGCTCCGGGTGGCGGTGCAGGTCGATGTAGAGCGCTTCGAGGTCGATCGTCATCGTTCTTCCTTCTGGTGAGACGCGGCGGAACGCCCGCGCAGAGCCGATGCGGAGCGCCGCGCGGATCTCCGCGGCCGGATCTCGATCCGGGATCTCGGTCCGAGATCTCCGCTGCAGAGGTTGGGTGGGCGGTCAGCCGCGGGGCTCGTACTCGACGACCGCGAGCGCGATCCGCCGGTAGCGATGCGCCATCTCCTCCGGCGAGATGGGGCCGCCGATCCGGTACCACCCCGCGATGCCCTGGCACATGGTGAGGATCGCGCGGCCGCACTCGTCCGGGTCCGGTGTCGTGAAGGCTCCGTCCGCGGTCCCCGCGGCGATGACCTCGCGCACCGCCTGCTCCACGGCGTCACGGCGATGGGCGTAGTGGGCCAGGTTCTCGGTCGTGAGCGCACGGCGCTCGGAGTCGAGGAAGGCGAGATCGGGATGGTTCGCCATGTAGAGGACGATGGCCTCGACGACGACGCTCAGCCGCTCGGCGGGGTCGTCCCCCGCATCGGCGAGGGCGTCGGCGACGTGGGAGGTGACGATGTCCATCGCGTGGTCGAGGAGGGCGACCAGCATCGCCTGCTTGTTCTCGAAATGGTAGTAGAGAGCCGGCACCGTGACGCCGACGTCGCGGGCGATGGTGCGGACGGTCGTCGCGTGGAATCCGCTCTCGACGATCTGGTGCAGGGCGACGGTGAGCACAGGATGGAGGGCAAGCGGCGGATAGACGCGCCAGTCGGCGACGTTCTGCGGGACGCCGGTGGCCGGCACCTCGTCGTTGAGGGTTCGAGTTGACATGCGTGTGACGCTGCGTCCCTTCTCCTCCGCTGAGAGTACCCGTCGATTGTGCCAGGTGCGAAGACTTGCGAGTCGGATTGTTTCCGATTAGTTTAGCGAACGCTAGATCATTTAGGGAGAATCGATGAAGATTCAAGGCAGATCCGCCCTCGTCACGGGCGGCGCATCCGGACTCGGCCTCGCCACCGTCCTCCGCCTCGTCGAGGAGGGAGCGCGCGTCACCGTCGTCGATCTCCCCTCCGCGGACCGAACGGCGCTGGATGCCCTGGGGGCGTCCGCGGAGTTCGTCCCCGCGGACGTGACCGACGAGACGGCCGTCCAGGAGGCGGTCGATCGCGCGAACCGTGACGGCGACCTCGCGATCGTGGTGAACTGCGCGGGGATCGGCAACGCGATCAAGACCGCGGGCTCCCGCGGGGCGTTCCCCCTCGACGCGTTCACCAGGGTCGTCCACGTGAACCTCATCGGCACGTTCAACGTGATCCGCCTCGCCGCGCAGGCCATGCTCGGCAACGAGCGACCCGAGGAGGAGCGCGGAGTCATCGTCAGCACCGCCTCGGTCGCCGCCTTCGACGGACAGGTCGGCCAGGCCGCCTACTCCGCCTCGAAGGCCGGGATCGCCGGGATGACCCTTCCGATCGCCCGGGACCTCGCGCCCGCCGGGATCCGCGTCGTCACGATCGCGCCGGGGCTCTTCGAGACGCCCCTTCTCGGCGCCCTGCCGCAGGACGTCCGCGACTCGCTCGGCGCGCAGGTGCCGCATCCGAGTCGCCTCGGCCGCCCCGCCGAGTACGCCGATCTGGTCGCCTCGATCATCGGCAATCCCATGCTGAACGGCGAGACGATCCGCCTCGACGGCGCGATCCGCATGGCGCCACGATGACCGGGACGGCGCTCACCGCTCCCGTCACCGCTCCCGGTGGACCGGCAGAGGACCAGGAGGCCCGAGGATGACCGACAAGATCCGCACAGCACGCGACGGCGGGATCGTCACGATCACGATCGACGACCCCGCTCACCGCAATGCGATCGGCCAGGCCGAGATCCTGGAGCTCGCGACACGGATGGAGGCGCTGGCCGTCGATCCGTCGGTGCGCGTCGTCGTGCTGACCGGCTCCGGGGACGCGTTCTGCTCCGGCGCCAACCTCGACAGCGACCCCGCGGCGATCGGCCGATCGGCGCACGCGACCACCACCCTGGCCGGCATGGGACGGATCGTGCGGGCGATGACGGACGCACCCTTCCCCGTGATCGCCGCCGTGCGCGGCGTCGCCGCCGGAGGGGGCGCATCGCTCGCCCTCGCCGCGGATCTCGTGATCGCCGGCGAGAGCGCGTTCTTCCTGCTCCCCTTCCTCCGCGTCGGCCTCGTCCCCGACGGCGGCGCGACCCTCGTCGTCGCCGCCGCGATCGGTCGTGCCCGTGCCCTGCGTCTCGCCCTCCGAGGCGAGCGGCTCCCCGCCCGCGAGGCGTACGACCTCGGCCTCATCGCCGCCGTCTGCGAGGACGCCGAGGTCGCCGCCACCGCCGCGGAATGGGCGGAGGATCTCGCCCGAGGCCCCCGCACCGCGATCGCGCTGACGAAGAAGGCCATCAACACCGCAGCCCTCGACGGGCTCGGCGACGCCCTCGTCCGCGAGGGCGAGTACCAGGTCAGGCTGGCCGGCGATCCCGACTTCCGCGAGGGGGTCGCGGCGTTCAAGGAGCGCCGTCGCCCCCGCTTCGCCGAGTAGGGAAGGGCTTTGGAGGTGCCCGCGGAGCGAACCGCCCCGCGGGCACCGACGACTACAGGGCGACCATCCCGCCGTCGACGAGGAGGCTGGTCCCTGTCACGTAGGACGAGGCGGGCGAGGCGAGGAAGAGCAGCGCGCCGTCCAGCTCGTGCGCCTCGCCCAGGCGCCCCATGATGCTGTGCTCCCGCACCATCGCGCCGATCTGGTCGCCGTCACCGTCCGTCATCTCGCTCGCGAAGTAGCCGGGGCAGAGCGCGTTGACCCGGATCCCCTTGCGCCCCGTCCACTCCTGGGCGAGATCCCTCGTCAGCCCGAGGACGCCCGCCTTACTGGCCGCGTACGCCGCCTGGGGGAACCGTGGGGCGATGTGCCCGAGGACGCTCGAGACGTTGATGATCGACGATCCGGGCGGCATCGAGGGGGCGCACGCCTGCGCCATCCAGAAGGTGCCGTTCAGGTTCACGTCGATGACGGACCGGAACGACTCCGGCGTCTCCCTCGACGCGGGGACCGCCGTGCCGATCCCCGCGTTGTTGACCAGGACGTCGATCCGCCCGAACTCCTCCTGCGCCCGTCGCGCGGCCTCCCTGACGTCGTCCACGTCCGCGACGTCGGCCCGCTGGACGACCACCGTCCGCCCCGTTCCGCGCAGCTCGTCCGCCAGCCTCTCCAGCCGATCCGCCCGTCGCGCCACCAGGAGCAGATCGGCCCCGGCCGCCGCGAGGACCCGGGCGAACCGGGCTCCGAGCCCGGAGCTCGCGCCTGTGACGACGGCGCATCTGCCGTCGAGCCGGAATGACTGCATGGGGTCCATCGGGGGCTCCTCCGTACGGGTTGACGAATCGGTTGTCGTCAAGCAGAATGACTGATTAGCGAGCGCTAAGTCAAGAACGCGGAGTCGAAGGAGACACGCCCATGCCCCAGACAGCGACCCGACCGCTGGACGGCTACCGGATCATCGACCTGACGGCCAACGTCGCCGGTCCCCTCGCCACCCAGGTGCTCCGGGACCTCGGCGCCGAGGTCATCAAGATCGAGCCCCCGACGGGCGACGCGTCCCGGAAGATCACGGCGACCGCCGCGGGCATCGAGCACGTGACCCCCTACTTCAGCCCCTTCAACCGCGGCAAGAAGTCGGTGCGCCTCTCCCCCAGGGACCCGGCGGACGCCCAGTCGCTGCGCGAGCTCCTGGAGACCGCGGACGTGCTCGTCCAGGGGATGCGCCCCGGCGCCCTGGCCAAGCACGGCCTGGGCCCGGAGGACGTGCGCGCGATCAACCCCCGCCTGGTCTACGCGTCGATCTCCGCATACGGCGGCGGGAGCCCGCTCCAGGACCGCCCCGGCATCGACATGCTGCTGCAGGCCGAGGCCGGATGCCTCAGCAGCCAGCCCCCGGGGGACGTGCCGCGGCTGATCCCGTTCCAGCTGATCGACGGCGCGACCGGCCATGTCCTGGCTCAGGCCGTGCTCGCGGCCCTCCTCCATCGTGAGCGGTTCGGGGTCGTCAACAGCGTCGAGGTGGCCATGTACGACGTCGCCTGCAGCCTGCAGGCCAACTACCTCACCCTCGCGATGGCCATGCCGGATGAGCTCGGCCCCCTCTCGACCGCTCCCGAGGCGAACGGCGGGCGGCGCGCCGTCGCCGTCGAGCCCTCCGGCGTCTTCCGCACCGGAGACGGCGACATCGTGCTGGCCGCCTACGTGCCCGCCCACTGGGAGAGGTTCGTCGAGCTGCTCGGCGCCGCGGACCTGGCAGAGGACCCCCGGTACGCGGACCAGGCCGCGCGGTCGATCCACTCCGTCGCGCTGCGCGCGCGGGTGACCGAGCTCCTCCAGGCCCACGACGCCGACGAGTGGGTGCGACGGTTCGACGCCGCGGGCCTGATGGCGGCGCGCGTCTCCACCTGGTCGGAGGTGGTGCGCTCCCCCGTGTTCGAGGAGCGCGGGCTGCGTCTGACCGTCTCGCAGGGCGAGCACGAGGTCGGCGTCCCCCGCTCCCCCGCCCGGTACTCGGAGTTCGACTCCTCGTCATCGCTCACCCTCCCCGCCCTCGGGGAACACGAATCGCTCATCAGGGAAGCAGGAGACCGTTCATGAGGAACGCCGTCATCGTCGACATCGTCCGCACGGCCTCGGGCCGGGGCAAGCCCGGCGGGGCGCTGTCCGGCACCCATCCGGTCGAGCTGCTCGCCACGGTCCTCCGGGCGCTCGTCGAGCGCAACGGGCTCGATCCGGTGCTCGTCGAGGACGTCATCACCGGATGCGTCAGCCAGATCGGCGAGCAGTCGCTCAACATCGGCCGGCAGGCGGTCCTGGCCGCGGGCTGGCCGGAGTCCGTCCCCTCCACCGCGGTGGACCGGCAGTGCGGGTCCAGCCAGCAGGCGGCCCACTTCGCCGCGCAGGGCGTCCTGGCCGGCGCCTACGACATCGTCGTCGCGGCCGGCGTCGAGTCGATGAGCCGGGTTCCGATGGGCTCGTCCTCGACGGGCAGGGACGCGCTGGGCCCCTCCGTGCGCGCCCGCTACCCCGAGGGCCTGGTCAACCAGGGGGTCTCCGCGGAGCTGATCGCCGAGCGCTGGGGCCTCGGCCGCGAGGAGCTGGACGCCTTCGCCGCACGCTCGCACCGCCTGGCCACGGAGACCGCCTCGGCAGGAGGCTTCGCCCGCCACATCGTCCCCGTCACCACCACCGCGGCCGACGGCACCCCGCACACCCACGTCGTGGACGAGACCGTCCGCCCGACGACCACGCCGGAGGGACTCGCCGGACTCGGCACCTCCTTCGACACGGACGAGATGCGCGCCCGCTTCCCCGATGTCGAGTGGCGGATCACCCCCGGGAACTCCTCACCGTTCACCGACGGGGCCTCGGCCACGCTCATCATGGAGGAGCAGACCGCGATCCGGCTGGGCCTCACGCCCCGCGCCCGCTTCCACGCGTTCTCCGTCGTCGGCGACGACCCGTTCCTGATGCTCACGGCTCCCATCCCGGCGACGCGGAAGGTCCTCGACCGGGCCGGCCTCACGATCGAGGACCTCGATGTCTACGAGGTCAACGAGGCCTTCGCGCCCGTCCCCCTCGCCTGGGCCGCCGACCTCCGCGCGGATCCCGAGAAGCTCAACCCGCACGGCGGTGCCATCGCTCTCGGCCATCCCCTCGGCGCCTCCGGCCTCCGTCTGATGTCGACCATGCTCCAGCACCTGGAGGCGGTCGGCGGACGCTATGGCCTCCAGACCATGTGCGAGGGCGGCGGCATGGCCAACGCGACGATCATCGAGAGGCTCTGAGAACCGTGACCTACGACCTGTACGCGAGACGCCCGTTCTTCTCCGAGGACCACGAGGCGTTCCGGACGAGCGTGCGCAGCTTCCTGGCGCGCGACGTCACCGGCCACGTCGAGGACTGGGAGCGCCACGGCGACATCCCCCGGTCGGTGTGGGACTCCGCCGGCGAGCTCGGCCTGTTCGGCCTCGCCGCCCCCGAGCACCTGGGCGGCGGCGGCGAGCCGGACTACCGCTTCCGCATGGCCGCGATCGAGGAGTTCACCCGCGTCGGCGCCGCCTCGCCCGCCGCGACCATCGCGACGCATGCGGACATCCTCCTCCACTACGTCGTGGATCTCGCGACCCCCGAGCAGGCCGAGCGCTGGGTGCCGAGGCTGGCGAGCGGCGAGTGGATCGGCGCGATCGCCATGACCGAGCCGGGAGCCGGGTCCGACCTCCGCGCGATCGCGACCACCGCCGACCGCGACGGCGACGGGTGGGTCCTCAACGGCACGAAGACCTTCATCAGCAACGGCATCCACTCCCAGCTCGTCGTCGTGGCGGCACGGACGGGACGGGCGCCCGACGCTCCCCTCAGCCTCTTCGTCGTCGAGGACGGCGCATCGGGCTTCGGGCGGGGCAAGAAACTGGAGAAGCTGGGCCTGAAGGCCCAGGACACCGCCGAGCTCAGCTTCGAGGACGTCCGGATCCCCGCATCGCACCTCCTCGGCGAGGAGGGGCGCGGCATGCGGGCGATCGTCTCGCACCTGCCGCTCGAGCGCCTGAGCATCGCCGCGAACGCCGTCGCCGGCATGCGCGCCGCCCTCGCCTGGACCATCGAGTACGTCCTGGAGCGCCGCGCGTTCGGCAAAGCGCTCGCGGAGTTCCAGAACACGCAGTTCACGATCGCCGAGCTGGTGACCGAGCTGGAGGCGACCCAGGCGTTCGTCGATGAGATGGTCCTGCGCCACAACCGCGGAGAGCTCACCCCGGTGGACGCGGCGAAGGTCAAGTGGTGGGCGACCGAGTCGCACAAGCGGGCCGTCGACCGCTGCCTGCAGCTGTTCGGCGGCTACGGCTTCATGAGCGAGTACCCCATCGCCCGTGCCTACGCCGACACGCGCGTCACGACGATCTTCGGCGGCACGACCGAGATCATGAAGACCATCATCGCCCGCGACGTCC
Source organism: Microbacterium resistens (assembly GCF_031456305.1). Lineage (GTDB taxonomy): Bacteria > Actinomycetota > Actinomycetes > Actinomycetales > Microbacteriaceae > Microbacterium > Microbacterium resistens_A. The sequence continues at coordinate 17,459 of NZ_JAVDUM010000014.1, forward strand.
TGGGAGTGCGTTGAGATGACCGACACCGATACGACCGCCGTCCCCGCCGAGGAGCCGGCCGCGCTCTATGAGATCCGAGGCCACGTCGCGCTGATCACGCTGAACCGCCCCCGCGCGCTCAACGCCGTGAACGCCGCGCTCTCCGCCGCCGTCGGCGAGAGCCTCGAACGGGCAGCCGCCGACCCCGAGGTGCGGGCGGTCGTCATCACCGGCGCGGGACGGGCCTTCTGCGCCGGCGCCGACCTCAAGGCGCTCGCGCGCGGCGAGTCGCTCTCCGCGCCGGGCAGCCCCGAATGGGGGTTCGCCGGATTCGTCCGGCACTGGATCGACAAGCCCGTCATCGCCGCGGTCAACGGATACGCGATGGGCGGCGGCACCGAGATCGTCCTCGCGAGCGACCTCGCGGTCATCGCCGAGGACGCCGCCCTCGGGCTGCCCGAGGTCACCCGCGGCCTCATCGCCGCCGCCGGCGGCGTCGTCCGCCTGCAGCACCAGATCCCTCTCAAGCGCGCCCTGGAGCTCGTCCTGACCGGCGACCCCATCGACGCATCGACCGCGCTGGAGTGGGGCCTGGTGAATCGGGTGACCCCGGCCGGCGACGCTCTGGAGGTCGCGCTCGGGCTGGCCGACCGCATCGCGATGAACGCCCCGCTGGCGGTCCGGCGCAGCAAGACCCTCCTGCACAGCACGGCGAGCGCGGGCTCGACGTGGGATCCGGCGTGGTCCGGGATCGACCCGTGGGCCGCCAACCAGGAGGCGATGGCCGCCGTGTTCTCGTCCTCCGACGCCGTGGAGGGTCCTCGCGCCTTCGCGGAGAAGCGCCGTCCGGAATGGACCGGTCGATGACCGGGGCGGCCATCGTCGGGCTCGGCATGACCGAGCTCGGCGCCGTGTTCGGGCGTACCGCCCCTCAGCTGGCCGCGGACGCGGTCCGCGCCGCCGTCGCCGACGCGGGGCTCGCCATGGGCGAGGTCGACGGGCTGCTGGTGACCTCGGGGCTCGGCGGCGAGCTCACCCCGCAGCTGGCGGGCCGGCTCGGCCTCGACGAGCTCGCCCTCGTCTCCAGCGTCGGAGCCTATGGCGCGAGCGCCGGCGTCATGATCGGGATGTGCGCGCAGGCCATTGCGGCGGGGACCGCGTCCACCATCGTGTGCGTGTTCGCCGACACCCCCCTCACGGAGAAGGGCAGGACCGGAGACGCGTGGAGCGCCGCCCGGGCCCCGCTCGACGGCGTGCAGGGCTGGCAGACCGCGTCAGGGGGCACAGCGCCCAACGCCTACTACGCGCTCGCGGCCCGCCGGCACATGGAGATGTACGGGACCACGACCGAGCACCTCGGGGAGATCGCCATCAGCCAGCGGCTCTGGGCGGCGGGCAATCCGCTTGCGCGGTTCCGCGATCCGATCACGCCCGAGGACCATCGCTCCTCGCCCTGGATCGCGGACCCCCTGCGCCGCCTCGACTGCTGCCTGGTGAGCAACGGGGCCGTGGCGGTCGTCGTCACCTCCGCCGAGCGCGCCGGGGACCTCGCCGCGCCGCCGGTGCACATCCAGGGCCACGGCCAGGCGCATCGGCCGCGTCGGCTCAGACGGGACTCGGACTGGGGGCTGCGCACCGCCGCGCCCGAGTCCTGGGCCAGGGCGTCCCGGATGGCGGGCGTGACGCTGTCCGACATCGACGTCGTCGAGCTCTACGACTGCTACACCTACACGGTCCTGGTCACCCTCGAGGACTACGGGTTCTGCGAGAAGGGCGAGGGCGGCGCGTTCGTCGAGGACGGCCGGCTGCGACCGGGCGGATCGCTCCCCTGCAACACCGGCGGCGGCCAGCTCTCCTCCTTCTACATGTGGGGGTTCACCCCCCTGAGCGAGGCCGTCATCCAGCTCCGCGGCGACGGCGGCGCACGTCAGGCCGGCGAGCCGGGCACCGCCCTGGTCAGCGGGAACGGCGGATTCCTCGAATACCACTCGACCCTCGTCCTCGGGAAGGAGGAGCGATGACCGTCATCGTCCGGCGCACGGCGGCGAGCGCTGCGTTCTTCGACGCGGCGGAGGCCGGCGCGCTCCTCCTCTCGGTCTGCGACGACTGCGGCACCGCGCGCGGGCCGCTCGACGAGGCCTGCCCCGAATGCCGGGCCGTGGCCGCGCACGGGCTCCGCGCCCGCGGCGACGCGACGCTCGTCTCGTGGACCGTCGTCCACCGTGCGATGCTCCCCTCGTTGAGCACGCCGTACACCGTCGGGCTGGTGGAGCTCGGTGAAGGGCCCTGGATCCTGGTGCGGCTGGTCGTGGCCGCGGACGCCGCCCTGCACGTCGGCGACCGCATGACGCTCGTCGCCCTCGCTGCTCCGGAGGGCGGGGAGGCGCTGATCGCCGCCGCGCCCGCGGGAGGGGCTGCATGAGCGGGCCGCTCGCCGGGGTCACGATCGTCGAGCTCGGCGGAATCGGCCCGGCCCCGTTCGCCGGGATGATGCTGGGCGACCTGGGCGCCGACGTCATCCGCATCGATCGGGTCGAGGGGCTCCCCGACGGCGAGGCCGCGACGCACACCATCCTGCTGCGGGGCCGGCGCTCGGTGGGCGTCGATCTCAAGGACCCGCGCGGCCGCGACCTCGCGCTGTCCCTCATCGCCCGCGCAGACGGGGTGATCGAGGGGTTCCGCCCCGGCGTCGCCGAGCGGCTGGGGCTCGGCCCCGAGATCGCACTCGCCCGCAACCCCGCGCTCGTCTACGGGCGGATGACGGGCTGGGGGCAGGAGGGGCCCCTCTCCCAGACAGCCGGTCACGACATCAACTACATCGCCGTGTCGGGGGCGCTGGAGCCCATCGCCGGCGGCGACGGGGCGCCGGCGGCGCCCCTGAACATGCTCGGGGACTTCGGCGGCGGGGCCATGCTCCTGGTCACCGGGATGCTCGCCGCCCTGCTCTCCGCGCGCGGCGGCGGCGCGGGGCAGGTCGTGGACGCCGCGATCGTGGACGGCGCGGCGCTGATGACGGCGATGCACCGGTCCATGCTCCACTCCGGCCTGTGGGATGCACCTCGGGGCGGCAACCTCTTCGACGGCGGTGCGCCGTACTACGGCGTCTATCGGACCGCCGACCGCCGGTGGATGGCGGTCGGCGCGATCGAGCCGAAGTTCTACGCCGAGCTCCTGCGCGGCCTCGACCTCGCACACGAGGTGGACGCCGCGCGACAGACCGACCCGCTGAGCTGGCCGGAGACCCGTTCGCGGTTCGCGACCCGGTTCGCGGAGCGGACGCGCGCGCAGTGGGAGGAGAGGTTCCACGGGCTCGATGCCTGCACCACGCCGGTGATCGCCCCCGACGAGGTCATGGACAACGCCCATCTCTCCATCCGCGGCACCTACTCCCGGGAGGACGGCCTCGTGCAGCCCTCCCCCGCGCCACGCTTCTCCCGTACACGGACCACACCGCCCACGGCGTCCCCCTCGCCGGGCGAGCACACGCACGAGGTGCTCGCTGAGCTCGGTCTCGACGCCCACGCCGTCGAGACCCTCATCGACGCGCGGGTCGTCCGCGCCTCGACGCCTGCAGGACAGATCCCCCCATCGAGAGGTAGCCGATGATGTCCCTTCCCGAGCAGCTCGCCCAGCTCGAGGCCTCCCGCAGAGGCCACTGGATGGCGCAGCTCGATCGCCATGCCCAGGCACGTCCCGATCAGGCGGCGCTCCGCTTCGCCGGAGAGACCACGACCTGGGCGCAGCTGCGCGACCGCGTCGGCCGGCTCGCCGGCGTCCTCGCCCGGCGGGGCGTCGCCCGCGGCGACCGCGTCGCGATCGCGACCGGGAACCGCCCCGAGTTCCTCGAGGCCCTCATCGCCGCGGGATGGATCGGGGCCATCGCCGTCCCGATCAACTTCCGGCTCGCGGCGCCCGAGATCACCTATGCCCTGGACGACTCCGGCGCCCGCGTCCTCATCGCCGATGAGACCACCGGTGACGCCGCGCGCGCCGCGGCCGCAGGCGCGCTGACCCCGCCGGTCCTGATCGACATCTCCGCCGAAGGCGGACGGCGATACGAGGCACTCTTGGAGGAGGGACCGCCCGCGCCGTTCATCGACGTGCGCGAGGACGACGCGGCGCTCATCATGTACACCTCGGGCACGACGGGGCGCCCCAAGGGTGCCGTCCTCACGCACCGGAACCTCATCGCCCAGTCGCTGACCATCATCCGCGCGTTCCATCTGACCGGGGACGGCGAGGCCAGCCTCGTCGCCTCGCCCCTATTCCACATCGGCGCGCTCGGCTCCGTCGCCCCCTGCCTGCACATCGGCGCGACGATCGTCATCGCACCGACCGGGGCGTTCAGCGCGGAGGCGACGCTCGACCTGCTCGAGAGCGAGCAGGCGTCGACCTGCTTCCTCGTCCCGACGCAGTGGCAGGCACTCTGCGACAGCCCCACCGTCGCCGGCCGCGACCTCGCCGCGCTGCGGGTCCTCGGCTGGGGAGCGGCGCCGGCGAGCGAGTCGCTGCTGCACCGGATGGCCGAGGTGTTCCCGCAGGCGAGGGCCGTCGCGCTCTTCGGCCAGACGGAGATGTCGCCGGTCACCTGCGTGCTGGAGGCGAAGGACGCGGTCCGCAAGCTGGGCTCCGTCGGTCGCCCCATCCCCTCCGTCAGCGTCCGGGTGCTCGACGCCGACGGGAACGACGTCCCCCGCGGCGAGGTCGGCGAGATCGTCTATCGCGGCGTCGGCCTGATGCAGGGGTACTGGGAGAAGCCGGAGGCGACGGCCGAGGCCTTCGAGGGCGGATGGTTCCACTCCGGCGACCTGGTCCGCCGGGACGAGGACGGATTCGTGTACGTCGTCGATCGCGCCAAGGACATGATCATCTCCGGCGGAGAGAACATCTACTCCACCGAGGTCGAGAACGCGCTCGCGGCCCATCCGCAGATCGCCGACGTCGCGGTCGTCGGGATGCCGCACACGACCTGGGGCGAGACCCCGGTCGCGGTCGTGGTGCTCGCCGACCCCGCTGCCCCGCTCGACATCGAGGCCGTCCGCGCCCATGGGGCGACGCTGCTCGCCCGCTACAAGCTGCCCACCGCCGTCCGGACGGTCAAGAGCCTGCCGCGCAATCCGGCCGGCAAGGTCCTGAAGTCCGCCCTCAGGGAGATGCTGAACGATGACTGACGCGATCGACGAGGCGCTCCGCCCCTCCGTGCTCGGCCCCGAGCTCGCCGCGGCGCTCGGCGACCCGGCATGGCGCGACCTCGACGCCGAGCTGATCGCCGGTGGGAAGTCCAACCTCACCTTCCGGCTCTCCGCCGCGGGCACGGAGCTGATCCTCCGGCGTCCGCCGCTCGGCGATCTCCTCCCCCGCGCGCACGACATGGGGAGGGAGCGTCGCATCCTCGACGCGCTGGCCCCGACACCGGTCCCCGTGCCCGCCGTCCTGCACTTCGGTGGGGAGGGGAATGCCCTCGGCGTCGACTACTACGTCATGGAGGTCGTCCCCGGCGTCATCGTCCGTGATGCGCTGCCCGACGGCTTCGCCGAGACGCCGCGGGAACGGGAGGCGCTCGCCGCGGGCCTGGTCGACACCCTCGCCGCCCTCCACGCCGTCGATCCCGAGGCCGTGGGCCTCGACGGCTTCGGACGGCCAGACGGCTACTTCGCCCGCCAGCTCGCCCGCTGGTCCGGGCAGTCCGCGCGGTCCGACGCCGGCGACGAGCCCGCCCTCGACGCGCTGCGGACGGCGCTGGAGTCCCGGCTGCCCGCCGCGTCCGCGGCCGGCCCCGCGCGCATCGTGCACGGCGACTACCGCATCGACAACTGCGTGATCGACGCGGCCGATCCTGGACGGGTCTCCGGAGTGCTGGACTGGGAGCTGTCCACCCTCGGCGACCCGCTCGCGGACCTCGGTCTGCTCCTCTTCTCCTGGCGGGAGCCGGGCGAAGAGCCCTGGCGCCTGGCGCCGGCGCCGACCAGGGCGAACGGCTTCCCCGGCCGCGCCTGGCTGATCGAGCGATACGCCGGACGCACTGGCGCCGACGTCTCCTCGATCGGCTTCGCCCACGCGTTCGCGCACTTCAAGTTCGCCGCGATCACGCAGGGCGTCGCCGCGCGTGTGCGCGCCGGGACGATGGCCGGCCAGGACTTCGGCGACCTCACCGGCGAGGTCAGCCGGATCGCCGAGGCCGGCCTGAGCGCACTGAGCAACAGCTGACCGCACTGAGCCACGACTGACCGCAGAGCAGGCCGACCGGATCGGCACAGGATTGAGGAGACCCGATGGACTTCACCCCGACCCCGCTCGCCGAGCGCACGCAGGAGAAGATGTGGGCGTTCATGCACGAGCATGTGCTGCCCGCCGAGCCCGTGTGGGCGGAGCAGCTGGCCGAGCTCGGCCCGCACGCCCATCCGCCCGTCATGGAGGAGCTGAAGAGCGAGGCCCGCCGACGCGGCCTCTGGAACCTCTTCCTCCCGGCGCTCTCCGGGATGACGAACCTCGAGTACAGCTCGATCGCCGAGATCACCGGCTGGTCGCCGGTCATCGCTCCCGAGGCGATCAACTGCCAGGCCCCGGACACCGGGAACATGGAGCTGCTCCACCTGTTCGCCACCCCCGAGCAGAAGGAGCGCTGGCTGCAGCCGCTCCTGGACGGCGTGATCCGCTCCGCCTATGCGATGACCGAGCCCGCCGTCGCATCCTCCGATGCGACGAACATCGCCACCTCGATCACGCGCGACGGCGGCGAGTACGTCATCGACGGCCGCAAGTGGTGGATCACCGGGGCCGCCGACGAGCGGTGCGAGGTGTTCATCGTCATGGGGAAGAGCGATCCGTCCGCCGACCCGCATCGGCAGCAGTCCCTGGTCCTGGTCCCCCGGGACACTCCAGGGCTGACCATCGTCCGCCATCTCCCCCTCTTCGGCTATCAGGATCAGCACGGCCACTCCGAGCTGCTGCTCGAGGGCGTGCGCGTGCCGGCGTCCCACCTCCTCGGCGAGGAGGGCGCGGGATTCGCCCTCGCCCAGGCCCGCCTCGGCCCCGGGCGCATCCACCATGCGATGCGGGCGATCGGCATGGCCGAGCGCGCCCTCGCGCTCCTCGTGCGGCGAGCGCAGGAGCGGACCGCCTTCGGCCAGACGCTCGCTTCTCAAGGGACGGTGCAGGACCTCATCGCGCGGTCGCGCATCGAGATCGAGCAGGTGCGCCTGCTGGTCCAGAAGACCGCCTGGCTCATCGATCGGAGCGGCGCCCGTGCGGCTGCCACCGAGATCGCCGCCATCAAGGTCGCCGCCCCTCAGGTCGCGAACGCCGTCATCGATCGCGCCATCGAGGTGCACGGGGCCGCCGGGGTCAGCGACGACACCCCGCTGGCCTACTTCTCCGCCTGGGCGAGGGCGCTGCGGATCGTCGACGGGCCGGACGCCGTCCACCGCCGCACCATCGCCCGCCGGGAGCTGAAGCGCCACCGACCGGGCACGGATCATACGTCGGGCTGACGTCCGCGCCCGCTCCACGGAGCCGATCGGCGTCCGGGATCTCGGCGTCCGCGGGTCAGGACCGATCGGCGTCCGGCGGGGAGAGCAGGATGACCGCGCGATAGGGCTCGGCACCGCCGAGCAGCGACATCTCGTCGAGCGCCGCCTCCGGGATCGGCAGAAGGCTCCCGTCGACCCACGTCTCGCCGGCGTCGGCGTCGACCCACGGGTCCTGGGCGAGGAGCATCCCGCCGGCGGTCCCGTGCAGGACGATCCAGTGGCCGCCCCCGTTCCCCGGGTGCATGATCCCCTGGGAGATCATCACGAGGGCCACGCCTCCGCCTTCGACCTCCTGCGCGATCTCCCGCGCGGTGAGGCGCACCGCGCGCACCGGGATCCCCAGCTCGCGCGCCCTGCGCCGCAGGTCGTCCTGGAGGCCGACGGTGCGCGTCCGGAACTCGGCGAGCTCTGCGTCGTACCACTCGCGCAGCTCATCGGACAGCGCCGCACGGACCTCGTCCCTGAAGCCCGCGGCGACCGGCACGACGAAGGGCGTCTCCCTGTCCGTGAAGAGCTGGATCCCCGCCTGCTCCACCGTGAGCAGCGCCTCCCTGAGGGCGACCACGAGGCCGTAGGGCTCGCAGGGGAACGACATGGTCGCCCGCCGCCAGACCGCCATCTCGACGTCGTGGTTCTCGTTCCAGGTGCGTTCGACGCCGATCCGCGCCGGCGCGAGGAGGGCCGCTCCGAGGAGCGAGGAGACCGGCCCGCAGGTGTATTCCACCGTCTGCCGGTAGTACGGGATCGGCCGTGCCGCGACCGATCCGTCGAGCCAGAGGACGAAGGCGTGCTCCGGCTGCTCCGTCCCCGGTCCCGACCTGATCGGCGCGGGCAGCGGAACGAAACCGTGCTCCTCGGCCCGCACGATCGATCGCCGGTCGCGGGTCTCCCACTTCACGCAGACGCGCCCGTCGGAGCGGGCGTCCTCGACGACGGCGGCGAGGAGCCGCACCCCGAGCGAGGCGTCGTCGGTGAGGAGGTCGACGATCTTCAACGCCCCCGTTCCCGGGCGGGCGGAGGTGAGCAGTGCCGCGGTGCGCTCACCGTCGGACAGCGTGTAGAGGATCGGGGCGTATCCCGACCTCCCCAGTGCCCAGCGGGTCGCTGCCTCCTCCGTGAGGAGCGCGGACACACGCGGGTCGAGGGCGGCGTCCCGGTCGTAGGCCGTGCGTACGACCGCTTCGGTGCCGCCCTCCGTCGTCGTCTCCCCGCTCATGGGCGAGTCCCTTCCGACCTCTCGGTGTCCGGCTGTCCCGACTCCTCGCGTATGGCGATCGTACCGGGGGCGGCCGCCAGGAGCTCCCTGGTGTAGTCCTCCTCAGGGCGCAGGAACACGCGCTCGACGGCGCCGCTCTCGACCATGACCCCTCGCCGGAGCACCATGACGTCGTGCGCGATATCCTTGACGACCGCGAGGTCGTGCGAGATGAACATGATCCCCAGTCCGAGCGCCCCCTGCAGCTCGTCGAGGAGCAGGAGGATCTGCGACTGCACCGAGACGTCGAGGGCGCTGGTCGGCTCGTCGCAGACGAGCAGGTCCGGCTCCAGGATCAGCGCGCGGGCGATCGCCACGCGCTGACGCTGACCGCCGGAGAGCTCCCTCGGGCGCCGGGTGAGGACACCGGACGGGAGGGCCACCCGGTCGATCATCCCCTCCGCACGCGAGCGTCGCTCCGCTCGGCTCCCCACCCCGAAGGCGCGCAACGGCTCCTCCACGATCTCCCGGACGGTCATCCGCGGCGACAGCGAGGTGAACGGGTTCTGGTAGACGACCTGCATGCGCCGCCGCACCTGCCGCAGTCGTTCCCCCTTCAGGCCGGAGATGTCCTCCCCGTCGAAGAGGATCTCGCCCCGGTCCTGCTGCTCGAGGCGCAGCGCGATGCGGGCGAGGGTGGACTTGCCCGAGCCGGACTCGCCGACGACGCCGAGCGTGCGTCCGCGCGCGATCGTCAGCGACACCTCGTCGAGCGCGACCATGCTCTGCCGCGCGGAGCCGGGGAGCGCGAACTCCTTGCGGATCGCACGCGCCTCCAGCAGCGGGGGCGCCGGACGCTCGGTGCCCTCCTCCCTCGGGACCTGTGCGCTGCGGAACGGCCGGGAGCCGGGCAGCGCGGCCAGGAGCCGGCGGGTGTACGGATCCTGCGGGCGGTTCAGCACATCCGCCGTCGGCCCCTGCTCGACGATCCGCCCGCGGTTCATCACGAGCAGCCGGTCAGCGCGATCGGAGGCGACGCCGAGATCGTGCGTGACCAGGAGCATCGCCATGCCCTGGGCCTGGACGAACCCCGAGAGCTGGTCGAGGATGTGCTGCTGGACCGTCACGTCGAGCGCGGACGTCGGCTCGTCGGCGATCAGGAGCTGCGGACCGCAGGCCGTCGCCATCGCGATCAGCACCCGCTGCCGCATGCCGCCCGAGAGCTGATGCTGATACTGACGGGAGCGAGCGGCGGGATCCGTCAGCCCCGCCCCCTCCAGCAGCCCGACCGCGGCCTCCTGGGCGGCGGCCTTGGACAGCCCCCGATGGATCATCAGGGGCTCGGCGACCTGGGCGCCGATCCGGATCACGGGGTTCAGCGAGCTCATCGGATCCTGCGGGACCCAGCCGATCCGATCGCCCCGGAGACGCCTCCACTCGCGCTCGGTGCGGTTCAGGAGGTCCTGACCGTCGAACTCGAGGGTGCCCGCGCGGGCCGTCCCGTTGCGGGAGAGCATTCCGATGAGGGTCTGCGCGATCGTGCTCTTGCCCGATCCCGACTCGCCGACGAGGGCGACGACCTCACCGGGCATGACATCGAAGGAGACGCCCTGCACGATGTCGGCGACCGCGCCGCGCGTGCGGTAGGAGACGTCGAGGTCCCGGACCGTCAGCAGCGGCGCGGGGCCCCCATCGTCGTGACGCCCGGTCGACGGGCTTGCAGGGATCATCGGTGCGCCTCCGTGATGAATTTCGAGATGCGGTTCGTCGACAGCACGAGGAGCGTGATCGCCAGACCCGGCAGGGTCGCGATCCACCAGGAGGTGGCGATGAAGTCCCTCCCGTCCGCGACGAGCCTGCCCCACTCCGGCGAGGGAGGCGGTGCCCCGTAGCCGAGGAAGCTCAGGGCGGAGACCGCGAGGATCGCGATGCCGAACTCGAGCGCGACGAGGGCGAGGACCGGCCCGATCGCGTTGGGCAGGACGTGTCGCAGCAGGACCGCGCCCCAGCGGACGCCCGCCGCGCGGGCGGCCTCCACGTAGAGCTCGTTGCGGACCCGCACGACGTCCGAGCGCATCAGCCGGGCGAAGCTCGCGATGCTCGCCACCCCGACGGCCACGGCGATGTTGACCAGGCCGTATCCCAGCACGACGATGATGGTCATCGACAGCAGCAGCGCGGGGATCGCGAGGAGCGTGTCGACGACGCGCATCAGGGCGTCCTCGACCCTTCGTCCGGAGAATCCGGCGAGCAGGCCGATCGCCGATCCGACGACCGCGGCGATCGCGACGGCGATGAGCACCGCCGACACCGAGTTCGCCGCTCCATAGACCACGCGGGAGAACAGATCGCGTCCCAGACCGTCCGTTCCGAATAGGTGGTCGAGGGACGGCGGGCGCAGGCGCTCCGCGACGACGCCCTCGATGGGGCTGTGGGAGGTGAACAGGCCGGGCAGCGTCACCCAGGCGATGACGAGGAGGACATAGGCGCTCGCCAGGACGAGCCCGACGTTCCGCCCCGCGGAGCCGAGCGCCCGCCTCAGGGGCGACCGCCGACGGCGAGCTCCGTCAGCGCGCTGGGCCGCCATGCTCTGGGTCTCGGTGATGGTCATGAGATTCCTCCCGCCCCGATGGGCTGGCTGCGTCGGCGACGGACCTGGACGCGCAGACGAGGGTCCACGACGACGTAGAGGACATCGACGACGAGGGTCACGATGACGAAGACGATCGCCGAGAACACGACGAGGCCGAGGACGAGAGGGATGTCCTGTGAGCTCACCGCCTCATTGATCAGACGGCCGAACCCCTGCCGCGCGAAGACCGTCTCCACCACGACGGCCCCGGCCAGCAGCTGCCCGACGAGGACTCCGAGGATCGTGAGCGCCGGGAGCGCCGATGCCCGGAGGACGTGGACGGTGAGCAGTCGCAGACGACCCAGCCCCTTGGCGACGGCGACGTCGACGTACGGCTCGTCCATCGCCGTGAGCAGCCCACGGGTGAGGACCTGCCCGACGGCGGCGGCGACCGGGACCGCCAGGGCCAGGGTCGGCAGCACCATGGTGGCCGCTCCCTCCGAGCCGAGCGGCGGGAGGATCCGGAGCCGGAACGCGAAGAGGTCCATGAGCAGCAGCGCGACCCAGAAGGTCGGCAGGGACGCGCCCAGCGACGGCAGGGTCTCCAGGATCGACCGGAGCCGGGCCGAGCGGGTGTACGCGGCGGCGAGGGCGATGACGCCGCCGATGACGGTCCCGACGATGAGCGCGAACAGCGCGATCGTCGCGGTCCCGGGGAACGCCCCCGCGATCAGATCGATCACCGGCTTGCCGTTGGCGAACGAACGACCCCAGCTGCCGACGAGGAAGCCGCCGATCTGCGAGATGTACTGGACCAGGATCGGCCGATCAAGGCCCAGCTCGCTGCGGAGCTGGGCGAGCTGGGCCGGATCGGGCTCGCCGCCCTGTTCGACGCCCTTGTTCGCGATGATCTCGGCGGGGTCGGATGGCAGCAGATAGAGGATGACGAAGCACACCGTGAAGGCCGCCCAGACCACGAACAGCCCCTGGAGCAGCCGGAAGGCCACATACCTGATCATCGACGACCTCCTGTCCCTTTCCCGCCCGGTCCCTCCGCCGTTCCCGGGCCTCGGCGAGGCCCGGGAACGGCGATGGTCACTTCGCCTTCTGAAGCCATGCGCTGGAGAGCACGAGTCTGCTCGACCCGTCGAGGGCGACCCCGTTGAGGTCCGCCGCGACGCCGAAGACCGTGTTCACGAAGAACATCGGCACCGCGAACGCCTTCTCGTAGATGTAGCGCTGGACCTCCTCGGTGATCTTCGCGCGCTTGCCGGGGTCCGTCTCGCTGTTCTGCTTCGTGAGCAGCTCGAGGAATGCGGGATCCTGCTGCCCGTAGCGGCTGCTCGCGAGGGACGCGAGCGCGGAGGCGTCGGCCGTTCCCCAGTTCGTGGTCGTGACGTCGAAGTCGCCCTGGGTGAGGACGCTCGTGTAGTCGGCGACCGGGAGCTGGCGCAGCTGGGCATCGATGCCGACCTTGGCGAGCTGCTGCTGGAGGAGCTCGACCGGCGCCGGGAGGAAGAAGAACGGCAGGCGGAGGGAGAGCCGGACGCCGTCCTTCTCCCGGACGCCGTCGCTCCCGAGCTTCCAGCCCGCGGAGTCCAGGACCTCTTCCGCCTTCTTCACATCCGTCTTCATCACGTCGCCCATGTCGGACGCCCCTGGCGTGGTCGCCGACAGGTACGTCGCGGCCGGCGAGCCGGCGCTCCCGACCACTGCGGCGATGTCGGCACGGTCGACCGCGAGCATGACCGCCTCGCGCACCGCGGGGTCGGAGCCGAGCGGGCTCGCCATGTTGAACACCGCGCTCACCGGCATGCCCGGGTAGGGCTTGATGATCGTCTTCAGCCCTGCGGCCTCCACCACCGGGACGCTCTGGTCCTGGAGGGCGTAGGCGATCTGGATGGTGCCGGAGGTCAGCGCGCCGGCGCGCACACCCGGCTCGGGGATGATCTTGAAGGTCACCTCGTCGAGGTAGGCCTCCCCCTTGTTCTCCCGGGCGGACGAGCCCCAGGCGTAGCCGTCGCGCTTCTTCAGCTGGAGCTGGTCGTTGTGGACGTAGGAGGACAGGACGAACGGACCGGAGCCGATGACGCCGTCCGCGCACCGCTCCTCCGGCGTCTTCGCGGCGCTCGCGGCGGACACGATGCCGAACGTCGCCGTCGAGGTGGCCTGGAGGAACTGCGCGTTGGGCTGATCGAAGCTGATCTCGGCCGTCCGGTCATCGATCACGGTGACTCCGCCGTATCCGGCGAGCGCCTGGGAGGCGCTGGGCGCCTTGGCGCCCAGCGCGACAAGGCCGTCGAAAGTCGCCTTGACCGCGGTCGCGTCGACCGGCGTGCCGTCGCTGAACGTCGCGCCGTCGCGGAGGTGGAACGTGAACGACCGTCCGTCCGCGCCCATCTCCCAGGACTCGGCGAGGTAGGGGACGATCTCGCCGGTCTCGGAGTTCTGATCGGTGAGACGGTCGACGGTCTGCCCGAGCATCTCCTGCGCGGCGATCGCCGAGGTCTGGTGCGGGTCGATGCAGCCGGGGTCGATGCTGACCCCGACGGTGATCGCTCCCCCCTTGACGGGTTCCCCCGTCGCCTCTGCCGTCGGCGGGCCCGCCGTGCAGGCGGAGACCGCGAAGGCGGCGGAGACGACGGCGAGGACGCCGAGGACGCGGGGAAGGGGCCGTCGGGCGTCGGGACGCCCCTGGCCGATCCGTGGGTTTCGTAGCGTGTGAATGATCTTCTCCCAGCTTTTGGGGGCCGGTCGGGAACCGGACCCGGACAGACGATCTGATGTATGCGATCTGCGCGGGTCACCTTCGACCTCACGCTCTTGACTTAGCGCTCGCTAATCAGTCATTATGCTTGACGACCCCCGATTCGTCAACCCGTCGACGAACACCGGGGAAACCCTCCGACGTGGCCGTCTCGGACCGCTCCGGAGGCGCATCCTGACGCCCTCCCGCGGGCCGGAGGAGCAGCATCGCGACGGGGTCGCTTCGCCCAGAGAGGACGCACAGATGAAGGCAGCGGAACAGGACGGCGCGCCACCGCGCAGTCGCCCGGTCATCGGTCTCACGACCTACCTCGACCGCATCCAGCAGGGGGTGTGGGATGCGCGCGCGGCGTTCCTGCACGCCTCGTACATCGACCCGGTCGGCGCGGCCGGCGGCACCGTCGTCCTTCTTCCGCCGCTCACCCGCCCCGGGGACGCGGCGGCGGTCCTGGATCGCATCGACGGCCTGATCCTCACCGGCGGCTACGACATCGATCCAGCGATCTACGGACGCCCCCGGCATCCGGAGTCCGATCCGGCGGATGAGAGCCGCGACTCCTGGGAGACCGCGCTCCTACGCGAGGTCGAACGACTCCGGCTGCCCCTCCTCGCGATCTGCCGGGGATTCCAGCTCCTCAACGTGGTCCGCGGCGGGACCCTGCACCAGCACCTCCCCGAGACCCTCGGGACGGACAGGTACCGCGCCGGGGGCGGAAGGTTCGCGGAGAACCCCGTCGACGTGCCGGAGGGATCACGCCTCTCGACCGCGGTCGGGAGCGGTCGGCGCGTCATCCACAGCCACCACCATCAGGGCGTGGAGCGGGTCGGCGACGGTCTCATCGTCACGGCCCGGAGCGACGATGACCTGGTGCAGGCCGTCGAGGATCCCCGGGAGGACCGGTACGCGGTCGGCGTCCAATGGCATCCGGAGCAGGACGCGGCCGACCGCGGCCTCTTCGAAGATCTCGTCCGTCAGGCCGAGCGCCATCGGGACGGCCGCGCCGGCTGACCGGCTCCGCATCACGCGGCCTACATCACGGAGCCGCGCCACGGGTCCCCCGTCACGGAGCCTCGTCGTACGCCGGCGGAAACGGTGGGAAGGCGCCTCCCCCGAGACGCCTTCCCACCCCTCGCCCCCGCTCGCCCGAACACGGCGGAGGCGGTCTCAACACGGCGGGGCGGTCTCAGGGGGTCTGGCGCGCGATCTCCTGCTTGAGCGTCTCGAGCTCCTCCGCGCTCAGGTCCGGCGCCAGCACCGCCAGCTCCTCGTCGGAGAGGCTCTTCGGGTCCTGCACGTTGCACCCGACGATGAGGTTGGGCCGGAACTCCACGCTCTCATCGCCCGTGATCGCACCGCCGTTGCCGGAGGTGAAGACGAACTTCGCCGAGAAGGTCGAGTGCATGAGGGCCGTCTGCCATCCTGTGCTGACGCGGGCCCCAGGGGCGAACCCCTCGGCGGGGACGACGTACGTCACCGTGCGGCTCTTGCGGTCCGTTTTGATCACGGCCCACCACGGGTCATCGCTCGTCCAGCTGCTCCACCGCGAGAAGGTGAACCCGTCCGAGGAGCGGTCCCACCAGGTGAGGCCGGTGTCGTTGTCGACCCAGCTCTTGGAGAGCGAGCGCCAGATCAGCTCTCCGGTCACGTCGTACTGCTCGGTCCAGGCGAACACGGTGCCCCCGGGGATCGGCTCGGATCCGGTGTTCGTCAGGATGAACCCGCCGCCCGAGGTGATCCCGATCAGCCCCGAGCAGGACCCCTCGACCTGGAGGTTCCAGGGGATGACCTCGGGGGATGCGGTCGCGGTCGGGACGGCCACCGCCGCCGCGATGACCGGCACACTCCATGCGGCGCCCTTGACGACGCTTCGACGACTCACTTCAGCCATGTATCTCCCCATTCGTTCCGTATGCGTGCGGTGATCCCGCACGGAGAACAAGACTGCGGGCGGGCCGGAGGCGAACCGCGCCCAGCGCCCCACGGCGTCGGAAATGGCTACAGTCGCTGTCCGATCCGGCACTGCGCCCACCATCCGGCACTGCGCATGCGATCCGGCGCTGCGCGTGCGATCCGGCACTGCGCATGCGACCCGGATGGCGGGAAATCCCCCGTTTGACGGCCCGGTCCGGCCGGGGACTCCCGCCATCCGGGGAATCGACCTGCATCTGGGCCGACCATCGTGCGGGATCGGCTGATTATTCTAGTGCTAGAGTATGGCCATGACTCTGACCGCCTCCGAGCTGACGATCCTGGGGCTTCTCATCGAACGCCCCCAGCACGGCTATGACCTGGAGCAGGTGATCGAGCAGCGCGGGATCCGTCAGTGGACCGACATCGGCTTCTCCTCGATCTACTACCTGCTCGCCAAGCTCGAGAAGAAGGGGCTCGTCGAGGTCAGGGAGCGTCCGGCGGGATCGCGTGCCCGTCGCATCTTCCATCCCACCTCAGCGGCGTACGGTGCCGCATCCGAGAACGCCAGGGCGCTGCTCGCCGAGGTCCGAACTCCCCCGCACCCCTTCCTCGTCGGGCTCGCCAACCTCCCATTGATCCCGGAGGGCGAGTACGAGGCGACGCTGCTCGCCCGTCTGCGGCAGATCGACGCGCGTCTCGCCGCGATCACCGCCGCCGAGGAGCAGCAGTCCCCGTTGCCCCTCGCCGCCCGCGAGGTCTTCTCCTATTCGCTATGCCTCCTGGAGGCGGAAAGGTCGTGGCTCGCCAGCCGAGTCCAGGTGCTCTGATGACCGAAAAGATCGACTTCAAGAAGGAGCTCGACTCCTACCACGCCAGGCAGGGGCGGTTCCGGATGCTCGATGTCCCCGACATGCAGTACCTCATGGTCGACGGCCACGGCGACCCGAACAGCTCGCCCGCCTACGCGGATGCCCTCGCCGCGCTCTACCCGGTCGCCTACACGCTGAAGTTCGCGAGCAAGCAGGAGCTGGGGCGGGACTACGTCGTGATGCCGCTCGAGGGCCTGTGGTGGTCCGCGGACATGGAGGCCTTCACCGCCGCACGGGACAAGAGCCGGTGGGACTGGACGATGATGATCATGACCCCCGACTGGATCGACGAGGAGATGTTCGATCGCGCCATCGCGCGAGCCGGCGCGAAGGACCGTCCCGCACGACTCGACGACGTCCGTCTCGCGACGCTCTCGGAGGGCCGGTGCGTGCAGACCCTTCACGTCGGCTCCTTCGACGACGAGGCCGACGTGCTCGCGCGGATGCATGACGAGTTCATCCCCGGCGAGGGTCTGGAGATGGTCGGCACGCACCACGAGATCTACTTCAAGGATCCGCGGAGGACCGCGCCGGAGAAGCTGCGGACCCTCCTTCGCCAGCCCGTCCGCGCCCTCTGAGCGAATGACCGCGGTTCGCGACGGAGCGCAGCCGCCGAAAGCGTCAGCTGGGGGTTGAAGACCCCACGCACCGGATCGAGCTGCGATCGCACGGACCTCTGACACTCATCACAAACAGGCAACGATTCAATCGTTACACAGCCTACTGTCATATCGTCTCAAATGCGGGTTCGCAAAGGCGAATGCTGAAACGGCCACGAGATGCCGGGCAACTCTCGGTTTTGCAACTGCGACGATCTCGTAGCAAGAAATTCACCATACACGGGGGTAGAAGTGAAGAAATTCAGCACTGCTTTCCAGGTCTCGGCGCTCGCCGCTGCGATGGTCTTGTCGGCAGGCTTCGCCGCGGGGCCGGCCTTCCCCGACGGCGGTTCCTCTCCCGGTACCCCGCCGGACGCGACGGACTCCAGTCAGACCGATGAGACTGTGGTCACGCGAGTGGATGAAGTCCTCTCACCGGCCGAGCTCCAGAAGATCGGTGCCACTCAGAGCCAGGCGGATATCGACAAGATCATCGCGATGGCGAGCCCCACTCAGAACGTCCAGGTGCTGCTCGACTTCGACACCATGACCTACGGTGGCGCAGTTCTCGTCAATTGAGGGAACTCTCATGGCTGAATCAGGAACCGCATCATCTTCACGTCCACGCTGGTATATCGCCGGCGGAATCGCACTCGTTCTCGTCGTCGCCGCGGTCTGGGTCGGCTGGGCCTGGATCACAAGAGACGAAGGGCGTATCGCCACGGTGTCCGTATCATCATCGCCCTGGCCAGAGAAGTACGCGATCGGCAAGGGTGCGGAGACGCGCTACGAGGACTTCCACGGCGTGATGATCGGGACGTCGACGGTAAAGGACCCGAGCCCCGAGGAGGACCACTGCCTGATGGTCGTGATCAACGACCAGATAAAAGGCAGCTGCGCACCGAAGTCCGAAGACGCGTTCGTCAAGTTCGCCGTAGGGCCCGCTGCTCCCGAAGCCCTGCGAGACGAGTTCCCTGAAGGAACCAACATCCGTGTGACCTTCAACGGCAGCGACGTCGTCGTTCACCGCGACAAGGCGTCTTAGGGGACGCGCCCGTACTCCTCAGCCGCGTAGACATCGCGGCTCTCCACCCTCTGGGCTACCTGGATCGTTGGTGTGCGAACCGCAATGCGGTCGATGCGAGTCGTCGCGCTGTTCTCGTGAGTGGCCGCGGAGCGCCACGGCCGTGATCGCGTCATACGGCGTTACATCCGGAATGGATCGGCCGCACCTCGTGGTTATCCTCGAAGGCCGTCTTCCCGAGCACGGCCGCACATCTGTCATCCACAGCGAAGAGAGCCCTCCTATGGCGCGACGCCACCGCATCGCCACCGTCCTGTCCATCGTCGCAGCGACCGGCCTGGCCCTCACGGCCTGCGCCCCCGCCACCGGCGACGCCGCCGGGACCGCCGCGTCCGCGGGGACGACCGGGAGCAGCTTCACCTATGTGATCGCCTCGGACCCGTCCTCGACGAACCCCATCAACGCGAGCGACCGCTGGGGGCTCACGTTCTCGAACATCGTGTACTCGCCGCTCGCCCGCGTCGAGGGCGACGGGAAGGTCGTCAACGAGCTCGCGGAGTCGATCGAGCCCGCCGCCGACGGCCTGTCCGTCACGGTGACGCTGAAGGACGGGCTCAAGTGGTCCGACGGCGAGCCGCTCACCGCGGACGACGTCGTCTTCACCTACACGAACAAGGCGATCCGGGAGAACGGCAACGCCGACCTGCTGTACGTCGGCGACAAGCCGATCACCGCCGAGGCGACCGACGCGCGGACCGTGGTCTTCCACCTCCCGAGCGTCAGCGCCGCCGCGATCAGCAACATCGCCACCGAGACCTACATCATCCCGAAGCACGTCTACGGCGCGGTCACGGACTTCTCGGTCACTGCGCTCGATCCCGCCGCCGTCGGCTCGGGTCCGTACCGGCTCACGGAGTACAAGCGCGGCGAGTACCTCCGGTTCGAGCCGAACCCGAACTACTACGGCGATGCCCCGAACATCAAGGACCTCACGCTGCGGATCGTCTCCAACGCCGACACCGTGAAGACGGCTCTCCAGACCGGCGAGGTCGACGCCTCGTTCGTCACGCCCGCCCAGGTCGAGGAGTTCGCCGGCACGGACGTGACCACCTACCCCTATGCGGAGGGCCGAGTCGCCTACCTCGGCGTGAACGCGGCGAAGGTGCCCGATGTGAACGTCCGAAAGGCCCTGTTCACGAGCCTGGACCGCGCGCAGATCGGCGACGGGGCGTTCCTGAGCCCCGATTACTACGCCGAGGCCTACTCGATCCTCCCCCCGAGCAACCCGTTCGCGACGGCCGACGTGGAGAAGTACGACACCGACGTGGACGCGGCCAAGAAGCTCCTCGCCGGCGCGACGCCGGCCCTGACCCTCGGCTACAGCGCGAACGATCCCGCGCAGCAGACGGAAGCGACCCTCATCCAGGAGCAGGCCGCGAAGGCCGGCATCACCGTCGAGCTCCAGGCGGTCGACCCGAACGCCCTGACCCCCGAGGTGCAGAAGGGCAAGGACTCGCAGTTCGACCTCTTCCTCGGTGGCTACATCATGGGCAACGACCCGGACGCCTACAGCGCGCTGTTCCGCACCGGAGCCTCGGCGAACTACTTCTCCTACTCGAACCCGGCCGTCGACGCCCTCTTCGACAAGGGAGCGGCGGAGCTCGACAAGAACGCCCGCACGGCGACCTATGCGGAGCTGCAGCAGAAGATCGCCGAGGACGCGGTCTTCTACCCCATCGCCGACAACAAGAAGATCCTCGCGGTGAACAAGCGGATCACGGGTGTCGAGGACGCGACGCCGGTCCCGATCTACACGCTGGAGAACTTCGGCAAGCTCAAGGTCCAGTGAGCTGACGCAGGTCGCCCGCCCTCGGCATCCGCCCGACGGATCCCGAGGGGCGGGCGTTCTGCGGCATGATCCTTGAGGGACGCGCACGATCCTGCGTGCGCACAGACAGCGGAAGGAGACCGGGGAATGCTCATGTTCGCCGCGCGGCGGCTGGCGCAGCTCGTCCCGATGCTGCTGATCGTCACCGCCGTGATCTTCGCCCTGATCAACACGGCCGGCTACGACGTGGTGGACGCGATCACCACGCCGTCGATGTCGGAGGCGACGAAGGAGGCGATGCGCGCCAAGTTCGGCCTCGACCAGCCGCTGTGGGTGCAGTACGGGCTCTGGCTCGGCAACGTGGTCCAGGGCGACTTCGGCTACTCGCTCGTGAGCCGCCATTCGATCGCCGCCGACCTCGCCACGCGCATCCCGAACACGATCGCGCTGATCGGCCCCGCATACCTCACCGCGTTCATCCTCGCGATCGTCCTGGGACTCGCCGCCGGCTCCCGTCCGGGCAGCCGCCTGGACCGGATCATCGACGGCGTCTGCTCCGTCGCCATCGCGACGCCGACCTTCTGGTTCGCGCTGCTGGTGATCTTCGTCTTCGGGTTCCAGCTGCGCGCCTTCCCGATCCTCGGGATGCACAGCGTCGGGCGCACCGACTACGCGGACTACCTCGCGCACTTCGCGATGCCGTTCCTGGTGCTCGTCGTCGCGTTGTTCCCCAACCTCACCCGCTACGTCCGAGCGGCCGCGGCCACCCAGCAGGCCGAGGACTACGTGCTCGTCCAGCGCGCGTTCGGCGCCGGTCGCTGGACGATCCTCTCGCGGCACGTCAGCCGCAACGTGCTCCTTCCCGTCATCACCCAGGTGGGCCTCGCCGTGCCGATCCTCGTGACCGGCGCGATCGTCACCGAGTCGATCTTCGGGTGGCCGGGCGTCGGCGAGTACCTGCTCACCGCCTCGTCGAGCCTGGACTATCCGGTGATCCTCACGGTCCTGCTCCTGTCGGCCGTCCTGGTCGTGCTCGGCAACCTTCTGGCAGACCTGCTCTACGTCGCGGCGGATCCCCGTATCCGCCTGGGAAGGAGGGCACGATGACCACCTCGACCACCCCGGCGGAACGCCCTCGCCGCATCCGCACGACAGAGGACTCGGTCCTGGCACGCATGCTGCGCCGTCCCGGGACGGTCGCGGCCCTCGTGATCCTGGCCGTCATCGCCGCGCTCTGCGTCCTCTCGCCGCTGCTGCCGTTCGACGGGACGACCTCGCACACCGACCAGCGCTGGACGGGACCGAGCGCCGCGCACTGGCTCGGCACCGACGACCTCGGTCGCGACTATCTCGTCCGCGTCCTCGAAGGAGGGCGGATCTCCCTGTTCGTGGGGGTTGCCGCGACCGTCGCGTCGATGACGGTCGGCGTCGTCGTCGGCCTCGTGGCGGGCTACTTCGGCGGCTTCATCGACGATCTGCTCATGCGGCTCGTCGATCTGCTCTCGTCCGTGCCGTGGATGGTGCTCGTGATCGTGGCGAGCGTGTTCTTCCGCCCCGGCCTGTGGACCATCATCCTGATCATCGGCCTGCTCAGCTGGATGGACACCGCGCGCCTGGTCCGCGCCGAGGCGCTCTCCGCGCGGGAGCGGACCTATGTCGGCTATGCCGCGTTCGTCGGCGAGCGTCCGCTGCGGATCATCGTGCGCCACATCCTGCCCGCCGCCGTCCCCACGATCGTCGTCGCCGCGACCGCGACGGTCGGCAACGCGATGATGACGGAGTCCGCGCTCAGCTTCCTCGGCATGGGCATCCAGGCCCCGCTCGCCTCCTGGGGAAGCCTGCTCAACGCGGCGCAGGGCTCGCTCCAGAAGGCGCCCCTGCTGGCCGTCGTGCCCGGTCTCCTGATCGCGGTCACGGTGTTCTGCACCAACGTCGTCGGCAACGGCCTCCGTGCCGCCGTGCTCCGGGAGGGCGGCCGATGAGCGACCTGCTGCTGGACGTCCGCGGCCTCTCGGTGGACGTCGTCCGCCCCGACGGCGAGACGGTACGGATCCTCCACGATGTGGACCTGGCCGTCGGACGCGGCACCGTGATGGGCGTGGTCGGCGAGTCCGGCTCCGGCAAGACCATGCTGCTCCGCGCGCTCATGCGCATCCTCCCGGATCGCGCGACCGCCTCCTTCGGCCGTCTCGCCTTCGACGGCGCCGAGGTCGGAGCGTCTGCCCGCGCGCCGCGCCTGCCGATCGCGATGGTGTTCCAGGATCCGCTGACGTCGTTCGACCCGCTGCGCCGGATCGGCGGGCACCTCACGGAGGTCGTGCGCAGGTTCCAGGGCGTGCGCGGTGCCGAGGCCCGGCGCCGCGCATCCGCCGCGCTCGACGACGTCGGCATCCCCGATCCGGACCGCGTGCTGCGTCAGTTCCCGCATGAGCTGTCCGGCGGGATGCGCCAGCGGGCCCTGATCGCGATGGCTCTGCTCGCCCGCCCCGAGATCCTGGTCGCCGACGAGCCGACGACCGCGCTGGACGCCACGATCCAGACGCAGATCCTCGCCCTGCTGGCGCGCCTGCAGCGCGAGCAGGGCCTCACGATCGTGATCGTGACGCACGACCTCGGCGTCGTCGCCGCGCTGTGCGACCGCGTGACGGTCATGAAGGACGGGCACGTCGTGGAGACCGGCGCGACCGAGACGGTGTTCGCCGATCCGCAGCACCCCTACACGCGAGAGCTCCTCGCCGCGACGCCGGGAGCGGAGACGCATGATGACTGAGCAGCAGGCAGAGCACGCGGCGACGGCGGAGACGGCCCACCAGGATCCCCTCATCCGGGTCGACGCCCTCCGCAAGGAGTTCCGGGTACGGGGGCGCGGCAGGGGCGCGCGCAGCCTCGTCGCCGTCGACGACGTGACGCTCGACATCGAGGAGGGGGAGACGCTGGCCGTCGTCGGCGAGTCCGGAAGCGGGAAGTCCACCCTCGGTCGCGCGATCCTTCAGCTCGAACGCCCCACCTCGGGGTCCGTGCACTACCGCGGCGAGGATCTCACCGCGATGTCCCCCGCACGGAGGCGCCTGCGGCAGCGCGACATGCAGATCATCTTCCAGGATCCCTACTCGTCGCTGAACCCGACGCGCTCCGCGCTGCAGCAGGTCCTCGAGCCGCTGCAGGTCCTCCGCGCGCCCGACGCCGTCGAGCGCGCGATCGAGGCGCTGGAGCGGGTCGGCATCCCGGCCGACGCCGCCGCACGGCTCCCCCGGTCCTTCAGCGGCGGGCAGCGCCAGCGCATCGCGATCGCGCGGGCCATCGCGGTCCGCCCCTCGTTCATCGTGTGCGACGAGCCCGTGTCGGCCCTGGACAGGTCGACCCAGGCACAGGTCGCCGACCTCCTGCGCGACCTGCAGCGGCAGCTCGGGCTCACCTATCTGTTCATCTCGCACGACCTGTCGGTGGTCCGTGAGATCGCCCGCCGTACCGCGGTGATGTATCGCGGCCGCGTCGTCGAGCTCGGACCGACCGCGCAGATCTTCGACTCCCCGCAGCACCCGTACACCCGACGACTGCTGGAGGCCATGCTCGTGCGGGAGCCGGAGATCGCCCGCGAGCGCCTCGCCCGCGTCGGCGCGGACGAGGCGGACACGATCACGACGATCGGAGACCTGCGGGAGATCGCACCGGGACACCTCGTCCGCCTGAGCGCTCCCCCCTCGGACGCGGCCTGAGAGGCCGGTCGGACTAAGGCGCCAGTCGCTCTAAACGCGCTGGTCGCTCTGAGGAACCCGGTCCGAGAGGGTGAGCGCTCAGAACGCCCGGAGGTTGGCGTGGAGCCCTCCCGGCGCGTACTCGCGCCGGAGGATCCCCCGGCGCCGCAGCACCGGGACCAGCTCGTCCAGCGTGCGGTGCAGCGTCACCGGGTGGAAGTCGCCCCACAACAGCACGCCGTCGTTGCCCCATTCGCCCAGCTCCTCGACGAGATCGGCGAACTCCTCCGCGGTGCCGACGAATCCCGTCCGGTCGGAGATCCGGCCGGCCCGGGCGAGGGCCGCCAGGTGCGCGCGCAGCGGCGCCTTCTCACCACGGTCTCCGAGCAGGCGCTGGATGCTCCCCTGTGAGACGTGGGCGCCGAAGACCGAGAGGTCCAGCGGCTGGTCCGGATCCAGGGCCGTGAGGTCCGTCTCCAGATCGCTGGACTGCTTCCGCGCGATCTGGAGCAGTGCGGCGTCGTCGGGGTCGAGGGACGCGGAGACGATCCGGTCTGCCTCCTCGGCCGAGGACACGATGACCGGCTGGATCGCGAACAGGATCTTGATGTCCTCGGGACGCCGGCCCGCCGCGCGGGCCGCGTCGTGGATCCTGGTCCGGTAGGCGCGGACCGAGGCCTCGTGCAGGGGCGCGAGCGCCAGCTGGACGTCCGAGTTCGCCCCGGCGAAGCCCAGTCCCCTCCCCGACCCGCCAGGCGAGACGATCGCCGGCTCGCCGTCGGTGAACGGCAGGGCGTTCAAGGGGCCGTCGAAGGAGAACCGGTCTCCCCGATGGCGGACCGCGCGCATCTTCGTGCCGTCCGCGTAGACGTCGCTGCCGCGGTCGGCCACGAGCGCCCCCTCATCCCAGCTGCGCCAGAGGTCCCTGATCCCCGCCAGCCATTCCTCGGCCCGGTCGTAGGCCTCGTCGTGACCCAGCTGCGGCGCATCCGAGAAGTGTCGTGCGCTGCCGGTGTCGGTCACGACGTTCAGCCCGAGCCTGTGGCCGCTCAGATGCTGGAGCGTAGCGAACTGGCGGGCGGCGGTGTACGGGAGGTACGCGGCCGGATTGACCGTCGGCACGACGCCGAGGTGCTCGGTCGCCTGGAAGAGGTAGGGGGCCAGCAGCAGCGGGTCGTGCTTGGGGCCGCCGAAGGCGTGCCTGACCCGCAGGTCGATCGTGGAGGGCGATCCCAGCGAGGGCGCGTCCTCGATGATGACCAGGTCGAACCCGGCCTGTTCCAGCGTCCTGGCCGCCTCCTGGTAGATGTCCGGCCTCGTCCAGTCGTAGTCCCAGTCCAGGGAGGGATAGCCCCACCCCTGCGGGCCGAATCCACGGGCGAGGAACCATCCGAAGTGCTGCGGTCTGGCGGTCATGCTGCGTTCTCCTTCGCGGTCGGGAGCGCCTCGGCGAGGTCTTCGATGAGATCGTCGACGTCCTCGATGCCGATCGACAGGCGCAGGGTCCCCGGGGCGACCCCCAGGACGGCGCGCTCCTCGTCCGTCCGGAGCACGTGACTGGTCGTGGCGGGATGGAGCACGAGGGAGCGGACGTCGCCGATGTGGGTCATGTGGGTGAAGACCCGCACCGTCTCCACGACCCTCCGCGCCGCCGCCAGCCCTCCGCGCAGGGTGAACGTGAACACCGACCCGAAACCCCCGTCGAGGTAGCGCTCCGCGCGCGCGTGCTCCGGGTGGCCGGGAAGGCCGGCATAGTCGACCGACTCGACCGACTCCTGCGCGGCGAGCCATCGTGCGACGTCGAGGGCGTTGCGGGACTGCCTCTCGACCCGCAGCCCGAGGGTCTCGACGCCCTGACCGATCAGGAAGGCGTTCAGCGGTGAGGGCGAAGGCCCGAAACGCGGGGCCACGGACTCCCTGGCATAGGCGATGCGCGCGTTCCCGCCGTGCCGCTCCGCCGTGCTCGCGAGGCCGCCGGGGCCGGGGAGGAGGAGGTGCGGCGCGTTTCGCCCCGCCGTGGCCTGGTCGAAACGCCCGTCGTCCACGATGACGCCGCCGAGCACGGACCCCTGACC
This sequence comes from Microbacterium resistens, assembly GCF_031456305.1. Taxonomy (GTDB): domain Bacteria; phylum Actinomycetota; class Actinomycetes; order Actinomycetales; family Microbacteriaceae; genus Microbacterium; species Microbacterium resistens_A. Next base: position 43,502 of record NZ_JAVDUM010000014.1, read on the forward strand.
GGCGAGGAACTTGGAGGCGGAGTGTACGACTATGGCGGCGCCGTGCTCGATCGGACGCAGCAGGAACGGCGTGGCGAGCGTGTTGTCGACGATCAGGGGGATCGCGGCCTCATCGGCGACCCGTGCGATGGCGGCGACGTCCAGGACGTCGTTGCGCGCGTTGGCGATCGACTCCGCGAAGAGCGCGCGCGTGTTCGGGCGGATCGCGGAACGCCACGCCTGCGGATCCGCGATGTCGTCGATGAACGTCGTCTGAATGCCGAGGCGTGCGAGGCTGTCCGCGAGCAGACCGCGCGTGCCCTCGTAGACGTGCGTGGAGGAGACGATGTGGTCGCCGGCCCCGGCGACCGTGAGCAGCGCCGTGGATACCGCGGCCTGGCCGCTCGCGACCAGGAGGGCGTCGGCGCCGGACTCGAGGGCGGCGAGCTGACGCTCGACCGCGCGCACCGTGGGGTTGCCGGTCCGGGTGTACCCGAATCCGGTCCCCGTGCCGAAGTGATCGGCGGCGTGCGCGAAATCGTCGAACTCGAAGCCGGCCGTGAGATAGATCGGCGTCGCCCTGGCGTTCGCCGTGTCCCTGACGCGGGCCGCGTGAACCGCCCGGGTGGCGAAGCGGGCGGTGTCGGCGGGCATGCGGCTCCTCTCGGTCCGCGCGGCGATGTGCGCACGGATGTCCAAAGAGAGTGCCACGACCGGGCCGGATCCGCCCCGGAATGCGACCTCCTGTTACGCCACCGGCGACGGCCGGCCCTCTCCTGTCCCTCGCGCAAGGGACCGCCGGATGGATCAGCCGACGACGACTTCCGATCTCTGGGCGACATCTTCCGCCTCGGCATCGCCCCCTCTCAGAATGATCGGTTACGTCCCTTGGAGGCCGCCCCGCCAGAGTCCTCCGCAGCGTTTTTTCGAACGGAGAACGACGACGATGAACGAGAACGTCACCCCCACCGATGCGCAGCCGACCGGCGTCAGCCGCCGGAGCATCATGAAGACCGCCGCCTGGGCGGTCCCCGTGGTCGCCGCCGCGACCGCCGCGCCGATGGCATCCGCCTCGACCCCCCTCTGCCCGACCTGCATCAAGGCCGGCCTTCCGATCATCGGCGGGGCGATCGCCGGGGCGTGGACCTCGCAGGCCATCGTCGCCGGCAACCGCGGCGCGATCGCGATGCCGAACGTGTTCGGTCTCGACGGCACCAGCTGCGGCATCGACTTCCAGAACATCTTCCAGCCCGCCTTCACCTTCGTGGTGACCCAGGCCACGCTGACGATGTCCGACGGCAACAGCTACAACTCGTCGGTCGGACTCGGCGTCGGCGCCGGCAACATCTCCACCGTCGGCGCTTTCCCCGCGGCCTTCCTGTTCACCAACGTGCTCCTGCCGAACGGCGGCTCGATCGGCGGCATCCCGCCGTACCCGGTCGTCCCGCAGACGCTCACCGTGACGGTGACCACGACCCTCCAGTACGGCGTCGGCCTGAGCCTGGAGTGCCCGATGACGCTCAGCTGGAACCTCCACGCGCTCGCGACCGGCGCGGTCGTCTTCGGCGCCGGAACCGTGAACTTCTCCGGGACCGCGACCGTCTGACCCACGCAGGCATCGCCCACGCAGGCATCGCCCACGCGGAGGGGGTCTTCGACCGTTCTGGTCGAGGCCCCCTCTGTCGTTCGATGGGCGCCCGAGCTCAGCCGAGGAGCATGCGTGCGAGGGTCGATCCCGCCGTGCGGAGGTGTCGGGCCGGATGGCCGAGCGCGGCGGCGGTGGAGCCGGCGATCTCCACGAGCGAGGTCGACGCGGCGAACGACGACACATCGGCGTCGCCCGCGATCCGCCCGGCCGCGAGCGCGACGCGGACGCCCGCCTCCGCGGCGAGGGCGGCCACGTAGGCGGGGGCCTTTCCCGCTCCGGACTGCCCGTCGAAGGATCCCTCGCCGGTGATCACGACATCGGCACCCGCCACGGCCTCGGCGAGCCCGACCAGGCGTGCGACCTCCTGCGCCCCCGGCGCGAGCGTCGCTCCCCAGGCGAGGAGCGCTCCGCCCGTTCCCCCGGCCGCGCCGGCGCCCGGGGTCCGGGGGTCCAGGTCCAGGAGGGCGGCGAGGCGGTCGAGGCCCCGGTCGACCTCGGCGATGGCGTCGGCGGCGATGAGGCCCTTCTGCGGCCCGAAGACGGCGGCGGCGCCCTGCGGGCCCGTGAGGGGATTGGTCACATCGGTGAGCACGAGCGTCGGCGGCGGGGCGACCAGCTCCGAACGATCGACGAGGGTGACGGAGGCGAGGCCGCGCGCGCCGCGAGGGATCGGGGCGCCGCCGCCGTCGAGGAGACGCGCGCCGAGAGCGCCGAGGAACCCTGTGCCTCCGTCGGTCGACGCGCTCGATCCGATGCCGAGGATCAGCCGGGAGACGCCGTGGGCGAGCGCGGCGGCGATCGCCTGCCCGAACCCGGTGGTGTCGGCGTCCCAGGGCCTCGGCGCGTCGAGCAGCTCGATGCCGGAGGTGGACGCGAGGTCGATCACGCCGGTGCCCTCCGGGGCGTCCGCCGTCGGCGGGAGCAGGAGCCAGGTGGTCTCGACAGGCGCGCCGGCCGGTCCCTCGACGGTCACCCGCATCGTCCGCGCGCCGGGCACGGCCGCCGCGAACGCCGCGACGGTGCCCTCTCCTCCGTCCGCCATCGGTCGGAGGAGCAGCTCGGCACCGGGATCGACGTCGGCCCATCCCTCTGCGAGGGCGTCGGCGGCATCGGCCGCCGAGATCGACCCCTTGAAGCCGTCGGGAGCCAGCACCACCCGGGTCATGCCCGGTCCCCGTCCACCCGCGGCGTGCTGGCACGGAGGACGACGTCCAGGGACAGCGGCTCCGGGGTCCATTCGGCGTCGACGGTAGCCCGGAACGCCTGATGGCCCAGCTCCGTCAGCGGCACCCGCACCGACGTCAGCGGCGGGGTCATGTCGAGGCTGGCGGGAACGTCGTCGAACCCGCACACCGCGATGTCCGCGCCGACCTCACGACCGGCATCGCGGATCGCGGACATCGCGCCGATCGCCACGACATCGCTCATCCCGAACACCACCGTGCCCGGCTCGACGCCGTCGGCGAGCGCCCGCCTCATCGAGGCCGCCCCGGACTCTCGCGTGAAGTCTCCGCGATGGATCCGGACGATGCGCCCCCCGCCGCCGCGGACACCATCGGTGAAGCCGTCGATGAAGCCGTCGATGCGGTCATCCGACGTCCGGATGCCCTCGGCCGCCCCGAGCACGACGGCCTCCCGATAGCCCAGAGCCGCCATCTCGCGGCCGAGGAGACGGGCCCCGCCGACGTTGTCGATCTCGATCGACCGCTCCCCCAGGATGCTCTCGCCGAAGCTCACCACGCGTCCGCCGAGGGCGGTGAAGGCCGCGAGCTCGGCGCTCGTCGCATCCTCCTCCCCGCGCCGGGACGCCGCCAGGATCAGCCCCTGTGGACGCTGCCCGCGCAAGGCCCTGACGATCCGGGCCTCCCTGGCGGGGTCCCGCTCGGTGACCGCGATCGTGACGATGAGGCCGCGTTCGTCCGCGCCGCGCGCGACGCCGGCGGCGATGAGTCCGAAATAGGGGTCCGCGATGTCGGCGACGAGCAGAGCGATGATCGGGGACGTGCCCCGGGCCGTGGCCTGGGCGGAGAGGTTGGCGGTGTAGCCGAGCCGCTCGGCCGCCCCCTCGACGCGTTCGCGGAACGACTCGGCGACCTTCCGCGCTGAGCCGTTGAGGACCCGCGAGGCGGTGGCGAGCGACACGCCGGCCTCCCGCGCGACGTCGTGCAGCGTCGGGGCGCTTGCGCGGACGGACGGGGTCGCGGTGCCCTGGGCGGGGGCACGCGTCGATGACGCCTCAGAGCTCATGAGGCGACCCTAGCGGGCCCGCCGCAACGGCCCACACACAGCCCCGTATGGCTCGCACAGCGCTCACGGCAGATGCGGGGACACCGATCGTGCGAACGCCTCGACCGTCTCCCCGACGACCGTCGCCGCGTCCCGCGCCCAGATGTCAGCGTTGAAGATCTCCACCTCGACGTCGCCCGTGTAGCCGGCGTCGATCACCGCCCCCGTGAGCGAGGCGAAGTCGATGACCCCGGCGCCCGGCTGATGGCGCGCGAGCAGGACGTCCTCCGGGAGCGGGGTCCGCCAGTCGCAGACCTGGTAGGTTGCGATCCGCCCCTCCCGGCCCGCACGGGCGATCTGCTCCCGCACCTGCGGATCCCACCAGATGTGGAAGGTGTCCACCGCGACGCCGACGACGGAGGCGTCGAAGTCTCCCGCGATGTCGAGCGCCTGGGCGAGCGTGGAGACGACGGCTCGGTCGGCGGCGTACATCGGATGCAACGGCTCGACGGCCAGCGTCACGCCGGCGGCGGCGGCATCGGGGACGAGCTCACCGATCGCGTCGCGCACCCGATCCCGTGCTCCGAGGAGATCGCGGGATCCGTCCGGGAGCCCGCCGGCGACCAGCACCAGGACAGCGACCGATCCTGGTGCCCCCGCCGCGGCCAGCGCCGCGGTCTCCTCGATCGCCCGCCTGTTGTCCGCGAGAGCCGCGCGGCGACGCTCCCCGTCCGGAAGGGTGAAGAACCCGCCTCGGCAGTGGCTGGTCACCCGGAGCCCCGAGTCGGCGAGCATCCGCGTCGCCACATCGAGCCCGACGTGGTCGACGGGCTCCCGCCACAGCCCGATGCTCTGCACGCCGGCCTCGGCCGTGACGCGGAGCGCCTCGTCGAGCGGAGCGTGCTTGATCGTCGCCTGGTTGATCGACAGGCGGGAGTCGGGGACGTTCATGCGTCCACTCCGTTCAGCCGGAGCATGCCGTGCCAGCGCTCGCGTGCGAGCTCTGGCCGCTCCAGGGCGAGCGCGCCGTTGGCGAGCTCCACGATGCGCGAGAGGTGCGGGAGGCTCCGTGCCGAGTGCAGTCCGCCGACCATCTGGAACGCGGGCTGGTGGCCGTTCAGCCAGGAGAGGAAGGCCACGCCGGTCTTGTAGTAGAAGGTCGGCGCGGCGAAGACCTGACGACTGAGCTCCTCGGTCGGCCCGAGGATCCGCAGATAGGCCTCGGCGTCCCCGGCGTCGAGCGCCTGGATCGCCGCCGACGCGACGGGCGTGATCGCCGCGAAGGCCCCGAGCAGCGCGTCGGAATGCCCCGTCCCCTCCGGCTGGGTGGCCGCGGGAACCTCGTCGCCGCCGATGAGCCCGACGTAGTTGAAGTCGTCCCCGGTGAACATCCGGACGCCATGGGGCAGCCTCGCGCGCACCGCGACCTCGGACTCCGCGTCGAGGAGGCTCATCTTCACCCCGGCGACCCGGTCCGGGCTCTCCGCGATGATCTCCAGGAGGACCTCGGAGGCCGTCCGCCAGTCGGGCGAGCCGAAGTAGCCCTCCAGCTCAGGGTCGAAGGCCGGGCCGAGCCAGTGCAGCACCACCGGCGTGGTCGCGGCGGCGAGCACCGCGCGGTAGACGCGACGATAGTCCTCGGCGCCGACGGCCGCCCTCGCGAGATGCCGGGAGGCCATGAGGACCGGGCCGGCGCCCTGCTCCTCCGTGAAGTGCAGCTGTTCCGTGTAGGCGTCGATCACCCCGTCGATCGAGAGGGTCGCGTCCTCGACGTGATCGGTGTTGACCCCCACGACGACGTGCCCGCCCTCCTCCCTGGCGACCTCGGCGCTGCGGGCGATGAGCTCCCTCGTCGCCCTGGCGTCGAGCCCCATGTTCCGCTGCGCGGTGTCCATGGCGTCGGCGACGCCGAGCCCCCAGGAGTAGACGTTGCGCCGGAATGCGAGGGTCGCATCCCAGTCGATGTCGGCGGGGCGGCCGGGTGTGTTGTCGGCGACGACCCGCGGCACAACGTGGGCTGCGGCATAGGCGACCCGGCTCCGGAGCGGGTGCTCCGGCCGGGTGTAGCGGCCGCCCTCGGCCAGGTCGACGCTGGTGGTCTCCCCGCTCGCGGTCAGCAGACGAAGCGTGCTCATCCGCTCAGCCCAGGCTCAGGGCGTCGAGGGCAATCTTGCGCCCCTGGGCGCTGGAGGCGAGGCCCGCCTCGGCGAACTGCACGCCCCTGGCGCCGGCCAGCAGATCGAACCGGTACTCGGTCCCGAGCACGTAGGAGGTCAGGTACTCCTCCCACTGCTGACGGAAGCCGTTGAGGAACACCTCGTTGGTGGGCACCCCGATCCAGTCGGCGTCGTAGTCGTGGGCGTCCTCGAGATCGGGGTTCCACACCGGGCGGGGCGTGGCGTTGCGCGGCTGGATCTTCGCGCCGAAGAGCCCGACGACCGCGGACCCCAACGTCCCGTCGACCTGGAACTGGACGAGCTCGTCTCGATCGACCCTGACCGCCCAGCTCGAGTTGATCTCGGCGACGATCCCGCCCTCGATCTCGAAGATGCCGTAGGCCGCGTCCTCCGCGGTCGCGGTGTACTTCTCCCCGTTCTCGTCCCAGCGCTCGGTGATGTGCGTCGCAGTCTGGGCGTACACGCTCCGCACCTCGCCGAAGAGGTTCTCCAGCACGTAGTTCCAGTGCGGGAACATGTCCGAGACGATGCCGCCGCCGTCCTCGGCGCGGTAGTTCCAGCTCGGACGCTGCGCGGGCTGCCAGTCGCCCTCGAAGACCCAGTAGCCGAACTCGCCGCGGACGGACAGGATGCGTCCGAAGAAGCCGGAGTCGATGAGACGCCGGAGCTTCTGCAGCCCCGGAAGGTAGAGCTTGTCGTGCACGACCCCGGTCTTGACGCCGGCGTCCTTCGCCAGCTGGGCGAGCTCAAGAGCCTCCTCCAGGCTCTCCGCGGTCGGCTTCTCGGTGTAGATGGCCTTGCCCGCCGCGATCGCCCTGCGGATCGCCGACGCGCGCGCCTTCGTGACCAGGAAGTCCGCATAGATCTCCCAGGCCGGGTCCGCGAGGGCCGCGTCGAGGTCGGTCGTGTAGTCGCTGATCCCGTGCTTCTCCGCGAGCTGCGCGAGCTTCTGCTCGCTGCGGCCGACGAGCATCGGCCGGACCGTGACCCTCGTGCCGTCGGGGAGCTCGATGCCGCCCTGGTCGCGGATGGCGAGGATCGAGCGCACGAGGTGCTGCCGATACCCCATGCGTCCGGAGACGCCGTTCAAGATGATGCCGATCTCGCGAGTGCTCTCCTGCGGCATTGCTGGTCCATTCTCTGCGTCCGGGTCGACGCCGGTGCGTCGAAGCTCCCTTGCGCCCTGGGTAAGCGCTTTCCAATATGATGCCATGCGCCCGGATCCAGCGCAACGAGCCCGGGGTGTGGATCTGCAGTCGGGGTGTGTGCGACGAACGATGACGCGGGGCGGCGCCGCGGGGTTCATCCGGACCTAGGCTGAAAACATGCCCGAGAACCAGGCCCCGTCCGACGCCGAGCTCCGCACCGCGCACGAGGACTGGACGGCGCGGCGGATCGGGGCGGTCACGGCACCGCAGGGGAACCTGGCCCTGATCGAGACCCGGTGGCTGGAGCCGGGCGAGACGGTCACCACCGAGGAGGCCGCGGCGCCCCTGCCCGATAGCGTCTCGGTCACGGAGCTCACCCGCCGCCACCTCACCACGGGAGAGCTCGAGCACGGCCTGCGCTTCTGGGACGCGGACTCGCCGCGCCGGCGGGCGTTCCAGGGCATCGAGACCTTCCCCTACGATCCCGCCTGGCGACTGGCCGGCACATTCATCCCGGTCGAGGGTGGACGAACCGTGCCCTCCGAGCATCTGCGCGACAACGGTCTCACTCGCGATCACGCGGTCCCCGGCGACCTCGTCGTGACGATCGACGGGACCGAGTACGCCCTGGACGCGTTCGACAACGATGGCACGCTGCTGCTGGTCTTCGGCGACCCGACCAACCGCACCGAGGACCCGTCGACCCGCACCTACGGACCGGGACGGTTCCTCGTGGTCCATCACGAGGAGGACGCCTCCGACGGACCCCGCCCGGTGGTGCTCGACTTCAACCGTTCCTTCGTGCCGCCCTGCGGCTTCTCGGATCAGTACAACTGCCCGCTGCCCCCGGCCTCGAACCGCATCGCGACGCCGGTCACCGCCGGCGAGCGCTTCCCGCTCTTCTCCCCCGAGGCCGACCCCACAGCCGGCTCCGAGGCCGGATCGGGGGTCGGTGGGCGGTAGCGGATCGCGCTAGAGGAGCAGGACCAGCGCGGCGGCGAGGATCAGCAGGGCGGAGGCCCCGACGTCGACGATCCGCGGGCGGGCGGCGAGGACACGGCCGAGCAGCCCGCCGAGGAGTGCGTAGAGGCCGATCGAGGCCGTCATGATGACGACGACGATCGCGGACAGTACGAGGGCGGCCTGGAACGCCCCGCCCGGCGGGACCACGGCGGGCAGCACCGCGAAGTAGAACGTCAGCGCCAGGGGGTTGCCGAGCGTGAGCGCCGCGCCGATCCCGAAGGAGGCGACGGCCCCGGTAGCCCTTCGCGGCGCGACGCCCGGTCCCGTCGGTCCCGTCGGCGTCTTCGAGAACGCGCGCCGGAGGCCTCCGATCGCCAGCCAGAGCAGCCAGGCCGCCCCGGCGTAGCGCAGGACCTGGAACCACGGCCCGAGGACGGCCATCAGGGCGACGGCCCCGGCGAGGGCGATCAGCAGGATCGCCACCTTCCCCGCCAGCAGACCGAGGCCTAGCGGGATCACGTCGCGACGACGTGGCGAGACCGCGACGCTCATGATGGTCGCGGCCTCCACGCCGGGGACGAACGCCGGGACGAGGTACGCCACGGCGAACGGCAGGTAGTCCGCCATCAGCGCGGGTTGGCCCGCAGCCAGTCCAGCACCACCTGTGCGTGACGGTCGGGTGGGAAGATCGGGAAGAAGACGTGCTCGATGACGCCGTCGAGGACGATGAGCGCAAGCCGCCGGTACACGGTGAGGTCCGCCGCACGCAGGACCGGCAGGCCAGGATCGGCGGCGAGCGAGAGCGTTTCGTCGGTCAGCAGCGGATACGGCAGGCGCAGCGCCTCGACCAGGGCGCGCTGATAGGCGGCCGGCTGACTCGACAGCCCGTACACCCGCTGCACGCCCGCCTGCACGAGCTCGACGTAGTGATCGCGCATGTCGCAGTTGTGCGGGCTGCATCCCCGTGCCCCGGGGATCGCATCCCACCCGTCCGGCATGTCCTGCTCCGGCGCACCGGTCATCGGGAAGACGTAGACGAGCGTCCGGCCGGCGCCCAGATCGCCCAGGTCGATGCGCTCGCCGTCCGTGGACTCGACCTGGATCGCGGGCAGACGCCGGCCGAGCAGCGCATCGGCCGCTCCGTCGTCGACCGGGGCCGGCAGGTCGGCCGGAAGCGGCGCGAGGTTCGGATTGGCGGCGTCGAGCTCGGCGAGCTCGCCCAGCATCCTTCTGCTCGCCGCCGAGAGGCTCTGCACGAGCGCGTCCCGCTGCGCGCTCAGCACCGCGACCGTGCGGTCGATCCGATCGATCGCCCTCCGGTACTCCGTGAGCGTCGACGGACAGGCATCCGCATACTCGCTGTCCGTGTTCAGGCAGTCCACGAACGCGTGCATGTCGCGGAGCGAGATGCCCAGGGCGTTCAGCCTGCTGATCTGCGCGACGACGCGCACCTGGTGCCGATCGTAGAGGCGGTAGCCGTTCTCGCCGCGCGCCGGGACCACCAGGCCCCGTTCCTCATAGCCGCGGAGGGCCTTCGATGACACCCCGACCTCGGCGCTGACCTCGCCGACACGCAACATCTCGCTCATGCGTCCACCCTAAAGTCGGCCCCAAGGGGCCAGGTCAACCCGAGCGTCGATGAAAGCTCAGAGCGCCCTTCCAGAGCCCTGTCCAGAGCTCTGTCCAGAGTGCCGCAGCGTGTCCACGATGTGGTCAGAACGAGAGGCGGGAGATCACGGCGAGATGGTCGCTCGCCCCGACCCGCTGCACCCGGCTCTCAACGGGCGTGAGGCCCCGCTGGTAGAGGTGGTCGATGCGGACGAGGGGGAACGCCGCCGGCCAGGTGAAGCCGAAGGACGGCGAGGAGAGCCCCGGCTCGGACAGCTCCGCGCGGATGCCGGCGAGAGCCGGGTCGGTCGGCGCCGCGTTGAAGTCCCCGAGCGCGACGACGCGCTCGGACCCCGTGTCCGCGATCTCGCGACCGAGCTCCGCGAGCATCGTGTCCCGCTCGGCCTGGTCGCCCGGCCGCCACGACGCCGCGTGCACGACGAACACGGTGATGATTCCGCCCGGCGTCTCCACCTCGGCGGCGAGCGCACGGTTCCACCCCAGCCCCAGGTCCAGGGGTCGCTGATCCACGATCGGCAGACGGCTCCAGACGCCGACCGTGCCGACCGCGTAGGAATACGGGTGCGTGGCGTCGAGCGCGGCGGCGGCTTCCTCCCGCGCGTCGCCGTCGAGCTCGGTGAGGGCGACGACGTCCGCTGTCCGACCGAGATCGAGCGCCGACTGCCCCGCCGTCCCGGAATGCGCCTCGACGTTCTGCGCGGCGAACGTGAGCGTGTCACCCGCTCCCGCCCCGAACGGGAATCCAGCGGGCAAGCCGGACATGGAGCCGACGGCGATCAGCCAGGCGGCGACCGGAACGACGGCGATGATCCAGAGCCTCCGGCGAAGGAGGAGGGCCGCAGTGAGAAGGCCGGCCACGGGTATCCCGATCCAGGGCAGCGCCGCGGCGACCACGGACCCTGGGGGCCCGGGGATGAGCCCCGCCAGCAGGACGACGAGCAGCACGGCCGCGACGACGGCCAGCCCGCGCGCCAGCGTCGTCCGACGGCGAGGAGACCGCACGCGGGCGGTCGGTGCGGCGGTGTCGGTCATCTCGCGTGCTCCGCGGCATGGCGCGGCGCCTCACCCACGGTGACGCACCGCTGCCGGCCTCACTCCGGGACGGTCGCCGTCTCGACGGCCGCGATCGGGACGACCGGGCAGTCCTTCCACAGGCGCTCGAGACCGTAGTACGTGCGCTCCTCCTCGTGGAAGACGTGGACAACGAGGTCCCCGAAGTCGAGGAGCACCCAGCGGGCCTCTGCCCGGCCCTCGCGGCGGACGCGCTTGTGACCGGACTCGATCAGCCGGTCCTCGATCTCATCGGCGATGGCTGCGACGTTGCGCTCGCTGTTCCCGGTGACGAGGAGGAAGACGTCGACGAGCGGCAACGGCTCGGAGACATCGAGCGCGACCAGATCCTCGCCGCCCTTGGCGATCGCGGCCTCCGAGGCGAGGCGGAGCATCTCCGTGGCGGTTGCTGAGGACTGCATCAAGAGAATGCTCCTGTCGAGATCGCGATGATGAGGGCGCCGACCAGCGCGAGCGCCAGGGCGCCGGCGGTGATCGTCAGGGCGATCATCAGCCGGCCGCTCTTCTCGGGCTCGGGGGGGCGAATCACCTCACCGGCGGGTTTGATGGTGCTGATGGCGGCGCTGGCGGCGATGGGCGTCGGCGAGGAGGCGGCGGGGAGCTCGCCGTCCACGAGCACGACGTCGACCTCCTTGCCGTCCGTCGTGCCCTTTGCGTGCCCCTGGGATCCGAGCCCCTCGGGCAGGTCGTAGCTCCCGGTGACGAGGATCTCCCCTGTCGCCGCGACCGGGCCCGACAGCGATGGCATGCCCGGAGACTGCTGGAAGATCAGGGCGTTGGGCGCCGCGTGCTGTGAGCCCGTCGAGTCCGAGACGAGCAGGTCGTCGAAGGATCGCGGCTTCTCCTCCGCCGGGGCGGTCTCCAGCAGTGCTGCTCCGAAGCCCTCCGTGACGGTGTGGTCCTTCGCGATCGGGGCGGACGGCTCCGAGACCTGCGCGTCTTCGTCGGCGGCGGGTGCGGGTACGGGCGTGCCCTCACGGCGGTTGACCGCGTCGAACACCGACACGCCCTCCACCACGGGTGCCGGCGACTCCGGCTTGGAGGACCAGGCTGGGAACGCCGGGACCGGCATCGACGCGGAGACGTTCTCGATCTGCTCCTCGACATCGGCGTCCACGACCTCAGGGATGCCCTCGGCGACTCCGGGCGCAGTCGTCACGCCGTCCACCGTCGGCGTGATCTCCGGAAGGGCGAAGGAGGAGGATGCGGGGCCCGAGGAGACGGGGCTCGCCGGCGCCGGCTCAGCGGACTGCGCCTGCTGTGTGGCCTGCTCCGTGGTCTTCTGCTCCTCGGGCGAGACGACCGGGACGGAGGCCGTGCGGACCCGCTCGCGCACCTGGCGCCGGGTCAGTCGGGAGCCGGCGCCATCGGCGGAGGCGTCCGCCTCCTGACGCTCCTCGGCGGACGCGGAACTGCTCGGCTCGGACTTTGCCGGCGCGGAACTGGTCGGTGCGGAGTCCGCCGATGTGCTTGGCTGCTCCTCGACCGCGGCCTTCTCGGGCTCAGGCGCAACCGGCTCCTGCACAACGGGCTCGGGGGCAGCGGGCTCGGGGGTCGAGGAGGATCGCACGCGCTCACGCTGCGCGGTGAGCGCCGTCTGCGCCTGCTCCTCGGTGATGACCGCGTTCGCTCCGGTGAGCCGGGCCTCCCGCAGCTGCTTGCGGGTCAGCGGTGCGGCTTCGGGCTGATCCGATGTGCTCATGCCTTGCTCCGATACAGATGATGCTTCGCGATGTACTGGACCACGCCGTCCGGGACGAGGTACCAGACCGGATCTCCGGCCTCGACCCGTGCGCGGCACGCTGTGGACGAGATCGACAGCGCCGGGACCTCCAGTTGGCTCACATTGTCGCTGGGCAACCCGTCCGTGCTCAGGACGTGCCCTGGTCGGGACACCGCGACGAAGTGGGCCAGGTCCCACAACTCATCATGATCCCTCCAGCTGAGAATCTGCGCCACGGCGTCGGCCCCCGTGATGAAGAAGAACTCCGCCTCCGGCCGCTCGCGCTTGAGGTCGCGCAGCGTGTCGATCGTGTAGGTGGGCCCCTCGCGGTCGATGTCGACCCGGCTCACCGTGAAGCTCGGGTTCGACGCCGTGGCGATCACCGTCATCAGATAGCGGTGCTCGCTCGGCGAGACCTCGCTCTTCTGCCACGGCCGCCCGGTCGGGACGAAGACGACCTCGTCGAGGCCGAAGGAGTGCGCGACCTCGCTCGCGGCGACGAGGTGGCCGTGATGGATAGGGTCGAACGTCCCACCCATCACGCCGATGCGCGGTGCGCGCGCGGTCGTCGTCATCCGCAGGGGCCTAGTGGCCGTGCCCCGCTCCGTGAGCGTCCTTGCCGTGCTCGACGGCCCAGGCCTCGGCCTTGGCCGCGTGACGGTTCGCGACGTTGCGGTACGAGAAGGTCACCAGCCCGAGGAGCCCGAACACCGCGGCGGCGATGAGGCCGAACACGAGGGTGTCCAGCGCCACGTTGCCGTGGTGCTCGGCTTCGGCGGCTGCCATCGCGATCTGTGCGGCGAAGTTCATCGATGCTCCAAGTAGTGACCGGGCGGAATTCGCTCCCCAGTCTAGTCCTCAGGCGCGGGTCTGCCCGGCCCCACGCGCCAGCCACTTCGTGCTGGTCAGCTCGGCGAGCCCCATCGGGCCCCTGGCATGCAGCTTCTGGGTGGAGATGCCGACCTCTGCGCCGAACCCGAACTCCCCGCCGTCGGTGAAGCGGGTGGAGGCGTTCGCCATCACGACCGCGGAGTCCACCTCGGCGAGGAAGCGCTCGGCGTTGCGCACGTCCGTGGTGATGATCGACTCGGTGTGCCCTGTGCTGTAGGCGCGGATGTGCTCCAGGGCGTCCTCGAGGGTGTCGACCACCCTCATCGCGATGTCGAGGCTCAGGTACTCCGTCCCCCAGTCCTCCTCGGTGGCGGGCACCACCCCGGGTGCCAGACCCGCGACGGCGTCGTCACCGTGCACGGTTACCCCCTGGGCCACGAGGTCCGCAACGACGCCGGGGATGAGGCGGTCCGCCGCCGCGCGGAGCACCAGGACCGTCTCCACGGCGTTGCAGACGCTCGGACGCTGCACCTTCGCGTTCACCACGATCTCCCGCGCCCAGTCCTCCGGCGCGCTCTCGTCCAGCACGATGTGGACGTTGCCCGCGCCGGTCTCGATCACCGGGACGGTGGACTCCGTGACGACCGTCTCGATCAGGGACGCGCTGCCGCGCGGGACCAGGACGTCGATGAGCCCTCGGGCGTGCATGAGCGCACGTGCCCCGTCCCTGCCGAAGTCGTCGACCGTCTGGATCGCCTCCGGGGTGACGCCCGCGCCGCGCAGGGCCTCGCGCATGACGTCGACGAGCACCGCGTTCGAGTCCTTGGCCGCGCTCCCCCCGCGGAGCACCACGGCGTTCCCGGAGCGCAGGGCGAGGGCGGCGATGTCGACCGTGACGTTGGGCCGCGCCTCGTAGATCACGCCGACCACGCCGAACGGCACGCGCACCTGCTCCAGGGCGACGCCGTTGGGCATCCGGTGCCCGCCGATCACCTGGCCCACCGGGTCCGGCAGCGCGATCACGTCGCGCACGGCCGACGCGAGCGCGGCGATCCGCTTCTCATCCAGCCGCAGTCGGTCCAGCAGCGCGTCGCCGATGCCGTCCGCCCGTCCGCGGTCGAGGTCGGCCCCGTTCGCGGCGATGATCGCCTCCGCGCGCTCGGTGATCGCCGTGGCGATCGCGTCGAGCGCCCGCGCCTTGTCGCCGCTGGTCAGCCGCGCCGTCTCGCGAGCGGCCTCCTTCGCCCGCTGCAGGCGCACGATCGGCCCCTCCGCGGCGAAGGGGTCGACGACGGGCGCGGTGAAGGAGGGGACGGACGCGGTGGTCATCCGGCCAGCATAGCGAGACCCGCAGGCCGGTGGCCCGCCTCGCGGACGAGGCTACGCCGGCTCGAACCAGGTGCCGACGGCGTCGCCGGCGAGCGCCTGGGCGACCAGGTCGGCGCTGGTGACGAGCACCCCGACGCCCGATGCGGCGGCCAGGCGCGCGGCGGAGACCTTGGTGGCCGCGCCGCCCGTCCCGACGCCGTTCACGACGCTCGCACCGAACTCGAGCCCGCTCAGGTCGGCCCCGGACGGGATCACATCCAGCGGCTGCGCCGACGGATCCGACGGCGGCTTGGTGTACAGCGACTCCACATCGCTGAGCAGGACCAGGGCGTCGGCGCCGATCAGCTGGGCGACGAGGGCCCCGAGACGGTCGTTGTCCCCGAAGCGGATCTCCTGCGTCGCCACCGTGTCGTTCTCGTTCACGATCGGGAGGACACGGAGGCCGAGAAGGCGCTCCATGGCCCGCTTGGCGTTGCTGCGCGAGGTCGGGTGCTCCAGGTCCCCCGTGGTCAGCAGCACCTGGCCCGCCACGATCCCATGGGGCTGCAAGGCCTGCTGATAGCGGTAGACGAGCACGTTCTGCCCCACCGCCGCCGCCGCCTGCTGGGTGGCGAGGTCCGTGGGACGCGCGTCCAGGCGGAGGAACGGGATGCCCGTCGCGATCGCGCCGGACGAGACCAGGACCACCTCGGTCCCCCGTGCGTGCGCCGTCGCGAGCGCCTCGACCAGCACGGGGATCCGCCACGCGGACTCCCCGCTGATCGAGGAGGAGCCCACCTTGACGACGACGCGTTCGGCGGTCGCGAGGTCCGCGCGGGACCGCGCGGTCACCCGTCCTCTCCGGGGAGCTCCGAATCCTTGGTCGCCCGACGCTCGGCATCGAGCTCGGCCCTGGCCGCCGCCTTGGCGTCCATCCGCTCGTAGTACTTCTCCCGGCGCTGGCTCGTCGTGCGTCGCGAGTTCGGGTCGAACCGGGAGTCGAGGCCGCGCGGCGAGGTGATGAGCTCGGCCGCGGACGTCATCGACGGCTCCCAGTCGAACACGACGCTGTCGCCGGCGCCGATCACGACGGTCGAGCCGGCCGTCGCGCCCACGCGGAACAGCTCGTCCTCGACCCCGAGCCGCTCCAGGCGATCGGCGAGGTAGCCGACGGCCTCCTCGTTCTGGAAGTCCGTCTGCTGCACCCAGCGGACCGGCTTCTCGCCGAGGATGCGGTACACGTTGCCGTAGGTGCCGCCCTCGACGCGGATCTCGAAGTCGCGCACGGAGCCGCGGGGCCGGATGACCACGCGCTCCGGCGGGGTCTCGACCGCCTGAGCCGCCCTGTGCTGCTCGACGATCTCGCCGAGCGCGAAGGTGAGCGGGCGCAGTCCCTCGTGCGAGGCCGCGGAGATCTCGAACACGCGGAAGCCGCGCGCCTCAAGGTCGGGACGGACGAGCTCGGCGAGGTCCCGCGCCTCCGGCACGTCGACCTTGTTGAGCGCGACGATCTGCGGACGCTCCAGGAGCGGGAGCTGTCCCTCCGGGACCTCGTAGGCGGCGAGCTCGGCGAGGATCACCTCGAGATCCGACAGCGGATCGCGTCCGGACTCGAGGGTCGCGCAGTCGAGCACGTGCAGCAGCGCGGAGCACCGCTCGACGTGACGCAGGAACTCCAGGCCGAGGCCGCGGCCCTCGCTCGCGCCCTCGATGAGGCCGGGGACATCGGCGACGGTGTAGCGGATGTCGCCCGCCTGCACGACGCCGAGGTTCGGGTGCAGGGTCGTGAACGGGTAGTCCGCGATCTTCGGCTTGGCCGCCGAGATCGCCGCGATCAGGCTCGACTTCCCCGCCGACGGATAGCCGACCAGCGCGACGTCCGCGACCGTCTTGAGCTCGAGGACCACGTCGCCCTCATACCCGGGCGTGCCGAGGAGCGCGAAGCCGGGCGCCTTGCGCTTGGTCGTCGCGAGAGCCGCGTTGCCGAGCCCGCCGCGTCCGCCGGGAGCGACGACGAAACGCTCGCCGGGGATGATCATGTCGATGATGACCTCGCCCTCGGGCGACTTCACCACCGTGCCGAGGGGAACCGGGAGGACCAGCTCCTCCCCCGCGGCGCCCGCACGGAGATCTCCCATGCCGAAGCCGCCGTTGCCGCCGGAGCGGTGCGGCGAGTGGTGGTATGACAGCAGCGTCGTCACCTGCGGATCGGCGAGGAGCACGATGTCCCCGCCGTCGCCGCCGTTGCCGCCGTCGGGGCCGCCCAGCGGCTTGAACTTCTCACGGTGCACGGACACGCAGCCGTTGCCGCCTTTGCCTGCACGCAGGTGCAGCGTCACGGTGTCGATGAACGCGACCATGGCGGACTCTCCTCGGGATACGCGGACGGGGCGGGCCGAAGCCCGCCCCGTCCGGAACTGTCGCTGTGCTTTTACTCGGCGCCGGCGACGATGTTGACGACCTTGCGGCCGCCCTTCGTGCCGAACTCGACCGCGCCGGCGGCCAGAGCGAACAGCGTGTCGTCGCCGCCGCGGCCGACGTTCACGCCGGGGTGGAAGTGCGTGCCGCGCTGACGGACGAGGATCTCGCCGGCGTTGACGGCCTGGCCGCCGAAGCGCTTCACGCCGAGTCGCTGTGCGTTGGAGTCACGACCGTTGCGGGTCGAGCTCGCACCCTTTTTGTGTGCCATCTCTCAGAGCCTCTTCCGTGCTTACTTGATACCGGTGACCTTGACGCGCGTGAGGTCCTGACGGTGGCCCTGGCGCTTCTTGTAACCGGTCTTGTTCTTGAACTTCTGGATGACGATCTTCGGACCGCGAAGGTTGCCGATGACCTCGGCGGTGACCTTCACCTTCGCGAGCGCATCGGCGTCCGTGGTGACCTTCTCGCCGTCGACGAGCAGAACAGCCGGCAGCTCGATCTTGTCGCCCTGGGCAGCCTTGAGGCGGTCGAGCTGGACGATCGTGCCGACCTCGACCTTCTCCTGCCGACCGCCGGCGCGCACTACTGCGTAAACCACTTCACACCTGTTTTTCATTGGGGAGCCATGCGGCTCCGTAATCTCACGGGAAGACTGTGCTTGCTTCGCGCCACAGCAGAGGGAACCGCAGTGGCGGGCGCGATTGGCATGTCCGGACGTCCGAGTGGGGCAGACGGCACGGTGCACCAAGGGGCTACTTTACCGGATTCTCCCCCGGTCCCGCAAAGTCGGCCCGCCGTGTCGTGAACAGGCCCCGCCGATCCCGGGCGCGCATAGGATCGCGGCATGACGATCCTCATCGACGATCCGGTCTGGCCGGCCCACGGCAGGCTGTGGGCGCACCTGGTCAGCGACGAGAGCATCGATGAGCTCCACGCCTTCGCGTCGGCGCACGGCATCGCTCCCCGCGCGTTCGACCTGGACCACTACGACGTCCCCGCCGATGCCGCCGAGAGACTGATCGCCGGTGGCGCGCAGCACGTCAGCGGCAAACAGCTCGTGCGGGCACTGATCGCCTCAGGACTCCGCGTCCCCGCTCGCGACCGCTGAGGCCGGCGCGTCGCCGGCTCCCGGCGTGTGCACCACGGCCGTGCCCGCGGAGAGCGCCGCCGTCGTCACCCGACGGCGGTTGCGTCCCTGACCGGGCGCCTTCGGCTCGGGAAGGGCGTCCAGGACCGAGTCGAGGAGCTGCTCGGCTTCCGTCTTGGGGCTCTTCCGATCCGCCGACCTCTTCTTCCGGGCCTTCTTGGCCCGTTCCGCCGGCGCCTCGACGATCGGCGCCGCAGCGTCCGGCGCCTCGGCGACGATCGCCGCGGGCTCGGCCCCGGCCTCCGCCTCGGACGTCGGAACGATCGTGGAGGCCGCGATCTGGGCGAGGGCGGACTTGGCGCCCTCGGTGATGCTGTGCGTGCCGCCGTTCGCGGCCGGAGCCGGCTGAGGCGTCTGCTGACCGCCGCCGTTGCCGTTTCCACCGTTGCCGTTGCCGTTTCCGCCGCGCTGGCGACGACCGGACTGCCCCGAGGAGGACGAGGAGGACGCCCGGTGCTTGACCACCGGATCGTGGTGGACGATCACGCCGCGGCCCGCGCAGACCTCGCAGGGCTCGCTGAAGGTCTCCAGGAGGCCGAGACCCAGCTTCTTGCGGGTCATCTGCACCAGGCCGAGGGAGGTGACCTCCGCCACCTGGTGCTTTGTCCGGTCGCGGCTGAGGCACTCGACCAGGCGCCGGAGCACCAGATCCCGGTTGGACTCGAGGACCATGTCGATGAAGTCGACGACGATGATGCCGCCGATGTCGCGCAGACGCAGCTGCCGGACGATCTCCTCGGCCGCCTCGAGGTTGTTCTTCGTGACGGTCTCCTCGAGGTTCCCGCCCGAGCCGACGAACTTGCCGGTGTTGACGTCGACGACCGTCATCGCCTCGGTCCGGTCGATCACGAGGGATCCGCCGGAGGGCAGCCAGACCTTGCGATCCAGCGCCTTCTCGATCTGCTCGGTGACGCGGAACGCGTCGAACGGGTCGATGTCGTCCTCGTACGCCTCGACGCGCTCGAGCAGGTCGGGCGCCACGCTCTCCAGGTAGGTGCGGATGGTGCGCGAGGCGTCCGTGCCCTGGATGAGCATCTTGGTGAAGTCCTCGTTGAAGACGTCGCGGACGATCTTCACGAGCAGGTCGGGCTCGGCGTGCAGCAGTGCCGGGGCCTGCTGCGTCTCGACCTGCTTCTGCACGTGCTCCCACTGTGCGGTGAGCCGCTGCACGTCGCGGGTGAGCTGGTCCTCGGTCGCCCCCTCGGCGGCCGTGCGCACGATCACGCCGGACGACTCCGGCAGCACCTCCTTGAGGATGCGCTTCAGCCGCGCGCGCTCGGTGTCGGGGAGCTTGCGGGAGATGCCGTTCATCGACCCGTTCGGCACGTAGACCAGATAGCGGCCCGGGAGCGAGATCTGGCTCGTGAGGCGGGCGCCCTTGTGGCCGACGGGGTCCTTCGTGACCTGCACGAGGACCTTGTCACCCGGCTTGAGGGCGAGCTCGATGCGACGCGGCTGGTTGCCGGTCTCGACGCCCTCCCAGTCCACCTCTCCCGAGTACAGCACGGCGTTGCGCCCTCGTCCGATGTCGACGAACGCGGCCTCCATGCTCGGCAGGACGTTCTGCACACGACCGAGGTACACGTTTCCGATGAGGGACGCGTCCTGGTTGCGGGCGACGTAGTGCTCGACGAGGACGTTGTCCTCCAGCACCGCGATCTGGGTCCGCCCGTTCTTGGAGCGCACCACCATCTCGCGGTCGACCGCCTCGCGGCGGGCGAGGAACTCCGCCTCGGTCACGACGGGGCGACGACGGCCCGCGTCCCGTCCGTCGCGGCGACGCTGCTTCTTCGCCTCCAGGCGGGTGGATCCCTTGATCCGCTGCGGCTCGGTGATGTACTCCACGACCCGCTGACGCTGCCGCGGCTGCTCCTCGCGCGGCTCCTCGACCTCTCCGCTCCGACGGCGGCGGCCGCGACGGTTCGCTCCCGCCGCGTCCTCGGGCTCCCGCGACGGACGCGCCGGCAGCGGCACGACCTCCGGCGCGTAGAAGTGCAGCTGCGTCGAGACCTGCGACACGAAGACCTCGGGCAGGAGGCCAAGGGCCACCGCGGTGACCGCCTCGGGCTCGGGCTCCGGCTCCGGTGCGGTCCGGGAAGCACCCCGGCGCCCCGTGCCGCGCTCACGCGCGACGGGACCCGCATCCTCGGCCTTCTCGGACTCCTCACGGTCCTCGACGGCGGGCTCGGTGTCGGCGGCAGGCTCGGGCTCAACGGTGGGCTCGGGCTCGGTGGTGATGGGCTCGGCGGCTGGCTCAGCCTCGGTCGTCGTGTCCTCGGCGGCAGACTCGGTCGTCGCGTCGGCGTCCGAGTTCTCGGCGCCCGGGTGCTCCGGCGTCTCGATGACGTCCTCGGCGGAGGCGGAGAGCTCGACCGACGGCTCGATGGCCAGTGTCGGGACGTCCTCGGTCACGGCGTCATCGGGAACCGCAGCCTGTCCCCCTCCTGCGCCCGCCGGATCCTCCGGCAGGAGCGCATCGATGTCGAGGGTAGGGGTGTTGTCATTGTTGTTCTCGTCGGCCATCTCTGGCGTGCTCCCTGCACGGCGGCTGTGCCCCCGTGAAATCTCATGCGGCGCTCTCACGTCCCGCGAACTCACTCGGTCTGCGATCGGCGAACGCTCTGATCGCGTGGAGGCAAGCGCCTCCGAAGTCTGCAAACGATGTCGGTGACGGCGCGGCCGCGCACGACATCCGGACCATTATCGCACCTCGACCTGTTGTTCGCGGCATCCGACGCGACGAGCCGCGACGTCACCCCACCCGGAGCATAGAAACGGCCTGCGATAATCCAGAGCATGACCGCGCAGCGCACCCGCCCCGTCGGCTACGCCATCTGGCTGATCGTCGCCAGCGTCGTGGGCTGGTGGGCGGCGTTCCAGCTCACCCTCGACAAGCTCGCCCAGCTGCAGGACCCGGACGCGGCCCTGAGCTGCAACTTCAGCGTCCTGGTGCAGTGCGGGGTGAACCTCGACTCCTGGCAGGGCTCCGTCTTCGGGTTCCCGAACCCGATCATCGGCCTGACCGCCTGGATGGCTCCGCTGGTCCTCGGCGTCGCCCTGCTCGCCGGCGTCCGTTTCCCCGCCTGGTTCTGGGGTCTGTTCGGCCTCGGCGTCGCCGGGGCGTTCGCCTTCGTCTGCTGGCTGATCACCCAGAGCATCTACGACCTCCGGACGCTCTGCCCGTGGTGCATGCTGACCTGGGCCGTCACGATCCCGACGTTCCTCGCCACGGTCGTGCATCTCCTCCGCAACGGAACTCTCCCCGTGTCCACCCGCGCGCAGGAACGCGCCGGGCGGCTCATGGTCTGGGTGCCGCTGGCCTCGATCGTCGCCTTCGCGCTGATCATCGCCCTCGCGCAGCTCTCCGGTCTGGACCTCCTCGGCGAGCTCACCCGCCCGCTCTTCCGCTGACATCCCCCGTCCGCTGACACGTTTCTGCCCCGCCGTGGCATGTTCTGTGGGTTGACGCGCGTGTCAACCCACAACAACTGCCACGGCGGGGCAGAAACGGCGCGGGCGCGAGAAGAGCTCAGCCGAACCAGATGCCGAGCTCGCGCGCGGCGGACTCGGGGCTGTCCGAGCCGTGGACGAGGTTCTGCTGCACGGCGAGACCCCAGTCCCGGCCGAGGTCGCCGCGGATCGTGCCGGGCGCCGCGGTGGTCGGGTCCGTGGTTCCGGCCAGCGAGCGGAAGCCCTCGATCACACGGTTGCCCGCGAGGCGGATCGCGACGCTCGGACCCGACATCATGAACTCGAGCAGCGGCTCGTAGAACGGCTTGCCCTCGTGCTCGGCGTAGTGCAGGGCGAGGACGTCGCGATCGGGCTCGACGAGGCGGATGTCGACGAGCGCGTAGCCCTTCGCCTCGATACGGGCCAGGATCGATCCGGTGAGGCCGCGGGCGACGCCGTCGGGCTTGACCAGGACCAGGGTCTCTTCGGTGGGCATGTCTCTCAACTCTCTGTCTGCACGCGGACGCGCACGGTAACGATGTTCCTG
Organism: Microbacterium resistens; assembly: GCF_031456305.1. GTDB lineage: Bacteria > Actinomycetota > Actinomycetes > Actinomycetales > Microbacteriaceae > Microbacterium > Microbacterium resistens_A. The sequence continues at coordinate 65,770 of NZ_JAVDUM010000014.1, forward strand.
GGGGTCTTGGGGTCTGGGTCTGGGTGTGGGGGGCTGGGGATCTGGGCGCTGTCAGGCCTGGGGGCGACGATCCTCCGGAGCGCTGTCGCGAGCACGGGACGCCCGGTCGACGCGCCCGCCCGCGATCATCGCGTAGGCCCACATGCCTCCGAAGATGAGCGCGATCACGAGCATCGCCGGAACCAGGAGCGCCGAGGCGAGGACCAGTGCCTGCAGGATCCATCCCAGCACGACACCGCCCCGCCTGGCCAGGAGGCCCGCCGTGACGATCATCGCGACGGCGACGACCGCGCCGCCGACGATCGCCCACCACGGCTCTATGCCCGCGGGCAGCGCGCGGAGGCCGAACACGGTAAGGCCCCCGAGCCCGACGACGATGGCCTCGAAGCCCAGCACGATCGCGCCCAGCTTCTGGGCGAGTCCCCGGGGCGGGCGCGCAGGGCGCGCGGCGGCGGTCATGCGCGCCACCCGGCCTTCCAGTCCTCTTCCTCCGCGAGGGCGATCGCCTCGCCAGCGAGCACGACGGATCCCGCGATCGCCACGGCGCGACGGTCGGCGCCGGCCGCCCACTCCCGCGCCGCGTCTGCGGCGTCCGCCAGCGACGGATGCACCGTCACCAGCACGCCCGCGCGCTCCACGAGGTCGGCCAGCCCCTCGGCGTCCGCCGCACGATCCGAACCAGGGACCGTGACGAACACCTGGGCCGCCGAGGGCGCCAGGGCGGCGATGATGCCGACGGCGTCCTTGTCCTTGAGCACGCCGAGCACGATGCCCCACTCGTCGAAGTCGAAGCTCTCCTTCAGCGCCTGCGCGAGGGCGCGCGCGCCGTGCGGGTTGTGCGCGGCGTCCACGACGACCGTCGGCGCGATGCCGAGGAGCTGCAGCCGCCCGGGCGACGTCGCGCCCTGGAGCCCTTCGGCGAGGATGTCGCCGGGGATCGCCCGTTCGGCGCCGCCGATGAGCGATTCCACGGCCGCCACGGCGAGCGCGGCGTTGAAGCCCTGATGCGCGCCGTAGAGCGGCAGGTACTCCTCCCGGTACTCCCCCGCGAGGCCACGGATCGTGATCTGCTGCCCGCCGACGGCCAGGCGCTGCTCGACGAGCGCGAAGTCCTGCCCCTCGAACGCGATCGAGGCCCCGTGCCGTGCGGCGGCGCGGCGGAGCACGGCATCGACCGCGGGAAGCTGCCGGGCGGACACCACGGCAGCGCCGTCCTTGATGATCCCGGCCTTGACGTCGGCGATCTTCTCCACGGTGTCGCCGAGCCTGTCGGCGTGGTCGAGGTCGATCGGGGCGAAGACGGCGACGTCGCCGTCGGCCGTGTTCGTGGAGTCCCAGGATCCGCCCATGCCCACCTCGAGCACGAGCACGTCCACCGGGGCGTCGGCCGCCGCGACGAATGCGAGCACCGTGAGCAGTTCGAAGAAGGTCAGCGCCGCCTCGCCCGCCGCCGCGAGCTCCGCGTCCACCATCCCCACGAACGGCTCGATCTCCTCCCACGCATCGGCGACCGCGGCGTCCGCGATCGGGGCGCCGTCGATCATGATGCGCTCGGTGAACCGCTCCAGATGCGGACTGGTGAACAGCCCCGTCCGCAGGCCGTGCGCCCGGACCAGGCTCTCGATCATCCGCGCGGTCGAGGTCTTGCCGTTCGTCCCGGTGAGGTGCACGACCCGGTAGGTCTTCTGCGGGTCGTCCAGCAGCTCCAGGAGGCGGGCCGTGCGCTCCTTGCGCGGCTGCACCCAGCTCTCCCCCGCGCGTGCGAGGAGGGCGGAGTAGACGGCGTCGGCGCGCTCGCGGTCGTCGGTCATTCGCCCTCTCCGATCCGTGTCACGGCGGCGTAGAAGCCCCCGGCGTTGGCGTAGGTCCCCGCCGGGACGAACTCGACGTGTCCGGGCTCCGCGCCGAAGGCCTCCCGACGCCACGCCGCGCCCTCGGTGTTCCCAGTGTTCCCGGTGTTCCCGGCGTCCGCGGGCACGGCGGCGTCACGGCCGTCCGCGAGCACCCGGTACCCGCTCGCCAGCGTCTCCTCGGCGACCCCGGATGCGGAGGAGGCGGACAGGACGGCGTCGGCGTCCGACGCGTCCAGGAAGAGGAGGTCGAGCCGGATCCGGTCGCTCACCTCGAAACCGGCCTTCTTCCGCGTGTCCTGCACCGCGCGGATCACGTCGCGCGCGAGGCCCTCGGCCTCCAGCTCCGGTGTCGTCGCGGTGTCGAGCAGGACGAAGCCCCCGGTCGGGACGACGGCGAGCGCCTCGCCGTCCGGCCGCCCGGTCGTCTCCAGCGCGAGCTCGTACTCGGCCGGCTCCAGCACCACTCCGCCCGCGGTGACCGCACCGCCCTCCGCGCTCCAGTCCCCGGCGCGCGCCGCCTGGATGACCTTCTGCACGTCCTTGCCGAGACGCGGACCCGCCGCGCGGGCGTTGACGCTCAGCCGATGGCTGATGCCGTACTCCGCGGCGGTCGCGTCGGTCTGGGCGACGAGCTCGACGGACTTGACGTTCAGCTCCTCCCGGAGGATGTCCTCGAAGGGCGCGAGGCTCGCCGCCGCCGGGGAGACCACGGTGAACCGGGCCAGCGGCAGACGCACCCGCAGACGCTCCTTCTTGCGCAGCGCGTTGCCGACGCTGGAGAGCTCGCGCACCGCGTCCATCGCGTCGCGCACCTCGTCGGCGCGCGGGAAGGCGTCCGCGTCCGGCCAGTCCGCGAGGTGCACGCTGCGACCGCCGGTGAGGCCCTGCCAGATCCGCTCGCCGACCAGCGGCACGAGCGGGGCGGCCACGCGGCAGAGCGTCTCCAGCACCGTGTACAGCGTGTCGAAGGCGTCGCGACTCGCCGGGTCCTCGGTCACGCCGGCCCAGAACCTGTCCCTGGAGCGCCGGATGTACCAGTTGGTCAGCACCTCGACGAAGTCGCGGAGGCGCGAGGCCGCGGTCGTGGAGTCCAGTCCTTCGAGATCCGCCCGCACGTCGCGGACCAGATCGCCGGTCCTGGCGAGGATGTCGCGGTCCAGGACGTCGGTCGAGTCCGTCCGCCAGGCCGCCTCGTACCCCTCTCCCCCGGATCCGCCCGCGGCGTTGGCGTAGGTCGCGAAGAAGTACCACGAGCTCCACAGCGGGAGCAGGAACTCCCTGACGCCCGCGCGGATGCCCTCCTCGGTGACCGAGAGGTTGCCGCCGCGCAGCACCGAGCTGGACATCAGGAACCAGCGCATGGCGTCCGAGCCGTCGCGGTCGAACACCTCCGACACGTCGGGATAGTTGCGCAGGGACTTCGACATCTTGTAGCCGTCGCTGCCGAGGACGATGCCGTGGCAGCTCACGCCGGTGAACGCGGGCCTGTCGAAGAGAGCGGTGGACAGCACGTGCATCACGTAGAACCAGCCGCGCGTCTGCCCGATGTACTCCACGATGAAGTCGGCCGGCGCGTGCGAGTCGAACCACTCCTGGTTCTCGAACGGGTAGTGCACCTGGGCATAGGGCATCGACCCGGAGTCGAACCACACGTCGAAGACGTCCTCGATCCGGCGCATCGTGCTCGCCCCGGTCGGGTCGTCCGGGTTCGGCCTGGTCAGCTCGTCGATGTACGGACGGTGCAGGTCGACCTCGCCCTGCGGGTTCCGCGGCAGCGCGCCGAAGTCCCGCTCCAGCTCCTCGAGGGAGCCGTAGGCGTCGATGCGGGGGTGCTCGGGGTCATCGCTCTTCCAGATCGGGATGGGCGAGCCCCAGTACCGGTTGCGGCTGATGGACCAGTCCCGCGCCCCTTCGAGCCATTTGCCGAACTGCCCGTGCTTGACGTTCTCCGGGACCCAGGTGATCCGCTCGTTGCCGGCGAGCATGCGGTCCTTGATGTCGGTGACGCGGATGAACCAGCTCGACACCGCCTTGTAGATGAGGGGGTTCCGGCAGCGCCAGCAGTGCGGGTAGGAGTGCTCGTAGCTCTGCAGGCGCAGGAGGCGCCCGGCGGAGCGCACGAGGCGGACGAGCGGCGTGTTCGCGTCCATCCAGAGCTCGCCGGCGACGTCGGAGACCTGGGGCAGGAAGCGCCCGCCGTCGTCGAGCGAGAGGATCGTGGGGATGCCCGCGGCGCCGGCGACGCGCTGGTCGTCCTCACCGAACGCCGGGGCCTGATGCACGATGCCGGTGCCGTCCCCCGTGGTCACGTAGTCGTCGACGAGGATGCGCCAGGCGTTCTGCATTCCCCAGGCCTCGACGTCGGCGTAGTAGTCGAAGAGGCGGTCGTAGCTGACGCCGTCGAGCTCGGCCCCGAGGACCGTCGCCTCGACCGCGGCCAGAGCGCCCTCCGCCGATTCGTAGCCGAGGTCCTTCGCGTAGCCGCCGATGAGGTCGCGCGCGAGGAGGTACCGGTGCGCGGCGGCCTCGGCGGCCGCGTCCTCGCCATCCGCCGCGTGGACGTCGGCGGCCCCGCCCGGCCCGGCGGGGAGCACGGCGTAGACGATCGCGGGCCCGACGGCGAGCGCGGCGTTCGTCGGCAGCGTCCATGGGGTCGTCGTCCAGGCGAGCGCGCGGACCCCGGTGAGTCCCAGAGCCTCGGCCTCGGCGCCCGTGAGGGGGAACGTGACGGTGACCGACGGGTCCTGACGCATCTGGTAGACGTCGTCGTCCATCCGCAGCTCGTGCGCCGAGAGCGGGGTCTCGTCGCGCCAGCAGTACGGGAGGACGCGGTAGCCCTCGTAGGCGAGGTCCTTGTCGTACAGGGTCTTGAAGGCCCACAGGACGCTCTCCATGTAGCCGAGGTCGAGCGTCTTGTATCCGCGCTCGAAGTCCACCCAGCGGGCCTGGCGGGTGACGTAGTCCTCCCACTCGTGCGTGTACGCGAGGACCGAGTCGCGCGCCTTCGCGTTGAAGACGTCGATCCCCATGTCCTCGATCTCGCTCTTCTCGGTGATCCCGAGCTGCTTCATCGCCTCGAGCTCCGCCGGAAGGCCGTGGGTGTCCCAGCCGAACACGCGGTCCACCCTCTTGCCGAGCATCGTCTGGAACCGCGGGAAGAGGTCCTTCGCATACCCGGTGAGGAGGTGTCCGTAGTGCGGCAGCCCGTTGGCGAACGGCGGCCCGTCGTAGAACACCCATTCGTCGGCCCCCTCGCGCTGCGCGATGGAGGCGCGGAAGGTGTCGTCCGTCTTCCAGAAGGCGAGCACGTCGCGCTCGATCTCGGGGAAGCGCGGGCTGGGCGTGACGGCGGCGGGCCCGAAGGAGGATCCGGGGTTCGTCGAAGGGCGAGGGTAGGTCATCGTGTCTCGCAGTGCTCTGGTGGCGGGCGGATGCTGCTGCGAGGACGACCCGGAGGCCGCGGTACCACCCCGCGTGCACGTCCCGCTCGCGGGCCGCGCCACTCTCACTGCGGCTGTGACGGGCCTGCCCCGTTCGGTTCTACTGGGCGGGGCCGGAGCACCGCCGTTCTTCCGAAGGCTTCCCGGTGATGACCGGATCGACGCCTGTCCCGCCATTCTACGCACGACGAGGGTGCGGCGCGACGTCGATGCCGTGTCACGCCTAGACTGCGTGCGATGCTCACCGTTTCCGCCCTCCGCCCGATCCTCGCCGCCGAACGCGATGAGCTGACGGGCGAGCGGAGGACCCGGGTCGAGCGGGCGTCCGCGGACGCGGCGACCCGGATGGCACGGGCCTGGATCGGGCGCTCCCGCGACGCGTCCACGGATCCGACGCTCGACGTGCGGCATGATCGGTGGGCCTTCCTCGGCTGGGTCCCCGTGCTGATCGCCGTGGTCGGGGTGAGCGTGCTCCCCGTCGCGAGCATGGACCTGAGCATGCGCCTCGTCGTCGCCACCGCCCTCGCTGCGGCGACCGCGGTGCTCCTGATCCCTGCGGGCATCGCCTCCCTCGCCTCGCGCCGGGTCGACGACACCGGGTCGGTGCAGCTCGCCGCGGCGGGGTGCCTCGTGATCATCGCCGCGGTCGCCGTCGTCCTCACAGCCCCCGAATGGACGGCCGGAATCGGCGGCACTGCCGACCCAGGACAGTCCACGGGGCTGCTCGCAGGGTTCGCGGTGCTCTCCGCCGTCGTCGCCCTCGCGGTCTCGATCCCGACGGCCGTGGTGCTCTCCGGACGACGACGGCGATTGGACGCCGAGGGCGCGCGGGAGGACGCGCGGGCCGACGCCGCGTCGGCGGCGCTGCACGCGCACGGGATCCGCCCGAGCACACCGGGTTCCGCGGCGTGGCAGGCCGCGGTGAGGCGGCTCCCGCGCCGTTCCCGCCTCAGCGCGCTCTGCGCCGCGCACGGGGTCGGTGCGGGCACCGTCTGGGCGGCGACCGGCGGCGACCGGTTCTTCGACGCGCTCGAGGCTCTCGACACCCGTCACGGCGAGGACGTCGGCGGCACCTCGTAGGGTCGGGGCATGGCCCGCCCGATCCAGAAGCCCCGCCCGCCGCACGTCTCCCCACCTGACCTCCCTCCCGCCCTCGAGGACGCCGAGGGGGCTCGGCGCGGAGATCACTTCGGTCAGCGCATCGCACTCCGAACGGGCGACCTCGCACATGCGCAGCTCGAGCAATGCGTCCTCTACGGCACGGCCGACGGCGCCGATCTCACCGGCGCCACCGTGATGGACGTCGAGATCCAGGACCCGCAGACCCCGACGCTCGTCCTGCGCAACGCCTCGCTCCGCCGGGTGCGGATCGTCGGCGGACGCATCGGCACGCTCGACCTCACCGACGCACGCGTCGCGGAGCTCGAGATCCGAGGTGTGCGCATCGACTACCTCACGTTCGGCGGCGCCCGCGTGGAGGACGTCGAGATCGCCGACTCCGCTCTCCGTGCGCTCGACCTCCCCCACGCGACGCTGTCCCGGGTGAGGTTCACAGGCTGCCGGGCGGACGAGGTCGATGCCCGCGGCCTCCGCGCCGAGGACGTCGACCTCCGCGGCCTCGACACTCTGTCCTACCTCGACGTGCTGAGCCTCAAGGGCGCGACGATGAGCTCACGGCAGATCGAGCTGCTCGCCGGCGTCCTCGCCGCCGCGGCCGGGATCGATGTCCGCGACTGAGGGCGCCGATCCGGCCCCGCCGCCCGTCGCGGCCGCGATCAGCTCCTGGGTGAAGGGGTGCCGGGGCGCGGAGAAGACCTCGCGGACCGTCCCCTGCTCCACCACCTCGCCGTCGCGGAGCACGAGCACCTCGTCGGCCACCGCGGCCACGACGCCGAGGTCGTGGGAGACGAGCACCATCGTGAGGCCGCGCTCCTGCTGGAGCCGGACGAGGAGCGTGAGGATCCGGCGGCGCACCGTCGCGTCCAGGGCGGAGACCGGCTCGTCGAGCACGAGGATCCGCGGGTCGGCGGCCAGCGCCCGGGCGATGGCCGCCCGCTGACGCTGTCCCCCCGAAAGCTGGATCGGACGTCGACGGGCAAGTTCCGGATCCAGACCCACCTCGGCCAGGAGGGCGAGCACCTGCTCGGCGCGATCACGGCGGGGCACTCCCCCGGCCGCGAGCGCCTCCCGGAGGGAGCGGCCGATCGTCCACCGCGGATCGAACGCCCCGAGCGGGTTCTGGTGCACCAGCTGCACACTCCGCTTCTCGGCTCCGCGCTCGACCCGCCCCTCATCCGGGGTCTCCACGCCGACGAGGATGCGGGCGAGGGTCGTCTTGCCGGATCCCGACTCCCCGACGACCCCGAGCGTCGCCCCGGCGCGCAGGACGAAGGACGCGTCCCGGAGGATGGGACGATCGAAGCTCTTGCCCACCCCGATCGCGCGGAGCACGACGTCGCCGGCACCATCGCCTGCACCGGCGCTCGCGTCGGCCCCCGCGTCGGCCTGCGGGACGATGCTCCCGGCCCGCACCAGCTCCGCGGTGTACGCATACGCGGGAGCCGTGAGGACCCGCTCCGTGGGCCCCTGCTCGACGACGGCTCCGTCCTTCATCACGACGACGCGGTCCGCGATGCGCCGGACGGCTCCGATGTCGTGACTCACGAGCACCAGCGCGGTGCCACGGTCCGCGATGCTCCTCAGCAGATCGAGCACGCGGAGCTGCACCGTCGCGTCGAGAGCAGTGGTGGGTTCGTCGGCGATGAGGACGGCGGGCGACGCCGCCAGCGCCGAGGCGATCAGGGCGCGCTGCCGCAGACCACCGGACAGCTCGTGAGGATACTGCCGTGCGCGGCGCGCGGGCTCGGAGACCGCCACGGCGGCGAGGAGCTCGCGCACCCGCTCGGATCGTGCGGCCCTCCCCTGCCGACGATGGATCTCCAGCGGCTCCGCCACCTCCGCGCCGACCCTTCGCAACGGATCCAGCGACACCAGCGCATCCTGCGACACGAGACCGATCCGCGCGCCGCGGAGCGCCCGCCAGCCGCGTTCCGGGAGGCCCCTGGCGTCGACGCCCGCGATGTCGAGCGTGTCGGCGTCGCTCTCCGCACCTTCCGGAAGCAGTCCGAGCAGGGCGCGCGCGGTCAGCGTCTTCCCCGCTCCCGACTCCCCGACGATCGCGACGCACTCGCCCGGCGCCGCATCGAAGGACACGCCGTCCACGACCGTCCGTCCCGCCACCCGCACCCGCAGCCCCTCGACCCGCAGCCCTTCAACCCGCTGTCCCTCGACCCAAAGTCCCTCGCTCTCGGTCATCGGACCCTCCCCTCGGCCCGCGCGCGCAGCGTCCGCCCGGCGTAGGTCGCGGCCAGCACCGTCGCGGTGATCGCGAGGCCGGGGAAGACGGATATCCACCACGCCTGTCCCAGCACGTTCCGTCCGCCGGCGAGCATCAGCCCCCATTCCGGCGCGGGCTCCGCGGGACCGAGGCCGAGAAACCCGAGGCCCGCGGCGGCGAGGATGCTCGACCCGAGACCGATCGTCGCCAGGACGCTGAGGGAGCCGAGCACCCCCGGTGCGATGTGACGCAGGAAGGCGCGGCCGGCGGGAACGCCGAGGATCCGCGCCGCCTCGACGTGCTCGGCTCGCCGCAGCGCCTGCGTCTGGGATCGCGCGAGGCGCACGTAGACGGGCGCGGCGGCCAGGGTGACCGCGACAGCGACGTTCACCGCGCCCGGACCCAGGAGCGCCACGACGATGAGGGCGAGGAGGAACTCCGGGAACGCCATGAGCACGTCGTTCGCCCGCATGAGGATCGCGTCGACCGGGCGGGCGGCGAGACCCGAGAGCGTCCCGATCAGCATGCCGCCGAGGAGCGCGAGACCCGTCGCGAGGACGCCGATCCCGAGCGACCTCCCCGCGCCGTGCACGACCCGGGAGTAGACGTCCCGGCCCGACTGGTCCGTGCCGAACCAGTGCGCAGGGCTCGGCGGCAGCAGCGCCTGACGGACATCGGTCTGCAGCGGATCCGCCGTCGCGAAGACCCCGGGCAGCACCGCCAGCGCAACGGCCGCGAGCAGCACGGCACCGGAGAGCAGCGTCAGGACGAGCCGGACCGTCGGCATGCGCGCGCTCATCGCCGAGCCTCCGCCCTGCCCGGCCTCATCCGCGCGCCCGGCGCACGGCGGAGCCGTGGGTCCACCACCGGAGCCATGAGCTCGACCACGGTGTTGACGACGACGAAGACGAGGGCGCTGAGCAGGATCACCCCGGTCACGACCGGGAGATCACGGTCGGTGATCGCGGCGAGGGTCACCCGCCCGAGGCCCGGCCGCGCGAAGACCGTCTCGACGAGCACGGCACCGCCGAGGAGGGAGCCGACGAGGTAGGCCGCGAGCGTCATCGCGCCCGTCGCCCCGTGGCGCAGCGTGTGGCGCAGCGTCAGCCGCCCGTGTCCGGCTCCGCGCGCCCGCACCGTCAGCGCGAACGGCTGCCGCTCGGCGGCCTCGATCCCGTCCCGCAGCACCTGGCCGAGCAGGGCCGCGACCGGGAGGGCGAGCGTGACGGCGGGGAGGATCACGGCGGACGGGCTCCTCGACCCGGAGACGGGGAACCAGCCGAGGCCGAAGGCGAAGACGCTCAGCAGGAGCAGCCCGATCCAGAACACCGGGGAGGAGAGCACGATCAGCTCGAGGCCAGCGACGATCCCCCGTGACGTCCGCCCGCGGGCCAGGAGCGCCGCCCCCGCGGCGAGCGCGACGGCGATGAGGAGCGCGAGCGCAGTCAGCTGGACGGTCGCTCCGAGCTGCCGGCCGATGACCTCGACCACCGGCATGCGCAGCTGGTAGGAGGTCCCGAGGTCGCCGTGCAGGAGGCCGCCGAGATACCCGAGGTACTGCTCGACCACCGGACGGTCCAGCCCGAGGTCCGCCCTGATCCGTTCCTTGACCGCCTCCCCCACCTGGGCCTGCGGGCCGAGCATCACGCTCACCGGATCGCCGGGGAGCACCCGGAAGGCGAGGAAGGCGAGCGTCGCCGCACCCCACAGCACGAGCACGATCGATGCGGCGAGGCTCCCGATCCGGCGCAGGATCGCCATGTCAGCGCCCGTTCATCGGAGCGGGGCCGCAGCCGACCGGGCGGCGATCACTTCACGGAGACGCCGAAGAACAGCGGGCGCCCGTAGAGGTCGAAGCCCAGTCCCGACACACGCTCGCCGACGGCGGTGATGCTCGCCGGCACGTAGAGCGGGACGATCGCGATGTGCTGGGCGTTCCACTGCTGCAGCTCGCCGTAGACCGCGGCGCGCGCCGCCGGATCGGTGCTCGCCACGCCCTTGGCGAGGAGCGCGTCGATCTGCGGATCGCTGACCTGGGAGGCGTTCTGGAACCCGTCGCTGGCGAGGTGGCTGCGCAGCAGGTCCGCGTCAACGCCGGAGAAGCTCCAGTCCGTCAGGTCGAAGGTCTTCGGGACGTACTGCTCGTTGTACGCGCCGGGTTCGAGCACCTCGCGGACGACCTCGAAGCCCACGGCCTTGAGATCGGACTGGATCGCGTTCGCCAGCGCCGCGCGGTCGTCGGGCACCGGGGTCCAGGCGATCCACCGGGCGGAGAGACGCTGGCCGTCCTTCATCCGGATCCCGTCGGCGTCGCGCTGGGTCCAGCCGGCCTGATCCAGCAGGGAGTTCGCGAGGTCGGGGTCGACGGGCCATGAGCCCTCCAGCGAGGAGTCGTAGCCCGGCGTGGTGGGCCCGAGGACGCTCCATGCCCGCGGGAACTCGCCGAAGAAGATCTTCTCCACCGCGGTGTCGATGTCGATCGCGCGGGAGAACGCCTGGCGGACCTTCTCGTCCGCGAACACGCCGTACTTCTCGTTGAGGTAGAGCGAGTAGGGCAGCCCCGGCTCCTCACGGGTCTCGACGGTCGCCGCGCCCTTCACCTCGGACACGAGGTTCGGCGGGAGCTGGCTGACCAGATCCGCCTCGCCGGAGGAGACGACGCCCGCGCGCACGGACGCCTCGGGCAGGATCTGGACGCGGAGCGTCTCCGTCTCCGGGGCCTTCTGTCCTTCCGGGGCCCAGGCGTAGTCGTGGTTGCGGGTGTAGACGATCTCCTGGTCCGGCGTGTAGCCGGTGAGCTCGTACGGCCCTGTGCCCACGGTGATCCCCGGTCCTCCGGCCTTCAGCTCGTCCGCATGGTCGGCGAGGACCTTCGGCGAGTAGAAGCCGAGCTGCGCGGTGCTCGCCGCCTGGAGGAACGGCGCGTAGGGCTGGGAGAACCGCACCGTCACGGTGTGCGGGTCGACGACCTCGGTGGCCTGGTAGAAGGGGCCGCCGAGCATGCTCGCCGCCTGTGTCGAGGCGGTGGCCGGGTCCATGATCCGATCGAAGTTCGTCTTCACGGCCGTGGCGTCGAAGGGCGTCCCGTCGTGGAAGGTCACGTCGTCGCGCAGCTCGAACGTGTAGGCCGTGCTGTTCTCGTTCACGGTCCAGGAGGTCGCGAGCCACGGGGCGAAGGAGCCGTCGGGCTTCTGGAACACCAGGGAGTCCAGCACCGAGCGCTGCACCATCGCCGAGATGTCGAGCTGGCTGACCTGCGGGTCCATGTGGCCGGACGAGAGCAGGCTCCCGTCCACGCCCCAGACGATCTCGCCCGCGCGGTCGTCGCCGGGGCCGGAGGCGCAGGAGCTGAGGGCGAGGGCGGCAGCGGCGGCGAGCGCCGCGATCGGCAGCAGCCGGCGCGCGAAGGGAACGGGCATGGATGACCTCGGGCCGTCGGGAAAAGTCGGGAAGGGGACCCTTCATCCTATCCGGACTTCTTGGACCCGGTCGATCTACGCCGGCCCCGATGGGCGTCGATAGACTGGCCGCACCACCCACACTCAGGCACGTACACACGGTGCCGCATACATCGCACAAGGAGACCTCCATGCCCGCGACGTCGCAGAACCCGATCCCCGACAAGCCAGCCCTCGAAGGTCTCGAGACCAAGTGGGGCGAGAAGTGGGCCGACCAGGGCACGTTCCTGTTCGATCGCGCGGGCGCGGCGGCCTCCGGTCGTGACGGGGTCTACTCCGTCGACACCCCGCCGCCGACCGCCTCTGGCAGCCTCCACATCGGGCACGTCTTCTCCTATACGCACACCGACGTCAAGGCCCGCTTCGAGCGGATGCGCGGCAAGAAGGTGTTCTACCCGATGGGCTGGGACGACAACGGCCTTCCCACCGAGCGCCGCGTGCAGAACTACTACGGCGTGCGCTGCGACCCCTCCCTCCCGTACGACCCCGACTTCGCGCCCCCCTTCGAAGGCGGCGACAACAAGTCCAGCAGGGCCGCGGACCAGATCCCGATCAGCCGCCGCAACTTCATCGAGCTCTGCGAGCGTCTCACCGTCGAGGACGAGAAGCAGTTCGAGGACCTCTTCCGCCAGCTCGGTCTGAGCGTCGACTGGTCGCAGACGTACCGGACGATCTCGTCCGACACGATCCGGCAGAGCCAGCTCGCCTTCCTCCGCAACCTGGAGCGCGGCGAGGCCTACCAGTCCCTTGCGCCCACGCTGTGGGACATCGACTTCCGCTCCGCCATCGCGCAGGCGGAGCTGGAGGACCGGGACCAGCCCGCGGCCTTCCACCGTCTCGCCTTCCACCGGTCCGACGGCTCCGGCGACATCCACATCGAGACCACCCGCCCGGAGCTGCTCGCGGCCTGCGTGGCCCTGGTCGCCCACCCCGATGACGAGCGCTACCGGGCGTCCTTCGGGACGACGGTGCGCACGCCGCTGTTCGACGTCGAGGTGCCGGTGCTCGCGCACCACCTCGCACAGCCGGACAAGGGCTCCGGCATCGCCATGATCTGCACCTTCGGCGACGTCACCGACATCGTGTGGTGGCGGGAGCTCGACCTCCCCAACCGCACGATCCTCGGCCACGACGGCCGGGTCCTCCCCGACGCCCCTGAGGCGCTCACGACGGACGCCGCGAAGGCCGCCTACGCGGAGCTCGCGGGGAAGACGGTGTTCAGCGCCCGGAAGCGGGTCGTGGAGCTCCTGGAGGAGTCCGGGGACCTGGTCTCGGTCTCGAAGCCCTTCACCCACGCAGTGAAGTTCTTCGAGAAGGGCGACCGTCCGCTGGAGATCGTCTCGACACGGCAGTGGTACATCCGCAACAGCGCTCGCGACGACGACCTCAGGGAGAAGCTCGTCGCACACGGCCGCGAGCTCGCCTGGCACCCCGATTTCATGCGCGTGCGCTACGAGAACTGGGTCGGCGGCCTCACCGGAGACTGGCTGGTGTCCCGGCAGCGGTTCTTCGGCGTGCCGATCCCGCTCTGGTACGGCCTGGACGAGAACGGCGAGCGCGACTACGACCGCGTGATCACCCCCGACCACGCCCTGCTCCCGATCGATCCGACCACGGACGTCCCGGCCGGCTACTCCGAGGAGCAGCGCGGCGCGCCGGGCGGCTTCGACGCCGAGAAAGACATCCTCGACACCTGGGCGACGTCCTCCCTCACCCCGCAGCTGGCCGGCGGCTGGGAGCGCGACGAGGAGCTGTGGAAGCTCGTCGCGCCGTTCGATCTGCGCCCGCAGGGGCAGGACATCATCCGGACCTGGCTGTTCTCGACGATGCTGCGCTCCACGCTGGAGGACGACCGCGCCCCCTGGCGGCACGCGGCCATCTCCGGCTTCATCGTCGATCCCGACCGGAAGAAGATGTCCAAGTCCAAGGGCAACGTGGTGACCCCGGCCGACGTGCTCGATAAGCACGGCTCGGACGCGGTCCGCTACTGGTCGGCATCGAGCCGTCTCGGCATGGACGCCGCCTTCGACCCGCAGAACCCGACGCAGGTGAAGATCGGCCGGCGCCTCGCGATCAAGATCCTCAACGCGGCGAAGTTCGTGCTCTCCTTCCCCGTGCCCGAGGGCGCCAGCGTCACCCGCGCCCTGGACGCGTCGATGCTCGCCGCCCTCGACGGCGTGGTGCGCGACGCGACCAAGGCCTTCGAGGCCTACGACCAGGCCCGCGCCCTGGAGATCACCGAGGCGTTCTTCTGGACGTTCTGCGACGACTACCTCGAGCTCGTGAAGGAGCGCGCCTACGACCGCACCGATGTCGGTCAGGCCTCCGCCGCGCTGGCGCTGCGCCTCGCCCTGTCGACGCTGCTCCGGCTGCTCGCACCGGTCGTCTCCTTCGCCACCGAGGAGGCGTGGTCCTGGTTCGAGGAGGGATCGGTGCACACGTCCGCGTGGCCCGAGCCGCTCGGCGGTGACGGAGACCCCGCGGTCCTCTCCGTGGCGAGCGAGGCGCTCATCGGCATCCGCCGGGCGAAGACCGAGGCCAAGGCGTCCCAGAAGACCCCCGTGTCCTCGGCGACGATCGCCGCCCCCGCCGCGAAGATCGAGGCGCTGCGCGCGGCCGCCGATGATCTGCGCGCGGTGGGACGCATCCAGGAGCTCCACTTCGTGGAGGCCGAGCAGCTGCTCGTGACCGCGATCGAGCTGGCACCGACCGAGGAGGCATGATGCAGCTGGGCACACGCTGGGCCGCAGGATCCGAGCCGCCGGCCTCGGTGCCCGCCGCCCTCCGGCCGGCGATCGCCGAGGTCGAGGCCAAGGGCCTCACCGGGCACTGGACGCTCACCTGGCTGGAGGGGCGACCGGTCGTCGAGCTCGACGCCGGCTGGGAGATCCTCCGGACCGCCACCGGCGAGATCGTCGTCCGACCCTTCCAGGACTGAGCACACGCCGCGCTGACGCCGTGAGGGATCGCGGCGTCAGCGCGGTCGTGAACCGATGAGCAGCAGCGCACGGTCGACGGCCGTCGGATCCGCACGCCGCGCCTGCTGCTCACGGAGCAGGTCCGCGGCGAGCGCCCGGCGCTCGGCACGACGTTCCATCCGGCCGCGCACCGCGGCCGCGAGCCGTTCTGCGAAACGGAGGAGGACGCCCTCGGCGCGGGTCGGTGCGGCGACGTGCAGCGTGGCGGCGGTCATGACTCCTCCTCCGTGGCGGCGCGGCGACCATCCGCGGCGATGGGCAGGTCGAACAGCTCCGCGCGCAGCGACACCCGGCGGACACCGGGCCCCTCCTGCCCGCGATATCTCTCGATGGCGGCGTCGATGACCGCAGTGAGCTCGTTCTTCAGCCCTTCGAGCTGATCGAGCGTGAGGTCGAGGTTCGAGGACATGATGAGGGCGGCGTCGCGCCACTCGTCGGTCTCGCCCGCCGAGGTGCGGTTCAGATACGCCATCAGCGTCTCGTAGCGCAGGCGGAAGAACTCCCCCGTCACGATCTGCGCGGCCGCCCGGTTCGACGGCGTCATCGTGTCGTCGGGCCCCGGCACGTTGATCCGCCCCTGCGGCCGTTCCCACCACCGCTCCCTCGCCGTCCCCCGCCCCGGGACCTCGCGGATCAGATCGTGCGCGGCGAGCGCCCGCAGATGGTAGCTCGTCGCTCCCGACGTCTCCCCCACCAGCGTCGCGAGGGAGCTGGCGGTCTGCGGACCGCGCTCGGCCAGCAGATCGAAGATTCGCACCCGTAGCGGATGGGCGAGCGCCTTCAGCGCTCGCGCGTCAAGGGTGCGCCCCTCCTCATTGCCCGCCGTCTCGTTGCCCGTCTCATCGTTCATAATGCAAAGATAACTTTGCAAGAGATTCTTTGCAAGGGTTTCTTTGGAAAGAAACTCTCAGTGATCGATCATGCTTGCCGGGCGAACACGCTCTCCAACCACGGGCCGACGACGTCGAGGAGCTCCGGATCGAGCCGCGTGCCCTCCTCGTTGTATCCCGTGCCGGGGACGATCTCCGTCAGCGGCCGACGGTCCTCCTTGAGCACGTGGTTGGCCTCGGGAAGGAGGACGATCCGGATGTTCTCCCGCCCCTCGGCCGCGTGCCGCAACGGCCCGCCATCCGCCTCCGGATCGACCTGCAGATCCTTGCCGCCCAGCAGGACGAGGGTGGGCACCCGAACCTCGGCGAGCGTCGTCGTCGCATCCTCCGCCCAGAGCTCGCGCGCCAGCGGAAGGTTCACCGGAGCCTCGAAGCTCGCCAGCACCGCCCGCACTCCCTCCGGCACCCGTGGATCCGGATCCATCGGCTCGCCCGCGTCGTACCGGTCCGCGGCCTCCCGGACGAGGGCGAGGAGCTCCTCTCCGTCCGGCGCCGCCCTCAGCTGGAGGCCGAGCTGCATCATCAGCACGTCGCGGACCGCGCGTCCGGGAGGGGCCGTCAGGACGATCCCGGCGAACGGGAACGGCTCGTCGGCAAGCGCGTAGTGCAGGACGTGCAGGCAGCCCTCGCTGTTCCCGAGCCCCACGATCCGCGTGCTGTCCACCTGGTCCTGCGCCGCCAGCGCGCGAACCGCGGCCTCCAGCTCCTCCCGATGCGCAGCCATGCTGAGCAGTCCGATGAGCCTCGGCACGTTCTCGCGGGCGTCCGGGCCGGATGCGCGCTTGTCATACCGCAGGGAGGCGATCCCGCGGGCGGCGAGCGCCTCGGCGATCAGGCGGGCCGAGCCGTTCGTCCCGGGAAGGAGCGGCGAGGTCCAGTCGCGATCGGTGGGTCCGCTCCCCGCCACCAGGACGACGGCGGGGAAGGGACCTGCGCCGTCGGGGCGGGTGAAGGTCCCGGCCATGCCGATGTCATCGAGTGTCCAGCGAAGCTCCGTGGAGAGGGTCATCGCCCCATCCTCCTCCGGGTTCCGATGATTCCGCTCCCCGTCGGAACCCGCCGTGTGCTCAGGCCGTCGTCTCGCGGGCAGCGACGAACGCCGCGACGCAGCGCTCGACCTGCTCCGGCGTGTGGGCCGCGGAGAGCTGGACGCGGATGCGTGCCAGCCCGCGCGGGACCACCGGGAAGCTGAAGGCCGTGACGTAGACGCCCAGCCGTTGCATCTCGGCGGCGATCCTGGCCGTCCTCGCCGCATCCCCGAACATGACCGGGACGATCGGATGCTCGCCGGGGAGCAGGTCGAAGCCCTCCTCGGCCATGCGCGCGCGGAAGAGCGCCGCGTTCTCCCGGAGACGTGCACGAAGCCCGCCTGATCCCTCCACGAGGTCGAGCGCGGTCAGGGTCCCCGCGACGATGGACGGCGCGAGCGTGTTCGAGAACAGGTAGGGACGCGAGCGCTGGCGCAGGAGCGCCACGATGTCGCGATGCGCGGCGACGTATCCGCCGGATGCGCCGCCGAGGGCCTTGCCGAAGGTCCCGGTGTAGATGTCAACCCTGCCCTCCACGCCGCAGAGCTCGGGAGTGCCCCGTCCGCGCTCCCCGATGAACCCGACCGCGTGCGAGTCGTCGACGAAGACGAGGGCGTCGTAGCGCTCGGCGAGCGCGCAGATCTCCTGGAGCGGCGCGATGTAGCCGTCCATGGAGAAGACGCCGTCCGTGACGATCACGCGGAACCGCGCATCGGCGGCGGCGCGCAGCTGCTCCTCGAGGTCCGCCATGTCCCGGTTGCGGTAGCGCAGGCGACGCGCCTTCGACAGGCGGATCCCGTCGATGATCGACGCGTGGTTGAGCTCATCCGAGATGATCGCGTCCTCGGCGGAGAAGAGGGTCTCGAAGACGCCGCCGTTCGCGTCGAAGCAGGAGGAGTAGAGGATGGCGTCCTCCGTGCCGAGGAAGGCGGCCAGACGCCGCTCCAGCTCCAGGTGCTGCTCCTGCGTCCCGCAGATGAAGCGGACGCTCGCGAGCCCGTATCCCCAGTCGTCCAGTGCCCCCTTGGCCGCATCGACGATCCGCGGGTCATCGGCGAGACCGAGGTAGTTGTTGGCGCAGAAGTTCAGCACCTCCGCGCCGTCCGCGACGATCTCGGCGCTCTGCGGGCCCCGGATGCCGCGTTCGCGCTTGGTCAGCCCGGCCTCCTCGATCCCCGCGAGCTCCGCGACCAGGTGCTCCTGGAATGCTCCGTACATCTGCGCTCTCTCTTCCGCTCGTTCCTACAGCTCGTCCTGCAACTCGGTCCTACAGCTCGGTCCAGTCCAGGACGATCTTGCCGGTGCCCGCGGCCTCCGCCGCCGCGAAGCCCCGTTCCCAGTCCCTCGCCGGGACAACCTCGGCGACGATCTGCGAGATCGCGGCGCGCAGCGTCGGGCTGGACTGGAGCATCGCCCCCATCGCGTTCCAGGTCTCGAACATCTCGCGACCGTAGATCCCCTTGATGGTGAGCATGTGCGTGACGATCTTTCCCCAGTCCACGCCGAACGGCGCGCTCGGCAGACCCAGCATGGCGATGCGGCCCCCGTGATTCATGTTCTCGATCATCGTCGGGAGCGCGGAGGGCGCCCCGCTCATCTCGAACCCGATGTCGAACCCCTCCCTCATCCCGAGGGCGGCCTGGGCGTCGCGTACGTCCTGGGTCGAGACGTCGACCACCTGATCTGCGCCCATCGTGCGCGCGAGCTCCAGCCGCGGTGCGCTGACGTCCGTCGCCGTGATGAACCGCGCGCCGGCATGGCGCGCGACCGCGATCGCCATCAGCCCGATCGGGCCGCACCCGGTGACGAGGACGTCCTCGCCCACCAGCGGGAAGGCGAGCGCGGTGTGCACGGCGTTGCCGAGCGGGTCGAAGATCGCTCCGAGCTCCGGCTCGACGTCCGGGTGGTGCACCCAGACGTTGGTGGCGGGGAGCGAGAGGTACTCGGCGAAGGCGCCGTCCCGGTGCAGACCGAGGCCGATCGTCCGGATGCACATCTGGCGGCGACCGGCGCGGCAGTTGCGGCACGTTCCGCAGACGATGTGCCCCTCGCCGGAGACGCGATCCCCGACGACGATGTCGTGGACCAGCGGGCCGGCCTCGACGACCTCGCCGTAGAACTCGTGCCCCGGGATGAGCGGGGCGGCGATCTCGGAGGCGGCCCAGTCGTCCCAGCGCCGAATGTGCAGATCCGTGCCGCAGATGCCGGTGCGGAGGACCCGGATGACGACCTCGTCCGGGCCTGCGACCGGATCCGGACGCTCGACGAGCGCGAGCCCGGCGTGCGGACCGTCCTTGAACAAAGCCTTCATGCTTCGATCAGACCTCGTTCTACTCTGTAGATCAATGCTCAGTATCTGGATCAATGCTTCAGCATGCCTACATGGTTGAATGGCCATATGCACCTTCAGCAGCTCCAGATCCTCCGTGAGCTGGGAGCGCTCGGCAGCGTCACCGCCGTCGCCGAGGCGCTGCACGTCACCCCGTCCGCCGTCTCACAGCAGCTGGCCTCGCTGCAGCGCGGGGTCCGCACCCCTCTCACCAGGAAGCAGGGGCGGACGCTCGTCCTCACCGCCGCCGGAGAGGTGCTGGCCGCCGCCGGGGCGACCGCGCTCGATGCGATGGCGGCGGCGAGGACGGCCGTCGACGAGTTCGAGGGCACGGCGAGCGGCATCGTGACCGTCAGCGGCTTCCACAGCGCGGCGCAGGCGCTGTTCGGCCCGCTCGTGCGGGAGCTCGGCCACGGCACGGACGTCCCGGTCGTCCGTTTCACGGACGAGGATGTGGCGCAGTCGGAGTTCCCGGCCCTCACCGCTCGCTACGACCTCGTGCTCGCGCACCGCATGGAGCACAGCGCGCCGTGGCCGCGCAACGGCGTCCGCACCGTCCCGCTCGCGACCGAGCCGCTCGACGTCGCCCTTCCCGCATCGCACCCTCTCGCCGCAGAGGCCACGCTCGACCCCGAGCAGGTCGTGGGCGAGCGCTGGGTCGCGAGCCGCATCGGGTACTCCCCCGACGATGTGCTCCGCGCGATCTCCGCCGTGACGAACCGTCCCGTCGAGGTCGTGCACCGGATCAACGACTACGGTGTGGCGGCCGCCGTGATCGCCGCCGGGGGCGTCGTCGGGATGCTGCCGCGCTACACCTCCGTCGCCGCGGACGCGGCGGGCGTGGTGCGCCGCCCGCTCCGCGGGGTGGGCACCAATCGGCTCATCGACGTCCTCGCCCGCCCGGAGAACCTGCGCCGACGATCCGTGCGCCTCGTTGCCGAGGCGCTCGATCGGGTGATGGCGGAGCTCGCGCGCGCGTGACGCGCTCCTCTCCGTGACGGAGCAGAGGTGTGACGGAGTCATAGGCTCGGAGGATGACCGCCGACGCCAATCCGCTGCTGCTCCCCTCGACGCTCCCCTATGCGATGCCGGAGTACGCCGCGATCCGGCCCGAGCACTATCTTCCGGCCTTCCGTGCCGGGTTCGCCGAGCACCTGGACGAGGTCCGCCGGATCGCCTCCGCCGCGGAGGCGCCGACCTTCGAGAACACGATGGAGGCGCTGGAGCGCAGCGGCGCTCTCCTCGAACGTGTCGCCGGGGCCTTCTACACCGTCAGCTCGGCGGACGCGACCGAGGACATCCAGGCGGTCGACGAGGAGCTTGCGCCGCTCATGGCCGCTCACCACGATGCGATCGTCCTCGACAGCGGGCTCTATCGTCGCGTCGCCGCGGTCCGCGAACAGGTCGACGGCCTCGGCCTCGATCCCGAGCAGCGGTATCTCGTCGAGCGCTGGCACCGCGAGATGACCCTTGCGGGCGCTGGGCTGGAGGACGATGCGAAGGAACGCCTCACGACCCTCAACCAGCGCCTCTCGACGCTGAGCACGACCTTCGAGAGGAATCTCCTCGCCGACACGAACGACCTCGCCGTCGTGTTCGACGACGTGGCGGACCTCGACGGTCTCGCGGAGGGCGAGCTCTCCGCGACGGCGCGTGCCGCGGCGGACCGGGGGCTCGACGGACGCTACCTGGTGACGCTCCCGCTGTTCACCGGCCACCCGTATCTCTCCTCCCTCCGCAACAGGGAGAGCCGCCGGCGGATCATGGAGGCCTCTCGAGCGCGCGCCGCGCGCGGGAACCAGTACGACAACCGCGCGGTGCTCGCGGAGATCGTGAGCCTGCGCGCTGAGCGCGCGACCCTGCTGGGCTATCCGTCGCATGCGGCCGCCGTCACCGCGGACGAGACCGCCGGCACCCCCGAGGCGGTCGAGGAGATGCTGCGACGCCTCGCGGCGCCCGCCGCGCGCAACGCCGCCGCCGAGCGTCAGGCGCTCCAGCGGATCATCGAGACGACAGAGAGCGCACCGTTCCCGCTGGAGGCCCACGACTGGGCCTACTACACCGAGAGGCTCCGCGCGGCGGAGTACGACATCGACACGGCAGCCCTCCGCCCCTGGTTCGAGGCCGAGCGGGTCCTCCGGGACGGGGTCTTCGCCGCCGCGACCCGGCTCTACGGCATCACGTTCGCGGAGCGGACCGACGTGACCGCCTATCACGCGGATGCCCGTGTATTCGAGGTCTTCGAGGAGGACGGGACGCCGATCGGCCTCTACGTCCTCGATCTGTACACGCGGGACAGCAAGCGCGGCGGCGCGTGGATGAACCCGATCGTCAGCCAGTCGAGGGTCCGCGGCACGGCGCCGGTCGTCGTGAACAACCTCAACGTCGCACGTCCCGGCGACGGCCGTCCGACGCTGCTGACGCTCGACGAGGTGACCACGCTCTTCCATGAGTTCGGTCATGCTCTCCACGGGCTGTTCGCCGTGGTGACCTATCCGCACTTCTCCGGCACGAACGTGTTCCGCGACTTCGTGGAGTTCCCCAGCCAGGTCAACGAGATGTGGATCCTCTGGCCCGAGGTCCTCGACGGCTACGCCAGGCACCACGAGACCGGTGAGCCTCTCCCCGCCGACATCGTCGACCGGCTGCGGGCCACCGAGGCGTTCAACCAGGGATTCCTCACCAGCGAGTACCTCGCCGCGGCATGGCTCGACCAGGCGCTGCACCGTCTGCATCAGGGAGAGCGGATCGACGACGTCGGCGTGTTCGAGGCGGCGGCGCTCGCGGAGATCGGTCTGGACGATCCCGCCGTGCCCACCCGCTACTCCGCCCCCGCCTTCGCCCATGTCTTCGCTGGTGGGTACAGCGCCGGCTACTACTCGTACATCTGGAGCGAGGTGCTCGACGCCGACACCGTGGAGTGGTTCCACGAGAACGGCGGTCTCACCCGTGAGAACGGCGACCGGTTCCGTCACCGGCTGCTCGGAGTGGGCGGCGCGATGGATCCCCTTGCGGCCTACCGGGACTTCCGCGGCCGGGATGCCGAGATCGCCCCGCTCCTGAAACGGCGCGGCCTCACCGACTGAGGCCTCTCCCGGTCCATACGCGCGAACTGGGCGCAGCCATGTCCCGAAAATGGTTGTTCGCGGGCTTCAAAACCCCGAAATTCGGGACATGGGCTGCGAAAAGTGGGACACGGGACGCCCGAAACGGAGCACAACCAGCAACCTGGAGGGCGCCGGCCCCTCTCAGGCGCTCTTGCGCTTGCGCGCGAGGATGACCGTCGGCGGGGCACCTTCGTCGACCGATGCCTGCGTGACGATGACCTTCGCCACGTCCTCGGCGGAGGGGATCTCGAACATGATGGGCCCGAGCACGTCTTCGAGGATCGCGCGCAGACCACGCGCGCCCGTCTTGCGCTCGACGGCGAGGTCGGCGATCGAGCGCAGCGCGTCCTCCTCGAACTCCAGCTCGACGCCGTCGAGCTGGAACATCCGCTGGTACTGCTTGACGAGCGCGTTGCGCGGGCCGGTGAGGATGTCGATGAGAGCGTCCTGATCGAGCGGCGAGACCGAGGCGACCACGGGCAGACGACCGATGAACTCGGGGATCAGGCCGAACCGGTGCAGGTCCTCCGGCAGCACCTCGCTGAAGAGCTCGAGGTCCTTGCCCTTGTCGTGCAGCGGCGCCCCGAAGCCGACACCGTGCTTGCCGACGCGGGAGGAGACGATGTCCTCGAGACCGGCGAAGGCGCCGGCGACGATGAAGAGGACGTTGGTCGTGTCGATCTGCAGGAACTCCTGATGCGGGTGCTTGCGACCGCCCTGCGGCGGGACCGAGGCGACCGTGCCCTCGAGGATCTTCAGGAGCGCCTGCTGCACGCCCTCCCCCGAGACGTCACGGGTGATCGAGGGGTTCTCCGCCTTGCGCGCGATCTTGTCGATCTCGTCGATGTAGATGATGCCGGTCTCGGCGCGCTTGACGTCGTAGTCCGCGGCCTGGATCAGCTTGAGCAGGATGTTCTCGACGTCTTCGCCGACGTAGCCCGCCTCGGTGAGCGCCGTCGCGTCCGCGACGGCGAAGGGGACGTTGAGGCGCTTGGCCAGGGTCTGCGCGAGGTAGGTCTTGCCGCAGCCCGTCGGCCCGATCAGCAGGATGTTGCTCTTGGCGACCTCGACCTCGTCGGCCTTCTGCTCCGCCGGCTGGAGGGTGCCGTGCGCACGGATGCGCTTGTAGTGGTTGTACACCGCGACGGCGAGGGCCTTCTTGGCCGGCTCCTGCCCGACGACGTACTCCTCC
Source organism: Microbacterium resistens (assembly GCF_031456305.1). Classification (GTDB taxonomy): domain Bacteria; phylum Actinomycetota; class Actinomycetes; order Actinomycetales; family Microbacteriaceae; genus Microbacterium; species Microbacterium resistens_A. The sequence goes on from NZ_JAVDUM010000014.1 coordinate 89,382, forward strand.
AGGAAGGAGAAGATCTCGCGGGGTTTGGGGAGGTCGAACTCCGCGACCGCCCCGCCGGAGGACTCGGCCATCCGCTCTTCGATGATCTCGTTGCACAGCTCGACGCACTCGTCGCAGATGTACACACCGGGACCGGCGATGAGCTGCTGGACCTGCTTCTGGCTCTTCCCGCAGAAGGAGCACTTGAAGAGGTCGGCGCTTTCACCGATGCGTGCCATGCGCGTCCTCCTTCGAGACCGATGTTCGAGTTCGAGCCTAACCTCTGCCCCCGACACCGGGTCGCATCGCCACGGAAAGCGCCGTGGAACCCCTCAGACGATCGCGTCTCGCCACGATCCGGTGCCGATGGTTCGCGCATCGATCTGAGATGGTTGACGCATCATGAGCGACGTTCGAGCGATGCTGGCCTGCCTGGCGAACGAGGATGTGGCGCGTGTCTTCGCGTCGATCGTGCTGACAGGCGCGCCCGACGCGGACGTCACGGCCGTCAGACGACGCAAGGCGGTGGATGCCCTGCTCCGGAGCGGCCTGATCACGCACACGGACTCTGCGCTGATGCTGAACGCTGTCGGCATCAGGGAAGCCCTGACCGGACTGACCGCGACGTCGCCCCGATCCGATCCGTCGTCCCGATGGTTCGATCCGACCGGCCGGATCCGGCAGTATCCGAGACGGGCCGACGAGCGCGCGGAACTGCTGAGCGCGGTCGGCGAGCAGCTGCTCGCCGAGGACGAGCGCCTCTCCGAAGGCGAACTCAATGACCGCCTCGGGCGCTACACGGACGACATCCCGACGCTACGTCGCTATCTCATCGTGCACGGCGTGCTCACCCGGCAGACCGACGGATCGGCGTACTGGCGCCCGTAACAGCGTCCGAGAACGAGCGTGAACCTCAGATCATGCTCTTCGGGTGCCAGACCGTCTTCACCTCGGTGAACGCCGCGATCCGCTGCGGGGATGCGACGACCTCGCCCGGCGGCAGGACGCGGGTCAGCGTCTCGGCCGCGGCGATCTGCAGGTCCACCCAGTCGATGGCACCCGCGCCTGCGAGATCCAGGGCGTTCACGTCGGCGTGCGCGGCGAGCCACGGCGCGAGCTCCGCGGGAGAGCCGGTGAGGACGTTCACGACACCGCCGGGGACGTCGCTCGTGGCCAGCACCTCGGCCAGGCTGATCGCCGAGAGCGGGTGCGTCTCGCTCGCCACGACGACCACCGCGTTGCCGGCGACGAGCGCCGGCGCGACGACCGAGACGAGGCCGAGCAGCGCCGAGTCCTGCGGCGCGATGATCGCCACCACGCCGGTCGGCTCGGGCGTCGAGATGTTGAAGTAGGCGCCGGCGACGGGGTTGAGGTTCCCGGCGACCTGGGCGTACTTGTCGCACCACCCGGCGTACCAGACCCACAGGTCGATGGCCTCCTCGACCTGGGCGGCTGCGGCCGCGGGGGTCACGCCCTGCTGGGCGACGATCTCCTCGGCGAACTGGGCCTTCCGCCCCTCCAGCACCTCCGCGACCCGGTAGAGCACCTGGCCGCGGTTGTATGCGGTGGCGCCCGCCCAGCCCGACTGCGCGGCGCGGGCGGCACGCACGGCGTCGCGGGCGTCCTTGCGCGATGCCTGCGCCGCATTGGCGAGGAAGGCCCCCTTGGCCGAGCGCACCTCATAGGTGCGGCCGGACTCGCTGCGGGGGAAGGCTCCGCCGATCGCGAGCTTGTAGGTCTTGGGCACAGTCAGTCGCGCGCTCATGCCGCGGCTCCCTTCAGGTAGGCGGCGAGTCCCTGCTTGCCGCCCTCACGGCCGTAGCCGGACTCCTTGTACCCGCCGAACGGGCTGGACGGATCGAATCGGTTGAAGGTGTTGGCCCAGATGACGCCCGCCCGCAGGCGATCCGCCACCGCGAGGATCCGCGAGCCCTTGTCGCTCCAGATCCCGGCCGACAGCCCGTAGGGGGTGTTGTTGGCCTTGGCGATCGCCTCGGCCGGTGTCCGGAAGGTGAGGACGGACAGGACGGGCCCGAAGACCTCCTCGCGAGCGATCCGGTGCGACGCCTCGACACCGGTGAAGATCGTCGGGGCGAACCAGAACCCCTTCTCCGGGATCGCGCAGTCCGCGGTCCACCGCTCGGCGCCCTCGTCCTCGCCCACCTGGCTGAGCTCGCGGATCCGCGCCAGCTGCTCGGCCGAGTTGATCGCGCCGATGTCGGTGTTCTTGTCGAGCGGGTCGCCGAGTCGCAGCGTGGACAGCCTCGTCTTCAGTCGGTCGATGACCTCGTCGTGGATGGACTCCTGCACCAGGAGCCTGCTGCCTGCGCAGCACACGTGCCCCTGGTTGAAGAAGATCCCGTTCACGATCCCCTCGACGGCCTGGTCGATCGGCGCGTCGTCGAAGACGATGTTCGCCGCCTTGCCGCCGAGCTCCAGGGTCAGCGCCTTGCCGGTGCCCGCGACCGTGCGGGCGATCTCGCGCCCGACCGGGGTCGATCCGGTGAAGGCGACCTTGTCCACATCCGGGTGGCGGACGAGGGCGGCGCCCGTCGCTCCCGCGCCCGTGACGATGTTCACGACGCCGGCCGGGAGGTCCGCCTGCTGGAGGATCTCGGCGAAGATGAGCGCGGTGAGAGGCGTGGTCTCGGCGGGCTTCAGCACCACGGTGTTCCCCGCGGCCAGAGCCGGGGCGATCTTCCACGCGAGCATCAGCAGCGGGAAGTTCCACGGGATGACCTGGCCGGCGACTCCGTGCGCCTTCGGGTTCAGGCCCGCCCCCGCGTAGTCGAGCTTGTCCGCCCATCCCGCGTAGTAGAAGAACCAGGCGGCGACCAGCGGCACGTCCACGTCACGGCTCTCGGAGATCGGCTTGCCGTTGTCGAGGCTCTCGGCGACCGCGAGCTCCCGAGCCCGCTCCTGCACGAGACGGGCGATGCGGAAGAGATACTTGCCGCGGTCGCGCCCCGACATCTTCGACCACACCTTCGTGTAGGCGCGGCGCGCCGCCGCAACCGCGTCGTCCACGTCCTCCTCGGAGGCGTGCGCGATCGTGGCGATGTGCGTCTCATCGGCGGGCGAGATCGTGGCGAACGACGTGCCGCGCCCCTCGACGAACTCGCCGTCGATGAACAGGCCGTACTCATCGCGCAGGTGCAGGATGCTCCGCGACTCGGGAGCGGGTGCGTATTCCAGGAAACCCATCTTCTGTCCTTCAGGTCGTGGCCGCGGCCGCTAGTCGATCGTCACGTAGTCGGGCCCGGAGTAGCGTCCGGTGGCGAGCTTCTGCCGCTGCAGCAGGACGTCGTTGAGCAGGCTCGACGCGCCGAAGCGGAACAGGTGCGGCTGCAGCCACTCCTCCCCCACGGTCTCCGCGACCTGGACGAGATGCTTGATCGCGTCCTTGGACGTGCGGATCCCGCCGGCCGGCTTCACCCCGATCCGGTCACCGGTGAGCCGGTGCCAGTCCCGCACGACCTCGAGCATGAGCAGCGTCACCGGCAGCGTCGCCGCCGGCTGGACCTTGCCCGTCGAGGTCTTGATGAAGTCCCCTCCGGCGAGGATCGCGAGCCAGGAGGCGCGCTTGACGTTGCCGTACGTGTTCAGCTCACCCGTCTCCAGGATCACCTTGAGCGAGGCGGACGAACCGTCCTCACGCCGGCAGGCGTCCTTCACCTGAACGATCTGGTCGAAGACCTGGCTGTAGTGACCGGAGAGGAAGGCGCCGCGATCGATCACCATGTCGATCTCGTCCGCCCCGCCCGCCACCGCGTCGCGCGTGTCCGCGAGCTTGACGTCCAGGGAGGCGCGTCCGCTCGGGAAGGCCGTCGCCACCGCGGCGACCGAGATGGCCCCGTCATCGGGGTCGCCGTGCTTCGCACCGAGCGCCTCGACGGCGTACGGCACCATATCCCCGTACACGCACACGGCGGCGACCGGAGGGCAGGAGGGGTCGGCGGCGTCCGGCTGCTTCGCCTTCGAGACGAGGGAGCGCACCTTGCCCGCGGTGTCGGCGCCTTCGAGCGTGGTGAGGTCCGTGAGGCGGACGATCGTGTCCAGCGCCCAGGCCTTGGAGGTCGTCTTGATCGAGCGGGTGCCGAGCGCGGCGGACCGCTGCTCCAGCCCGACCGCGTCGACTCCGGGAAGGCCGTGCAGGAAGCGTCGGAGCGTGAGGTCGTCGGGCTCGCCGCCCAGCACGTCCACCGCCGTCCTGCGATTCAGATCGGTCGTCGTCACTTCTCCTCCAACAGGGTCAGGGCGGTCTCCTCGTCGGTGACCATCATGGTGCACAGTCCGCTCGACACCACGGTGCGCGCGATGTCGTGCTTCGCGCGGCCGGCCGTCACGAAGACGGACGTGCGTGCGGCGCGCAGGCGGTCCAGGCTCAAGCCGACCGTTCGCGCGTCGAGCTCGGGCGCGACGATGTGCCCGTCCGCGTCGATGTAGCGCCCCAGCACGTCGCCCACGGCGCCGCGCCGGGCGAGGTCGGCGATGTCGTCGGCGCCCAGGTAGCCGTTCTGGACATGCGCCGAGGTCGCGTCGCAGACGCCGGCCGTGAAGAGGTACGCGTCCGCAGAGGCCGCCTGCTCCAGCACGCCCGCGACCGTGCGGTCGTTCTCGATGGCCTGCTTGGTCTCGAGCCGCTCGAGGATCGCCGGGCTCGGCAGCAGCGCCACCTGGCCGTTCGCCCGCTGGGCCACCGTGGCGGCCAGGGATGCCGCACCGCCCGGTCGGCGGTTCACGCTCACGCCGCCGTTCATCTGCACGACGGTCACGCCGCGCGCCCAGCCGTCCGGCAGCCGATCGGCGACCGCGGTCAGCGTACGCCCCCAGCTCACCGCCAGCGTCTTGGGCATCGGGCGGAGGGAGCCGAGGTGGTCGGCAGCGGCCTGCGCCACTCGCCCGAGCGTCTCGTCCTCCGCGCCGCCGACGGGGACGACGACGGCGTCGGCGAGTCCGAAGCGCTCGCGCAGGAGGCGCTCGACGCCGAGACGGCGCGCCCGCGGGTGCACGATCTCGATGCGGACGATGCCGTCCTCGCGCGCCTGCGCCAGCAGCCGCCCGACCTTCCACCGCGAGATCTGCAGCAGTGCCCCGATCTCGTCCTGGGTGCGGTTCTCGTCGTAGTAGAGCTCCGCGACGCGCACCGCGAGGAGCTCGTTGTCGTTCGCAGGCGCGGGCATGTCTCGAGAATACGCGTCACCACGCGGACGCGCACGCGATTGCTCAGATGAGCAAACGTCCTCCGCGCATCCGCGCATCCGCGGCGACCGTTCCTCCGCATCGTCGTCTGGAGCCCTGCACGCACGGAAGGGGCGGCCCGGGATGTCCCCGGGCCGCCCCTTCCGTGCGTCTTCTCGTCGTCAGCTCAGCGAAGCGCGCTTGCGGCTCGTGAGCACCTGGTCGACGATGCCGTATTCCTTGGCCTGCGCCGCGGAGAGGATGTTGTCGCGATCGATGTCGCGGTTCACCTCTTCCTTCGACTTGCTGGTGTGGGCGGCGAGCGTCTCCTCCAGCCAGGTGCGCATGCGGAGGATCTCCGCCGCCTGGATCTCGATGTCCGAGGCCTGGCCGTGGCCTGCCTCGCCCATCGCGGGCTGGTGGATGAGCACGCGGGCGTTCGGCAGTGCAAGCCGCTTGCCCGGGGCGCCAGCCGCGAGCAGGACGGCCGCGGCCGACGCGGCCTGGCCCAGGACCACGGTCTGGATCTGCGGCGCGACGTACTGCATCGTGTCGTAGATCGCGGTCATGGCCGTGAACGAGCCACCGGGCGAGTTGATGTACATCGTGATGTCGCGCTCGCTGTCCTGGCTCTCCAGGACGAGGAGCTGGGCCATCACGTCATCGGCCGATGCGTCGTCCACCTGCACGCCGAGGAAGATCACGCGATCCTCGAACAGCTTGTTGTAGGGGTCCTGGCGCTTGAACCCGTAGGCGGTGCGCTCCTCGAACTGCGGGAGCACGTATCGGCTCGACGGGAGGTCTCCGGCGGAGCGGAAGGTGGGTGTGTACATGTGTTTCCTCTCCAGCCTTACTTGTCCGCGCCGGTTCCGCCGCCGCCGTGCACATCCGTCGCGTGCTCGCGGATGTGATCGACGAAGCCGTACTCCAGCGCCTCGCTCGCCGTGAACCAGCGGTCCCGGTCGCCATCCGCGTCGATCTGCTCGACCGACTTGCCGGTCTGCGAGGCGGTGATCTCGGCGAGCCGCTTCTTCATCGAGAGGATGAGCTGCGCCTGCGTCTGGATGTCGCTCGCGGTGCCGCCGAAGCCGCCGTGCGGCTGGTGAAGCAGCACCCGCGCGTTCGGGGTGATGTAGCGCTTGCCCTTGGTCCCGCTGGTGAGCAGCAGCTGGCCCATCGAGGCCGCCATGCCGATGCCGACCGTCACGATGTCGTTGGGCACGAACTGCATGGTGTCGTAGATCGCCATGCCCGCCGTGATCGACCCGCCCGGGGAGTTGATGTAGAGGTAGATGTCCTTCTCAGGGTCCTCCGCAGCGAGGAGGAGGATCTTTGCGCAGATCTCGTTGGCGTTGTCATCACGCACCTCCGAGCCGAGCCAGATGATCCGATCCTTGAGCAGCCTGTCGAAGACACTCGTCGCGACGAGGGGTTCTGCAGCCATGTGAGCTCCTGTTTCCGTGTTCGGTTCTTCGAATCTACCGGCGGCGCCGCGGGGCCCCGCCCGTGTTCGCCGTCGGCATATCAGCGCGTCCCGCCGAGCTCCCGTGCGTAGGCGGCGACCGATCGCGTGTACTGCGGCAAGTGGGGGGCGAGCGTCTCCAGCGCGATCGCCGCTGCCGCCTTCGGATCCCCCGCGGAGGCCAGGGCCAGCGCGTAGAAGGCGGCAGCCGCATCCGCGAGCTCCCCGCCCCGACGCTCCTCGTCCAGGACGCGCAGGCTCTCCTCGACCTGGCCGAGGTTGCGCAACGTGCTCGCCAGCTGGATCCGCGCCTCCGCCCGACGGCGGCCATCGAGGCCGCCCGCCAACGCCCGTCGGTAGAGCACCTCGGCATCGCCCTCCCGGCCTGCGGAGTCCTGGGCGCCGGCGCGCTCGAACAGCGCGATCGGGTCGTCGACGGCGCGCTCTGCCGCCAGCTCGTCGATGCGCGCGATGCGCTCGGCATCGCTCAAGGCATCATCGGCCCACACGGCGTCGACCCTGCTCTGCCATTCGTCCATGAGGTCCTCCTCCGGATACGGGAAAGGGGCGGATGCGATCGCATCCGCCCCTTTCCTCGGGTTCATTCGGCGTCGTCAGCCTTGGCCGCGGTCTTCTTGGCCGGAGCCTTCCGGGTGGCGGGCTTCTTCGCGGCGGGCTTCTCCTCCGCGGCGGTCGCCTCGGCGTCGTCGGCCTTCTTGGCCGGAGCCTTCTTCGCCGCAGGCTTCTTCGCCGGAGCCTTCTTCGCGGGCTTCTCCTCCACGGCCTCGGTGACATCGGCCTCGGCGTCGTCTCCCGCGGGGTCGGCGATGAAGCCGCTGAGGTCGACCGGCTTGCCGGCCGTGTCGACGACGGTCACCTTGCCGAGCGCGATCGCGAGCGCCTTGTTGCGCGCGACCTCGCCGACCAGAGCCGGCAGCTGGTTCGAGGACTGCAGGGCCTCGACGAACTGCTGCGGGGGCATGCCGTACTGGGCCGCGGTCTGGATGAGGTACTGGCTGAGCTCGTCCTGCGAGACCTCGACCCCGGCGTCCTCGGCGATCGTGTCGAGCAGCACCTGGGTGCGGAACTGCTTCTCGCTCGCCTCGGTCACCTCGGCGCGGTGCTCGTCGTCCTCGAGACGCCCCTCGGACTCGAGGTGGTTGTGCACCTCGTCCTCGATGAGCTGCGGCGGGACGGGGATCTCCACCTTCTCGAGCAGCAGCTCGACGAGCTTGTCGCGGGCGGAGGTGGCCTGCGTGAACGCACCCTGCTGGTCGACCTGCGCGCGCAGGCTGTCGCGGAGCTCGCCGATCGTGTCGAACTCGCTCGCGATCTGCGCGAAGTCGTCGTCCGCCTCGGGGAGCTCGCGCTCCTTGACCGCCTTGATGGTCACCGAGACCTCGGCGTCCTCACCGGCGTGGTCGCCGCCGACGAGCTTCGAGCGGAACGTGGTCTCCTCACCGGCGGTGAGCGAGTCGATGGCGTCGTCGATGCCCTCGAGCAGCTCGCCGGAGCCGACCTCGTACGACACGCCCTCGGCGCGGTCGATCTCGGCACCGTCGATCGCGGCGATGAGGTCGAGCTCAACGAAGTCGCCCTTCGCGGCGGGACGGTCGACCGGGATGAGCGTGCCGAAGCGGCCCCGCAGACGGTCGAGCTCGGCGTCGAGCGCGGCCTCATCGGTCTCCACCGGGTCCACCGTGACGGTGAGCCCCTCGAACGCCGGGGTCTCGATCTCGGGACGGACGTCCACCTCGATCTCGACCTTCAGGTCGCCGGAGAAGTCCTTCTCCGCGGGCCACTCGGTGACCTCGACGGCCGGACGGCCGACGATGCGCAGCTTGTGCTCGACGACCGCCTCCTGGAAGAACCGGTCCATGCTCTCGTTCACCGCGTGCTCCATGACCGCGCCGCGACCGATGCGCTGGTCGATGATCGGTGCCGGGACCTTGCCCTGGCGGAAGCCGGGGATCTGCACGTCCTGGGCGATGTGCTCGTAGGCGTGGGTGATGCTGGGCTTGAGGTCCTCGGGGGTGACCGTGATGTGGAGCTTCGCCCGGGTCGGGGCAAGCTTCTCGACGGTGCTGTTCGCCATGCTCGTGCTCTCCTTGTGAATGTCCCGCGCGGATCAGTGGCGCGGCTACGGCGTCGATGCGGCCGACGTCGGGGCGACAGGATTTGAACCTGCGACCTCCCGCTCCCAAAGCGGGCGCTCTACCAAGCTGAGCTACGCCCCGGGTAGCAACCCGCATCTGCGGGAACGGCCCACAGAAGTCTAACGGACGGGAGCATCCCCGACCGTCCGCTATGATCGTAGTCGTCCCGGACACGGATTCCGGGGGTGTAGCTCAATGGTAGAGTCTCAGTCTTCCAAACTGATTGCGCGGGTTCGATTCCCGTCACCCCCTCAGAACAAGGCCTCTACTCCCGACAGGGAAGTAGGGGCCTTGAGGCATTTGAGGAGAGCGGCTGTTCCGCTTTGGTGCACCTTATTTGGCACCTTATCTGCTTCTCATCGCGTGCAAAGCGGCGGGCGACCGTCGCCGGTTTAGGCATAGGTGTGGTGGACGTGCCATCCGTCACCGCTCTTGTAGACATCGAAGACGAGAGACTCCCCCGCCTCGTCGGTGCCCTGAAACCTCCAGCCGTATAGGCCGCGGTGCGGCTGGAGCGGTGCAGCCCAGATCGACTCTCGGAGACGGGTTGGAGTGTCGGTCACTCGCCACCGTCGGCCGGCGTAGATCATCCTGGCCGGGGTTTCGTTGACCATCCAGAGGGTCACGGGCTGTTCGACTGTCACGGCGCTCATGGGTTAACACCATAGAACAGAGTTTCGATTACGGGTAGAGTCCCCCTGTGGGATCGAACAAGCGCTACCCGAACCTCGGCGAAGACCGTCGGGCCGAGAAGATCGCCGCCTCCGCGCCACTCCAGACCCTCACCCCCGAGGAGCTCCGCACCTCCCGGTACCCGCTGACACGAGACCCTCAGCCCGCATGGGTCCAGGCATGGGTTCGATACGGGGACCAACCCCTCCGCGTCCGGGCGCGGGCCGTGATGTGGACCCCGCACGCGGTAGGGGTCGAATTCATGATCGCGGGCGAGGTGCAGCGCTGCTGGGTCTGGGCATCCGCCGTGGAGCCGGTCGAGACTGCGGGGCCATCGAATTCTGTATAGATCTAGACAGGACACGGCTCCACCTGTATAGTTCTATACATGAGCTTCTACCGCATCCAGGATCGCAGCATCCCCGTCGAGCAGCTTCTTGACCCGGAGTACCAGATCAGCGAGTCCTACTGCACTGGCACGACCCGCCCGGGCAAGTCGGTGTGCAAGTCGGTGGAGGAGCTGGCCGGGTATTTCGCTCAGGCCGGTGTCCCCCTCGACCCGGCGACCTCGGTCCTGGTCGAGGTGGAGGGCACCTGGGCGACGGACGAGGCGGGCCGGTTCGTTGAGGACGAGGACGCTGCCCTGGGTGCGCACCTGGTCTTCCCGACCCGCATCGTCGCGGTCACGGAGATCCCGGACGAGTTCTACGAGGCAGTGAACCGCTTCCTCGACGGAGAGTGACAGGAGATGAGCATGCAGGAACGCGACGAGCTGGACGCTTGGTTGGGCGACGTGAAGGTCACCGCGGAGCAGCGCGCAGCACTGCACAGAGCATCGGAGATGGTGCATGCACGGTATCCGGAGCGAGACCTGGCCGACGACCGGGAGGCCGCGTTCTCGACCGCGGCGATGCTCATCCTCGGCGATGCGACACTCGCGACGATCACGGACGCCTACGTGACGGCGCGGCGGGCGGAGCGGGCGGCGATGGCCTCTCTGACGGGGGCGATCATCGCCGCATCCGCAGATCAGGCGGAGACCGCGATGAGCCGGGAGACCGGCCTGAATCGAATGACGATCCGGAAGGCGCTCGGGAAGTGACCTTCAATCTGGCGCGGGATCCGTGGATCCCCGTACGGCGGGTCGAGGGTGGTGGGGACGTGGTGAGCATCCGGGATGCGCTGGTCCGCGCGCACGAGTACACCCGGGTCAGCGGGGACACGGAATGGCAGTCCCTCGCGATCCTGCGCCTCCTCCTCGCTGTCGTGTATCACCTGGACGCGGACCCGCTGGGAATGTGGATGGCACGGCGGATCCACGCCAGATCCGTCACCGCGTACCTGGACCAGTGGGCGGACCGGTTCGAGCTGGCCGACCCGGACGCGCCGTTCATGCAGATCCCGGGGCTCACCGGCCGGGTGAAGCCGCCGAGCGAGCTGATCCCGGACAGCTCGCTCTACCCGACCCTGGACGCCTCCCTCACCCTGGAGGAAGCCGCCCGGTGGCTGGTGTCCGCACACGCCTACCATCCGGCGGGGATCAAGTCGGCCGCGTCCGGCGACCCCCGTACCAGCAAGGGAAAATCGTATCCGGTGATCGGCGCACCGCTGGACCGGGTGCTGCTCCGGGTCGAGGGCGCCACCCTCGCGGAAACACTGCTCCTGAACCGTGTCCCCGACCCGGCCGGAATGCCCGCGTGGGAGCACCCGCCGTCCGAGGAGCACCTACCCCGGCTGGCGACGGGGATCACGGACGTGCTGACCTGGCAGTCCCGCCGCATCCGCCTGCACATCCAGGACGGAGCCGCCACAGGGGCGATCGTCAGCAACGGACACACCGCCGACGATGGTGTCCGCGACCCGATGAACGCATGGCGCACCCCCGGCAAGACGGGCCGGGGGCCGGTCAAGCCGCTCCGGTCGCCCTGGCCGGCATGGCGGCTCCTCCCCCGCATCCTGCCCGGCGGAACCACGACCTGGCCCATCGCCGCGCACATCGCCGCCCTGACCACCTCCCGCGCGATAGATCCGGCCACCTCTGTGCGAGTCGTCGCCGCCACCCCAGCCACCGACGTCTACCGGGCACGCATCGATGACATCACCACGACCAGCATCACCCTGACCGCCGGGGATTTCGCCGACCCGACCCGAGCCGTCAGCATCGCCCGCCACGCCACCAGCCTCCTCGCCGCGTACCGGCACCTCGTCCAGAACATCGAGATCGCCGCCGGCTCCCACGGCGGCGACCCCCGCGACGGGGGGCTCACCCACCTGGAGAGCGTCCTGGATGCCGCGGTCGCGGACGAGCTGTGCGCGACGGACCAGGCGGACCGGCTCGGGGATCTCGTGCGCGCCCACGGCCGACGCCTCGTAGAGACGACCCCCTACCGCGCCGCCGCGCAGATCGGCCACGAGCACCAGGGCACCCTCTACAGCCTGTACCGCGTCGAAGCCTGGTTCTACGCCGCCACACGCCGAATCTGGGACGCCATCCTCGTCAGCGAGACCCCGGACCCCTGACCCTGCTAACCTGCCCACATGTCCCCGCCTCAGCGGGGGTGGTCCGAACCGGCTCTTCACCACAGCCATTCCCTGCCCACGCGGGGATCCCCGGACACGACGAACCGCCCCGCTCCTCCGAAGAGAAGCGGGGCGGTTCGTGTGAGGGGGCCGGGGCTAGCGGAGGTCGCGGCGGAGCAGAGCCCGGCCGCGAGCGCCGTCCAGGGTCGCGTGCTGCTCATCCGCGTCGAGCGCGGAGAGCTTCACCAGAGCGACATCGGAGTAGTCCGAGGGGATGCCCTTCGAGAGGATCGAGAGGGCAGAAGCGGTTCCCGCGAGGATCGAGGAGGCGATAGCGCCGGCAGCGCCGAGGCCGACACCGATCCAGAAATCGCCGGTCGTGCCGATCGCAATCGCGCCGATCGGGATCGCGGACGCGAGAGCGTTTGCGGCGGTACGGAGGAAACCGCGCTTCGCCGCGATGACCGTCGCGACGGGGATGAGAGGGTCAGTCGTCATGATGCTCCTGTCAGGGGATGATGTTGATGAGGGTGATGGCGAGGCCCAGCAGAGAGCCGAGGCCGACGACCGCGGACAGCCCGAAAGCGGCGATCGTCCAGCCCGACACACGGACGGGGGCCGTCGCGGTCCGCGTCTCCGTGAGATCAGCCTTCAGGTCGCGGACCTCACGGTCATAGGCGGTCCGCCATGCCTCGAACTCCCCACGGGTAACGAACGTGCCGGCGAGCGCTTGAACCTGCTCCCGGAGCCCGCCCATCTCGGCACGGAGGTCTTTGAGGAGGCGGGCGATCTCCGGGACGGAGTAGGTCTCGGGGTCGTAGGTCATCAGGCGGAGCCGGTGCGGACCTTCGCCAGGTCGCGCTTGATCGCGGACGCCCACGACTCTGTACCGAGGATGAACGGGCCGGTTCCCCAGATCTGGGAGATGGCGTTGTTGGTCTCGGCGGTGGTTCCCTCGACCTCGTGCGCGAAGCCGGACAGTTCGTTCCAGAGGAAGATGATCGTCTGGTTGTCGCTGGTGCGGGGGTAGTGCATTGCCTTGATGCCGGATTCAGCCATGTGTACTCTCCTTGCGTTGTGCCCGAAGGCGGTTTCTGCGTAGCGTCGCCACGGGTGCGGCGATGCGGGCCGGGGGTACCGGCGGGGCGGGCTTGTCGCCCGTGGTGATCTGCCGGGCGCGGGCGATGATCCATTCGATGTCCATCGACGGGCCGGGACATTCGGTCCCCGACTCGCGGCCGGCGGGTGTGTCCCGGTGGCCGATGACCCCCGGACGGGTGACCCGGTTGCCGTCCGCGACCTCGGCGCGCTGGAGGGGTATCCCGTGCTCGGTGTGCGCCCAGGCGACCAGGCGGGCGATGGCCTCATGAGACTCCGGAGAGATCCCCCACCCGGGAGCGCGCGTGGTGTTCTGCGTCTCACAGGTGATCGCCTGATGGTCGATCGCTCCCGTCGTCCACGCCCGCCACCATCGCGGCGGCACGACCTCGAACACGGTCCCGTCGGCGTTCACCTGATAGTTGGGGCTGACCGAGCGGTCGTTCTCGGTGTTGAAGCGCCTCCACGCCGACTCGGGATCCTGCGTGCTCGCGTAGTGGTGCACGATGAACAGACTGATGCCGCCCTCTCGGCGGGACCGATTGGGGCTCAGCCCTGCACGGGCAGCTCCGGGATACTCAGCCACGGGCCGCTCCCCTCATCCGCTGCCGGCGCAGTGCGCCGGCCGGGATCACCAGGCGCGGGACCACGACTGGGACGGGCGGGGCGGGCAGCGTGTATGCCTGCTCGCCGTAGTGCCTGTCCCTCGCGCGGAGGTACTCGAAGTGCCACCACTCCTCGCGGGCCAAGGCCGTGCGCACCCAGCCGTGCTCCTCCATCACCGGGAGGATGTCCTGGCCCTCATCGGTGTCGGCCGCTTCGCCGAGCTGGTGCACCGACGGCGTGTCCGGATGCAGCGCGTACGCGCCCGTCCCGGCCAGGTATGCGCGGTAATCCTCCATCTGCTGGTCCCAGGTGCGGCCGGCGTCGGTGATCTGGAGGGGGTGACCGATCTGCGCATCGATCCGGAAGATCGACTCTGCCGGCTCGGGATTCAGCCACCCTCTCCCATGTCCGAGGTCCGTCATGCGTCCTCCTGTTCTCGGGGCACGCTCAGGTGCCGTAGTAGCTGCGCATCGCCGCCTCGATCGGGGAGATCGGGGGGACCGTGCCTGCGGCGTAGATGATCTCCGCGACGTCGATCGGATAGGCGGTGCCGCCCTGCGCGCCGATCGTGAGCGTGCTGAAGATCCCCGTGGCCGTGGTGGTCCGCGGCGCCCCGGAGATCCCCGATACCCGGATCGTGGACGCCGTCTGCGGGGAGTCCACGGTCAGGGTGAGCGTGAGCCACCTTCCGGTCGGCGCCGTCCCCGCCCCGGTCGCTTCGTTCTCCGCCGCCCCGCCGGATCGATTGGACTCGATCCTGGAGAAGCCCGAGGACCAGTTCAGGTTGGCGCCGCCACCCATGAACGCCGGCCCGGAACCGCGTCCGGCGGGGATCCGGGCGACGACGGTGACGAGCCCGTACCCGGACCCGGTCAGCGCCCCGGCGAGAGCCTGCCCCGACCGGAACTCGACGTACCGGAAGCCGGCGGCGTCGGTCTTCACGACCGGCGCGGCTGCTCCGGACGGAGGCGTCAGGGAGACACCGCCGACGAGCGGCTTCCAGGAGGCGACCGCCCCCAGCGGGAGGGTGTCCGCGATCCACCGCCCGGTCGGGGTGACCCCGGCGGGGTGGACCACGGTCGGGAGCGTCGGATCGTACTCCGTCGTCACGGGAAAGAAGAACGGCATGCTTAGTGTCCCTTCGTCAGTGCGTTGCGGACGAGCGCCATGAGGACGCGCAGGCCGGGCAACTTCGGGTGAGTCCCATCGGTCTCGCTGTAGAAGTAGGAGGAGTGCTCGTAGCTCTTCCATGCGGCGGCGACGTCCAGGACCGGGACGTCCGCCTCCAGCGCCGCCTCACACGTCGCCCGGAGGTACTCGGCATACGTCGGCGAGAGGATGTGGTCGGTCGGGAATCTGGTGTAGTCCGGCTGTGGGGATAGCACGCACCACACGTCGGCTCCCGCGGCCCGCATCGCCGACCACAGCGCGATCCGGTCGGCCTTGTACTGCGACAGCGGAATGTGGTCCTTGAAGTCGTTGAGGCCCAGGGCGTCGATCGCGAGCGTGGGTCGGGTGATCGTCGCCCATCCCAGCCCGTCGAGGTTCCCGGCCGTGGAGGTCGAGAATGCGCGGAGCGTCTTCCCGGAGAAGCCGGCGAGGTGCATGACCGCGCCCGAGTTGCGGCGCAGTTCGATTCCCCCGATCGGGACACCGTCCGGGGTGCCGTGTGCTCGGGCGACGTGCACGCCCCGCGGGACGGTCAGCCGGCCGACTCGCTGCCCGGGCAGAAGCCCCGGCATGTACGGGATGTCGGCGCCGGTGACCGATGCGGAGCCTGCCCAGGTGTAGGCGACACCGTCCACGGTGACCACCGATGTGCCGGTGATGTCGCCGCCGTAGATCCAGACCTCATCGGTCTCGGTCACCTCGGGCGCGGCCGGCGGGCTGACATACGAGGCCCGAGAGCCGTCGTCCACGACCCGCACCATGCCCTGCGAGAAGTACCCGCCGGGCATCGGCAGGGCGGAGCTGGCCGCGGTGCCGGCGTTCTGGATGGTCATGCCGCCATTGGGCCAGCGGATACCGCGGCCGGCGACAGGGACGCCGAGGGAGCGGAGGAGCTGCCACGGCCAGGCGTCCGCGTCCGCGGACTCTCCCGGGGCGGCGCTGCCGATCACACGGCTGACCGAGTCCCCGGCGACCATGATCGATGCGACACCCGCGCCCACCCGGGCGCTCTCCAGTGCCGACGTCCACCGCAGGACTTGATCCGGCCGGAAGTTGAAGGTCGCCGCGGCCGGGTCGTACAGGGTCGGCTCCGGGCACCACTCGGGGGCTGCGGAGCGTCCGACGACGCCCATCCGGCTCGACCAGCGGTCAAGAACCCACTGCGGGACGGTGCCGTCCGGGCCGATCGCGTCCTCCCCCAGTCGGGGGATTCCTGCCGAGTCGCGGCCGACGGATCCCGACAAGGCGCCCTCGACGCCTCCACCCCTGAGCGTCGTCCCATCGCCGAGCAGCCGCAGCTCCTTCACCGCCCACGCGTTGCCCTTGCTGAGGTAGGCGGGGAACTGCCCGTAATCGTTTCGGAATCCGCCCGCGACATCGCCCGTCAGGTCCGCCCCGCGGGGGATGCCCGGGTCTGCACGTTCGACCAGATCGCGGCCGTCGATGTCCGCCTCCACGGCGGTGGCCGCGAGATCCGCGACCGTCGCCCGGAGCCCCGCGTCTTCATTCAGCGCGTCGGCTACGAGAGGAGTGACTTGTGTCTGCACGCGACGGTCCACCGCCGCCTGCGATTCGGTCCCCTCCCGGTCGATCAGGCCCGCCGTTGTCGGGTCGGACGCGAATTCGGGCTTCCCGATGGGGATGAGTCCTGCCATCAGCTCACCACCTCCTCACTCTGGGCGCCGTACATCATCCCGGCGACAGCGTCGTAGTAGATTCCGGAGGCCAGAGCCTCCGGGGGTGGGCCGTAGCCCCACGGGATCGGATCGGCCTCGACCGACCGAGACGCCAGGATCAGATCCGACAGCGCCCCACCACCGATCGGGACGCGCAGACCGTAGAGGACGTCCATGCCCGTCCCGGCATCCCACGTCGCCCGCACGGTGTACGTTGCTCGGGGGATCATGGTCTCCGTCGGTGCGACATCCACCCGGAGGGCGCCCGTCGCGTCGGTGATCGTCGCGTAGACGGGGGCTGTGGTCATCACCCGCGAATCGCTCGTCGCGACCCGGTCCAGCACGAACGCCAGCCGGGGGAACCGGCCTTGGAACGACTTCAGGCCCGCATCGGACATGAATCCGGTGATCACGCTCATGCCGCCTCCTCCTCGATCTCCTCTTCGACGGGGAAGTCCCCGCCGAATCGCTCCGCTTTGACGAGCCAGTAGACGTCCCGTCCGGGCTCGCCGTAGACGGTCACCTGACCGCCTTGCACCTCATCCGCACCGACCGGGAACGGCCGTCCAACCGGCGTCACATGGACAGTGCGCCCGCCGGGCTTGTTCAGCGCCTCGAAGTAGTCCGGGAGCATGATCACCGCCTGGCCGGTACCGTCCAGCGATGCCCGCCCGGTGTACTCGGTCCCCGAGATCGGCGACTCCGTAGACCCATGCCGCAGCCAATGGCGCGGCTTCAGCGGGTGCGGCATCCGGAAGTTCTTCGCCCCCGCCACGTCCAAAGTCGCCGCGACGAGGTCTCCCGCCACGGTGACCTTGCCGAGGGCGACGATCTCGGACGTGGAGAGCTTGCCGATCACCCGGACCCCGGATTCCCCGCGGAGCTCTAGCTGCGAGGCGGAGTAGACCTGTCCACCCGATGACCCGCCACCAGTGATCGAGACGTTCCCCACGCTCACCTGACCGCCGCCGGTCTGCGAGATCGTCACAGCCCCGCAGAGGATCCGCCCGCTGCCCACGGTCAGATCCGCGTTCAGGAGGGTGGCGCCGCTGATCGTCGTCGCCCCGGCGATCGTCGTCGTGCCGCCGATCGTCGTCGCCCCGGTGATGGTCACCGTGTTGCCGAACGCAGTCGGGCCGACGACGTTGAGCGTCCCCGACACGTAGGTGTTGCCGGCGATGTTGACGGGGCCGGTCCACAGGAATGTTCCCGAGCCGATCAGGGAGCCGGAGACGCTGGCCTGTCCGGTGACGGACAGCCCACCGTTCTCGATCGTGATCCACCCGCCGCCGTAGACGGTGAGCCCTGCACGACCGATCGCGGCATTCTGGATGGTGGAGGTCGCGATCTCCCGGACCATCCGCATGAGATCCTCATAGGAGAGCGGCACTCCGAGGTGATTCACACCCATTCACGCCCTCCCGTCTGGCTGAACAGCGATCGTCTTCGTCCGCCCGATACCGGCATTCACCCGCACAATCCGGTGCGGGAAGGTGCCGTCGTCCATCCACTTGTCACCGTCGAATGTGAGATCCGCGATATCCCCGACATCAGCCGGGAGATCCGCATCGACAACGAACGACCATTCCGTGACCGGCTTCCCGAACGTGGCAATGTCCTGGACGGCGAGGGCATGCAGTTGGTCGATATCGTTGACCGATTTCGACATCGTTATCCGCTCCAGCAGAGGCAGCGGCGACGCCCTGTTCTCATGCGAGTTGACGAGCAGTTTGATCTCACTGCCCTCGCCCACACGGTCGGCGTTGTTGGTCTGCCCTCCCGCATTCACGTCTTCCGAGAAGGAAATGACGGGCGACTTCTTAGCGGAGACGTTGAATTCTCGGACAACCTGTGACGACCATGCCTCACCGCCGAGCATGTGCCATTCGAACCGACCATCCCCTGCCCATTGCGGCCGGAAATAGATGTCCAGCCCCTCCGACATCAGCGACGACAGCACATCGCCGACGGTCTGCATCGTGTACCCGAAATACTTCCGCGTGATCGCTTTCGTGTCCGGGAAAGGACCGATCGAAAACGGAAACTTCGGAGACGGAAGAACATTCCGATTCCAGGACTCCGACATATGCCACGCGGCGATCTGCGGTAGCGTCCCGGTGACCGTCTCATTCCACAAGACGACGTTCTGCGCCGTCCTGCCGGTCATGATCCGCCGCGCCATCAGCGCCCACAGATCCCCGAGCCGCACTGTCACCTCGGACGCGCCGAGCTGATACGGGCGCCCGATGATGTACCCGCCGTACTGGACGACCCCGTCCCGCTCCAGCACCATCAGATTCCGCCACGGGGTGAGCAGCTCCTTCAGCGCCGGCTTGGAGAACGTTCCGTTCAGTCGGACCGCCGCCGAGGCATCCCCCCGGGCCGACATCAGCCGAGAGTGGGGGAAATCCGCGATGGGGACTGTGTCGATCCGGTCGCCCGTGATCCCGTCACAGACATGCGCGACGATCTCAGCCATGCGGCCTCCTACCCATACGTGTCCGTGACGGCGACCCGGAGGGCGACACCACTCGTCACGGTCTGCACGACACCCGGCACGGAGGGGCCGATCGTCCACGGCTGCCACACACGGATGCCCCGAGGCACCCGGACGCCGTTGACGTACAGCCCGCCCTCCGCCGTGGGGATCTCGTGCGTCTGCCCCGGAAGGAGCGGTGCCGCCACGACGATCCGCCGCCCGCCAGGGCCGGTGATCGTGTACCCGTCCGGCCGGTTCCCCGTCGCCGTGAACACCGGATGGGCGGGGAGCAACCCCTGGTGCGCGGCGGGCTCACCCGCCTGAAAGACGTGCGTCTCCCCGTAGAGATCCGGGTCGTCCGCCTCGAAGCCGAGCCGGTACCGTGCCAGCCGGCCCGGCACCAGGATCGAATGCGACGGCTCACCCGCCCGTACGACATCGGTCCACAGATTCCAGCGGCCGTGCCCGTGCAGGCGAGCCGTGGACCCGTCGCGCAACAGCGCCTCCAGGGTCCGCAGCGCGAACTCCTGATCGTCGGGTCCGTCCGTGTGGACGAGCCCACCCCAGGAGATCGACCGGCCCGACGGGTACGCCTGCCCGGAGAACCATCCCGGCCCCACCGGGCGATCGATGCGCTCACGACGCATCGACGTGCCGCCGAGCAGCCACCCGGAGATGCTGTCCGGCTCGATCGTGTACCGAGCCGGACCGCTCCCACCCTCAAATATCAGATCCTCGATCTGGAAACGCATTTCATTCCCCCCGAAGACTCGACATCTGCCTCTGCTCATTCGCGGCGACAACACCCGCCGCTTTCGCCTGCACATACGCCTCGAACTCACGCCCATCGACAACCAGCGACAACCGGTCACCAGGCATTAGCCCCTGCCCCTGCCCCTGCGCCGCCGCGATCGAATCCACAAGCGGGCCGAGCACACCGAGCCGATCGCCGGTCTCCATCCAGACACCGACATTCCGGTCCCGCTGGTCCGCTTTCGGGGAGATATATGCCTCCCACGCCAACGACTTCTCCGCGAACTTATGAATCTCGGCCCCGCCCGGATAAATCCCCGACGGCACATTCGACCGGATCCCGCCACCCTCGAACGCCTCGTAGGAATAGAACCCACCGCGCTCATTCGGCTTCGCGAGATATCCCGCGAACGCGTCATTCATCGACTGGACCTGAGGGTTAACCCAGATCGGAACGGTCCTACCCGAATTATCGAAAATGAACTGATCGACCGCGGATTGTGCTGCCGCCGTCTCCGCGAGAATCGCAACCGCCTTCGCCTCCGGCAGCGCGAAGACCTTGTCAGCGAGCAGCTGCACTTCCTCAGCGCTGAAGCCCGCGGCAGTCGCCGCGTCCTCCAACGCCTGCCGCTGAACACCGAGCGTGGCCGAGTAGTTTTCGGCGGCGGTCTTTGCCCCGAGGGTGACTTTCTCCACCTCGAATTGCTTCGACGCCGCATCCTGCGCACGAGCCGCGACGTCCGAGAGCATCGCCGCATTCGCAGACCCCGCGACCGTGCTCTGATCCAGCGAGAGCACGAACCCATCGGTCGTCCCATTGAGCTGCTCGTAGGCGTCTCGCTGACGATCCACCTCAGCCGAGATCCCCGACAACGCCTCCAAGTAGCTGGCGTTCGCGGAGACGGCGTCTTGGTTGACGCCGTTCGCCTCGTTAATCCGATCGATCAACTCCTGCATCTGCGAGGACAGATCGTCCACGCGATCCGCTTCGGCCAGATACGCATCTGCGGCGCTCTCAGCGGTCGCCGCGCTCTTTCCCGTCGCTATCGCAAGGAGCGTCGAGTCGTTCGCCGCGAGCTGCGCACCGTCCGCGACACCCACAAGCGCCTCACGGAACTCAGGGCCGAGTCGCCGAAGAAGCTCTTCAGCTTGCGTGGGATTCATGCCCTCGGCGAGCATGTTGAACTGCTCGGTCGCCCTCGGGAGATCCTCAGCGGCGAGCGCGGCGAGAGCCTTCCCAATGTCGCCGAGCCTGTCCAGCGCGGCGGTCTGGCCGAGGGAGAGATTCAGGTCGGTCCACTCGACCGCCGCAGCGTCCATCAGCTCCGGGAGCTTGCGGAGGTCTTCCATCCCGTCACCGCGGACGAAGTTTTCAATCGAGTGCCCAGAGGTGGCCTTCTGGAAGACGGTCGCAGCGTCGGATGCCGTCCGAAGCGAATTCGCCAGCTCGGCAGTGGAAGCCGTGCCGGCGTCGTTCGCGAGCTTCAGCCCCTCAACTGCGACGGCTGCACCGACGAACGCAATCCCCCACGGCCCACCGAGGAACGACGTAAGGCGTCCCCACCCGGCGCGGACAGACGCGCCCGTGACTCCGAGCGTCTCCATCGCCAGCTTGAATTCGACCATCTTCGGAACCGCCATCAGAGCGGCGCTTCCGACCAGCACAAGCGTCCCGGCCAGCACACCGCCGATGACGATCAGACCCTGGACGGGGTCGGGGAGGTCGCCCATGAAGTCGGCGAAGCCTTTCACGCCGTCTGCTGCCGCGGTGACGGCGGGGAGGAGCACCTGGCCGAAGTCGATCGCGGCGTCTCGGACCGCGTTGCCTGCGATCCGCATCTTGGACTCGGCCGTCTCATACCGCTTCGCGGCTTCCTCGGCCAAGGCGTTGTTCTTCTCGAACTCCTCGGACCCCTTGGACATCGCCCCGGCGAACATGTCCGCCGCCGCGCTGGAACGCAGGAGGGCGTCCCGCATCCGGACCTCGGTGATACCGAGATCTGCGAGGACTCCAAGGGTGGACTGCCCCTGAGACTCAGCGTTCGCGAGCCCCTTCACGAACGCGGAGAGCGCCTCGGCCGGGTTCGACTTCCAGAGCTTCGCGAAAGCCTCGGACGACATGCCCGCAGCAGACGCGACCTTGTCGAGCTTCGCACCGCCGGAGTCCGCGGCGGCAGCGATGTCGATCATGACCTTCGACATGGCCGACCCGCCGGCCTCCGCCTCGATCCCCACCGACGACAGCGCCGTGGAGAGCCCGAGCACCTGACCCTCGGAGAGGCCGATCTGCTTCCCGGCACCAGCGAGACGCATTGCCATCGCCATGATCTCGGCTTCGGTCGTCGCATAATTGTTGCCCAGACCGACGAGCGCGGACCCGAGGTTGGACACCTTGTCCTGCGAGGTGCCCATGATGTTCACGAACCGGGCCAGGCTCGTTGCCGCCTCTTCTGCGGACAGGTTCGTGGACTCGCCGAGGTCGATCATCGTCCGCGTGAACGAAATGACGTTCGGGGTCTCGATGCCGAGCTGGCCGGCCGCTTCCGCGACCGCCGCGATCTCCTCATGCGACGCCGGCAGGACGCCCGTCAGATCCCGGAGCCCCTGTTCCAGCTCGGCGAGCTGCGCGGGCGTCCCATCGACGGTCTTCGTGACGCCCGTCCATGCGGACTGCCACTGCATCGCCGCTTTCGCCGCAAGCGCGGACCCGGCCAGCATCGCCGTTCCCGCGGCTACCCCGGCTGTGCCGAGCATGTTGAACGCCTGGCGCTTCTGCTCCAGCTTCTCCAGCTCGGTCCCGGTCTCACGGGTCGCCCGCGCGGCCTTGAGCATCCCTGCTTCGTATTCCGCCACCTGTGCGGACATCCGAATCTTGATGACGCGTTCCGACACTCGACCACCGCCTTAACGCAGAAAGCCCCCATTGCTGGGGGCTTGAGGGCGACCGGGTCGCCAAGAATTTTGCCTAGTCGAAGGGGACGAGTTCGGCGCGCCAGAGCAGCGCCCGCTTGTCGTCCT
Organism: Microbacterium resistens; assembly: GCF_031456305.1. Classification (GTDB taxonomy): domain Bacteria; phylum Actinomycetota; class Actinomycetes; order Actinomycetales; family Microbacteriaceae; genus Microbacterium; species Microbacterium resistens_A. Next base: position 112,152 of record NZ_JAVDUM010000014.1, read on the forward strand.
TCGGCCATTTCTCTTGCGCGACCCGCACCGCGTCGGCGGCGAAGTCCACGCTTGGTTTCGCGACGAATCGGGCCGTCGCAGTCGGGGACGACCCGTCGTTCGCGGGGTCTGTCGCCTCAGCGGTCGTGATGCCGTGCGAGCCGCGCGGTTCGAGCGCTCTCCGCCTGGCGGCGATCAGGACCGCCTTCTCCTGCGGGGTGAACCGCGGCTCCGCGACCGTCACGGAGATGACCGCCCCCGTGTGATCTACCGTGACCTGGGAGGGAGCCCAGCCGTTGAGCTCTCTGACGGTCACGCCCATCTCTCGGGCTAGCTGGGCCTCTTCGGCGCGTGCTGGCCCTTCGAGGCTTTTCCCGCGGCGACCATCCGCTTCTGGTGCTCCCACTCATGGGCGCCCCACAGCGCCACGGTCAGGTTCTTGATGTCGGGGGCGGCGAGCGCGTCGACCACGGCCGGCCACCGGTTCGTCGTCTGCCCGTCCTCCCCGACGCGGAGGAGGTCATCGACCTCGTCACCGTCCACGATCTCCACCCGCGGGAATGCCTTGAGCACGGCCTTCAGGTCGTACCCCAGGTCGTGATCCCGGGGGACGCGCGGGCGCGGCGGGTGCTGGGCGGTGAGATCCTCCCACGCCGTCCCATCGAGTGGCCGAAGCCGTACCGTCACCTGGCGCGTGCCGAGGAGCACGTCCTGTTCGACCGGCTCCGCGGTCTCGAAGACCTGTCGGGCCTCCGCGATCAGTTCATCAACGTCCATTGGTCCCCACCTCTCCCCCACCCACATGCGAGACCGGCAGGACGGGCGGTGGGGAGTGCCCGCCCTGCCGGAGATTGCGCCCGCGGTTACGGGCCGGCGACGATCGCGACTTCGCGGGCCACTTCGCCGACGACGTTGAGCCGCTGTTCCTTCATCAGCTCCGTGTTTTCCGTCGCGGGGACGTCCTTCGGGATCGACGTCTCCACGGGAATCACGGCGTTGAGCTTGTCGCCCTCCGCGAACGTGTGCCGGTTCGGGTAGCCGAGGGCGTGGACGATGTTCCCGGAGACACCGGGGGCGCCCAGGGTCGCCTCAATCGCTGTCGGCGTGGTCCGGTTGTAGACCCACTTCACGGTCACGTCGTCCGTGACGGTGCCGTCATACTGGAGCGCCTGCGCCAGCGTGTACCGGCCGGAGGTGATCTTGACGATGTCCGTCTCATGCGTGAAACCGTCGCGGGCCAGACCGTAGGTCAGCCGCTTGACCGTCGGGGCGGTCAGCTCCGCCAGGGTCGGCCGCGTCGGGTCGGCGATTGCCGGCACCCACAGGACGATGCCATTGCCGTCTGCGGCTGTGCCGCGCTGGACCTGTTCGTTCATGCTTCCTCCTCAGCACCATCCGGTGCAGTCGCCGCGGTCGCCCGCGGACGTCGGTTCTTCGGCGCGGCGAACGTGGCCGCGCGTGCCGTCTCGACGGGCTCCGGGTCGATGACCTTGTACGCGCCCGGATCGGCCGCGTAGGTCACCTCCGGGACGTCGAACTCGTGTCGCGGCCCTGTGGCCGCGCGCACTCTGATGAATCCCATTCGTCAGCCCTCCGGCGTGGATCGATAGATGAGATCCAGGTCGATGAACGGCAGCGGCGGGGAGACCTTCTGGTCGTCCTCCACCTCGCCCTCGTCATCGAGCCGGATCGGCCAGCACACCCGCCCGGGGACGACCGGCGTCCACCCGACGAGCTGGGCGATCATCGCGTCCGCGACGCGACGCACCGCGGCGGGATCCTCACCCACACAGCGGGCGACGATCCGCATCGTGCGAGCCGCGGTCACATCGTCAGCGGCGGTGTACCTGTCATCGCCGATCTCGTCCGGGCCGAGGTCGTGCAGCACCACATACGACGACCGCACCACTGTCCCATCGGAGTTCAGCGGTGCGTTCGAGTCGTGGACCGGCGGGGCGCCGCGCTCCCGCGCCCGGGCGATGATCGCTTCGAAGTGCGCGTAGCGGTTCATGCGTCCCTCACAATCCGCGGTCGGTGAGCGAGTCCCGTAGCGCGATCTCGATGCCCTTCGACAGCTCGTTCTCCGCGAAGTTCTCCGCGTCGCGCCGCGCCCGGTCCGGCTTTCGTCGCACGGGGCTGATCGGGTCATCAAAGATGCCGGCCGAGGGCACCAGGCCGGCCTTTCCGGTCGTCCCGCCGTACCGATCCAGGTCCGGGCCGACCTCGGCATAGTAGGTGCCACGTACGGCACCGCCGACCGCGATCTCCTTCACCCCGGCGCTCGACTCACGCCCCACGGTGTAGTCGATCGTCGCGGTGTACTGCCGTTTCAGCGGGTTCCCCGCGGCCTTCGTTCTCCAGTTGTCGCGCGTTCTGAGCGCGGCCTGCTGGACCGCTTGCTCCGCCCGCTTGGGGACGAGGTCGGCGAGATCGGTGAGGTCTCGGGCCAGGGCATCAAGATCGCTCACTGGGTCTCCTCAATCTGGAACCGCCGCGATGTCGGATTCGTCCGACTCCGCCGCGCCCCGATCGCGAAGATGGATCCGGACATGTCGGGATCCGTCAGGGAGGACAGCACCTCCACACGGTGCCCCTTGGCGACCCCCGCCGTTCCCACCACAGGGATGGCGAGCTTCCCCGCCTGCTCGGCGACCTGCTGGTCCGCGGCGATCACGTCTCGCGGCTCGACCGCACCGAAAGTCAGCTTGCACTTCCCCTCGTAGATCACCGGCCGCTCCGGCGGGTCATAGTCCAGGGTCACCGGATTCCAGGGGCCTCGTGTCGGCGGCGCGGCGGTGATCCGGCACCGGTCGCGCATGTCCGCCTGGGCGGCTCGCTGCCCGCGGTGCAGCGCAGAGACGGAGATGGGCATCACCCACCCCCAAAGCTCACGTTGTGCACACCCGAGAGGTACGGGGAGACGTCGCCCTCCGCGCTGGAGAGGAGCCGCCCCCGCTCCGCCTCGGAGATGTAGAGCTGCCCCGTGGAGACGGCCGCGTCGATCGTCTCCTGGAACGTGTCCTCGCCGAGCTGCCGGCGGGCGTCCGGGTTCCGCAGGACACGGACGACCATCGCGACCATGACCCGCGCCACCGAATCGCGCCGCAGGTATGCCGGGTCCGCGGCATCGAGCGCCATCCGGCGGACGACACCCGGGATCTCATCTTGGATGACCCCCCAGGCGTCGTCCAGCCACTGGGCCGCGGCCGTCTGCTCGCGCAGCTCCGACGTCTCCACCAAGGGACGCTCGAACGCGCTCTTCAGCCGATCGAGATCGGCGACAGGATTCGTCATGCGTCCCCCTCCGGACTACTTGGCGCTCTCGAACTCCTCGACGGCGGCGCGCAGCTCATCACGCTTCGACGTCTCCAGATCGAAGCCGTGGTCCGGCTTGATCCGGGTCAGGTACTCGAACCACGCCGCCTTCGACCCCTGCACAGGATGCGGACGGTCGCTGGCGTCCTGATCGGGCGTGCCGCTCGACGCATCCTCGTCAGGCTCACCCTGAAGCTCCGACGGGGTGACGGGATCCGGCCCCTCAGGGGTGACGGGAATGTCCGCGGGCGGTTCCTCGTCGTGGACGTCGTACCCGGCGCCACTGAAGTACAGGAGCGCGGCCGTGTCGTCGGTCTCACCGACACCGTCCGCGAAGTTGACCCCCGCGACGGTGCCGGTGAACCCGGCGACAGGCGTGTGGATGACCGGCGTCATCAGGCCGCGACCTTGATGTTGCGGAAGACCGCCGCCGCCTTGGTCGCCTTCAGGGCGACACCGACCGGGCCGAACTCCACACCGCCCTCCTGGACCGCCTTCACGTTCGTGAAGTCGGGCAGCCAGGTCTCCACGAGGTTGCCACCGACGGTCGTCACACCGTGGAAGCCGTCGAGACCGACGCGGTAGGCGTACAGATCCGTCAGGCCCGTCTCTGCCGTGCCCCCGATGGTCGCGGAGCGGATGGGGATGATGGGGCTGTTCGATCCGGCCTTGGCACCCGGGTCGGCGAACACGATCCCACCGTACGTCTCACGCTCGATCGGCCGTCCGTCCTGCCCGATCAGACCCTCGATCGGGTTCTTCACGTACTGGCCGGCGCGGCGTGCCGCCGCACGGACGCGGGCGAGTGCTCGCGCGTTTCCGAGGATGATCGTCGGGGCACCATCCAGCATCGACAGAAACTCATCGATGTCATCGAGCGCCTTGTGCACGGCAGCGGGATCGGTGTCCCAGTCCTCCCAATGCGTTACGGAATCCGCTCGGTACTCGGTGGAGGAACCGACCAGAGCCTTGTTCAGGCCGTCGAAGCTCGCCGCGTCCACGGCAGTGTCGCCGTTGATGACGGCGTCCTGGAAGAGGGTCGTCGCGGCCTTGATCTTGTTGCGCATGTTCAGCGCGACCGAGCCCGACACTGCCGGGCCGAGCTTCGCGATCACACGGTCCACCTGGAAGGTTCCACCGAGAACCTTCAGCTCCGTGGAGTGCTTCGAGGTCGTGACCTCGCCCGGGGCGTACTCCGTGTTCAGGGGTCGGAACGCCGCGGTACCCTGCGTGACCTGCCTGCGGTAACCGTAATCCAGGGTCGCGTCACCACCGGCCGGGTTCACGGCCTGGTCGAAGACCAGCGAGTCCGCGATAGCCGAGCCCTTGCGGAACTCGTCAATGACCAGCGGGTCATAGTCTTCCTGCGCGTTGTTCTTCGCTTCAGCGAGGGAGGTAACCATTCGCTACGCCTTTCGTCAGTTGCTCTCCGCCGCGTAATGCGCGGCGAAGGCTGCTTCCATAGATGTGGGCTTGGGGGCAGGAGGCTTTCCGCCCCCCGTGATGCCGGCATCCTTCGCGGATGCCGTGGACGGCGCGCGCAGCTTCAGGACCGCATTGACCTGCGCCTGAAGCGCTTCCTCGGTCGTGGCAGTCAGCAACGCCCGCTCGTCCTTCGTGATGCCGTGCTCATTGGCAAACGTGAGCTGGAGCAGCTCGGCAGCGTTCGACGCCGCCAGCGTCTCCGCGGCCACCGCCCGTTTTTGCTCGCGTTCGATCTCGGAGAGCTTCGACGCCTCCACCTGATCGAACTTCTCCGCCTTCTCGCGGTTCTCCTTCGCACGCTGCTCCCACTTGCGTGACTCCGACTTCCAGTCCGTCGGATCCGCGGGCGGATCGACGGTATCCCCCTGTGCAGGAGGATCGGCGGGGTCCGCGGGAGCGGCGGGTCCGGCTTCGGCCCCTTCGACAGGGGCGAGGTAGCGGAACCACGGTCGATGCCAGGAGGGCGGCGAGAGTGGCCCGAGCGTGCGCGGTGACATGGGTTCTCCTTTTCGGAATGAGCCCCGGTGCCGTGCGGCAGGAGTGGGGCGTGGCTCCTCGCGTGCCGTGCGGCGGGCGAGGAAGATCAGAGGCGGTGGAGCGCGTCAGCGAGGCTGAGACGGCTGCCATTGGTCGCGGCGAAGCGGGCATTCAAGCGCCGCCATATCCGCTCATGCACGATGTCGGCGCGGTCATCGTTCAGGCCGAGCGCGTCCACGAGGCGGAGCAAGTCGCCAGATTCAGGCCGCGCGACATCTATCGCTGCGATCTGCCGCTGAAGCGCGGACTCAAGGAGTTCGAGCCGGTCCCTGTTGAGCGGGAGGCCGCGGGCGTTCGCCGCGACGTCGGCACTGTTCGGCCCGATCGAGCGTGGGATGGACCCGTTTCGGCGCGCATACTCAAGCCGGTACGTCGCGTCGAAGAGACGTCGTTCTTGAGCTGTCATGGTGGCGCGGTCGAGCTGGTCGCGAACACCAGTTGCTCGCGCCCGCAGCACCCGGTCACGGGCACTACCCGGAACGATCGGGCGGGAGATCGGCTTACTGAAGCGCTCCGCCTGTTGGCGAAGTTCCTGCGAGCCCACGATGTACCCCTCGCGGCGCATCAACTGTGTCGCCTTCGTCCTGCTTGATCCGGCCTCTTTGTAGATGTCGTCCAGCGTCATCTTCGACGGGGTTCCGAACCGCTGCGCAGAGCGCTCTGACGTAAGCCCGCGGGTCTTCACGTTCGACACCCGGTAGATGTCGGCACCGTCGCGGATGGCCTGCGCGTTGCGTTTGCCCCATGTGCGGTCTTGCTCTTCGATGCTCATCACCGTGAACGCCGTATAGGGATCGGTGGTGAGATCCCCCGCCATGCTCTCCGACGCGGGGATATGGCGGCAGTCGCACAGCGGATGCCGCTGAAACCCCTTGTTCCAGCGGAACCACTTCCCGGCGAGGATGATGCAGCGATGACAGCTCGACCCGTTCAGCATCCGGACGTACCCGGCGATCCCCGCCGACGTGATTCCGGCCTGCACGGCGCCGCGGTTCGCGTCAGCGAGCAGTGAGGGGACAGCGGTGTCCAGGAACTTCCGCCCCTGCTTCAACGCCGAGGCCGGCGCGAGCCCTTCCCCGACGGCCTGCTTGGAGCGGATCACCGCAGTCCGGAGCACACCGTCGAGCGGAGCCCCCCACCGGTTTACCCCGGTGAACGCCGCTGCGGAGACCGGCTCCAGCCGTGAGGCGTCCTGGCCGGTCTCCGCGAGCACCCGGGGCAGATACGCCACCCCGCCCTGCGCGGCGGCGAACTGCGCCCGGGTCACCGTGTCCGTCAGCGCCTCACTGATGCGCGCGTATCCGGCGTCGAAGTCGCTGCCGACACGGTTCCACAGGCTTCTCGCCGTGCGAGTCGCGTCCTCAGCTATCTGCTGCTGCTGGTTGTAGTGCTCCGTCGCCGCCGTTGGAAGCATCGGGGATGCCTCCCTTCACGAGAGTGCGCAGCTCGGCGTCCATCTCGGCCTCAGCGAGTCCGAGCCAGCGTTGCACCTTCGGCTGATTCGCGCCGGGGATCATCTCCCAGGCGCCTTCACGCGGGAACCCGGACGTGATCAACTTCTGGATGCCGTCCACGATCTGCCCGAAGCTCTTCACCTCGGTATCCGCGTAGAGCATCTCCATGTCGGGATCCGGTTCGTTCTGGCCTGCGGCGCGAGCCGCGAGGGTCAGCATCTCGACCATGCCCTCATTGGAGTAGCGCTTCAGCTCGCCCTGCAAGCTGGTCAGCGTCGATTCCGCCCCCGAGATCGCGTCCCCGGAGAGGTTCGCCATTCGGCTGAGAAGATACTGCGGCGGCACCTGCGATGTGGCGAAAAACTGCGTCAGGAACTCGGTGAGCATCGTGACGTAGTTCGCCAGGTTCGACTCCGGCATGTCGAAGACCTTCGTTTGGTCCCCGTTGAAGACGAGCAGCCGGTCCACGGCCGCACGGCCGAACTCGTTCAGCAGCGGTACCCGCCGGCCTTCGGAGGTCGTGTAGATCGACCCGTCGGGGTTCCGCTTGTAGACGATCTGTCCGGACTCGTCACGCATCACCGGGTCGAATCCGGTCACGACGCGCTGACGGAATGCGCTGAACTGCATCGCCAGAAGCATGTTGAAGCGGATCGTGTTGATCGCATTCTGCTGCGGGATCAGCGGGTCAACCGGCGAGAAGACCTCGGCGTTCGCATTCGGGCGATAGTCGAATGTGACGAACGGAGTCGCGCCCATCGGGTGCGGCCCGCCCTTGCCCGTCGGCTCCCAGGCGCCGTCCTCGCGTCGGAGCTGCATCCAGCTCTCGTCGTCGTAGACGTAGGCGACGGAGTCAGCACCGCGGGCAGCCGTCGGGACGATCAGCGCATTCGGCGCCTTCGCCTGCTCCACGATCTTCACCGCGTACTCGGTGCGGAACGGATCCTCCGGGTCCGGGTGCAGATAGACGTTGCGTACCGACTGCGGGCGGACGATCGGCCGCTCCCGTATCTTCTCGTTGACCCACACGGAAGCGATTCCCCGCCCGTGCGTCATCATCGACTCGTAGATGATCGTCTGACGGGCTTCGAGCTTGTTCGCCGCCCACACGTCGCGCCACATTCCCTTGTCGATGCTGTCGCCGAGCCCGGTCCTGACTCCTTCGCAGCGAAGTCTTTGAATCGGGGCGAAGACAGGCAGCGGCATCCAATTCACGATCGACTGGGAGCGGAGGGACTCGTGCTCGGTCCCGATCCCGTCCGGCGCCCACGGCTTGTCCTGCTCGCCGTGCAGATAGTCCTCTCGGCGCTTCATCTGCTTGGCGTTCTTCGACGTGGTCGCCAGCGCGTCCCACCCGACGGAGGCGCGGGCCTTCGCAGTGCTCAGATCCATGCGTCTCCCATCACGAGTACGAATACATCGCCGTGCTGATGCGCTGGCGATCTGGTTGCGTGCCCTCGGCGCGGGTGAAGGCGAACACGGCGAGCGTCAGGGCTACGAGCGGCGAGATATCGGTGGTGTCGCGGCGATGCCACAGCCACTCGCCGGCCTCGCCGGGTGTGCGCTTCTTGCCCGCCTCGACCGCGTCGTCCAGGTAGACGTCACTGAGGTGCACGAACAGGCGGGGCGCGTCGGGATCGTGTCGGCCGTGCTCATCGACCGGCCCCATGATCAGCTCTTCGAAGAACCCGCAGGCTTGCACATGCTCGGAGTAGCTGATCTTCGTGACGTCGATGGACTCGGCCTCGAACCGCGGGATCAGCTTGCCGGGGCTGCCCTTCGGATCCAGGACGACGGCGACCGGCCCCCATCGCTGGATGATGCCCTTGACGTAGTCCACAACCCAGCCAGTCCCGGGGCCCCGCTTGATGATCTCGCCCTGAAGCTTCGGCCCGGCCTGCCAGTGCCCGCCCTTCCGGATGGCCTGCCGGCCGACGAGCGCGACCGACGACAGCGACCCGTCGAAGTTGACGTCGATTGCGACCGCGACGGCCCCTCGGCGGAGATGCCCGGGGACACCGCCCCACATCATCGAGTCTTCGTCGGCGAGCGACGCCCACCGCTCACCGTCGATCACCCGCGTGCCGGCGGACTCGTCCAGGATGCCCAGGTGCTCACGGCCGAACTTCGCGTCGTTCGGGGTCGCCGCGCGCAGCTTCGCCAGCAGGGCGAGCGTCACCCGGTCCGACTCGGTGGCGGGGTTCGCGCCCCGCTGCACCTCCGGATCATCAAAGTTCGCCTTCGGGTCGGCGCTGTACTCCCGGTAGGCGAGGTTCTTGTCCTTCGGCCGGTCGTCTTCCTGCCGGCCGCGGGCCATCACCCGCCGCAGCACCGCCGACGAGTCCAACGCCGCCGACGACGTGTAGATGATGAGCGGATTCGGCGCAGCGGTCAACGTCGCCATGATCGCCGCAAGAACCTCTTCGGGAAGGTCGTACGCCTCATCGAGAATCACGAGATCCGCGGTGAATCCGCGCCCAGAGCCCTTCGAGCGGGCCAGGAAGCGCAGTCGCGCGCCGGACTGAAGCTCGATCCCCTCTTCACCGTTCGCGGTACGGATCCCGACGACCCGGGAGCCCCGACGCTTGACCAGCGCGTACAGCTCCGGCGTGCCCTCGATGATGAACTTCACCCGAAGGAACGCTTCCTGCGACGTCTTGAACTCATGCGCCGTGTGGATCACAAGGCGCGCGTCGAAAAGGTAGATGAACGCCAGCTCGATACAGGCGAGCACCTCACCCTTGCCGTTCTGGCGAGGGACGATCAGCGCGAATTCGAACGCGGCCCAGTTGCCGTCAGCAGCCTGAGCGAGCGCATCGCGCACCGACTCCTTCTGCCACTCATCGAGCATCTGCCCCGAAAGCTCATACAGGGCGATGGCAGCATCGCCCGCGGTCCCACTACTTGGCGGAACGCTTCGGACGCGCGGCGGCACCACCCTTCCTCGCTTCGAGCCCTTCCCTGATGCTCGCGACATTCGATGGCACCTCCCCCGCACCCTCGTCCCTCTTCGCACCCTCGAAAGGGGCAATGAGTTGGCGCAGCGCGGCGGCGTGCATCCGGGCTTCCTTCATCGGGTCATTGATCAGCAGCTCTATGACGCCGTCATCCATGCGCGGCAGCTTGATCCGGAACCAGGCGTCTTCGTCGCCGTTGATCAGCTCGTGCAGCTTTTCGAGCCGGTCACTGATCCGGCATGCCTCCACGAGGTTCTGCACCTCGATCTCGGTGAGGTTTTGCCCGGTCGCGATTGATTTATACAACCGCAGGCCACGGGCGCCCAGGCCATGCGGATTCGTCCTCGAAACCACGATCTGGACCCCCTATGAAACATTTTCGGTAGAAAGCGGGGAGAGAAAAGTTGACTCCCCGGCGGTCCTGAGGGGCATGAGGGTGAGGGGGTCTCCCCCACCCCCTGCTGTCCTGTCACCTCGTCGTGTCGTTCATGCCTCTTCGGGCATGCTCACCATGCACGCGACGTCTTCGATCGCACTCGTGAGCCGTCACCCTGTGCGCTGTTGCATCCCAGGTGAGCGAGCCTGAGCCGTGAACGGATAGCTACCGTCTCAGGGGTGGGATGAGGATCCAGGTGATGCACGGACTTACTCATCCTGTTCACCCTGCCGCGAGCATCCTTATACGGCAGAGCCATGTCCACCCGGCGCTTGCAGATGTGGCAGTGCGTCTCCTCACGGAAGACCTGCTCACGGACCTCACGCCATGCAGCACCCGACCTGACACCAGCCACTACTCCGACTCTGAGGCGATCTGCTCAGCGAGCCGCTCCACACGCTGAGCCCACGTCGCACGCCCTCGACGCAGTCCACCGATACGAGCCGACAGATCACGACCACGCACAGTACGCACCCGCCTCTTCGCCCCCATCCGCTCGAACTCCCGGATCTGCTCATCGAACTGAGCCAGCAGCAGCCGGGCCGTGGTGAGCTGGGCAGCCGGCGTCCGCTCCACAGGGACAGTCATCGCACACCTCCGTAGACCTGCATCGCTAACGACAGATCACGGGCATGCGTCCGAGGGTGCCCGACAGCCGATGGTGCGAGCACCAGCGTCAGCACCGCGATCACACCGACGAGCAGCCACACCCGCTTCACGAGTGCACCACCCTGCCATTGGTGGATTTCAGCACAAGCGCCACGTCGAGCCGGAATCGGTCGTATGCGTCGATGCTCTCGCCAAGCACTCGATGTGCGTCGTTGTCGATGAAGACGACGTCCACAGATTGCCCACGCATCCGGTGGTAACCTCGGGGCGTCGCGAAGCTGATGCGACCACCGCTCGGCAGGCGCACGCTCTCTGCGCCGTTCGCGATTCGGATCTGCGCGCCGAAGGCGTATGCCTCGTTCGGCTGACGGAAGCTCTCGACGGCTTGTCGCACCGCGCGCCCATCGCGCTCGATGACCAGGATGCGCTCACCCGCGGCGGCGTTCATCAGCATGGCCGTTGCTGCGTACTCGTTCATGGTTTCCCCCTAATCGACACGGTCCCGGCCCATCTCAGCTTTCGTCTAGCCCACTTGACTTGATACGTCTAGCGAGTTAGACTACTTTCATGGTCAGCGAGCAACCCACACGCAAGGTCGTCCGACTGCTGAAGGACGCCGGATGGTCACCCATCCGAACCGCTGGCAGCCACACCACCTGGGCGAGCCCGACCGGAGCCACCTTCACGCTCCCCGACGGACACCGCACCATCAGCCCCGGCGTCTACCGGAAGCTCCTGAAAGCACTGGAAGAGGAGAGCAAATGAACACCTACAAGGTCACCGCCACCCGCGAAGGCAAATGGTGGATGATCGCCGTCCCCGAGATCGACGGGCTCACACAAGCACGACGACTCAGCGAAGCAGCCGACATGGCCCGCGAATACATCGCCGCGTCCCAAGGCGTCGCCATCGAGGACGTGGCTGTAGACCTCGAAGTGGCAGCCGTCGATGACATCGCCGTAGCCGCCCGCGTGGCCGAGATCGCCGAGGAACGCAAGCAGGCTGCCGACCTCGACCGCGCCGTGGGTCAGCACTCAACCGATCTCGCCCGAGACCTCGCCTCCGCCAAGGTACCTCTCCGCGACATCGGCGCCATCCTCGGCATCTCCTACCAGCGAGCCCACCAGCTCATCAGCCCGCGGCCCTGAGACGGTGAGAGCCCGGACACCGAAAGGCGCCGGGCTCTCAAGACAGATAGTTAGAAGCGGATCCCGGTCACGAACCTCTGCGCGGTCGCGTAGCGGATGGCCGCTCGCGTGTTTTCGAGAGCTTGGAAGTTGATCTGATACGCCTTTGGCCGCTCCGGCTCCCGCTGCGGACCGTGTAGCGCCCGCTGCACGAGTGCATGTTCCTCGGCGTCCAGATCAAACTCGGCCTGAAGACGGACCCTGCCGCCGTTCTCCTGCGTGACCCTCGCGTTCGAAGCGTCCTTGAGCTTCAGAATCCCGTTGCCCACATCCGTGAGGTGCTGCTTCCGCACCTCACGGGCCTTCGCTCGCGCGTCTGCCGCGCGCTTCTCTCGCTCCCGCTCGTCACGGGCCCTGATATGGCCCCACGCGACCTGTGCGTCACGCCTCGATACGCCGAGCTGCCACTTCAGCGACTCGATCTCCCGGTCCTTCTTAGATGCCATAGCGTGCCCCTTCATTCATTCTGCTGGTGGATCAGTCCACGAACGGGTGCACCAGATCGTCCGCGTCGAGCATGACCACACGCTCCACCGTCGAATCCGGTACCTCACCGCCGTAGAACTCCTCAAGAGCCCGCCTCTTCGCGGACCACTCCTCATCGAGTTCGTGCACCATCGCTACTCCCCTCGAAAGACACGGGCCTCACTTCTAGCGCGCCAGGCCAGGCTTGGCGCCGTTCCCCTTCACGGGCGGGTAGCCCATTCCCCCAAGGGGAAGCTGTGGTGCGCGCGCCGACTGTAGACCTGAGGTCAGGGCCGGCGCGCGCAGACCGCCTATGACGCACCCATCTGATCCGGGCGTTGTCGTCAGAGACGGGAGGGTATGGCGAGGATCATCGCCACAGCATGATCAGTGCTGCGATGGCATGGTGGGATTCGAACCCACGAACCGGGACGTGCGTCTCGGTCGGTATGCAGCGCGGCCCGATCGTCCGCGCATCCCCAGGTCTGTCCACCACCTGGAGTCATGCCAACGCCTGTAGAAAACCACGACAGGCGGCGTGAGGGAGCGTCCTCCCACGTCGAAGTGTGACCGGATCCAGTGCACGGATCTCCGGTCCCGACGACGGTCGCTGGCCGAGCAGGATTCGAACCTGCGCGCGTCTCATTAACAGTGAGGTGCTCTGCCACTGAGCTACCGGCCATCGTCGTGGTACATCGCGCCACGACCTCGCGCCCTCCATTGCTCCGGCGTTGAGGGTTGCCGTCACCCGCTTATGAACGGGCGAAGATTAGCAGATCGCTTATGCGATCAGAGATCCGGTGTGCTCATTCCGGCCCCTTTCTCAGAGAACGGTGAGGGACTGCAAGTCGAAGCCGTTGCCCGTCACGTCGAATGTCAGCAGGCCCGGGTCCGAGTCGTCGCCGGCTTTGTTCCGGTACCAGTCCGACCCGTTGTCGAGCGTCGGCGCCTGAAGGAACCATTTCGCCCGGCCCGTGCGTGCGTTCCGGCCCGTCGGCTGCACCATCAGGTGATGGTAGTGCGCACCGATCAGGACATCCGCCCGAGCGACGGGCTGTGCGCCGTGCTGTTGCTTCGTCCACCAGTCGATCGCCCGGCCGGGTCCGTACTGATTGCCGTGCACCATCCCGAGGACGGTCCCGCCTGCATCGAACGCTATCGACTCGTCATAGTCGCCCGGGAAGTGCCAGGTCGCGCGAAGCCGTGACGCGGCGGCGAGCTTCTCCACCTGACGATGCACGTACAGGCCCAGGTCATCCGCCGGCTTGCCGAGCGTCTGCGGGCCATTCCGCCAGGCCGTGTGATTCGAGGTGACCGTGAGGACATCCACGGGCGCGAATCGGCTTAGCAGACGCACGAAGTCGAAGACGATCGTTCCCGCAAGATCCATCTGCTGCGCCAGCGACAAATCGTTGGTGAACGCTGGGTCGCCGCCGGAGTGGAAGTTCTCGAAGAGATCTCCGCCCTCGGCGAGCACGATCCGAGACGGCCGGCGGGCTCGCAGACGCTTCTCCAGGCGGGCCATCACGCCCTGGAGCCGCTCCAGCAGCTCCGGCGTCCCGCCGCGAGATCCCGTCTTCCCCGCCTGCACGTCGGACAGGACGACGATCATCGTCCGGTCGTTGTCCGCCGGGGCGAGATCCGGAGCCCTGCGCGCCTTCGCCGCCGCGTACAGCGTCGGAAGGTCGAGCATGCTCCGCTTCCGGCGGAATGACGCCCGGTAGGAGTAGAGCTGCACCACATCACGGTCGCCCGTGTCCGTGCGCTTCGACTGCTGCCAGGTGCTCATCCGCACCGTATCCCGGTCCACCTCGAAGACGTCCGGGTCCAGATTGAAACGGCGGAGCACGTCCGACCAGTCCGAGATCGGCTTGTCCGCCTTCACGTCGCGAAGCTCGCCACCATCCGGACCGACATCCGCGGAGCCCAGAATCTCCGGAGGCGAGGGCGGGTCAGCCAGCTTCTCAGCGAGCATCATCCGGCGACCTTCTGACGGTAGGCACGCAACGCCGAGTCGCCGATGTCCAGGCCCTCAGGTTTCAGCGTCCGAGCGAGCGCCGTGGACGTCCACTCCGGATTCCGCAGCGCGGCATCGAACGCCCGCCGGTCCGCGTCATCCAGGCCATCCCGCCACACGTCGATCCGCGACCGATACCCAGTCGGGGAGACCGGCGGCGTCTTGAGAACGTCCTTCAGCGCCATGCGGCACCTCCTTACGAGAACCCCGCCAGCCCATACGCCAGTCGTGCGCAGGAGTTGGCTCTCTTCTCACCGGCTCGCGGCATGCTGCCTAGCAGTCCACGCCATCGCCTCGGCGGTCATCAGAGAACGGCCAACCGCAACGGCGCCTATAGTGAGGGCGAGCGGCGGCGGGGAAGAAATAGAAGGGCCGGGATCGGGGGCAACGACCCCGGCCGAGCGCATGAAAAAAGACCCGGTGACCTCACTAGGTCTCCTGGGTCTTCTCGCGCTTGCGCTAGCTTAACACACTTCCGTCGCGCTTTTCGCGCTTTTTCTTGGACGACCCCTCTTGCCCCTCATCCGCTTGTCGGCAGCGAGCAGATCGTCCTCACGGATCCGCCCCAAGACGAACACGATTTCCCCGCGCTCCTCCCAGCGGTAGATCGTGGACACAGCGCGCCCCACACGATCCGCTGCCCCCTGCCTGTCATAGATCGCCACCCGTCAGCGGCGAGCCCGCCGGGAGAAGCGCATCAGCGCCCACCAGCGCAGACGATCCCATCGGGTGATCTTGGCCGTCACCGCCTGGGACGGGTGCGGATGATTCACGTCCGGATCCTCCAGACGCATCCGCCACTCACCCGGCTCCGACGGGACCAACGGGGCGATCTCATCCACAAGATCCTCCTGCACCGTCATCACCCGCGACCACGGCCCATCCTCATGGCGTCGCGCCTCAACCACATACGTCTGCATGCTCACTCCTTCACCCGCTCGGCGATCTCATCCAGGAAGTCGGGACGGAACCCCGACCAGGAACGATCCCCCACCACGACGACCGGCGCCGAGGAATGCCCGAGCGCCTTCGCCGCCGCCAGATTGTCCGGCTCCGTCAGGTCTCCCTCCTCGAACGGGATGCCCCGATCGGACAACCACCGCTTCGTCGCCGTGCACTGCTGACACGACGGCTTCGAATAGACCCGGATCAGCAGGGCGCCTCCCCCACGGACCGGCGCACCTCACGCACCGCCGCCAAGAACGCCTCCCGCTGCGTCCCGAAACAGCCCGGCACGTTCGATGCATGCCAGCACGCATGCCCAGCATCGAACTCCCGGCGCACACTCGGTCTCCGCGTCACGCGTCCCTCCCCTCTCTGCGACTGAACACGTCAGCCCAGAATCCGTCCACATCCTCGGGCGCTTCCCACCCGCATTTCTCGCACTCATAGCGCGTCTCACCGCCCGGAATCTCCGGAGGCGTGACCTTCACCGCCCGCAGGCCACACGACGGCACCGGGCACGGCTGAGCCGCCCACCACGGATCCTCTCTGAGCGACCACCGCTCGAAGATCGTCCGCAACGACCACCCGTCCGCATGCTCCGGCCGGCCGATCACCGCATCCGCGAGCGGCACGATCTCCGGACGCTCCGACAGGGCAGACAGCCCCGACAGGATCCCGCCCGTCAGATCATCCGCGAAGTCACGGAGCACGACCGCGCCGGCCGAGACCGGAACCTGCATACGCCCCTCCGGCACCCGCCCGTCGATCACCTCCCGAGCCGACCACAGCAACGTCACGATGAAATCCGCGGCGTCCAGCAGCTCCACCGGGACCGGCGGCGGCGCATGCGTGCGCCCGCCGCCCCCGCCCGGCTCCCTGTCGTACACGACGGCCTTCAGCGGATCCGTCAGCGACCGCAGATGCGCGAGCATGTCCGGCGTTGCGGCCAGCAGACCCCGCGTCCGACCGAAACAGACACCGCAGATCAGAGAATCCCCGACCGCCTCCCGCGGCGCACACCCACGACACGACCCGTCACCCCCGAAAGACGGGCACACCGCGAAGTGCTTCCCCCGCATCCGGCATCCGCGGGCACACGGGACGCCGCTCAGAACGTCCCCTCAGGCCACGCCCCCGGCGTCGCCCATGCATCCTCCTCAGCAGGCCGCGGATCAGCCCCCTGACGAGGCCGCGTCGGGATGATGCTCACCTCAGCGAACCGCAACTCCAGGTCCACCCCGGACTTGCCGTTCGCCTCCCACGGTCGAAGCACAGGCACCCCCGACACCCGGACGGCCGTACCCTTTGCCAGCTTCTCCGCGTAGAGTTCCGCCTGATCACCCCACAGCGACGCCTTGACCCACAGCGTCGCCCCCGCGTCCTCCCACTCCCCCGACTGCCGGTTCTTCCGACGCGGCGTGAACGGCACCGAGAGCCCCAGCACCGCTTCATTCGTCTCACGGGTGTACCGCAACTCCGGATCACGGGGCAGATACCCCACGACCTCCATTTCAGCCTTCTGCCTCAAACATCTCTCCTCTCATGTGCGCGTGCTCCGCCTGTTGCTCCACGACCAGCCGTCAGAATTCCTCGACGCTGATGGCGAAGTATGCGCCGTTGAGATCAACGAGCAGCGCGCCGTCTTCGATGCTCGGCGCGTTTACCTCAATCCCGCCGTCGTGCTGCCCCTCGGTGAGCAGGCTCTTGATAAACTCCAGTGCGTCAGTCGCGTTCATGGTCGTCTCCTTCGTTGTTGGTCGCACGGATTGGGCGGTCTGCGTCCATGCATCGCGCGTGCGCCTCGGGCTGATGCAAAGGGCACGGCTCAGACTCGACCGGATCACCGCACACCGAGCAGACGTAGCCGCCCATGCCGTAGCTCACGATCCACTCGTCAGGAGCGTCAGACATGCTCGCTCCCGTTTGGGCGGTCTGTGTGCCCGTACTCGTCGGGCGAATCGCACTGATCCGACCGGTGCGGCGCGTAGCAGCCGTGGACGTGGATCGGAGCCGAGCATGTGCTCGAACCGTCGCACTCGCCGGGCGCGAACTCGTCGTCCTCACTCCGGTTTGGGCGGTCTGGCGCGCTCGTCAGCGCCTCGATCCGAGCAGCGGCCTCCCGCATCAGATCGGTCGCAGTCTCGCCGCGCCATCCCTGCCGGAGCAACCTCACCAGGGTCTCGTCTACGTGCGTGCTCATCGCTCTGTGCTCCCGTCTGGGCGGTCTGCGGCGGCTCGGTATCCGCGCTCGTAGGCGTCCGCATAGACGCCACGCATGTGGACGTGGTGCCGCTCCGGGTAGACGCGCAGAGCGACCGCCAGAGCCTCGTGGATCAGCGTCGCGCCCAGCACGTCCTCACGGGTGAGCCGTGGCCGTTCGATCTCCGCGATCCGTACTTCGAGGCGCTTCACCCGGTAGGACCACTTCTCGACACGCTCGGACGCTTCCTTCCACGCCCGATGCGCAGAGCCGAGAGCGGTGCGCACCTGCCGCGCCGCACGCTGGCTCCCTGACGCCCCGAATCCCGGGATGCCGCCACCCATCGCGGTCGCGGCGTCGTTCTTCTGGTCAGCGGCGCGCATCGCGTCGTTCGCTGCTTCCAGACGCTCGCGGGCGTGTGCGAGCTTCTCCTTCAGGTCAGCGGGATCGTTCGTTGCGCTCATCGGTCCTGCTCCTCTCGGTTCTCTCCCGGGGTGGCGGGGAAGATGAGCTTGCACCAGTACGTTGTACCGTCCAACGCCTCGTATGGCTGAGAGCACGTACCCCCGCTGCTGCACGCTTCGCACGCGCGGTTGTAGTCAGGGACGCTCATCGGTTCTCTCCCTGCT
>NZ_JAVDUM010000015.1:0-113947 GCF_031456305.1 Microbacterium resistens
ACGAACAGGAGAGCATCCCCGAACTCATCGCGGCATAATCAAAACAGCTGACCTCGCCGGTGTTGACAATCTCCACCACTCAGAGGGACGCCACCGCCGTTGGCCGCAGAACGCGTCCGAACGGCCCGTTGTCATGGGGCAGACGGGCCGACTGTGGAAAGCTCCCAGGCAGTGACCTTCACGGTCGATCCGGAAATGACGTCGCTATCGATGGGTTTCGATCCGCGGGTCTCGCCGGCCAACGCCGACACCCAGAACGTCCGAGCAACAAGTGCTCCCTGTGTGGAGTTGGCATCCCAACCGACGTAGGCGACCGCCGAGGCATGCGCAGGGATCTCGACGCGCGTCGCCCCCGGATCGGTCGCCATGAAGGAACTGCCACGTTCAACCGTCACCGCGAGCAGGTGATCATTCTGGTCGCCAAACGCAATATCGGGGTAACCCTCAATCACGCACGGGGCATCGGAGAAGTTCATCAGCTCGAGCCGCAGCCCGCGGTGACCCGTCGCGCCATCGACGTCGCCGGAAAGAACCATCGCACGCTCAGACGTGCACGCGTCATCACCCGTAACCCCAGCTCCCTTGACGTGGTCAGGGACCGGCTCGCCCTCAGCATCGGGGTCTGGTCGAGCGGCGCCGTCAGCAGGAGCCGGTTCGGTCATTGCCTCCTCGGCACGCAGCTGCGCCTGAGTCGCGCCATCGCCGAATATCTGCGTTGCTCCGAGCAGCACCAGCCCGCCCAGGGCCAGCACAATTCCGATCGCGGGGGTGCCTCGTCGTACCGAGAACACGGACTCCCCCGGCCTGGCGAGGCGACGTGCGATGAGTCCTGGTATCCACCCGTAGAGCAGGCCCCAATATGCGCCGACAGCGGCACGGGATCCCAGATCGAGACCCCATATCGCCCATCCGTTGGCGACGAGCGAGCCGAACACAAGCGCGACATCGACAGTCATTCCAGCGATCGCCCCGGCTGCTACCGTTGCCAGCCATGTTGCGGTGAATGGCCCACGCGGGCGCGCGACACGCATGATCGCCGCGTGGACCAGGGCGACGGCCACCGCTCCTGCAATCGGAAACAGCACCGGCCACGGAGCTGCCCAGGACCAGAAAAACGGTGTCACGCCTGAGGGCAGCACCGCCTGCTGGACACGGCTGAAGGGAGTCAACGAGACAACGGCTGAGAGGAAGACGACCACCAGCCACAGACCGCCGACGATGGCGCTGATCAGCCACGGCCGCCGCAGCCGCACGTCAGCCGGCACTATTGCCGTCTGAGCGCGCCAGCGCCCCGCGAGCACGATCCGCAGACCGCGCGAGAAGCAAGCCGGATCCCGTCATATGACGAGCCTACCGAGCAGGTGTCGGTGCTTGGGAGATGGGACGATGGCTCACGCCGGCATCGCGTCAACGCGTCTTGTGATCATCCGGGGCGATGCGGCGTCAGGCAAGACCACGACGTCGACGCTCCTGCGATCGAAACGCGATACCACTCGACACCGGCGAACCCTGGAATCCCGCAACCGAAACTACGTGCCTACCCGATCCGAACAGGTCCATCGCGGCACATTCACGATGTGCAAGCATCCCACTGACTTAGCCAGGCGATCCGTCGTCAGGAACATGTGTGGTCGGACCAGACCTCGAGGACACGATCGATGTCGGGGTATCCAGCCTCGTCGAGTTCGTTCTTGACGTGAAGGGTCACCGCGAGCATGTACGCCTCGCTCCCGAACGCGACATCGGACGTGTTTCGCCGCTCTTGCTCATTCATCGACATGTCGAGCAGGCTGCGCGCGGATTCAAGGCTCTCCTCGGAGACATCGTCCTCTTCGAGTGCGCGCTCCGCGATCGAGCGAGCCTCTTCCCTTGTCCCCTCTCGAAGATCGTCGATCCACCAGGAGCCGATGCAGTCCTGGCCTGCAGCGACGAAGCGATCAGTACGGTCCGCCGGTCCGCGCAAAGACGCACAGCCCGAGAAGAGCATGGTCATCGCGCCAAGAACAGCGAGGGCGGGGAAGACGACTCGGCCACGAGCGAGCGCCGCCGGGCACCGAAGATGACCTTCAGTCCGTCAAGGGGGCAACGATCTCATCCTTCGAAGAGCCTGTAGCCGGTGGGATTGTCGGGAAGATACAGGTTCCACCCGGCCTCGGCGAAGACTACGACCGCGTTGATCGCGATCGTCAGCACGAACAGCCACACCACAGCCCAGGCGACGATCCGCAAGGGCGCGCTCGTCGGGGCGACCGGCACCAGCCACCGCCCGCCGGCGAGCACCACGCCGCAGAACACCAGCACGACGAGGAACGACACCAGCGCCCAGGTGTAGAGGTGCATTCCGAGGACGGCTGTTCCGTAGCCCTGGTCCCCCGGGGCGATGTGAAGCAGCACCTGGCGACCGGACATGGCCATCCCCAGCACCGATCCGAGGATCGCGATCCCCGCGCCGGTCGCAAGCACACCGAGCGAGCCGCGCCCGCGCAGCGTCTGCGAGACGACGTAGATCGGTCCGATGGCGACGAGCATCATCGCCATGCGCTGCAGGATGCACAGCGGGCACGGGTACTCCCCCTGCGCGAACTGGAACCAGAACATCGCCGCCGAGAGGATTCCGAGGTACCCGGCGATGAAGGCGACGTGGGCCCAGAACGAAAGAAGTCGGATGATGCGCGGCGAGGTCTCGCCCGTCTCCGGCGTCTCAGCCTCGATCAGGGTGCTCACAAGCTCACCCCCAGCGTGTCGGTCGCGTGATGCAGGAACAGCATCGCCGCGGCGACGAACGCCACGCCGGTGCTGACGAGCACGATCCACGTCCGTCGCGCGCGAATCGCCGTGAACGCCGCGACGAGGATCAGCAAGAAGATGATGGCATCCATCCCGGTCCCTTCCCTCGATGCTCCCACCATGCCCGACCCCGTCGAGAAAGGCAAAAGGCGCATTCCTCGTGAACCCGAGTTCTATGATTCGCCGGTGAAAAACGAGGTAATCGAGTTCTCACCGCAAGGCTCTGCATTTGTGATATTGCGCTTTCTGCCGCTTTTTGAGCGCGGATGCATGGCACTTTCCTGAAGGCGTCACCCTGCCTGTGCGCTTTTGTCTTCCGAGCTGTGGAGCTGACTCTGGGTGGGGCCGTCGACCTGATCGTCTCGCCGCACCTCGCCTCCTGATCGGCTCCACCATCGATAGGCTGAGTCGATGACTCAAGGCCTTTCGGGCATGCGCATTCTTGTGGTCGGCGGTGGCGGGGCCGGGATCGGACATGCCATCACCCGACGTCTCGGTCAGCTCGGGGCCGTCTTGTCGGTCGCCGACATCGATCCGGAACGTGCGAGGGACGCAGCCGCCGAAGTCGCCGATGATGAACATCCGGCGACGGGATTCGCTGTGGATGTCCGTGACGCCGAGCAGCTGGCCCGTCTCGTCGACGATACGGTGACGGCTCTCGGCGGGATCGATGCCGTGATCACCGTCGTCGGCGGCCAGGTCGCGTTCGTGCCATCGGTGCGTCTACACGAGATGCAGGACGACGACTGGGATCGGATGTACGAGCTCAACCTGCGGTATGTCGCACGCCTCGTGCGGCTGGTACTCCCGCATTATCTGGCACAGAGGCATGGCGTCTTCGTCAGCATCGGATCGGTCACCGGATTCATGGGTGCGCCCGAGCAGGGCGCATATGGAGTCATGAAAGCGGGACTCGTCAGTCTGGCGCGGACAGTCGGTGCCGAATACGCCGCCGACGGCATTCGGATGAACGTTGTCGCGGGCGGTGCGATCGCGACGGCGGTCGCCAACTCCGATGAGGAGGGCTGGGTCGACGAGATTCCGATGGGACGGGCCGGCAGCGCGGATGAGATCGCGGCCGCCGTCGCGTACCTCTGCTCGCCCGAATCGCGATACATGACAGGTCAGCAGATCGTTCTCGACGGCGGCGTCTCGTCGCGAGGTCCGTTCCGCTGACCCTCCTCTCGTCTACTGTGAACGTCGGCGGGGAAGAGCACGAAGGGGAGACGGAAGAGTGATACGGAAAGAGGCCGGCGGCTACGACTGGTGGGTGTATGACGATGAGACGTCGATTCCCACCCTCGGAATGACCATCGGATATGGCCTGGTCCATGAACCGGTGGCAGAGACCGGTGCCCTGCAACGCTTGGCGGAATCCGTCCGATCAGAGCTGGGACGAGCGAGGGAGATCGCTGCCGGACAGGTTTCGGTCCCGGAGGTCATGGTCACCATCGGCCCGGACACGACGCACATCGCCGTTCGCGGCGATCTCGACACGGTGCGCAGTGCATGGGAACGCCTGGCTGAGCTCTTTGCGGGAACACATCCGCTCGAAGGATCCTCCGAGCTCCCGGTGCGCCTGGACGTCGCGCCGAGGGACATCACGAGCCGTTTCGGCCTCACATCGATCACGCTCGCCTGCCTCGGCAGCGTAGAGATCGACCGCACCGGTGATCCCGTAGCCCTGTGCGCGCATCTGAACCCTTCAGCCGGTCAAGTGAGGTGCGTGATGTCGACGAACAGCCCGGAACTGGTCGGAACAGCGTTCGCTCCCCCTCGAAACGCGCGGCCCCTCCTCCCGGAGCCGTCCAGGCTTCAGGGCGAGGGGGGATTCGGTTTCATGCAGTTTCCGCCCGGATACGCCCTGTGCAGCTTCGTGGTGCCTCGCACTGCGGACGGTGCCGCCGCGATCAGAGTCATTGGCGAGCAGAACGCGCAGCTGGTCGGTGAGGCCGTCGGAGCCGATGGGGTTCACCTCTCCGTCGTCCCGGTAGGACCGGACATGCTCGCGACGGTCATGTCGAGCGCGATCCCCTCAGCGCTGCAACGTGAGAGGATCCTGAAGCTGCTCGTCTCTCGACAGGCTCCGGACACGCTCGTCAGCGCTGTCGTCGAACGCGAGCGGCAGATGTCCTCCTACAGCCGGACCTGGGAGCGGGATGCGCTGGCTCTCGGCCCTGACCAGGACGTCTCCATCTCGGGCACCCGCTCCGCCCTTGCTACCGCGTGGTCTTCCTTGCGACTGTTCACCGAGCCGGGGATGGCTGCGCCTCCCGGGTTCGGGGAGGCGATTCCGCCCCTCGCGCCTGCCGTCGGCGTGCGCTTCCGCTCGCGCGCCGGTCAGGATCGGATCGATGTCGGCCCGCACCACATCACGAGTCTTCGTCGTGGAGCGACCCGCCACGGGGCCAGCCGTACCTCTGACGACATCGAGAACGTCGATCTGGAGGATCTCTCCCTCGTGCTGGAGGACGCCTCAGGAAGCCTGATGCTGATCGACGGGCAGTTCCGAGTCCTCGATGTCGCCGTCGATGTCTACCGAGGCTCGAAACGGTTGCGTCAGCTCCTCGACGAGCGCACGACGGGAGCTCCGCGGCTGCGGGTGAGCAACGCCGCCAACCCCGGTCCGATGCGCGAACGCGTGAAAGCCCGGCGCCGGCTTATCTGGACCCTCGTCCTCGCGCCTCTGGGCATCCTTGCCTTCGCCTGGATCATGTCGATCCTGGACGACACGATCCAGGGCACTCCGAACGGGAGCGCGGACTCCTCATACGTATCGACCGCTCTGCCATGGGCCTGAGCACGGCGACTAACCTGAGAAGGAGATGACGATGAACGCCGGAAACATGCTTCCAGAGAACCTGCCCATCCCGGAGGATGACGGGGCCGCCGACCATCTTCGCGGCATGTCCCTTCCCGCCCTCACGCTCCCCACGAGCGATGCCGGGGTCATCGACCTCGGCGCGCTGGGCGATGGACGTACCGTGATCTATCTCTATCCCTTGACGGGAAGGCCCGACACGGACCTCCCCGACGGCTGGGACAGCATTCCTGGAGCGCGTGGATGCACCACGGAAGCATGCGACTTCCGCGATCACCATGACGATCTCCTGGCCGCCGGAGCGCAGAGGGTATGGGGTCTGTCCAGTCAGGACATCCGCTATCAGGCGGAGGTCTCCGAACGTCTGCGTCTTCCCTTCGCGATGATCTCCGACACGGCATTCCTGCTCGGCTCGGCGCTGGCCCTGCCGACGTTCAGCGCACCAGGGCAACCACGTCTCTACAAGCGGTTGACCCTCATCGTCCGCGACGGAAGAGTCGAGCACGTCTTCTACCCGATCTTCCCGCCGAACACCCACGCCCAGCAGGTCCTCGATTGGCTCAGAGCGAACCCTGCCGAATGACGGCGCGACGCCCCCGCGACGAAGGGACTAGCGTCGAGGAATGACGAGCGTTCCCCCTGTCGTGCGTCGCGCAACGCTCGACGATGCCGGCCAGATCGCAGAGGTCCATGTCGCATCCTGGCGCGAGACATACGCAGGTGTCATCCCGGATCGTCTTCTGGGGCCAGAGACGCTGACCGCTCGACACCGCATGTGGTCCTCGATCCTCAGCCTCGACCCCGTGCCGGGGACCGTTGTCGTCGCCGAACGCGAAGGCCGAGTCATCGGCTTCGCCTTCTCCGGTTCTTCCCGTCATCCGGATGCGACGAGAGGAATCGAGCCAGCGCGTGATCTGCACCTCTTCTCGCTCTACCTCCTAGCCGCGGAGCACGGCGATGGCGTGGGACACGCTCTTCTGGAAGCCGCGCTCGGGAATGAGCCGGCCCAGCTCTGGGTTCTGAGCGCGAATGACAGAGCCCGCGCGTTCTATGAGCAGCACCAGTTCTGTGCGGACGGTGCGGAGATCGTGGATCCGGATCTCGATGGACTCGTGGAGATCCGGATGGTCCGCTGAGTCGCATCGGGCGATGAGCGCGGACGCCGCTCGCCGACGTCTGCTTCGCCACCCTCAGGTTGTGGACGATGATCGCAGCGAGCGCGCCCAGAGGCCCGGCCAACACGATGAAAGCTGCCCAAGTGCCGGCCGACGCGGTGAGGGCCACTGCTCCGAAGACCAGGAGCCCGGCGCCGATCGAACGAAGCGCGATCGAGCCCTTCGGGATCACTCCAGCATTTCGGAAGAACGGGATTCGAACATCTGGATTCGCGCGGAGAGTCGTCCACAGAGCGGCGAGAAAAAGGACGACCCCTGCCGCCCAGGAGACCCAACCGAAAACCGTCACTGTTCGACGATATCAATCCGTCTCGGGCGGTCCATCGGGCGGACTACCTCAGAACCGTGAACGGGGCTTGATATCCGGCACACGAACCCTCGCGGTCGCACTTGTCGAGAGGGCTCCCGATGACGAAGACCTGAGCCTTACCGCTCGGCGCCGTGTCCGGAACAGGGACCAGAACGGAGAACTCCCCGTCCTCATTAACCTCGACGCGACGCTCGACTGTCGAACCGGGACTCCCCGGGAAGGTGAGACGGACGACATATTCCTGATCCTTGTCGAGGCCCAAGTCGCACGTGCTCGGGAGGGCCGAGACGGTTATCGAATCGCCTTGCCTGACCGAATCGGGAGAGATCCCCAGCGGTGACGGTTGGCAGATCCCGGAACAGCCGGTCAGAACAGCGCCGGCCACGACGAGCAGGATCCCTCGGAGTGCGTGGCGCATAGGGGCAGTGTCCGCCTTCTCGTCCGAGTTGGCAAGAAGATCGTCCTGCGCGACACGGATTCAGCTCGCGCCGGCGAGCACCTCGGTGAGCTTCCTGTCGTGGAGGGGCTGCACAGGGCGGTGATTGTCCGGATACACCTTTGTGAACTCGGACAACTGCTCGGCGGAGACCGTGGACGGCTCGAGGAAGACGTTCCACTGCACGCCCTCGGTGCAGGGCGGTGTCGTGAGCGAACCCGCGTATCGCACGCTGGGCGAGCTGAGGGGGACGATTCCCGTGAGATCGATCGGGCCTTCGAGCGGCTCCGGCGCCGATTCCGCCGCCTCGGAGGGAATGCGGGAGAAGAGCTCGTTGAGAGCGTCGTTCTCCGCGCCCACGTTCAGGAGGACCCCGAGCACCAGCACCGCACCGTCCGCGCTCTTGTGAACGAGGTGGAGTTCGGCAGGAGTCGCGGCTCCGTTCAGGAGATGCTCGCTGCTCGCGTGGAAGTGGAACTGCTGGAGGAAGTACACGACACCGTCGACGGTGACCGAGTCGGCCGTGAGGTCTGCGGGTATCGCCTCGATGGTGTGCCCGTTGTTCTCGACGGCGAACGCGGTCGAGCGGTAGGACACGGCCAGTGGCGCCGCGTTCTGATCCGGCACGAGTCCGTCCGTGCGAATATCGATCGGAGATTCGGTGGAGTCGGGCTTGTCGGTGCAAGCCGGCGCGATCTGGCCCCAGTGATCAGGTCCCTCCTCCCCCGCGTACGACCACGAGGATGCCGATGCCGATGAGGATGCCGCGCTCGGTGTCGACTCCGGGGTCGCCTGCCCTGAGCACCCTGCCAGCGCCACCAGAGCGACGCCGATGAACGGGACGAGACGGCGAGCACGCCTTGAGAAAGTCACTCGCTGAATCTACTCGCGTTGTCGCCCCTCTCGGCCCGCTCTCAGCTGTTCGTCAGCTGCCGCCTCGTCGGTATAGTGAACGATGTTCAGGTGAACAGCGTTCAGGTGGAGGCGATCGTGACCCCGAAGATCACACTCGTCCGCGGCGCAGCAGATGTGGCGTTCGAGCAGGTGCGCGCGATCAGGGCGGCCGGCGACATACCGCTGGTCGGTGACGAACGATGGCCTCAAGAGCAATGGGCATCCGTCGCCGCACTCGTCCGCCGGGTGCAGCCGCCCCGAGGCGCCGCGTGGGCGGCCCTGACGTCGGGCAGCAGCGGTACGCCGCGGATCGTGGTGCGAACCGCGGAGTCTTGGCGCGCCTCGTTTCCGAGCATCGCCGCACTGCTTCAGCCCGCGGACATCGACGACCGGGACGGTGGCGTCCTGCTCCCGGCCCCGCCGTCATCCTCGCTCACGCTCTTCTCGCTGGCGCATGCGCTGGAGGGTGACGGACCGCGGCCCGTCTTCCCCCACGCGAACACGCGTGACGCGACCACCTTCCACGGCACACCGCACGGACTCGACGCCCTGCTGAGCACCGAGGCAGCAGCACACGTGCACACGGCTCTGGTCGGCGGCTCACACCTCGACGCCGGGATCCGCGCGCGAGCGGAGAGCCGGGGCATTCGTGTGATCGCCTACTACGGCGCCGCCGAGCTGTCCTTCGTGGCGCTCGACACCGGCGACGGCCTGCGACCGTTCCCGGGTGTCGACCTCGATCTTCGAGGCGGTGAGCTGTGGGTGCGCTCGCCCTTTCTCGCACTCGGCTACCTCGGAGACCGCGGACCGCTGCGCAAGGAGGGAGCGTGGGCGACCGTCGGAGATCTGGCCCAGATCGTCGACGGAACGCTGCAGCTCCGCGGCAGGGTCGACGGCGCCATCCAGACCTCCTCGGCCACGGTCGTGCCGGAGGAGGTCGAAGCAAGCCTTCGTCTTGTTCCCGGTGTGAAGGACGCTGTCGTCTTCGCCCTCCCGACAGGAAACATCGGCTCCCTCGTCGCCGCAATGCTCGAGCCCGAGTCGACATCGGCGCCACTGACCAAGGCGGGTCTGCGAGCCGCGGTCGCCGCGCGGCTCGCCCCGGCGCATCGACCCCGCCTCTGGTTCACCGGCCTTCTGCCACGGAACGCGTCCGGCAAGCCGGCGCGTGCGGAGGTCGTCCGCCGAGTGATGGCGGGTGAGGTCGACCGTGTCACCGGATGAACCCGTCATCGTCGCCGCCCGCCGCACGCCGATCGGCACGCGTGGCCGTGCGCTGGCGTCGCTGCGTGTCGAACAGCTCGCAGCGCCCGTCATCATGGCGACCCTCGCCGACGCGATCGAGGCGACCGGCGGTCCGATCGATGTCGCGGACGTGGTGCTCGGCAACTGCATGGGCCCCGGTGGCAACCCGGGGCGCGTGTCCGCCCTCGCCGCAGGTCTCGGCATCGAGGTCACCGGCGGGACCGTCGACCGGCAGTGCGGCAGCGGGCTGGCAGCCGTACTGGACGCCGTCGCCGCCACCCGAGTCGGTGACCGACGTGCGCGCATCGCGGGCGGGGTCGAGAGCGCGTCCACGGCGCCCGTTCGCTCGGTCGACGGGGTCTCTTACGACCGTGCCGCGTTCGCTCCGGCGGGCTGGCCTGACCCGGACATGGTTCGAGCGGCCGAAGACCTGGCCGGGGCCGAGGGGATCGGCCGCGCTCGACAGGAGGCCCATGCCGCGCGCAGCCATCGTCGCGCGCTCTCGGCCCTGGATGCCGGACGCTTCCGGGATGAGCTGGTTCCGGTGGGCGGGCTCGCCGTTGACGACGCGATCGGTGCGGCCGAGCCGTTGCTTCCTCGGCTCCCACTCCTCTTCCCCGGTGGATCGCTCACCGCGGGGACGACCACGCGCATCGGCGATGGTGCTGCCACGGTCGTCATCGTTCCGCGCCAGCGTTCGGGCGGCGCACCCGGACTCACCGTCCGCGGACACGCGCTGATCGGGTGCGACCCGGCCCTCCCCGGGATCGGCGCCGCGCCCGCGATTCACGCGGCGCTCGCCTCTGCGGGCGCAGCCATCGGCGAGGTCGCCGCATTCGAGATCGTCGAAGCGTTCGCCGCGCAGTCGCTGGCAGTCCTGGACCATCTCGGCATCGACGAGGATGATCCCCGCGTATGCGCGGACGGAGGTGCGCTCGCCCTGGGGCACCCGTGGGGCGCCAGCGGTGCCGTCAGCCTGGTCCGTCTGTTCAGCCGCCTGGTCCGGGCCGGGGCTCCGTCCGGGGCCATCGGCGTCGCGGCCGCGTCGATCGGAGGAGGGATGGGCATCGCCGCGGTTGTCGAGGTCGTCCGGTGACCCGCGCCACACCGCTGTGCGTGTCGCCCGCCCCTCGACGCTGCCCCTGCGCGGCGCTCCCCCGCCCCTCAGTTGCCGGACAGCTGCATGAGCTTCTCAGGATTGGGAAACTCTTCGAATCCGACTTTCCGGTACAGGCCGTGCGCGTCGCTGGTCACAAGGAGGACTCGACGGAGGCCCAGCGGGCGCAGCTCCCCGATGACGCCCTCCGCCAAGGCGACGCCCGCCCCTCCTCCGCGCGCAGAAGGGGCGACGTAGACGTCACAGAGCCAGGCGAAGGTCGCGCGGTCGGTCACGACGCGCGCGTAGCCGATCAGCGCCCCGTCCTGATCCAGCGCACCGAAGTTGATCGATCCCCGAGCAGCCTGCTCGACCGTCTCCCGGGAGCGTCCGATCGCCCAGTACGCGTCCTCGGAGAGCCAGCGGTGCACGATCTCGAGGTCGATCTCGGCCAGATCCGTCGTGATTCGCGTGTTTCCCATCCGTCAACGCTAGACCAGCGCGCAGCCGTCAGCCGGGAGGGTTCGATCCGAACGCGTACCCGCCGACGAAGACCAGGAGGCTGAGGAGCGCACCGCCGAAGAACACCGACATGGTGAGGACCAGGCGGGCGTTCCCGCTCCTCGCCATCACGCCGGACAGGACCGTGCCGAGCGCGACGACGCCCAGGCAGCCCCAGAGCAGGGAGCGAGCGGCGACGAGGACGGACGATCGATCGGGAGCCGTGGCGTGCGGGAGCTCACCCTGGAGCGAACCGTTCAAGTACCCGCTGATCCCCGCGAGAACAGCCGCGATGACCACGATCGCGATCGCGACGAAAGAGGCGGCTGCCGAACCCCGCTTCGACGTGGCCGCCCGTTTCTGCCCGGTTGCCGTCACCCCTGCTCCCCCGTCCGAATCACTGCGGAATCGCCGCGGAATCGATCATTGCACGGCGACGACCCCTTCCCCTCTCCCGGCCGCGCCCGCGATCATGGGTATCACCGCTGTCGTGCGGGGGAAGAGGAGACGTCTCATGACCAAATACCTGATCTCGTTCCCGAGCGACGCTATGCGGCAGCTTTCCGATGAGGATCTTCGACGAGCGGATGTCGACTCCCACGCGGTCGTCCAGGAGGCGAAGGACGCGGGCGTCTGGGTCTTCGGCGGCGGCATCGACGAGAGTGTTCCTCCCGTCACGGTCGCCGCGGATAGAACCGTGACAGCGGGGACCTATCCGCAGACGAGGCGGATCGAAGGAGGCTACGCCGTACTGAACCTGCCCTCGTATGAGGCGGCACTGGAATGGGGCGCGAAGATCGCGACGGCCTGTCAGTGCGCACAGGAGGTTCGCGCGTTCCACGACGATCCCGCCAGCTGATCCGCGTGATCTGCCCTGTCAGAGCTCCCGCACCGTCAACAGGCTTCGTCCATGGGTGCTCTCGCCGGTCACACGTCCCGTCTCCCGAAACCCGAGCTTCTCCAGGACACGTCGTGAGGCGATGTTCCAGTCCCAGACCGTCGCCCAAAGACGTCGATACCCTGCAACCCTCGCCCAACCGATCACGGCCTGCCCGGCCTCCGTCGCGTATCCGTTGCCGTGCACGGCGCGAAGCAACTCGAATGCCAGCTCGGGGTCCTCGGGCGATCCGTTCCCCGCGAAGACGACTCCGCAGTACCCGATGACCTCGGCGGTGTCCTTGCGCTCCACGGCGAGGAGGCCCAGCCCGGATGCTCCCCGCTCAGACGTTCCCTGCTCGTCACGGATGTGCGCGGCGATGTCCTCGACCGTGGGGTGTCCTTCGTCATCGATCCGTCGATGCGGGGGCACCCGGGGATCCCGTTCTGTCCACATCTGGCGATAGACGGCCGCCTCCTCCTCCCGCTGGCGCCGCAGCAGGAGACGAGCGGTCTCGAGGGCGTTCACTGGGCGAGCCGACATGCCGGCATTCTCCCAGCTACGACGGCGATACGCCTCTTCTCACTCTGCCTCACTCCGCGCGATGGTGAGATCCACGATGAGTCAAGTGTGCTTGACATGATTCGGCATCGCCTCTACTGTCAAGTGAACTTGACTTTGGAGGCTGACGTGAACGCACACGATGAGACCGGGACCTATCGCGAGTCGATCCGGGCGACGGTCCGGCTCGTGCTCTGGGGGCTTGTGTGGCTGGTGACGCTCGCCGCGGCGCGGTTCGGCCCGGAGACCCTCTGGGACTCGGGTCGGCTGCCGGTCGCGAGCTGGGTCGCGGTCATCCTCAACGTTCTCGTCGGCATCGTCTGGATCGTCGCCTTCACCCGCTTCCTTCGCACGCTCGACGACCTTCAGCGCAAGATCATGCAGGACGCCCTGGCGGTCACGCTCGGCGCAGGCTGGGTCATGGGATTCGCCTACGTCGTCGCAGACAAGGCCGGGCTCATCCGCTATGACCTCGATCTCGCGCTCTTCCCCGTCCTCCTGGGCGTGGTCTACCTGATCGCATTCGTCGTCGGCAGGATCAGGTACCGATGAGGAACCGCATCACGGACCTGCGAGCGGAGAACGCCTGGACGCAGGCGGAGCTGGCGCAGCGGATCGGCGTCTCGCGCCAGACGATCAATGCGATCGAGACGGGGAAGTTCGATCCAAGCCTCCCCGTCGCCTTCCGCCTCGCCCGGCTGTTCGGACTGAGGATCGAGGAGATCTTCATCGACGACTCACAGTCCGCCTAGCGTCCAAGGGCTCCGCAATGCGACTCCCGATCCGGGTTCAGCGGATGCCACCGACACGGAGCGCCACGGCGTCGAACGCCCTGTCGGAGAGCAGCCAACGAAGGAAGATCAACGGCTTGGCGCCGAAGCCCACCGCATAGCGAGTCTTCGGACGACGAGCCGTGGCCGCTTTCACGACCGTCTTCGCGACGAGCTCGGGCGGCGAGGACTGTTTGACGGTCGCCTCGGACCGGAACGTCGTGGCGACCGTTTGCGCCTTCGCAGCGTAGGCGCCCTTCGCGGAGGTCTCCACGAGGTGATCGGCGGCGATCCCGCTCCATTCGGTGCGGATTGCGCCAGGCTCGACGATGACCACGTTGATGCCGAAGGGCTTCGTCTCCAGGCGCAGACAGTCGCTGAAGGACTCCAGCGCGAACTTCGTGGCGTGGTACCAGGCGCCGAACGGCGTGTAGATCTTGCCGCCCATCGACGTGATGTTGATGATCGTGCCGCTCCGCCGCGACCGCATCGAGGGAAGGACGAGCTGGATGAGACGGGAGGCGCCAAACACATTGACCTCGAACTGACGGCGCGCCTCCTCCAGCGCGACGTCCTCGACCGGGCCATAGGAGCCGTACCCCGCGTTGTTCACCAGAACGTCGATACGCCCGGTCTCGGCGAGGATGCGGTCGATGCCCTCGTTCGCCGACGCCGCATCCGTGATGTCCATCGCCAGCGTCCTGATGCCCTGCGCGTGCAGATCCGCCATGCGGTCGACGCGGCGGGCGACGCCATAGACGAGGAATCCCGCCTGTTGTAGGTCCAGGGCGAACGCGTGGCCCATCCCCGAGGATGCACCGGTGACGAGTGCGACTTTCTGGGTGCTGCTGGCCATGATCTCTTCCCTCAACTAAAGTGAACTGTGGTTCGAGTAAAATACTGAACCACAGTTCGAGTTTTCGCAAGCCAGTCCCCTGAGAGGAGTGATCGCGTGAGCGAGCGCCCCCCGAAAGCGATGCGCGCGGACGCGGTCCGCAATCGCGCGAAAATCCTCGATGCGGCGAGGGACCAGATCACCCGGCACGGCCCCGATGTCGGCATGGACGAGATCGCCGCCGCCGCAGGTGTCGCGGTCGGCACGCTGTACGGCCACTTCCCCACCAAGGTCCACCTCGTCGCGTCCGTCGTCAGCGAGTTCTTCGCCCAGGTCGCGGATCGCAGCGAGGTTGCGGCGCGCGCGGTGAAGGACGGAAGTCCGGCATTCGGAGAGCTCGCGGCGTTGCTTCATGACGTCGCCGTCGCGACGTCGACCAACCAGGCGGCGAAGGCGGCGGCCGGGGCTCTCGACGCCGGAGGGAGCGACTCGGAGGATCTACAGCGGGCGATGGTCGCCTTGCAGTCGATCATCGATCGGGCGCGATCGGATGGCACGATCCGCCAGAACCTCGCCGTCGACGATCTCTACCTCCTGGTGAGCAGCATCCCGGCCGGGCAGGCCGCCGAGACCCTGGACCGATGGATCGACCTCGTCCTCCACGGGATCGCCGTCGAGCCCCGATCGTCCGGAACGAGCCAGGCGGCTGAGCGATGAATGCCGAAGCGCGCGTCGTCTCCGTGCGCGACGGCAACATCCTGCCGACCGCGTCCTGGCTCTATGTCTGGGTCGACATCGCCGAGAAGAGGGTCGTCTACGTGGGCGGCACGGGTCATGACCGGGAACTGAGGACGTTCCTGCATCTGACGGCCGACGCGTCCGGCCCCGGAAGAACGAGTGCCGCCTCCCCCGCGATTGAAGGACGTGACGTCGACGTCCTCGCCTTCCGCCTGCCGGAGGATCTGCCACGCCCCGAGGCGAAGAGAGCGCTGCAAGAGGCGATAGCGAAGCTCGACCATGGCGTCGGCGAAGATGTGCCGATCGATACGGGTACCGCCGTCATCGAATCGATCGTAGAAGCAGTGCGGCGCCACATCGAGGGTCTCCGCTAGGAGGGTCTCGGCGAGGCGCGCCTGACCGTTTCGTGACGCAGGGACCGTGTCAACGACGGGGTGCAGGGCGCGTCACCGGCGACTCAGGCTCTCCCGTCTCGTGCAGGGTCACGGCGTTCTGCGCCTGGATCCGCACGTACTCGATCTCGGTGCGCGCCGAGAAGTAGGCGATGTGCGGGGTGAGAACGATGTCGTCGCGGCCGAGCAGCGGGTGCCCGACCTGCGGCGGTTCCGCATCGAGCACATCCAGAGCCGCTCCGGAGAGGTGTCCGGCGTCCAGCGACGCCACAAGGGCGTGGTTGTCGATGAGGCCGCCACGCGACACGTTGACGAGCACGGCGCCTTCGGGCATCCCGGCGAGGAAGTCCGCATCGACCATGTGCGCGGTCTCCGCGGTCAGCGGCAGATGCAGCGACAGCACGTCGGAGCCGCCGCGAACCTCGTCGAGCCCGGTGCGCTGCACGCCGAGAGCGTCCAGGTCGGCGCGCACCTCCGGCGTGTCGGGCATGAGCGGATCGTAGCCGAGCACGCGTCCGAACAACGGGCCGGCGAGCCGGGCGAGCTCGCGCCCGATCCGGCCGAGGCCGATGATGCCAAGGGTCTTCTCACTGAGCCGCGGCGGCGCCTGGGGCGCGCGCTCGTTCCAGTCCGCAGGGTTCGCGCTGGCCAGGTAGAAGCGCAGTTGCCGCACGCTGTACAGCAGGGTCGCAAGAGCATGCGTCGCGACCTCCTCCGTGGCGGCGCCGGGCACGTTCGTCACCCAGATGCCGTGCTCGGTGGCCGCGTCGACATCGACATAGTCGAAGCCCATCGACATGAGCGCGATAATCTCCAGGTTCGGCAGCTGCTCGATCATGTCGCGGGTGATCGAGGCGTAGCCGGGAAGAAGCGCCACCGCATCCCGCGCCCCCTCCACGATCTCGTCCGGGTCGCGCGTGCCGAGCACCCGCACCTCGAAGCCGTGCGCCTCGAGCAGGGCGATACCGGGAGCCGGGTCCGTGTCTTCGACGTCGGTGTAGACCGCGATCGGCTTGGTGGTCATCTCTTCTTCTCCTCTGCGTCTCCCTCGCCGCGGTCGCGCACGATCGCCCGTGCCATCGCGGTGAGGAGCTCATAGGCCACATGACTGGCGGCGATGCCCGTGATCTGCGCATGGTCGTACGCCGGGGCGACCTCCACCACGTCGGCTCCGACGATGTTCAGGTCCGCCAGCCCTCGGATGATCCGCAGCAGCTCGCGGCTCGTGAGCCCGCCCGCCTCGGGAGTGCCGGTGCCGGGCGCGTGCGCCGGGTCGAGCACGTCGATGTCGACCGACACGTACAACGGGCGGTCGCCGATACGGTTCCGCAGCCGCTCCAACGCCGCTGACACCCCCTGCTCCTCGACGAACTCGCTCGTGATGATCGAGAACCCGAGACGCGCATCGTCTTCGAGGTCGCCCTTGCCGTACAGCGGGCCGCGGGTGCCGACGTGGACCGATGCGGTGCGGTCGAGGAATCCCTCCTCCGAGGCGCGGCGGAACGGCGTGCCGTGTGTGATCGGCTCGTCGAAGTAGGTGTCCCAGGTGTCCAGGTGCGCATCGAAGTGCACCACAGCGACAGGCCCGTGCTTCGCACTGAGCGCTTTGAGCAGCGGATAGGCGATCGTATGGTCGCCGCCGATCGTGAGGATGCGGTCGACCCGCTCCCCGAGCTCCGTCGCCGCCTGGGCGATCTGCTCGACGGCATCGTGGATCCGGAAGGGATTCGCGGCGATGTCGCCGGCATCCGCCATCTGCACGGCCTCCCAGCCGGAGAAGTCCTGCGCGGGGTTGTACGGGCGCAGCAGCCGGCTCGACGCGCGCACGTGCTCCGGTCCGAACCGCGCGCCCGGGCGGAAGCTCACCCCGCTGTCGAACGGAACGCCGACGACGGCGATGTCGGCCCCGCCGACATCCTCGATGCGAGGCAGCCGGGCGAAGGTGGACAGCCCCGCATAGCGCGGGGTCTTCGAGGCATCCGCCGGGCCGATCGGTGTGCTGCTCATGGGCGTTCCTCTCACAGGGCGAACGTGGACTGGTCGATGTGGATGACCTGCAGGCCGCCGGCGGACTGCGCCTGCTGCACGGCCTCGGCGAGCTCGATGGCCGAGTCGGCGCGCCGTCCCGTGCCGCCGAACGCCGTGCCGAGCGCGGCCCAGTCCGGCTGGGTCAGCTCGACCCCGACCGGGGCGATGCCGGCATCGGCCTCATTCTGCCTAATCTCGGCGTAGCCGCCGTTGTCTACGACGATGACGGTGACGTCGAGTCCCTGCTCGACGACGGTGATCATCTCCTGAACCGAGAACATGAGCGCCCCGTCTCCGGTGACGGCGAAGGCCGGCCGGCCGGGGTCGCCGAGACGGGAGCCGAGCGCGGCCGGCAGCGCGTAGCCGAGCGTGGCGTACGTCGCCATGTACGGCATCGAGTTCGCCCTCGGCACCCGCAGCACATTCATCAGGCCCCAGTACGCGATCTGCGACGAGTCGGTCGCCACGATCGCATCGGCCGGCAGCACGCCTGCGATGACCTCCGCGAGCGCCGCGTTGACCGGCGACAGCTCGTGCACCTCGGCCCGCACCGCGTCGAGGGTCCCGGCGACGTGGCCGCCGGTGCGCGGCTGCCCGTCGCCGAGCTCGGCGAGCAGTGCCTGCAGGGACGCCGCAGCATCGCCGACGATGCCCACGTCCGCCCTCTGGTTCTTGTCGAGCTGCGAGGCGAGCAGGTCGATGCGGATGACCGTGCCGCGGGCGTCGAGCTGGTCGACCCACAGCTCGGCCGCACCGAGCTTGGATCCGACCACGAGCAGCACGTCGGCGTCGCGGGCACGATTGCGCGCCGCGGCGAGACGCAGATTGGCTCCCAGCGAGAGCGGGTGGTGCTCGTCGAGCACGCCCTTCGCGTTCGCGGTGGTGACCACAGGCGCACCGAGGCGTTCGGCGACTGCCCGCAGTGGACCTGGTGCCCTGCGAGACCCGCCGCCGGCCAGGATCACGGGGTCGGTCGCCGCGGCGAGCAGACGGGCCGCCTCCGCGATGGCAGCGGTATCGGCCACCGGCGCCGGGGGGAACCCTCGCGGGGCGAGATCGTCGTCGCTGACCCCGTCGGCCACCTCCTCGAGCAGGTCCAGCGGCACCTCGATGTACACCGGGCGCGGGCGACCCGTCGCGAACAGCGCGAACGCGTCATGCACCGCAGCGACCGCCTCGGCGGCGGTGCCCACGCGTCGCCCCCACTCGACGACGGCGGAGGCCGCGGCGAGCTGGTCCTTGGTCTCGTGCAGCGTGCCGACGTCGGCGAACTCGCTGCCGCGCGCGGGGCCGGGCGAGAGGATGATCATCGGCCGGGACTCGCAGTAGGCGGTCCCCGCGGCGGACAGCGCGTTCAGCAGGCCCGGCCCGCTCGTGGTCATGACCACGCCGGGCAGCCCCGTCTGCAGCGACCAGCCGTCGGCCGCGTAGCCGGCGCCCTGCTCGTGACGGGTGGTGACCGGTCGGATCCCGAGGGCCGAGAGCGGGCGATAGAGCTCGAGGTTGTGGGTGCCCGGGATGCCGAACACCGTGTCGATCCCGTAGCCCCGCAGAGCCTCGATGATCACCCAGCCGGTGGTGCGTCTGATCTCCGTCTGCATTTCGCTCAGCCTTCCTGTGCCTGGTGCTTGCGGACGCCATCGACCCAGGTCTCCCACACCGGGATGCTGCCGATCGCCGCGCCCTCGGTCTCGATCGGGTCGGCGCCGAGCACGACGAAGTCGGCGCGCTTGCCGGGGGTCAGCGACCCGAGCTCGTTGTCGCGTCCGATCGACGCCGCGCCTTCCAGGGTGTGCGCGCGCAGAGCTTCCGCCGCGCTGATGCGCAGCGTGTCCGGGCCGAGCTTGTGTCCGCGGCGGGTGATGCGGGTGACGGCCGCCTGGATCGCCTCGAGGGGCAGCGGCTCCGCGACGGGCGCGTCCGAGGAGATCGTCACGGGCACGCCCGCCTCGACGAACTCCCCCAGAGGGTTGAACCGCTCGCCCGGTGTGCCGATGGCCTGTTCCACGCCCTCGCCCCAGTTGTAGTAGTGCTGGGTCTGGTTGACGGGGCGGATGCCGAGCTCGGCCATCCGGCGGATCTCCGCCGGATCGGGAAGACCGCAGTGCTCGATACGGTGCCGGGCGTCGGAATCGGGTCGCGCGATGAGCGCCTCCTCGACCGCGTCCACGACCATCCGGATCGCGGTCGGCGACTGGGCGTGGGTGGCGGTCTGCAGGCCCGCGAGGTGGGCCTTCCTCACGAGCGCGGAGTACTCGGCGGGCTCGTGATAGAGCTGCCCGGTGCGGCACGGGTCGCCGAGGTAGCCCTCGGGGAAGTACGCGGTCCAGCCGCCCAGCGTGCCGTCGGCGTAGAGCTTGATGCCGGCGGCCGAGAGGAACGCGTTGCCGAAGGGACCGGTCAGGCCGAGGTCGATCACCTGGTCGAGCAGGTGCGAGAGGAAGTACATCGACACCCGGACGTGCAGCGCTCCCCGGTCGGCGAGCAAGAGGTAGGCGGCGAACTCGCGCTGCGACACCTGTGCGTCCCCGATCGTCGTGACACCGCCGGCGAGGAACTCCCGCTGCACGGCGTCGAGCTGACGCTGGTGCTCGGCCGGCTCGTCGCCGAGGTGGAAGTTCGGGCCGTGATGGCCGACCTTCACGCCGTGCAGGCCGGTCAGCACGTTGCATGCCGCGTCGGACAGCTCGCCGGTCAGCTCGCCGTCGGCGTCGCGGAAGAACTCCCCGCCGTCCGGGTTCGGGGTGTCCCGCGTGATGCCGAACTTGTCCAGTGTGAAAGTGTTCACGACGCCGCCGTGGCCGGAAGCGTTCATGATGTACACCTCGCAGTCGGCGGCGATCTCATCCAGCTCGTTCCGGGTGGGATGCCGGCGCTCGACGAGGTTGCGCTGCTCGTAGCCGTAGCCGCGCAGCGGGGCGCCCTCGGGCAGCGTCGCCGCGCGCTCCCTCATCAGCTCGACGATCTCGGGGATGGACCCGGCCCGTGCAGGCCCGACGTCGACCCAGGTGAGCAGCTGCCCGTACATCAGCGGATGGGCATGCGCGTCGACGAACCCGGGGACGACCGTCCCGCCCGGATGATCGACGCGCTCGGGAGCGAGACCGGCCGCCTCGGCCGCCGCCTCGACGTCGGCGAGTGCGCCCACGGCGAGGATCCGGCCCCCTGCCGTGAGCATCGCCTCGGCCTCGGGCTGGGCCTCATCGACGGTGCGGATGTTCTTGGCCGTGATGATCGTCGCACCGGAGTCATGGGAGTCGTAGGTGGCCAGGCGGCGCATTGCTCAGCTCTTCTCTACGGTCGGGATCGCGGTGGTGCCGCGTGCGGTCAGCGATTCGGTGATCGGCGCGTTGTCGGAATGCTGGGGGGCGAAGAACGCGCCGAAGACGGCGAGCAGGCAGAGCAGGCCGAAGAACACGACGGCCGACCAGAAACTGCCGGTGGCCGCGATCAACGCCGTCGCGATGACCGGCGAGAGGCCTCCCCACACGGCGGCGCCGACGCCGTACGACAGCGACATGGACGTGTAGCGTGCCTGCGGGCGGAACATCTGGGCCATGAGCGTGGACAGCGGTGCCCACGCGCCGCTCAGCGTGATGCGCAACGCCGACGCCAATAGGTAGATCATCGCCACCTGCTCGTTCTGGATCACGAGCACGAGCGGCACGAACACCGCGATCGATCCCACCGCGCCGAAGTAGATGAGCGTCTTGCTCCCCCATTTGTCGCCGAGCCAGGCCAGCGGCAGGGTGACGAGCAGCTCCACCAAGGACGCGACGGTCATCGCACCGAGGATCACACTGGGATCCAGGCCGATCTCGGGTGCGGTCGCGAAGTTCTGCACGAAGGTCGTAGCGATCACATAACCACCGGACGACATCGCGATGATGCAGAAGCCGAGCAGCATCGGCCACCAGTTGTTGCGGATCGCGAACACGATCGGCGTGGACTGCTTCTGACCCTCGATCGTCGCCTCGAAAACCGGCGTCTCCTCGACGCGGTAGCGCACCCAGAAGCCGACGCCGATCAGCACGATGCTGAACAGGAACGGGATGCGCCAGCCCCAGGCGACCATGGCATCGTCGCCGGCCGCGGAGAGCGCCCAGAACGCGCCGGTCGCCAGCATCGCCCCGAACGGGTTGCCGACCTGCGTGAAGCCGCCATAGAACACCTTGTACTTCGGGGGCGCGCTTTCCACCGACATCAGACTGGCGCCGCCCCACTCACCGCCGACGGCGAGGCCCTGCACCATGCGCAGGAGCACCAGCAGGATCGGCGCAGCGACGCCGATCGTCGCGTATCCGGGCAGGCAGCCGACCAACACGGTGGCGACGCCCATCATCAGCAGCGTGATGGTGAGCGCCGGCTTGCGGCCGAACTTGTCGCCGATGTAGCCGAAGATGATCCCGCCGAGCGGACGCATGAAGAAGGCGACGGCATATGTGCCGAAGGAGGCAAGGGTGCCCACGACCCGATCCACCTCAGGGAAGAACACCTGGGGGAAGACCAGCGCGGCGGCGGTGGCATAGACGTAGAAGTCGTACCACTCGATGGAGGTGCCGGCCATGGCGGCGAAGCCGGCACGGAGGGCCCGTCGGTGCGAATGCGCCGGCGGCGGGGCGATCGAGGCGGACATACAGGGCTCCTTTGCTCTGTGGGGAGAGGAAGGTCGATGGAGGTTCGGTCGGTCCGGACGTGGGGTAGGCGTCCATGGGATTGTGCCGACTATAGGACCGTCCGAAAGCAGATGCTTGGCATCGGAACGGGATGGACCGCGCATCTGCGGTACTCTGGCGACAATCTGTAGACAGATGCTGGAAATATCAGTGATCTGACCGATGATCTGTCGTTCCGATCCGCAGATTCGGGTATTTCACGCATCCGACGAATCACCCCCTTGGAGGCACGACCATCGCCGACAGCCCCGCATCCCGCCGACCGGACCGCGACGTCAGCTATCTCGACGGACAGCTGATCCACGCGCTGCAGGAGAACGGCCGGGCGAGCATCCAGGAGCTCGCGGAGCTGCTGCACGCACCTCGCGACTACGTCTCGCAGCGCCTGCGCCTTCTGGTCGAACGC
The DNA here is from genome assembly GCF_031456305.1 of Microbacterium resistens. GTDB lineage: Bacteria > Actinomycetota > Actinomycetes > Actinomycetales > Microbacteriaceae > Microbacterium > Microbacterium resistens_A. The sequence continues at coordinate 22,549 of NZ_JAVDUM010000015.1, forward strand.
GACGGTCTGCGCGTGGTCGCGGCTCTCGATCCCGGGTTCGTCGGTCATCACGTCCTGGTGCACGCCATGGTGAGCACGACCGGCCCCGCGCGAGAGGTCGCCACACGGATCGCGGAGGTCGACGACGCCGTCTTCGTGTCGCTCGTCAGCGGCTCCCATCCGCTGGTGTTCGAGTCCCGCCACGGCAATGACGAGCAGCTGCACGCGATGCTCGACCATGTGCGCCGCATCCCGACCGTGCGGCAGGTGCAGGTCACCACGTACGGCGAGGTCCTCCGCGGCTTCTTCGTCGCCGACTCCCGCAGAGAGATCGCGTTGGACGATCTGGATCACCGCTTGATCGCCGCGCTGCAGATCGACGGACGGGCGAGCTACCGGGAGCTTGCGGAGGCTGTGCATCTCTCGCCGTCCTCGGTCCGCTCCCGTGTGCGACGGCTCATCGAGGCCGGTCTTATCCGCATCTCCGCGATACCCTCCGGCGGCGTCTCACGCAATCGTGTGGCGGTCGGCGTCGGCATCATCCTCGGCGACGACGCCGAACCTGTCCGCCGGTACCTCGTCGACTCCCCCGCCATCGACTTCGCGGCACGCTCGCACGGGAGCTATGACTTCGTGGCCACGATCGGCGGCTCCTCGGCCGTCGACGTGCTGGAGGTGATCGAACAGCTCCGCGCGCTGCCGCCGGTCAGCGGCCTGGAGAGCTGGACGCACCTCGACGTCGTCAAGGAGGACTACGCGGGATCCCGGTAGGAGCAGGGAGGAATCAGCATTCGTATCCCGAGTCAGCGCCGGGGCGTCCAGCCCGTCGGCAGCGGACCGTCGCCGGCCGCACGCTCCCGGTCGGCGACGGCAGACCAGCCCTGTGCCGCGTCCACGGTCTCGAAGCCGCCCCTCGCCAGGCGCAGGCCGACGTCCTCATGGTGCATCCGTGGAGCCCCTCCGCGTCGGGAGGAGGCCCTGGCGCTCCACGCCTCGTCGGCGAAGCCCCCTCCTCGGAACACGCGGTACTCGCCGTAGCGAGCGGGATCGAGGAAGTCCCAGCACCACTCCCAGACGTTCCCGAGCGTGTCGAAGAGGCCGTTCAGATTGGGCATCTTGCCCCCGACGTCCTGCGGGGAGGAGACGCCGTCCGCCGTGGTCCACGCGACCTCACGGAGGGGCCCGTAGTGCGGTCCGGTGGATCCTGCGCGGCAGGCGTACTCCCACTCCGCCTCCGTGGGCAGGCGGTAGCCGTCCGCATCGACGGCCCAGCTCACCTCCTCCCCCTCGAAGCGGTAGACGGGGTCGAGCCCCTCCCACTCGGACGCGGCGTTGCAGATCCGGATGGCACGCAGCCAGGAGACGTCCGCGGCGGGGCGACGCGGATGGTGCGACGTGACGCCCAGCAACTCGGCCAACTGTTCCTCGGTGACCGGGTACACCCCGATCTCGAACGGCTCCAGCTCGACGCTCCAGCGCCTCTCGGCTCGGGCATCGTGCAGTTCCACCGTTCCTCCCGGGAGAGAGGCCATGCTGAAGTCGTCCACGTCCGCACTGTAGCGCGTCGCCGGGGCTCCCTCCTCCGATGTCGGTGGCCGTCGGTAGCGTCGGTCCATGCCCAAGACCATCTTCTACACCGCGTCCACGCTCAACGGCTTCCTCGCCGACCCGGAGGACTCGCTCGCCTGGCTGTTCGAGGTGCCGCAGGAGGAGGTCACCGGCGACATCGAGGCCTTCACCGCCGGCATCGGCGTCCTGGTGGAGGGATCGGCCACCTACGAATGGACCGTGCGGGAGAACGGGCTGCTCGCCGAGCCCGACCGCTGGACGGAGTACTACGGCGACCGGCCGACCTACGTGTTCACATCCAGGCAGCTTCCCCTCGTCCCGGACGCTGATGTGCGGTTCGTCTCGGGGTCGGTCGCCGATCACTACGCCGAGATCGCGGAGGCGGCGGGTGACCGCGACATCTGGTTGGTCGGTGGCGGCGATCTGGTCGGGCAGTTCGCCGACGCGGGTCTGCTCGACGAAGTGATCGTGACCTTCGCGCCGGCGACCCTGGCCGCGGGGAAGCCGCTCCTCCCCCGCGCCCTCGGGGCGGATCGGCTGACGCTCACGGGTGTCCGGCAGATCGGCCCCTATGCAGAGCTGTCCTACCGCGTCTCTCCCGCGGGATCCGTGGACTCCACTGCCGTCACAGACTCCACGGACGGCTGAGCGTCGGACGCGGAGGGGGCTTCTCGGCGCGCGGCCCCGCGGGTGGAGCCGTCCTCTCCCCCGACCCGACGCACCGCGAACACCCGGAGGAAGAACTGACACAGCGGCCCGACGAGGAGCGCGAAGGCGACAGTACCGACGCCGACCGTCCCGCCGAGCAGCCAGCCGACGAGGACGACGCTCACCTCGATGGCGGTGCGCACCGCCCAGATCGGATAGCCGAGCCGTCGGTGCAGACCGGTCATCAACCCGTCCCGAGGCCCCGGTCCGAAGTCTGCACCGATGTAGAGCCCCGTCGCGCCCGCGAGGATGACCAGCCCGAGCACGAAGAAGAGCACCTGCAGCCACAGCTGGTCCGCGGCGGGGATCACCTGGAAGCCGATATCGGCGGACGGGCCGACGCACAGTGCGTTGAGCAGCGTGCCGATTCCCGGACGCTGCCGGATCGGTATCCACAGGAGCAGGACGACGCCGCTGATGACGATGGTGATCACGCCGAAGCTCAGCGGCACATGGTGTGAGATGCCCTGGGTCAGGACGTCCCAGGGCGCGGCGCCCAGGCCGCCCCGCACGATGAAGGCGATGCCGATGCCGTAGAGGAAGAGGCCGACGATCAGCTGCGTCCAGCGCCGCACCAGACGCCGAGACGTGAGCCGCGATGCGGTCACGCCGTGTCCTGAACGGCCCGAGGCGCCACGTCCGTCCACACAGGGTGCTTCGGCTGGCGCCCGTCACCGGAGGAGCGCCCCGTGAGGCGGCGGACCACCCAGGGCGCGACATGGGCGCGGTAGTACTGCCAGGATCCGACATTCCCCGCAAGCACGCTCGTGCTCGGCTTCCACCAGGAGTCCGGCACGTCGAGTCCGAGCGCGTCGAGCACGCGAGCTGCGACACGATGATGGCCGTGCGCGTTCATGTGCAGGCGGTCCTCCGCCCAGTACGGCGACGAGCTCAGCTCGCGATCCGGCCAGTTGAGGGCTCGGACCACGTCGGGACGATCCTGAATCCTGCGGAGGACGGCGGCCGAGAGCTCATCGCCTCGCCGCTGGACGAGATCGCCCAGCGGAAGCTGTCCGGCCGGGTTCGCCCCGGACAGCACGATGAGAGTGGTCCCCATCTCGTCACAGCGGCGCAGCACACGCGAGAAGGCGTCCGCGATGTGCTCGATATCAGCGCGGGGCCGCAGCATGTCGTTGCCGCCGGCGTTGAAGGACAGGTGCGTGGGACCAAGAGCGAGCGCGGGTTCGAGCTGCTCCTCGACGACGGGCCAGGCGAGCTTCCCCCGTATCGCGAAGTTGGCGTAGGAGATCGACGAGCCGAGAGCATCCGCCCAGCCCTGTGCCGCAAGATCCGCCCAGCCTCTGACGCGCCCGTCGGGGAGCTCGTCCCCGACACCCTCCGTGAAGGAGTCTCCGATGGCGACGTAGCGGACCGCGGTCATCACTCCAGCCTAGGCCTCGCCGCGACCTGCTCGTCTCACCGGTCGGCGAGCAGCTTCCTCACGCGCGGGATGACCTCGGTGCCGTAGAGCTCGATGCTCCGCATCATCGCTTCGTGGGAGAGCGTGCCCGTCGCGTACTTCATGTCGAATCGGCCGAGGCCGAGCGTCGTCACCGTCTCGGCGATCTTCGCCGCGACCCGCTCGGGAGAGCCGACATAGAGCGAGCCTGCGGGACCGACGTCGTTCTGGAACCGCGCGCGGCTGTACGGCGGCCATCCGCGTTCCCGGCCGATCGTGTTGTTCATCGCCTCGAACCCCTCGTACGCGGCGTCCCACGCCTCGTCATCGGTCGCGGCGATGTGGCCCGGGGAGTGCACGGACACGGGATGCGCTGCGGTCCCGAACGTCGTGACGGAGCGGTGGTACAGGTCGACGAGCGGGCGGAACCGCGCCGCAGGTCCGCCGATGATCGCCAGCATGAGCCCGAGCCCGTGACGGGCCACGCGAACGACCGACTCCGGTGTGCCGCCGACCCCGACCCAGGTGCGCAGGCCTCCTGCCGTCTTCGGGAAGACCTCGGCGTTCTCCAGCGGAGCCCGCAGCGTCCCCTGCCAGGTCACCGGCTCCTCGTCCAGAAGCCGGACGAAGAGGTCCAGCTTCTCCTCGAAGAGCTGCTCGTAGTCGTTCAGGTCGTAGCCGAACAGGGGGAACGACTCGATGAACGACCCTCGGCCGAGAACCACCTCGGCACGGCCGTTCGAGAGCGCATCGAGTGTCGAGAACCGCTCGAAGACGCGCACCGGATCGTCCGACGAGAGCACAGTGACCGCAGTGCCGAGGCGAATGCGCGACGTCTTCGCCGCGATGGCCGCGAGCACCATCTCCGGGCTCGACACCGCGAACTCACGACGGTGGTGCTCGCCCACCCCGAAGAAGTCGACGCCGACGCCATCGGCGAGCTCCGCCTCGGCGACGATGTTGCGAATCGTCTCCGCGGCGGTCAGCAGCTCGCCGTCGACGCCACGCGTGACGTCTCCGAACGTGTCCAGTCCGAACTCCAGCTCCATGGGAGATCCTTTCTATTCACCTGAATGAACCAGGAACCCGGAGCGGGAATTCCCTCAGCGCAGCAACGCCGCCCGGAGGGTGTCCAGACCCACCCCGCCCATGTCGAGCGCCCGCTTGTGGAACTCCTTGATTGAGAACGCCTCGCCGCGCGCGGCCGCGTAGTCGTCGCGGACCTGCTCCCAGATGCGCTGCCCGACCTTGTAGGACGGCGCCTGCCCCGGCCATCCGAGATAGCGGTTCACCTCGAACTGACGGAAGCCGTCGTTCATGTTCACGTTCTGCCGCATCATCTCAAGGGCGTAGTCGTGATCCCAGACGCCCTCCCCGTCGAGACGTGGCTTGCCGAGGTGCACGCCGATGTCGAGGACCACACGGAGCGCGCGCAGTCGCTGCCCGTCGAGCATCCCGAACCGATCGGCAGGATCATCGAGGTAGCCGAGCTGCTCCATGAGCCGTTCCGCGTACAGCGCCCAACCCTCTGCATGGCCGGACGTGCCGGCCAGCACCCGGCGCCAGGTGTTCAGCTCGGCGCGGTTGTAGGTGGCCTGCGCGATCTGCAGGTGATGCCCGGGAACTCCCTCGTGATAGACCGTGGTCAGCTCGCGCCAGGTGTCGAACTCGGTCACGCCCTCGGGAACGGACCACCACATCCGGCCGGGACGTGAGAAGTCATCGGTCGGACCGGTGTAGTAGATGCCGCCCTCCTGGGTCGGCGCGATCATGCACTCCAGCTCCCGGATCTGCTCCGGGATGTCGAAGTGCGTGGCGCCGAGCTCGGCGATCGCCCGGTCGCTGGTCTCCTGCATCCAACGCTGCAGCGCGTCGGTGCCGACGAGCCGGCGCGAGGAATCGGCGTCCAGGAACGCGACGGCATCCTCCACGGAGCCGCCGGGGACGATCTCCTGGGCGATCGATGTCTGCTCCGCGACCATCCGCGCGAGCTCCTCGCGCCCCCACTCGTAGGTCTCGTCGAGGTCGATGGACGCGCCGAGGAAACGGCGCGAGGCCAGTGCGTAGAGCTCACGACCGACGGCATCCTGGTCGCCGGCGACCGGCGCCAGCTCCGTGCTCAGGAACGATCGCAGCTCGTCGTACGCCACCCGCGCCGCCGAGGAGTGATCGGCCAGATCCCGGGCGAGCGATGCGGGGAGCTGGCCTTCGGCCGGAGCCGCATCCGCGACGAACGAGGCGAAGAAGCCGTCATCCGCCGTGTAGCGGGCGATCTGCGTCGCCACCTCGATCACCTGGCGTCGAGCGGGGACGACGCCCCGGCCGATGCCCTCTCTCAGGGTGGCGACGTAGCCGCGGAGCGCATCCGGGACCGCCGCGAGGCGCTCTGCGACGACCGCCCAGTCGTCCGTGGTCTCGGTCGGCATCAGGTCGAACGCCTGACGCACGTCCTGCGCGGCCGAGGCGATGACGTTCAGGTCGCGGAGGTGCCACTGCGCCTCGTCGAACTCGAGGGACAGCCGGAGCTCGGCTCCCAGATCCGCCTTCGTGACGTCGTCCACAGCGTCCACCGGCTCCAGGGCATCGAGCGCGGCGAGCGTGCGCCTCGTCTCCTCCACCTGATGGGCGTGCCCCTCCGGGCTCAGGTCGTCGAGGCGACCGTTCGCCTCATTGCGGCCGATGTAGGTGGCCAGGATGGGCGAGAAGCCGACGAGGGAGTCGACCCACCCCTCCGCCACCTGATCGATGGCGCTGGGGGTGCGGGGTTCGGGGGTGTGGGAGGTCATGGATTCGAGCGTAGCGCGCGTCAGTGCGCGGCCTCATTCCAATCCGCGCCACGTCCGACCTGGACATCGAGCGGCACCGACAACTCGGCGGCGCCCCCCATCCGGTCCCGGACGATCCGCTCCACCGTGTCCCACTCCCCTGCTGCGACCTCCACGACGAGCTCATCGTGGATCTGCAGGAGGACGCGCGACCGCAGATCCTGCGCGAGCAGGTCCTGGTGGATCCGGAAGAGCGCGATCTTCATGATGTCCGCCGCGCTGCCCTGGATCGGGGCGTTGAGCGCCGCTCGCTCCGCGTTCTCACGCAGCACCCGGTTGGGGCTCGCGAGGTCCGGGAACGGCCGCCGCCGTCCGAAGATCGTCTCGGTGTAGCCGACCTCCTTCGCGGCGACGACCGACGCACGCAGATAGTCGCGCACCGCACCGAACCGGGAGAAGTACTCCAGCATGAGCTGCTTGGCCTCGGCCTGCTCGATCCGCAGCTGCTTGGAGAGCCCGAACGCGCTCAGCCCGTAGACGAGACCGTACGACATCGCCTTCACCTTGGTGCGCATGACGGAGGTGACCTCCTCCGGCTCGACGCCGAAGACCCTGGCGCCGACGAAGCGGTGCAGGTCCTCCCCCGACCGGAACGCCTCGATCAGCCCCTCATCGCCGGACAGGTGCGCCATGATCCGCATCTCGATCTGGGAGTAGTCGGCCGTGAGAAGCGCCTCGTACCCCTCACCGACCTCGAAGGCCGCACGAATGCGCCGCGACTCCTCGGTGCGGACCGGGATGTTCTGGAGGTTCGGATCCGTGCTGGAGAGGCGGCCGGTCTGACTGCCGGTCTGCACGTACGTCGTGTGAACGCGATGGTCGTCGCGGATCGACGAATCGAGGGACTCGATGATCTGCCGCAGCTTGGTGGCCTCCCGATGCTGGAGCAGGAGCCCCAGGAACGGGTGGGGATTGGTCTCCTGCAGGTCGACGAGGACGGCGGCATCCGTGGAGTAGCCGGTCTTCGTCTTGCGGGTCTTCGGGAGCTCCAGATCCTCGAAGAGGACCTCCTGCAGCTGCTTCGGCGAGCCGAGGTTCACCTCACGGCCGATGATCCCGAAAGCTTCCTGGGCGATGCGGTCCGCCCGCTCTCCGAGCTCTCGGGAGAAGCCGGAGAGCTTCTCGTGCGAGACGGAGACGCCGGCCAGCTCCATGTCGGCCAGCGTACCCAGCGTCGGCAGCTCGATCTCCCGCAGCACCCGGTCGACGTTCTCGGGAAGATCAGCGCGCAGCGCCGCGGTGACGCGAGCGGTGAACCAGGCGAGCTGCGCGGGCGTCGCCCCCTCGGTCTCGGGGACGAGCTGGCTCGGATCGGCCTCGGGCAGCTTCTCGCCGAGGTAGCGGTCGACCAGGTCGGCCAGGGTCTTGTCCGGGAAGCTCGGACGCAGCAGCCAGCCGGCGAGGCTCGTGTCATAGGCGAGACCGTCCACGCGGATGCCCGCGTTCCGCAGCGCCTTGAGCTGGGGCTTCGCATCGTGGAACGTCTTGGGCGAGGACGACTCCAGCCAGGCACGGAGACTCACCCCGGCCTCCTCGCTCCAGGTCGCCTCGACAAGATCGTCGCCGGAGGCGAGCCCCACCCGCTGCGGATGCCCCTCGGAGACGGTGACCGTCAGTCCGATCTCACCCTCCGCGGCATCGATCCACTCGCCGAGGCCCTTCGCATCGACCTCGCGCGCGGCGGGCACCGCGACCTGCGCGGCCTCCTCCTCCAGCACCGCGTCGCCGCCGACGGCCTCGAAGACGCGCGGAAGCAGGGTACGGAACTCCAGGCGCGCGAAGATGTCGCGCACCGCCTGTGCGTCCATCGACTCGACGGCGAGGTCGTCCGGACCCACCGGGAGCTCCACGTCGCGGAGGAGACGGTTGAGCCGGCGATTGCGGCGCACGTCCTCGATGTGCTCCCGGAGGTTGCCGCCGACGACGCCCTTGATCTCCTCCGCACGATCGAGGAGCTCGTCGAGCGACCCGAACTGCGTCAGCCACTTCACCGCCGTCTTCTCCCCCACCTTCGGCACGCCGGGGAGGTTGTCGCTCGTCTCACCGACCAGCGCCGCGATGTCGGGATACTGCTCGGGACGCACGCCGTAGCGCTCCTGAACCGCCTCGGGGTCGTACCGCTTGAGCTGCGAGACGCCCTGGACGGAGGGATAGAGCAGCGTGATGTCGTCGGTGACGAGCTGGATGGTGTCTCGGTCGCCGGAGACGACCAGGACTCCGTACCCCTTCTCTGCGCCCTGCGTTGCCAGGGTCGCGAGGATGTCGTCGGCCTCGACAGTCTCCTTCGTGAGCACGGGGATCGACATCGCGGCGAGGCAGTCCTGCAGGAGCGGGATCTGGCCGCGGAACTCCTGCGGCGTCTCCGAGCGGGTCGCCTTGTACTCGGGGTACACATCGGTGCGGAAGGAGTGACGGGAGGTGTCGAACGCGATCGCCAGATGCGTGGGGCGCTCGGCTTTGATGAGGTTCACGAGCATCGACAGGAAGCCGTAGATCGCGTTGGTGTGCTGATTGTCCTTGGTCGTGAAGTTCTCGACCGGGAGGGCGAAGAACGCCCGGTAGGCGAGCGAATGGCCGTCCACGACCATGAGGGTAGGCTTTGCGGAGTCCGTCACCATGCCAGCCTAACGAGGACGACGGACACGCGCGGAGGAGGATGCATGGCCGACACGATCAGGGACGAGAGCACGGACTGGTCCACCCCTCGCGCCATGGGAGCGCTGGCGACGAAGATGGGCATGCGGTTCCTCGAGGTGAGCGCCGATCGCAGCGTCGCCACCCTCCCCGTCGAGGGGAACACCCAGCCCGTCGGTCTGATGCACGGCGGCGCCTATGTCGTCCTCGGCGAGACGCTGGGATCCGTCTCGGCGACTCTGCACGCGGGACCGGGCAAGATCGCGGTCGGCGTGGACATCAACGCCACGCACACGCGATCCGCGACGAGCGGGATCGTCACCGGCGTGTGCACCTCGGTCCATCTCGGCCGCAGCATCACCGTGCACGAGATCGTCGTGACCGACGATCAGGGTCGTCGCTGCTCGACCATCCGGATCACGAACATGATCAAGGACGCCCCGGCCCGCTGATCCGGCTCCGCACGGTGGCGGGGCTCGGGCGCTCCGCGACCGGATCCTCCAGGATCCGCTGGAACAGCAGGTGATCCTGCCACTCCCCTGCGATCCGCAGATACCGGGGCGCGAGCCCGATCTGCTGGAAGCCGTTGACTGCGAGCACGCGCTGCGAGCCGAGGTTGTGCACCAGCGTCGCCGCCTGGATCCGGTGCAGACCCAGCTCCCGCTGCGCATGCTGCCGGACCAGGGCGACCGCGCGACGCATGATCCCGCGGCCGGCCACCTCCGCATCGATCCAGTAGCCGAGGTCGGCGTTGCAGAACACCCCGCGCACGATGTGGCTGAGGTTGACCCTCCCGAGGACGCGCGTGTCGTCGACGATCACGAACGCCGCACTGCGGCCCTGCTCGCCCTCGCGCACCGCTCGCTCGACCTGCGCCTCCTGGTGCGCGACCGTGAAGAAGTCCTCCGTCGTCGCCGGGTTCCAGGGCTCGAGGTGGATGCGATTGCGCGTGTACGCCTCGGCGAGCAGCCGGCCGTCCCCCGCGCCCACTCGGCGGAGGCTGATGCCGTCGCCGAGGTCCATCGTCACTTCTTGGGAGCGAGCTGCTCGATGATCGCCTTGGCGACGTCCTGCATGGTGAGCCGGCGATCCATCGACGCCTTCTGGATCCAGCGGAAGGCCTCCGGCTCGCTCAGGCCCATCTTCTCGTTGAGGAGGCCTTTGGCGCGATCCACGAGCTTGCGCGTCTCGAACCGCTCGACCATGTCGGCGACCTCGGCCTCGAGCGTGATGATCTGCTCGTGCCTCGCGAGGGCGATCTCGATGGCCGGGAGGAGGTCGTTCGGGGTGAACGGCTTCACGACGTATGCGAGGGCGCCCGCCTCGCTCGCCCGCTCCACGAGCTCTTTCTGGCTGAAGGCCGTCAGCAGCACGACGGGGGCGATGTTGTTCTTGTGCAGCTTCTCGGCCGCGCTGATCCCGTCGAGCTGCGGCATCTTGACGTCCATGATGACCAGGTCGGGACGCAGCTCCGTCGCGAGCGCCACGGCGGTCTCGCCGTCGCCGGCCTCGCCAACGACGTCGAAGCCGTTGTCGCGGAGGATCTCGACGATGTCGAGGCGGATCAGCGACTCGTCCTCGGCGACGACGACGCGTCTCGGTGCGGAGGAGGTGGGCTGCTCAGGCTGCTCTAGCTCGGTCACGGATCCATTCTAGGGGACCGTGCCCCTGGTACCGCCGTGAAACGACGAGCAGTGGCGGCATCGATGCGCGACGAGCAGATCGACCCCGTTGCCCTATCGATCCGATCCGGAGGCGGCCCCACGAAGAGCCTCGATCTCCTCACGGTTGATCTCCGCCGCCCGCGCGAAGAGGTCGGTGGCGAAGTCGATCTGCTCGTCGTCCAGCGTCTCCAGGTACTCGCTCCACCGGTCGGCGACCCGCCCGTAGACGTAGCCGACCCGCGACATCAGCGCCTCGGGGACGGCAGTCACGATGACGCGGCGACGGTCGGCGAGATCGCGGGCGCGCGTGACGTACCCCGCGCGTTCGAGCCGGTCGATCATCGCCGTGATCGCCCCTCCCGCGGTCAGACCGACCCGCGCGGCGAGCTCGCCGGGCGTTGCCGGCCCGTCCCGGAGCAGTAGCCCGACCGCCTGGAGGTCGCTGCCGTTCAATCCGGCCGAGCGGGCGACCGCGTCCTGGAAGAGCACGGCCCTGGCCATGAACTCCCGCATGGCCTCCCCCTGTCGAGCGATCGCGGCGGCACGGGTTGCGGATGATTCGGGCATCACGTATTCTCTCCAAAATAGAGCGACTCTCTTATAGAGCCTCTCCCTCTTCATCAAGGCTAATCGAAAGGTTCACGGATGCCCAAGGCTCTCATCATCGGCGGAGGCGTCGCCGGCCCTGCCGTCGCGCTCTTCCTGAAGAAGGCGGGCTGGGATGCCCGGATCTTCGAGGCCAGGCCTGCGCCCGATACCTCCGGCGGCCTCTTCCTGAACGTCGCCACCAATGGGCTCGCCGTGTTGGAGACCCTCGGCCTGCGCGCACGACTCGTCTCGGACGGGCACCTCAGCCCGAACATGGAGATGTGGAGCGGTCGGGGGCGCAGACTCGGCCGCGTGCCGAACGGCCCATCGGGCGAGCCGGAACGTGGGAGCGTCGTGGTGCGACGCGAGTGGGTGAACGAGGTCCTTCGTGATGCCGCCGAAGATGCTGGCATCCCCACCGTCTGGGGCGCCCGCCTGGAGCGCGTCGAGGAACGGGACGAGGCGAGCATCGCGCACTTCGCCGACGGCAGCAGCGCGCGCGGCGATGTCCTGATCGGGTGCGACGGGGTCGGCTCCGTCGTCCGGCGCTGGATCGACCCGCAGGCACCGGAGCCCGCCTACAGCGGCATCCTCAGCGTCGGCGGGTTCGCCCGGCTACCCGGCCTCGAGCCGACTCCGCTGACCCAGCACATGGTCTTCGGCGCACGAGGCTTCTTCGGGTATCTCGTCCGAGAGGACGGCACCGTGTACTGGTTCGCCAATCCCACCAGGGCGGAGATGGACCGCGATGAGCTTCGTGCCGTGCCGAGCGCTGCCTGGCTCGCGGAACTGCGGGAGATCCACTCCGACGACCCGTATCCGGTGCCGCAGATCCTCGACGCCGCAGAGGGCGAGATCGGCGCCTACGGCATCTACGACCTCGCCCACGTGCCGCACTGGCACCGGGGACGGGCCGTGGCCGTCGGCGACGCTGTGCACGCCACATCGCCGAGCGCCGGCCAGGGAGCGTCCCTCGCTCTCGAGGACGCCGCGACGCTCGCGCGCTGCCTGCGTGACGAGCCGGATCACGAGCGCGCCTTCGCCCAGTACGAGCGGACCCGTCGGCCCAGGGCCGAAGAGGTCGTCCGCTACGCCCGCGCCATCAGCAAGCGGAAATCGACCACGTCCTCGAAGATCGCGATCGCCCTGCGCGATCTGATGCTGCCGCTTTTCCTCAGAGGCGCGATGACCGACAGCCGCAACGACCACCTCTACAACCACACCGTGCCGTGGGACGACCCCGCCGTGCCGAACGACCGCTGAACGGGACCTGTCCTCGCGGAGGCCGCTGCGGGACGGCGTGCGCGACGACGGTGCATCGCTTCTGGTGCCGGCGGTGGGACTCGAACCCACACGCCCTCTCGGACAAAGCATTTTGAGTGCTCCGCGTCTGCCATTCCGCCACGCCGGCCCGGGAACAACGCTAGCGCACCCTGAATGCCCGCCCGAATCGTCTGAAGGCGAACGGGGGACGACGAAGGGCGGGGCCGTAGCCCCGCCCTTCGCGACGATCACGCCCTGGACTTGTAGACCGGGGCAGCACCGCCGACCGCGTCGCCCACCTTGTGGACACGGATGTCGTTGGTCGAGCCGACGATCCCGGGAGGGGATCCGGAGATCACGACGACGCGATCGCCTTCGACTGCCAGCCCCTGGGCGAGCAGGTGCTCGTCGACCTGGTGGAACATCATGTCGGTGTGCTCGACGACGTCCACCAGCACGGAGCGGATGCCCCAGGTGATCGCCAGGCGGCGCCGGATGGCGGGCTCCGGCGTGAAGGCGAGCATCGGGATCCGGGACCGGAGACGCGACATGCGCCTGGCCGAGTCGCCGGACTGGGTGAAGACGCAGATGAACTTCGCATCGACGAACTCGGCGACCTCCTGGCCAGCGAGCGTGATGATGCCGCCCTGGGTGCGCGGCTTGTTCGTCAGCGCATGGATGCGCTCGAGCCCGTGCTCCTCGGTCGACTCGATGATGCGCGCCATCGTCTCCACGACGACCACCGGGTAGTCCCCCACGCTCGTCTCGCCGGAGAGCATCACGGCATCGGCGCCGTCGAGCACGGCGTTGGCCACGTCGGAGGTCTCCGCACGCGTCGGCACCGGGCTCGAGATCATCGACTCCAGCATCTGCGTCGCCACGATGACGGGCTTCGCGTTCTGACGTGCGAGCTCGACAGCCCGCTTCTGGACGATCGGGACCGCCTCCAGGGGCAGCTCGACGCCGAGGTCGCCGCGGGCGACCATGATGCCGTCGAACGCGGCGATGATCTCCTCGAGGGCGTCGACCGCCTGAGGCTTCTCGATCTTCGCGAAGACGGGGACGCGGATCCCCTCCTCCGCCATGATCTCGTGGACGCGCTGGACGTCGTCCGCGTTGCGGACGAACGAGAGGGCGATGAGATCGGCGCCCGAGCGCAGGCCCCAGCGCAGGTCCTGCTCGTCCTTCTCGCTCAGCGCGGGGACGTTCACCGCCACGCCCGGCAGGTTGATGCCCTTGTTGTTGGAGACCGCCCCGGCGACCACGACGCGGGTCTTCACCGAGGTGTCATCGGTCTCGATCACCTCGACGCGGACCTTGCCGTCGTCGATCAGGAGGAAGTCACCCGGCTTCACGTCCTGCGGAAGACCCTTGAACGTCGTCCCCGAGATCTCCCGGTTGCCGATGATGTCATCGGTGGTGATCGTGAAGATGTCGCCGACCGCGAGCTCGTAGGGACCGGCCTCGAACTTGCCGAGGCGGATCTTCGGGCCCTGCAGGTCGACGAGGATCGCCACGGCACGGCCGGAGTCCTCCGCCGCGCGGCGGACGTTGGCGTAGTTGGTGTCGTGGACGGAGTAGTCACCATGGCTGAGGTTCAGCCGCGCGACATCCACCCCCGCGTCGATGAGGGCACGGACCGTCTCGTAGGTCGAGGTGGCCGGGCCGAGGGTTGCGACGATCTTGGCACGTCTCAATGCAATGTCTCCGGGTCTTTCAGGGGGATGGACGAAGGGGCCACGCTGCCGGGTTCAGCCTACGCGGGCTGGAGTCCGATCGCGACATCCGTCGGGCGGACGGGCGAGGGCAGCAGGGAGCTGCCCATGAGGTAACGGTCAACGCTCGCGGCCGCGGCGCGGCCCTCCGCGATGGCCCAGACGATGAGCGACTGTCCCCGGCCCGCGTCGCCGGCGACGAACACGCCGGTCAGGGTCGAGGAGTACTCGTCGTCGCGGACGAACGCGCCGCGCTCGGTCTTGCGCGGACGGACGGCCTCGTCGAACGTCTCGCTCTCGGGGCCGGTGAAGCCCATCGCGATGAGGACGAGGTCTGCGGGGATCTCCCGCTCCGTCCCGCTCTTGGGCACGCGCCGCCCGTCGAGGTACTCCGTCTCGGCGACGCGCAGCGCGCGAACCTCGCCCGCGTCGTTGGCGAGGAACTCGACGGTGGACGCGAGGAACATCCGCTCGCCGCCCTCCTCGTGCGCGGACTGGACCTCGAAGACCGTGGGCATCATGGGCCACGGCTGGTGGTCGGGGCGCTCGGAGGAGGGCTGCATGCCGATGGCGAGGTTCGTGACGCTCAAGGCGCCCTGCCTGTGGGCCGTCCCGATGCAGTCGGCGCCGGTGTCCCCGCCGCCGATCACCACGACGTGCTTGCCCTCGGCGCTGATCTGATGCGGCACCGGGTCGCCGGCGACCGCCTTGTTGGACTCGACGAGGTACTCCATCGCGAAGTGGACGCCGTCGAGGTCCCGTCCGGGGATCGAGAGATCGCGCGGGACGGTGGATCCCGTCGCCAGCACGACCGCGTCATAGCGGGCACGCAGGTCGTCCCAGGTGATGTCGACGCCGATCTCGACGCCGGCGCGGAAGCGGGTGCCCTCCTCCTGCATCTGACGCAGGCGCGCGTCCAGCACCGACTTCTCCATCTTGAAGTCGGGGATCCCGTAGCGCAGGAGACCGCCGATGCGGTCGTCGCGCTCGAAGACCGCGACGGTGTGCCCCGCGCGCGTCAGCTGCTGCGCGGCGGCGAGACCGGCGGGGCCCGAGCCCACGACGGCGACCGTCTTGCCCGTCAGGCGCTCCGGCGGCTGCGGCTCGACCCAGCCCTTGGCGCTGGCCTCGTCGATGATCGAGACCTCGATCTGCTTGATCGTGACCGCAGGCTGGTTGATGCCCAGCACGCAGGAGCTCTCGCACGGCGCCGGGCAGAGGCGGCCGGTGAACTCCGGGAAGTTGTTCGTCGCGTGCAGGCGTTCGATCGCCGCGCGCCCCTCGCCGCGCCAGGCGAGGTCGTTCCACTCCGGGATCAGGTTGCCCAGAGGGCAGCCGGAGTGACAGAACGGCACGCCGCAGTCCATGCACCGGCCGGCCTGGCGACGGAGCACCGCCGAGTCGCCCGGCTGGTACACCTCTTTCCAGTCCATGATGCGGACGGGGACGGGACGGCGCGCGGGCACCTCACGCTCCGTGACCTTCAGAAAGCCCTTGGGATCAGCCACCGGTCACCTCCAGGATGCGGTTCCAGACGATGTCGCCGTCGGGGTCGAGCCCCGCGGCCTTCGCCTCCTCGCGCGTACGCTGCACGGCGGCGTAGTCGCGCGGGAGGACCTTGACGAACTCGCCCGACGTCCTCTCGAAGTCGGCGAGGAGGAGGGCGGCGAGCGGTGAGGCCGTGCGCTCCTCGTGCTCGGCGAGCAGGCTCCGGAGCACTTCCAGATCGGCACGGTCGAGCGGCTCCAGCATCAGCTCGCCCGAGTCGAGCGACTGGGCGTTGACCTGGTCCTCGCGGAGCCCGCGGACGTAGGCGACGCCGCCGGACATTCCGGCTCCGAGGTTCCTTCCGGTCTCGCCGAGGATGACGGCGACACCGCCGGTCATGTACTCCAGGGCATGGTCCCCCACGCCCTCGACGACGGCGGTCGCGCCGGAGTTGCGGACGAGGAACCTCTCCCCCACGACACCGGAGATGAACATCGTCCCGCTCGTGGCGCCGTAGCCGATCACGTTGCCGGCGATCACGTTGCGATGCGGCTCGAAGGTCGCCGTGCGCGGCGGACGGATGGTGATGTCCCCACCGGAGAGCCCCTTGCCGACGTAGTCGTTGGCGTCGCCCTCGAGGCGGAGGGCCACGCCGGGCGGCATGAACGCGCCGAGCGACTGACCGGCAGTGCCGTGGAGCGTGATGTCGATGGTCTCCTTCGCGAGGCCCTCCGCACCGTACCGGGAGGTCACGGCATGGCCGAGCATCGTGCCGACCGCTCGCTCGGTGTTGCGGATCGGCAGCTCGATGATCACCGGCGCCCTGTCCTCGAGCGCCTCCCTGGCCATCTCGATCAGAGGGGCGTCGAAGTGCTTCTCCAGCTCGTGATCCTGCGCGCGACCGCTCCGACGCGGCTCGCCCGCGGGGAACACCGGCCCCTCGAGGATCGGTGACAGGTCGAGCCCGTCCGTCTTCCAGTGGTGGATCGCGGCATCGACGCGGAGCAGGTCGGCGCGGCCGATGACCTCGTCGAGCGTGCGGAAGCCGAGTGCCGCGAGGATCTCGCGCACCTCCTCGGCGATGAACTCCATGAAGTTGATGACGAACTCGGGCTTGCCGGTGAACCGCTCCCGGAGCACGGGGTTCTGGGTCGCGACCCCCACCGGGCAGGTGTCGAGATGACAGACCCGCATCATGATGCAGCCGCTGACCACCAACGGCGCCGTGGCGAAGCCGAACTCCTCGGCGCCGAGCAGCGCGCCGATGATCACGTCGCGGCCGGTCTTGAGCTGGCCGTCGACCTGGACCACCACGCGATCGCGCATGCCGTTGAGCATCAGGGTCTGCTGGGTCTCGGCGAGGCCGAGCTCCCACGGTGTCCCTGCGTGCTTGAGCGAGTTCAACGGGCTCGCCCCGGTGCCGCCGTCGTGGCCGGAGACGAGCACGACGTCGCTGAGAGCCTTGGCGACGCCTGCGGCGACCGCCCCGATCCCGGACTGGCTCACGAGCTTGGTGTGGATCCGCGCGCCGGGGTTGGCCCGCTTCAGATCGAAGATCAGCTGCTTGAGGTCCTCGATCGAGTAGATGTCGTGGTGCGGCGGCGGCGAGATCAGCCCCACGCCGGGCGTCGCATGCCTGGTGCGGGCCACCCACGGGTAGACCTTCTGCGGCGGCAGCTGCCCGCCCTCACCGGGCTTCGCGCCCTGGGCCAGCTTGATCTGGATGTCCTCGGCCTCGGTGAGGTACTGGCTCGTCACGCCGAACCGCCCGGACGCCACCTGCTTGATCGCGCTGCGACGCTCGGGGTCGACCAGACGATCGGGGTCCTCGCCCCCCTCGCCGGTGTTGGACTTGGCGCCGAGCCTGTTCATGGCGATGGCCAGGGTCTCGTGCGCCTCCTTCGAGATGGAGCCGTAGCTCATCGCTCCCGTCGAGAAGCGCTTGACGATCGACGACACCGGCTCGACCTCGTCGATCGGGACCGGGGGCCGCTCCCCCGTCCGCAGCTCGAAGAGCCCGCGGAGCGTCTTCAGCTCGCGCGACTGGTCATCGATCAGCGCCGTGTACTCGCGGAACACGTCGTAGCGACGGGTGCGCGTGGAGTGCTGGAGCCGGAAGACCGTCTCGGGGTTGAAGAGGTGGGGGGCGCCGTCGCGGCGCCACTGGTACTCCCCGCCCGTCCAGAGCCGCTCGTGCGCGCGCGCCGCGGCGTCCTCCGGGTAGGCGTAGTCGTGGCGGGCCTGGTTCTCGACGAAGACGTCCTCGATGCCGATCCCGCCGAGCCGCGTCGCCGTGCCCGTGAAGTAGGCGTCGACGAGCTCCTGACCGAGGCCGACCGCCTCGAACACCTGCGCGCCGGCGTAGGAGCCGACGGTGGAGATGCCCATCTTCGACATGATCTTCAGCACGCCCTTGCCGAGCGCGTAGATGAGGTTGCGGACCGCCTTCTCCGGCGTGATGCCGGTGATGAACCCGGTGCGCACGAGGTGCTCGACCGTCTCCATCGCGAGGTAGGGGTTGATCGCCGAGGCGCCGTAGCCGATGAGCGTCGCGACGTGGTGCACCTCGCGGACATCGCCCGCCTCGACGATGAGGCCCACCTTCATGCGGTTCTCGTTGCGGATGAGGTGGTGGTGCACGGCTGACAGCATGAGCAGCGACGGGATCGGGACGAGGTCCTTGTTCGAGTCGCGGTCGGACAGGATGATGAACTCCGCACCCTGCGCGATCGCCTCGTCGACCTCCGCGCACATCTCCGCCAGACGCTCCTGCATCGTGTGCGACCCGGCATCGAAGTGGTACAGGCCCTTGATCGTCGCGCTGGATCGTCCGGGGAGCGCGCGGTCGATGTGCCGGATCTTGGCCAGCTCGTCGTTGTCGATGACCGGGAAGTCCAGGGTCACGGTGTGCGCATGCTCCGGGCCCCAGCTGAGCAGGTTGCGCTCGGGGCCGAGGCCCAGGCGCAGGCTCGTCACGACCTCCTCGCGGATGGCGTCCAGCGGCGGGTTCGTCACCTGCGCGAACTGCTGCACGAAGTAGTCGAAGAGCAGCCGGGGGCGCTTGCTGAGGACGGCGATCGGCGTGTCGCTGCCCATCGCGCCGAGGGGCTCCGCGCCGTTCTGGCCCATCGGGGTCAGCAGGATCCTGACCTCCTCCTCGGTGTACCCGAACGTGCGCTGACGGCGCGTGATCGAGGCCGGGGGGTGGACGATGTGCTCGCGCTCGGGAAGGTCGGCGAGGCTCACCGTGCCCTCGTCCAGCCACTCCTGCCAGGGCTCCATGCCCGCCAGATGACGCTTGACCTCCTCGTCCTCGACGATCCGGCGCTGTGCGGTGTCGACGACGAACATGGTTCCGGGGCGCAGGCGCCCGCGGCGCTTGATCCGCTCCGGTGCGAACTCCAGCACGCCGGTCTCGCTGCCGATGACGACGAGCCCGTCGGTGGTCTCGGTCCAGCGTCCCGGACGCAGGCCGTTGCGGTCCAGCGTGGCGCCGACCAGGGTCCCATCGGTGAAGATGAGCGCGGCAGGGCCGTCCCACGGCTCCATCTGGTTCGCGTGGTATTCGTAGAACGCGCGCAGCTTCGGATCGAGGTCCGTCTGCTTCTCCCAGGCCGCCGGGACCATCATCATCACGGCGTGCGGAAGGCTGCGCCCGGTCAGCGTCAGCAGCTCCAGGACCTCGTCGAAGGACGCCGAGTCGCTGGCCCCGTCGGTGCAGATCGGCAGCAGCGGGCGGACATCCCCCAGCAGCTCGGACTCGAGCTGCGACTGCCGGGCCCGCATCCAGTTGCGGTTGCCGCCCACCGTGTTGATCTCGCCGTTGTGGGCGAGCATCCGCAGCGGCTGAGCGAGCGGCCAGGACGGGAAGGTGTTGGTCGAGTAGCGCGAGTGCACGACCGCGAGCTCGGAGGCGAAGCGCTCGTCCTGCAGGTCGGGGTAGAACGGCTCGAGCTGGAGCGTCGTCACCATGCCCTTGTAGCCGAGCGTCCTCGCCGACAGCGTCACGAAGTACGCATCGATCTCGTGGCCCGCCCGCTTCCGCAGTCGATAGGCAAGACGGTCGAGCGCGATGCCCGCGGCGGCCGGGGTCTCGCCCGTCGCCGGCCGGGACACGAAGATCTGCTCGAAGGACGGACGCGCCTCGTCCGCAAGCTTGCCGAGATGCTCGTTGGCGGTAGGGACCACGCGCCAGCCGAGGACGGAGAGGCCCTCCTCCGCCGCGATCCGCTCGATGCCGGCCTTCTGCGTCCGGCGTGCGCCCGCGTCCCTGGGAAGGAAGGCGAGGCCCGCGGCGTACTCGCCGACCGGCGGGAGATCGAATGCCACGACCTCGCGCAGGAAGGCGTCGGGCATCTGGGTCAGGATGCCTGCACCGTCACCTGTTCCCGCGTCGGAGCCGATCGCCCCGCGGTGCTCCAGGTTCCGGAGCGCCTCCAACGCCAGCGCGATGATGTCGTGTCCCGGCGTGCCGCGGAGGGTCGCGACCATCGCGAGACCGCAGGCGTCCTTCTCGAACGCGGGGTCGTACATCCCCTGACGCGCGGGGAACCCGTTCCCGACGCTCAGGCGCCCGGGATCTTCCATCGGGTGACTCGATGCCATACGTACCGTCCTCATTGTTCGGTGCACGTTGGACATCGTTGGCCCGCGCAGCGCTTAGCAGATGGTTCCTCACGAGGGCGCGCCACGCCTCGGAGGCGATGCGTCAGCTCGTGGGAGCGGTGCTTGTGGCCGTGGCTCCAGCGACCGATCCATCGACGGGAGGCTCGCTCACATCGACGAAGTCGGAGAGATTGTCCTGTGATTCTACATCAGGGTTCTTGTACTCTCGGCCGGGCATGTACGCCGAGGGCTCCAGACCCGGGTGACGCCGGCTCTGGACGATCAGGATCGCGATGCCGATGACGACGCCGATGATGGCGGCCCAGACGTTCGTGCGCAGACCGAGGTAGATCTCGCTCGGATCGATGCGGATCGACTCCCAGACGATGCGTCCTGCGCCGTACCAGATGAGGTAGAGCGCGAACAGCTTGCCCCACTGCAGACGGAGGCGTCGGCCGATCCAGAGCAGGAAGATCACGCCGAGCCCGTTCCACACCACCTCGTAGAGGAACGTCGGGTGGAACAGCGTGCCCTCGGCGAGGCCGGGAGGGAACGCCGGGTTGGTCGACTCGATCTCCAGGCCCCACGGCAGGTCGGTCGGAAGACCGAACAGCTCGTGGTTGAACCAGTTGCCGAAGCGCCCGATCGCCTGGGCGAGCAGGAGCCCCGGTGCCAGCGCGTCGGCGAAGGTCCAGAACCGGATCCCGGTCCACTTGCAGCCGAGCCAGGCGCCGACGGCCCCACCGATCAGCGCGCCGTAGATCGCGATCCCGCCCTCCCAGATGTAGAACACCGCCCAGATGTTCTTGTCCGGGCCGAAGTAGAAGCCCGGGTGGGTGAGGACGTGGAAGATCCGCGCCGCGATGATCGCGAGCGGCACCGCGATGATCGCGATGTCGATGACGACCCAGCGCTCCGCACCGCGCTTGGTGAGGCGGTGGTTGGTGATCAGCACGGCGAGGATGATGCCGGTGATGATGCACAGCGCGTAGTAGTGGATCCGGAAGGAGAAATCGAAGATCGGGATGTCGATGTAGCTGACCGGCGGACTCGGGATGCTGGCGGCCACGCCTGCGAGGACGTTGGAGAGCGCGAAGGACATGAGATCGATTCTACGGGGTCACTCGCCGCGGCGCGTTCCGGCGGACAGTGCGCGCGCCGTCTCGGCGAGGCCGTCCACTCCCCCGTCGCGGAGCGCCCGGACGAGCGCCGTGCCGACGATCGCGCCGTCCGCGTACTCGAGGACGGCGCGGATCTGCTCCGCCGTGGAGATCCCGATGCCGACGCAGGCCCGCGACGCCCCCTGGGCGCGCAGACGCCCGACCAGGGTGCGCGCCGCGCGGTCGAGCTCGGTCCGCTCCCCCGTGATCCCCATCGTGGAGACGGTGTAGACGAAGCCGGTGCTCGCCTCGGCGATGAGCCGGAGACGCTCGTCGGTGGAGGTCGGCGCCGCCAGGAAGATGCGGTCGAGGCCTGTGCGCTCGCTCGCCGCGATCCACTCCGCCGCCGAGTCCGGGGTGATGTCGGGGGTGATGAGCCCGGCGCCGCCGGCCGCGAGCAGATCGTCCGCGAACCGGTCGACGCCGTACTGGAGCACCGGGTTCCAGTACGTCATCACGACCACGGGGACGTCGACGGCCGCGGTGATCTCCCGCACGGCCGTGAAGAGGTCGCGCATCCGGAAGCCCGCGGCGAGGGCACGCTGCGTGGCCTCCTGGATGATCGCGCCGTCCATGACCGGATCGCTGTAGGGCGGCCCCAGCTCGATGATGTCCGCCCCGTTGCGGGCGAGGGCGATCGCCGCCTCGATGCTCGTGCGGAGATCCGGGAACCCGACAGGGAGGTATCCGACGAAGGCGCCCCGGCTCTGGGACACGGCCTTCTCGATCGCCTGCTCGACGCGGCTCATCGCCCGTCCTCCCCGTCATAGAGCCCGAAGTAGCGGGCGGCGGTGTCCATGTCCTTGTCGCCGCGGCCGGAGAGGCACACGGCGATGACGGCGTGAGGTCCGAGCTCACGACCGATCCGCATGGCGCCGGCCAGGGCGTGCGCCGACTCGATCGCGGGGATGATCCCCTCGGTGCGGCTGAGCAGACGGAGCGCCTGCATCGCCTCGTCGTCGGTGGCGGGGATGTACTCCGCGCGCCCGATATCGGCGAGCCAGGCGTGCTCGGGGCCGACGCCCGGGTAGTCGAGGCCGGCCGAGATCGAGTGGGACTCGATGGTCTGGCCGTCCTCGTCCTGCAGGACGTAGGTCCTCGCGCCGTGGAGTACGCCGGGACGTCCGCGCTCGATCGAGGCCGCATGCCGCACGGTGTCGACGCCATCGCCGGCCGCCTCGACCCCGTAGAGGCGCACGTCGCCGTCGTCGAGGAAGGCGTCGAACATGCCGATCGCGTTCGACCCGCCGCCCACGCACGCGACGACCGCGTCGGGGAGGCGTCCGGTCTCGGCGAGCAGCTGCTCCCGCGCCTCCTCGCCGATGATCTTCTGGAAGTCTCGGACCATGGCGGGGAACGGGTGGGGACCCGCCGCCGTGCCGAAGATGTAGTTCGTGTCCTGCACGGTCGCGACCCAGTCGCGATAGGCGTCGTTGATCGCGTCCTTGAGCGTGCGGGAGCCCGTCGTCACGGGGATGACCTCGGCACCGAGAAGACGCATCCTGGCGACGTTGAGCGCCTGGCGCTCGGTGTCGACCTCGCCCATGTAGATCGTGCATTCCAGGCCGAAGAGCGCGGCGGCCGTCGCGGTGGCGACGCCGTGCTGACCGGCACCGGTCTCGGCGATCACCCGGGTTTTGCCCAGACGTCGGGTGAGCAGCGCCTGTCCGAGCACGTTGTTGATCTTGTGGGACCCTGTGTGGTTGAGATCCTCGCGCTTGAGGTACACCCTGGCACCGCCCGCGTGCTCAGCGAAGCGCGGGACCTCGGTCAGCGGCGACGGACGCCCGGCGTAGGAGCCGAGCAGGTGCGCGAGCTCCGCGCGGAAGGCCGGATCGACGATCGCGTCCTGGTAGGCGACGGTGAGCTCGTCGATCGCGGCGATCAGGGCCTCCGGCATGTACCGGCCCCCGAAGTCGCCGAAGAAGGGTCCGTGCTGTTCGCGCAGGCTCATGAGCCGGCCTCCAGGAAGGTTCGGAGGGTCGAGACGGGGTCTCCCGTGACCAGCGCCTCGCCGATGAGGACGACGTCGGCTCCGGCGCCGCGGTAGTGCGCCACGTCCTCGGGGGTGAGCACCGCGGACTCCGCGATCTTGGTCGCGGTGGGCGGGATCCGTTCGACGAGGCGTCCGAACAGGTCCCGGTCGAGCTCGAGGGTGCGCAGATCCCTCGCGTTGACGCCGATGAGCGAGGCCCCGAGGTCGATCGCGCGCTCCAGCTCCTCGGCGGAGTGGGTCTCCACGAGCGGGGTCATGCCGAGCTCGAGGATCAGCGCGTGCAGCTCCGTCAGCACCTGGGGCTCGAGGCCCGCCACGATCAGCAGGACGAGGTCAGCCCCCGACGCCCTGGCCTCGAGGACCTGGTACGGCGTGGCGATGAAGTCCTTCCGAAGGACCGGCACGGAGACCGCGGCCGTCACGGCCTCGAGGTCTGCCAGGCTGCCGCCGAAGCGGCGCTCCTCCGTGAGGACGCTGATCGCCGAGGCCCCTCCCTGCTGGTAGAGGCCAGCCTGGAGGGCGGGGTCGGGGATCTCGGCGAGGCGTCCGCGCGACGGGCTCGCGCGCTTCACCTCCGCGATGATCTTCACACGGTCGGCGGGAGCGAGGGCCGCGACAGCGTCCCGCGCCGCCGGACGCTGGAGCGCATCGCGCTCCACGACGGCGAGAGGACGCTGCTCCGCACGACGGGCCGCGTCCTCCACAGCGCCGGCCGTGAGGTCGGCGAGAACCATTAGTGCGCCTTCGGCGAGTACTTCGGGCCCTTCACGCCGTAACCAGCCTTGGCGAGGATCCAGCCGACGATGAGCCCGACGAGCACCAGCACGGCGGAGGCCCACACGATCGCGGGCAGATCGAAGAAGAACGCGGTCGTCCCGATGGTGACGCCCACCAGCATGATCACCACGGCGGTCCACGCCGCCGGCGAGTGTCCGTGGCCGGGGTCGGCGATGGGGTTGGTCATGTTCTCCTCCGAACGTGCTGTGGAATCGGGATCAGTCTATCGGGATCACCTGGTCGGGTCCGTGCCGTGCGACAGCTCGTCCCAGGACTCGACGGCGTCGACGGGGCCGTTCTGCGGGGTCGGCGCTGTCTGGAACCGGCGACCCCCGCTGCGCCATCCCCGTGCGGTCACGAGGACCAGCACTCCCGCGAGAAGAAGCAGCGCCCAGGCGGCGAGGGCGAACCACGGCCAGGGGGTCGCGGAGATCCCTCCGACCACGCCGTGGAGCGCCTTCTCCCCGGCGAGGCCGGTCACCTCGGTCAGCGCCGGGGCCACGGCGGAGATCGGACGCTGGACCACCGCGACCGTGGTGAGCACGCCGAGGGTCACGGCGACGGCGACCGCGATCGCCGCGAAGACATATCGCAGGACGGGACCGACCAGTGCCACGGCGGCGCCGAGGGCGAGCGCCGTGAGACTCAGCGGAGCGAGGACCGGCAGAGCGGTCGCCCCGGGGACCGGGACGTCGGCTCCCCCGTCCGCGCGCGTCACCGTGAGCCACGTCTGGGTGGAGGAGATGATCCCGATGCCGCCAGCGATGACCATCAGGAGGACGCTCAGCGACCGCCCTCTCCGGGTGAGCGCGATCATGCGCCGCCCTCCGGGCCCGGGACATCGGCGAGGACGGGGTGCAGGTCCGTCGTGTCGAAACAGGTCCGTGTGCCCGTGTGGCAGGCGACGCCGATCTGGTCGACCTCGAGCAGCACGGTGTCGCCGTCGCAGTCCAGACGTGCACCGCGCACGTGCTGGACGTGGCCCGAGGTGTCACCCTTCCGCCAGTACTCCCGCCGCGACCGCGACCAGTAGACCGCTCGTCCGCCCGTGAGCGTCCGACGCAGCGCCTCCTCGTCCATCCACGCGAGCATGAGGACCTCGCGCGTGTCCCACTGCTGGACGACCACCGGGACCAGGCCGTGCTCGTTCCAGGCCACCAGCCCGAGAGTCGGGAGCGGATCGGAGACGCTCATCGCACGATCACCCCCGCGTCGCGGAGCGCGCTCTTCACGTCGCCGACGGTGAGCGCACCGGTGTGGAACACGCTGGCGGCCAGCACCGCGTCGGCCCCCGCCGCGATCGCAGGGGGGAAGTCGGCCGCACGTCCGGCGCCCCCGGAGGCGATGACCGGCACGCCGGCGACCTCGCGCATGAGCGCCGTAAGCTCCAGATCGAAGCCGTCCCTGGTCCCGTCCGCGTCGATCGAGTTGACCAGGAGCTCCCCCGCGCCCCGCTCCACGGCCTCACGAGCCCAGTCGCGCGCGTCGAGGGCGGTCTCGGTCCTCCCGCCGTGGGTCGTGACTATGAATCCGGAGGCCGCGACCGGGCTGCGCTTGACATCGAGCGACAGCACGAGCACCTGCGCGCCGAACCGGTCGGCGATCTCCCCGATCAGCTCCGGCCGGGCGATCGCGGCGGAGTTCACGCCCACCTTGTCCGCCCCGACACCGAGGAGCCGCGCGACGTCCTCCGCCGAGCGGACTCCCCCGCCGACCGTCAGAGGCACGAAGACCTCCTCCGCGGTGCGGCGGACGACGTCATGGGTGGTGGCCCGGCCGTCCACGGTCGCGGTCACGTCGAGGAAGGTGATCTCGTCCGCGCCCTGCTCGGCATAGTGGCGGGCAAGCTCCACGGGGTCGCCCATGTCGCGGAGGTTCTCGAAGTTCACGCCCTTGACGACGCGGCCGTCGGCGACGTCGAGGCACGGGATCACGCGGGCGGCGAGGGCCATCAGAGCCTCGCGGCGTGGATCGCGGTGACCAGGATCGCGCGCGCGCCGAGCGCGTAGAGCGCGTCCATCACCTGGTTCATCCCGCGCCGCGGGATCATGACCCGGACCGCCACCCAGGCGGGATCGCGCAACGGCGAGACCGTGGGCGACTCCCTGCCGGACGCGATCGCCGTCGCCTGATCGACCAGATCGGCCGGGAGGTCGTAGTCGAGAAGGACATATCGTCGCGCGACCATCACACCGCGGAGGCGGCGGAGCAGCGTGTCGGTCCCTTCGGCCTCCTCCGGCCTCGAGATCAGCACGGCCTCGGACTCGAGGATGACAGGGCCGAAGATCTCCAGCCCGGCCTGACGCAGGGTCGTGCCGGTGGAGACCACGTCCGCGACCGCGTCCGCGACGCCGAGGCGGACCGCCGACTCGACGGCGCCGTCGAGCTGGACCAGCTCCGCCGCGATCCCGTGCTCCTCGAGGAACACACCGACCAGGCCAGGGTAGGCGCTGGCGACGCGCACTCCCGCGAGGTCCTGGATCGAGGCGAAACGTCCAGGAGGACCGGCGAACCGGAACGTCGAGCCGCCGAAGCCGAGGGACTCGATCTCGCGCGCGGGCTGACGGACGTCCCGGAGGAGGTCGCGCCCCGTGATGCCGACGTCGAGCGCGCCGGAGGCGACATAGGTCGCGATGTCACGAGGACGGAGGTAGAAGAACTCGACGTCGTTCTCGACGTCCACGACGTGCAGCGTCTTCGGGTCCCTTCGGCCGGCGTACCCGGCTTCCTGGAGCATCTCGACGGCGGTCTCGGACAGCGATCCCTTGTTCGGGACGGCGATGCGAAGCATGGGGGAATCTCTCTTTCGAAGCGGTCCTGGTCGGGGCGCGTCAGAGATGTCGGTACACGTCCTGCAGGGACAGGCCCTTGGCGATCATCATCACCTGCAGGTGGTAGAGCAGCTGGGAGATCTCCTCGGCCGCCGCCTCGTCGCTCTCGTACTCGGCGGCCATCCACACCTCGGCCGCCTCCTCGACGATCTTCTTGCCGATGACGTGCACGCCGCCGTCGAGCTCGCGGACGGTGCCGGATCCCTCCGGGCGTTCCTCGGCCTTGCGGCGGAGCTCGGAGAAGAGGTCGTCGAAGGTCTTCACTCGTCCAGGCTAGCGGCTCGCGCGAGGTCGCGGAGCCGCGTGACCGCTGCCTCCACGTCATCGGCCCCGTAGACCGCGGAGCCGGCGACGAACGTGTCGGCCCCGGCCTCGGCCGCCTCCGCGATCGTGCGATCGGAGATGCCGCCGTCCACCTGGAACCAGACGTCGGACCCGCGGCGCGCGGCCTCCTGGACGAGCGCTCGCAGCTTCGGCATGGTGTCGGATCGGAAGCCCTGACCGCCGAAGCCGGGCTCCACGGTCATGACGAGGATCTGATCGAACTCGTCGAGGATGTCGTAGAGCGATTCCCCCGGCGTCTCCGGCTTGATCGCGACACCGGCGCGGGCGCCGATCCCGCGCAGCCTGCGGGCGAGGGCGACCGGCTCCGCCGCCGCCTCCAGGTGGAAGGTCACGCTCGCCGCGCCGATCTCGGCGTAGCCGGGGGCCCAGCGATCGGGATCGGTGATCATCAGGTGCACGTCGAGCGGGATCGGGCTGGTCGCCTGGATCCGCTCCACCATCTGCGGCCCGAACGTGAGGTTCGGCACGAAGTGGTTGTCCATGACGTCGACGTGCGCGAAGTCGGCGGACGCGATCCGGGCGAGCTCGGCCTGCATGTTCACGAAGTCGGCGGCGAGGATGCTGGGGTTGATCCGCGGGGCGTCGGGAAGCTCGATCGGCATGCCCCCATTATGCGGTGACGGGACGCACGCAGCCGACGAGCGCGCGTCCTCGGTCCTTCTCCAACGCTCGGTCCTTCTCCAACACTCAGTCCTTCTCCGACAGGCTCAATCCTTGCGGAGCAGGGCGAGGAACATCGCGTCGGTGCCGTGCCGATGGGGCCACAGCTGCGCGTGTCCGCCGCCGGAGAGCGGGGCGGGCAGCTCGATCGGCGTCCGGACCACGCGCTGCAGGACCTCGCGGGAGTTCAGCTCGGTGATGTCCGTCCGTCCGCGCCGCACGCTCTCGACGACCCCGACGGTCTCGGCGAGGTGGGGCGAGCAGGTCACGTAGGCCACCACGCCGCCCGGGGCGAGGGCGTCGAGCGCCGCGGCGAGGAGCTGCTCCTGCAGGGCCGCGAGCTCCGGCACGTCCGCGGGGCTCTTCCGCCAGCGGGCCTCTGGGCGCCGACGGAGCGCTCCGAGACCGGTGCACGGCGCGTCGACGAGGATCCTGTCGTACTTCCCGTGCCGAGCGGCGGCGAGCTCGCGGCCGTCCTCCTCCGTGACAGGGACGTCCAGCGGAACGGCGCGAAGCGCGTTGCGGACCAGCCCGGCACGGGCTGGCACCACCTCGTTGGCCTCCAGGATCGCGCCGTCGCGCAGCGCCTCCGCGGCGAGCAGCGCCGTCTTGCCGCCCGGCCCCGCACACAGGTCGAGCCATCGCTCCCCCGTCCTCACCGGCTGTGCGGCGACCAGGGCCAGGGCCACGAGCTGGGACCCCTCGTCCTGGACGCGGACCCGTCCGCCGGTGGCGAGGACCATCGCGCCCGGATCCCCGCCGGGCGATCCGAAGGCGGTCGGAGCGTACGGCCGCGCCGCACCGTCCGGTTCCGCGAGACCGGGAAGGGCGACGAGCGTCACCTCGGGTGCGACGTTGTCGGCGTCGAGGAGGGATTCGAGCTCCTCGTCACGTCCCTCCGCCGCCAGCGCGCGCCGGAGCGCACGGATGATCCAGACCGGGTGGGCCGTGCGGAGGCCGAGTCGCTCGTCGTCGGAGCGCGCCGCCTCCTCGATGCTCGCCTGCCAGGCGTCCGCGTCGCGCCGCGCGATCCGGCGGAGCACGGCGTTCGCGAAACCCGCGGCTCCCCTCCCGGCCTCGCCCGCGGCGAGGGTCACCGACTCGTCGACGGCCGCGTGCGGCGCGACCCTCGTGCGGAGCAGCTGATGCGCGCCGAGGCGGAGCGCGTCGAGGACGCCGGCGTCGATCTCCTCCAGCGCCCGCTCCGACGCCGCGGCGATGATCGCGTCGTAGGTGCCCCTCCGCCGGAGCGTGCCGTAGGTCAGCTCGGTGGCGAGGGCGGCGTCCTGCGCGCTCAGCCCGGCGTCGCGGATCGCGGAGGGCAGGACGAGGTTCGCGTAGGCGTCCGAGGCGCTCACGGCGCGGAGCACGTCGAAGGCCACACGGCGGGCGGGCTGGACCGGACGCTGCCGCGGGCCCCGCGACCGCTCACCGTCCCGCGCCTCCTGCGACCCGCCCCGGCTCACCCGGTCCCGATCTCCTCGACCCTGATCTCCCCGACCCTGGTTCCGGTTTCCCTGGTTCTGGCTCCCCGTCCGGCGCGGCGACTGATCCCGCCCCGATCGGCCGTCCCTCGGCCCGTGGGAGCCTCGACGTTCGTTCATCGCCCGGCCCTCGCGTCCTGTCCATCCGCGGGCCGGAGCCCTCGGTGCCAGTCGGCCGCGTTCATGGCGCCTTTGCCCGCCGGCTGCACGCGGGTGAGGAGCAGCGGCTCGGTGGCCGTGCCCACGAGGACTCCGCTCCGAGTGCCGTGCAGCGCGCCGGGCTCGAGGCTCTCGGCCTCCGCCGCAGGCTCCAGCGCGAGCACCTTCACCCGGACGCCCTCGACCGTCGTGTGCGCGCCGGGCTCTGAGGTCACGCCGCGATAGCGGGAGAGGACCTCCTGCGCCGGCCGCGTCCAGTCCAGGAGACCGTCGGCCTGGTCGAGCTTCGCCGCATACGTGGGCTCTCCGGTCTGCGCCGACGCCTGGGCGGTCCCTGCGCCGATGCCCTCCACGACCTCGGCGACCAGCTCCGCCCCCGACTCGGCGAGGGCGGCCAGCGCCTCGTCGGCGGTCGTACGGGCGACCTGCGGGAAGGACCGCATCGCGTAGACGTCCCCGGCATCCAGCTCCGGCACGAGCTGGAACACGCTCGCCCCCAGCTCCGCATCGCCGGCGATCAGCGCGCGCTGCACGGGAGCAGCACCCCGCCAGCGGGGCAGCAGGGAGAAGTGCAGGTTGATCCATCCGTGTCCCGGCACGGCCAGCAACGGCTCCCGCACCAGTCCGCCGTAGGCGACGATGACCCCGAGCTCCGGTCGGAGCGCCGCGATCCGGGACGTCACGTCATCGTCCAGCCGCGCCGCCTTGATCACGGGGATGCCGAGCCCCTCCGCCGTCTCCGCGACCAGCGACGGCGTCAGCCGACGGCTCCTGCCCTGCGGGGCGTCGGGGCGGGTGACGACCGCGACGACGTCGTGATCGGCGGCCAGCCGACGCAGGGTCGGCACGGCGGCCGCGGGGGTTCCGGCGAAGACGAGGCGCATCACGGGTTCTTTCGGATCGGGTATGAGGGTCTCGGAGGTATCGGGACCGAGCTCAGAGATCGGGTTCGACGATGTCGAGCTTCACCGAGAGCGTAGTCCGGGAGGAGCGGCCCCGGCCGCGACGTCTCCCCATCGCCTCGGCGACCACCGCCGCACGAAGGGCTGCGGCGATGCGAAGACCCTCCGCATAGGGGAACCGGACCAGCGCCCGATAGCGTCCGGCATCCTCGCCGTCGAGCGGCAGCGGCCCGAGCACCGCGTCCGCAGGAAGCCCGAGCTCCTCGACGGCCTCCATCGCCCGACGGACGCCGTCGCCCGTGCCGTCCACCTGAGCGACCCGCACCGTCGGCGGCATCCGCAACGGCGCGCGTTCACGGAGCTCGGCACGGGCGTAGCCGGCCTGGCTCCAGGTCGCAAGGGCCCGCGCCACCGGGCCGTCGACCCCGACGAGGTGGACCGGCGCGCCCGGCGCCGCCAGCGCCGCCGCATTGGACCACCAGCGGAGGCAGGACTCGCCGATCCGCAGCTCCGGCGTCTGCAGCATCCGAGCGCCGTCGAGCAGGACGACCGCCCGATAGCCGCCCTCGGCGATCGGCTCGGCCCCCCGCGTCGCCACGACGAGCGCGGGCCGCGCGTCCACACGCTCGACCGGGTGCGTCCCGTCGGCCACGATCACCCGGACGCCGGGGAAGGCACGGCCCAGCTCCTCTGCCGTGCGCTCGCTCCCGGAGGAGGCGAGGCGGACTGTATCGGCGCCGCAGGATCCGCAGGCCCAGGACAGGGCGGAGCGCCCGCACCAGCCGCACACGGGGACGGCCCCGCGATGCGCGGCACCGAGCGGGCCGCCGCACGTCGTGCACCGCGCGGGCGTCCGGCAGGACGCGCACACCAGCGACGGCGCGAACCCGGGCCGCGCGACCTGCACGAGCACCGGGCCCTCCGCCGCGGCCTCCCGCGCGGTGAGGAAAGCCCGCGACGGCAGACGCTGTCCGCGCCGATCGAGGTCGATCACGGAGTCCAGGACGACCTTGGGCAGCACGCGCCGCTCGGCGGTGACGGCCTGCGCCCATCCGGTCTCGACCAGTCGCTCCACGTCGGTGGTCCTGGTGTGTCCGAGGAACAGCAGGGCGGAGCCCTCCCGCTCCTGACGCTGGAGGGCGACGTCCCGTGCGTGCGCATAGGGGGCGAGTGGCTCGGCCAGCAGGCCGTCGCCGTCGTCCCAGAGCGCCACGAGGCCGGCCTTGACCGGGGCGTAGACGGCGGAGCGGTTGCCGACGACGATGCAGGGGGCGTCCTGAAGGGTGCGCAGGAACG
The DNA here is from genome assembly GCF_031456305.1 of Microbacterium resistens. Classification (GTDB taxonomy): domain Bacteria; phylum Actinomycetota; class Actinomycetes; order Actinomycetales; family Microbacteriaceae; genus Microbacterium; species Microbacterium resistens_A. The sequence continues at coordinate 54,596 of NZ_JAVDUM010000015.1, forward strand.
CACGGTAGCGGTCCGGGCCGGACTGCCCGGCGTCGAGGCGGACGATCGCCTCCTCCGGGACCAGGGCGGCCAGGCTCGTGATCACCCGGTCGAGGTCCCGACGATCCGGGACGACCAGGATCGTCGATCCCCCTCGTGCGAGGGCGATGGCGGCGGCCGCCGCCATGAGCCTGCTCCACTCCGGCTCGCCGTCCGGCCCGATGCGCGGGACGGCCTCGACGGCCGCGCGCCCGCCCGTCTCGATGACGGCGGGCAGCCCGGCGTAGGCCCCCACGATCGCGGTCGCGTCCGCAACGGCGTCCTCGGCGACGGCGACCGCGTCCGTGTCCGCGTCCGTGGAGTCCGGTCCGCCGGCGGCGAGCCACGCCTTCTCCACCCGCACCTGCCGTTTCGGGATCACGAGCCGCAGCACGTCCGAGGCGCTCCCCGCCGCGCGATCGGCGACCCGTCTGGCCAGGGCGAACAGCCGCTCCGGCAGGACCTCGGCGGCCGACACGACGGCGTCGATCTCCGACAGCGTCCGTGCGTCGTCGGTCTCCTCGGCGACCTCGACGGCATAGGCGTCCACGACCCGCCCGGCCGAGCGCAACGGGACCCGCACGCGCACCCCGGGTCGGACGAGGTCCGCATGCTCCTCGGGGATCGCATAGTCGAACAGGCGATCGAGCTGCGGCAGCGGGGACTCCAGCTGCACGCGGACGATGCGACGGGCCATGGTCACCGCCCCGCCGTCAGAGGCCGGCGGCGCCGCGCAGCTCCTCGGCGCGGTCGGTCCGCTCCCAGGTGAAGTCGGGGAGCTCACGGCCGAAGTGCCCGTAGGCCGCGGTCTGCGCATAGATCGGCCGGAGGAGGTCCAGCTCCTCGATGATCGCCTGCGGCCGGAGGTCGAACACCTGCGAGATCGCACGGGTGATGACGTCGTCCGCGACGGTCCCGGTGCCGAACGTCTCGACGTACAGGCCCACCGGTTGCGCCACGCCGATCGCGTAGGCGACCTGCACCTCCAGCCGCTCGGCGAGACCCGCCGCCACCGCGTTCTTCGCGACCCAGCGCATCGCGTACGCACCGGAGCGGTCGACCTTGGACGGGTCCTTCCCGCTGAAGGCGCCACCGCCGTGCCGCGCGGCCCCGCCATAGGTGTCGATGATGATCTTGCGACCGGTGAGGCCGGCGTCCCCCTTCGGGCCCCCGGTGACGAAGGGGCCTGCCGGGTTGATGTAATAGGTCACGTCGTCGAGGTCCAGCCCCGTGCTCGCGAGGACCGGGTCGATGACGTGGGCGCGGACGAGCTCCTTGAGCTCGTCCTGCGGGACGTCGGGGTGGTGCTGGGTCGAGAGCACGATCGCGTCCACGGTCTTCGGCGTGAAGCCGTCGTAGCCCAGCGTCACCTGGGTCTTGCCGTCCGGGCGGAGGAACGGCAGCGCGCCGGAGCGACGCACCTCGGTGAGCCGCTCGGCGATCCGATGGGCCGTCCACGCGGCCATCGGCATCAGCTGAGGGGTCTCTGTCGTGGCGAAGCCGAACATGATGCCCTGGTCGCCGGCGCCGAGGAGGTCGCGCGGGTCGACGGATCCCCCCTCGCGGTGCTCACGGGCCTGGTCGACCCCGTGCGCGATGTCGCCGGACTGCTCCCCCACCGAGACGCTCACGCCGCAGGACGAGCCGTCGAACCCGGTGTCGCTCGAGGTGTAGCCGATCCCGTTCACGACATCGCGCACGATCGTGGGGATGTCGACGTAGGCCTCGGTCCTGATCTCCCCCGCCACGTGCACGAGCCCGGTCGTCACCAGCGTCTCGACGGCGACGCGCGACCCGGTGTCCTTGCCGATGAGGCCGTCGAGGATGCTGTCCGAGATCTGATCGCAGATCTTGTCCGGGTGGCCTTCGGTGACGGACTCGGACGTGAAAAGGCGCAGGGCGCTCATCGGTGCTCCATCGGTTGCGGGCGGGATGTCCTGCGCGCGGTGTGCCGCGACGCGGTGTCTCCAGTATGAAGGGAGCCGTCGACATCCGGTGAAGGATGACGACGGCTCCCGATGCTCTTCCGCCTACTCGGCGTGGCGGATGCGGAGCTTGTCCTCGTTGATCTCGTGCAGGGCGATCGTGAGCGGCTTGTCCTCGACGGAGGAGTCCACGAGCGGCCCGACGTTGTCGAAGAGGTTGCCCTCGTGCAGGTCGGAGTAGTAGTCGTTGATCTGACGGGCCCGCTTGGACGCGTAGATGACGAGCTCGTACTTGGACGAGACGCGCTCGAGCAGGTTGTCGATCGGCGGATCGATGATCCCCTGGTTGCTTCCGGCCATGAGTGACCTCCTGGATAGGGCGGCACGGTGGCCGCGGACGAGTTTCGAGGCGCGCGGGTACGGATCAGCGCGCAGAGACTGAGGACAATTCTACGACCTCCTGGGCCGCGTCGGCGACGTCCTCGTTCACGACGCGGTAATCGAACTCGCCCTGGGCGGCGAGCTCGGTCTTCGCGGTACGCAGGCGCCGCGCCCGCTCCGCCTCGTCCTCGGTCCCCCGCCCGACGAGACGGTGGACGAGCTCGTCCCACGACGGCGGCAGGAGGAAGACGAGGGTCGCCGCCGGATCCGCCGCGCGCACCTGCCGCGCTCCCTGGAGGTCGATCTCCAGGAGCACGGTCTTGCCCTCCTCGAGGGCGCGCTCGATCGGGGCGCGCGGCGTGCCGTAGCGGAACCGGTTGTGGACCGTGGCGTGCTCGAGCAGCTCGTCGTCGGCGATCATGCGATCGAACTCGGCGTCGTCGACGAAGAAGTAGTGGATGCCGTCCTCCTCACCAGGACGAGGAGCACGGGTCGTGGCCGAGACGGAGAGGTGGATCTCCGGGTGATGGTCGCGGATGTGCGCGGCGACCGTGCCCTTGCCCACGGCCGTGGGGCCGGCCAGCACGAGGAGCCTGCTGCGCCCCTCGCGCGGGGCGAGCACCGGGAACCTGCCGTCCAGCCACCCGGTCAGGGCCCGGCGCTGACGCACGCCGAGACCGCCCAGGCGCTTGACGGGCGAGATCTGCAGCTCCGCGAGGATCCGATCGCGCTTGCCCGCCCCGATCGCGGGCAGCGCGGTGAGGAAATCGGGGACGCGGAGCGATCCGGACGTGGAGTCGGGATCGGCGAAGGCCCGGTCCACGACCTCCTGGGGAGAGACGACACGCATCGTGAGATCGCGCTTCAGCGACGCACGCGCCCGCCGGCGCTCGACCGCCCGACGCGCGGCGGCGGCACGATCGACCTCGGGGACGTCCCGCTTGACGACCTCAGACACCAAGAACCTCCCGATAGTGCGCGACGCGCGCGTCGATGGCGTCGGCGATCCCCTCGGGACCGGCGGACAGGATGCTTCTGCTCTCGCTCGCGAGCACGTTGCGGGCAAGCGGGCCGAAGCGGCGCGCGAGGTCCTCCGGCTCCGCGCCCTGAGCGCCGAAGCCCGGTGCGAGGATCGGGACGCCGGCCAGCAGCTCGTCGTCCAGTCCGAAGGATGTCCGGTCCACGGTGGCGCCGATGACGAGTCCCACCGGGCCCAGCCCCTCGGCGGATCCCGCCCGGACGACGTCCTCGGCGACGCGCCTCGCGACGGAGGCCCCTCCGGCGGTGAGGGCGCGCTGGAGCTCCGCCCCCTCGGGGTTGCTCGTCGCCGCGAGGACGAAGACGCCCTTCCCGGCGCCGACCGCCCGGTCGAGCACGGGGCCGAGCGCTCCGCCGCCGAGGTACGGGCTCACGGTGACCGCATCGGACTCGAGCGGGGACCCCGGGGCGAGCCACGCCTCCGCGTACCCCTCGTTGGTCGACCCGATGTCTCCCCGCTTGGCATCGGCGATCACGAGGAGCCCGGCCGCACGCGCGGCTCGCAGCACCTCCTCCAGCACGGCGAACCCCCGGGAGCCGAACCTCTCGAAGAAGGACACCTGCGGCTTCACGGCGGCGACCCGTCCCGCGGACGCCTCGACGACGCGCAGGGCGAAGCCGCGCACGCCCTCGGCGCTCTGGGGGGCGCCCCAGGCGTCGAGGAGCGCTGCGTGCGGATCGATCCCGACACAGAGGGGGCCCCTCGCGTCGAGCGCCGTGCGCAGCCGGTCGCCGAACCCTCCCGTCACACCGCCGCCTTCCGGTCCGCGATCGCACGGAGACGATCCGCGCGGTCCGCTGCGTACTCCTGGAGGCTCCGCACCTGGAATCCCGCGTCGACAGCGTCCAGCCCGCTGACGGCCGCGCCGAGCGTGGCGATCGTGGTGAACAGCGCCTTGTCCGCGGCCACGGCCGCCGCCCGGATCTCGTAGCCGTCCGCGCGGGCGGCGCCGCCGCTCGGCGTGTTGACGATGATGTCGATCGCCCCCTCGTTGATGAGGTCGACGATGTTCTTGACGCCGGTCTCCTGCGTCTCGCTGAACTTCTCCACCACGGTCACCGCGATGCCGTTCCTGGACAGGATCTCCGCGGTCCCCTCGGTGGCGACGATCGTGAAGCCGAGCTGCTGCAGGCGATGCGCCGGCAGGATCACCGCGCGCTTGTCGGCGTCGGCGACCGAGATGAAGACCGTGCCGGAGGTGGGCGTGCCGCCGTAGGCCGCCGCCTGGCTCTTCGCGAAGGCGGTCGGGAAGTCGCGGTCGATGCCCATGACCTCCCCGGTCGAGCGCATCTCCGGGCCGAGGACGGAGTCGACGTTCTTGCCGTCACGGGTGCGGAACCGCTTGAACGGCAGCACGGCCTCCTTCACCGACACCGGGGAGTCCAGCGGCACGCGCGAGCCGTCGATCTCGGGGAGCATCCCCTCCGCGCGCAGCTCGGCGATCGTGGTCCCGGTCATGATCCGGCTCGCGGCCTTCGCCATCGGGATCCCGAGCGCCTTCGAGACGAACGGAACCGTGCGGCTCGCCCTCGGGTTGGCCTCGATCACGTAGAGCACGCCGGCGCTGATCGCGAACTGCACGTTCAGCAGGCCCCGCACCCCGACGCCCTCGGCGATCGCGAGCGTCGCCTGACGCACCCGGTCGATGTCGGTGCGTCCGAGCGAGACGGGAGGCAGGGTGCAGCTGGAGTCGCCGGAGTGGATCCCGGCCTCCTCCAGGTGCTCCATGACCCCTCCGATGAACAGCTCGGCGCCGTCGTAGAGCGCGTCGACGTCGATCTCGATCGCGTCGTCCAGGAAGCGGTCGACCAGCAGCGGCTGACCGGGGCCGATGATCGCCTGGTCGGCGACACGGACGAAGTAGTCCCGCAGCGCCTCGGTGTCGTAGACGATCTCCATGCCGCGCCCGCCGAGCACGAAGCTCGGCCGCACCAGCACGGGGTAGCCGATCTCCTCGGCGACCCGCACCGCGCCGTCCGCGTCGGTCGCCGTGCCGCTGCGCGGCGCCACGAGCCCCGCCTCGTCGAGGAGGCGGGAGAACAGCTCGCGCTCCTCCGCGAGGTCGATGGCCTCGGGGCTGGTGCCGAGGATCCGGAACCCGGCGTCCTCGATCCCCTTGGCAAGGCCCAGAGGGGTCTGGCCGCCCAGCTGGCAGACGACGCCGAGGATCTCGCCGCTGGCGGACTCCGCATGGAGCACCTCCAGGACGTCCTCCAGGGTCAGCGGCTCGAAGTACAGCCGGTCCGAGGTGTCGTAGTCGGTCGAGACCGTCTCCGGGTTGCAGTTGACCATCACCGTCTCGTATCCGGCGTCGGACAGCGCGAAGGAGGCATGCACGCAGGAGTAGTCGAACTCCACCCCCTGGCCGATCCGGTTCGGGCCCGAGCCGATGATGACCACCTTGGTGCGCTCGGACGGCGCGACCTCGGTCTCGGCGTCGTAGCTGGAGTAGTGGTAGGGCGTGAGCGCGGGGAACTCGCCCGCGCAGGTGTCCACGGTCTTGTAGACGGGCCGGAGGCCCAGCCCGTGGCGGACGCCGCGCACCTCGTCCTCCGGGAGCCCTCGCAGCTGCGCGATCTGCGCGTCGGAGAAGCCGTGCTCCTTGGCCTCGCGGAGCATGTCCGCATCCAGCTCGGCGGCCTCGTGCACGCGCTCGGCGACCTCGTTGATGAGCACGATCTGGTCGATGAACCAGGGGTCGATCGCCGTGGCGTCGAAGGCCTCGGCGATCGTCGCACCCTTGCGGAGCGCCTGCTGGAGCACGACGATCCGACCGTCCGTCGGCGTCTTCGCGATCTCCAGCAGCTCCTGCGCGGTCCGGGGCTCGTCGCCCCAGTGGAAGCTCGATCCGCGCTTCTCCAGCGAGCGGAGCGCCTTCTGGAGGGCCGTGCTGTAGTTGCGACCGATCGCCATCGCCTCGCCGACCGACTTCATGGTGGTCGTGAGCGTGGGGTCGGCGGCCGGGAACTTCTCGAAGGCGAAGCGCGGGACCTTCACCACGACGTAGTCCAGGGTCGGCTCGAAGCTCGCCGGGGTCACCCCGGTGATGTCGTTGGGGATCTCATCGAGGCGGTAGCCGAGTGCCAGCTTCGCGGCGAGCTTGGCGATCGGGAAGCCGGTCGCCTTGGACGCCAGCGCCGATGACCGCGACACGCGGGGGTTCATCTCGATGACGATCACGCGGCCGTTCTCCGGGTTCACCGCGAACTGGATGTTGCAGCCGCCGGTGTCCACCCCGACCGCCCGGATGATGTCGATGCCGATGTCGCGGAGGTTCTGGTACTCGCGATCGGTCAGCGTCAGGGCGGGAGCCACGGTGATGGAGTCGCCGGTGTGGACTCCCACCGGGTCAACGTTCTCGATCGAGCAGACGACGACCGTGTTGTCGGCCGTGTCGCGCATGAGCTCGAGCTCGTACTCCTTCCATCCCAGGATGGACTCCTCCAGGAGGACCTCGTTCGTGGGAGAGTCGTGCAGGCCGGCACCGGCGATCCGGCGGAGGTCCGCCTCGTCGAAGGCGAAGCCCGAGCCGAGGCCGCCCATCGTGAAGCTGGGGCGCACCACGACCGGGTACCCGAGCTCCTCGGCGCCGGCGATGGCCTCGTCCATCGTGTGCGCGATCCGGGAGGCCGCGACCTCCGCTCCCGCGGCGATGACGAGCTCCTTGAAGATCTGCCGGTCCTCGCCCTTGCGGATGGCGTCGACCTTCGCGCCGATCAGCTCGACGTCGTACTTCTCCAGGATGCCGCGCTCGTGCAAGGCCATCGCCGCGTTCAGGGCGGTCTGGCCGCCGAGGGTCGGCAGGATCGCGTCCGGGCGCTCCTTGGCGATGATCGTCTCGATGACCTCGGGCGTGATCGGCTCGATGTAGGTCGCGTCGGCGAAATCGGGATCGGTCATGATCGTGGCCGGGTTGGAGTTGACGAGGATGACGCGCACGCCCTCCTCCTGCAGCACGCGGCACGCCTGCGTTCCCGAGTAGTCGAACTCGCACGCCTGGCCGATGACGATCGGGCCCGAGCCGATGACGAGGACGGAGCTGATGTCAGAGCGCTTAGGCATTGTTCTCCACGGTGCTGGATGCGCCGCTCGCGGCGACGGACGCGACGACGAGGTCGCGGAAACGGTCGAAGAGGTAGTTCGCGTCGTGCGGGCCGGCAGCGGCCTCCGGGTGGTACTGCACCGAGAACGCGGGGATGTCGAGGGCGCGCAGTCCCTCCACGACGTTGTCGTTGAGCCCGATGTGGCTCACCTCGACCCGTCCGTAGCCGTTCGGGCTCTCGAAGTCGCCCTCCAGCGGCGCCTCGACGGCGAAGCCGTGGTTGTGCGCGGTGATCTCCACCCGCCCCGTTGCCTTGTCGAGCACGGGCTGGTTGATCCCGCGGTGCCCGAACGGCAGCTTGTAGGTGCCGAGGCCGAGCGCGCGGCCGAGGAGCTGGTTGCCGAAGCAGATCCCGAAGAACGGCAGCCGCTCGTCCAGCACGGCGCGCAGCAGCGCGACATGGCCGTCGGACGCCGCGGGGTCGCCCGGGCCGTTCGAGTAGAAGACGGCGACGGGGTCGAGGGCGCGGATGTCCTCGATCGTCGCGTTCTGCGGCAGCACGTGCACGTCGAACCCGCGGGCGGCGAGGTTGTCGAGCGTCGAGCGCTTCACCCCGAGGTCCAGGACCGCGAGGTTCCCGATCCGCTCCGCGGTGGCCGGCGTCAGCTCGGCGTCCGCGACCGAGACCTGGGCGGACAGGTTCTGCCCCGCCATCTCGGGCGCGGCCGTGACCCGGCGCAGCTGCTCGTCGGCGTCGAGCGCGGCGTCGGGCCCGGAGAAGATCCCCCCGCGCATGGAGCCGGCCGAGCGGATGCGCCGCGTGACGGCCCTGGTGTCGATGCCACTGATGCCGACGATGCCGTCGCGGTCCAGGACGTCGTCGAGCGAGCTCGTCGCACGCCAGTTCGACACGACACGGGAGGGGTCGCGCACCACGTAGCCGGCGACCCAGACGCGGCGGGACTCGGGATCCTCGTCGTTCATGCCAGTGTTACCGATGTGCGGAGCGGTCTGCAGCACGATCTGGCCCGCGTAGGACGGGTCCGTGATCGTCTCCTGGTAGCCGGACATCGCGGTGGCGAAGACGACCTCGCCGAGCGTGGTGCCGAGCGCCCCGTAGGCGCGGCCGACATGGCGGGTGCCGTCCTCGAGGACGAGCACGGCGGGCTCGGGGGTCGGCGTCTTCGGAGAGGTCATGCGGTTTCTCCCGTCTCGGGTGCAGCGCACAGGCGCTGGAGTTCGGTGATCGCGGCGGTGGGGTCGCCGGTGAATCGGAGATAGCTGTCGACGATCGTCCCGTCGTCGAGGCGCCAGGCGACGCGCACGAGCCCTCCGGGCTCCACGACGCGGTCGATGGTGACCGTGGCGCGGTCGACCGTCATGAGGCGGTCGGAGGAGAGGAAGACCGTCGGGGAGCCGTCGAGGCTGAGCGCGAGGCCGCGGTCGGTGATCGCCGCCTCTCCCCTGGCCCGGTAGACCAGGGGACGCACGGCGAGCCGTTCGAGCGACTGGTCGTGGCGCGTGGTGGCGACGTAGAGGACCTCGTGCCGCGAGGCGATCTCCGCGTGCTCGGGGACGCCCAGCGGTGCGGTCAGTGCCGAGTCCCGGCGCAGCCGCGCGCGCCAGGCGAGGAGCATCGCGAGCAGGACGAGGACGGCGACGGCCGCCATGATGGTGACGGCGAGCTCTCGCGTCATGCGTTCGGCTCCTCGACGATCTCGCCGTCGGCGAGCGTGGCATAGCCGCGGTGCACCGTCCAGCGGACCTGTCCGGGGAGCGGGCGCCCGAGGTAGGGCGAGTTCGTGCCCTGGCCACGAAGGTCCCCCTCGCCGAAGGTGCCACGGGCGTCGGCGTCGTAGAGGGTGAGCTCGGCCGGCTGCCCGGCGGCGATCGGGGTGCCGTGGCCCGCGAGCGAACCGATCCTGGCCGGGGTCGTGCTGAGGACGCGAGCGACGTCCGCCCAGCCGAGCAGCCCCGTCTCCACCATCGCCTCGTGGACCACGCGCAGTGCGCTCTCCAGCCCCACCATGCCGTTCGCGGCCGCCGGCCATTCGCACGCCTTGCTCTCGCTCGGGTGCGGGGCGTGGTCGGTCGCGACGATGTCGATCGTGCCGTCGGCGAGTCCCTCGCGGACGGCCAGCACATCCTCCTCGCGACGAAGCGGCGGGTTCACCTTGAACCGCGCGTCGTAGCCGCGGGCGAGCTCGTCCGTCAGCAGCAGGTGGTGCGGGGTGACCTCCGCGGTCACGGCGATCCCGCGCTTCTTGGCCCAGCGGATGAGATCGACCGAGCCCGCGGTAGAGAGGTGGCAGACGTGCAGCCGGGAGCCGACGTGCTCGGCGAGCAGCACGTCGCGGGCGATGATCGACTCCTCCGCGACCGCCGGCCATCCGACGAGTCCGAGCTCGGCCGACACCGCGCCCTCGTTCATCTGCGCGCCCTCGGTGAGACGCGGGTCCTGGGCGTGCTGGGCGATCACCCCGTCGAAGGACTTCACGTACTCGAGCGCCCGGCGCATGATGAGCGGATCCCAGACGCAGAATCCGTCGTCGCTGAAGACGCGCACCCGTGCGCGGGAGGTCGCCATCGCGCCCAGCTCCGCGAGGCGCTCGCCCTTCTGCCCGACGGTGACGGCGCCGATCGGCTGCACCGTGGCGTAGCCGGCGGCCTCACCGAGCGCGAGCTCCTGCTCCACGACGCCGGCGGAGTCCGCGACCGGCGACGTGTTCGGCATGGCGAACACCGCAGTGAACCCGCCGGCCGCGGCCGCACGGGTGCCGGTGAGCACGGTCTCGGACGCCTCGTACCCCGGCTCCCTGAGGTGGGTGTGCAGATCGACCAGCCCCGGCAGGGCGACGAGCCCCGCCGCGTCGATGACACGGGCGCCCGCAGCGCTCAGCCCCGTGCCGACATCGGCGATCAGCCCGTCGCGCACCAGGATGTCGGCGCTCTCGGCGCCCAGCAGCCGCGTTCCACGGAAGATGAGGGTCTCACTCATCGCTTCTCCCCCATCTCCTCGTCCATCGGTTCTCCCGTCAGCAGCAGGTACAGCACCGCCATCCGCACCGACACCCCGTTCGCGACCTGTTCGAGCACGGTCGAGCGGGGGGAATCGGCGGCGGCGGCGGAGATCTCCAGCCCCCGGTTCATGGGGCCGGGGTGCATCACAATGCTATCGTCCGCGAGCATCGCCACCCGTCGCGAGTCGAGTCCCCAGCGGCGGGAATACTCCCGCTCACTCGGGAAAAACGCGGCATGCATCCGCTCCAGCTGGATCCGGAGCATCATCACCGCGTCCGGCGACTCGGCGAGGGCGGCGTCGAGGTCGTAGAGCACCCGGACCGGCCAGGCCGTCACGTCCTGCGGGATGAGCGTCGGCGGGGTCACCAGCGTGACCTCGGCGCCGAGCGTGTCCAGCAGCCACACGTTCGACCGGGCGACGCGCGAGTGCAGGACGTCCCCGACGATCACGACGCGGACGCCGGAGAGATCCCGGCCCCTGCTGTCGGCGCCGAAGCGGCGCTTGCGGATCGTGAAGGCGTCCAGGAGCGCCTGGGTCGGATGCTCGTGGGTGCCGTCCCCGGCGTTGACGACGCCGGCGGAGATCCATCCGCTCGTCGCGAGCGTGCGCGGCGCGCCGGATGCCGGATGCCGGACGACGACCGCGTCGGCGCCCATCGCCTCCAACGTCTGCGCCGTGTCCTTCAGGCTCTCGCCCTTCGAGACGCTCGAGCCCTTGGCGGCGAAGTTGATCACGTCGGCGGAGAGGCGCTTGGCCGCCGCCTCGAAGGAGATCCGCGTCCGCGTGGAGTCCTCGAAGAAGAGGTTGACGACCGTCTTCCCGCGAAGGGTGGGAAGCTTCTTGACCTCGCGGGACTGGGTGTCGGCCATGTCCTCCGCGACGTCCAGGATCCGCAGGGCGAGCTCTCTGGAGAGGCCACGGGTGTCGAGGAGGTGTCTCATCGCGCCTCCTCGATGCTCACGAACTCCTCGTCGTCGTTCTCCCAGAGGCGCACGTTCACCCGCTCCAGGCGCGAGGACGGAATGTTCTTGCCGACGAAGTCCGGCCGGATCGGCAGCTCGCGGTGTCCGCGGTCCACGAGGATCGCGAGGCGGACGACGCCCGGACGGCCGATGGCCTGCAGCGCGTCGAGGGCCGCGCGGATGCTGCGTCCGGAGAAGAGCACGTCGTCCACGAGGACGACCGTCCTGCCGTCGATCCCGCCCGGCGGGATGTGCGTGGGCTGCGGCGCCCGCGTCGGGTTCTTCGCGAGATCGTCCCGGAAGAGCGTGACGTCGAGGGCGCCGACCGGCACGGCGACCTGGGCGATCCCGCTGATCACGTGCCCCAGGCGCTCGGCGAGGGTGACGCCGCGGGTCGGGATCCCGAGGAGCACCAGATTCTCGGCTCCGCGATTCGACTCGAGGATCTCATGGGCGATACGGGTCAGTGCCCGCGTGATGTCGGCTTCCTGCAGCACGGTGCGTGCGCTCATCCGCCGCTCCCTTCTCCGCCTCACAGGACGGGATTAAAGGTTGCTGATGGGTCCAGTCTAGCGACCGGACGGCTCTCAGACCGCCGACTGCAGCGCGTCCTCCGCCACGTCGTCCGCTTTGGCCGATCGGATCGGATGACCGCTCGTCGAGAGGCAGCGTCCGGTCTTCAGGTCCCACTTCCAGTCGTGCATGCTGCACGTGAGCACGCCGTCCTCGTCGACCTTCCCCGTCCGAGTGAGGTCGGCGCGCAGGTGCGGGCAGCGCCGCTGGACGACCCAGTCGCCGATCTCCGCGTCCTCCGTCTGGTCCGTCTGCTCCGAGTACCAGTTCTCGACGTACTCGATCCGGTCGGTGGAGAGGCACTTGAGGAAGGTGGTGAGGAACTCGTTGAACTTGCCGCTGCGCCCCACGCTGAACTGCATGGACAGGAAGATCGAGTTGGACCAGTCGATCTCGTGGTCGCGGATGTTCGTCGAGACCAGGTCGGCGGGGATCGTGTACCAGTAGATGCACTCCTCCCCCGCGTACTCGCGCACCTTGGCCCGCGGGAAGTCGACGACCATGTCGAGCTCGCCGATGCGGAACCGCACGCACCCGCCGACGCCGAGCCGGATGGTCCGCGACTTCTTCAGCAGCGGCTCCCACCAGGCCTTGAGCTCCGCCAGCATCTCGGCCGGGGGCAGCACGGGGGCGCGGGAGGCCTCCTCGTCGCGGAGCTCCTGCTGCCTGCTCGCGCGCTGCTCCTCCAGGTACTCCCACTTCTCGTCGAAGATGTGGGAGATCTCCGCCTCCGTGTAGAGCGTCTGCGAGACCTCCATCGCGCCGCCGTCCACCTCGACGACCGTCCCGGGGATGAACAGCCGGCCGTCGTAGGCCGGCGCCTCCTCCTTCAGACGCGCGAGGAACTGCTTCTGATCGGTGAAGATCGCGTCGTCCTCCTTGCCGTGGCCGTTGAAGCGGAAGAGCTCGTCGCGGAGGAACATCGGAGGGCCCGCCATCGGGAAGACGTGCGGCGCGTCGACCTTCTCGATGTAGTACATCGCGCGCTTGTGCTGCGCCTCCCGCTTGAGGCGGGCGAAGTTCTGCTTGGCGTCCTGCGGCAGGTCGTAGACCATCGGCCACCAGATCGCGCCGGAGACCTGCGTGAAGTACGCGTCGGGCTTGCCGAACGTCAGCAGCGTCTCCAGGTCCAGGGGGTGCGAGTCGTTCTGGTTGAGCACCGATGCCGTGCCGTCGTCGACGCTCAGCGATGAGTCGCCGACCGGGCCGTCGCTCGGGGCGCGGAGCGGGGTGATCATGATCTTCAGCTCACCGCGCTCGATGACCCGGCCGGCCGGCGCGTAGGTGATGTTGTCGTAGCCGAGAGCGCGAATGTCCCGCTCGAGGTCGTCGGTGACGTACTCCGGGAGCAGCACCTCGATGCCCTTCGGCACGTAGCGCTCCAGCAGGCGCGGGTCGAAGTGATCGCGGTGACGGTGCGAGATGTAGAGGAAGTCCGCCTTGCCGAACCGTTCCCAGTCCAGACCGCGGTTGTCGGGGAACGGGAACCAGGAGCCGTAGAACGAGGGGCCGAGCACCGGATCGCAGAGGATCGACCCGCCCTTCGTCTCGATGAACATCCCGGCGTGGCCGAGTCCCGTGATCCGCATGTGCATTTCCTCCTGGTGTGGACGGCATCGATCCTACCGGTGGCTCCCCCGGCGAACCCGGAGGGGCGCCGTGGATAACGCTCATCCGCCGAGCAGGTCCCGGATGTCGTCGGCGGTGAGAGCCTGGGCGAAGAGGTCGTCGTCGTCCATCACCGCCGCGGTGAGCCGGGCCTTCCGTCGCTGCAGATCCAGCACCTTCTCCTCGATGGTCCCCGCCGCGATCATCCGGTAGACGAAGACCCGGTTGCGCTGGCCGATCCGGTGCGCCCGGTCGGCGGCCTGCGCCTCCGCCGCGGGGTTCCACCACGGGTCGAGGAGGAAGACGTAGTCGGCCTCCGTGAGGGTGAGGCCGACGCCTCCGGCCTTGAGGCTCAGGAGGAAGGCGGTGGCTTCCCCGGACCGGAAGCCGTCGACCACCGCCGCGCGATCGCGCGTCGAGCCGTCCAGGTACGCGGTGCGCACGCCCGCCGCGCGCAGGCGCTGCTCCGCGAGGCGGAGGAACGACGTGAACTGGCTGAAGACGAGAGCGCGATGTCCCTCGGCGCGCAGCTCGAGGATGTGCTCGACGAGCGCGTCCAGCTTCCGGGAGCCGATCCGCTCGTCCTCGGCGTCGATCAGCCCCGGTGCGAGGCTGAGCATGCGCAACAGGGTGAGGGAGCGGAAGACGATGAACCGGGTCCGCTCCAGATCGGGGAGCAGCCCGAGAACCTTCTGCCGCTCCCGCTGCAGCACCGCGTCGTAGACCGCACGGTGCCGGGCGCTCAGCTCGATCCGCAGCACCTGCTCCTGCCGCTCGGGGAGCTCGGGGGCGACGAGCTCCTTGGTCCGCCGGAGCACGAAGGGACGGATCCGGCGGCGCAGTCGCTCGATCCTCGCCTGCCGGTACGGCGCGCCCTCGGCGTTCTCGGGCACCTTGCCGTCCTCGATCGGCTGGATGTACTCCTCCCGGAATCGCCGGGAGGAGGCGAAGAGGCCGGGCGCGGTGAGCGAGAGGATCGCCCAGAGGTCGGCGAGGCCGTTCTCGATCGGGGTCCCCGACGCGGCGTAGACCGCGTCGGCGGTGAGCCGCACGACGGCCTGGTGCTGCCTCGTCGCAGGGTTCTTCACGTTCTGCGCCTCGTCGAGGATCACGGCGGACCAGCGCCGCTCCGCGAAGACGTCGGCGTCGAGACGGAGGATCGTGTACGACGTCAGCACGAGGTCGGCGTCGCCGATCTCGTCGGCCAGCGGCAGCGCGGAGCTCGCACGGGTCCGCCCGATGACCGCGATGCGGAGACCGGGGGCGAAGCGGGCCGCCTCCTGCGCCCAGGCGCCGAGCACGGACGTCGGCGCGACGACGAGACAGGGGTCGCCGGGCTCCGTCGCGCGGATGCGCGCGATCAGCGCCAGGAACTGCAGCGTCTTGCCGAGCCCCATGTCGTCGGCGAGGAGCCCGCCGAGCCGGTGCCGCCACAGCAGCGCCAGCCAGTCCAGTCCCTGCCGCTGGTAGGGACGCAGCTCCGCCTGGATCATCCGGGGGACCTCGACGGATGGCACACCATCCGCGGCGTCGAGGCCGAGGACGCGCTCGCGCCACTCCGTCGCGGGCCGCGCCTCGTCGGCCAGGTCCTCGAAATCGGCCCAGAGCGAGACGTGGGTGCGGTGGATGCGCGGACCCGTCTCCCATTCGCCGAGCGCCACCGCCTCGTCGATCAGCTCCCGCAGCCGGTCCAGCGCCGGGTGCCGCAGCGCGAACCAGGTGCCGTCCACCAGCAGCAGCTTCGTACGGCGCAGGCTGAGCGCGCGGAACAGCGGCTCGAAGGGGATGTTCCGGCCGGCGATGCGGACGATCACGCCGAGGTCGAACCAGTCCGCGTCCGTCGTCTCGACAGTGCTGATCGTGATCTCCGGCTCCCCGGTGAGCTCGTGATAGCGACGGGGCGTCCCGGTCACGACGACGAGGACGCCCTCCTCCTCCAGCGCCGGGGCGACGTGCGTGACGAACTCGGCCGCATCCCCGTCCTTCACGGTGCCCGACGACGCGAAGGGCGCCTCGGTCGCCCGCCGCCACGCGGCGCGGAGGTCCTCCGCCCGTTCCCGCTCGACGGCCGGCTCCCTCGCCGCCTCACCATCCTCCCCGCTGTCCTCGCCGTCCTCGCCGTCGTCGAAGGGGAACCGTCCGAGGCCCTCGTACTCCCATTCGATGCGGAAGTCCACGATGTCCCCGCTCCGGTGGACGACGGAGAGCACAGGGCGCGGAGGGGACGGCTCCGGGAGGACGAGCGTCCCCGCGACCCGCAGCTCCCCGCGCCGTCGGAGGTGGGGCAGCGCCTCCCGGACGAAGGCGGCGCGGTCCGTCTCCCGGACCGCGGCACGTCCTCCGGCGCCCATCAGCGCGCGCAGCGGCGCATCGAGCGCACGCTCGGCGACCGTCAGCTCGATCGCCGTCCCGACCACGCGATGCGCGTGGAAGCCGGTCGCGCCGATCGGGCGCACCGCTGCCCCGGAGAAGCGCGTCCCGTCGGTCTCGGCCTCGGCCGTGAGCAGGATCCCGTCACCGTCCGGCGACGTCTCGGCGACGATCCCGACCCGCGTCTGCGCCGCCCAGATCAGCGTCGTGCTCTTCTCGGTCGCCACGAACGGGATCCCGAGCTCTCCTGCTCGGCGAAGATGCGGCCAGAGCAGCGGAGACTCCACCGGATCGAGCAGGAGCCAGTCCCCCGCGGTCCCCGACAGGAGCGACTCCCGTGCGATGCTCAGCAGATCGGCGAACCACCGCGACTGGGGCACGGCGAAACGGGATCCGCGACGACGCACGCCGTCCCAGGTGGCATCGCCCTGGATCCAGGTCCCCTCGACCGAGCCCGGACGCAGCGGACGGACGCCGAGGAACAGCTCCCCGGGATCGCGGACCAGATCGCGTGCGCTCGCCGTGCGCAGCGGGCGCGCCGACCAGTGCCGCTCGTTCGCGGCATCCCTCCGGCGCAGCTCGATCCCGAGCGCGAGCGGCGTCCGCTCGGAGACGCGTTCCGGGAGGAGCGAGCGCCAGGAGGGGACCGATGCGTCGGGCACCTCGGCGCTCAGACCGCCCGCGACACCCGCGCCAGCACCCCGTGCACGAATGCGCCCGAGTCGTCGGTGGAGAACTCCTTGGCGAGCTCGACCGCCTCGTCGATCGCGACGGCCGTTGGTACCTCGTCGTTGTGCACGATCTCCCAGACGCCGATCCGCAGCAGCGCGCGGTCGACGGCGGGCATGCGCTCGAGCTTCCAGTCCCGGCTGTGCGTCGTGATGTGCTCGTCGATCTCATCGCGGTGGTCGATGATGCCGTCCACGATCTCGCGGGCGTAGAGCCAGGAGGCCTCGCGGGCCGGCTCCGCCGCCGCGCGCTTCGCCTCGGCGGCGAGGGTCACGGCGAGGTCGTCTCCGCGCACGTCGGCGGAGAACAGGATGTCGAGGGCGCGTTTGCGCGCCTTGGTCCGAGCGCTCATCTGGTCGCCTGGGGCGATCAGTCGTTGACGCGGCCGAGGTAGTCGCCCGTGCGGGTGTCCACCTTGACCCTGGTGCCGGTCTCGAGGAACAGCGGCACCTGGATCTCGTACCCGGTCTCGAGGGTGGCGGGCTTGGTGCCGGCCGAGGAGCGGTCGCCCTGGAGACCCGGCTCCGTGTAGGTCACCTCGAGCACGACGGATGCGGGCATCTCGACGTAGAGGGGGTTCCCGTTGTTGAGCGCGATCGTCACCTGCTGGTTCTCCAGGAGGAAGTGGGCAGCGTCCCCCACGGTGACGGCGCCCACGTTGATCTGGTCGTAGTCCTCGGCGTCCATGAAGACGAAGCTGTCGCCGTCCGTGTAGAGGTACGTGAAGTCGCGACGGTCGACGTTCTCGATGTCGATCTTCGCCCCGGCGTTGTACGTACGGTCGACGACCTTTCCGCTCACGACGTTCTTCAGCTTCGTGCGGACGAACGCGCCGCCCTTGCCTGGCTTGACGTGCTGGAACTCCACGACGCTCCAGAGCTGTCCGTCGATGCTGAGGACGACGCCGTTCTTGATGTCTGCGGTCGATGCCATGCGCGGGAGGTTCCGTTCGTGTGTGGTCGAGATGCTCGATGCCGACGGCGGGACGCTGATGCGTCGAGGCGGCGACAGTCGAGTCTACGGGATGAGGGCCGTGAGCCGGCGCACGGCCTCGGCGTAGCCTGCCACACCCTGACCCGCGACCCGGACCGCCGCGACGTCGGCGAGGTAGGAGAACCGCCGGAACTCCTCCCTGGCCTCGATGTCCGAGATGTGCACCTCGGCGAAGGGCAGGGCTATGCCGGTCAGCGCGTCCCGCAGCGCCACGGAGGTGTGGGTGAGGCCGCCCGGATTGACGATGATCCCCGCGCAGTCCTCCCGCGCGGCGTGGATCGCGTCGATGAGCGCCCCTTCATGGTTGCTCTGCATCGCGCGGAGGTCGTACCCCACCGCAGACGCCGCCTCCCGGGCGATGCGCTCGACGTCGGCGAGCGTCGCCGTGCCGTACACCTCCGGCTCCCTCGTGCCGAGCAGGTTGAGGTTCGGGCCGTTCAGGAGCAGGAGCAGGCGTTCGGTCACGCTCGGCACGCTACCAGCCGCCGGGCCCCGATCAGTCGCCGATCTCCTGGTAGGCGGCGAAGAGCAGCGACTCATCCGGCGCCTGGAGGACCGTCGGCTTCGCGATGTCGTCGAGGACGATGAACCGGAGCATGCTGCCCCTGCTCTTCTTGTCGCGCTGCATCGTCGCGAGCAGCTGCGGCCAGGCGCCGGCCCGGTAGGACCTGGGGAGCCCCAGGAGCTCGAGGATCGACCGGTGCCGGTTCGCCACCTCGTCCGACAGCCGTCCGGCGAGCCGTGAGAGCTCGGCGGCGTAGAGCATCCCCACCGAGATCGCCGCACCGTGCCGCCAGCGATAGCGCTCCGCGTGCTCGATCGCATGCCCCAGCGTGTGGCCGTAGTTGAGGATCTCGCGCTGTCCGGCCTCGCGGAAGTCCTCCGAGACCACCGCCGCCTTCATCCCGATCGCGAGCTCCACGGCGCGACGGAACTCGGGCGTCTCCGGGTCCACGACACGGGCGGGGTCCGCCTCGATGATGTCGAGGATCTCCGGCGCCCAGATGAACCCGGCCTTCACGACCTCGGCGAACCCGGCCGTGGCCTCGTTCTGGCTGAGGCTGCCGAGCTCGCGCAGGTCGCCGATCACCGCACGGGGAGCCCAGAACGCCCCGACCAGGTTCTTTCCCTCGGCCGTGTTGATCCCGGTCTTCCCCCCGACCGCCGCATCGACGAGGCCGAGAACGGTCGTGGGGACCTGCACGACCTGGATGCCGCGCAGCCATGTCGCCGCGACGAAACCGGCGAGGTCCGTCACCGCCCCGCCGCCGTATCCCACGACGGCATCCGTCCGGGTGAAGTCAGCCTGCCCCATCACCTGCCAGCAGAAGGCGGCGACCTCGACGCGCTTGCCCTGCTCGGCATCGGGGATCTCGGCGAGGAGCACCTCGCGGGGCCCGTTCCCCACGTCCGCGAGCAGGCGCTCCCGGAGGTCCGCCGCCCGCTCGGCGAGCGTGGGCGGGTGCACCACGAGGATCTTCCGGACCGAGGGCGCGAGCGCCGCGGACACGGAGTCGAGGATCCCGCGACCGATCGTGATGTCGTACGCGTCCCTGCCGCTCACCGGGATCGTCGTGCTCTGCTCGCTCATGCTCGTCCTCTCGTCCATGCCGCGATGCGCGAGGCGACGCGGCTCATCGGCGTGCGCGACGTGTCGAAGGTCGCGTCGGCGACCTCCTCGTACCAGTCACGGCGCTCTTCCATGATCCGTTTCCAGCGGTCCACCGGATCCTCGCCGCCGGCGAGGAGGGGACGGGCGGAGCCGGTGATCCGCGGCCCGACGGCCTCGGGGCTGACGGTGAGCAGCACGACGGGAACGCCCCGCAGCAGCTCCCTGGTCGCCGCGGAGACCACCGCCCCTCCCCCGACGGAGATCACGCCGCCGAGAGCGACCGCGTCGGAGACGGCCGCGCGCTCCCACTCCCGGAAGCGCTCCTCACCGTGCTCCGCGAAGATCTCCGGGATCGGGCCGTGATCGCGCACGATCGCCTTGTCGGTGTCTACGAAGGGGAGCTCCAGCAGCCGGGCGACCCGTCGACCGACGCTCGTCTTCCCCGCCCCCATCGGGCCGATGAGGACGAGGACCCGATCAGGCTCGCTCATCGTGCTCGATGAGCGCCGCCTCCGAGGCCGGAGCCGTGCGCAGCTCCTCGGGGATCGACGCGAGGTACCCCTCGAGGTTGCGGCGCGTCTCGGCGACGCTGTCACCGCCGAACTTCTCCAGCACGGCGCCCGCGAGCTCGACGGCGACCATCGCCTCGGCGACGACGCCCGCGGCGGGGACCGCACACACGTCCGACCGCTGATGGTGGGCGGTCGCTGCCTCCCCGGCCGCGATGTCCACGGTGCGGAGCGAGTGCGGGACGGTCGCGATCGGCTTCATCCCCGCACGGACCCGCAGGACGGTCCCGGTGGACATCCCGCCCTCGATGCCGCCGGCGCGGTCCGATCCGCGGGTGATGCCGTCCTCCGCGAGGAACAGCTCGTCGTGCGCGGCGGACCCGCGACGACGGGTCGTCTCGAAGCCGTCGCCGACCTCGACGCCCTTGATCGCCTGGATGCTCATGAGCGCCTGCGCCAGCCGCGCGTCGAGGCGGCGGTCCCAGTGCACGTGGGATCCGAGCCCGGGCGGCAGGCCGTAGGCGAGGACCTCGACGATCCCGCCGAGCGTGTCGCCGTCCTTGCGTGCGGCGTCGACCTCCGCGACCATCCGCTCCGAGGTCCCCGCGTCGAAGCAGCGCAGCGGGTCGGCGTCCAGGGCCGCGACGTCGTCCGGTCCTGGCAGGACGGATCCGTCCGGCACCTGCACCGGGCCGATCGAGAGGGTGTGGCTGACCAGGCGGATGCCGAGCTCGCCGAGGAAGGCCCGTGCGACGGCGCCGAGGGCCACGCGCGCCGCGGTCTCGCGGGCGCTCGCGCGCTCCAGGATCGGGCGGGCCTCGTCGAAGCCGTACTTCTGCATGCCCACGAGGTCGGCGTGCCCCGGACGCGGACGCGTGAGCGGCGCGCTGCGGCCCCGCGACCGCTCCGTGACCTCCACGGGCTCCGGGCTCATGACCTCCACCCACTTCGGCCATTCGGTGTTGCCGATCCTGAGGGCGATCGGGCTTCCGAGCGAGCTCCCGTGGCGGACGCCGCCGGAGATGCTCAGGGCGTCCTCCTCGAACTTCATCCGCGATCCGCGACCATAGCCGAGCTTGCGGCGCGCCAGATCGGCCTTGATCGCCTCGGAGGAGATCGGGACGCCCGCGGGCAGCCCCTCCATGACGGCGATGAGTTCGGGGCCGTGCGATTCGCCGGCGGTGAGAACGCGGAGCATTGCTCTAGTCTCCCATGAGCGCGCGGCGCATCTCGGCCACGACCGCGCCCTCCTCGGGGAGCGGCAGCGTCACATCCCCGCCGACGAAGATCCGGACCTGCAGCACGGCCTGATGCAGCAGCATCCCGAGGCCGGGGAGCGCCGGCTCATCGCTCCACCCGCGAGCGAGGGCGGACGGCCATGGCGAGTAGGCGACGTCGAACAGGGCGCCGCCGGCGACCGCGAGGCTCTCCACGGTCGCCTCGGGCGGCTCTGCCCCGCCGGGCAGCGTAGAGATCGTGAGCGCCACGGGCTCGAACCGGCCGTCGAACCGGCGGTCCTCCAGCCGTGCCCCCGCCGCCTCGGCGATCCGGCGGAGGGGTTCGACAGCCTCGGCCCGCCGGGAGACCACCTCGATCCGCTCGGCGCCGAGATCCGCGGCGGCGACGATCGCCGACGCCGCGGTCGCCCCGGCTCCGAGGATCCGCACGGATCGCGCACCCCCCAGACCGCTCTCCCGCAGCGCGAGGACCAGTCCCCCGATGTCCGTGTTCCAGGCGTGGCCTCGCCGGTCGCCGTCCAGGACGAGCGTGTTCGCGGTGCCGGTGAGCTCGGCGTGCCGGTCGCGCACGCGCGCCCAGGCGAAGGCCTCCTCCTTGAGGGGCATCGTGAGGGAGAGCCCGTGCCAGTCCGGCCCCAGCGCGTCCACCGCGGCCCGGAACGCCGACGCGCCCACCTGACGCCGCCCGTAGTCCCAGTCCAGCCCCAGCGCGCGGTATGCCGCGGCGTGCAGGGCCGGCGACCGGCTGTGGCCGATCGGATCGCCCCACACGGCGAGCCGCAGCCGGCCGTGCGGGGCGGATCCGGTCAGCATCCCGAGTCGGGATTCGCCGTGCACCACTGCCGCATCTGCTCGACGTAGCCGAGGTGCTCCTCGTACGTCGTGCTGAACTTGGTCTCGCCGGTGTCGAGGTTGACGGTGACGAAGTAGAGCCACGGCCCGTCGGCGGGGTGCATCGCCGCGTCGATCGCGGCATCGCCGGGATTCGCGATCGGCGTCGAGGGGAGCCCCTCGTGCACATAGGTGTTCCACGGGTTGTCGTCGCCCTGTGCCTCATCCGACGTGCTGGCCGAGCCCTTGTGCAGCTCGCCGTAGCCGTACTGCGCGGTGGAGTCCATCTGCAGCTTCATGTTCTGCGCCAGTCGGTTGGCGATCACGCGCGAGACCTTGAAGAAGTCGCCCTCGGCTCTCGCCTCGCGCTGGATGATCGACGCGATCGTGAGCACCCGCTGCTCATCCGCGGCCGGGACGCCGGCGTTCGCCAGCGACTGCCGTGTCCGCTCCACGAGCTTCGCGATGATGTCGGTCGGCGTGTCCTCCGGGGCGAACTCGTACAGCGCGGGGAAGAGCCACCCCTCCAGAGAGGCCCCCGCGACGCCGTAGGCGCTCGGGTCGGCGGCCGCGGCCTGGAGGTCGGCGAGCGGCATGCCCAGGCTCTCCGCGATCGTGCTCAGCGTCTTCGGCACGGTCAGCCCCTCCCGGAGCAGCACCGAGTTGGCCATCTTGTTCGCCGGATCCTGCAGCGCCTTCAGCGCGGCCGAGGCCGTCATCTTCTGCTGAAGGTGGTAGACCCCGGGGTAGAAGGTGATCGCGACGTCGTCGGCGACCAGCATGTCGTAGAACACCCGGTCGGTCTTCGTGACGCCCGCGTCGTACAGCTTCGTCGAGACGTCCGTGCCGACGTCGCCCTCGCTGATCGTCAGCAGCGCCTCACCCGTGGCCTGCCCGTCCTCGTAGTCCTTGGGCGGGCCCCAGCCGAACGCCTCGCTGATCTTCTCGCCATAGGAGTTCCAGACCCAGATCCCACCGGCGGCGATCCCGCCGAGGAGGGCGAGGACGATGATGAGGGCCACGAGACAGCCCGTGCGCCGCTTCCGACGAGGGGTGCCGTGCTCCGGCTCCGGTTCCGGTCGGAACAGATCCTCCAGGCTCGCGTGCTCCGCCGGCTCCTCGCGCGGGCTCACGACCGGCGACGATCCGGCGGCGGGAAGCGGCTCCTGCGCATCCGGCGACGGCGTGCGCCGCGGATCTGGCGCGGCGTCGGTCGTGCCGGGTTCCGAGGGAACCTGACCGGGACCGCCTGCAACGGCGCCGACAGCACCAACAGCACCGACAGAACCGACAGCTGGGAGAACACCCGCGACGGGCGACGGAGTCGGGTCCGCGTCCGACCCCGCTCCCGACACGCTCGGCGCCGACGCCGTCTCCGGAGCCTGACCGTCCCGAGCGGCGGCGCGGGCGGCGCGCCGGGAGCCCGGCGCCGGCACGTCCGGCTCCTGCTGAGGGATCTGCCGTTTCGGGTCAGGGAGATCGCTGAAGAGGTCGGACAGGGCGTCTGCTCCGGACTCGGGTGACGGTTCGGGGCGATCGGGCATTATCGGGGAGTCTCCTCGTCGAGAGTAACCAGGGTGCCGGTCGGGGTGCCGGTGCTCTTCTCGGTGTCGACCGCGTGCTGCAGCAGCACGACCGCGGCGACCTGATCCACAATGCCACGAGAACCCCGCTGAGTGCGACCGGAGGCCCGCAGCGCCTGATGCGCGCTCACCGTGCTCAGACGCTCGTCGACCAGACGGACCGGCCGCGAGGTCGCCTCCGCCAGCGTCTCCGCGAAGGCGCGCGCATCCGTCGTGGACTCGGTGTCCTCACCGCGCATGTTGATCGGGAGGCCGACGACGATCTCGATCGGCTCGTACTCGGTCGCGAGCTGTGTGAGCCGCGCGATCGAGTCGTCGTTCCGCGGCACGGTCTCGACCGGCACCGCGAGGAGGCCGTCCGGGTCGCACCGGGACACGCCGATGCGCGCCCGCCCCACGTCGATGCCGAGTCGGACGCCGCGTCGGAACACGCTCACGCTCGGCGCAGCTCCTGCTCGATCGCGGAGAACGCTGCGGGCAGGGCCGAGACATCCGATCCACCGCCCTGGGCGACGTCGTCCCGTCCGCCGCCGCCACCGCCGAGGACGCCCGCGGCGATCTTCGCCAGGGCGCCGGCCTTCGCTCCGGCGCTGCGCGCCGCCTCGTTCGCCGCGATCACGACCATCGGGCGTCCGCCGACGGCTCCGGCGATCGCCGCGACCGCAGCGCCCGCACCCAGCGCATCGCGCACGGAGAGCGCGATGTCGCGCACGTCATCCGCCGCAGACACCTCACCGAGGTCGTGCGCGACAAGCCGGAAGGAGCCGACCGTGGTCGCCGACTGCGCGATGGCGGGCGCACGGCCGGCACGCTCGGCCGCCTCGAACTGCGCGATCCGCTTCTCGGCCGCCTTCAGCTGCGCGGCGAGATCGGTGATCCTGCTCGTCAGCTGGTCGCGCGGGGTCTTCAGCGACGCGGTCAGCTGCGAGACGATCGCGCGCTCAGCGGCGAGGTCGCGGAAGGCGTTCTGGCCGACGAGCGCCTCGACCCGGCGGTTGGACGCGCCGACCGAGGACTCCCCCACCAGGTTGATGAGACCGATCTCGGCGCTGGTGCGCACATGCGTCCCTGCACAGAGCTCGCGGGACCACGGGCCGCCGATGTCCACCATCCGCACGACCTCGCCGTACTTCTCGCCGAACAGCGCCATCGCTCCGGCCGCCTTGGCCTCGTCCAGCGACATGATCCGGGTCGTCACCTCCAGGCCGTCCTGGACAGCCTGGTTCGCGATGTCCTCGATCTCGGTCCTCGTCTCCGGCGAGAGCGCCTGTCCCCAGGCGAAGTCGAAGCGCATGTACCCGGCACGGTTGAGCGAGCCCGCCTGGGTGGCGGTCGGGCCGAGCGTGTCGCGGAGGGCGGCGTGGACGAGGTGCGTGGCCGAGTGCGCCTGCCGTGCGGCGCGCCTGTTCGCGACGTCGACGACAGTGGTCGCCGCGGCGTCCACGGCCACGACTCCCTGACGGACCTCGACCGTGTGGCTGATGAGCCCGGGAACGGGACGCTGGACATCGAGCACGTCGAGCACGAAGCCGGCGCCCGTGATGGTCCCCTTGTCGGCGACCTGACCGCCGGACTCCGCGTAGAGCGTGGTCTCGGCGAGCACCACCTCGGCGACCTGCCCCTCGCCGGCGCTCGCCGCGGGCTGACCGTCGATGAGGATCCCGAGCACGGTGGACTCGGCCTCGAGCTCGTCGTAGCCGAGGAAGCCCGTCTCCCCGAGCGCGCGCATCTCACGGTAGACGGACACGTCGGCGAGCTGGCGCTTGCGGCTCTTCGCATCGGCCTTCGCGCGGGAGCGCTGCTCCTGCATGAGCGAGTCGAACGCGGTCCGATCGACGCTGAGACCTGCCTCCTCGGCGATCTCCAGGGTGAGATCGATCGGGAAGCCGTACGTGTCGTGCAGCAGGAAGGCCTCCGGTCCGCTGAGCGTCGACCCGCCGCCCTTCCGCGTC
Source organism: Microbacterium resistens (assembly GCF_031456305.1). Taxonomy (GTDB): domain Bacteria; phylum Actinomycetota; class Actinomycetes; order Actinomycetales; family Microbacteriaceae; genus Microbacterium; species Microbacterium resistens_A. Next base: position 79,983 of record NZ_JAVDUM010000015.1, read on the forward strand.
TCGTCCAGCGCGAGGTCGAGGATCGTCGATCCCTGTGCCAGGGTCCGCAGGAAAGTCTCCTCCTCGGCGAACGCGGCGGCGGAGAGCTGGTTCCAGTCCTTCTCGAGCACCGGGTAGGCGCTCTTCATCGCGTCGCGCGACGCGGAGAAGAGCTCCGGGAAGGTCGGCGCGTCGACGCCGAGCAGACGCATGGAGCGGACCGTGCGGCGCATCAGCCGGCGCAGGATGTATCCACGGCCCTCGTTCGAGGGCCGGATGCCGTCGGAGAGCAGCATCAGCGAGGAGCGCACGTGGTCGGCGATCACCCGGAACCGCACGTCGTTCTGCGCATCGGCGCCGTACTTGAGCCCCGAGAGGTCGACGGCCCGGTCGAGGACGGGGCGGACCTGATCCGTCTCGTACATGTTCTCGACGCCCTGCTTGAGGAACGCGACGCGCTCCAGGCCCATCCCGGTGTCGATGTTCTTCTGCGGGAGCTCGCCGACGATGTCGAACTCGGTCTTGCCGCGGACGTCGTCGATGAAGTCCTGCATGAAGACCAGGTTCCAGATCTCCAGGAACCGCGAGTCGTCGACGGCGGGGCCGCCGTCCCTGCCGTACGCGGGACCGCGGTCGAAGAAGATCTCGGAGTCGGGGCCGCCGGGTCCGGGCTGACCGGTGTTCCAGTAGTTGTCCGCCCGGCCCAGCCGCTGGATGCGCTCGGGGTTCAGCCCGATGACGTCGCGCCAGATCGACTCGGCCTCGTCATCGGTCTCATAGACCGTGACCCAGAGGTCCTTCTCGTCGAAGCCCAGCCCGCCGTCGCTCTCCGCCGAGGTCAGGAGCTCCCAGGCGTACCGGATCGCGCCTTCCTTGAAGTAGTCCCCGAAGGACCAGTTCCCGAGCATCTGGAAGAAGGTGCCGTGCCGTGCCGTCCGGCCGACCTCCTCGATGTCGTTCGTGCGGATGCATTTCTGGACATCGGCGATCCGCGGATGCGGCGCCGGGACCACTCCCGTGAGATACGGGATGAACGGGACCATGCCCGCCACCGTGAAGAGCAGCGTCGGGTCATCGCTGACCAGCGATGCCGAGGGGACGATCACATGGTCGTTCTTCTCGAAGTAGTCGAGGTAGCGCTGCGCGATTTCCGCGGTCTTCATGGGCGTGCGAGAGTTCCTTGCGTCGGGGACGGAGCCGGCCCGTGCCGGTCCGAGGGGATGGGCGTGGGCGGATCAGTCCTGCGACTTCTCCTGCACGCCGGTGAGCCGGGCCTCCTGCTCACGGAAGGCATCGCCGAGGATGCCGGTGAACTCGCTGATGCGAGCGTCGACCTCGGACAGGATGTCGTGGCCGCGGGGGTCCTTGTTGAGGAAGTGCGCCGCGACGAATCCGCCGATCACGCCGACCAGGAACCACAGAACGCTCTTCATGTCGTCACCTCCGCTGGGGCCGCACAGCACGGCGATTCCATCGTATGCGCAAAAGCCAGGAGGCGCCGGGTCACCCCGACGCCTCCTGGCTTGCGCTGTGCGCTGGACGTTCGAACGTCAGCGAGCGGCGTAGTACTCGACCACGAGCTGCACTTCGCAGGTCACCGGGACCTCGACGCGCTTCGGGCGACGGACGAGACGGGCCTGGAGCTTGTCGAGCTCGACCTCGAGGTAGCCCGGAACCGGGGGCAGGACCTCGGCGTGACCGCCGGCGGCTGCGACCTGGAACGGCTCGAGCGCCTCGCTCTTCGCCTTGACGTGGATGAGCTGACCCGGCTTCACGCGGAAGGACGGGCGGTCGACCAGCTGGCCGTCGACGAGGATGTGACGGTGCACGACGAGCTGGCGGGCCTGCGAGGTCGTGCGGGCGAAGCCGGCGCGGAGCACGAGCGCGTCCAGACGCATCTCGAGCAGCTCGACCAGGTTCTCACCGGTCAGGCCATCGCGACGACGGGCCTCGTCGAAGGTGTTGCGCATCTGCTTCTCACGGATGCCGTACTGCTCCCGAAGACGCTGCTTCTCCCGCAGACGGACGGCGTAGTCGCTGTCGGCCTTGCGCTTGGTGCGGCCGTGCTCGCCCGGAGCGTAGGGACGCTTCTCGAGGTAGCGGGCGGCCTTCGGGGTGAGCGGGATACCGAGGGCGCGGCTGAGACGGACCTTGCGGCGGTCCTGGGACTTCGTGACCACGAAGCGTTCCTTCCATGACGCGGCCGTGACCATCACGGCTCGCGGACGTATCTCCTCGCTCCCGCCTCGACGACGCGCACGCCGGGGCATGCCGAAGAGTGGTTCAGGGATGAGGGATGCCCGAAAACACGGTTTCGAGCCGATTCACCTTATCAGATCGGCACTGCCATCGCTCAGACCCCGGTCCTGGACCGGTCGGCGACGGACGGCGCCGTCCGGCCGGCGCGGGCGCCTCCCGGACCGCCGAGCGTGAGCCAGAGGATAGTGGCCGCGAGCAGCACGACAGCGATGCCGGTGCCGAGGACGAGATACCCCTGCGTCAGCACCCAGCCGACGCTCACCACCAGCGCCGCGGTGCATGCGATCGCCGCCCACAACGGCATCGTCCGCGCACGCTCGTTCGGCCAGAGCCGCTCGAGTCGGGGCACGATCAGGCAGAACACCGCGATCACGACGACGATCGCGAGCACCCAGGGCACCCGCGTGATCCACCACGTCACGGTGAGAGGCTGCGGGAACGGGAGCCCGAGGGCGAGCTGGACGCCCACGACGACGGCCATCGCCACGGTGTGCCATAGATAGATGACCATGCCGAACATCCCGAGGGCGCCGATCGCGACCAGTACCGGCCTCATGCGCATCGCCGCGCGGATCCCGGGCTGCAACAGGGTGAAGAGGTACACCTGCGCGAGGCCGAGCAGGAGCAGCAGCACCGTCGGCGGATTGAGGTTCGCGATCATGTCCGGGTTGTACCCCAGGACGAAGACCGCCACCGCCATGAGCCCGTACGCCGCGACGGCGAGCAGGAGCAGCAGCCAGCGCGGGCGGCGCGAGTACCACTGATCGCGCACGCCGAAGCCCAGCTGCTGCACGAACAGCCAGACGAACAGCCAGTTGAGCGGGCCGATCGGCACATGAAGGAAGCGATCGGTCAGGTCGACCGCGACCGCGAGACCGGCCAGCGTGAAGTACGTCGCCCACGCCGCGCGACGATGGAGTGCGGCCATCAGCGGCACGAACGAGGTGCAGATGGCGTAGACGGCGATGAACCAGAGGGGCTCGGCGAGCCGGAACGCGAAGGTGCGCAGGAAGTCGGGATCCACCCCGCACAGCGCGAGCACCCCCAGCGCCGTCAGGACGCCGAGCATCGCCAGCAGCACGGGACGAGCGAGCCGGAGCATGCGCGCTCTGATGTACTCGGCTGCCGTGCCGCCCGCACCGTGCAGCCGCCGCCAGGTCGTGATCCCCGCGAACCCGCCCGCGATGAAGAAGGTGGGCATGATCATGCCCACCCAGGTGATCGCCGTCAGCGGCTTCCACTCGGCCAGCGCGTTGAACGCGTGCAGCGGCTCGCCGGAGATGCCCATCTGCAACGCGTGCAGCAGCACCACCACGGGCAGGCAGATCGCACGGACGAAATCGATCGAGAGATCCCGATCAGGAGGGATCCGCGGAATCGATCTCGCCATGGCGGCTACCCTTCCCCGAGGATGCGCCGGATCCGCTCCAGACGCGCCTGCACGTCGCGCTCGCCACCGAGCGCCTTGGGCTGATAGTAGCGGCGCCCGCGCAGTTCCTCGGGAAGATACTGCTGGGGCACGATCCCCGCGTCGCTGTCGTGCGGGTAGCGATAGCCCTTGCCGTGCCCGAGCCGCTTCGCCCCCGGATAGTGCGCATCCCGGAGATGCACGGGGACACGGCCGAAGCCCCCGGCGCGCACGTCGGCGATCGCCGCGTCGATCGCCGTGTAGGCGGCGTTCGACTTCGCCGTGGTGGCGAGGTACACGGTGGCCTCGGCCAGGGGGATCCGCCCCTCGGGCATGCCGATGAACGCGACCGCGTCGGCGGCCGCCACCGCGATGACGAGCGCCTGCGGATCGGCGAGCCCGATGTCCTCGGAGGCGGAGATCACCAGGCGGCGTGCGATGAAGCGCGGGTCCTCGCCCGCCTCGATCATCCGTGCGAGGTAGTGCACCGCGGCGTCGACGTCTGATCCGCGGATCGACTTGATGAAGGCGCTGATGACGTCGTAGTGCTCGTCCCCCTGCCGGTCGTAGCGGAGCAGCGCACGGTCCACAGCCTGCGCGACGTCGTCGGCGGTGACCGCCGGCGTCGCGCCGTCCTCGACCCGCTCGGGGGCGGAGGCGACCGCGGCCGCGGCCTCGAGGCCGGTCAGCGCGCGGCGTCCGTCGCCGGAGGCGAGCCGGATGAGCGCAGCACGGGCATCGTCATCGAGCGTCACCGAGCCGTTGAAGCCGCGCGGGTCCGTGACGGCACGGTCCACGAGCACGCCGATGTCCTCATCGGTGAGAGGCTTCAGGGTCAGCAGGAGCGACCTCGACAGCAGCGGGGAGATCACGGAGAAGGACGGGTTCTCGGTCGTCGCGGCGATGAGGATCACCCAGCCGTTCTCGACACCGGGAAGGAGCGCGTCCTGCTGGGCCTTGGTGAACCGGTGGATCTCGTCGAGGAAGAGGATGGTGCTCTGTCCGTAGAGGTCGCGCTGCGTCAACGCCTCCTGCATCACCTCGCGAACATCCTTGACGCCGGCCGTGATCGCCGAGAGCTCGACGAAACGTCTGTCCGAGGAACGGGCGACGGCCTGGGCGAGCGTGGTCTTGCCCGTCCCCGGAGGCCCCCACAGGATCATCGAGACGCTGCCGGCGGCGGTGGAGGCAGGATCGGCCAGGGTGACGATCGGCGACCCCGGCCGCAGGAGGTGCTGCTGCCCGGCGACCTCGTCCAGCGAGACCGGCCGCATGCGCACGGCGAGCGGCGTCTGGCCCGAGAGGAGGGGCGCTGAGGGCGTCATCCCTCCAGGCTAGTGCGCGGCTCCGACACCGCTCGCGATAGGCTCGATCGTCACGTCGACAGGAGGATCCATGGCCGCTCGCCGCCCGACGAACGCCCGCGACCGCCGTGTGAAGGTCGAGCAGGAGCGCGCCAGGGTCCATGCCGCGCGTTCGCGCTGGCACGAGGGCGTGAACGCCCGACGCGTCCGCGACAACGTGATCGCGGCGATCGCCGGATCCGTCATCGTCGTGGGTGCGATCGTCAGCCAGGCCGTGCACGCGCAGGTCACCGCGCCCGCGCCGTCGCCGTCCCCCACGGCGGTGCCTACCGTGATGCCGAGTGAGATCCCCGGGGGCCCGGACACGACTCCGATGCCTGGCGCCACCGATGCCCCTGTCCCCTCCCCGTCCGCGACCCCCTGACGACGTCCTGGCCCGTCGCCCGGCAGGCGCCCGGATTCCCGGACCGGCGGACCGCGGACGCGCGTATTAGGCTGAGCCTTGTCCTTTCCGCCTCCCGCGGCGCAGCCGCGCAAGGAGTTCACCGTGTCTGCCGAAGAGCCCACGAACGTTCCCGTTCCCACCCCGCCGCGTCTCCCCCGCCCGCCGGCCGCGAACCGGCCGGTCCCGGCCGCCCCCGCGTCGCCGGCCGTCGCACCGGAGACGCCAGGCGCCTCGTCCTGGGGCCGCGTCGACGACGACGGCACCGTATCGGTCCGCGAGGGCGACGACTGGCGCGTCGTCGGACAGTATCCCGACGGCACGCCGGCCGAGGCCCTCTCCTACTTCACCCGCAAGTACGACGACCTCGCGTTCAAGGTGCGCACGCTGGAGCAGCGGCAGCAGAGCGGCGGTGCGACGGCCAGTGACCTGGCCAAGCAGGCCCGCCACCTGATCGACGAGGTCACGGACGCGGCGGCTGTCGGCGACATCGTCGGGCTCCGCGGTCGCCTCGATGCCCTCCTCGCCTCGCTCGCCGATGCGACCGCGGCCGAGGCGGAGGAGAACAAGGCGGCCCTGGAGCAGGCCATCGCCGATCGGACGGCACTGGTGGTGCGCGCCGAGGAGATCGCCGCGCAGGATCTCACCTCCGTCCAGTGGAAGAAGGTCACCGCCGACCTCACCGAGCTGTTCGACGCCTGGCAGCACCAGCAGCAGAACGGGCCGCGTCTCCCCAAGGGACAGGCCAACCAGCTCTGGAAGCGGTTCCGCGACGCGCGGTCCACCGTGGACCGGCAGCGCAGGGCGTTCTACGCCGAGCTCGACGAGAACCACAAGTCCGCCCGCGACGCGAAGAGCCGCCTCGTCGAGCGCGCCGAGGCGCTGGCTCCGCGTGGCGTGGACGGGATCCCCGCCTACCGCTCGCTGCTGGACGAGTGGAAGGCCGCCGGCCGGGCCGGACGCAAGGCCGACGACGCGCTGTGGGCGCGGTTCAAGGCCGCCGGAGACGCGCTGTACTCCGCTCGCGCCGAGCAGTCCGCCGCGGAGGAGGCCGAGTCCGCGCCGCGCATCGAGGCCCGTCAGGCACTCCTCGAAGACGCGAAGGCCGTCGCCGACGAGGCCAACCTCGGCAAGGCGCGTGCTCTCCTCACCCGCATCCAGCGGCAGTGGGACGAGGTCGGGCGCGTGTTCCCGCGCGACAAGGAGCGCGCCCTCGATGACCGTCTGCGCGTCATCGAGCAGGCGCTGAAGGCGCGCGAGGAGGTCGACTGGAAGCGGAACAACCCAGAGACCAAGGCTCGGGCCAGCGAAATGGGCCGACAGCTCCTCGAGGCGATCGAGAAGCTCGAGGCCGAGCGCGACGCCGCGGAACGCGCCGGCGATGCCAAGGCGGTCAAGGCCGCGAACGAGGCGCTCGACGCGCGTCGCGCCTGGCTCGACGCCCTCGGCTGAGCCCCCGCGGCGACGCCACGCCTCCTGCACAGGCGGCTTCTGTCCACAGGGCGGGGATCGATCGGTCCCCGCCCTGTGGCGTTCCCGCATGCTGGATCTCGTGCATGCGGCAGGCTTCCTTCTTCTCCCCGGCGATCGCCTCTCCCAGGCCGAGCTGTGCGCGGCTCGGCTGGACGGCGACGTCGTCGAGATCGGCGACGCCTACGCACCGGCGGACCGGGTGGAGACCGCTCATCTCCGGGCAGCTGCGATCGCCGGCCGCCGCGGGCCGCACAGCGGGCTGGCGTTCGCGGGGACGAGCGCGGCGTGGATCCACGGCGCGGGTGACGCGCCGCCCGAGCGGCACGAGCTGCAGCTCACGGAGAGGCGCCGTGTGCGTCTGGCATCTCCGCATCGCGTGCTGCTGCACGAGCGCCGGCTGCCCGCGTCCGACACCGTGGTCCTGGACGACGTGCGCGTCGCCTGCCCCGTCCGCACGCTCGTGGACCTCGCCCGATGGGCCTCACGCAGAGAGGACGCTCTCCGCTGGGCGCTCGCACTGGCCGTCGCCCGCCCGGAGCTCCTCGCAGAGGCGGGGCCCCGCATCGAGCAGTTCCGCGGGACGCCCGGTCACCGCACCGCCGAACGGCTCTTCGACCGTATGACCCGCGCCGCCCTGCGCCCTCTCGAAGCCTGTCAGGACACCCGTCAGGACGAGGTGACCCGATAGACGTCGTAGACGGCGTCGATCCGCCGGACCGCGTTGAGCACACGATCGAGGTGGACGGTGTCGCCCATCTCGAACACGAAACGGCTCAGCGCCAGGCGCTCGTTCGTCGTGGAGACCGTCGCCGAGAGGATGTTCACGTGATGCTCGCTGAGCACCCGCGTGACGTCCGAGAGCAGGCCGGCGCGATCGAGCGCCTCGACCTGGATCTGCACCAGGAAGACGCTGCGCGCGGTCGGCGCCCACTCCACCTCGACCATGCGATCCTTGTCAGCGGCCAGCGCCTTGACGTTCACGCAGTCGGACCGGTGGACCGACACGCCGCTCCCCCGCGTCACGAACCCGACGATCTCGTCCCCCGGCACCGGTGTGCAGCACTTCGCGAGCTTCACGAGGATGTCCGCGGCACCGCGGACGAGCACGCCGGAGTCGCCCTCCCGCGGGATTCGGCTCCGACCGTGAGCGGGAAGTTCGATCGCCCCGGTGCTGGTGTCCTCCTCGCTGGCGGCGACGAGCGCCGTGACCTTCTCGAGCACGGACTGAGTCGAGACGTGCCCCTCGCCCACTGCGGCGTACAGGGCCGAGACGTCCTCATAGCGAAGCTGATGAGCGACCTCGGCGAAGGAGTCCTGGCTCATCAGTCGCTGCAGCGGCAGGTTCTGCCGGCGCATGGCCCGGGCGATGGCCTCCTTGCCCTGCTCGATCGCCTCCTCGCGGCGCTCCTTCGTGAACCATCCGCGGATCTTGTTGCGCGCGCGGGTGCTCCTGACGAAGCTCAGCCAGTCCTGACTAGGCCCCGCATCGGGGTTCTTGGAGGTGAACACCTCCACGACGTCGCCGCTGTTGAGGGTGGTCTCCAACGGGACGAGGCGCCCGTTGACCTTCGCACCCATCGTCCGATGGCCGATCTCGGTGTGGACGGCATAGGCGAAGTCGACCGGTGTGGCGCCTGCGGGGAGGCCGATCACCCGTCCCTTCGGCGTGAAGACGTAGACCTCCTTCGCGCCGATCTCGAAGCGCAGGGAGTCCAAGAACTCACTGGGGTCCGCCGTCTCGGCCTGCCAGTCCGAGATGTGCGCGAGCCAGGCCATGTCGGTGTCCGAGGCACGGAGCTCGGCGCGCCCGCCGTTCATCCGCTCCTTGTACATCCAGTGCGCGGCGACGCCGTACTCCGCCTGCTGGTGCATCTCGTGCGTGCGGATCTGGATCTCGACCGTGCGCCCGTCCGGACCGATCACGGTGGTGTGCAGCGACTGGTACAGATTGAACTTCGGGGTCGCGATGTAGTCCTTGAACCGGCCGGGCAGCGGAGTCCAGCGAGCGTGGATAGCGCCGAGCACCGCGTAGCAGTCGCGCACCGTGCCGACCAGCACGCGGATGCCGATCAGGTCGTAGATGTCGTCGAACTCGCGCCCTCGCACGACCATCTTCTGGTACACGGAGTACATCTGCTTCGGGCGCCCCGCGACCTTGCCGCGGACACGGAGGTCGCGCAGGTCCGACTCGACCGCGCCGACAACCTCGCGGATGTACTTCTCCCGCTGGGGCGTGCGCTGTTTGATCAGGCTGTCGATCTCCGCATAGATCTTCGGATGCAGCACGGCGAAGGAGAGGTCCTCGAGTTCGGACTTGATCGCCTGGATACCGAGCCTGTGCGCGAGGGGCGCGTAGATCTCGAGCGTCTCCGTCGCCTTCCGCGCCGCCTTCTCCGGCGGCACGAAGCCCCAGGTCCTGGCATTGTGCAGACGGTCGGCGAGCTTGATGATCAGGACCCGGATGTCCTTGGACATCGCGACGATCATCTTGCGGACGGTCTCCGCCTGCGCGCTCTCGCCGTACTTGACCTTGTCGAGCTTGGTGACGCCGTCCACGAGCATCGCGACCTCGTCGCCGAAGGTCGCCGTCAGCTCCGTGAGCGCGTATCCGGTGTCCTCGACCGTGTCGTGCAGCAGCGCGGCCGCGATCGCGCGAGGGCCGAGGCCCAGCTCCGCGAGGATCTGCGCGACGGCGAGCGGGTGGGTGATGTACGGCTCCCCGCTCTGCCGCTTCTGGCCCTCGTGCTTCTCGGCGGCGACCGCGTAGGCGCGCTCGATGATCGCGAGGTCGCCGCGCGGATGGTTCTGCCGGACGGTGCGGACCAGGTTGTCGAGGTCGTTGATCCGGGGCGCGCGCGAGAAGATGCGCGGCACGAGGCGGCGCAGACTCGATCCCTGGACGGCGCTGGACTCGCTCATGCCGCCTCCTCCCCCGGAGTGAACATCCTACGCGCGCCGCGCACCGTCGAGGCCGCCCGCACCGCTCAGGCCTGAGCCGATGAGACGGCGCGCTCCCGCGCCTCGCGAACCCGATTGTCGTGCTCGGCGATGGGCTTCTCGTTCTCGCGGAAGAGGGAGTAGAGGGGCGCGGCGACGAACAGCGTCGAGTAGGTGGCGACCAGGATTCCGACGAAGATCGACAGCGAGATGTCCGTCAGCGTCTCGGCTCCCAGCCAGAAGGCGCCGATGAACAGGATCGCACCGACCGGCAGCGCCGCGACGACCGAGGTGTTGATCGATCGGACCAGGGTCTGGTTGACCGCGAGGTTCACCGACTCCCCGAAGGTTCTGGCGGAGCGTTCGCCCTCCTCCGTCGTGTTCTCCCGCACCTTGTCGAAGACGACGGTGGTGTCGTACAGGGAATACGCCAGGATCGTGAGGAATCCGATCACCGCGGCCGGCGAGATCTCGAAGCCGCACAGCGCATAGACGCCGACCGTGATCACCAGCACGTCGAGCAGGCCGATGATCGCCGCCGCCGACATCTTCCAGGTGCGGAAGTAGATGGCGAGGATCAGGAACGTGAGCGCGAGGAAGATCGCCAGCCCCCAGAGGGACTGCCGCGTCACGCTCTCGCCCCAGCTGGGTCCGATGAACGACGGGCTCACGGCCTCGGCGTCCACCTTGTACGCGGAGGCGAGCGCCTCGGCGACCGCGCGGGTCTCCTTGTCGGTCATCTGGTCGGTCTGCACGCGGACGTCACGACCGCCGACCGTCGTCACCTTCGCCGCGGCCCCCGGGACGACCGACCGAACGGCGTCGGTCGCGATCCCCTGATCGGTGCTGGCGGGCGACTCGACCGTGAACTGCGATCCGCCCGTGAATTCGATCGAGAACTGGATCGGCCGGAACAAAGGCACCAGCGCCGAGCCGACGACGAGCGCGATGGCGATGATGAACCACAGCCGCCTCCGCCCGACGAACGGGAAGGAGGTCTTGCCGGAGTACAGGTCGTTGCCGAACTGGTTCATGGAGCGCATCAGGCGTCGCCTCCTGTCCCGGTCGAACCGGATCTGTCGGTCACGGACTCGGCGCGCTTGCGCTCGGCGATGGTCTGTCGGCGCTCGGCCTCACCGCGCGAACGGCCGGCGCGCGCGGCCTTCCCGGTGCTGACGGCCGCGACCTGCCGGAACTGGGTGCGCGTGCGGTACACGGCGCCGAGCGACTCGGGGTCCAAGCCGGAAAGCTTGTGCCCCTCACCGAAGAAGCGGGTGCGTGCCAGCAGCTGCATGACCGGATGGGTGAAGATCACGAAGATGAACACGTCGATGAGCGTGGTGAGGCCCAGCGTGAACGCGAAGCCCTTCACGGTGGCGTCGGCGAGGATGTACAGCACGACGGCCGCGAGGATGTTGATCGACTTCGAGATGTAGATCGTCCGCTTCGCGCGGCTCCAGCCGTCCTCCACGGCTCCGGTGATGGACTTGCCGTCACGGAGCTCGTCTCGGATCCTCTCGAAGTACACGATGAACGAGTCCGCGGTGAACCCGATGGACACGATGAGGCCGGCCACGCCCGCGAGCGAGAGCCGGAAGCCCATCCGCCACGCGAGGATGCACACGATCACGTAGGTCAGGACCGCCATCACCGCGATCGATGCGATGATCACGAACCCGAGGGCGCGATAGCTGAACAGGGAGTAGATCGCGACGAGGCCGAGACCGATGAGGCCGGCGATGAGCCCGATCTGGAGCTGCTGCGATCCGAGGGTCGCCGAGATCGTGTCGGAGCTCTCGACCGCGAAGCTGAGCGGGAGCGCGCCGTAGCGGAGCTGATCGGCGAGGGTCTTGGACGTCTCCTGCGTGAAGGTCCCGCTGATGCTCGGCTTGCCGTCGAGGATGATGCCGTTCATCGACGGGGCGGAGATGACCGATCCGTCGAGCACGAAGGCGAACTGGTCGCGCGGGCTGAGGTTCTGCCCCTTGTAGGCGAACAGCCGCTTACTGACCTCGCCGAAGGCCTTGGTCCCGGTGTCGTCGAAGCTGAGGTTGACCGTCCATTTGCCGGAGTCCTGCTCGCGCCCGTTGGTGGCGTTGGTGATCGACGTGCCGTCCAGCTCGACCGGGCCCAGCAGGTACTTGACCTGCCCCTCCGGGTCGCAGGCGATCAGCGGCTCATTGGAAGGGGCGCCCGCGGGGTTGCGCTGAGCGGTCGCGCAGTCGTAGGCGAGGAACTCGGCCTGGAGCTTCGGGGTGGCCCACGCGAGATCGCTGCCGTCGGTCGGCGACGGGGACGGGGTCGAAGCGAGGGACGGATCGGGCGACGGGTACGGCGTCTCCTTGCCATCGTCACCGACGAACGTCGTCGCGGGCGAGGTCGCCGCGAGCACGGCGCGCAGCTCGAGCTTCGCGCTGGCCTCGATCCGGTTCCTGGTCTCCTCGTCCGCCTTGCCGGGGATCTGCACGACGATGTTGCGGCCGCCCTCGGTGGTGATGTCGGCCTCGCCGACACCGGAGGCGTCCACGCGCTGGCTGATGATCGCCCTCGCCTGGTCGAGCTGCTCCTGCGTCGGGTTCGAGCCGTCCTCCGTCTGCGCGCTCAGGACGATCTGCGTCCCGCCCTGCAGGTCGAGGGCGAGCTCCGGCGTCCACGAGCTCTTGTCGAACACGTAGACGCCGAGGGCGTTGATTCCGAACAGCACACCGGTCACGGCGAGCAGGCCGATGAGGACCCGCCATGCGTGCTTGACGGGAGAGGATGAGGCCACGAAGGATCAGGGCTTTCTGTCGAGCGGGAGGGAGCGTGTTACTTGTTGCCGTCGGCGTCGCGCTCGAGGCGGGCGCGCGTCTCCTCCGCGGACTCGATCTTCGCGTCGGACGTCGCATCCTTCGGGGCCGGGGTCTCCGTCGCCGCGGGCGAGGTCACCGCGGGCGAGGAGAGCTCGCGCTCGTCGAGCGGCGTGTGGCTCTCGTCGAGCGGGACATGGGTCTCGTCGACGGACGGGGTCGGCTCGTCGGTGACGATGCGCAGGATCGCCTGCGAGTGCACCTCGATGACGACGCCGGGAGCGATCTCGACCTGAGCGGGCTGGTCCAGGTTCTCGGGGTCGAACTCGACGATCGTGCCGTAGAGGCCGCCCTGGAGGAGCACGCGGGCGCCCGGAACGGTCTGCTTCGCCTTGTCCTCCTGCTCCTGCTTCATGCGCTGCGTGCGACGACGGGTGCTGAAGATCATGAAGACGAGGAGGATCGCCAGGACGAAGAAGAGACCGTACTGGGAGATGAAGGTGCCGAAGTCCATACGGGCTGTGCCTTTCGACGACATGCGCGCACCAGCGACGGCGGGCATGGGGAGGGGTGGGAAGTTCTCAGCGATTATAGGTCATCGAACAATGCGGCACCCTCGGACCGGGCGATCCCGAGATGCGCGTACGCCTCGGGCATCGCGATCCGGCCGCGCGGGGTTCGCCCCATGAAGCCGATGCGCACGAGGTAGGGCTCCACGACGCTCTCCACCGTGTCCGCCTCCTCCCCGACCGACACGGCCAGCGTGCCGAGGCCCACGGGGCCTCCGCGGAAGCGGCGGACCAGGGCGTCCAGGACCGCGCGGTCGAGCCTGTCCAGACCGATCGGGTCGACGTCGTAGAGCTCCAGCGCGGCGCGCACGTCGGCGATCGAGGCCGAGGTGCCGGCGCCGTGCACGAGAGCGTAGTCGCGGACGCGGCGCAGCAGCCGGTTCGCGATCCGGGGCGTCCCCCGCGAACGGCGGGCGATCTCCTCCCGCGCGATCTCCGGGAGGTCCACCCCTAGGAAGGCGGTCGAGCGCGCGACGACCTGCTCCAGCTCGTGCGACTCGTAGTACTCCAGATGCGCGGTGAACCCGAACCTGTCGCGCAGCGGGTTGGGCAGCAGGCCGGAGCGGGTCGTCGCCCCGACCAGCGTGAACGGCGAGAGCTCCAGCGGGATGCTCGTGGCGCCTGCGCCCTTGCCCACCATGATGTCGATCCGGAAGTCCTCCATCGCCAGATAGAGCATCTCCTCGGCGGAGCGCGCCATCCGATGGATCTCGTCGATGAAGAGGACCTCGCCCGGTGTGAGGCTGGACAGCAGGGCCGCGAGGTCGCCGGCGTGCTGGATGGCAGGGCCGCTGGACAGCCGCAGCGGACGACCGCTCTCATGGGCCACGATCATCGCGAGCGTCGTCTTGCCGAGGCCGGGCGGGCCGGAGAGCAGGATGTGGTCCGCCGGACGATCCTGGATGCGCGCGGCCTCCAGGAGGAGCTTCATCTGACCGCGGACCTTCTGCTGCCCGACGAACTCGTCGAGGCTCGTCGGGCGGAGCGCGCCGTCGAGGACCCTCTCGACCTCGTCGATCGCCTCTCCGGCGTCGGGGAACTCAGCCACGGGCGCTCCCCTGGCCCGCGGCCTGCGCGGGGCCCAGCGTTGCCAGCGTCCGCCGCAGCAGGAGCGAGACCGATGCGCGCTCCGTCTCGCTGGCCTCGGCGGCGCTGCGCTCGGCGGCCTCCGCGGCGACCCGCTCCGACCACCCGAGACCCACCAGCGCGGCGACGAGCTGCGAGACGGTCTCGGTGGAGAGGTCGGCCGCGGCGACAGGAGCCGCGGAAGGGGCCTTGAGCTTGCCTGCGAGCTGGACCACGATGAGCTTCGCCGTCTTCGGCCCGATCCCGGAGACCCGCCGGAAGGGGGCGTCGTCATCGGCGGCCACCGCTGCCGCGATCTGATCGACGGAGAGGTGCGAGAGCACGCCCAGAGCCGACTTCGGCCCGACGCCGGTCACGCTCAGGAGGTGCCCGAAGACCTCCAGCTCCTCAGGGGCGGCGAAGCCGAACAGGGACAGCGCGTCCTCCCGCACGATCAGCGAGGTGTGCAGACGGAGCTGCTCGCCCAGGTGCGCCGTGTGCGCGACGTCGGCGGGGACCGCCACCGTGAAGCCCACTCCCCCCACCTCGACGATGATCGAGTCGGCGCTCGCCGACAGCACGGTGCCGCGCAGGGAGGAGATCATGCCTCCAGCCTAGGCGCGTGGTCGTATGTATGTTCGAGCGACACGCTCCGCGTCGGCCCAGGCCTGCTGTGCAGGGGTGAGCGTGTCGCCGCCCGCACCGCCGGGAGCGATCGGCCCTCCTCGCCAGGCGTGGCACAGGGCGACCGCGAGGGCGTCCGCCGCATCGGCCGGCTGGGGCGGGGCGTCGAGTCGCAGGATCCGCGCGATCATCGCCTGGACCTGGCGTTTGTCCGCCGAGCCGTATCCCGTGACGGCGGCCTTGACCTCGCTCGGCGTGTGTGTGGCCGTCGGCATCCCGGCCTCCGCAGCCACCATCAGCGCGACGCCGCTGGCCTGCGCCGTCCCCATGACGCTCTGCACGTTGTGCTGCGCGAAGACCCGCTCGACCGCCGCCACGTCGGGGGCGAACCTCTCGATCACGTCGCGGATCCCGGCAGCGACGGCGGCGAGGCGCTCGCCGACCGGCGCATCGATCGGCGTGCGGATGACCCCGACGTGCACGAGCGTTCCCCGACGGGTCGCATCGACGTCCACCACGCCGATGCCGCAGCGCGTGAGCCCTGGATCGATCCCGAGGACGCGGCGGCTGCTCGTGGGCTTCACCCCTTCAGGCTACGCATCCACCGCCCGTGCGGCGCGAAGGAGCGCCGCGGGCTCATCGATCGCCCCGAGGCGTCCGCCACCCCATCCGGCCCTGCGCGGCATCCATGAACCGGCTCTTCGCCCGGGTGTAGTCGTCGTAGTCGGCAGCGTCCGCGTGCTCGGCGGCGAGTGCCCGCTTCAACGCCTCGTACTCTCGGCGGGCCTCCTCGTCACGCCGGAGCCAGTCGCGGAAGGCGACCACGAAGTCGGCGAAGGGCGAGTCCGCGAGCCGGACGTGGAGGATCACCTCACTCTCCCCTGAGGTTGGGCCCGGGCCCGCTGGCCGGTGGAAGAGGAGCTTCTCGTGGCGCGCGGCGCTCGTCCCGGGACGGGGGATGTCGGCGTGCACGCCGGGCGAGTCCGGTCTCGATCCGAGAGCGCGGGAGAGTCCCAGCCCGTCAAGGGCGACGGTGACGGGAACGACTTCCGGAAGCGTCGGCGCTCTCAGCTGGAGATCGATGATGGGCTTCGCCGCGAGACCGGGGACCGCGGTGGAGCCGATGTGCTCGTAGACGAACGAGCCCGCGCCGGGGACGCCGCTCAGCGCCGTCTCGATCCGGCTCAGCCACTCGTCCGCCAGAACAGGCCAGCCCGGGTCGTACGGGACGATCCGGGCTGACGCCATGTCTGTGTGCTCCCCGACCTGTCAGTCGTCGTTCTCGAGCTCGGCCAGGACCTCGGCGCTGAGATCGAAGTTGCTGAAGACGTTCTGCACGTCGTCGCTGTCCTCGAGCGCGTCGATGAGACGGAACACCTTGCGGGCGGTGTCGGCGTCGACCTCGACCTTGAGGTTGGGCACGAACTCGACATCGGCCGACTCGTAGTCGATGCCGGCGTCCTGGAGCGCGGAGCGAACGGTCACGAGGTCGGAGGCCTCGGTGACGATCTCGTAGCCCTGGGCGTGCGGCTCGACCTCTTCGGCGCCAGCCTCGAGGACGGCCAGCATGACGTCGTCCTCGCTGGTGCCCTCGTTGGAGACGACGATGACGCCCTTACGGGTGAAGTTGTACGCGACACTGCCGGGATCGGCGAGGCTCCCGCCGTTGCGGCTGAGGGCCGTGCGCACCTCGGCGGCCGCACGGTTCTTGTTGTCGGTCAGGCACTCGATCATGAGCGCGACGCCGTTGGGACCGTAGCCCTCGTAGGTGATCGAGGTGTACTCGACCGCCTCGCCGCCGATGCCAGCCCCGCGCTTGACCGCGCGGTCGATGTTGTCCTTCGGGACGGAGGTCTTCTTCGCCTTCTGCACGGCGTCGAAGAGCGTCGGGTTGCCGGCAAGGTCGGGGCCGCCGATCTTCGCCGCCACTTCGATGTTCTTGATGAGCTTGGCCCACGCCTTCGCACGACGCGAGTCGATGACCGCCTTCTTGTGCTTCGTCGTCGCCCACTTGGAGTGTCCGGACATATGTCTCCGCTCGTATCGAACCCTCGTCGAGAAGAGGGCGTCTTCCATTCTAACGAACGGTGTGCGCGGCGCGAGAGCGGACGTGGGCGAGGAACCGTTCGTGCACGCGGCTCTCCCCCGTGATCTCGGGGTGGAAGCTGACGCCGATCAGCGCGCCCCGCTCGACGGCGACGACCCGCCCGTCCGGAAGCGTCACGAGAGGTGTGGTCGTGCCGACGTCCGTGATCACGGGGCCGCGGATGAACGTGACCCGCAGCGGTTCCGACCCGAAGGCCGGCGCGGAGAGCTCGGCGTCGAACGACTCCGCCTGTCGCCCGAACGCGTTGCGCCGGACCGTGACGTCCAGGCCGCCGAAGGACTCCTGCCCGTCGATCGCGTCGTGCACCGTGTCGGCGAGCATGATGAGGCCCGCGCACGTGCCGAGCACGGGCAGCCCGTCGGCGATCGCGGAACGGATCGGCTCCGCGACGCCGAAGAGCCGCGAGAGCTTGTCGATCACGCTCGACTCCCCGCCAGGGATCACGAGCCCATCGATCCCGGCGAGGTCCTCCGCCCGCCGCACCGAGGAGACCTCGACGCCGAGAGCGCGCAGCATGGCCGCGTGCTCCCGGACATCGCCCTGCAGCGCGAGCACGCCGACGCGCGGCGTGCTCACCGGATCACCATCCGCGATCGGCCAGCCGGTGCGGGGCGGGCAGGTCTGCGACGTTGATGCCGACCATCGCCTCGCCGAGCCCGCGCGAGGCCTCGGCGATGACCGCGGGGTCGTCGTGGAAGGTCGTCGCCTTCACGATCGCGGCCGCGCGGGCAACAGGATCGCCGGACTTGAAGATGCCGGAGCCGACGAACACGCCGTCGGCGCCGAGCTGCATCATCATCGCCGCGTCGGCCGGGGTCGCGACCCCGCCGGCCACGAACATCACCACGGGCAGCCGCCCGCTCGCCGCCACCTCCGCGACGAGCTCGTACGGCGCCTGCAGCTCCTTCGCGGCGACGAACAGCTCGTCCCGCGAGAGCGACGTCAGGCGCGCGATCTCGCCGCGGATCGTCCGGATGTGCTTCATCGCCTCGGACACGTCACCGGTCCCGGCCTCGCCCTTCGAACGGATCATCGCCGCACCCTCGGTGATTCGGCGCAGGGCCTCGCCGAGGTTCGTGGCGCCGCAGACGAAGGGCACCGTGAACCCCGCCTTGTCGATGTGGTTCACGTAGTCGGCGGGTGAGAGCACCTCGGACTCGTCGATGTAGTCGACGCCGAGCTCCTGCAGCACCTGCGCCTCGACGAAGTGGCCGATGCGCGCCTTGGCCATCACCGGGATCGAGACCGTGTCGATGATCGCGTCGATGAGGTCGGGGTCGCTCATGCGCGCGACGCCGCCCTGCGCCCGGATGTCCGCCGGCACGCGCTCCAGCGCCATCACCGCGACGGCGCCCGCGTCCTCGGCGATCTTCGCCTGGTCGGCGGTGACGACGTCCATGATGACGCCGCCCTTGAGCATCTCCGCGAGCCCGCGCTTGACCTGGGCCGTTCCCACTTCGGTGTTTGTCATAGGTCAAAGCATACGCTGTCTGAGCCGAAGACCGACAAGCTCGCAGACATTCCGTCGCGAGCACGCGAGTTCCCGCTGCGGGATGCGAGGATCGAGGGATGAAGATCCTCTCGATCCAGTCCGCGGTCGCCTACGGCCACGTCGGGAACTCCGCGGCGGTTTTCCCCCTGCAGCGCATCGGTGTCGACGTGCTTCCCGTGCACACCGTCAACTTCTCCAACCACACGGGCTACGGCGCCTGGCGCGGTCCGATGATCTCCCCCGAGGACGTGCGCGAGGTCATCACCGGCATCGAGGAGCGCGGGGTCTTCGGCCAGATCGACGCCGTGCTCTCGGGCTACCAGGGCGGCGAGGGGATCGCCGAGGTCATCATCGACGCGGTCGCGCGCGTCAAGGCGGCCAATCCCGACGCGATGTATGCGTGCGACCCCGTGATGGGCAACGCCAAGTCCGGTTGCTTCGTCGCGCCCGCCATCCCCGAGCTCCTCCGGGATCGCGTCGTGCCCGTGGCGGACATCATCACCCCGAACCAGTTCGAGCTCGGATACCTCACCGGCACCTCGCCGGACACGCTTGAGAGCACGCTCGCCTCGGTCGATGCGGCCCGTGCGATGGGTCCCTCCACGGTCCTCGTGACGAGTGTCGAACGTCCGGATCGGGCCGAGGGCACGATCGAGATGCTCGCCGTGGACGACGAGGGCGCATGGCTCGTCGCCACCCCGCATCTGCCGATGAAGGCGAACGGATCCGGCGACGTCACCGCGGCGCTGTTCTCAGCGCACTACGTGAGCACCCGGGATGCGAAGAGCGCCCTGGAGCTCACCGTGTCGAGCGTCTTCGATCTCCTGCAGCGCACGCACGAGTCCGGCGACCGCGAGCTTCAGCTCGTCTCCGCCCAGGAGTTCTACGCCAACCCGCAGCTCCAGTTCACCGCGCACCGGGTCCGCTGACTCGACCGCCCGACGCCTCGGCCGCGCGATCTCGGCGACGCGTGCTCAGCGCGGCCAGGCCCGGGCGAGCGCCTCGCGCACCTCGCCCAGCAGCTGCGGCAGGGCCTTCGTCTTGGCGATGATCGGGAAGAAGTTCGCGTCGGATCGCCAGCGCGGCACCACGTGCTGATGCAGATGCGCATCAACGCCGGCGCCTGCCACCGCGCCCTGGTTCATGCCGATGTTGAAGCCGTCGCACCGCGACACCTCCCCCAGCACCCGCATCGCGGTCTGGGTGAGCGCGCCGATCTCAGCGACCTCCTCGGGGGTCGCCTGATCGTAGGTCGGGATGTGCCGGTACGGGCACACGAGCAGATGTCCGGAGTTGTAGGGGAAGAGGTTCAGGAGCACGTAGGCGGTCTCGCCGCGGGCGACGATCAGCCGATCCGCGTCGTCGTGCTTCGGCGCCTCGCAGAACGGGCACTCCTCGCGGAGCGGCTCGGGACCGGCCTGGATGTAGGCCATGCGGTGCGGTGTCCAGAGTCGCTGGAACTCGTCAGGGACGCCGGCGAACAGCCCGGCATCCTCCAGGGAACCGTCGCCTTCGCTCGTGACGTCGGGCTCCCTCGCCGTCATGCCAGGTCCTCGGCGGTGTGCACCAGGGCGTGGGCCTCCACCGCCCGCCGGACGCGCTCCACCGCTTCAGCGAGCGGGACGCCGTTCTCCTGCGAGCCGTCGCGGAACCGGAAGGAGACGGTGCCGGCTGCGCGGTCCTGCTCCCCCGCAATGAGGATCAGCGGGACCTTGCCGGTGGTGTGGTTGCGGATCTTCTTCTGCATCCGGTCATCGGAGTGGTCGACCTCGGCGCGGATGCCCGCGGCACGAAGCGTCGCGACGGCCTCGTCGAGATAGTCGGCATACTGCTCGGCGACGGGCACGCCCACCACCTGCACCGGGGACAGCCACAGCGGGAAGTCGCCCGCGTAGTGCTCCAGGAGGATCGCGAAGAAGCGCTCGATCGATCCGAAGAGGGCGCGGTGGATCATGATCGGACGCTTCTTCTGGCCGTCCTTGTCCGTGAACTCCAGGCCGAAGCGCTCGGGCAGGTTCGGATCCACCTGGACCGTCGAGAGCTGCCAGACCCGCCCGATCGCATCGGTGGTCTTCAGGTCGATCTTGGGCCCGTAGAAGGCGGCCTCGCCCGGCACCTCGGTGAGCTTGAGCCCTGAGGCCAGCGCGACCGTCCGGAGGGCGTCCGTGGAGTAGTCCCAGAACTCGTCGGAGCCGATCCACTTCTCCTTCTCGTCGTCGCGCATGGACAGCTCGAGCTCGAAGTCGTCGAGCCCGAAGTCGCGGAGCATCGAGATGATGAACTCGAGCACCTTCGACACCTCGGCCTCGAGCTGGTCGGGCGTGACGAAGAGGTGCGAGTCGTCCTGGGTGAACCCCCGCACGCGGGTGAGGCCGTGGAGCGCACCGGAAAGCTCGTACCGGTAGACGGTGCCGTTCTCCGCGAGTCGGAGCGGGAGGTCCCGGTAGCTGCGTGCACGCTCCTTGTAGATCAGGATGTGCATCGGGCAGTTCATGGGCTTCAGGTAGTAGTCCTGGCCCTGCTTCGTGATCGCGCCGTCCTCGTCGCGCTCCTCATCCATATGGATGGGCGGGAACATGCCCTCCCGGTACGTGACGAGGTGGTTCGACTGGAGGAACAGGTCCTCCTTCGAGATGTGGGGGGTGTAGACGTAGGTGTATCCCGCATCGATGTGGCGACGACGCGCGTGCTGCTCCATCTCGCCACGGATGATCCCGCCCCGCGGATGCCAGACCGACAGACCCGATCCGATCTCGTCGGGGAACGAGAACAGGTCCAGCTCCTTGCCGAGGCGTCGGTGGTCGCGCCTGGCCGCCTCCTCGAGGCGCTGTTGATAGGCGCGCAGCTCGTCCTTCGACGGCCAGGCGGTGCCATAGATGCGCTGGAGCTGCGGGTTCTTCTCGCTCCCCCGCCAGTACGCGGCCGCGATCCGGGTGAGGTCCCAGCCGTTGCCGATCATTCTGGTGTTCGGCAGATGCGGACCACGGCAGAGGTCCTTCCAGACGACCTCGCCGTCCCGGGAGACGTTGTCGTAGATCGTCAGCTCGCCTTCGCCGACCTCGACCGATGCGCCTTCTGCGGCCTCCTTACCGCCCTTGAGGCCGATCAGCTCCAGCTTGAAGGGCTCGCCGGCGAGCTCTGCGCGCGCCTCGTCGTCGGAGACCACGCGGCGAACGAAACGCTGTCCCTCGCGGACGATCCGCTGCATCTCCTTGGAGATCGCCTTGACGTCCTCCGGCGTGAACGGGGTGTCGACGCCGAAGTCGTAGTAGAAGCCGTCGGTGATCGGCGGGCCGATCCCGAGGTTGGCCTGCGGCTTGATGCGCTGCACGGCCTGAGCGAGGACGTGCGCCGCGGAGTGGCGGAGGATGCTGAGACCCTCCGGGCTGTCGAACGTGACGGCCTCCACCTCGTCCGTGTCCGTCAGGGGCGTCGCCAGGTCCTTCAACTCGCCGTTCACGCGCATGGCGACGACGGAACGATCGGGGAAAAGGGCGAAGCCGTCGCGGGCGATCGGCTGGGCGTTCTCAGGCACAGACACTCTCCATCCAAGGTCGCCTCTAGGCTACTCGCATGAGTACGAGCACTCCGACCGGTCGTGAGCACCGGTTGCGCCGCATGGTCGGCCGCGATCCCCAGGAACCGCACCGCGCTGCCAGCCCGCTCGAGCTGTTGTACGACCTGACCCTGGTCGTCGCCTTCAGCCAGGCAGGCACCCAGATGGCGCACCTGCTGGAGATCGGCCACTACGGGGCGGCGATCAGCTCCTTCTGCTTCGCGATGTTCGCGATCTGCTGGGCCTGGATCAACTTCACCTGGCTCGCGTCCGCCTTCGACAACGACGACATCTTCTTCCGCATCGCCACCATGGTCCAGATGATGGGCGTCCTCATCATGGCGCTCGGCATGCCCGCCCTCTTCCATTCGATCGACGAGGGCGTCCACATCGACAACGTCGTCCTGGTCGCTGGGTACGTCGTCATGCGTGTCTCGACGCTCGCGCTCTGGCTGCGCGTCGCTCACGACAGCCCGAGATACCGCAAGACGGCCCTGCTTTACGCGAAGCTCATCGCCGTCGCCCAGGTGTACTGGATCGTCCTCATCTTCATCAACCCGCCGCTGCCGGTGATGGTCGGCCTGCTGCTGTTCGCCGTGGTCCTGGAGGTGCTGCCGCCGGTGATCGCAGAGCGCATCGACGGCGGGACGCCCTGGCACGCGCATCACGTCGCGGAGCGCTACAGCCTGCTGGTCATCATCGCGCTCGGCGAGGTCATCCTCGGCACGATCCTCGCGATCTCCGCGGTCGTCGAGGAGCAGGGGTGGACCTGGGAGGCGGGGACGGTCGCCTTCGGCGGCACGGCCCTCGCCTTCGCCCTGTGGTGGCTCTACTTCACCATGCCGTCCGGCGAGGTCCTCGCGCACCATCGGGAACGAGGCTTCGGATGGGGGTACGGGCACATCGTCCTCTTCGGATCGGTCGCCGCCGCCGGAGCCGGGCTCCACGTCGCCTCCTTCGTGATCCAGGGCGAGGCGAAGATCGACCCCACCGCCGCGATGCTCACCCTGGCGATCCCGGTGGGGATCTTCATCGCCGCCCTGTTCATCCTCTACGCCGTGCTCCTGCGGCAGCTGGACGGCCTGCACCTCTGGCTGTTCGTCGGAGCGATCCTCGCCCTCGTCGCGGCCGTCGTCACGGTGGCGTCCGGAGCGGACCTCGCGGTGGGCATCGTGGTCGTCGTGCTGTCCCCGGTGGTCGTCATCGTCGGCTATGAGACCATCGGCCACCGGCATCAGGATGAGGCGATCGCCCGGGCGATCGCCTCCTGACTCGTCGGCTCGTCGGAGGGGCGGTCTTCGGATGTCCCTTCCGACGGGGACCGCTCAAAGCCGACGCCGGCGACGGACGTCGATGAGGCCGCGCAGCGCGGCGACCGCCTTGATCACCGGAATCTCGCCGAAACGGTGGTCGTCGGCGCGGATCAGGCGGGCACCCAGCTCGGGGCGGAGCGCCCGGAGGAGAAGACGCGCCCTCTCGGCGTGGAGCGAGTTGGAGACGATCGCGATCGCCCCCTCATCGGTGAGGAAGGGCATCACATTGCGGATGTTCTCCTCCGTGGAGCGGCTCTCCCGCTCCACGCGCACCGTCCCGGTATAGCCGCGGGAGACGGCATACTCCGCCATGAGCGTCGCCTCCGGGACGTCGGCGGCGACGGGACCGCCGCTGAGGATGAGCACGTCACCGGGCGTCCGCATGGTCCGCAGGCCCGCCCGGACCCGGTACCGGTTGACCGCGTTGGCCCGGCCGCCCCGGTTCCGGTACCCGAGGACGATGACGGCGCGAGGAGTGCTCTCATCCCCCTCCGGAACGTCGCGCCGACTGGCCCGCCCACTGACCCACTCCCCCCAGAGGAGGAAGGCCACGAGGGCGGATAGGCCGGAGGGCCCGAAGAGGATGAGCCGCCGCATGCTCTCAACGCTAGACCGGACTCGTGCTGATTCGTCCTTGCTTACGGTCCTATGCGAGCGGGTTGGGTCTCAGCGTGAGGCCTTCATCGCCGGCCTCGGCCGTTGCCGTGAGGGACGATCCTCTCCCGACGCGGGAGGTCGCGCGGAGACGTCGATGGGGTCGAGCCCGCGCCGGGACTGCCAGACGAGCTCGCGCCCGGCCGCCGCGTGACCGGATGCGCGGACGGCCCGCTCGTCGGCCCAGGAGTTCAGCAGATGACCCGAGTGGCCCTTCACATGTTGGAGCACGGCGGCGGGGAGGCCCGCGCTCCGACGCGCCTCCTTGGCGGCGATGAGGGCTTCGAGGAGCTCCTGGTTCTTCACGGGCTTCTTGGCCGACGTGAGCCACCCTCGCCGACGATGGCCCTCCATCCACGACTCATAGGTCTGGATGGCGTACATCGAGTCCGCGAGCACCGTCAGGTTCCGGACGGAGGCGTTGTCCTGCAGGGCGTGCAGCAGCGCGGCGAGCTCTCCGACGTTGTTGGTCCCGGCGACGACGCTGCCCGCGGCCCACTGCCCGTCCTCGCCGACCCATGCCCAGCCCGCGGGGCCGGGGTTCCCCTTGCACGCGCCATCGGTCGCGACCGTGTAGCGATCCGATGCCGTCGCCTCGTGGCCCTGTGCCGGTTCTGCGCTGCTCATGCTTCCAGTATGCGCAGCCGGGGAATACGACTCACGACATCCCCCGGTCCCCGGCGTCGCCGGCGCGCGCCCAAGCGGTCCGTCATCCGCACGGGATGCGGTACAGGCGCGTGGCGGGGATCTCGATCCTGGTGGCGTCGGTCGCCTCGCCGAAGCAGGCGGCGATAGACGTCGGCAGCGTGGACGGGTCCTCGCCCCGAGGGGACGAGACCCCCACGATCCAGAGCGATCGGTCCGCGGCGGCAGCGGCACTGGGATCGGCGTCCCAGACCGCGGTCCGGAGCGGATCCACACTCGTGACGACGCGAACGGCGAGAGGCTCCCGCGGGCCCTCTGCGGAGGCGGCCTCGATCTCCTGGACGAAGGCGTCGTCGCCCGCCGAGAGCGCGAAGCCCATCGCCACGCCGCCCTGTCCGTAGCGCTGCATCACGATGAGCAGGTCTCCCACGTGGGCATCGCTCTGGATCTGGGAGACCGCCGCAGGGAAGTCGTCCCTCGGAGACGGGTGAGCGCTCAATCCGGCGACCGTGTGCCAGCCCGTCGCCGCGACGAGGCCGATCGCGAGGACCCCGGCGATGAGGCGCCCCCCGAGACGCACGGAGGCTCGCCAACGCCCCGCATCGGAGCCCCCGACCCGACCGACGATCGCGCCGGCGATCGCGCCGGCGATCGCGCCGGTGAGCAATGCGACGCCGAGGGAGATCCAGAGCAGATACCGCCAGCTCACCACCGGCTGCACGACAAGCGAGAGGGAGACGAGGAGCACGACGGGCATGACGACGAGCGCCGCGGCGAACAGGGTCGCCCGGCGGCATGCCGCCGCCGTCACCGCGAGCACGGCCAGCAGCGCGATCAGCGCGACCATCGCGGCCGTTGGAGGAAAGCCCCGGCCCGTCATCCCCGCAGCCTTCGCGATCGCCGTGGTCACCGTGTCCATGCTGACCGGGGCGACCCACTCGATCTGCCCTCCCTGCGAACCGGCGTTCCACAGCAGGAGCAGCGTCGTCACCGCCCAGGGCGCGCTCGCGGCGATCCAGGCGATCAGGGTCTTCCGAGAACGGATGAGCACGACCGTCGCCACGATGGCGGTCGCGGCGAACGGCTGCATGAGCACGGCCAGGATGCCCGCAAGCGCATAGCCGACCCACGCGCCTACCCGCTTCCCTGTCCCACCAGGCACGGGTTGTTCGCGCAGGGCAGCCTCGAGGAGGAACGTCGCGAGGGCGATCGCGCACAGCGCGAGCGCATAGGGCCGCGCGTTCGCCGCCTGCGAGAGCACCGCGCTGTTGAGGGCGAGCATCGTTCCCGTCACGACCGCCGCCGTACGGCCCCACCATCGCAGCGCGAGCATCGACAACAGCGCGACGGCCCCGCCGAAGGCCAGAACTGACCAGATGCGCATGCCCGGCCCGAGACCGGTGACGCCCGAGAACAGATGAACCAACGCGTAGTAGGGGGCGATCACGGCATCGACATGCGAGGTCGCGGCGACGAGGTCGTTGATGCCCAACGCGGCATATTGCCGAGTCGCGAACTCGTCGCGCCAGAGGGGCGACGTCACACTCATCCAGGTGGAGAGCGCCAACGCCAGTGCCGTCGGCAGGACTACGGAGAGGAGGGACGACCAGCGCCCGCGTTGAGGATCTCGCTGCGCGTCCTGTCTCTGCTGCACAGCCCCTGTGACCCCTTCGACGCACTTCAGACATCGCCCCAGTCTCACCTGAGAGTGAGGGTGTTCGTTTACGAGTCCAATTTATCGCACTTCAACGATTGGGACTTCGGGTACGGTCGGGAACGGCCAGTAGACCCCGAGGAATATCAAGCTGCGACCCTCGTAGGACCCACGACAAACTGTGGCGACAGTTCGCGAATCGTTCGGATCCGCTCCAACCGCAACAGCTGGTTCATTCGCATCCCGGCGAGCCGCCGCAGCGTCGGCGCGAGCCGGACCGGCACACAGACGTCGAGGACAACGACCGTGTCGGCGCCCATGATGTCCCGGGCGAGCTCATGCAGTGCTGTAGGCCGGCGAGCCTATTGCCCAGTCTCAGTAAGAACCAAATACCCGAGGGAATACAGACAGGTATGTGCTTTCGCGGACATCACGTCGAAGAGCGGCTTCGCGCTTTCATCGGCCCTCTTCTTCATTCCGATAGTCTCCTGAAACTGTTCCTTGGTGAAATCGTCGCCAACTACACCTGCCTTCTTGAGGCAGTTGACTGCAGCTTGCGGGAAGTCCGCAAGAAGGTCCGGGTTGGCCTGTTGCATGCGGAAGATCTCCTGCGTGGCTGCGTTCGTTGAGGCGTAGCAATCAGCTTGAGCTTTTGCCTGAGCATCAACATCATCCCCGAATGAAACGCCATCCACAGGCTGGTACTCGATTACGCCGTTCAGCAGTTTGGTCTCGGCAAACTTGAATCCAACGCTTTCCATGCAGGCCCCGAAGAGGTTCATACCCTCTTCATAATCAGCCTGAGAAATACTCCCCGCATTCGCAGCCCTTCCCAGTGTAGTGCGGTCCCACTCGGATAGGTCTTCACGGCTAAGCACCCGGTCAATCAGTGCCTCCAATGACGGCGCCAGCTTGCCGCCATTACTCTGGCTTTCCGTCGCCACACACCCCGACAACAGGAGCGACACAACAATCAGCGTCGAAATCCCCAGCTCACGAGCCTTCATCACACTTTTCCCCCTTACATGACCACGATGCAGAGCTGAGCAGCACCGTCACCTAGTGGCTATTCTGCATATGGGCGAGACTAGCTCTGAGCGATTACCCAATCGTAGCCATCTCGATACATTCGATATGACGTAGTACATACCGACGCTACTGGCGTGTGTTCGCACCGATTGCGCGCACCGCAGGTCGCCACAGCCCCCGCCCGCTTCCGTAAGCCCCACCCGCGTCATGCTGGACGGGCGCCCTTCGCGTCCCACTACCTTGGATTCGGCTGCATGTTTGCCATCAACTTGTCTACCGGTGCTGAGTGCGAGTGTCTGTCCTCCGTTTGGGGGACAGACACCGATATCGTGGATGACACCAGGAGTGGCTTGCGTCGCGACATGCCGATCCATCAAAGGTGGGCACGGCTGCGGGTGCCTCAGCGGTTCGCCTTCAAGGCCCTGGGCGCTTGCCTGGCGGCAAGGTCGGCCTTTGCGAGCCCGCGGAAGTCACGGTGCAATGTGATGAAGGTGCCCAGTTCGTCGAGTGGAGCCTTGGGCATGATGCAGTCGCCATAGCTCTCGGTCTCACAGGTGAGAAGGAGCACACGCACCACAAGTACCAGCGATACTGCGACGGCCGGCCAAAGATGAGGGGAATAGACCACCTAGGACGTGTCTAGCAAAGAGCGCGTCAGTCTTTGCAGTGGGTTCGTATACCCGTGGCCGGGGTCCGTCTCCAGGGGGATGTGTGGACACGACGTGTGTGGTGCAGTTAGATCATGGAGTTGACGCTTCGAAGAGGTGAAATGGACGTTCGCGGTTCTCGGCGGTTGCGGCTGACGCTGCAGCTCGCCACCGTCGTCGCGATCGTCAGTACGGGCTTTGCCGCTATTTGGTTCGGGTTCGCTGCCGCCGATGCGTCTGGCGTTCAGATGGCCGCGGCCAGTGGGATGTTCGCAGCAGTCGCCAGCGGGTGGTCGGGAGCTTTCGCAGCGACTATGGCGAAGTTGAAATCGGACGAGACGGCCCAGGCCTGACTGGATTCGCTCGCCCAAGCGATGACGCCGTGGATAAGGACGGCGGTGCGATAGACATCGAGTGTTTGTCGTATCGGGTGGCGAGGCCTCGCCATTGCTTGGCATGGCAGAAGCGACGTTTCGATCACGTTGCGGTTCCGGTAGTCGCCGGCGTCGAGGCTGACGGGCCTGCCGCAGCGTGAGCCGTGATGGCAGGCTGAGCACAATGCCAATAGCTCTGAAGGCGCCAGACGGGCTCCCCCGCGATGTTGCGTTCCATGCCTAACGCCACACCTCTCTCTTTCCGCTGTCTTGTCCGAATGGATGTCAGATCGGGTCAGACGTTCGATGAGCTGGTCACGCGCGTCGAAGTGGGCGCCACAAAATCCTCCCGGTTGTCCGCCTCCTGCGAGACTGGTCTGGTGAAGAGTGAAGTTGCCTGGCTCGAGCCGCCCATGGTGCGCGGGCGATTCGGCTGGGGCCCGGAGTTCGTCGATGATGATCGATTCACGCACGAGTGGTGGTTAGAGAACGGCGACTTCGGCCCGCCTGCACACCAGTGGCGATCGTACGTTCGCGGAGGCGAAGAAGTGGCGCGAGCGCTCCTCTCCCTTCAGTACGTCAGTCATTCGCCTGCCACGTCGCGACAGGCAATGCTGATCTGGAACTTCGAGATCCGCGAGGACCTCCGATGCACCGGGGAACACCTCGGCACAACGATCATCGAGCAACTCGCCGAGGAGTACCACGACCGAGAGATCTACATCGGCTCAGCGCCCGATGCCATGGGGTTCTGGACGAAGTTCGGCTGGCCGCTGTGCGATTGCGACGATTGCCGCAGTCGGCACATGATCGTGCGATGCCCGCACGAGTAGAGCCCCGCCGACGCGGACATGGAGGATGTCCGGCAAGGCACGCGCGCAACGTCCGAACCCCCGATTATCCTGAAGCACATGACCATCTCTGTCGTGCACGGCGATCTCCTCGCCGCTCCGAGCACGGCAGACACTCCACAGCTCCGTGCTGTGGCCGGACTCGCGCCGTGGTGGCGCTCACGCCTCGCCCAGGCGGGTCTATCCGCTGCCGCGGCGGACCTGAGCACGGCACTCGCGTCGGTGCCGCCAGCACCGCTCCCCCAGCTCGACACCGACGTCCCATCCGTGGACCCCTGGTCCCTCGGAACGGAATATGTGGAGACGCTCGATCCGGCATCGCGGGCACAGTTTGGGCGCCACTACACGCCGCGTGATCTCGCAGAGCAGCTGTGGACGATGACCCGGAAGGCGATGGGGTTCGGGATTGATCCACACAGGCTTCCCGGTCTGCTCCGCGACCCTGCCGTCGGCAGCGGCGCCCTGCTCATCGCACCGCTGCGCGAGCACCTGCTGGCGAGCGCTGATGATGATCCTGCGCTCGTGCTCAACTCGCTGCCGAACCTCATCGAAGGCATTGACAACGACCCCTGGGCCGCATACATCGCCAACGTCGTGCTGGCTGCGGAGATGCTCCCGACCTGGGCGCGGATCCCTGAGCATCGTCGGCGCCCGCTCCCCGCGCTCGTTCGCGTCGGAGACGGCATCGCCGCCGACCTCCCGCCGGCGCACTCATGGATCATGAACCCCCCGTACGGCCGGCAGCGATTGAGCGATAAGCAGCGCGCTCAGTTCGCCGACACCCTGTACGGGCACGCGAACCTGTACGGGTTGTTCATCGCGTCGACGATCGGCAAGACGGCGAAGGACGGCGCCGTCGGCGCGCTCGTGCCCACCTCGTTCACGGCGGGCCTGTACTTCTTCCGTCTTCGGGAACAGCTCGCGACGCGCATGCCGATGAAGGCGCTCTCCTTCGTACACAGCAGGGACGGCGTCTTCGGAGGTGTGCTGCAGGAGACGTGCCTCGCCGTGTTCAGCCCGCGCCGTTCGCAGCGCACCGCGGTGACGCGCATCAACGGTCACGTCAGCGATGTCGCCAAGGTGCCCATCCCTCGTGGCAACGGTCCTTGGTTGATCCCACGTGAATCGCGTGACGCCGCGACCGCCGCCAAGTCGGCGTCTCTTCCCCTTCGGCTCGGCGACCTCGGCTGGCGCGCGTCCACCGGCCCGCTCGTGTGGAATCGGCGAGTCGCCGATCTGCATGCGCGTCCCGGGAAGAACCGTGCCCGGATCGTCTGGGCCGCGGACATGATCGCGGGTCGGGTCGCCCGCGCCCGAACACGCGACTCGATGCGCTACCTGGCACTGAACGTAGCCAGCGACCCGAAGGTGATGACGCTCACCGAACCTGCCGTGCTCGTGCAGCGCACGTCCGCGCCGGAGCAGGACCGCCGGCTCATCGTCGCCGATCTCGATGCGGTGACCCTCCAGCTCAACGGTGGGAGTGTCGTCATTGAGAACCACATCAACGTCCTCCGCCCGACGACCGAGCACCCGCTCATCGATCACGCGACGCTGGCGCACGTTCTCGCGTCGGCGCCGCTGGACCGCATCATCCGGTGCATCTCCGGCTCCGTGGCCGTGTCGGCGTACGAGCTCGACGCTCTCCCCTTTCCGGATGCGGAGACGGTGCGCGCATGGGCGAACCTCGACAGGGCCGAGCTGGACACGGCCATCGAAGAGGCCTACCGCTAGCCTGACGAGGTGACCATCTACCTCCCGATCGTGCCCGTCGACGAGGCCGTGAAACGACTTGAGCTGATCTTCCCGCGCGCGGCGTTCGATTCAGTGCTCAGCAGCCCGCTCGCGGCGGCGAGCGTGACCGCGATGATCTACGTCGGCGCCGTATGGGACGACGACCTCGAGGCATCCGGGCAGCGGTGGATCCGTCCAAGTATGGTCATGTGGCTGAACGACACCGAGCTCGAGTACACCGGCATCCAGGAACGCGATGCGTGGTACACGGCGGCGCTCGTCGGCAAGAAGGCCACGGCGAAGCTCGCTTCGACCCGCGGGTACTCGATGGCGCAGCGCTACGCCGACAACACCCGTGAGACCCTGCGGGACGAGACCTGGCCGAAATGGCGTGAGCACGGAGCCACCCTCTTCCGCGGTGGCATGCCAACGTCCTTCCCCGGCCCGCGATGGACCCTCACCCGGTCGTTCGCCGCGCTGTTCGACCCCACGCTCGAGGGGGATGCACTTACCTCGGCGATCGAGGCGTGGGTACAGACCAACATGTCAACAGCCGGGCGGATGAAAGCGATGAGCGCCCGCGACCTCGCGCGAAGCGAGGATGCGGTCGACGTCGTGCTCCCCAACGGCACGCACCGACAGCTGGAGGCCGGCGGAGCTTCGCAGATCCTCAAAGGCGTCATCGAGGCATGGGCGCCCGCCCGTCTATCTTCGCCGATGGTGCTCAGCATCTCCGAGCCCGGCGACAAGGTCTACCTGATCGACAACGAACGACTCGCGTCGATCGGAATCAGCATCGACATCTCGAAGCTGCTCCCCGATGCGCTCCTCGTCGACGTCGGCGTGAACCCCGTCGAGTTCTGGATGATCGAAGCCGTGCAGACCGACGGCGAAATCTCCGACGCCCGCAAGGCCGACCTGCTCGAATGGGCGACCGCGCAAGGCATCAATCCCGACCACTGCCAGTTCCTGACCGCGTTCTCATCGCGGAACTCCGCGCCGGCCCGCCGACGGCTGAAAGACCTCGCCGAGGGCACTTACGCGTGGTTCCTCGACGAGCCGGGCATGGAGCTCGCGTGGGCACCCATCGAACGGGGCGCAGACGCCCCGCCGCGGCTAGCGCCGGTGACGCCGCTGCGTTGACGGCGCCTCAGCCAGCTGACCATCGCGCCGATGCACGCCGCACTCAAGCTCCTGGCCTCGGGTAGGCATCCGACCACTGGCTTCGGATCAGGTCCCCGTGCCGCTAGCGATCTCATCGGCGGTTTTCTCCAGGAGCGGCTTTCGAAGTTGCGAAGAACCGCTCTCTATAGGGTTCTGCTGTCTATAGGGTCCAGCTGCGCAAGATCTTGCGCGACTCGCTACCGATTTGGTGACATCGGCGACGGTCGTCGCACGATAGCGTGGTGCCGATGACTGCGGGGGCAACGGCGACCACGGCGATGAAGGTACTTCCCCCCATCGCGTCTACTCACGTCCGCGAACCCTCGCTTCACCGATAACGGGCGCCGGGGACGGTATGGGGTGTCCTACCTCCGTTCCCTCGCCGCGCAGGCCGGCGTTGGATTCGTCGAGAACTCCCTCGACGAAGACGTCGATGCCGTCGACACGATCCTCAAGTTCGGACGCGCATCTTCCACCTGCAACTGAACGTCACCCGCGAGCTCACACGGAACCCGCGCACACGGGCCGGCAAAGACCTCCGACAGGTCGCCCTCGCTCTGAGCACCGTGACAACGATCGATGACGCCATCACCTGGCGACTCACCCTCGAAGCCTGGTGGCAGACACACGGACACCTCACCCGCCAGCGGACCATGTATCCGAACGGACAATGGGGCTTCACCCACGACCGGCTCCGCAAAGCCTGGGGCGTCCTGCACCGCGCCGCCGAAACCGGACACGTCTTCACGAACCTGCACCACGAGAACCCGAGAACAACATCACGCTTGGAAGGCCTGAACAGCCAGATCCGAGATCTGCTCCGAAACCACCGCGGCATGCCGATCGAACACCGCCGCCGCGCCATCGAATGGTTCCTCCTGCTCCACGAGATCCCCATCGACCACGCGCACCACCACGCAGCAAAGCCCACACCCGCCCCCGCGTTCAACGAGACCGACGAGCCCACCCTCTACGACACCGGCCTCAACCCCGAAGCAGGCCTCTGACACCGCACCGGATGGCTCTCCGCAACCGATGACACACCCGAACCATCCACACGTTTTGGCCGATAACCCTCGGATACGCGAAAGATACGCGAAGTCACGCCTCCCGCGCTCCCCCAATAACCAGAAATGCCCCGGAAATCCGGGGCATTTCTCTGTGCGCGATACTGGGATCGAACCAGTGACCTCTTCCGTGTCAGGGAAGCGCGCTACCGCTGCGCCAATCGCGCCCGAAGGGGCTGTTCAGTTGTCCTGAGAGGTGGCGACGGGATTCGAACCCGTGTAAACGGCTTTGCAGGCCGGTGCCTAGCCGCTCGGCCACGCCACCGTGAGGTGGATTCGAACCCACATGCCGAAGCCTCCGAAGAGACCTCTGCACTCGAGCGGATGACGAGACTCGAACTCGCGACCCTCACCTTGGCAAGGTGATGCGCTACCAACTGCGCTACATCCGCATTTCGTTCCCGGTGTCCCGGGCACTTGAATTACATTAGCCGAGGATCCCGGCTTCGCCAAACCGGTCGCCGTCCTCGGGCGTGTCCGCCACGCCCCTCCCCCACGGCTCGCCCGGGGCTCCGACGGATGTCAGGGCGAGACGGCGGATCGGGTATGCTTGCTATCGGTGCCCCCGGGCACGAAAACCCTTCAGGGGCGATTGGCGCAGTTGGTAGCGCGCTTCCTTCACACGGAAGAGGTCGTCGGTTCGAGTCCGGCATCGCCCACCACCAGCACCAGAAAGCCCGCGGAATCTCGCGGGCTTTCTGGTTCCCCGTGATTGTCTGCACTTCAGCGGAGTCCGGGTTATAGGCCAGAAAGAGTGGATGGGTTCGGGCGTGGCGGCGTCAGTGGACGTGCCCTGACCGTGCCCA
This sequence comes from Microbacterium resistens, assembly GCF_031456305.1. GTDB lineage: Bacteria > Actinomycetota > Actinomycetes > Actinomycetales > Microbacteriaceae > Microbacterium > Microbacterium resistens_A. The sequence goes on from NZ_JAVDUM010000015.1 coordinate 113,925, forward strand.
GAGGCCTTCGTCGGCGGATATGC
>NZ_JAVDUM010000016.1:0-108686 GCF_031456305.1 Microbacterium resistens
CCACTCGCTACGACAAACTCGCGATCGTCTATCGCGCCGCCGTGATCCTCAACGCCGTCATTGCCTGGACCCGACAATTATCAGACACACCCTAGGCGCTTCTGTGCGTGGACGGTGTCCCCGGGCTCGGGTCCCGTTCAGCCGCGGCGGCGTAGGCTGGGGAGGTGCCAGCAGTGAACCTGGGGATGCCCCGCGTCCCGGAAGTCCTCGCGCCCCGTCGCACCTCCCGCCAGATCAAGGTCGGCAAGGTGCTCGTCGGCGGCGACGCGCCCGTCTCGGTGCAGTCGATGACCACGACGAAGACCACCGACATCAACGGCACGCTCCAGCAGATCGCGGAGCTCACCGCGTCCGGCTGCGAGATCGTACGAGTGGCCGTCCCCTCGCAGGACGACGCCGATGTGCTGCACATCATCGCGAAGAAGAGCCAGATCCCGGTGATCGCCGACATCCACTTCCAGCCGAAGTACGTGTTCCAGGCGATCGACGCCGGCTGCGCCGCGGTCCGGGTGAACCCCGGGAACATCCGTCAGTTCGACGACAAGGTCGGCGAGATCGCGAAGGCCGCGAAGGACGCCGGGGTCTCCCTGCGCATCGGCGTGAACGCGGGCTCGCTGGACCGCAGGCTCCTGGAGAAGTACGGCAAGGCCACCCCCGAGGCGCTCATGGAGAGCGCCGTCTGGGAGGCGTCGCTGTTCGAGGAGCACGACTTCCACGACTTCAAGATCTCCGTCAAGCACAACGACCCGGTCGTCATGGTCAAGGCGTACCGGCTCCTCGCCGAGCGCGGCGACTGGCCGCTCCACCTCGGCGTGACCGAGGCGGGGCCGGCCTTCCAGGGCACGATCAAGTCTGCGACGGCCTTCGGCATCCTGCTGTCCGAGGGGATCGGCGACACCATCCGCGTCTCGCTGTCCGCGCCGCCGGCCGAGGAGGTCAAGGTCGGACACCAGATCCTCCAGTCCCTCAACCTGCGCGAGCGCAAGCTGGAGATCGTCTCCTGCCCGTCGTGCGGGCGCGCGCAGGTGGACGTCTACACCCTCGCCGACAACGTGACCGAGGGGCTCAAGGACATGACGGTGCCGCTGCGCGTGGCCGTCATGGGCTGTGTCGTGAACGGCCCCGGTGAGGCGCGGGAGGCCGACCTCGGCGTCGCCAGCGGCAACGGGAAGGGTCAGATCTTCGTCAAGGGTGAAGTCATCAAGACCGTCCCGGAGGCGGACATCGTCGCCACCCTGATCGAGGAGGCGAATCGCATCGCCGCCGAGATGGGCCCCGACGCCCCCCTCGGCACCGCCCAGGTCGTCACGAGCTGACGGCGCCCGTCTCGCGCAGGACATCGGCGAGGATGCGCGCGGCCTCGTCGAAGCGTTCCGGCGTCGGCCCCGCGAAGCTCAGCCGCACGTAGGGCGCCGGCGCCTCGGCGGGGAACCACTCGCCGCCCGCGGCGATCGCCAGCCCGCGGAGCTCGCAGAGGCGGGCCACCTCCTCGGCGTCGACGTGGTCGGGAAGCCGTGCCCACAGCGTCAGCCCGCCGAGGGGACGCGTGTCGACGCGCACCGACGGCGCGTGCTCGCGGAGGGCTGCCAGGAGCGCATCCCTGCGGTCGCGCAGCGTCGTGCGGAGGGAGCGCAGGTGGGCGCGCCACCCGGGCTGCGAGACGACATCGAGCGCCGCTGCCTGCAGCACCCCGCTGACGTACATCGTCTCGGCGGCGCGGTCGGCGAGGATCCGCTCCCGGACAGGGCCCCGGGCGACCACGGCGGCGACCCGCAGCGACGGCGAGACAGACTTCGTGAGCGAGCGGATGTAGACGACGTGCCCGTCCTCGTCGAAGGCGGCGATGGGCGGGAGGCCGGCGTCGATGGCGAGATCGCGCGCCCAGTCGTCCTCGATCAGGAAGGCGCCGTGCGCGCGGATCACGTCGAGGACCTCCCGCCGTCGTCCTGCGCTCCAGAGGGCCGCGGTCGGGTTCGCGAAGGTGGGCTGCGCGTAGAACGCACGGGCTCCCGACTCCTGCAGCGCCCGCTCGACGTCCCGCGGGTCCGGGCCATCGGCGGTCGTGGGGATCGGGACGAGCCGGATCCCGGTCTGCTCGGCGGCGAGGACGGCGCCCCAGTAGCTGGGGGACTCGATCACCATCGCCCGCTCGTGTCCGGCGACCGCGCGGAACACCGAGCTGAGCGCGCTCTGGCTGCCGGGGACGATGACCACGTCCCTGGCCGATGGTCGTGGCGCGTCCGCGGGGACGGCTTCGGCCAGATCGGCGGCGAACCATGCGCGAAGCTCGGCGAGGCCCGCCGCGGGCATGGCGGCGAGGGCGCGCGGCGTGCGGGCGGCACGGATGAGCGCGGTGCGCACGAGCTGCTCCGGCAGCAGGGCAGGCGCCGGATAGCCCGAGTGCAGCGCGATGACGTCGTCGGCCACTGTGCGCTGGGTCGCCGAGAGCCGGATGCGGGCAGGCGCTGCGCCGAGAGCCGCGGTCTGCCAGCCGAGGTCGGCGGAGCGGGGGAGACCTCGGGGGAGCACGAAGGCGCCGACCCCCGGGCGGCTCTCGATGAGGCCGAGGGCGACGAGGCGTCGGAGCACCTTCTGGATCGTGACCGGGCTCGCGCCGTGCGCGGCCGTCAGCGCCCGGGTCGTGGGCAGTTGGGCGCGCGACGGGGCCGCCTCGACCCAGGCGCGGAGCTCTTCGAAGATGTGCGAAGTGCTATCGTTGTCCATGAAGAACAAGAGTAGCGCTATCCGGTCTGACGCGAAGGCGCTATCGTCACGATCGGGACTCGCCTGGGGCGGGCTGGGGGTGCTGGCGTTCTCCTTCACGGTTCCCCTCACCCGGGTGGCGATCGCCGAGCTGTCGCCGGCGTTCGTGGGAGCGGGGCGCGCCGTCGTCGCCGCGGCGCTCGCGGCGATCGCGCTCGGCGCGACCAGGCAGCGGCTCCCGTCGCTCGGGCAGTGGAGGCGGATCGCGCTCGTCGCCGGGGGAGTGGTGATGGGCTTCCCGATGCTCACGTCCTATGCGCTCACCACGGCGCCCGCCGCGCACGGCGCGATGGTGGTCGGCCTGCTGCCCGCGGCGACGGCGATCGCCGCGGTGATCCGCACCGGGGAGCGTCCCGGCACGGCGTTCTGGCTGTTCGGCGGCCTCGGCGCCGCTGCCGTGCTGGCGTTCACGGGGCTTCACAACGGTGGCTTCGGGCTCTTCGAGCCCGCCGACCTGCTGCTGTTCGGCGCGGTGATCGCCGCGGCGGTCGGGTATGCGGAGGGAGGCCTGCTCGCGCGGGAGCTCGGCGCCTGGCAGGTCGTCTCCTGGGCGCTCGTCCTGGCGGCGCCCCTCATGGCGCTGATCGCCGTCGTCTCGGCGGTGCAGGAGCCGCCGATGGCCGGCCCCGCGTCCTGGGCGGCCTTCGGCTACCTCGCCGTCGTCAGCATGTTCCTCGGGTTCTTCGCCTGGTATCGGGGGCTCGCGATCGGCCCCATGGCCCGGGTGAGCCAGGTCCAGCTCGTTCAGCCGGTGCTGAGCATGCTCTGGGCCGCCCTCATCCTCGGTGAGGCGATGGCCGTCCCGACCCTGATCGGAGGCGTCGCCGTCATCCTCTGCGCGGGCCTGGCGGTGCGGAGCAGACGAGGCGGATCGGGGCGTGGGAGAGTGGAGTCGACGACCCCGTCGTCGCGAACTGAGGAGGACTCATGACCGACCACGCGATTCCCGCTCCCGTGCAGGCGATGATCGACGCCATCAACGCCGCCGACACCGACGCCTTCGTCGCGGCGTTCACCCCGGACGGATACGTCGACGACTGGGGGCGCGTGCTCCGTGGCGCCGACGGCGTGCGCAGCTGGGCAGGGTCCGATGCGATCGGCGCGGGCGCGGTGATGACGCCGCTCACCGCTGAGACCGAGGGGGACACGACCCGCGTGCACTTCGACTGGCGCAGCAGCGTCTTCAACGGCGAGTCCGACGGCATCTTCGTCGTCGCCGGCGACCGGCTCGCGAGCTTCACCATCCCGCCGGTGCACTGACCGACCTCCACCGCCTGTCGAGCGCGCCTGTTCAGCGTGCTCGTCCGTCCGTCCGTTCGTTCCACAGATCATTCCGGAGACCCCGTGCAGAGCACCCTGATCACGTTCCCCGCCGGCGCCGTCGAGGGGGAGGCCCGAGTCGTCGGCGTCCATCCGCACGACAGCGGCACGGTGGTGGTCCTCGACCGTACCCCGTTCCATCCGGTGGACCACACCTGGCCCGACCAGCCGGGGGATCGGGGCGTGATCGAGGTCGACGGCGAGCGGGCGACGGTCTCCGAGGCGGTGATGGCGGCGCTCGGCGACGAGGAGGGGTTCGCCGTCGGCGCCGGCATCCCGGTGAAGCGGGGTGCCGAGGGCTGGACCTGGCTCGTCGGCCACCGTTTGGACGGCGCGGTGCCGGACGGGCTCGTCGAGGGGGCGTCGGTCAGAGCGGAGGTCGATGCGGGCCTCCGTGCCGGGCTCAGCCGCGGTCACACCGCCTGCCACCTGGCCTCCCTCGCGCTCGACGCGGCGCTCGCGGATCTCTGGCGCAAGGACCCGGGAGCCGACGCGCTCGGCGCCCCCGACTTCGAGGGCAGGGCGAACCAGTCCAGCCGGATCGGAGCGGACGGCGCGGTGGACGAGTACCGGCTGGGCAAGAGCCTGCGGCGAGCGGGCTTCGACACCGAGACGTTCGCCCTCACGCTGGTCGAGCGCGAGCAGCGGGTCAACGCGCGCCTGGCCGAATGGGTCGCGAGCGGAGCGGCCGGCCGGATCGAGGTCGAGGGGCCGACGATCACCGATCGCCGGCGCTGGATCTGCGAGCTCCCGGACGGCACGGCGTCGATCCTCTGCGGAGGCACCCACGTCTCGTCGTTGTCCGCGTTCTCCTCGATCACCGTGGCGCTCGACCTGAGCGATCCTCAGCTGCTCGTGATGACCACGACGGCCGTGCCCGCGGCCTGACGCCCGAGCCCAGCGCTGGGTCACCGGCGCTCGATCACAGGTGCTCGATCATCGCGTGCCGGCGAGCCCCGCCCTCGTCCACAGGGCTCGCCGCTCGGACAGGGGGTCCGAGACGACGGCGATCTCCTCGTCGAGCACCAGGGTGAACCGGTCCTCACTCTCGTACCTGGGCCAGCCGGGATCGCCCCCGGCGGCGAAGGCGGCCCAGGCGGCGCCCATCCGCTCGGCGATCTCCTGCGGCGCCCTCTCTCCGGCGAAACGCCGCCCGGCAGGGGTGTCGAGCAGGTCGAAGACGAACGGCAGTTCGAGCGAGTGGCAGGCGCCCAGGTCCTTGCCCTCAGCACCGGAACGGTACGCGAACTCGTAGCGCCAGACTGCGCTGCGCCGCGCCGCCGCGGCGAGGGCGAGGCGGTCGGTGGGGGCGCGGAACAGCTCGTCGCCGAGGACCGCGGCCACGATGCTGCGCGGATCCGTCCACCGCTCCTCGTCGGCATAGCCCGCGGCCGCCTCCTCGGGATCGGCGTAGGAGCCGCGGAGCACGGCCATGACTCCCTCCTGATCGATCTCGGGCCCGGCGATCAGCTCGGTGAACAGACGCCCCTCCTCACGGGCGGAGCCGAGGAGGATCGGCACGTCGGCGGAGCTGCCGGCCCGGATCGCGGCGAGCGGCTGCTCGTCGAGGAACGTGCCGTCGACGACGGGGAGGAAGGCCGCCAGCTGGCCCCGCTCCTCCAGCCGACGGTCGAACTCGGCCTGCGCGCGGAGGATGTCCGCGACCGGGAGCGCGCGGAGGGCGTCGAGATCGTGGAGCCCGACGCCCAGGATGTCCGCGAACTCCGCGGCGCGCTCGTCCGCCGCGGCGGCGTCGAGGAGCATCTCGCCGCTGCCGCTCTGCAGGATCGCGCGCTGGTACAGGCCGCGCGAGGCGGGTGCGGCGAGGTGGGCGGCGATGCTCACGGCACCCGCGGACTGTCCGAACAGGGTCACCGCATCCGGGTCGCCGCCGAACGCCGCGATGTTCGAGCGGACCCAGCGCAGCGCCTCGACCTGGTCCAGGAGCCCGAGCGCTCCGGAGCCGGGCACCTGCGGCAGTCGGAGGAAGCCGAGCGCGCCGAGCCGGTAGTTCACCGTCACCACGACGACGTCGCGCCGGCTGCTCAACCGCGCACCGTCGTAGACCGGGTCGCCTCCGGAGCCCCAGGAGAAGGCGCCGCCGTGGATCCAGACCAGCACGGGGTGGCGCCGCCCATCGGAGGCCGGGGTCCAGACGTTGAGGGTGAGGCAGGAGGCCTCGTCGATCCCGTAGTCCGGGAGCCCGAACATCTCCCGGCGACCGAGGTCCTCGGTCTGCGGGGCCGCGGGGCGGACGGTCTCCGTGGCCCGGATCCCGTCCCATCCCGGGTGGGGGAGTGGCGGCGCGAACCGTCGGTCCCCCACGGGGTCCTGGGCGTACGGGATCCCGAGGAACGCGAGCCCGTCGTCCGAGGCCGCCCCGCGCACGCGGCCGGCGACGGTGCGGACGATCGGAGCGGAGGCGGCGTCCGACATCAGACGAGCTTCCGCACCGGCAGGATGGCGAGTGCGCCGACGACGGCGATCACCGCGGCGACCGCGAAGAGCCCGGAGTACCCGACCAGGGTGACGATGAGGGCTCCGAGCGAGGCGGAGAGCACCTGCGGGATGACCATCGACATGTTCATCAGCCCGAGATCCTTGCCGGCGTCGGCGCGGACCGGGAGCACCCGGTTGACCAGAGCGGTGTCGACGGCCATGTAGACGCCGAACGCGAGGCCGTTGAGGACGGCGAAGACGTACATCGCGGTCATACTCGCGTCGAGCAGCGGCACGACGAGCGAGACGGCGAGCCCGAGGCCGGCGATGAGCACGAACGTCTTCAGCCGGCCGCCGCGGTCCGCGAACGGAGCGGCGATGAGGGAGCCGACGATCGAGGCCGCGCCGTTGATCGTGAGCAGCAGCGCGCCCTGTCCGACGGCCTGATCCGCCGGGAGCCCGATGTACTCCTGCAGAGCGAACATGAGGAAGGCGAACAGCAGGAAGTAGCCGAGCATGAGCAGGACGCGGGCGAGGAACACCCAGGCGAAATCGGGGTGCTTGCGCGGGCTCACCCAGAAGGTGGAGAGGACGCTGCGCAGGTGGAACGGCTCGCGGGGGAGGTCGCGCGAGTCCGTGTCCGGGCTGATGAGGACGAAGGCGACGGCGACCACCACGACGAGCGCGGCGAGGAACGTGTAGCCCGTGGGACCCGCGAGCTCGGGGAAGAAGACGAACATCAGCGACCCGAGCAGCACGCCGCCGTTCATCCCGGCGCCGATCAGCGAGGACACCAGGCCGATCCGGCGCACGGGGACGCGGTCGGGGACGATCGCGACATACGCGGCCTGGAAGGCGTTGAGCGTGAGCGTCGTCCCGGCCCAGCACAGCCCGAGGAGCACGATGGACGGCGCGGAGGCCTGCAGCAGCAGCATCGCGCCGCCGGCGAGCGCGCCGCCGACGATCCACGGCGTGCGTCGGCCGAACCGCGATCGGGTGCGGTCGGAGAGGCGTCCGAAGACCGGGTTCGCGATGGCTGCGGCGATCGTGCCGAGCACGCTGGCGAGCGCGAGCGCGCCGACGTCGGTGGTTCCGGTGAGGGTCTGCACCTGCACCGGTATGAGGATGCTCGGCACGGCCGTCCACACCACGAAGAGCATGAGCATCACGATCGGGAGCGTGACCGGGAGCCTGCCGGTGCGCGAGCGGGGAGCCGGCGTCTCTGACACGAGCGGGCCAGACGAGCCAGACGAGCCAGACGGGCCAGACAGGCCAGACGGGCCAGACGTGTCGGATGGGGCGATGGGGAGGGCGGCGTCGTCGTTGATCACCATGGCGGGTACCTTTCGGGGGGTCAGGCGGATGGGTCGGTCGAGGGAGGGACTGCGGTCTGGATGCCCGCCGGAGCGAGGTCGATGGGGAGGGGCGGTGCGCCGTGGCCGCCGACGAGGAGGCGCAGCGGCCCGGTGAGGGCGCGCCAGCCGTCGTGGTGCCATCGTCGCAGCGCCTCGGGGCGCAGGGGGACGCTCACCGTGGCCTCGGCGCACGGGGGAAGGACGACGGGGGCGAAGCCGACCAGGCGCGGGGCCTCGTCGGCGGTCTCGAGGAACACCTGGACGACGTGCTTGCCCGTCCGTGCCCCCGTGTTCCGCACGATCGCCTCGACCGTCGCGCCAACGCCAACGCCATCATCACCGGCGCTCTCATCGCGTCGCGCGGACGCGGCGAGGGCTCGCCAGGCGGTGTAGCCCAGACCGTGCCCGAGTGGGTAGTGCACGGCGGCGGGGCCGCGGGTGCCGAAGCGCTCGCGCTCCGCGTACTGGATCATGCCGTCGATCGGGCGCACGGAGGGCAGGCCGTCGATCGTGCGGGGGATCGCGGTGGGGAGCCGGCCGCCGGGCTCGCGGACGCCGCGCAGACACTCCGCGATCGCCCTCGCACCGCCCTGACCGGGGAACCAAGCCCAGAGGACGGCCGAGACCTGATCCCACCACGGCAGGAGGACAGGGCTTCCCGCGTTGACGACGACGACGGTCCGGGCGCAGACCGCCGAGACGGCGCGGACCAGGTCGTCCTGCCTCCCCGGGAGGCTCAGCGAGTCGCGGTCGAAACCCTCGGACTCGTGCTCGGCGGTGGTGCCGACGACGACGATCGCGACATCGGCCCCGGCCGCCGCCCGGACGGCGCGATCGAACGGGTCGTCGTCCTCGGGCGCGGGGGCCGCATGGCCGAGGTCGACGAGGTGCCATTCTGCGGCGGGATCCCAGAGGAGCGTCACATCGATGTCGACATCGGCGCCCCCGTGGACGGCGACGCGGTGCTCCGCCGGCTCGACCAGGGGCGAGAGCGGGTCGCGGTCGGGCACGGGAAGCGTGAACGTCTCGGCGGGGGCGTCCGCGATCCGCGCCGAGAACCGGCCGTTGCCGCGGATCCCCAGCTGGTGGACCCCGGGCTCGGGCAGGTGCAGCCGTGTCGAGACCCGCACCAGGGCGGCGTCGGAGGGGACCGCGTCGTCGAACACGATGTCGCCGTGACGGAGCGTCCTGACCTCGGCGACCGTGCCGTCGGCGCGCTCGAACGTCACCCTCAGCCCGCCGGGGACGCGCGCGTCGGCGAGGGGCGCGAGTGTGCGGCGGATCGACGTCCCCGGCTCCACGACGATGGACGTGGATGGGCCGAGGAGGTCGGCGAGCTCGGAACCGAGCGGCCGCGTGGGAACGGGGCGCACCCGTGCGCTTCCCCCGCCCTGCAGGGTCAGGTCGGTCGCGCCGGGGCCGATCAGGGCGATGCGGTCCGCGTGGGCGAGCGGGAGGACGCCGTCGTTCTCCAGCAGCACCATGCCCTCGGCGGCGAGGGTGACGAGGAGCTCGTCCGCGTCCTCATCGGATGGTGCGGGGATCGCCTCGCGCCGCCTCGCGACGGTGGTGAGCGCGGCGAGCTTCTCGTCGATCACGCGCTCGGGGAGCAGGCCGTCGCGGACCGCGTCGACGAGCGCGTCGCCCCAGGGGCCGTCCGGACCCGGCATCACGAGGTCGACGCCGGCCTCCGCCGTCGCCGTGGTGGTGCGCGCGGCGCCCCAGTCCGAGACGACGGCGCCGCGGAAGCCCCATTCCCCGCGGAGGATGTCGGTGAGCAGCCGCCGGTCCTCGGTCGCGCGGGTGCCGTTCACGCTGTTGTACGCGGCCATCACGGCGTCCACGCCGCCACGGCGGACCGCGGCCTCGAAGGGCGCGAGGTACAGCTCGCGCAGGGTGCGCTCGTCGATCCGGGCGTCGTACTCCAGGCGCCCCGTCTCGCTCTCGTTGCCGACGAAGTGCTTGGCGGTCGCCGAGACCCCGGCCGACTGGATGCCGCGGATGATCGCGACGCCGATCTCCGATGTGAGATGCGGGTCCTCGGAGAAGCACTCGAAGTGCCGACCGCCGAAGGGGGTGCGGTGGAGGTTGAGGACGGGGGCGAGCAGCCAGTCGATGCCGGCGCGTCGTGCCTCGCGTCCCAGCAGCATGCCGGCGCGGGCGACGAGGCTCTCATCCCAGCTCGCGGCGAGCGCGGTCGCGTTGGGCAGCAGTGTGCCGTCGGCCTCGGTCCCGAAGGAGCCGCCGCGCACGCCGGAGGGGCCGTCGGAGAGGGCGAGGGCGGGAAGGCCCGCGGCGTCGAGGGCGGCGGTGCGCCATCCGTCGGCGCCGGTCAGCGCCGTCGCTCGTCGAGCGAGCGGGATGTGCGAGAACGTTCCTGTCGTCGTCACCGTCGACCTCTCCTTCGGGTTGGGTCGAGAGTAGAGCTGAAAACCACGAGCACTCGTGGTTTGTTATCTGAACGTTACTAAAGTCAGCGGAGCCTATACTTCTCGTCATGCCCGAGAACTCCGCCGCGGCCCCCTCGGGGCGTCCGGCACCCGGTTCCTACGCATCCGGAAGACGCAGCCGCGACCGCATCCTCGGCGTCGCGCTCCGGGAGTTCGCCGAGTTCGGATACCGCGGCGCCGCGATGACCCGCATCGCCGAGCGGGCGGGGATCTCCGAGGCCGGGCTGCGCCATCACTTCCGCTCGAAGGACGAGCTGCTCATCGAGATCCTCCGCGGCCGCGACGATCGGTCGAACCGGCTCTGGGAGGAGGCCGGCGCACCGGTCGGCATCGCCGATCTCGAGTACAACCTCCGCCTCATGGAGCTCAACGCGGCGGCTCCCGACCTCGCCCGGCTGTTCGCCGTCGTCATCGGGGAGTCGGTGACGCAGGGGCACCCCGCCGCGGAATGGGCGAGCACCCGTTACCGCGCGCTCGTGGCGACGATGGCGGAGAGCGTGCAGGGCGGGATCGACGCCGGGGAGTTCCGCGCGGACACGGACACCGCCCGGATCGGCCGACAGATCGTCGCCGTCATGGACGGCCTGCAGACGCAGTGGCTGCTGGATCCGGACGGTGTCGACCTCGCTGCGGAGTTCCGTGGATACATCGACGGCCTGATCGCCCTGCTCCGCCCCGTCCCGCCCGCGGATGCCGGTGCCGGCGCGGACCTGAGCGCGGGCGCCGGGTAGCGCTCAGGCGAGCCCGCGCTCGTCGACCCAGGTGTGCCACGGCGTGACGCGGTCGACGAAGACGAGCGCGTCGAAGGCCTCGCGGACCGACAGCGGCTGCAGCACGTCGCCGTTGTGCAGCCCCGCGGTCGCGTCGAGCGCCGCTGCGGCCGCAGGCGGCGCGGAGCGCAGGTCCAGCAGGGCGTCGCCGGTCCCCGCGCGGGCGATGGCGGCATCGACGCTGTCCGGGCGGAGGGGGCCGATCCCGCTGACGAACGGACGGGAGTGCCCGGGAGGGTCCTGCGGATCGGGACGGTGCAGCCACTGCTCTCCGCCGCCGAACGCCGTGCCGATCACCACCAGGTCATCGCCCAGGCGCGCGGCGAGGTGGCCGCCCAGGGTCGTCATCGGCTCCGGGGCGAACGGCGGGGCCGAGAACCGGGTGCGCTGCACGTGACCGTTCGCGGCCGCGACCAGGACCCGGGGCTCCCGCTCCAGGACCCACTCCACGGAGTCGGCCATCCAGGCGTCGCGGACGTTCGCCGGCGGCCAGGTGCGCTCAGCCCCGTGGGTCATGGCCTGCAGGAACGCGTCGGCTGCCCGCGCGGAGTCGGCGGCGCGGATCGCCTCGTCCACCCGCTCCCTCGCGACGGGCGTGCCGCCGAGGAGCGCGAGTGCGTCGGGGCGCCTCGCGCGCATCCGCCACGCCAGATCGCCGATCTCCGTCGTCAGCGCAGCGCGGTCCTCGGCGGGCAGCGCGAGGTAGGCCTGGATGGTGGGAGCCGCCTGCGCGAGTCCCGAGCGGTCCGTGGGCAGGTAGCCGAAACGGGGGAGCAGCGTCGCGCGGACGTGGCGGGCGTACTCCGGATCCGTCTCATCGGCCAGGGACAGCGCGGCGAGGACGCCGGGCAGCGCGCTCGCGGACGAGTCGGGGATGTCCATGCCCCGGAGGCGGACGGGGCCGTCGCCCTTCGCGTTCCGCTCGCGCATCCAGGTGAGCTGGTCCAGCACCTCCTGGCAGGCACCGAACCCGTAGGTGATGCCGCGGCGCAGGACCTCGCGCAGCCCGCCGTCGCCGCGTCGGGTCCAGGCGTCGGCGGCGATGGTCTCCGGAAAGCCGCTCTCCAGGACGAGCGTGGTGAAGCCCGCCCGCCGGGCGAGGAAGCGGAACAGACGGTGGCGGATCTGCAGGAACTCGTGCACGCGGTGCATGGACTCGCCGATCGCGACGACGCGCGCGTCGCCCACGATCTCCAGCACGGGCTCCAGGTCGGAGTCGTCCTCGTCGTCCGGATCCAGGGTGCGCAGCCGCGTGGCCGACGACCGGATCCAGGCCGTCAGCTCGATCTCGCTCACAATGCGAACTCGATCTCGCCGCGGGCGATGTCGGCCCGGACGACCAGGAGCGTGAGCCGATCGCCTGGCCGGACATCGGGAGGGGCGGGCGCCGTCCCCGTGACCACCGGCTCGGCGAGCTGCACGGTGGCCTTCTCGCCACGGACGGCGATCACCGTCGCCTCGATCCTGGAGCCGACCAGCGGCGTGAGGAGCGCCGCCTCGACCGCGTTGATCGTCGCGGCGTCCAGGCGGGACGCGCGCTGGCCCGAGGCCTGCATGAGCGCCGGGAGCCCGGACAGCGAGTCGCGCGCCCAGGCCGGCGGCTCCTCGCCGCGGGAGACGGCGAGGCAGATCGCCAGCCCCCATCGGTCGACGAGACGGCGCAGGGGCGCGGTGACGTGGGCGTAGGGCGCCCCGATCGCGGCCTGCACCGGGTCGGCGGGCACGGCGCCGTCGAAGGTCTCGTAGCCCGCGCCGCGGAACAGCCCGGCCGCGGCCTGCAGCACCGGGAGCGTCATCGGGTCGGCCCTGTCCAGGCCCCTCAGATAGTCCCCGTAGCGTCCCTGCGTCCACGGGCGGCCCAGCGCCTCGGTCTGGCGGCGGAAGGTCTCGAAGGCCCGCTCGTCGGGCTGGGGCATGGTGCGGAGCACGCCGACGCCCGCCCCGATCATCAGCTCCGCCGCGGCCATCCCCGTCATGAGGGACAGCTGCGCGTTCGCGTCCTCGACGGGAAGGGGACTCCTGCGCTCGATCGCGTAGGAGCCGTCCGCGGCGCGGACGACCTCCTCGTCCGGCAGATTGAGGCTCGCGCCGCCGCGGGCGCTCTCCTGCGCGAGCCGCAGCGCGCCGATCTCCGGGAGGAGGGCTGCGGGTGTCTCCTCGCCGGCGTCGAGCGCACGCTGGGTGGAGACGTAGTCCAGCTTCGCGCGGGACCGGATGAGCGCGCGCTCCAGCCGGTGCTCCAGCGCCACGCCGTCCGCGTCGAGACGGAAGGTCCAGACCAGAGCGGGGCGGTCGACGTCCGGGAGGAGCGATGCCCTGTCCGTCGACAGCACGGGAGGATGCAGCGGGATCGATCCGTCCGCGGCGTAGATCGTCTGGCCGCGCTCGCGCGCCTCGGCGTCGACCGCGCCGCCCGGCGCGACGAAGGAGGGGACGTCGGCGATCGCGTAGCGCACCGTGTACCCGGAGCCGTCCCTCGCGAGGCGGAATGCCTGGTCGAGATCGCGGGACCCCGCAGGATCAAGCGTCGCGAACGGGATCTCGCGCAGGTCGAGCGCGGGGGCAGCGGGCGAGGCCGCCTCCGCCTCCGCGAGCGCCGCCGCGGAGAACTCCACGGGGGCGTCGAGGTCCGTGCGCAGGGCGGCGAGCGCTGCGGCCAGCTCGCTCTGCGCGGCGGACGGGGCGACGTGGGATCGGCGCTGGGGCATGGACTCAGCCTAGGGCGGCCTCCATGTCGGCGGACGGCATTAGCGTGGAGGCATGAGCACCAATGCCGAGAAGGCGCAGACCCTTGCCGGGCTGTACGCCGCACCCCAGATCCTCCGCGTCGTCAACGTGTGGGACGTCGTTTCCGCACAGGCGGTCGCCGCCCTCCCCGAGACCACGGCGATCGCGACCGCCGGGCACTCCATCGCCTCCTCGTACGGCTACGACGACGGCGCGATCCCTCGCGACCTGATGCTGGACATGGTCGGTCGGATCGCCGCGGCCGTCGAGCTGCCGGTCACCGCCGACCTCGACGACGGCTACGGGGACGCTGGGGAGACGGCACGGCTGGCGATCGCCGCCGGGGTCGTCGGCGCCAACGTGGAGGACAGGCTCCGCCCGCTCACGGAGTCGGTCGCGAGCGTCGAGGCCATCGTGCGCGCCGGTGTCGCCGAGGGCGTCCCGTTCGTGTTGAACGCCCGCACCGACGCGTTCGTCCGCGCGGGCGGACGCCCGGTCGAGGAGTCCGTCGCCGACGCGGTGGAGCGCGGGCGCGCCTATCTCGACGCGGGCGCGACCTGCGTCTTCGTCCCCGGGATCCTGGACGCCGACGTCACGCGGCGTCTGGTGGAGGGAATCGGAGAGGGGAAGGTGAGCGTGATCGGGCTTCCGGGGGCGCTGACCTCGACCGAGTACGAGGCGCTCGGCGTCGCCCGGATCTCCTACGGTCCCCTCCCGCAGCGCGTCGCGCTCACCGCGCTCCAGGACGCCGCGTCTGCGATCTACGCCGGCGGCGTCATCCCCGCGGGCACCAGGGCCCTGAACTAGCAACCGTGACCGCCTGCAACCCGGCGCAGTGCCGCCGGGTCGCAGGCGGGGGATCGCGCGTCACTAGACTTGTCGCGTGGTCACTCGTCTGTCGAACTTCTTCCTCCGCACTCTCCGTGAAGACCCCGCCGAGGCGGAGGTCGTCGGCCACCGGCTGCTGCTCCGGGCGGGCTACATCCGCCGACAGGCCGCCGGCATCTTCGCCTGGCTTCCGCTCGGTCTCCGCGTCAAGGCGCGGATCGAACGGGTGGTCCGCGAGGAGATGGCGGCCGCGGGCGCGCAGGAGGTCCATTTCCCGGCCCTCATGCCGCGCGAGGCCTATGCGGCGACGGGGCGCTGGGACGAGTACGGCGATCTCCTGTTCCGCCTCCAGGACCGCAAGGGCGGCGACTACCTGCTCGCGCCGACGCACGAGGAGGCCTTCACGCTGCTGGTGAAGGACCTCTACTCGTCGTACAAGGACCTGCCGCTGACGATCTACCAGATCCAGGACAAGTACCGCGACGAGGCACGTCCGCGGGCCGGTCTCCTGCGCGGACGCGAGTTCACGATGAAGGACGCCTACTCCTTCGACTCCTCGGACTCGGGGCTCGAGGTCTCCTACCAGGCCCAGCGCGACGCCTATGAGCGCATCTTCCAGCGTCTCGGCCTGGAGTACGTGATCGTCCAGGCCGATGCCGGAGCGATGGGAGGCTCCCGCAGCGAGGAGTTCCTGCACCCGACCCCCATCGGCGAGGACACCTTCGTCCGCTCCGACGGCGGCTACACGGCGAACGTCGAGGCCTACACGACCACGGCACCGGCGGCGGTCGGCTGGGACGGCGTCCCCGAGGCGACGGTCTTCGACTCGCCCGATACCCCGACGATCAGCACGCTCGTCGCGCACAGCAACGAGGTGCTGGACCGCGAGGTCTCCGCGGCCGACACCCTGAAGAACGTGGTGCTCGCCCTCACCCATCTCGACGGCAGCCGCGAGCTCGTCGTCGTCGGCATCCCCGGCGATCGCGAGGTCGACGAGAAGCGCGCGGAGGTGGCCTTCGCCCCCGCCGAGGTGGAGCAGGCGACGGACGCTGACTTCGAGCGCAACCCGCTGCTCGTGCGTGGCTACATCGGACCGTGGTCGCCTACCGGCCCGATCCTCGGCGAAGAGTCGGCGACCGGTATCCGCTACCTCGTCGACCCCCGCGTCGCCGACGGCACGCAGTGGATCACAGGGGCCAACGTCGATCAGAAGCACGTGCACACGGTCGTCGCCGGTCGCGACTTCACGGCCGACGGCGTGGTCGAGATCGCCGATGTCCGCGCCGGCGACCCGGCACCGGACGGCTCGGGTCCGGTGACGCTCGCGCGCGGCATGGAGATCGGGCACGTCTTCCAGCTCGGTCGCAAGTACGCCGATGCGCTGGGCCTGAAGGTGCTGGACGAGAACGGCAAGCTCGTCACCGTGACCATGGGGTCCTACGGAATCGGTATCACCCGCATCCTCGCGATCATCGCGGAGCTGAACAACGACGACAAGGGGCTCATCTGGCCGGCGTCGGTCGCGCCGTTCGACGTCCACGTGGTCGCCGCAGGCAGGGACCAGGCGGCCTTCACCCTCGCGGAGGACGTGTCGGCCCAGCTCGAGGCGGCGGGCTTCGACGTGCTCTACGACGACCGTCCCAAGGTCTCGCCGGGCGTCAAGTTCGGAGACGCCGAGCTCGTGGGCGTGCCGCGTGTCCTCGTCGTGGGACGCGGCGCCGCCGATGGCCAGGTGGAGCTGTGGGACCGCCGGACCGGCGAGCGCGAGGCGCTCCCGGTCGACGAGGCGGTCCGGGCGCTCATCTCGGCGCGCTGATCCCGCGGCTCCCATCCGGGGCACCGCATGGGAGGGTGGAGGCATGAGCGATCTGACCCTCCCCGAAGGAATCCAGGCCGATGTCGATGCGCTTCTCGATGACGCCGGCGTGCGCGGAGAGCGTGCCCTCATCAACCGGATGGTACGGACGGCCGTGCTGCTGGGGCAGGAAGGGGCCGACCGTCTCGACCTGAAGATCGCCTCGGCCGCCCTCAGCGAGATGAGGGACGCGTTCGGAC
This sequence comes from Microbacterium resistens, assembly GCF_031456305.1. Classification (GTDB taxonomy): domain Bacteria; phylum Actinomycetota; class Actinomycetes; order Actinomycetales; family Microbacteriaceae; genus Microbacterium; species Microbacterium resistens_A. The sequence goes on from NZ_JAVDUM010000016.1 coordinate 16,708, forward strand.
TGTTCCGGCCGTTCGAGGGCGTGCCCAAGGTGACGGTGTTCGGGTCGGCGCGGACGCGACAGGACGACCCGCTCTACGTCCAGGCGCGGGACGTGGCGGCAGCCCTCGCCGCGGAGGGATGGATGGTCGTCACCGGCGCCGGCCCCGGGATCATGCAGGCGGCCGCCGAGGGCGCGGGGGCTGCGATGTCGCTCGGCGTGTCCATCCGCCTCCCCTTCGAGGAGAAGGCCAACGCGATCGTGACGCAGGAGTCGCAGGTCGTCTCGATGAAGTACTTCTTCACCCGCAAGCTCATGCTGATGAAGGAGTCGAGGGGGTTCGTCTGCCTGCCCGGCGGCTTCGGGACGCTGGATGAGATGTTCGAGCTGCTCACCCTCCAGCAGACCGGCAAGGCCGAGCCGATGCCGATCGTGCTCCTGGACGAGAAGGGCGGCGCGTTCTGGGCCGGCCTGAAGCAGTACGTCGACACGCAGATGGTGCCGGCGGGTGTGATCTCCCCGGACGACCTCGACCGGGTCGTGATCACCGACTCGATCGAGGAGGCGGTGGCCGAGATCACCGGCTTCTGGCGGAACTACGACTCGCTGCGGTGGGTCGGGGACCGTCTCGTGCTGCGCCTGCGCGCGGCCGTCACCGATGAGCAGCTCGAGGCGCTGAACGCCGAGTTCGCCGACCTCTGCGCCTCGGGGCGGATCGAGCGCACCGAGCCCCTCGCGCCGGAGCGCACGGATCAGGACCGCCTGGAGCTGCCCCGGCTCGTGCTGCACCTCCAGCAGCGCTCGGTGGGGTCGCTGCATCGCCTGATCCGCGCGGTCAACGAGCTCGCGGCCTGAGCCGGGCGGGCGATCCCTGGCCCCTATGCTCCGGCGGCGACGGATCCGTGTTGAGAGGAACGATCCTCCGAGCACGGTCAGGGTCGCCCCTGCGGCGGCGGCGAGGAGGAGCTGCGGCAGGTGCTGGTCGAGACCGGTGGTCGCGAGGCCGTTGCCACCCCGGTCGGGTTCGCTGTGACGCGCGTTCCGCGTGAAAGTCCGTCTCGCCGTCGTCGATGCGGTCAACAACGCCGTCGCCTGCTTGGGAATGTCGCCGGCTACGTGGTTCGTACCGATCGAGGATCGCAGTTTCGCGCGAGGAAGCTGGTGCGCACCCTGCACAATCACGGAATATCGGATCGATATGCAGAGTCGGCGCAGCGGGCGATAGCGCGGCGATGGAATTGTTTTTAGTTTGCTGCAGACGCCAGAAACGGCTCCACTGTTTGACGCCGATCGAATACGAAGTGATCATGACTCCAACCGTCACACCGGCGACATGACTCCAACCCATCACATACTGGTGCAGCAGAATCGACCCGCTCAGCATGAACAGGTTGATAATTGTTTTTCCGGTTGCGGAATGTTCGGAAGGCCTCAGCGGCTGCCGGAGCAGACGGACGAGCGGCGTTGACAGCTGGCGGGACCTGCGATGGCGGAGTCGGGAGGACAACGTGAAGGTCATGGGGACCTTATGCGCGGCGCAAGCGCGAGCACGGCGACGGTAAAAGGGGGAAGACGATGTCAGTGGAAACTGCAGCTAGCGAAACGCAGATGAGAGCCGTCCGGCGACCTGGCCTGTGGGTAAAACGTGTCGGTGGGGTCGTGGGTTTCGCGGGAGGTGTCATAGGCATCATCGGTGGCATCGCCGGGGTGATGTTCGGGCTGCCGGGGTACAACCGGGCGACCGGGGACCCGCTCGTGGTGACGTATGGTGTGCAACTCATCTCGGTCGGGGGCGTGAGCGACGTGTCGAGTGGAAGCCAGGTCACTCGCGAAATCCCCGGTGCTACCTCAACGATGCTGGTGTCGAACCGTTCCGACAGGCCCGTGACAGTCGCGAACATTGGACCGCGCGACGCCCCGGACAGCTACACCGCCAACTTCACCAGCGCCAACGTTGCCGATGGGCGCCCAGTGACCGACACGTTCGACAAGCGAGTCAATCTCGCATTCGTGTTGCAACCAGGTGACTCGGCTTGGGTCGTCGCAACCATCGGAAACCTGTCCGGGTCATGCGGACCGGCCTCCTCCGATTGCGCTCAGCTGGACATCTTGACCGGTGACGAAGCCCACATCCGCGTGAACCTTGCCCAGGAATCGTCTGACTGCACAGGTGGGCCAGACTCGCCGTGCGGCCGGTTGCAGGAAGTATGGGAAGCAGCCCTGGCATCACCGCAGCTCCGGAAGGAGCGTTGTGTCTCAGCGCTGCGGGAGCACCTGGAGCTTTCGCCCGACCAGTGCAGGTGATGAGGCTAGCTCGCGTGCGCGCGCAGTATGTCGTCGAGTGTCCACAATGCGCGCTCGGGGACGAGTTCAAGCTCGTCCCCGGCCTCGTAGTATAAGCGAACGCCCGCGTTTATCGCGATGATGCGGATGGGCGAGGTCGCGGGGGTCGGTGTCAGGATGCAGTTCCCGACATGTACCGCCTCGTCAAGCTTGATGGTGAGCATGGGAATGTGCTCCACGTACGGCACCGGCAGCTCAGCATCGATTTTGTTCGCGCTTGGCCATGAGACGCATTGCTGCCCGGGCGAAGACGTCCGCGACGAGTGGAGGACACGAGGTTGCGCGGGGATTGACGGCGCGATGTGCCAGGCCAGGCGTGTGGGGATCTCGGGGCGCGAGGCGGGGATCCGGTATCGTTGTACGGATGTCGGTCCGCTTTCGCGCGCCGACGAGAGCTGAATAGGGAGGCCGCCCATGGACATCGATCTCGGACTGCTGCGCACGATCGAGCGGGAGAAGGAGATCCCCTTCGACGAGCTCATCGCCATCATCGAGCAGGCAGTGCTGACCGCCTACGCCAAGCACGCCTCCGCCGACGGAGAGCTCCCCGAGGGCGCCCGCGTCGAGCTGGACCGCCGGACCGGCCACGTCGCCGTCTTCGTCCCGCTCCTCGATGAGGAGGGCGCCGTCATCGGTGAGGAGGACTCCACCCCGGACGACTTCGGCCGGATCGCCGCGTTCGCCGCGAAGCAGGTCATCAGCCAGCGTCTGCGCGACATCGCCGACGACGCGGTGCTGGGGGAGTTCCGCGGCAAGGAGGGCGACATCGTCGCCGGCGTCGTCCAGCAGGGCCCGAACCCGCGGATGATCCACGTCGACCTAGGCTCGGTCGAGGCGATCCTGCCTCCCGAGGAGCAGGTCCCGGGGGAGGAGTACAGCCACGGCTCGCGTCTGCGCGTGTACGTGACCTCCGTCGCCAAGGGCGCCAAGGGCCCCGCCATCACCGTCTCGCGCACCCATCCCGGCCTCGTCCGCAAGCTGTTCGCGCTCGAGGTGCCGGAGATCGCGGCCGGTCTCGTCGAGATCGTCGCCCTGGCCCGCGAGGCCGGGCACCGCACGAAGATCGCGGTCACGGCGAAGGACCCGTCGATCAACGCGAAGGGCGCGTGCATCGGCGAGCTCGGCCGTCGTGTGCGCGCGGTGACCGAGGAGCTCGCCGGCGAGAAGGTCGACATCGTCGACCACGACCCGGACCTCGCCACGTTCGTGGCGAACGCGCTGTCGCCGGCGAAGGTGACCAGCGCCTTCGTGCTCGACGCGTCGACCAAGGCCGTCCGCGCGCTCGTGCCGGACTACCAGCTCTCCCTCGCGATCGGCAAGGAGGGGCAGAACGCCCGTCTCGCCGCCAAGCTCACGGGCGCGAAGATCGACATCCAGCCTGACAGCGTCATGGACTGAGCCCCCCGCGCAGAACGAGGACCGGCGAGGTGTAACATGGAAGCCGTACGAACGTGTGTCGGTTGCCGCGCTCGTGCGTCTCGCTCCGCCCTGATCAGGGTGGTCGCGCAGGATGGTGTGCTCGTCGTCGACGAGCGTGCTGCTCTGCCGGGAAGAGGCGCCTGGGTGCATCCGGCACCGGAGTGCGTGGACACCGCTCTGCGGCGTCGCGCTTTCGCCCGTGCACTCCGTGTGCCAGCTCCGCTGGACACGCAGACCATCGAGAAACGGCTGAACGGCTATGGAAACAAAGTGAACGGCTCGAAATGAGACCCGTCCGCGACTAGTGGTCTGCCCTGCCTGGGCGGACCGACCCCAGACAGGAGAATTGTGGCTGCCAAACCACGTGTGCACGAGATCGCCGCCGAACTCGGCGTCGACAGCAAGTTCGCGCTCGCCAAGCTGAAGGAGCTCGGCGAGTTCGTCAAGAGCCCCTCATCGACGATCGAGCCGCCCGTCGCGCGCAAGCTGCGCGCGGCGATCGAGGCCGACAAGCCCGCAGACGCAGCGCCCGCGAAGAGCGAGGGCTCCCCGTCGCCGCGCCCCGGTGGCGCACCGAAGCCCGGCCCCAAGGCCCCGGCTCCGAAGCCGGGCCCGGCGAAGCCCGCTGAGGCCCCCGTCGTCGAGACGCCCGCCCCTGCGGCGGCCCCCGCGGCCGAGGCCGCGTCGGCGCCCGCTCCCGCCGAGACTGCGGACCCGGCGACCGCCGGTGCGCCCAAGCCCGGCCCCGCCGCCCCGGCACCCAAGCCGGGCGGTCAGGGACAGCCCCCTCGCCCCGGCGCCCCGCGCCCGGGCAACAACCCCTTCTCCTCGCAGCAGGGGATGGGATCGCGTCCCGCAGGGCCGCGTCCCGGAAACAACCCGTTCGCCTCGCAGCAGGGCATGGGTCAGCGCCCGACGCCCGGCAACATCCCGCGGCCGCAGGCCCCGCGTCCGGGCTCGCCCCGGATCGGCGCGCCCCGCCCGGGTCCCGGCGGCGGTCGTCCCGGTCGTCCCGGCGGTGCCGGCGGCGGTCGTCCCGGTGCTCCGTTCCAGCAGCGTCCCGGCGGCCCCGGTCGTCCCGGCGGCGCCGGTGGTGCGGGCGCAGGCGGCGGCTTCCAGCGTCCGGCCGGCGGCTTCGCAGGCCGTCCCGGCGGCGGTGGCGGTCGTGGCCGTGGCCCCGGCGGTGGCACCGCAGGCGCCTTCGGCAAGGGCGGCGGCAAGAGCAAGCAGCGCAAGTCGCGGCGGGCGAAGCGGCAAGAGTTCGAGATGCGGAGCGCCCCGATCGTCGGTGGCGTCAACGTCACCCGCGGCAACGGGGAGATCATCCGCATGCGTCGCGGCGCGTCCATCGCGGACTTCGCCGACAAGATCGAGGCGCTGACCGGCTACACGGTTCAGCCCGGCACGCTCGTGACCATCCTGTTCAACCTGGGCGAGATGGCCACCGCGACCGAGTCGCTCGACGAGGCGACCTTCGAGGTGCTGGGCGCGGAGCTCGGCTACAAGATCCAGATGGTCTCGCCCGAGGACGAGGACAAGGAGCTCCTCGAGGGCTTCGGTCTCAACCTCGCGGAGGAGCTGGAGAACGAGAGCGAGGACGACCTCGAGATCCGTCCTCCGGTGGTCACCGTCATGGGCCACGTCGACCACGGAAAGACGCGACTGCTCGACGCGATCCGTCAGACCAACGTCATCGAGGGCGAGGCCGGCGGCATCACGCAGCACATCGGTGCGTATCAGGTGTGGACCGAGCACGACGGCATCGAGCGCGCGATCACCTTCATCGACACCCCGGGTCACGAGGCGTTCACCGCCATGCGTGCCCGTGGTGCGCAGGTCACCGACCTCGCGATCCTGGTGGTCGCGGCCGACGACGGCATCATGCCGCAGACGGTCGAGGCGCTGAACCACGCCCAGGCGGCGAACGTGCCGATCGTGGTCGCGGTGAACAAGGTCGACAAGCCGGACGCCAACCCCGGCAAGGTCCGCCAGCAGCTCACCGAGTACGGCCTGGTGGCCGAGGAGTACGGCGGCGACGTGATGTTCGTCGACGTCTCCGCTCGTGCCGGCACCGGCATCCAGGAGCTCCTGGACGCGGTGCTGCTTACGGCGGACGCGGGTCTTGACCTCACAGCCAACCCGAACAAGGCCGCTCGCGGTGTCGCCATCGAGGCGAAGCTCGACAAGGGTCGCGGCTCGGTCGCGACGGTGCTGATCCAGTCCGGAACCCTCCACATCGGCGACGCGATCGTCGCGGGCACCGCCTACGGCCGTGTCCGTGCGATGGTCGACGAGAACGGCGACGCGGTCGAGGAGGCCTACCCCTCCCGTCCGGTCCAGGTGCAGGGTCTCAACTCCGTGCCGCGTGCCGGTGACGTGTTCATCGTCACCGAGGAGGACCGCATGGCCCGCCAGATCGCTGAGAAGCGTGAAGCGGTCGAGCGCAACGCCCAGCTGGCCAAGGCCCGCAAGCGCATCTCGCTCGAGGACTTCACCCGTGCTCTCGAAGAGGGCAAGGTCGAGACGCTCAACCTCATCATCAAGGGTGACGTCTCCGGTGCCGTGGAGGCACTGGAGGAGTCGCTGCTCAAGATCGAGGTCGACGACTCGGTGCAGCTGCGGATCATCCACCGCGGCGTCGGCGCCATCACGGAGTCGGATGTGAACCTTGCGACGATCGACAACGCGATCATCGTGGGCTTCAACGTCCGTCCGGACGCCAAGGCGCGGGAGGCCTCCGTCCGCGAGGGCGTGGACATCCGCTTCTACTCGGTGATCTACAACGCGATCGACGAGATCGAGAGCTCGCTCAAGGGCATGCTCAAGCCGGAGTACGAAGAGGTCCAGTCGGGCGTCGCCGAGATCCGCGAGGTGTTCCGCTCCTCGAAGTTCGGCAACATCGCCGGTGTCATCGTGCGGTCGGGAACGATCACGCGCAACGCCAAGGCCCGGGTCATCCGCGACGGCGTCGTGCTGGCCGATGGCCTGGCCATCGAGTCGCTGCGCCGCTTCAAGGACGACGTCACCGAGGTCCGCACGGACTACGAGGCCGGTATCGGTCTCGGCAAGTACAACGACATCCAGATCGGCGACGAGATCGAGACGACCGAGCTCGTCGAGAAGCCCCGCGGCTGATCGACTCCGGATGACGCCCCGCCCACGATCTGTGAGCGGGGCGTCATCCGGTTGTCCGACGGTGGCAGAGAGATAGGAGAAGGACATGGCTGGTGAACGACAGGCCCGGCTCGCGGACCGCATCCGCGTCATCCTCGCCGAGCGTCTGGAGAAGGGGCTGCGCGATCCGCGCCTCGGTTTCGTGACGATCACCGACGTGCGCGTCTCCGGCGACCTGCAGCACGCCTCCGCGTTCTACACGGTGCTGGGGACAGAGGAGGAGCGGGTGGCCAGCGGCGCTGCCCTCGCCTCCGCGACCGGCATGCTCCGCAAGGAGGTCGGTCGTCAGCTCAACATCCGGCTCGTGCCGACTCTGGAGTTCATCCCCGACGCGCTCCCCGAGACGGCGGTCCACCTGGAGGACCTCCTCCGCCAGGCCCGCGAACGCGATGCCGAGGTCGCGGAGCTCGCCACGGGTGCGCATCCCGCGGGTGAGGCCGACCCCTACCGACGCGACGAGCCCGCCCCTGAGGACTGACTCGACCGCCTGATCCCAAGCCCGATCCAGGGTTTGATCCCAGGCCTGATCCAGGGTTTGATTCGACGGCCCGATCTGAAGGTCTGATCCGTTCCGAAGACCCCGCGTCCCGCGGATCGTCGAGCGCTTGCTACCATGCGGCACGCGATCGACGGTCGAAGCTGGGGGGCAAAGATGTCGACGGATGCGATCGGAACGACGGTGCGCATGGCGGATTCGCCGCGCGTCGACATCGGCGACGAGATCGGTCGCGACCTCACGGCTCCCGCCACCGCTCCGGCGGTCGCGGGAGCCGTGCTCTCGGCGTGCGCCGGAGACGCCTGGGCGGCCGCGGAGGTGCTGGAGTCTCTGACCGCCGCCCAGCGCCGGGGATTCCGCGCGCTTCCGGATCCGCTGCCGCTGACGGCCTCGATCCTGCGGCACGGGGACTCGCTCGGTCTGGAGGCCGAGGACCGGCGTCTCCTGCTGGTCGCGGCGGCGTCCGACCCCGGCGTCCGGCTCGATGTCGTCCTCGGCGCATCCGGATGCGCCGTCGAAGACCTGCGCGATCTCGCGTCCCGGAAGGCGCTGGCCCTGTCCGCGGGTCGGGTCTATGTGGATCCCCGTATCAGGATCTGGGGCCTCGGGGTCGCGAACGCCCGCGAGCGTGCCGCGGTCCATCGCGCGCTGGCACGGGCCCATACCGATCTCGGGGAGGAGCGGGAGGCGCTACGGCACCGGGCATGGGCGGCGGCAGGAGCGGAGACGGCGTTCGCGGAGCCGCTGCGGGCACTCGCGGAACAGACGAACGCGGAGGGCGATGCCGGCGCCGCGTTCCGGCTGGCCGTCGAGGCGTCGGCGAGCGGAGGGGCGCGCTCCCGGACGAGGGCGGACGTCGCCGCGGGTCTCGCGGCGATGAGCGGGGGCTGGCTCGACGACGCGATCGAACGGCTGGCTCCGACCCCGGACTCTGGCGAGGACGGGGTCGTCCCCGAGGCGATGGGGGCGTTCGTCGTGGCCTTCACGATGAGAAACGGCGCGGTGCCCGATCCCTCCGTCATCGAGGCGGGGTGCCGCGCCGACCGTGCGGCCCTCGCTCGCACGGCTGGCCTCGCCGCCCTGCTGTGCGCGGAGCGGGGGAGCGCCGCGGAGAGCCGGTCGTGGCTCGCGCGATCCCGGTCGGCCGACGCCGGCGTGGACGGAGCACCGGCCGATGACGTCCTCGGAGCGCTGTGCGGGCTCCTGCTCGGCGATGAGGCCCCGATGCCCTCCGACGGCCAGGGCGCCGGCGGTGCCGTCGGCGCAGGGGGTGCGGTTGTCGGTGCGATTCTGGACGCGCTTCGGGCGGGCATCGCCGGCGACGTCGCCGGCGGTCTCCGGTTCGTCGCGAGGGCGCAGGGGCCGGTCGTCCCCGGGGCCGATCCGCTCCTGCGTCGCACCGGGCGCGGCCCGATGGCCCGGGCGTACCTCGCGGTCACGGAGGCGCTCCTGCAGGTCTGGGGTGGAGACCTCCGTGCTGCCACGAGAGTCCTGGGCGCCTCTGCCTCCGTGCTGCCGCTGTCGCTTCCCTTCGCCGGGCTCGCTGTCGTGCTCGCTCGCAGGCTGGAGCTCGCGACGGACGGCGCGACCGGGCCGCTGTCGGCGATGCTCGCGGCGGGGCTCCCGGACGTCGTCCCCCAGGACTCCCTGGTCGATCGGGCGATCGCGGCCCATCTCCGCTCCCGTCCGGACGAGGCCGCAGCGCACCTGCGTCTCTGGCGCGATCGCGGTTCCCCCGGACCGGTCCTCGCCGTCCCCGGGCTCGAGGAGGCGGCGACCGGAGAACCGCGGACGCCCATCGTGCCCGTGCCTCTCGCGCCCGTGTCGGTCGGCCCCGTGTCGGTCGGCCCCGTGCCGATCGGTCCTCCGGACGCGCAGCGGGGGAGCGCGCTGCGCTGGCGCATCCGCCGGGCCGGTGCATCGACGTGGATGCGGGAGTATCCGGGCATCGTGGCCGAGAGCCGTCCCATCGTCTCGCCGTTCGAGCGCGGCCGGGTGGAGGCGTTGCTCGGGGCGACCTGTCTGGTCCGCGGCGAGCGAGCCGGCGGTGTTCGGCATCTGTCTCTCGCCGTGGACCTCTTCGAGGACGCGGGCGCGCCGGCGTGGGGCGCCTGGGCCGCTCGGCGACGCGGGGAGTCCGGGGCCGGCGACCGCCCGCCGCGGCGAGCGGATCCGCTGTCCGCGTGCCGTGCCCTGTGGGAGCCCCTCCTCACCGCACGCGAGCTCGCGGTCGTCCTGCTGGTCGCGGAAGGACGCACGAATCGCGAGATCGCCGGTGCGTTGCATCTCTCGGTGCGAACGGTCGAGGTCCACGTGGGGCATCTGTTCGCGAAGTTCGACGTCCGTACCCGCGGTGAGCTGATCGCCCTGGCCTATCGTGCCGATCACTACGGATGAGGCGACGCCGGACGTCGTCAGCGGGGGAGTCTCAGCTCGTCGTCCTGCGCCTCGACCAGACCGTCGGCGATGAGCGAGTCGATCGCCCTGTCCCGCTGCGTCGCATCGGGCCACTCCGGGATCACGGCCATCGCGGGCAGCTGGTGCTCGACGGCGTTCCGGAGGGCGCGCAGCACCCCGCCGCGGGCCTGACGGTCCGATCCCTCGTACGCCGCCTGCCTGCGTCGTCGGTCCTCGCCCGCGGGGTGGCCGGCGGCGTGCCAGGCGCAGGTGGTGGACAGCGGGCACGGCTCGCAGACCGCGCGGCGCGCTCCGCAGAGCGTGGCGCCGAGCTCCATCATCGCGGCGTTCACGACGGCGGCCTCCGCGTCGTCCGCGGGGAGGAGGAGGGCCATGTCGTCGAGATCGCGACGGGAGGGAGGCGCGGGCTGTGCCCGACCGTGGATCGCGCGGGCGATCACCCGTCTGGTGTTGGTGTCGACGACGGGATGGCGGTCTCCGAACGCGAAGACGGCGACGGCTCTGGCCGTGTAGTCGCCGATGCCGGGGAGGGCGAGGAGCGCCGGCACGTCCCGCGGGGTGTCGCCGCTGTGCCGGGCGACGATCTCCTGTGCCGCCCGGTGCAGCCACAGAGCGCGCCGGGGATAGCCGAGGTTGGCCCACTGGTGGACGACCTCCGCGGGGGTCGCCTGGGCGAGCGCCGCGGGCGACGGCCAGCGCGCGAGCCACGCCTTCAGATGCGGGATCACCCGCGCGACCGGGGTCTGCTGGAGCATGAACTCGCTGACGAGGATCCCCCAGGCGCCGAACTCCACGAGGAACTCCGGGCGGCGCCACGGCAGATCTCTGGCGTTCTCGCGGTACCACGATCCGAGCGACGCGGTCGACGCGCTGCGGGTGGGGGAAGCCTGCATCCGGCCAGCCTATTGCGGCGAGGTGCTATTGTCGCTCGCACGCGGGGGTGTGACTCTCACGTGTAGGGGTGTCTCCGGGGGGAGTGGTTTGGCGTGGACGGTGTGGTGCGGGACGTGCGGCTGTGTGAGGCATCGCAGTGAGTGTTGTTGAGTTCTCTGCTGATTCGTGGCAGGCGTCCTCTCCGGGGTTGCAGAAGGGGCTCGGGAACCGGATTGAAGCGCTCACCGTGCTCGCGCAGGGCCTGGAGTCTCTGGCTGCATCGAGCAATATCAGCGGTAAGGGTGCCGACGCGATGCGCGCATACGTCCGTGAAGTGCACGTCCCGATCGTGCAGTCCATGCTGGTCAGCCTTTACACCTTCCAGACCGCGATCGGCGTGTACTGGAACGGGTACTCCCAGGTTGACACTGACGGAAGCTTCCGGCTCGTGGACGACGAGTTCGACGCTCATCTCACCCAGCTCGACACCGGCATGGGGCAGCTGCGTGGCTTCGCCGATGATCTCAGATCGATCGCTGCCAGCGCCTCCCACCTGGTCTCCCTGGGTGGTGCCGGCGCGACCGCCGCCGACCGCACCGCCGACGATCTTGAGCGTGCGCGGTTGATCGCGAAGGCCCAGCAGGAGACGTGGGCGGCGTATGAGGCGTCGGATCCGGGCTTCAGCCAGGTGAAAGAGCTCATCGCTGAGCTGAAGAGCATCGTGAAGAATGTCGGCACCCTCACCGTCGGGCAGGGACGCGACTACCAATCCGGATCGTTCAACCTCACCCTCACCACCCTGGGCGAGCTCACGAGCGGGATGCTGGACTACTGCACCGAGAACCAAGACATCGCCTCCGACGGGTGGGAAACCCTGTTCAACGGGTATGTCGATGATGTTGAGGCGGAAGAGGAACGCAAACGTAAAGAAGACGCGTTGTGGGGGATGCTCTGGGACGGCCTGCAGGTTGTCGCCGGTGCGGTCGTCGTCGCGATCGGTGTGGTGGGGACGCCGTTCACGGGCGGGTTCTCGTTGGGTCTCACGGTCCTGGGCGGGTCCCTGGTCGTGGGTGGGGTGAACAGTGCGATCAACCATGCCTCGATCGCAACCACCGGCAGTGAGCTGAATCTGATCGGGATGGCCAGCGACGGCATCGGTCAGTGGTACGACGTGAACGTCGCGCAGCCCGCGATCGCGTCCGGGGACAAGGGCCTGCAGTTCCTCGCGGGTCTTGGGTCGGGTGTCGGTCAGGTGGTCAGCGAGGCCGCGCAGGTGAACGTGGTCGAGATCGGTACCGGCATCGTCACCCTCGCCACCAGCGACCAAGCACGCTCCCAGCTCTGGAACCAACTCACCGCCACGGTCGGGCAGGTCGCTGCGGGGGACACGTTCGTGATCGGACAGATCGCCGGGAACCTCATCCCGTTCGGCGCCGTCGCGAAGCTCAGCAAACCAGGCCACCTTCTCGGCAAAGTCGATGACCTCGGTCTCAAGGGTGGGAAGCTCCCCGACTTCACACCCGTCAAACTCTCCACCCCGAACGCGGCGACCAGTGCACTCGACTGGCTCAAAACCCGCCTCGGTGCCGGTGGCGTGAAAGTCAGCGACGGCTTCACACCCACAATACGAATCCCGAACGGGGTGCCGGAGAAGCCTCCTACACCGAACGCGAGCAACCGCGTCAAGGGCGAGTACGGGGAGCGGGTGAGCGACCAGTACTTCCGTGATCTCGGGTACGAGCGACTGGATATGCCCAAGGACGTGAACGCGAAGGGCATCGACGCGATCTACCAGACCCCTGACGGCAAGTACGTGATCGTTGAAGCGAAGTACTCCACCAGCGGGAGCCCGAAACTCGGGAACACCCTAGACGGCCCGCAGATGGGCAACGACTGGCTGACCGGTGAGAAGACCCGGTTCAACCGGATCCTGGAAGCCGTAGGAGGCAACACGAGTCTTGCGGATAACATCGTCGCGGCTCTGAATCGGGGTGAGGTGGACAAGATCATGACTATTGTCCGTCCGGATGGGTCACTAACTTCGAGGACTATTCCGTAGAGGGCAGGTATCGTTGATGGCAATGGCAGCAAGCAAGTTCCGTGACCCGCGCGCAGAACCAGAACCACTCGAAGAACGCCTTCAGGTCAAGTTTCGATCGATTCAGCGACGTCTGGGCTGGTTGAAAGGTGAAGAGGGAGTTGGTCCCCCAAAGCTCTCGGATTTTCGTGACCTGGGGCGGTGCTATTCGGAGGCGTTGTCGATTTCGTATTCGTTGGGTGCGGATACAAATGAGCTTCGCGAGTTTGTAGCACCGGCGGTTGATTGGTTTGTCAAGCATGCACGGGAGTACTACCGGGAGTATCCAGACGTTTCTTGGAGAGAGGTGCCGATCGGGGTGATTGATGCGGCGCAGCTTCTGAGTGTGGTGGTTCTGTTGGGCACGGCGGAGCAGCGTGCCCGGATCGGTGAGACGGTCGGGTTGCAGGGCACTGATACTGCGTTGGAGTTCCTAGCGGGGTTGCACGGGGACTCGCTGGATGGTGTGGAGGTGGTGTTGTCGCAGCCGCGTCCGTATGGACGGTTGGTGAAGGTGGTGCAGGCGGAGCCCGAGCAGCGTCCCAAGCTGATGGCCGATTTTGTGAAGCACTGGTATAACGACTGTCGGAAGGCGTACTGGTGGGGGGAGCATCTGCGGATGCCGAAGTACGGGAAGCCGGTCTCGTATGACGGGTACTGGTGTTTCGAGGCTGCGGCGGTGACGAAGCTGCTGGGGATCGACGACACCCTGTACCGTGACAACGAGTATTACCCGCAGGACTTGCTCCCCACCCGAGACTAAGAGGCGCTTCAACAAGATCATGACCATTATCCGACCGGATGGGTCACTAACTTCGAAGGCTATTCCGTAGAAGGCAGGTATCGTTGATGGCAATGGCAGCAAGCAAATTCCGTGACCCGCGCGCAGAACCAGAACCACTCGAAGAACGCCTTCAGGTCAAGTTTCGATCGATTCAGCGACGTCTGGGCTGGTTGAAAGGTGAAGAGGGAGTTGGTCCCCCAAAGCTCTCGGATTTTCGTGACCTGGGGCGGTGCTATTCGGAGGCGTTGTCGATTTCGTATTCGTTGGGTGCGGATACAAATGAGCTTCGCGAGTTTGTAGCACCGGCGGTTGATTGGTTTGTCAAGCATGCACGGGAGTACTACCGGGAGTATCCAGACGTTTCTTGGAGAGAGGTGCCGATCGGGGTGATTGATGCGGCGCAGCTTCTGAGTGTGGTGGTTCTGTTGGGCACGGCGGAGCAGCGTGCCCGGATCGGTGAGACGGTCGGGTTGCAGGGCACTGATACTGCGTTGGAGTTCCTAGCGGGGTTGCACGGGGACTCGCTGGATGGTGTGGAGGTGGTGTTGTCGCAGCCGCGTCCGTATGGACGGTTGGTGAAGGTGGTGCAGGCGGAGCCCGAGCAGCGTCCCAAGCTGATGGCCGATTTTGTGAAGCACTGGTATAACGACTGTCGGAAGGCGTACTGGTGGGGGGAGCATCTGCGGATGCCGAAGTACGGGAAGCCGGTCTCGTATGACGGGTACTGGTGTTTCGAGGCTGCGGCGGTGACGAAGCTGCTGGGGATCGACGACACCCTGTACCGTGACAACGAGTATTACCCGCAGGACTTGCTCCCCACCCGAGACTAAGTCCGTAAACTCATGCCCTGGTCGTTGAGAGCATCCAGTGAAGAAAGTAGGGCGATGTGGCCGCTCCCTCTGTATCTGATTTCCCCTCCAGCTACGCGGCTGCGCATGGTCGCATCCAGTTGCGGCCGTTCGGGGCGATGCCCGCCGTGGTGAGACATCTCGAACTTCAGGTGGCAGATCGCGCTGACGCGTTTCCTGTGTTGGTGAGTGTGAGCGATGAGATGAATCTCGCGCCGGTCGTTGCCCTTGAGGTCGGGACTGCGTGGCTGACTCCGGCGACGCTCGCAACATGGGGCGTGTCGGTGGAGATTGTCGCCAGTGACGCGCTGGCGAGTCTCGGCGATCTGGAAGTTGATGTGCGCCGGGTGGGCCGGGGCGCCTTCGTCGTGCACGGTGAGGTGTTCGCCGGAGCGGTGTGGGGGCGGCCGCAGCTGGTGAGTGGGCTGGGAGTGTCCGGGAACCCGGTCGTCTGGAACGCTGGCGACGGTGTCACGCTCGTCACGGGCGACGAGGCTTCTGAGGGGTTCCAGATCGCTGTCGCGGTGCTGACCGAGCGCTTACAGTCTGGTGTCGAGCTTGAGACGCTCACCCCGCACCGGATGGTTGATGATGCGTGGACGCCATCGGTGTGGCCTGCGTCTGTGCAGGATGCGTTACGGACTGCGGAGCGGTTGTTTGCCCGGCAGTGGTACGAGCGGCAGCGTGAGCCGCTGCGAGAGCACTACCAGTCGCAAGGTCATGAGATGAACGTGCCCGAGTATCGCGTGATGGACACCCCGCAGGGCGAGGTGGTCTCGGCATGTGCCTGCGTCGTGGGTGTCCCCAATCTGATCCCCGACGTTGACACAGTCCTGCTGATCCAGCCAGACGGCACTGCGAGGCCGTATTCCTTTGCGGAGTTCCGTGATCAGTTCGCCGTCTCGATGCAGGACGCTGGAATGTCACCGCCACGCTGGCTGACGCTCGGGCAGTAGTACGCAGGCATCGTTCTCCGCTTCTTCCGGTTCAGCAGTTCGATCTGTATCGAGGACCAGAAGCTCTCCATCATCGCGTTGTCCAGCCCGTCGCCGACGGATCCGAATGAGGGCAGCAAGCCGGCGGAGCGGATCTTCTCCCCGAAGAGCCATAGGGTGAACTGTGTTCCGTGGTCCGCGTGGACGGTTCCGCCCGGCGCGGGACGGCGATTTCTGATGGCCTTGTCGAGCGCGTTGATGACGAGCGTGGTGTCTTGCTTGGAGTCGATCGACCAGCCGATGACGTGATAGCGCCGCGGAGTGCCGCGTGTGGTGACATGGACCTCCCGGATCAGCCCGGTCAGCCATTGCCGACGAAGTTCCGACGGGGTCAGGGGTTTCCGTTTGACGCGATGGCAATGCCGCCTCGCGACCCCGAGGACGCGGCAGCAGCGGCCGATCGGGATCCCGGCGTTGGCGAGCAGTTGGCCACCGAAACTGGAACCATTTCCGTGGGGCAGATCAAACTGTCACCAGTTCCTACATCAGACCCGGCAGTTGAGGGTGCAGTGGCCTGATCGCGGGGGTGGCCGGTAGCGTCGAGGTCTCCGAGCTGAAGGCTAGGCTGGGGGGATGGCGAGTGGAACCGCGACCGAGGCGCCGTCGCCGGGGATTCTGCTCGTCGACAAGCCGGGCGGGATGACCAGCCACGATGTTGTCGCACGGGTGCGGAAGGCAGTCGGCACCCGCAAGGTGGGCCACGCGGGGACGCTCGATCCGATGGCGACCGGCCTGCTGGTGATCGGCGTCGAGGCGGCGACCCGACTCCTCACCTATGTTGTCGGCGCCGACAAGACCTACCTGGCGACCATCCGCCTCGGGCAGCGCACGAGCACCGACGACGCCGACGGAGAGATCGTCGAGCGGGCGGCCCCTGGAGCGGTCGCCGCCATCGGCGTCGACCGGATCGACGCCGCGATCGCGGCGCTGACCGGCCGGATCTCTCAGATCCCGAGCGCGGTCTCGGCGATCAAGGTCGACGGGCGCCGCGCCTACGACCGGGTCCGTGCCGGAGAGGAGGTCGTCCTCGCCGCGCGAGAGGTGACGGTCTCCCGTTTCGCGGTGCTGGCGGATCGCGAAGCGGACGGCGTCCGCGATCTCGACGTCGTCGTCGACTGCTCCTCCGGCACATACATCCGCGCGCTCGCGAGAGACCTCGGCGCGGATCTCGGGGTCGGCGGGCATCTGACCGTGCTCCGGCGGACCAGGGTCGGACCGTTCTCCGTCGACGGCGCCGCGGAGGTCGCCGATCTCGCCGGACACACCAGGCTCACCCCGGCCGAGGCCGCGTCCCTCGTCCTCGAGCCCGTCGCCGTGACGGCGGAGGAGGCCAGGGACCTGCGACACGGCAAGCGGCTCGCCGGACAGCGAGGACGCATCTCCGGCGGGCTCGCCGCCGCCATCGACCCCGCAGGGGAGCTGGTCGGCGTCGTCGAGACCCGGGGCGATGATCTGAAGAGCGCCATGAACATGCCGACGCCCGCCGCCCGCGGCGGGGCGGAGGCGGGCGGATGATCCTCTGGTTCACGGTGGTCCAGCTCGCCGTCGCCGTCGCCGCCGGGCTCCTCTGCCTCATCCTCGGATTCGCCGGGCGCCGCCCCAGCGATCTCTCAGTGGGCGCGATCGCGCTGGTCGAGGTGCTCCTGATCGTGCAGGTCGTCGCCGCCATCATCGCGCCGTTCGCCGGCAATCCGCCGCTCGGCGACGCGCTGGAGTACTGGGTCTACCTCGTCTCGGCGGTGCTGCTGCCGGCGGGCGGGGTGCTCTGGGCGCTGCTGGACCGGACCCGGTGGAGCACGGTGATCCTCGGGGTGGTCGGGCTGTCCCTGGCCGTCATGCTGTGGCGCATGCAGGTGATCTGGACCACCGCGCCCTTCTGAGCGTCCGTTCTGAGCGTCCGTTCTGAGCGCTTGTTCTGAGTGTCTGTCACCGCGGCACGCGATGATGCGGTGCCGGCGGGCGGACGACCGCTGTCGGTGCGTCGCCGTAGGATGGAGTCCGCTATGAGCACCGCTTCCACCCGCACAGATCCGGCCGGAACCAGGCCGTCCCGCCCTCGCATGCGAGGCATCGGCCGCGTCCTGGTGATCGTCTACGCCGTCATGGCCCTCGCCTCCACCGGACGCTCCTTCGTGCAGATCGTGCGGAGTTTAGACGAGGCGCCCCTGGCGTACCTGCTGTCGGCGGTCGCCGCCGTCGTCTACATCGTGGCGACCCTCGGGCTCATCCTCGCCGGTCGTCCGGGGTGGTACGCCGTCGCCTGGGTCGCGATCGTGTTCGAGCTGACCGGCGTCCTCGTCGTCGGCATCCTCAGCTTTGCCGCCCCCACGCTCTTCCAGCACCCCACGGTGTGGTCGCAGTTCGGGCTCGGGTACATCCTCGTGCCGCTGTTCCTGCCGATGCTCGGCATCTGGTGGCTGCTCTCACACCGTCCGGGCGGAGTCAGGGCATGATCGTCTTCCGCGACCCGAGCGAGGTCCCGGCGGACTTCGGCCCGACCGTCGTCGCGATCGGGAAGTTCGACGGCGTCCACGCCGGGCACCGGGCCGTGCTCGATCGCGCGAGACAGGATGCGGCGGAGCTCGGCGCACGGACCGTCGCGGTGACCTTCGACCGCAATCCGCTGAGCATCCTCCGCCCGGATCGCTGTCCCGAGAACGTCGTGGGCGTCGAGCGTAAGTTGGAGCTGCTGGCAGGGACCGGGGTCGACGCCACGCTCGTGCTCACCTTCGACGAGCAGCTGGCCGCGCGGGAAGCGGAGGACTTCGTCCGCTCGATCCTCGTCGAGTCCCTCCACGTCGTCGCCGTGCTCGTCGGCCGCGACTTCCGGTTCGGCCATCGCGGCGCGGGGACGCCTGCGCTCCTGCAGGAGCTGGGCGCCGCGAACGGGTTCGCCGTCGACATCGTCGAGGACGTGTTCCTGGAGGGCTCGGACCGTCGGGTCTCCTCGACCTGGGTGCGTGAGCTCCTCGCTGAGGGCGACGTCTCCCTCGCCGCCGAGGTCCTGGGGCGCCGTCCCTCGGTTCGCGGCGAGGTCGTCCACGGGCTGAAGCGGGGCCGTGAGCTGGGCTTCCCCACGGCGAACCTGCCGTCGACCCTCGACGCGCTGGTCCCTGCGGACGGGATCTACGCGGGATGGCTCGTCGATCACACCAGCGGCCTCCGGCATCCCGCGGCCGTCTCGGTGGGGACCAACCCGACCTTCGACGACGTGCCGGAGCGGCAGGTCGAGGCGCACGTGATCGATGAGTCGGGGCTCGACCTCTACGGGCACGACGTGACGGTCGAGTTCACCCACCGTCTGCGGGGGATGACGGCCTTCACCGGCATCGAGGCGCTGAAGGAGAGCATCGCCGCGGACGTCGTCCAGGCCAGGGCTCTGCTCCTCCAGGACACCGCGCGCTGACCTCGTGGCCGTCATGGCGTAAACTGACCGAAGAAGCCTCCGTGTCCCGGTACGCCGTTCTCGACGTGTTGCGCCCGCCGGAGGCCGCCCGCCGTCCTGGTGAGAGCCACGCGCGGGCATCAGTACCGTTCGCCGCCAGGCGAAGAGGCATCCACGCTCAGGAGGAGCATGCCGAGCACGGCAACCACCGCGCGGTCCACCGCCGCATCGCGGAAGAAGACGTCGCGTCGCGACGACGAGGCCCCCCTCATCCCCATCCTTGCGCGCAAGGTCCGGGAGATCGAGGCCAAGGCGCAGCGCGGGAAGCTGGGGCCGACCAATCGCGTCAAGTTCCAGGTGATCGCCTTCCTGGTGCGCGAGGAGCGCGCCAGGGTGAAGACCGACACGGCCATCGCCGAGGGGGCGCGGTCCGAGCTGCTCAAGCGTCTGGACGGGGTCGCTACGATCCTGGCGAAGACCGCGGCGCGCGACACCTCACTCATCCAGCTGCTCGAGGCGGATCAGGCGACGAGCCCGGTGGCCAAGCGGATGCGCCGTGACTGGCTGCTCGAATCGGGTGCGGAGCTCGCGCCGGAGGAGCTCATCATCACCGATGTCGCGCCGGTCCAGGCCACGGTCGTGCCCGCGGCCCTCGCGGAGCGTCAGGTCACCCCGCCGTCCGTCGAGGCGCGGATGATGGCGAACCCGTTCCTCCCGCCCGATCTGACGCCGCGCGCGGCGTCCACCCCGCGTCGTCGCCTGGACGGCTGGGAGCTCATGGGGCCGCTCTACAAAGCGTTCGAGACCGGAGCGGGAGGGTCCTCGGCGTCGATGGACCTGCCGCCCCTCCCGGAGCACGACCACCTCTCTCCCAAGGGGCTGGAGGTGATGGTGCACCAGTCCCGGTTCCTGGAGTCGGTGCGCGCCGGTCACCGCTCCTTCCTGCTCGCCGACGAGCCGGGCCTCGGCAAGACCGCGCAGTCGGTGCTCGCCGCGTCCGTGGCCGACGCCTATCCGCTGCTGGTCGTGGTGCCGAACGTCGTGAAGATGAACTGGGCGCGCGAGGTGGAGCGCTGGACCCCGCAGCGGAGGGCAGCGGTGATCCAGGGCGACGGTGCCGACATCGACGCCTTCGCCGACGTGTTCATCGTCAACTACGAGATCCTCGATCGCCACCTGTCCTGGCTCGGTGCGATCGGACTGCGCGGCATGGTCGTCGATGAGGCGCACTTCATCAAGAACCTCAGCTCGCAGCGCTCCCAGAACGTGCTCGCGCTGTCGTCCAGGGTCCGCGCGCAGACTCCGGGCGGTGCGCCGCTGCTGATGGCGCTCACCGGAACGCCGCTGATCAACGACGTCGAGGACTTCGACGCGATCTGGCGCTTCCTCGGCTGGACGACCGGGGACAAGCCGGCGACCGCGCTGATGGAGAAGCTCGAGGGGACGGGGTTCACCCCCGCCGACAAGGCCTTCTACGCGGAGGCCCGCGACGCCGTCATCTCGATGGGCATCGTCCGCCGCAAGAAGGTGGACGTCGCCGCAGACCTCCCGGACAAGCTGATCGCCGACCTCCCGGTCCAGCTGGACGACGAGTACGGTCGCAGCATCCGCGAGGCGGAGCGCGAGCTGGGCGAGCGGATGGCGGCGAAGTACCGTCGGATCATCGAGGCCCGTGGAGATCGGGGGCTCGCTGCGGGCGAGATCGACGAGGACATCGTGCGCCTCGTCGCCCACAACGAGCTCGAGGAGTCGAAGGCCGCGGGCACCGGAGGGGACAACGTCTTCACGATGGTGCGGCGGATCGGCCAGGCCAAGGCGCAGCTCGCCGCGGACTATGCCGCCCAGCTCCAGCGCTCGGTGGGCAAGGTGGTCTTCTTCGCGAAGCATATCGATGTCATGGATCGGGCCGAGGCGCACTTCGCGGCGTCCGGGATCCGTGCGGTGTCGATCCGAGGGGATCAGACGACCCCGGTCCGCCAGCAGGCCATCGACGACTTCAACGAGGACCCCGAGGTGGGGATCGCGGTGTGCTCGCTGACGGCAGCGGGCGTCGGGGTGAACCTCCAGGCCGCGTCGAACGTCGTGCTCGCCGAGCTCAGCTGGACCGCGGCGGAGCAGACGCAGGCGATCGACCGGGTGCACCGCATCGGCCAGGACGAGCCGGTGACGGCATGGCGGATCATCGCGGCGCACACGATCGACACGAAGATTGCCGAGCTCATCGATCAGAAGCAGGGGCTGGCCGCCCGTGCGCTCGACGGCGAGACGGTCGAGGAGACGGCGAGCGAGTCGGTGCAGATGGCCGCGCTGACGCATCTGCTGCGTCAGGCGCTCGGCGGGGAATAGGGCGATGCCGATCAAGGCGTCAAGAATGCGAGTTCCTGACGCCTTCTGAGGTGCTGTCTGCGGGATCTGAGGCAAGAACGGCGAAAATGCCGGATCTGTCCGGCAAGAAGTTCGGTTTTCGACGCTCCCGAATGGCGCCGTCGATGCCGGCGGCACTATGGTCGAAGCAGGCAGCGTCGCCGGTCCCCTCCAACCCGAACGTGTGAAGGCAGCAGCATGAAGATCGGCATCCTCACCAGCGGCGGCGATTGCCCCGGCCTCAACGCGGTGATCCGCGGCATCGTGCTCAAAGGGACCACGACCTACGATCTGGAGTTCGTCGGCATCCGCGACGGCTGGCGCGGCGTCGTCGACGGCGACTTCTTCCCGCTCACCCGGCACGAGGTGAAGGGGCTGTCGAAGGTCGGCGGCACGATCCTCGGGACGAGCCGCACCAATCCTTACGAGGGCGAGCGCGGCGGACCCGCGAACATCGCGCGGATGCTGGAGAAGCACCGGATCGACGGCATCGTCGCCATCGGCGGGGAGGGGACCCTGGCCGCGGCGAACCGCCTCGCGGGGGACGGCATCCAGGTGCTCGGCGTCCCGAAGACCATCGACAACGATCTGCGCGCGACCGACTACTCCTTCGGCTTCGACACCGCCGTGAACATCGCCACCGACGCGATGGACCGCCTCCGCACCACCGGGGACTCTCACCAGCGCTGCATGGTCGCCGAGGTCATGGGCCGGCACGTCGGCTGGATCGCCCTCCACGCGGGAATGGCGGCGGGTGCTCACGTGATCTGCATCCCCGAGGTCCCGATGTCGATGGAGGAGGTCTGCGCGCTCGTCACGAGCGCCCATGACCGCGGACGCGCCCCGCTCGTCGTCGTCTCCGAGGGCTTCACGCTCACCGGCATGGATTCCGCCTACAGCGACAAGGGTCTGGACGCGTTCAACCGTCCGCGTCTCGGCGGCATCAGCGAGATCCTCGCCCCCGAGATCGAGCGCATCACGGGGATCGAGACGCGCTCGACCGTGCTCGGCCACATCCAGCGAGGCGGCTCGCCGTCCGGGTTCGACCGCGTGCTCGCCACGCGTCTGGGGCTGCACGCCGCCGATGCGATCGTGGAGGGCGCCTGGGGCCAGATGGTCGCGATGCGGGGGACCGACATCGTCCGGGTCCCGTTCGCCGAGGCGCTCGGTGAGCTGAACACGGTGCCGCTGCACCGCTACGAGGAGGCCGCGGCGCTCTTCGGCTGATCCCTCCCGGGCCGCCTCCCGATCTCGAACCTGATCCCGATCCCGATCCCGATTCCTGCGCCCCGTGTCCCACTTCTCGGGACCCTTGTCCCGATTTCTGTTGTGGATTCGCCGCCGAGGAACCGATTTCGGGACACGGAGAGGGTGGCCGCTCGGTTGCTTCAGGGTCATCCCGACATTCCCGGACGCCATCCGGCGTCGATGAGCGCCTCTCGGACCCGTCCCGTCGCGATCTCCGCCCGTCCGCCCATGTGATGGGACAACACCCGCACGAGGGTCCAGCCCTCACGGCGGACGGCGTCCCATCGATCCGCGTCGCGGGCGAACTGCGCCGGGTCCTCGGCATGCTGACGACCGTCGTACTCGGTTGCGATCCGCCAACGGGGGTAGGCGAGATCGAGCCGCGCGACGAACCGACGCCGCCCGTCGCGAAGCTCCCAGCCCGGCACCGGTTCGGGGAGGCCGCTGCGGACGATCGCCAGGCGGAGGGCGGTCTCACGGGGAGATTCGACTCCGACCCGTGTCCACGCCAGTGCACGACGCAGGATGCCGTCTCGCCGGTCTCCCATCACGTCCGCTTCGTCGCGGAGGTCATCGATCGTGGCCAGGCCGTTCCCAACGTGGACGAGATGGTCGGCGGCGGCGATCAGCGCGTCGAGGGGCCAATCCGCACCGGCCTGACGCCAGGCGCGTACGGGATGCTCGACGGGCAGGCCGTCGATCGTCGTGACCGTCGCCGGCTCCCTGAGCTGGAGGCGGTGCCCGATGACACCCCGCACGCGTGGCTCCCGCGCGGGACGATGGGTCGCGATGTGGATGGACGGCTGATAGGGAAACGGTGGCAGAGGCACACCGAGCAGGAGGAGCGCCGTCTCGTGGCTGAAGAACTGGCCCGGCCGAAGACGGGGCGCATAGTCCAGACATCGCGCGCGCAGGTCGGACGGCTCCAGGACCTCCGCACGTCGCCGGACGCCGGGGAAGGGAGCGGCAAGGTCCCGCGAGCGGAGACGCTGAGTCCCGATCCCGAGCCGCTGCGCGTGCGCGACGGAGAAGCGTTCGCCGAGCGAGGGCGGGATCGGGGTGCGTGAGCTCATGACACCCACTCTTCGCTGCTCGCCGCCGCGGAGGACGTCGATGTGCAGGACCGGTGGAGATCCTCACCGATCCTGCCGATGTGCAGGACCCTCCGTTCCCCGACTCGTCCGTCCCGCGGATCCTCTTTCACCCTCGTGTCCCACTTCTGGTTCTTCGACGGTGCCCTGAGCAACCAGAAGTGGGACACGGTGCTCGAGAAGTGGGACACGGTGGCCCAGAAGTGGGACATGGGCGGCCCGACAGAGACGGGCCGGTGGCGGGACGGGCCGGCCGGGTCAGGCGCGGCCGAGGCGGTCCAGGATCCAGGCGAGCTCGAACGCACGCTCCCGCCAGGAGCTGTAGCGCCCGCTCACGCCGCCGTGGCCTGCGACCATCTCGCACTTGAGCAGGACGTCCTGGGCCCCGGCATCGCGCAGCCGTGCGACCCACTTGGCGGGCTCCACGTAGAGCACCCGCGTGTCGTTGAGCGATGTCACGGCGAGGATGGGCGGATAGGCCGCGCCCTCCCGGACGTTCTCGTACGGGGAGTATGACTTGATGTAGGCGTAGGCCTCGGCATCGTGCAGCGGGTCGCCCCATTCGTCCCACTCGATGACGGTGAGGGGGAGGGACGGGTCCAGGATCGTCGTCAGGGTGTCCACGAACGGCACGGAGGCCAGGATCCCGGAGAAGAGCTCGGGGGCGAGGTTCGCCACGGCGCCCATCAGCAGCCCGCCGGCGCTGCCGCCCTCGGCGACGAGGCGGTCGGGCGCGGTGACCCCGGTGGACACCAGATGCCCGGCGACGGCGACGAAGTCGGTGAACGTGTTCTTCTTGTGCGCGAGCTTGCCGTCCTCGTACCAGTGCCGGCCGAGCTCGCCGCCGCCGCGCACG
This sequence comes from Microbacterium resistens, assembly GCF_031456305.1. Classification (GTDB taxonomy): domain Bacteria; phylum Actinomycetota; class Actinomycetes; order Actinomycetales; family Microbacteriaceae; genus Microbacterium; species Microbacterium resistens_A. The sequence goes on from NZ_JAVDUM010000016.1 coordinate 41,057, forward strand.
TGCGCGACCGCGAACACGACGCCGCGGTCGAGGGCCGAGAGCCGCATGACGGAGAACCCGGGGTCGATGGAGTGCTCGTACGAGCCGTAGCCGTAGAGGTGCACCGGGCGCGGCTCGCCGCCGTCGGTCGGGTCGCCGAACTCCCGTTTCCAGACGAGCGAGACGGGCACCCGGGTACCGTCCTCCGTCACCGCCCAGTCCCTGGCCTGCGCGTAGTCGTCCGGGTCGTAGCCGCCGAGGACGGGCTGGCGCTTGCGGAGGTGCAGCTCGCGCGTGCGCCAGTCGAGGTCGTAGACGGTGGACGGCGTCACGAAGGACCCGTACCCGAGCCGGAGGAACGGCGCAGTCCATTCGCCGTTGCCGCCGAGACCTGCGGCGTAGAGCGGCTCGGCGAACTCCAGCTCGTCGAGGGCGCCGGAGGACACGTCCATCAGCGCGATCCGGCTCATGCCCTCGCGGCGGTACTCCACGGCCGTGACGTCGCGGAAGGCGTCGACGCTCTCCAGCCGCCGCCCGGGGGTGTGCGGCAGGAGCACGCGCCGCTCGCCGAGGGGATCCTCCAGCGCGACGGCGACCAGCTCGAAGTCGAGGGCGTCGTCGTTGTGCAGGATGAGGAGCTCGTCCCGCCCGTCGACGACCGCGTGCTCGATCGAGTACTCCACGCCGTCCTTGCGCGGCCAGACCGGACGCGGGGGAGCGGTGATGTCGTCCAGATCGACGATCATCTCCTCGCTGGTGATGTTCGAGCCGATCCCGATCACGAGGAAGCGCCGGCTGCGCGTGATCCCCGCGCCGAGCCAGAACCGCTCGTCCGGCTCGTGGAAGAGCTGGACGTCGTCGGCCACGGGGGTCCCGATCCGGTGGAGCCAGAGCGTGTCAGGGCGCCAGGACTCGTCGACGGTCGTGTAGACGATCGACTGCCCGTCCGGCGTGAGGAACGCGCCGGAGGTGCCGGGGATCTCGTCCGGGAGCGTCTCGCCGGTGACGAGATCGCGCACGTGCACGGTGTAGCGCTCGTCGCCCTCGAAATCGGTGGACCAGAGCAGCCGGGTCGCGTCGTCCGAGACCCCGAAGGCGCCGAGCGAGAAGAACTCGTGCCCCTCGGCCTCGGCGTTGCCGTCGAGGAGGACCTCTTCGCCCTGGACCTCGACGCCGGGGTCGAGGACGGGCGGCGTCCAGTCGTCCGCGGAGGAGACACGGGCGCGGCACTGCAGGCCGTACTGCTGGCCCTCCACTGTGCGGCCGTAGTACCACCAGTCACCGCGTCGCGAGGGCACCGACAGGTCGGTCTCCTGCACGCGCTCCTTGATCTCCTCGAACAGCCGCTCGCGCAGCGGCGCGAGGTGGGCGGTCCTCGCGTCGGAGTATGCGTTCTCGGCCTCGAGGTGGGCGACGACATCGGCGTCATCCTTGGCGCGCAGCCAGTCGTAGGGGTCCTGGACGGTGTCGCCGTGGTGGGTGCGCGAATGCGCGCGGCGGGCGGCACGGGGCGGGGCGGGAAGGGAATCCGGACGTGCGTCGGATGCGGCGTTGGTCACCGCTCCACGCTATCCGACGAACCCAGTCCTGGCGTGGTCCGCTGAGTTGACCGGGCGGGACCGCGGTGGGAGGATGCACTGGGCCCGTTAACGGATGCTGAACCCACGGTGAACTCTTCGTTCGTCACGCCGATCCCGTCGGCACTGTCTGAGTCAACCCAACGGAAAGCGAACGGTGGAAACCGCAGCCCTCATCGTCGTGCTGGTGATCCTGCTGGCACTCTTCTTCGACTTCACCAACGGCTTCCACGACACGGCGAACGCGATGGCCACGCCGATCGCGACGGGGGCGCTCAAGCCGAGGACCGCGGTCCTGCTGGCCGCCGTCCTGAACCTGGTCGGGGCGTTCCTCTCCACGGAGGTCTCCAAGACGATCTCCGGCGGCATCGTCCGCGAGGACCAGATCGGGCACGGGATCCTCCCCTCGCTGATCTTCGCCGGCCTCATCGGCGCGATCACCTGGAACATGCTCACCTGGCTCCTCGGCCTTCCGTCCAGCTCCTCCCACGCGCTGTTCGGCGGCCTGATCGGGGCGACGCTGGTCGGGGTGGGACTCTCCGGCATCGACTTCGGGGTCGTGCTGTCGAAGGTCGTGCTCCCCGCCCTCATCGCTCCCGTGACGGCGGGCATCATCGCCTTCGCGGTCACCAAGATCGCCTATGCGATCACTCGGCGCTACGACGAGAAGCCGGACGGCCGGGACGGATTCCGCTGGGGCCAGATCTTCACGTCCTCCCTCGTCGCCCTCGCCCACGGCACCAACGACGCGCAGAAGACCATGGGCGTGATCACGCTCGCCCTGATCACGGTCGGGTGGCAGTCGGGTGCGCACCACGAGCCGCAGCTCTGGGTGATCATCGCCTGCGCGCTCACGATCGCGCTCGGCACCTACCTGGGCGGATGGCGGATCATCCGCACCCTCGGCAAGGGCCTCACCGACGTCAAGCCCGCGCAGGGCTTCTCCGCCGAGACCTCGACGGCGGCCACGATCCTCGCCTCCAGCGCCCTGGGCTTCGCCCTCTCGACGACCCAGGTCGCGTCGGGCTCCGTCATCGGCTCAGGCCTCGGCCGGCGCGGTTCGACCGTCCGCTGGCGCACCGCCGGCCGCATCGCGTTGGGATGGATCCTCACGCTCCCCGCCGCCGGCGGTGTCGGAGCGCTCGCCGCGGTTCTGGTGGTCTGGCTCGGCGGCTGGGGCGTGTTCATCGACGCGGTGCTGGCCGTCATCCTCATCATGGCGATGTTCCTGCGGTCGCGGCGCAATGCCGTCACCGCGCACAACGCGTTCAGCGAGGTCGCCGCCTCCGGCCACGCCGTCGAGGTGCCGGACGCCCCGCCGCCCACGCCCCGGCAGCGTCGCGTGCAGCGTGCGCGCAAGGCCGAGAAGCGCGCCGCACGGGAGGAGGGCCGATGAACGTGGTCATCGACTGGCTGTCCTTCGCCAAGGTCTTCGGCGCGGCCCTTGCCGGCGCCGTGATCGTCGTCGGCTTCTACGCCATGGGCCTGCGCCTGCTGGTCCGCTCGGGACGCGCGCCGGTGGTGAGTCCGGCGGAGTTCACCGACGCCATCACGGTCATCACCGAGAAGGAGGCGAAGCGGGCCGCCAAGGCCGCCGCGAAGGCGGCGAAGAAGAGCCCGCTCACCGAGGGGCAGAAGAGCGTCGCGCTCGTCGGGGCGATCGCCTGCTTCGCGGTGTGCGCGCTCGCCGTCGTCGCAGGGATCCTGCTCATCGTCGTCGGCTAGGGATAGCCTGGCGCCATGCCGCAGTTCGGTCGCTACGCCCCGCCTACGCACACGCTCGTCCACCTGAGCGATCCGCATCTGCTCGCGGGCGGGGAGCGCCTCGGCGGACGATTCGACGTCGACGCCTCCCTCGAACGCACGCTCGCCGCGATCGAGAGCGCGGCGGAGCGGCCCGATGCGATCGTCGTCACCGGGGACCTCGCGGACCTCGGCGAGCCGGACGCCTATCGCCGGCTGCGGGCGTCGGTCGAACCCGTCGCCGCGCGTCTCGGCGCACCCGTGGTCTGGGTGGCGGGCAACCACGACGAACGCCCGGCCCTCCGCGAGCACCTGCTCGACGCCGCGCCCTCCGAGGAGCCGGTGACCGGGGTGTGGGACCTGAACGGCCTGCGCCTGATCGCGCTGGACTCGACCGTGCCAGGATGGCACCACGGGGACGTGGACGCCGCGCAGAGGGCATGGCTGACCGAGATCCTCCGTGAGCCGGCGCCCCACGGCACGATCCTCGCGATGCACCATCCGCCGGTGCCCAGCCATCTGCCCTTCTTCGACATCCTGGAGCTGCGGCATCAGGACGAGCTGGCCGATGTGCTGCGCGGATCGGACGTGCGCGGCATCCTCGCGGGGCATCTGCACTACTCGCTGCACGGCTCGTTCGCCGGGATCCCCGTGAGCGTGGCCTCCGCCACCTGCTACACGATGGACGTCGCGAGCCCCGCGGAGAGCGTCAACGGCATGGACGCCGCGCAGTCGTTCCAGCTTGTCCACGTCCGCCCCGAGACCATCACGCACACGGTCGTCCCGGTGGTGGACGCGGTCCCCGCCGAGGTGTTCTCGCCGGAGTGGGTGGCGCGGATGGCGGCGCTCACCCCGGACGAGCGGCTCGACGCGTTCTCGCGGAAACCGGGGCGATGACCCGGTGGCGATAGACTCGACGCATCCCCTGAACCCCGTTCGCCACCACCCACAAGGATGTGTCCATGGCTGCCGATGCGCCTGCCCTGACCCGTACTGAGTCCGACTCCCTGGGAAGCAAGGAGATCCCCGCCGACGCGTATTGGGGTATCCACACCCTCCGCGCCGAGGAGAACTTCCCGATCACGAAGCGGCCGATCTCGGTCTATCCCGATCTCGTGCGGGGCCTCGCGATGGTGAAGCAGGCGAGCGCCAGGGCGAACAAGGAGATCGGCGTCCTCGACGCCGAGCGCGCCGATCTCATCGACGCGGCCGCGCAGCGCGTGATCGACGGCGAGTTCCACGACCAGTTCGTGGTGGGGGTCATCCAGGGGGGTGCGGGGACCTCGACCAACATGAACGCCAACGAGGTCATCACCAACATTGCGCTGGAGCTGGCCGGGCGCCCCAAGGGAGACTACGAGTTCCTGTCGCCGATCGACCACACCAACCGCAGCCAGTCCACGAACGACGTCTACCCGACGTCGATCAAGATCGGCCTCTCCCTGACGCTCCGATCGCTGCTGGACGAGCTCGACCTGCTCCGCCGCTCGTTCCTCGGCAAGGCGAACGAGTTCCACGACGTGCTCAAGGTCGGGCGGACGCAGCTGCAGGACGCGGTGCCGATGACCCTCGGTCAGGAGTTCCACGGCTTCGCGACCACCCTCGGCTACGACCACACGCGGCTCACCGAGAACGCCTCGCTGCTGTTCGAGATCAACATGGGCGCCACCGCGATCGGCACCGGCATCACCACGCACCCGGGCTACGCCATCGCGGTCCTCCGCCACCTCCGTGCGATCACGGGGCTGGACCTGGCCACCGCGGGCGACCTCGTCGAGGCGACGAGCGACACGGGGTCCTTCATGTCGTTCTCCTCGTCGCTGAAGCGCAACGCCATCAAGCTCTCGAAGATCTGCAACGACCTGCGCCTGCTCTCCTCCGGCCCGCAGGCGGGGCTCGGCGAGATCAACCTGCCCGCGCAGCAGGCGGGATCGAGCATCATGCCCGGCAAGGTCAACCCGGTGATCCCCGAGGTCGTCAACCAGGTCGCCTTCGCGGTCGTCGGCGCCGACACCACCGTCACCATGGCGGTCGAGGGCGGCCAGCTCCAGCTCAACGCCTTCGAGCCGGTCATCGCGCACTCGATCTTCCAGTCGATCACCTGGATGCGCCAGGCGATGTGGACCCTCCGCGTCAACTGCGTCGACGGGATCACCGCGAACCGAGACCGGCTCGGCGCGATGGTCGGCTCGTCGGTCGGCGTGATCACCGCCCTCACGCCCTTCATCGGCTACGCCGCCTCGGCGGCGCTCGCGAAGGCCGCTCTGCTCACCAAGCGCAGCGTCGCCGACCTCGTCGTCGAGGCCGGCCTCATGTCGCGCGAGGAAGTGGCCAAGCAGCTCTCCCCGGCGCGTCTGTCCGGGCTCGAGACGGTCACCGCGGCCATCCCGATCATCGCGGCCGAGGACCTGGCCGAGGGCACCCCCTCGACCATCTGATCCGCAAGGACCACCCGGCCCGCTCAGGGCCCTCTGATCCGCCCAGGACGCGGCGTCGGCGAACACTCGCCGACGCCGCGTCCTCGTTTTCCACGGCCACCATGTCGGGCCGATGCACCTCTGTCGGCCAGATCGGCCTCTACCATCCGACAGCGTTGCGATCGGCCGACCAGATGAGCGTCCAATCGGGCTTGCGACGACACAATCTAAGCGCTTAGACTCGCCATACGGGAGAGTTTAAGCGCTTAGATCATCGATGATCCCTGCGTCTCCCGGTCGACGATTCAAGGAGGAAGACGTGAAGACCAAGACCCTGCTGAGCGGACTCGCGGCATTGGTCGTCGTGCCGCTCGTCCTCAGCGGCTGCGGCCGCGCGGACGACGCGGCGACGAAGCCCTCGGGCGCTGCCGTCGTCGATGACGGCCCCGCCACGGGGAAGATCACCGTCTGGGCGATGGGCGCGGAGGGCGAGGCGCTCCCGGACTTCCTGAAGGCGTTCGAGAAGGAGAACCCGGACGTCGAGATCGACGTCACCCCGATCCCGTGGGACGCGGCGCACAACAAGATCCAGACCGCGATCGCAGGTGGCAACACGCCGGATGTGGCCATGATGGGCACCACCTGGATGGCCGACTTCGCCGACGCGTTCGCCACCGTCCCGGAGCAGATCCCGGACACCGGGTTCTTCGACGGCGCGCAGAGCACGACGATGGTCGGCGATCGCCGCGCCGGCGTGCCCTGGTACGTGGACACGCGTGTGCTCTACTACCGCACCGACATCGCGCAGAAGGCGGGATGGAACGCCGCGCCGACCTCCTGGCCGGAGCTCAAGCAGATGGCCTCGGACATGCAGCAGAAGGGCGGCTCGACCTGGGGGATGCGTCTCCCGGCGGGGAACGACTCGTTCCAGGGCGCCATGTGGATGCCCTGGTCCGCTGGCGCCGAGCTGATCGACGGCGGCTCCTGGACGCTCGACACGCCGGAGATGGCGAAGGGGCTGGACTATTACCAGAGCTTCTTCACCGACGGCATCGCAGACCCCAACGTCGACACCTCGCCCGGCGCCACCGAGGCGGAGTTCGTCGCGGGCACCGCGCCGATGGTGGTGGAGGGCCCGTTCCTCCGCGGCCAGCTGGAGGCCGTCGGCGGAGAGGGGTTCGCGGAGAAGTACTCCACCGCCGTGCTCCCCGCCGAGAAGGGCTCCGTCTCGTTCAGCGGCGGCGCCGACCTCGTGGTGTTCGACAAGAGCAAGAACGCCTCATCGGCATGGAAGCTCGTCGACTGGCTCAGCGAGCCCGCGACCCAGGCGGCCTTCTTCGAGGCCACCGGCGACCTCCCCGCGGCGAAGGCGGCGTGGGAGGAGCCCGCGGTCTCCGGCGACGCAAGCCTTGCGACCTTCGGCACGCAGCTGGAGACGGCCAAGGCGCCCCCGGTGACCACCAGCTGGGTCAAGGTCGCGGCGAAGGGCGATCAGGCGCTCGAGGCGCTCCGGAGGGGGAACGGGACCGTCGCGACGGTGCTCAAGGATCTCCAGGGCCAGGCGGACGCGATCGGACTGGACTGAGGTCATGACCGCAACGGCCATCGCTGCCGAAGGGGCGCGGGTCCGCGACGGCGGCCCGCGTCCCGGCGGACTGCACGCGCGGCGCAGGAGGCGCCAGGCGCTCATCGCCTGGGCCTTCTGCCTGCCGTTCGTCGCGGTCTTCGGCACGTTCATGCTCGTCCCCATCCTGGGGTCCTTCGCGATGTCGTTCACCGACTTCACCGCGCGCGACATCGGCTCGCCCTTCGCGGTGAACGCGGTCGGGATCCAGCAGTACCTCGCGCTCTTCTCCGACACGCGGTTCCTGACGTCCCTCGGCGTCACCGGGATCTTCGTCGTCGTCGGGATCCCGGTGACGATGGCTCTCGCCCTTGCCCTCGCCCTCGCGCTGAACAGCGGAAGAGGCCGGATCGTCTCGTTCTTCCGCGTCGGGTTCTACGCGCCGGTCGTCACGAGCATCGTCGCCGTCTCCGTGGTGTGGCGCTACATCCTCCAGCCGGACGGTCTCCTGAACGAGGCGCTCGGCGTCTTCGGGATCGACGGCCCGAACTGGCTCAACGATCCGGCGTTCGCCCTGCCGTCCCTGATCATGATGGCCGTCTGGCGCAACGTCGGCACGCTCATGGTGATCTTTCTCGCGGGGCTCCAGGCCGTCCCCGCCGAGGTCAACGAGGCGGCGACCATGGACGGCGCCTCGGCGTGGCGACGACTCGTCTCGGTCACGCTGCCGCTGCTCCGGCCCACTCTGCTCCTGGGCGCCGTGCTCATCTCGGTCGGCTATCTGCAGTTCTTCGAGGAGGCCTTCGTGATGACCAAGGGCGGGCCGTTGGACTCGACGCTCTCGGTCGCCTTCTACACCTACCAGCAGTTCGGATTCGGGGAGTACGGCCTCGCCTCGGCGGCGAGCTACGTGCTGTTCCTCGCGATCGCGCTGCTCAGCCTCCTGCAGTTCCGGCTGCTCCGTTCGAAGGACTGACGACATGTCGACGACCGTCGCCCCGGAACGCCCAGGGACCGCCACCCCGTCCGGCTCGGGCAGGCGCCGGCGACCCCGCATGGACAGGGGCCGTATCCTCACCTACACGGTGCTCGCCGTCGGCCTCGTCCTCTGGCTCATCCCCTTCGTCTGGATGGTGCTCGGGTCGGTCAAGACGCAGGGGGAGATCCTGCAGCGGCCGCCGACGTGGTGGCCGGAGAACCCCACCGGGGCGAACTTCGCCGAGTGGTTCGGGCCGCTGGAGTTCGGGCGATTCTTCGGCAACAGCCTCATCGTCGCCGTCGTCACCGTGCTCGGCAACATGGTGTTCTGCTCGATGGTCGGCTATGCGCTCGCCAAGATGGACTTCCCGGGCAAGAGGACGCTCTTCGCGATCGTGATGGTGACGCTCATGGTCCCGGGAGTTGTGACCTTCGTCCCGCTGTTCGTGATGGTGTCGGGCCTCGGCCTGGTGAACACCTTCCCCGGGCTCATCCTCCCGTTCATCACGGCGCCCATCGGGGTGTTCCTCATGCGGCAGTTCATGCTCGGGATCCCCGATGCGCTGCTGGAGGCCGCGCGCATCGACGGCGCGGGGGAGTGGCGGATCTTCGCACGGATCGTGATGCCGCTGTGCGGGCCGCCGCTCGCGACGCTCGGGATCCTCACCTTCCTGTCGTCGTGGAACAACTTCCTCTGGCCGCTCGTGGCAGCGCAGACCCAGGAGATGTACACGCTCCCCGTGGCCCTCTCGCTGTACTCCACCGGGCAGAACGCGACCGACTACGGCCTGCTGCTGGCGGGCTCCGTGCTCGTGATCGCGCCCATCCTCCTCCTCTTCGTCTTCCTCCAGCGGTGGTTCATCCGCGGCGTCGCGACGACGGGGCTGAAGTGACCACCGCCCCGACCACCGCGACCACCGCCCCGACCGCTCCGCTCGCCCTCCGACCAGAAAGCAGGTCCGCCATGACACCGACCCTCCACCGCTCGCCCGACGGCACGGCCTTCCGCGACCTCAACGGCAACGGCGTCATGGACCCCTATGAGGATCCGCGGCGGGGCACGGAGGATCGGGTCGCGGACCTGCTGTCCCGGCTGAGCCTGGAGGAGAAGGCCGGGCTGATGTTCCAGACGGTGATCGAGATCGGCGACGGCGGGGGGCTGCTGGAGGAGCCCGGCATGATCTCGAAGTCCCCGACCTCCGCGGTGGTGCTCGGGAAGCACATGAGCCACTTCAACGTCCACGCGATCAGGACCGCTCGCGAGGCGGCGCGCTGGAACAACCTCCTGCAGGGGCTCGCCGAGCGCACGCCGCACGGGATCCCCGTCACGATCAGCACCGATCCGCGGCACGCATTCGTGGAGAACACCGGCGTCGCCTTCTCCGCCGGACCGTTCTCGCAGTGGCCGGAGGCGATGGGACTCGCGGCGATCGATGACCTGGAGACGATCCGCGTCTTCGCGGAGACCGTGCGGCGGGAGTACCGCGCCGTCGGGATCAGGGCGGCGCTGCACCCCCAGGTGGATCTCCCGACCGAGCCCCGATGGGGTCGCCAGGGGCAGTCGTTCGGCTACGACGCGCAGCGGGTGGCCGAGATCGTCGGGGTGTACCTGGATGCGCTCCAGGGGGAGCGGCTCGGCCCGGACAGCATCGCCTGCACCACCAAGCACTTCCCCGGCGGCGGCCCGCAGCTCGACGGCGAGGACGCGCACTTCCCCTATGGGCGGGAGCAGGTCTATCCCGGCGGCCGGTTCGAGGAGCACCTCCTCCCGTTCCGCGAGGCGATACGGCGCGGGACCGCGGGGATCATGCCCTACTACGGGATGCCGATCGGCGTCGTCCGGGACGGCGTGCCGATCGAGGAGGTGGGCTTCGCCTACAGCCGGCAGATCGTCACGGGCCTGCTCCGCGAGGAGCTGGGGTACGACGGGGTCGTGCTGACGGACTGGGAGCTCGTCAACGACAACCACGTCGGCGATCAGGTGCTCCCCGCCCGTGCATGGGGCGTCGAACAGCTCACGCCACGGGAGCGGATGCTCCGGCTCCTCGACGCGGGCGCCGACCAGTTCGGCGGGGAGGAGTGCGTGGACCTGCTCCTCGACCTCGTGCGCTCCGGCGACGTCCCTGAGCCCCGGGTCGACGAGTCCGTCGCCCGGATCCTGCGGGTGAAGTTCGATCTCGGACTGTTCGACGACCCCTACGTCGACGAGGACGAGGCGGAGCGCGTCGTCGGAAGCAGCGAGCTGCGCGAGATCGGGCTGCGGGCCCAGGCGGAGTCGGTCACGGTGCTCGAGGACCGCGAAGGCCTGCTCCCGCTGTTCCAGGGGTCCCGGCCCGCCGTCTACGCGGAGGGCGTCCGCGACGATGCGCTCGCCGCATACGGGGACCGGGTCGCAGGACCCGAGGACGCGGATCTGGCGGTCATCCGCATCGGCGCGCCCTTCGAGCCCCGCGACGACCTCTTCCTGGAGAAGTGGTTCCATCAGGGATCGCTCGAGTTCCCGCCCGGCCTGGTCGTGCGGCTGGCGCGGATCGCGGCGCAGTGCCCCTTGATCCTCGTGGTGACGCTCGACCGTCCGGGGATCCTCACCCCGTTCGTCCCCGTCGCCTCGGTCCTCGCGGCGGACTTCGGCAGCTCCGACGAGGCCGTCCTGGCGGCTCTCGCCGGGCGGGTCTCGCGTCGCGGGCGGCTGCCGATCGAGATCCCCCGCTCGATGGACGCGGTGCGCCGCTCGCGGACGGACGTCCCGGACGACACCGACGATCCGGTCTACGCGCGGGGCTCGGGTCTGGCGCTGTGACGGCCGGACCGTGAGGCGTCAGTAGAATCGCCGGGAAGCGAGGTGCCATGTCGTCCAGCCGTCCCACCGTCTACGACGTCGCCGAGCGGGCGGGCGTCTCGATCGCGACGGTGTCCTTCGCCTTCCGCCGGCCGGAGAAGGTGCGTCAGGAGACCCGCGAGACCGTGCTTCGCGTCGCGAGGGAACTGGGCTACGTGCCCAGCGGATCGGCGCGGAACCTCGCGAGGGGCCGTACCGGCGTCCTCGGCCTGCACCTCTTCGATCTCCTCCTCGACGGCCCCCCTGAAGGGGCGATGCCCCGGGACCCGGCCGCGCACGCGGGGCTCCGCGAGCTGGACGCGATGGACCTGGACGGCGGCACGGTCGCGTGGGACGCCGCGGAGGACGCACGGCAGAGCCAGCCGCAGACCTTCCCCCTCTACGTCGACGAGGTCCAGCGCGGCTTCGTCCTGGAGTGCAAGCGCAACGGCCGCGCCGTCCTGCTCAGCACGGGCGGGACGGGGCCGTCCGAGATCGCCGACACCGCGGGCAGGGTCGACGGGCTCGCGGTGCTCCCCGGGGAGTCGGCGATGGCGTCCCTCGCGTCCGTCGCCGCGAACGTCCCGGTCGTGCTCCTGAGCACCGCGGCGGGCACGGGGCACCGGGTGCTCGTGGACAATGCGGCTGGCGAGCGGATGCTGGTCCGGCACCTGATCGACGTCCACGGCGTCCGTTCGCTCGGCTGGGTCGGCGCGCGGGCCGCGGACGACTACCGCGAGCGGATGGACGCCTTCTTCGGCGCCGTCGCCGAGGGCTCGCCGTCCACGACCGCCGAGGCCCTCGACGAGGTCGACCTCGAGCGCTCGCCGCTGTTCACGAAGGTCATCGAGCGGGCGCGTGCCGGCACCCTGCCGGACGCCCTGGTCTGCGCGAGCGACCAGATCGCGATCGCCCTGTTCGACGTGCTCGCCGAGCAGGGGCTGCAGGCGCCCCGCGACGTCCTGATCGCCGGCTTCGACGGGATCCTCGCCGGGCGCACGAGCACACCCACCCTCACCACGATCCGTCAGCCGATGGAGCTGATGGGACGCATCGCCGCCCACCTGCTGCTCACCGATCCCGGCGACGGCACGCAGGAGCCGCGCACCGTGCGGCTCGGCGTCGGCCTGCAGCTCGGCGGCAGCTGCGGCTGCGAGGGCTGAAGGCCCCCGTCCGGCGCGGAGCCGCTACGAGGCGGTCGGCGCGCCGTCCAGGATCCGGCAGTGGGTGGTCAGCTCGCCGATCCCGTCGATGCCGACGGTCACGGTGGAGCGGTCGCGCAGGAAGATCTGCGGATCGCGCGAGTAGCCGGCGCCCCCTGGGCTCCCGGTCGAGATGAGGGTCCCGGGGAGCAGGGTCAGCGACTGGGAGAGGTGCGCGATGAGGGTCGCGACCGATCGGACCATCTGGCCGGTCGTCGCGTCCTGGACGGTGTGCCCGTCCACGACGGCCCAGATGTGCAGGTCCTGCGGGTCGGGGATCTCGTCCGCCGTCACGACGACCGGACCCGTGGGGGTGAAGCCGTCGAAGGACTTGCAGCGCGACCACTGCGCCTCGGAGAACTGGATGTCCCTGGCGGTGATGTCGTTGACGACGGTGTATCCCCAGACGTGGTCGAGCGCGTCCGCGGCGGAGACGTCCTTGGCTGCGGCGCCGATGAGCACTCCCAGCTCCGCCTCGTAGTCCACGGACTCGCTGAGCGACCGCGGCCACGCGGTCGTCTCCTCGTGGCCGGTCAGGGAGTTGGGCCACAGGGTGAAGACCGTGGGGGCCGTGTCTGTCTTCAGGCCCAGTTCGCTGGAGTGGGCCGCGTAGTTGAGCCCGACGGCGAGGACGGCGGGAGGGGCGATCACCGCCGAGGCGAACGCGAGCCCGTCCAGCCGGCGGCGAGGGGCCGTCCCGACGGCGAGCGCCGCGCGGATGTCGTCGAGCAGCGCGTCACCGCCCTCGATGAGCTGTTGAAGGGAGGCAGGAGCAGGGTCCACGAGATCGGAGACGAGGATGGCATCGCCGGAATCGACAACCGCGAGGGAGATGGCAGAAGACTCGGGACGGCGCAGATGAGCAAACCGCATGCCTCTACGCTACCGGGGCGGGACCGCTGCCCGCGCGAGGCGCCCTCTAGGCTTTGTCCATGAGCTTTGGAGGACCCTACGACCCCGTGCGGCCGGAGGACGGGGCAGGCGCGCCCGTGGACGGGGCAGCCGGGTATGCGCCGCCGGTCTACGGCTCCGTCCTCGCCCAGCGTCCGGAGACGGCCGCGCAGCCCGTGTACCGCCCGCCGGCGCCGGTCCCCACCGTGCCGTCCCTCCCGGTGCCTGCGCGCCGGGGGCGCGCAGCGGTGATCTGGGCGCTGGGGCTCCTGGGCTTCGTGCTGATCGCGCTCGTCGGCTACTTCGTCGGGACGCTCGGCGCCGCCGCCTCCGTCATCGGCCTGGTGCTCGCCCTGATCCCGCTGGGGATCGTGCTGTTCGGGGTCAGGCTCATCGACCGCTGGGAGCCCGAGCCCCGTTCGCTCGTCGTCTTCGCCCTCGCCTGGGGCGCGCTCGCAGCGGTCGGGATCGCGCTTCTCGTCGATCTCGGGCTGACGACCCTCCTCGGGCAGCGCGACGACACGCTGACCTCGATCCTGCAGGCGCCGATCGTGGAGGAGGGGGCCAAGGGGCTCGGCGTGCTCCTGGTGTTCCTGATGGCCCGCCGCGCCTTCGACGGTCCGGTGGACGGCATCGTCTACGGCGCCCTGGTGGGGGCGGGCTTCGCGTTCACGGAGAACATCCAGTACTTCGCCGTGAGCCTCATCGAGGGCGGGGGACAGGACCTCACGGTCACCTTCGTCCTGCGCGGGCTCATGTCGCCCTTCGCCCATGCGATGTTCACCTCCCTCACCGGGTTCGCGATCGGCATGGCGGCGCGGCGGGGCGGCACGCTCGGCGCGGTGTCCTCGGCGGGCCTGGTCGGTCTCGTCGGCGCGGTCCTCCTGCACGCCTTCTGGAACGGGTCCTCGGTCTTCGGCGACTTCTTCGCCCTCTACCTGACCGCGCAGGTGCCGTTGTTCATCGGCTTCATCCTCGGGATCGTCGGCCTCCGGCGGGAGGAGTCGCGCCTGACCAGGGAGCGGCTCTCGGAGTACGCCGCCGCGGGCTGGTTCACCCCTCAGGAGGTGACGATGCTCGCCACGCCCGCCGGGCGCCGGGCGGGTCTGCAGTGGGCGAGGGGACTGCGCGAGGACCGCCGTCCGGTCATGAAGGCATTCATCAAGGAGGCGACGGCGCTGGCCGCCGTCCGGCAGCGGATCATCGGCGGACGGGACGCCGTCGCGATCCAGGACGAGCGCGCGCTGCTCCTGCGCGCCCAGGCGACCAGGGCCGAGCTGCTCGCCTACTGACTCCGGCCAGGCAGACTCAGCGCCCGGTGCTGCGGCGATGCCTGCATGTCTCCCGGGCGCTGAGTTGATCTGAGAACAGGGTGCACCCGCCCGCGTGGCCTGTCAAGGCCCGATCGGTCGGAACGCCGCACCGGGAGAGCGCACCGGGAGAGCACACCGGGAGGGCACACCGGGGGAGCGCATCGCGGGACGCCGGGTGTTCGCTGTGGGCTGGTGCGCCTGCGTTGACCCTCCCCGCCTCCTCGGGTTGGATGGAGGCATGACTGAGCGCACCAAGCCTGAGTTCGATGCCCCGAGCGGACCCGCCCCCACCGAGCTGGTCGTCCGCGACCTGATCGTCGGCGACGGCGATGAAGCCAAGCCCGGCGACACCGTCACCGTGCACTACGCCGGCGTCGAGTTCGACTCCGGCGAGGAGTTCGACTCCTCCTGGGGTCGCGGGGAGACCATCCAGTTCCCGCTGCGCGGCCTCATCCAGGGGTGGCAGGATGGCATCCCCGGCATGAAGGTCGGCGGTCGCCGCGAGCTCGTGATCCCGCCCCAGCTCGCCTACGGGCCCGCCGGCTCGGGACACTTCCTCGGCGGGAAGACCCTCATCTTCATCATCGACCTCGTGGCCGTCGGCTGATCGCACGCTGTTCGGGAGGCCCTCGTCGCATACCGCGACGGGGGCCTCCGTCTTGATCCCCGTCCAATTCTCCATGCACGGGAATACATTCAGTCGCATGTAAGTTGGAGTCCATGTCGCCGGACGGCGGCCACCGTCCGACAGAGGAGAACCACATGACGATCGACATCCCCGGCTATCGTTCGGGCACCTGGGTCCTTGACCCCGCGCACAGCGAGGTGACCTTCAGCATCCGTCACATGATGATCTCGAAGGTCCGCGGCACCTTCGGCGTCAAGAGCGCGACGATGACGGCCCCCGAGAACCCGCTCGAGACGACCGTCGAGGCCAGCGTCGACGTCGCATCGCTCGACACCAAGGACGCCAACCGCGATGCGCACCTGCGCTCCGCGGACTTCTTCGACGTCGAGAACTACCCGACCATGGAGTTCCGCTCCACCGGCGCCCGCGTGGACGACGGCGACTTCTTCGTCGACGGCGACCTCACGATCCACGGCGTCACCCGTCCGGTGAGCTTCGCCTTCGACTTCGGCGGCTTCGGCACCGACCCGTACGGCAACTACAAGGCCGGCGCCTCGGCGAGCACCGTCATCAACCGCGAGGACTTCGGCCTCACCTGGAACGCGGCGCTGGAGACCGGCGGTGTGCTGGTCGGCAAGGACGTCACGATCACCCTGGACCTCCAGGGCGCGCTGCAGCAGGACTGACCGCCCCGTCCGCGGAGCCCCGGACCCCGACCTCGTGTCAGGGCTCGGGGCTCTCCGCGTCATAGGCGCGGAACCGCGGATGCAGTCGTGCGAGCAGCGCGACCAGGGTGATCACGAGGATGCCGCCGAGGAGCGGCGGGAACCAGAGCGCGGTCATCGATGCGAGGACGCCGGCGTACAGCGCGCCGAGGCGCGGCCCGCCGGCGACCACGATCACGAAGACGCCCTGCAGGCGCCCGCGCATGGCGTCCGGCACGGCCGCCTGCATCATCGTGTTGCGGTAGATGGAGCTGATGTTGTCGGCGGCCCCCGACAGGGCAAGGGCCAGGCAGGCGGCGACGACGAGCGCGACGTTCGGCATCGATGCCGAAGCCGGTCTCTGCCAGGCGCCGATGAGCAGCACCGCGCCGAACAGGAGGATCGCTGCTCCGTACACCTGGACGGCGCGGGCGATACCCCGCCCGTGCCATCGGTACTGCACGACCCGCCCGGAGAACAGGCTCGAGAGGAACGTCCCCACCGCGACGGCCGCGGTGAGCAGGCCCGTCGTGATCTCGCCGCCGCCGAGCAGGACCGTGCCGAGCGCGGGGAAGAGCGCGAGGGGCTGACCAAAGGTCATCGCGATGATGTCGAGGATGTACTGCATGCGGATGTTCCCCGCACGGCGCAGGAACCGGGCACCGTCGATCAGCGACGCCAGGCCAGGGCGCACGATCTCGCCCTCGGGGCGGAGCGAGGGCAGCGTCCAGAGGCCGAGGAACATGGACAGCATGAGCAGCACGTCGATCGTGTAGGTCCACCCGTAGCCGGTGAGGGCGACCAGGACGCCGGCGAGGGCCGGGCCCACCATCACCGTCAGCCCGAAGGAGACCCCGTTGAGCGCGGAGGCCGCGGCGAGCAGGTCCCGGGGGAT
The DNA here is from genome assembly GCF_031456305.1 of Microbacterium resistens. Lineage (GTDB taxonomy): Bacteria > Actinomycetota > Actinomycetes > Actinomycetales > Microbacteriaceae > Microbacterium > Microbacterium resistens_A. Next base: position 57,766 of record NZ_JAVDUM010000016.1, read on the forward strand.
GAGGCGCGGGACGATCGCCGTCCGGGTGGCCATCCCGACGGAGCCCGCGGCGGAGTTGATCATGCTGAGGGCATAGAGCCACCAGATCGTCTCGCTGCCGGTCCAGGTGAGCACGGCGAGCAGCGCCGTGGAGGCGAAACCGAAGACGGCGGCGACGAGCGCGACGAGGCGACGGTCGAAGGCGTCGGCGAGCATCCCGCCGTAGAGGCCGGCCAGGATCATCGGGACGAGGCCGGCCACCGCGATCATCGACACGGCGAGGGTGCTCTGCGTGAGCGCGAACACGTGCAGCATCACCGTGACGAGCGTGAGCTGGCTCCCGATCCCGCTCAGCGCCGACCCGATCCACATTCGCGCGAACGCGGGACTCGCCCGCAGCGGGCGCAGGTCGATGAGATGGCCCATCCTTCGAGGCTATCGAGGGAGCGTGATCGATGCGTACACGGCCTGGGCGCGGCGGCGCCGGCATGGGACAATCGGGCATGACTGATGGAATCTCCCGGCGACGGGTGCTCGAGGCGACCGCGTGGAGTGTCCCCCTGGTGGTGACGGCGGTCGCTGTCCCTGCCGCTGCCGCATCGACCGGCCAGATTGCCGCCTCCTTCCTCGACCCCGTTCCCGGGAACGGGGTGCGCACGATCTCGATCGTCGTGGTCAACACCACCGAGAGCCCGAGCGAGGCTCCGGTCTCGGTCCTGGTGAACGCGCCAGGGGCCTCGCAGCTCATGGCGGCGAGGGAGGCGCCGGGATGGACGGTCGCGGCGAGCAGGAACACGTTCACCTTCACGTTCACCGGTTCGCTGCCGCCGAACTCCTCCACCACGATGGAGGTCGATCTCCTGGTGGACTCGGAGGATGACCTCCTCCTCATCGGCGAGCTGACAGCCGGAAGCCTGCGCTACCCGTTCCACCTCTCGCGCTGACGGCGCTCGGCGACCCTGATCGCTGATAGACTTGTCCGGTTGCCGTTTGATCGGCCGCGGATAAAGAGAGCCTGCGCATCCTGCGTCAGGCGCCGCGCAACGGGTAGAGAGGGGATCGGTCTATGGCACTGGAAGCAGACGTCAAGAAGGCGATCATCGAAGAGTACGCGACGCACCCCGGTGACACCGGTTCCCCCGAGGTGCAGGTTGCAATGCTGACGCAGCGCATCAAGGACCTCACCGAGCACCTGAAGGAGCACAAGCACGACCACCACTCGCGTCGTGGCCTGTTCCTGCTCGTCGGTCAGCGCCGCCGTCTGCTCGGCTACCTCCAGGACGTCGACATCGAGCGCTACCGCTCGCTGATCGAGCGCCTGGGCCTGCGCCGCTGAGGCGCAGCAGGGAGCCTTAGGGCGACCAGCGTACAATCGCGCAGAACATTCTTGAGAAGGCCGCCCCAGGTGTGGGGCGGCCTTCGTCGTTCCCGGACGCCGGTCGGGCGAGCGCTCAGGCCCGCATGATCAGGGTCGTGCGGCGAGGAGATCTGCGTGATGGATCGCCGCGACGTCCGGGTGGGCGCGCAGGCGGGACTTCAGCGCGTTCTCCCCGTACAGGCTGTGGATCGGGTTGCCGGGATCATCGGTGACGCCCCTGGCCTGCGCCGCGAGCTCGGCCGGGAGGTCGATGATCGGCAGCTGCTGGTCCAGGGCGGGGTTGAAGAAGAACGGGATCGAGATCCGCTCGTCCGGTGCCTGGGGGGAGACGACCCGGTGGTTCGTCGCCTTGAGGTAGCCGCCCGTCGCATACTCCAGCAGCTCGCCGATGTTCACCACGAATGCGCCGGGAACGGGCGGGGCGTCCACCCACTCGCCGTCCCGTTCGACCTGGAGCCCTCCCTTGCCCGGCTCGACCCAGAGCAGTGTGAGCACGCCCGAGTCCTTGTGCGCCCCCACGCCCTGCTGCGGCTCCGGCTCATGGGTTCCCGGGTAGCGGACGATCTTGATGAGGGTGGACGGCTCGCCGAAGTTCTCCTCGAAGTAGGACTCGTCGGCGCCGAGAGCAAGCGCCCAGGCGCGCAGGAGCTTGCGGGCGATGCCGCTCAGATGGTCGTGCCACTCGGCGACGACCTCGCGCAGCTCGGGCTGTGCGGCCGGCCACAGGTTCGGCCCGATCAGGCGGTTGAAGGCGGGCCCTCCTTCAACGGCATCGCGCTCGGGGCCGATGTCGATCTGCTCCCGCCAGTCGACCTCGCCCTGCGTGCGCTCGCCGCCGATGCGCGTGTAGCCGCGGAAGTGGGGGCTCCTCACGTTCTCGATCGCGAGCTTCTCCTCCTCGGGGAGCGCGAAGAAGTCCAGCGCGGCGCGATGCAGACGCCCTTCCAGCTCGGCGCTGATCCCGGTCCCGGTGAGGTAGAAGAACCCGACGTCGTGGGTCGCGGCGCGGAGGTCGTCGCGGAAGCGCGCGGCCGACTCGGGGCTCTCATCGAGCCGGGACAGGTCGAGGACGGGAAGGGTGAGCTCAGACATGGATCGAGGCTAGGACGGGGAACGGGGGAGTGGGGCGAATGTTGCCGCGCATTACCGCTCGTACGTCTCCGCCCCTGTTCCGGTCGTCGCCGAGGTGGGGTGTACACTTTCTGAGGTTTGCCTAACCTCAACCACAGAAAGTCCGCCGTTGCTCGCCACATTCCTCATCGGCCTTCGCGAAGGCCTCGAAGCCGCGCTGGTGGTCGGCATCCTCGTCGCCTACCTGAAGCGCCTCGGACGCGCTGACGTCCTTCCTCGGATGTGGGCGGGCGTCGGGATCGCGATCGCCCTCGCCCTCGGCATCGGCGCGGTCCTCACGTTCGGCGCGTACGCCCTGACGTTCCAGGCGCAGGAGATCATCGGCGGCACGCTGTCGCTCGTCGCCGTCGGCATGGTGACCTGGATGATCTTCTGGATGCAGAAGGCCGGCCGGACGATGAAGTCCAGCCTGCAGGGAGGCGTCGACCGGGCGCTGGAGTCCGGGACGATCTGGGCCCTCATCGTGGTCGGCTTCGTCTCGGTGGCGCGCGAGGGCATCGAGACGACGCTGCTGCTGTGGTCGATGATCCAGTCCTTCGGCGACGCGCCGTCGGCGTTCCTCGGCGCGCTCCTCGGCCTCCTCTGCGCCGTGGTCGCCGGCTGGCTCCTGGCCCGCGGCGTCGTCCGGCTGAACCTCTCCCGCTTCTTCGCGTGGAGCGGAGGCTTCCTGGTGATCGTCGCCGCGGGCGTCCTGGCCTACGCGATCATGGACCTCCAGGAGGCGGCTGTCCTCCCCGGCCCGTTCGGAGCCGGAGCCGCGGTCGATCCCGCGACCGGCCACGAGCTCGTCGGCTGGGCGGCGCTGCCGTTCGGCTGGGCCTTCGACGTGACGGCCGTGCTCGCCCCCGACAGCGCCCTCGCCGTGATCCTCCAGGCGACGGTCGGCTTCATGCCGCGGATGACCTGGCTTCAGGTGATCGCCTGGGCGGTCTACATCCTCGTCGTCGGCGCCCTGTTCCTGCGGGGGCTCCGCCGTTCCCGTGCACCCCGACCGCAGCCGGCCGCCCGGCCGCAGACCTCGCTCGACCCTCAAGGAGCAGCATGATCCCCGCCCGACGTTTCCTGGTCGCCGCCGGAGCGACCGCCGCGCTCGGACTCGCCCTCACCGGCTGCGTCGCCAAGGCGGATGCCGGCGCGAGCGCCAGCCTGAAAGTGACCTCCACCGACGACTCCTGCAGCGTGTCGGCGGCGAAGACCACGAGCGGGACGCTCGCGTTCGACGTCCGCAATGAGGGCGGCAAGGTCACCGAGTTCTACCTCCTCGCCGAGGACGGCCTGCGGATCGTCGGCGAGGTCGAGAACGTCGCCCCCGGTGCATCGAGGACGCTCACGGTCGTGGCGCAGCCCGGCGAGTACTTCACGGTCTGCAAGCCGGGGATGATCGGCGACGGCGTCGGCAAGACCGCCTTCAGCGTCACCGGTGAGACTGTCACGGTGCAGGGCGACGACGCCGAGCAGAAGCAGAAGGCCGTCGACCTGTACGCCGCCTTCGTGAAGGACCAGGTCGGCCAGCTGATGCCCGCCGCGCAGACGTTCGTCGCCGCCTACGAGGCCGGCGACGACGAGGCCGCCAAGACGCAGTTCCCGACCGTTCGCGCGTTCTACGAGCGGATCGAGCCGGTCGCGGAAGCGCTCGGAGACCTGGACCCCCGGCTGGACTACCGCGAGGTCGATGCCGTGGCCGAGGGGCTGGACTGGACCGGGTTCCACCGCATCGAGAAGGATCTCTGGGTCCCGGCGCAGGGCGCGCTGAACGCTGACCAGGTGACCCCGGCCTGGCAGAACTGGACGCCGTCCACCCCTGCCCAGCGCGCGGAGCTCGGCGACAAGCTGCTGGCCGACCTCCAGGAGCTCTACGACTACGTGCACTCCACGGAGTTCACCGACGCGCTGAACCCGCAGGGCATCGGCGGCATCTCGAACGGCGCGATCGCGCTGCTCGACGAGGTCGCCACCGGCAAGATCAGCGGCGAGGAGGACTGGTGGTCCGGCACCGACCTGTACGACTTCGTCGCGAACGTCGAGGGCTCGAAGATGGCGTTCTCGCTCGTCAAGGACTTCGCCGCGGCCAAGAGCGACGAGGGCAAGAAGCTCGCGGAGCGGATCGAGGCAGGCTATGCGGACCTCGAGGAGGCCCTTGCGGCCCACGCGACGCCGGGCGGCGGCTACGTCACCTACACCTCGCTGACGGAGGACGACAAGCGCGAGCTCACCGACCTGCTGAACGCCCTGGCCGAGCCGCTGTCCAAGCTCACCTCCACGGTGCTCGGCTGAGATGACCGCGAAGGACGCTCCCGCGGGGCCGTCGGCGGACGCCGGCGACCCGTCGGCCGTCGACACCGGGACGGGTGCCGACACCGGGACGGGTACTGACACCGGGGCGGGCGCCGGCCCCACGACGGGCGTCAACGCCGTGGCGGCCACTGAGGGGACCGCGGACGCGCGGGGCGGGGTGAGCAGGCGAGGTCTGTTCGGACTCGCGATCGGCTCCGGCGTCGCGGGGCTTGCCCTCGGCGCCGCGGGCGGTGCGGTGACGGCCTCGGCGCTGGGCGCGCAAGCGGCGCCCGCAGACGGGTTCGCCTTCGCCGGGCCGCATCAGGCCGGCATCACCACCCGCGTCCAGGACCACCTGCACTTCGCCTCCTTCGACATGATGCCCCGCGCGGACCAGGCCGACCTCGTCGCCCTGCTGCAGGACTGGAGCTATGCGGCCGCGCGCATGACGCGGGGTCTCGACGTGAGCGCGACCGGCGCGGTCGGCGGCTCTCCGGAGGCGCCGCCGGACGACACCGGGGAGGCGCAGGGCCTTGCCGCCAGCGGGCTCACGATCACCTTCGGGCTCGGCCCCTCCCTGTTCGCCGCCGAGGGCGACCGCTTCGGCATCGCCGATCGCCGACCCGCCGGCCTCGTGCGGCTTCCGAGCTTCCTGGGTGACACCCTGGACCCGGAGCACTCCGACGGCGACCTCTGCATCCAGGCCTGTGCGGATGACCCGCAGGTCGCGGTGCACGCGATCCGGAACCTCAGCAGGATCGCCTTCGGCCGGGCGCGGCTGCGCTGGTCCCAGCTCGGCTTCGGGCGCACATCCCGGACCGACGCCGACCAGGCGACGCCCCGCAACCTCTTCGGGTTCAAGGACGGCACCGCGAACATCCTCGCCGACGACGCATCGGCCCTCACCGACCACGTCTGGGTGGGCGGCTCCGACGAGCCGTCCTGGATGAGCGGCGGCTCGTACCTCGTGGCCCGGAAGATCGCGATGATCATCGAGACCTGGGACCGCGTCCGGCTCGCCGAGCAGGACCGGATCATCGGCCGGGAGAAGGGGAGCGGCGCGCCGCTGTCGGGCGGAGACGAGTTCACCGAGCCCGATCTCGGCGGAGAGGCCATCGACGCGGCGGCCCACGTGCGGCTCGCGCACCCGACGGTGAACGACGGGATCCGCATCCTCCGCCGCGGCTACAACTACGTCGACGGCAACAACGAGCTGGGCAGGCTCGACGCCGGGCTGTTCTTCCTCTCCTACCAGCGCTCGCCGGAGCAGTTCGTGACCCTTCAACGGCGGCTCTCGACGGATCTGATGAACGAGTACATCCGCCACGTCGGCTCCGGCCTCTGGGCGATCCCGCCCGGCGCCGAGGAGGGCTCCTACGTCGGCGCCCCGCTCTTCTCCTGACTCGCTCTTCTCCTGACTCGCTGACCCGCGCTTCTCGGCGACGTCGCCGACCCGGGAATATCCGCGCGTCGACGACGTTGTCCATGATGCATTCATTTGAATAGAATTGGATGCAGACATCGGAGTGGAGAAGAATCGTGGACCAGAACACCGGGCGAGGCGGAGCCAACCCCAGCGGCATGCAGTTCGGCATCATGTCCGTCAGCGACATCACGGCCGATCCGACGACGGGGGTCACCCCCAGCGAGAGCGAGCGGATCCGCGGGACGCTGACGATCGCGAAGCACGCCGAGGAGGTGGGCCTGGACGTCTTCGCCATCGGCGAGCACCACAACCCACCGTTCTGGTCCTCCAGCCCCACGACGACGCTCGCGGCCATCGCCGCCCAGACCGAGCGGCTGATCGTCTCCACATCCACGACGCTCATCACCACCAACGACCCGGTGAAGATCGCCGAGGACTACGCGATGCTCCAGCACGTCTCGGACGGCCGGATGGATCTCATGATGGGCCGAGGCAACACCGGGCCGGTCTACCCGTGGTTCGGGAAGGACATCCGTCAGGGGCTCCCGCTCGCGATCGAGAGCTACGCCCTGCTGCACAAGCTGTGGCGCGAGGACGTCGTGGACTGGGAGGGCACCTTCCGCACCGCGCTGCAGGGCTTCACCGCGACCCCGCGCCCGCTGGACGGGATCCCGCCGTTCGTCTGGCACGGGTCGATCCGCACGCCCGAGATCGCCGAGCAGGCGGCCTACTACGGGGACGGGTTCTTCGCGAACAACATCTTCTGGCCGAAGGAGCACTACCAGCGGCTCATCGAGCTCTACCGCCAGCGGTACGCGCACTACGGGCACGGAGCCCCCGAGCAGGCGATCGTGGGCCTGGGCGGCCAGGTGTTCATGCGTGCGAGCTCCCAGGACGCGGTGAACGAGTTCCGCCCCTACTTCGACAACGCGCCGGTCTACGGCCACGGGCCCTCGATGGAGGACTTCACCGAGATGACGCCGCTGACGGTCGGGTCTCCGCAGCAGGTGATCGACCGCTACGCCGCGATGCGCGACCACTTCGGCGACTACCAGCGTCAGCTCTTCCTCGTCGATCACGCGGGGCTCCCCCTGAAGACCGTGCTCGAGCAGCTGGACATCCTGGGCGGCGAGGTCGTGCCGGTGTTGCGCAAGGAGCTCGGGAAGAACCGCCCCGACTCGGTGCCCGACGCTCCCACCCACGCCGCGCGGGTCGCGGCGGTCTACGGCGACGGGCCGACGCGCGAGGCGCGACCCGGGGTGAACCGCGGCGACAACCTCACCGCCGGCTCGCCGTATCAGGACGCCCCGGCCCCGGCCGGATCCGCGTTCGGCGCCGCCGCGATCCGGACGGAGGCCTGAGATGGGTGCCCGGCGCATCGCGGTGATCTCCGCGGGACTGTCCAACCCCTCCTCGACGCGGATGCTCGCCGATCGCCTGCTCGCCGAGACCGTCAAGGCGCTGAACGGCCTCGCGGGGCCGGACGGCCAGCCGATCGAGGTCACGGCCGATGTGATCGAGCTGCGCGATCTCGCGCACGACATCACGAACAACCTCCTGACGGGCTTCGCGCCGGCGGCGCTCGAGTCGGCGATCAACGCCGTGGTGTCGGCGGACGCGTTGATCGCGGTGACGCCGATCTTCTCCACGAGCTACTCCGGGCTGTTCAAGTCGTTCATCGACGTGCTCGATCCGGATGCGCTCGCCGGCACGCCGGTGCTCATCGGCGCGAATGCGGGCACCGCTCGCCATTCGCTCGCGGTCGACTACGCCATCCGCCCCCTGTTCACCTACCTGCACGCGGATCCGGTGCCCACCGGCGTCTTCGCGGCGTCGAGCGACTGGGGGACGAACGCCGACGACGTCGCTCCGCTGAGCGCGCGCGTCGAGCGGGGCGCGAGGGAGCTCGCCGACGCGATCGCCCGCCGAGAGGCGGCGACCGACGCCGACCCGTTCGACCCGGACACGTACCTCGGCAAGGGGCGCTCGTTCGGCCACCTCCTCGGAGGCCTCGCGGGGGAGTGAGGGCCCGCTGGCCGGAGCGCCGGTCAGCGGCCTTCCGCGGGAGCGCGTAGGCCGAGCTTCTCGCCCAGGACCTCCGCGAGCCGCAGCACCTCGGCGGGGGCTTGGGGACGTGTGACCATCGTGAGATCGATGCTCCAGTTGAAGGGGAGTCGCACGATGCGCTCCCCGGGCAGCAGATCTGTCGCGGCGGAGCTCGCGGGGATCACCGCGAGGTCGCCGGAGAGCCGCGCCATGCGGATCGTCGCGGTGACGGTGGCACCGAGCCGTGGCCTGCCGCCGAGGGCGATGATGCGTGCGACGAGGTCGTGATCGCGAAGGTCGTAGGTGGCCGTCGCGAGAGCGCGGTCCTTGAGCGGCAGGCGCCCGCCGCGGGGCGGCTCGACGCCGACGGGAACGAGCACCACCATGTGGTCCCGGCCGATCGGATGCGACGTCACCCTCTTCACCTCGCCCAGCTGTCCCAGGATCGAGACGACGGCGGCATGGATGGTGCCCTCCGCCACCCATTCGACCAGGGTCACGCCGTGATCGACGGACTGCAGGATCTGCTGCGTTCCCCGGTGCGCGTCGAGGATCGGCAGCACGCTGTCGGCGAGACCGTGGAAGCAGCCGATGCGCAGCGGCGGCTCTTCGCTCGCCGTCGCCACATCGGTCGCCAGCGCATCGAGGTGGCCGAGGATGTGCGCCGCGCGCTGCGCGAACATGTGCCCGCTGGGGGTCGGTGTCGCCCCTCGTGCCCCTCGCGTGAACAGCTCGACGCCGAGGCGCTGCTCGAGCCGGGTGAGCCGTGCGGATGCGGACGGCTGGGCGATGTTCAGCCGACGGGCGGCCGCGCCGATCGATCCCATCTCAGCGACATGCCGGACGAGCGTCAGATCATCGAGGTCGAACGAGATACACATAGGCAAATACTATGCATGAGGGTGCGGCACCTGCTGTCTACTGCGTTCCTCGTCGAGCCGTGAGCATGGGGACATGCCATCCCGTCGAGGAGTCCTCACCCTGCTGATCGCGAGCTTCCTCGTCGACCTCAGCGCACGCGCGGCATTCGTCGCCCTGCCGCTCATCGTGCTGACCGTCACCGGCTCCGTCACGTTCACGGGCGTGGTCAGCGGGGCGATCGCGGTGCCGTTGCTCGTCTCGCCGCTGTGGGCGAGGCGTCTCCGGCAATGGGCGGCGCGGCCGCGCACGCTCGCTCTCTGCTCCGCCGTCGAGGCGGTCGGAGCCCTCCTCGTCCCGCTCGGCGCGATGGTCGGGCTCCTGCCGTTGTGGCTGCTGGTCGTTGCCGGCGTCGTCATCGGGAGCGGTCGCACCCTGACCCTGCCGGCCCGTCAGGCCCTCCTCGCCGACGTGCAGCAACAGCGCGTCGGCACACCGATCGGCGTCCTCGCATGGCAGGAGGCGGCGTCGAGGGCGACGAGCGTGCTGGGTCCGGCGCTCGGCGCTGTCGCGGTCGCCGCCGGTCAGGGCCTCGCGCTCATGTTCGCCGAAGTCGTCGCCATGCTCGTCGCCGCCGTGATGACGGCGGCCGTCGCGACGCCCCACCTCCCGCGTGACACCGCCGAGGGTGCGCCTGGCATCGTTCGCGCCCTCCGCGGCCAGCGCGATATCGCGCTCGGATGGGTGATCCGCGGCGCCGCGGGCGCCACGTGGTTCGCCTTCTCGCTCGGGCTGGCGCTGGACGGTGCCCGACGCGGAACCCCGGGGATCACCTACGCGATCGGCATCGGCGCCTACGGCCTCGGCGCCGTTCTCGCCACCTTGGCGGTCGGGCGTCGGCGGCGATTCGTGCCGTCGTTGGGCACGGCGGCGCTGGGCTGGAGCGTGAACGGGCTCGCCTGGGTGCTCATGGGCGTCTGGCCGGAGCCTCTGGGGTATGCCACGGGCGGTCTGCTCGGGGGCGTCGGCGCGGCGACCGGGTTCGCGACCATCACCCGCCTCATCGGCGAGCGCACCGCGGGCGGGCAGCGTCGGTCCCTGCTCGCCGGCCAGCTGCTCGTGGTGGAGAGCGCCACGGCGATGGGGATGTTCGTCGGCGGTGCGTTGCTGCAGTCGTGGGGGGTGTCGATGACGTTCGTCGTCACGGGCGCGCTGCTGCTGGCTGTCGCGGCACCGATCGGGATGCTGGCGCGCTCATGGTCGCCGGATCGGCGAGAGGCGGGATGAAGCGATGCCGGTCAGTACCAGCCGGTGTTCTCCGAGTGCTGCCAGGCGCCGCACGGCGATGCGTAGCGATCCGCGATGTAGCCGAGTCCCCAGTCGACCTGGGTGCGGCCGTTGGTGCGCCAGTCGGGACCGGCCGCGGCCATCTTCTCTGCGGGCAGCGCCTGGGGGATGCCGTAGGCGCCGCTGTCGGGGTTGAGGGCGTTCGCACGCCACCCCGACTCGCGGTTCCACAGCAGCCGCAGGCATTCGAACTGGTCCGAGGACCAGCCGTACGCGCCCAGCCTGTCCCTGGCGTAGGCCTGGGCGTCGCCCGGGTCGACGATCACTCCCCAGCCCGGGTCGGGGGTGGATCCGCCACCGTTCCCCCCTCCGGGGTTCCCGCCGCCCGAGTCGCCGCCACCGGAATCGCCGCCTCCGGAGTCGCCACCGCCCGAGTCCCCGGAACCACCGCCCGGCTGCGCCGGGGGAGGCGCCTGCTCCTGGCGCCGCCGCTCCTCTTCCTGGCGCTGCCGTTCCTGCTCCGCGATCTGCTGGCCGATCTGGAAGCGGCGCTCCACGTCGGCGGTGGTGTTCTTGAGGGCCGCGAGCTGCGCGTACAGGGTGTCGATGTGGCCCTGCAGGCCGGAGACCGCCTGTGCCTCCTTCGCTGCGGCGTCACGGGCGGCGGACGCCTTCTGCTCAGCCTCGGCCGCGAGCGCGGTGCGGGCGCGTTCCGCATCCTGCGCCTGGGTTCTGAGGGAGGAGGCGACGGCGGCGCTCGACTGCGCTGCCCGCGCGATCGTGGCCCAGGTCGTGTCGAGGCGATCGAGCGTGCCGAGTCGCGCGAGGAGCCCGTCCGGATCGGTCGTCGTGAGCAGGCGGATCGCGAGGGGCGATGCGGCCTCCAGGCGGAGGCGTCCTGAGACGATCTCCGCGGTGTTCTTCCGCGCGTCCTCGAAGGCGGTCTGCGCCTGATCGGCCTGCGCGGCCAGCGTCGATGCCCGTGCAGCGGCGGCGTCCGCCTGTGCCCGCACGGTGGTGGCCGCCCCCGCGGTGTCCAGCGCGAGGCGGGACGCTGCGGCCGACTGCGCCTGCGCGGTCGCGAGCGCGGTCTCGATGCGCGCGACCTGCGTCTGAGTTGCCTGCTCGTTCCCCTGCGCGGCGAGGACGTCGTCCCAGCTCGGGTAGTCGTCCGCGGATGCCGCGGCGGGGGAGAGGAGCGTCAGGACGGCTGCGACGGCGAGCGCCGCGGCGCCGCCGGCCATGCGCTTTCGTTCGATCCGTGCCCGAGTCCTCACCGCATGACGCTATCCCGCCCGAGCGCGAATCTCCAGCCCGGCAGGCGTCGGCGACCCCGGATAGGGTGATCCCACGCCTATCGGAGAGCGGAGCGGCATGAGGATCGCAGTGGCCGGAGGGACCGGGCTCATGGGCTCGGCGGTCGTGGATGAAGCGACGGCGCGCGGGCACGAGATCCGCGTCATCGCACGGAGCGCGGGGGTGGACGCGGTCAGCGGCACCGGGCTGGAGGGGGCGCTGGACGGGGTCGATGTCGTCGTCGACGTCCTCAACATCGCCACGGTGAACGAGGCGACCGCCCGGGAGCTCTTCCTGACGACCACGGCGAACCTGCTCGCCGCCGAGGCCGCCGCCGGGGTCGGGCACCATCTCGCGCTCTCGATCGTCGGGGTGGACCGTGCGCCGCACGGCTATTACGGCGCGAAGCTGGCGCAGGAGCGGGCCGTCGCCGCGGGCACCGTGCCGTGGACGATCCAGCGCGCGACGCAGTTCCACGACTTCGCCGCGCAGATGTACCGGAGCAATGCCTTCGGCCGCGTCCATCCGGTCATACGGATGCGCACGCAGCCGGTCGCGCTCACGGAGGTCGCCGCTCGCCTGGTCGATCTGGCCGAGCAGGGGCCGGCGGAGAGGGCGCCGGACCTCGCCGGTCCTCGGGAGGAGGAGCTCGGCGCGATGGTCCGTGCCTGGGCGGAGCACACCGGCCGGCGGGCGTGGACACCGCGGATCCCGCTTCCGGGCGGACTGGGCAGGGCGATGCGGGACGGCAGCCTCCTGCCGGGGCCTGACGCCGACCTCGGCCACGTCACCTTCCAGGACTGGCTCGCCCGGCAGCCCCGCGCGTCCTGACCGGGCCGTCGGGCCGTACACCGCACAGATCATGGTGTGAAAGACGAGAAGGGCCGCACCGGATGGTGCGGCCCTGGCCGTTCAGCCGCTCTTGCGGCGGAACTCGCGCTTCGTCGGCGGTGCCGGCGTCGCGTGGACGGCGGAGTCGCCGTCCAGATGCGCCTCGCCACCGCGGCTCTTCGCGTTCTTCTTCTCGAGCGCCTCCTTGAACTTGCGCTTCAACTCCTCGGACGGAGTGGGGCTGTCTTCGGTACTCATGCGCGCCAGCCTAATGCGCACGGGAACCGACGTCACGGTCCCCTTCCGTCCTGGGCCTCGGTGCCGGGGCGGACGGCGGTCGCTCGACGGCTCCTGCCGACGACCACGTCGATGAGCAGGCCGATGCCGACCGCGACGATGACCGACACGATGATCGCCACGATCGGGCCGCCGGGGATCACCGTCGCGACGACGGCGCCGATCGCCGCCTGATAGGCCGCCCATCCGGTGGCGGCCAGGGCGACGAGCCCCAGGTAGCGCGGCGGGTGGATCCGGGACGCGCCGGCGACGAGATTGATCGCGAGCCGGGCGAACGGGACGAAGCGGGCGGTGAAGAGCACGGTCGCCGTTCCGCTGTCCAGGCGTCCGCGAGCCCAGCCCAGCGCGGCGCTGACCCGCGGCGCGCGCATCCAGCGCCAGCGCTCGGTGCCGACGAACCGGCCGATCAGATAGCAGGCGACGTCGCCGGTGAACGCGGCGACCGCGGCTCCGAGGATCACCGCCCACAGTGCGGGGCTGCCGTGGGAGACCGCGAGGGCGCCGAGCGCGGTGACCGCGACCTCGCCGGGGATCACGACGAAGAACGCGTCCCCCACGACGAGGAGGCACATGAGCGCCAGGCCCCAGGGGCCGGTGAGGATCGCGTCGAGACCGTCCGGAAGCACCCGGCCACTCTCCCCTCCGCGGGTGAACGGAAACCAACGAGCGGATAGCGGGTGACCGGCGTGCATGCATCGGGTGAACTCTGCACGACGGGGCCCGTCCTGCGCCTTCCCGCGGCCGACGGCCCGTCATCCTGAAGGCGTGAGAGTCGCGATCGTGACCGAGTCCTTCCTCCCGCACATGAACGGCGTGACCGGATCCGTGCTGCAGATCCTCCGCCATCTCGAGCTCGCCGGGCACGATGCCAGGGTGATCGCCCCCGCGGCCCGCGACATGCCCGTGCGCATCCGCGGCGCCAGGGTGGAGGCGATCCCCAGTGTCGGGCTGCCCGGGTATCCCACGGTCCGCGTCGGGGCGCCGACGTCGCGGCGGATCGCGGAGTCGCTGCGGCGCTTCGAGCCCGACGTCGTCCATCTCGCCTCGCCGTTCGCCCTCGGCTGGCGGGGCGTCGTGACAGCGGAGCGGATGGGGATCCCCGCGGTGGCCGCCTACCAGACCGACGTCGCCGCCTACGCCTCGCGATACGGGGTCGCCCTCACGACCGCGTTCGCGGAGGGGCACATCTCCCGGCTGCATCGCCGTGCCACGCTGACCCTCGCGCCCTCCGGCGAGTCCGAGGCGCAGCTGGCCCGCCTTGGCGTCGACCGGGTGCGGCGCTGGGGGAGGGGCGTTGACGCGGAGCGGTTCCACCCCGGCCGCCGCGAGGACGGCTGGGAGCACCGGGGCGGCGCTCAGACCGTGATCGGATACGTGGGGCGGCTGGCGCCGGAGAAGCAGGTGGAGGACCTCAGGGCGCTCGCCGACCTGCCGGGCGTCCGTCTGGTGATCGTGGGGGACGGGCCGGCGCGGCCCCGCCTGGAGGCGCTGCTGCCGGGAGCGGTGTTCCTCGGGCATCTCGGCGGCGCGGAGCTCGCCACGGCGATGGCGTCCTTCGACCTGTTCGTGCACCCGGGGGAGAGCGAGACGTTCGGCCAGACGCTCCAGGAGGCGCACGCGAGCGGCGTCCCGATCGTCGCGACCGGGCGCGGCGGCCCCCTCGACCTGGTCCGGCAGGGGATCGACGGCTGGCTCTACCGCCCGGGGGACCTGGCGGACCTGCGGGCGCGGGTGGCCGATCTCTCCGGCGACGTGCGCAAGAGGCGGGCCTTCGGTGAGGCGGGGAGCGAGGCAGTGCAGGGACGTTCCTGGGCGGCCGTCTGCGCACAGCTCTTCGACCGGTACGCCGAGGCGCAGGACCTGCACGGCGTCGACGCCGTGCGGCGCGTCCATCGCGCGCGGCGACCGGAGACGGCGGTGCGGCGTGCTGCGCCCTCACCGGCCTGGCGGCGCTACGTCGCCCTGGGCGACTCGCTCACCGAGGGGCTGTGCGATCCGGCGCCGGACGGGACGCTGCGCGGCTGGGCGGATCGGCTCGCGCTCCTCCTCGCCGCGCGAGGCGGGCTCCGCTACGCCAATCTCGCCATCCGCTCCAAGCGGGTCGCCGACGTCTGCGGCCCTCAGCTGGAGCGGGCACGGGAGCTGCGACCGGATCTCGTCTCGATCCTCGTCGGCGCGAACGACCTGGTGAAGCGTCGCGTCGACGTCCGTGCGCTCGCCGCGCAGCTCGAGGGGGCCGTCGCGACCCTGCGAGGAGACGGCGCCGATGTGGTGCTGGTGACCCCGTTCCTGCCGCGGCGGCCGGAGTCGTCGATCTACTCGGGCCGGTTCGCCGCGTTCGCGAGCGCCCTCGTCGGCATCGCGGAGCGCACCGGGGCGATCCTCGTCGACGCCGACCTCTTCCCCGCCCTTGGCGAGCGGCCGAACTGGGGCGAGGACATGGTGCACCTCTCCAGCCGTGGCCATCGGTTCCTGGCATATCGCGTCGGCGACGTCCTGGGCGTCCCCCACGCGGACGCCCTCGGGGTCCTCGACGAGTCGCTGCACGAGCACGAGCGGCTGACCAGGCGGATGTGGTGGCGGCGGCACGCGCTTCCCTGGGTGTGGCGCCGTCTGCACGGGCGCGCGGCGGGCGACGGGCGCACGGCGAAGCACGACGACTACGTGCGGCTGGGCCGGACCTCGGGCGACCGCGAGGGCGTCTCGGCGTGACGACGGACGCGGTCGGCGATCCCGAGGGCTCCGTGGGATCCGCGGGTCCGCCTGCTAGGCTAATTGCGGATTCCTGTGCGGAATCCGCAATTCAACACATGCTTCACGGAGCGGGTCGGCAGGAAGCTGGTCCCCTGTGGTGGGTTCCCCGGCGGCGTCGACGCGTCGGGTGGCTTTCCACTGGTGGCCAGCGCAGGCGGAAACCACGGGTCTCCCGTGCGCCCATATCTGCCCGTCTCCGCTCCTTCACGATGCTCGCGCTCCACACGGGAACGCGAGTCTAAACAAAGAAGGAGAGACCTCTTGGAAGGTCCTGAAATCACCGCCGCGGAGGCCGTGCTCGACAACGGTCGATTCGGCACCCGTACGATCCGCTTCGAGACCGGTCGCCTCGCCCAGCAGGCGCAGGGCGCGGTCGCGGCATACCTCGACGAGGAGACGATGCTCCTCTCGGCCACGAGCGCGGGCAAGCACCCGCGCGAGGGCTTCGACTTCTTCCCGCTGACCGTCGACGTGGAGGAGCGCTCCTACGCCGCCGGCAAGATCCCCGGCTCGTTCTTCCGTCGTGAGGGCCGCCCCTCGACCGAGGCGATCCTGGTCTGCCGTCTGATCGACCGCCCGCTGCGCCCGTCGTTCGTCGACGGACTGCGCAACGAGGTGCAGATCGTCATCACCGTGATGTCGATCGCGCCGGGCGAGTTCTACGATGCCCTCGCCATCAACGCCGCATCGGCGTCGACCCAGATCTCCGGCCTGCCGTTCTCCGGTCCTATCGCCGGCGTCCGCCTGGCGTTCGTCCCCGGTCACGGTGACCACGCCGACCAGTGGGTCGCCTTCCCGACCGTCGCGCAGCTCGAGGATGCCGTGTTCGACCTCGTTGTCGCGGGTCGCGTGGTGACCAAGGCCGACGGCACCGAGGACGTCGCGATCATGATGGTCGAGGCCGAGGCCACGGAGGGCAGCTGGAACCTCATCAAGGCCGGCGCCACGAAGCCGAACGAGGCCGTTGTCGCCGAGGGCCTCGAGGCCGCGAAGCCCTTCCTCAAGCAGCTCGTCGAGGCGCAGGCGAAGATCGCCGCATCGGCCTCGCGCGAGCCCGGCGTCTACCCGGTGTTCCCGCCCTACAGCGACGAGGTCGCCTCGTTCGTGTCGGAGCGCGCGTTCGCCGAGCTCAGCGATGTCTACCAGATCGCCGACAAGCAGGAGCGCCAGAGCGCCGACGACGCGATCAAGGACCGCGTCAAGGCGGAGCTGACGGCCGCCGTCGAGGCGGGCACCCTGCCGCAGAGCGCGCTCGCCGAGTTCGGCAACGCCTACAAGTCGGTCACCAAGCGGATCGTCCGCGGCCGCATCCTCTCCGAGGGCGCGCGCATCGACGGCCGTGGTCTTGCGGACATCCGTCCGCTGGACGCCGAGGTGCAGGTCATCCCGCGCGTCCACGGCTCCGCGATCTTCCAGCGTGGCGAGACCCAGATCCTGGGCGTCACGACGCTGAACATGCTCAAGATGGAGCAGCAGATCGACTCGCTCTCGCCCACGACGAGCAAGCGCTACATGCACCACTACAACTTCCCGCCCTACTCGACCGGTGAGACCGGCCGTGTGGGCTCCCCGAAGCGTCGCGAGATCGGGCACGGCTTCCTCGCCGAGCGCGCGCTCGTGCCGGTGCTGCCCAGCCGCGAGGAGTTCCCCTACGCGATCCGTCAGGTGTCCGAGGCCCTCGGCTCCAACGGCTCGACGTCGATGGGCTCGGTGTGCGCCTCGACCCTGTCGCTCCTGAACGCCGGTGTGCCGCTGCGCGCCCCGGTCGCGGGCATCGCGATGGGCCTGGTCACGGACGAGGTCGACGGGCAGACGCGCTACGCGGCGCTGACCGACATCCTCGGCGCCGAGGACGCCCTCGGCGACATGGACTTCAAGGTCGCGGGCACGAGCGAGTTCGTCACGGCGATCCAGCTCGACACCAAGCTCGACGGCATCCCCTCGGAGGTGCTGGCCGGGGCCCTGACCCAGGCCAAGGACGCTCGCCTGACGATCCTCGGCGTCCTCAACGCCGCGATCGACTCGCCGGACGAGATGGCGCCGACGGCTCCGCGCGTGATCAGCGTGCAGATCCCGGTCGACAAGATCGGTGAGCTCATCGGCCCCAAGGGCAAGACGATCAACGCGATCCAGGACGAGACCGGCGCGCAGATCTCCATCGAGGACGACGGCACCGTCTACATCGGCGCAACCGACGGCCCCTCGGCGGAGGCTGCCCGCGCTCAGGTGAACGCGATCGCCAACCCGACCAACCCGGAGATCGGCGAGCAGTTCCTGGGCACCGTGGTGAAGATCGCCAGCTTCGGCGCCTTCGTCTCGCTGCTCCCCGGCAAGGACGGCCTGCTGCACGTCACCGAGGTGCGCAAGCTCGCCGGTGGCAAGCGCGTCGAGAACGTCGAGGACGTGCTCGGGGTCGGTCAGAAGATCCTCGTGCGCATCACGAAGATCGATGACCGCGGGAAGCTCTCGCTCGAGCCCGTGATCGACGAGGCTCCGGCCGAGGCGCCCGAGGCCGAGACGGTCGAGGCCTGATCCTCACCGCGCAACGCATCTGAAAAGGGCCGTGTTTGTCCTCCTTTTGGGGGACAAACACGGCCCTTTTCGGTCATCGTGACGGATTCGTTATCGGAAGTTCGCCTGCCGGTCGCCTCAATGAACGGAAGCGTCCGTGGCCTCGCTTACTCTCTAAGTACGCACCTGGGTGTGGACAAAACGCAAGCGTTTCGGGGGTGAGAGCATGCGTCTTTTCGGTGTCGGGACAGTGGGTCCTGCGGAGCGCGTCGAGCCCGCCGGTCATCCGTCCGCTCCGATCCCGGTGGTGGGACCGGGCATCGGCACGCAGATCCGCGTCCCGCTCGGCGAGACGGGCGTCTCGGCCTTCCCGCTGATGCTCGGCGGCGCCGAGTTCGGCTGGAACACCGATACGGCGACGAGCAACGCGATCCTCGACCGCTATGCGGAGTTCGGCGGCAACGCCGTGCACACCGCCGACAGCTTCGCCGCCGGGCGCAGCGAGTACATCATCGGCCAGTGGCTGCACAGCCGGGGCTGCCGCGACGACTTCGTGCTCGGCGTCCGGGTCGGCGCGCACCCGGACAACCCGGGCATCGGATCGGTCAACCTCGTCCGCGCCGTCGAGAGCTCGCTCACCCGGCTGGGTGTCGAGCGGATCGACGTGCTCTACCTCGACGGCAGCCTCGACGACGGCAGCGCTCTCGAAGACACGCTCGCCACGACGGAATGGCTGACCGAGACCGGCAAGGTCGGTGCGCTGGGCGCCTTCGGCTTCTCGCCGGAGCGCCTCGTCGAGGCGCGGATCCTCGCCTCGGCCGGCTACCCGCGGATCGAGGTGCTCGACGAGCCGTACAACCTGCTCCGCAGGGAGCCCTACGAGGGCGACCTTCGCCTCGTCGCGGGGGCCCAGGGGCTCGCCGTCACGCCGTCGCACGCGCTCGAGCACGGATTCCTCTCCGGTCGTCACCGCTCGAAGCAGGCGCTCAACGGAGTGCGGGGCATGCAGCTGCGCAGCAACATCAACCGGCGAGGCATCAAGGTGCTCCGTGCGCTGGACCTCGTCGCGAACGAGCTGCAGGTGCCGGTCGCCGCGGTCGCGGTCGCCTGGCTGCTCGCGCAGCGGACGATCACGGCGCCGATCGTGAACGCCTTCTCCACCGAGCACGTCGAAGAGCTCATCCAGGGCGCCGGCGTGTCCCTGAGCCGTGCGCAGCTCGCCGAGCTGGCGCGCGCGGCGGCCTGATCCGGAGACACGGGTCAAGGTCCGGAGGGTCTCGCCGTGTGACGGGGCCCCTGACGTCGCGGAGGCCGTGGCGTAGGCTGAAATGGCTCCGACACCAGCGTCGGCGACGAAGCGAGCGGTTGTGACGCACTACATCTATCTGGTCAGACACGGTGAACATCAGGACGCCGAGCACGGCGTCGACGACGGTCCTCTCTCTCCCCGCGGACGGCGTCAGGCCGAGCTGATCGCGGATCGGCTCTCCGGTCTCGCGCTCGACGCGATCTGGCACTCGCCGCTCCTTCGCGCCGCGGAGACCGCCCGTGCGATCGCGGAACGGCTGCCCGCGGTGCCCGCCCAGCCCTCGGCGCTCCTCTTTGACTGCGTCCCGACGGGGATGACGGAGGACACCCCGGCCGTCTTCGAGCCGTTCTTCGGCTCGGTCACGGAGGCCGAGATCGAGGCGGGACGCGCGCAGATGGGCGATGCCGTCAGTGAGTTCCTGGTGCGCAAGCCCGGGGACGCCCACGAGGTCCTCATCACGCACAACTTCGTGATCTCGTGGTTCGTCCGCGAGGTGATCGAGGCCCCCGACTGGCGCTGGATGACCCTTAACCAGGCCCATTGCGGGCTGACCGTGATCGCGCAGAAGCAGGGGCGTCCGTGGAGCCTCGTCGCGCACAACGACCTCGGCCACCTGCCCTTCGAGCTGCGCACCGGCATGCCCGACCTCCTCCCGGTCTGACCCCGCCCCTCCGCACAGCACCCGCCTGGTGAGGGGCGAGGGCTCAGGGGGAGAGCGCCTTGCGGTACCAGCGGGTCGCGTTCGGGTTGTCGTTGTAGGGCTCGATCTCGACGTAGCCGCTTCGACGATAGAGATGACCCGCCGCCTCCAGGGTGTGGTGGGTGTCGAGGACCAGATCCTGAGCGCCCCACTCCCGTGCCCGGCTCTCCAGCTCGTCCAGGAGCAGCCGTCCCCAGCCGCGTCCGCGGGTCTCGGCTCGCAGGAACACGTGCTTGACCTCGAAGCGGACGGCGTCGCCGGGGAGCCGCCGGATGCCGCCGCACCCCACGATCCGCTCGCCGTCGCGGACGAGCAGCAGAACGCCGTCGGGCGGGGCGAAGGCGTTCGCCCCGGGGAAGACCGGTGAGTAGGTGCCGCCGGGGAACTCGGCGGCACGGGCCGCGAAGTACTCGGTGAGGAGTTCCCGCGCCGACGGATCGATCGGCGACACCGGATGGAATGTGACCATTCTCCGACGCTACGCCGGGCGCGCCGCGGGTCGCCGCCGCCGCGCTGAATAGAATCAAGGCATGACGACGCGCGTTGCCCTCGTGGGCGGAACCGGCAAGCTCGGCGCGATCATCCGCACGGTGATCGACGGGCTCGACGGCTTCGCGCTGCACGCCGTGCTCAGCTCGCGCAGCGACATCGACGAGCTCGACGGCGCGGACCTCGTCGTCGACGCCTCCATCCCCTCCGTGAGCGTGGACGTCGTCCGCGGCGCGATCGAGCGGGGCGCGAACGTGCTGGTCGGCACCTCCGGATGGTCGGCGGAACGGATCGCGCTGGTACGCCCGCTCGTCGAGTCGGCGGGGACCGGCGCCGTGTTCATCCCGAACTTCTCTCTCGGGTCGGCCCTCGGCACGGCCCTGGCCGCCCTCGCCGCGCCGTTCTTCCCCTCCGCCGAGATCGTCGAGGCACATCGGCACACCAAGATCGACTCGCCCAGCGGCACAGCGGTCCGCACCGCGGAGCTCATCGCCGGCGCCAGGGCGGGCCAGGGTCCCGTGGACGCGCCGCATGTCGATCAGGGGGCCCGCGGACAGCAGGTCGCCGGCGTCCCGATCCACTCCCTGCGCCGGCCCGGCGTGGTCGCCGAGCAGGAGGTCATCCTCTCCGGTGCCGGCGAGTCGTTGCGGATCATCCACGACACGATCGACTCTGCCGAGGCCTACGCGCCGGGGATCCGGCTCGCGCTGCCCTTCGCCCGGGATGCGAAGGGCGTGATCGTCGGGCTCGAGAACGTCATCGACCTCGGCATCCGTCCGCCCGTATGACCGTTCGCATCGGCGTGCTCGGCCCGGTGCAGGTGGCGGGACACGACGCCGGAGGGGCAGCGACCCGCGCTCTCATCGCCGCGCTCGTCGTCGGGACGGACCGACCGGGGAGCGCGCGGTCGGTCGCGGCGCTCGCCGACGACATCTGGGGTGAGGATCAGCCGCAGAATCCACGCGGCGCCGTGCAGACGCTGATCTCACGGCTGCGGGCCGCGGGAGGCGGAGACCTCGTCGTGAGCGCTCCCGGCGGGTACGCGCTGTCGGCGGAGACGGACCTCGATCGCGCGCGTTCCCTGCTCCGGGACGCGGCGGAGGCGGGCCGTCCCCGACGACTCGATCTGCTCGATGAGGCACTCGGCCTCTGGCGGGGGGAGCCGGGGGCGGATCTGGGGGATGCCCCGATCGCCCAGGTCCTCGATGACGAGGCGGCGGGCCTGCGGGCGGAGATCCGCGCGGCCAGAGCGGGAGCGCTCGCCGACGCCGGTCGGCACACCGAGGCGGTCATGGCCTTCGAGGCGCTCGCCGATGCGCGTCCGCTCGACGAGGCGGTCCATCTCGGGCTGATGTCCGCACTCGTGGCCGCATCCCGCACCGCCGATGCGATCGCGGTGTACGGCACCTTCCGCGCCCGCCTCCGGGACGTGCTCGGCAGCTCGCCCGGCTCGACGCTGACGGAGCTGAACGCCCGCCTCCTCCGTGACCAGGAGGCGCCGCGTGTGCGCGTCGGGCTGCGCGCGGCCCCGAACGATCTCATCGGTCGCGACCGGGTCCTCGCCGAGGCGATCGCTCTGATCGGCCGCGTCCGTCTCGTCACCATCCTCGGGGTGGGCGGTCTCGGCAAAACCAGGATGGCGCAGGCGGTCGCCGCGGCCGTGGAGACGCCCGTCGTGGTCTTCGTCCCGCTGGCCGGCGTGCGCGCGGACGCCGACGTGCCGCTCGCGATCGGCGCCGCACTCGGGATCAGCGAGGCGACGCCGGGCGGGCGGTTCTCCGAGCCGCGGTCCTGGCCCGATCTGCGGGCCCGGATCACCGCGGCCCTCGCGGACCGTGCCACGCTCCTCGTGCTGGACAACTGCGAGCAGGTGATCGACGGGGTGGCCGACTGGGCGGCCGACCTGCTCGCCGCGGTCCCGACGCTGAGCATCCTCGCCACCAGCCGATCCCCGTTGGCGATCGCCGCGGAGCACGTCCTCCCGCTCCCGCCGCTCACGATCGCGGTCGATCCCGAGGCGCCAGCCGTGCGGCTGTTCCTGGAGCGGGCGCGGGCGGCGCGACCGGACGCGTCCCTGGATCCGATGGTCCTTGCCAGGCTCTGTGCGCATCTGGACGGTCTGCCGCTCGCGATCGAGCTCGCCGCGGCGCGCGTGCGCACCATGACGCCGGAGCAGATCGAGTCGCGTCTGCAGGACCGGTTCGCGCTCCTCACGAGCGGCGACAGGACCGCACCGGAGCGCCATCGCACGCTCGAGGCCGTGATCGCCTGGAGCTGGGACCTGGTCGATGAGGAGGCGCAGCACGCCCTCACGGTGCTGTCGCTGCTGCCGGGCGGCTTCTCGGCCGCGACGGCGGCGGCGGTGCTCGGCCGTTCCGTCGACGACCTGATGGACCGCCTCGCCGAGCAGTCGTTGCTCGTCGTCTCCGAGACCCGGGATGCACGGGTGCGCTTCCGGATGCTCGAGACCGTGCGGGAGTTCGGCCTCAACCGGCTGGCCGCCGCCGGCGCCGACGCGGAGTCGGCCGGGTGGGACGCGGTGCTCGGCTGGGCACGGGCGTTCGCCGAGGACCATGCGCGGCACGGGCTCTCGTTCCCGGGCGCGCTGAGCCCCGCGGCGCATCGCGAGGTCGGTGCGGAGCACGACAACCTCGTGATGGTGCTTCGGCGACTCCTCGAATCGGGGGATGCCGCCGACGTCGTGAAGCTGTTCGCCGTGCTCGGGCAGTCCTGGTTCATGCGCGGCGCCTACAGCGAGCTGATCGGCGTCAGCGGGGCCGTCCTCGCGGCCGCGCGCACGGTCCCGGTCGACGAGGTCCCGCTGGAGGCGATCGCGATGACCATGACGGTGGCCACCGTCGGCTGCCTGATCGTCGAGGATCCCCGGGGCCTGCGCGGACTGGCGGCGCTCCGGGCGCTGGAGCGGACGGCCGGGAGCCGGATGAGTCCTGCGTGGCGGGGACTGGTCACGGTCATGGCGGTCGCGTCCAGGGAGTCGGAGGTGGGCGCGGTCCTCGACGGGCTGAGGGCGTCTCAGGACACCCGTGCGCGTCTTGCCGGAGAGGTGCTGATCGCGCACTTCGCGGAGAACCTCGGCGAGCCGGAGCTCGCGATGACCGCGGCGGTGGAGGCCTGGGAGCACGCGCGGGAGCTCGGGGAGCCATGGACGGCCGCGATGGCCGCCGACGCCGCGGCGCAGCTCTCCAGCCAGTCGGCCAGGCCCGCCGAGGCGATGGTCTGGACCGCGCGCGCGGAGGAGGGGTTCCTGGCCTATGACGCGACGGACCAGCTGCGGCAGATGCAGTGGCTCCGTGGCGGCATCCTTCTGGGACTCGATCGATCCGCGGAGGCGAGGGCGCTGTTCACCGATCTGACACAGACCGGGGAGCTCGCCCAGGACGGCCTGGAGATGGGGGCGATCGGCTGGTACGGCCTCGCCGAGGCCCATCGACTCGCGGGCGAGCTCGAGGAGACCGCCGAGGCGTATCAGCGCGCGATGGCGATGTTCCGCACCAACGACCAGCGCCGTTCGCCGTGGTATCTCATGGCGGTCGCGGGCTACATCACGGCGGGGGCGCACGATCTGGACCTGGATCCGGTGATCCTCGACCGCTGGGTGCGCCGGCTCCGCGGGCGGGCCGTCGCGGGCTACCGGCTGCGTCCGGACGTCGTCGATCGTCCGGTGCTGGGCACCGTGCTCCTGGGCTGGTCCGCCTGGGCGCTCACGCGGCCGGGGCTGCAGGGGAGCGGACTGGAGGCGCTCGCGATCGCCGAGGCGCTGGGGGCGAGGCAGGACATGCCGAGCATGCGGCTCGCGGAGCACTTCGACAGGGCACGACGGCTCGTCGGCGATGATGCGGTGGAGAAGGCGCGCGCGGAGGTGGCGACGCTGTCACCGCCGGAGCGGATCGTCCGCGGCTACGCCCTCCTCGACCCGCGCGGCTAGAGGCGAGACGCGAGGAGGGGCGATCGCCGGTCGCGATCGCCCCTCTCGGTACCTGCTCAGGCCCGGCGCATGTAGGCGCGCACCGTCAGCGGCGCGAACACCGCGACGATCACTGCGGCTCCCAGCAGCGAGATCCACAGGTCGACGCCGATCGTGCCGGTGTTGACCAGATCGCGGACGGCCGTCACCAGATGGGAGACGGGGTTGATGTTCACGAACCACTGCAGCCAGACCGGCATCGTGTCGACGGGGACGAACGCGTTGGAGAGGAACGTCAGCGGGAACAGGATGATCATCGAGATGCCCTGAACGCTGGAGGCGGTCCGTGCGATGACGCCGAAGAAGGCGAAGATCCAGCTCACCGCCCAGGAGCACAGGATCACCAGGATCGCCGCGACGATCACGGAGCCGAGGCCGCCCGCCGGGCGGAACCCCATGATGTAGCCCATCACGAACGTGAGGACGGTCGCGATCCCGTAGCGGACGGTGTCGGCCAGCAGCGCACCGGACAGCGGGGCGATGCGCGCGATCGGCAGCGAGCGGAACCGGTCGAACACGCCCTTGTCCATGTCCTCGCGCAGCTGGGTGCCGGTGACGACGGAGGTGGTGATCACGGTCTGGACGAGGATCCCCGGGATGATCACCGGGAGATAGGACGCCACGTCGCCCGAGATCGCCCCGCCGAAGATGTAGGTGAACATCAGCGTGAACAGGATGGGCTGAAGCGTCACGTCGAACAGCTGCTCGGGCGTGCGGCGGATCTTCACGAGACCGCGACCAGCCATCGTCAGGGTGTTCCGCACGGTCTGGCCGATGCCCGCGTAGTTCTTGAGCCGTCGCTCGCTCGCGGGGATGATTCGGTCGCGCGTCGGCGCGGGTGCGAGAGCGCTCATGCGCGCACCTCCTCCTTGGTCTGGGCCGCAGCGGCCTCGTCGGCGGACCCGCCTGTGGCGGGGCTGCCCGTGATGGTGAGGAAGACCTCGTCGAGCGTCGGCTTCTGGACGCTCATCTCGGCCAGGTGGATGCCGGCCTCCCGCAGGGTGATCAGGAGATCGGCCAGGCGGTCCGCGTCCGCCATCGGCGCGGTGATGCGGGAGGCCTCGGGGGAGAGCGTGCCGGGAACGCCGAGCACCTGCTCGATCACACGGAGGGCGTCCTCGTTGTCGACGGCGTGCTCCAGCCGCAGATGCAGCGAGGAGGTGCCCACCGAGGCCTTCAGCTCGTCGGCGGTGCCCTCGGCGACGACCCGGCCGCGGTCGATCACCGCGATGCGATCGGCGAGCTGATCGGCTTCGTCCAGGTACTGAGTGGTCAGCAGCACGGTCGAGCCGGTCTTCACCAGCTCACGGATCGTGTCCCACATCTGCCCGCGGGTGCGGGGGTCCAGGCCCGTGGTCGGCTCGTCGAGGAAGATGAGCGGCGGCTGGGCGATGAGGGACGCGGCGAGGTCGAGTCGGCGGCGCATGCCTCCGGAGAAGTCCTTCAGCGGGCGCTTCGCCGCCTCGGAGAGTGCGAAACGGTCGAGGAGTTCGGCCGACTTTCGGCGGGCCTCCGCGCGTGAGAGGCCCAGCAGACGGGAGAAGATCATGAGGTTCTCGGAGGCGGACAGCGTCTCGTCCACCGAGGCGAACTGCCCGGTGACGCCGATGAGCTGTCGCACGATCTGCGCCTCGCGGACGACGTCGTGCCCGAAGATGCGGCCGGAGCCGCCGTCCGGACGCATCAGCGTCGCGAGCATGTTGATGGTGGTGGTCTTGCCGGCGCCGTTCGGGCCGAGGACGCCGTAGACGGTGCCGGTGCGGACCCGCAGATCGACGCCGTCGACTGCGCGGTTCTCGCCGAACACCTTCACGAGCCCGTCGGCCTCAACGGCCCAGTCGGTGGTGGAATTCGTCATGGCATGAGCCTCGCCCCGAGCGCTGTCACCGCGCTGTCGGTGCGCTGTCATGGCACTGTCACCGGCTGTCGCCGGCGCTTCGAGGCGCGCGGTCGCGCGGGCGCGCGCCGCTCGGACGCCTAGGATCGAGGGATGGGTTCCCGCATCGGCGTGATCGTGATGGCCGTCTGCCTCACGCTGTACATCCTCCTCGCGGGGCAGCGCGCGATCGCCCTGCTCGCGACCGGGACCCCGATCGCCATCACGATGGGGGTCGCCCTCATCGTGCTGCCGCTCATCGGCATCTGGGCGCTCGTGCGGGAGATCCAGTTCGGCCTGGCCGCCGATCGACTCACGCGCATCCTCCGCGTCGAGGGGCGGCTGCCGGACGACGAGGTGGGGCTGACGCCCAGCGGCCGGGTCGACAAGGAGGACGCGCCGGCGCTGCTGCATCGCTACACGTCCGACGCCGAGGCCGAGCCTGCGGACTGGCGTGCCCGGCTCAGGCTCGGGATCGTTCAGGACGCGACGGGGAACCGCCGCGCCGCCAGGGCGAGCGTCCGCGAGGCGATCCGTGTGGAGAAGGCCTCGCGCTGACGCCGCTCAGGCGAGGAGCGCTCAGGCGAGCGTGGCCTCGAGGGTGATCTCGATGCCGGCGAGGGCCTGGGAGACCGGGCAGCCCGCCTTCGCCTCCTCGGCGATGCGCTGGAACGTCTCCGCGTCGATGCCGGGAACGATCGCGTTGACGTTCAGGTGGCTGCCGGTGATCCCGGTGCCCGGCTTGAAGGTGACCGAGGCGGTCGTGTCCACGCGCTCCGGCGGGGTGCCGTTGCCGGCGAGGGCGTGCGAGAGCGCCATGCTGAAGCAGGAGGAGTGCGCGGCGGCGATGAGCTCCTCAGGCGTGGTGGTGGTCTCCGACCCCTCGGAACGGGCCTTCCAGTCGAGGGGGAACGTGCCCAGGTGCGACGAGGAGAACGAGACGTTCCCCGATCCCTCGGTGAGGCTTCCGGTCCAGGTGGCTGCTGCTTCACTCGTGACGGGCATGTCGGCTCCTCCGGGGAATGGGACGGGGTGTCAGCAGCCAGCCTAGCGATCAGGCCGCTGCGGAGGAACCGTTGCGCCCCAGGACTCCGGCCCGCTGCAGGACGAGGTAGAGCTGACAGCCGAGGCAGAGGCCGAACACGGCGTTGAGGAACGCGGCGACGAACGCCGCGGCCGTCGCGATCGGCAGCGCCCACGGGACGGCGAGCAGGTGCAGGACCAGGCCGACCGTGACCACGAACAGGCCGACTCCCTGGGCGAATCGCGGCGGACGCGGGTCCTCCAGCTCGGTCGGAGGGGCGAGACGGGGACGCACGGCGGAACGGTAGAGCACAGCCCAGGGATGCGTCCGCGCGGAGACGATGCCCCACAGGAACAGGAGTGCGATGACCAGCGTGAGGAGGAAGGCCGGCTGCAGAGCCCGGGAGAGGTACAGAGCCGTCCACGTCTCTCCGCCCGGAGCGAACACCTGACCCGCGAGCGGCTGGTAGGCGAACCAGCCGAAGGCGGGGGCCTGCGGTGGTCCTGCGATGAGCCCCAGCACGGTCGCGACGAGCAGCAGCGCCGAGGTGATCGCGGCGCCGAAGCGGGGCCCGCGGGGATCGATGCCTGCCGGTGCGCTCATGGGGGACCTTTCCTGACGCTCAGGCGTTGATCGAGGGGCCGGGGAGCTCGGCGAGCGCATCGGCGACGGCGTCGAGCCTCGGCACGCCGAGGAAACGGGCGCGGATGACGCCGTCGCCGTCGACGAGGAGGGTGGTGGGCGTGGACAGCACGCCGTAGCGTGCCGCGAGGTCGCGGCGATGCGTGAGGTCGATCTCGGCGTGCGCGACGCCGTCGCGGGCATCGGCCCAGGCGCCGAGCACCCTGCGCACCTGCGGGCAGCGCGCGCAGAACTCGGTGCTGAACTGCACGAGCGTCGCTCGTTCCGCGAGCGCGGC
This sequence comes from Microbacterium resistens, assembly GCF_031456305.1. Taxonomy (GTDB): domain Bacteria; phylum Actinomycetota; class Actinomycetes; order Actinomycetales; family Microbacteriaceae; genus Microbacterium; species Microbacterium resistens_A. The sequence goes on from NZ_JAVDUM010000016.1 coordinate 86,136, forward strand.
GGGGGCGAGGTCGGCCGGGGCGAGCCGGAGCTCCGCACCGCGCTTCGCACCCCGTCGGCGCCCGCCCTCCCGACTCTTCAGGAGGACGCCGAGGACGACGGTCGCGGCGAGCAGCGCGGCGACCGCGGCGAGGGCGACGGTCACGGACATGGTCCGAGGCTACGCCGCGTTCCGGGTGTCGGCGCGGATGTGACGCACGATGACCGCGCCCTCTCGGCCGGGTGTCGGCGATGGCCGGTATCCTGGCCGTCATGAGCGCAGCGATCCCGACGCCGTACGAAGACCTGCTCCGCGATGTGCTCGAGCACGGCACTCGGAAAGAGGATCGCACGGGCACGGGCACCTCCAGCGTCTTCGGCAGGCAGATCCGTTTCGACCTGGCGCAGGGCTTCCCGCTCATCACGACCAAGCGGGTCCACTTCAAGTCGATCGCCTATGAGCTGCTCTGGTTCCTCCGGGGCGAGTCCAATGTCGGCTGGCTGCAGGAGAACGGCGTCACGATCTGGGACGAATGGGCGGACGCGGATGGCGAGCTCGGACCGGTGTACGGCGTGCAGTGGCGGTCGTGGCCGACGCCGGACGGCGGGCACATCGATCAGATCCAGCAGGTGATCGAGCAGATCAGGGCGACGCCGGACTCGCGCCGCCTCATCGTCACGGCATGGAACCCGGCGGACATCCCGGAGATGGCCCTGGCGCCCTGCCATGCGCTGTTCCAGTTCTACGTCGCCGACGGGCGGCTCTCCTGCCAGCTCTACCAGCGCAGCGCCGACCTGTTCCTCGGCGTGCCCTTCAACATCGCCTCCTACGCCCTGCTCACCCTCATGGTCGCCCAGCAGACCGGTCTCGAGCCCGGTGAGTTCGTGTGGACCGGCGGGGACTGCCACATCTACGACAACCATGTCGATCAGGTGCGCGAGCAGCTCTCCCGAGATCCGTATCCGGCTCCGACGCTGCGCCTCGCGCGGCGTCCCGCCTCCATCCTCGACTACGCCTATGAGGACTTCGTGGTCGAGGACTATCGGCACCACCCCGCGATCAGGGCGGCGGTGGCGGTATGACCTGGGTCGGTCTCGTCTGGGCGGAGGCGCGTGACGGGGTCATCGGCGCCTCGGGAGGGATGCCGTGGCATGTCCCGGAGGACCTCGCGCACTTCAAGGAGGTGACCATGACCGCCCCCGTGGTCATGGGCCGGAAGACGTGGGACTCGCTGCCCGAGCGCTTCCGGCCGCTCCCGGAGCGGGAGAACGTCGTGGTCACGCGCCAGCAGGACTGGGCGGCCGACGGCGCTCGCCGGGCGTCGACCGTCGCCGACGCGGTGCGGGGCATGGAGCGGGTCTGGATCATCGGCGGCGCCGACATCTTCCGCCAGGTGATCGGCTCCGCGGACCGCCTGGAGGTGACCGAGCTCGACCTCGACGTCGAGGGAGACGCGTTCGCGCCGTCGCGCACGGGCTGGCACCTCGTCGACGAGGGGGAGTGGCAGACATCCCGCACCGGGATCCGTTTCCGCTTCCTGGGATACGAGCGCTGATGCCCACGGCACTGATCACCGGGGCGAGCGCGGGGCTCGGCGCCGAGTTCGCCCGGCAGCTCGCGGCGCAGGGCGCCGACCTCGTCCTGGTCGCTCGTTCCCGGGATGCCCTGGAGGCCCTCGCCGCGGAGCTTCGCACAGCGCATGGGGTCCAGGTCGAGGTGCTCGCCGTCGACCTCAGCCGCGAGCGCGGGCTCGCGAAGGTCGTCCGCCGGGTCTCCGACGCCGCCCGCCCGCTCGACCTCCTCGTCAACAACGCGGGATTCGGCCTGCCGCTGCACTTCGCCGACAACGACATCGACGACGAGGTGCGGCACCTGCGCCTGCACGTCGAGGCATCGATGCGTCTGATGCATGCCGCCCTCGGCGTCATGCGCGGTCGTGGTGGGCGGATCGTCAACGTCGCCTCGGTCGCGGGCTTCATCTCCCGCTCCACCTACTCGGCGTGCAAGGCATGGCTGATCGGGTTCAGCCGGTGGGCGAACGCCGAGTACGCGGTCGACAGGGTCTCCGTGACGGCCGTGTGCCCCGGCTTCACGCACACGACGTTCCACGAGCGGATGGGGCTCGCGCCGGGGAGCGAGGGTGTTCCCGCCGTGATGTGGCTGGATGCACGGGACGTGGTGCGTGAAGGCCTGCGCGACGCCGCGAGCGGCAAGGCCGTCTCGGTCCCGTCCCTGCGCTACAAGGCGATCGTCGCGCTGACCAAGGTCCTGCCCCCGTCCCTGACGGCCGGTGTGGCGCGCCGCGGACGCGTCTGAGGCGACCGGTCAGCGGAAGCGCCCGAGATGGATGCCCGCGTAGGCGAGCGCGGCGACGGTCTCCCCGTCGGTGATCGTCCCGTCGGCGACCATGCGCACCGCCTCGGTGAACGGCACCCATTCCAGCCCGTCGATGCCCTCGTCGGCCTGGCCGTGCGCACCCTCGTCGGCCAGGCTCGTCCCGCGCGCCAGGAAGACGTGCTCGGGGGCGACGGTCACGCCGTTCAGCGCGTTCATCGAGCCGATCCTGGTCCATTCCTCCGCTCGCAGACCGGTCTCTTCGAGGAGCTCCCGCCGGGCCGCGGTCAGAGGATCCTCCCCGTCGGTGCCACCGGCGGGGACCTCGACCGAGCGTCCGGTCGTGTATCGATCCACCGTCACGAGGCAGACCCGGTCCTGGTCGTCGAGGGCGACGACGAAGACGGCGGGGTTCCGCAGCGTCACGACGCCGTAGATGCCGTCACCGGCGGGGCCGGTGACCGCGTCCTCCCGGACGGAGATCCAGGGGTTCTCGTAGACGACGCGCGAGTCTCGGGTCTGCCAGGCCATGCCGGCGAGCCTAGCCGCACCGATCGGCCCTGTGAGGCGCCGCCTAGAATCGGGTCCATGGGCTGGCTGTTCGGACGGAAGAAGGAGACCCAGGACGCGAGCGAGATGCTGCGCCGCTACAACGAGGCGGAGTCCGCGCGCCTGGCTGCGATGGTCGGCGGTTCCGACTCCGCGACGGCCGGAACGCCGACGCTGACGGTGCCGTCTGCGACGCTGTCCGCCGCGGGCGAGCCGGGTGCGGAACTGGCCGTCGAGGACGTGTTCACGATCACGGGACGCGGTCTCGTCGTGACGGGGAAGGTCGTCTCGGGCACGATGCGCGTAGGAGACCAGGTCGTCGTCCTCCGCGGCGGAGCACAGCAGGCGTCCGCCCGCGTCACGGGGATCGAGATGCTGCGGAGGAGTGCGACCGAGGCAGCGACGGGCGCGTCGGCCGGTCTCCTCCTCGCGGGGAAGCACGACATCGTGCGCGGGGACATCGTGCGGACGGTCCCGTCCGCGTGAACGGAGCCCGACCCGATACGCTGAGAGCATGACGCACACGGGCAACCCCTTCGGACAGGTTCTCGTCGCGCTCGTCACGCCGATGACGGCCGACGGCGAGGTCGACTGGCCCGCTGTCGAGAAGCACATCGACCGCGTGATCACCGACGGCGCCGACGGCATCGTCGTCACCGGGACGACGGGCGAGACCTCCACGCTCACCGACGCGGAGAAGCTGCGTCTGGTCGAGGTCGGCAAGGACGTCTCCGCGGGCCGCGCCAAGATCATCACCGGTGGCGGGTCGAACGAGACCGCGCACGCCATCGAGCTCTACCGGGCCAGCGAGAAGGCCGGCGCCGACGGCATCATGATCGTCACCCCGTACTACAACAAGCCGACGCAGGCGGGCATCCTCACGCACTTCCGGCTCGTGGCCGACGCCACCGATCTGCCGGTGATCCTGTACGACATCCCGGGGCGCACAGGTGTGCCGATCAAGTACGAGACGATCCTCCGGCTCGCGAAGCATCCGAACATCCTCGCGGTGAAGGACGCCAAGGGCGACTTCTCCGAGGTGAGCCGCGTGCTGAACCAGACGGACCTGATGTACTTCTCGGGCGACGACGCGAACGTGCTGCCCCATCTCGCGATCGGCGCGACGGGTCTCATCGGCGTCACCGCCAACATCACCTCGGCCCCCTATCGGACGATCGTCGACGCGGTGAACCGCGGCGACCTCGCCACGGCGACCGCCGAGCACCAGCGTCTGGAGCCGCTCGTGCGCGCCGCGATGACGCACGTGCCCGGCACCGTCTCGGCGAAGTACATCCTGCACGGCCTCGGCCGTATCGGCAGCCCGCGCGTCCGCCTGCCCCTGGTGGGGCCGGAGGAGTGGGAAGCCGCCATCATCGAAGACGAGCTCGCGCTCGTCAAGGACGTCCCGGGAGCGGACTTCTCCGACTTCCGTCCAGACCGCAACGCCGCCGCCGGCGGCGCACTGCCCAAGGTGCACGGGACCACCCGTTGAACACCGCAGGGCGCTGACACGCAACGAACGGGCACGTCTGGTGTCCGACTGAGGAGACCGCATGTCCACCCCCATCGCCGATCCCGAGCCGCTGGCCGCAGGGACGCTCCGCGTCACCCCGCTCGGCGGGCTCGGAGAGATCGGCCGCAACATGACGATCTTCGAGTTCGACGGGAAGATCCTCATCGTCGACTGCGGCGTCCTGTTCCCCGAGGAGCACCAGCCGGGCGTCGACCTGATCCTGCCGGACTTCGAGCCGATCAAGGACCGCCTGGACGACGTCGTTGGCGTTGTGCTGACGCACGGTCACGAGGACCACATCGGCGCCGTCCCCTACCTGCTGCGCCAGAAGCAGGACATCCCGCTGATCGGCTCCGGCCTGACGCTCGCCCTCGTCGAGGCGAAGCTGAAGGAGCACCGGATCCGCCCCTTCACCCTGACGGTCAAGGAGGGCGGACGGGAGCAGCTCGGTCCCTTCGACCTGGAGTTCATCGCCGTCAACCACTCGATCCCCGATGCGCTGGCGGTCGCGGTGCGGACGCCTGCCGGGCTCGTCCTGGCCACGGGCGACTTCAAGATGGACCAGCTGCCGTTGGATGGGCGGCTGACGGACCTGCGCGCCTTCTCCCGCCTGGGCGAGGAGGGGCTGGACCTCTTCCTGGTGGACTCCACCAACGCCGACGTCCCCGGCTTCACGCCGCTGGAGCGCTCGATCGGTCCGGTGCTTGACCAGGTGATCGGCAAGGCCCCCCGCCGGGTCATCGTCGCGAGCTTCTCCAGTCACGTGCACCGCGTGCAGCAGGTGCTCGACGCGGCCCACGCCCACGGACGCCGGGTGGCGCTCCTCGGGCGCAGCATGGTGCGCAACATGACCATCGCCGAGGACCTCGGATACCTCAAGGTGCCGGAGAACGTCCTCATCGACTACAAGAAGGCGCGTGACCTCCCCGAGGACCAGATCGTCTACATGTCGACGGGATCGCAGGGCGAGCCGATGGCCGTGCTCAGCCGCATGGCGAACCTCGACCATGCGATCGAGCCGGGTCCCGGCGACACCGTCATCCTCGCCTCCAGCCTGATCCCGGGCAACGAGAACGCCGTCTACCGGGTGATCGACGGACTCACCAAGCTCGGCGCCAACGTCGTGCACAAGGCGAACGCGCGGGTGCACGTCTCCGGCCACGCCGCCGCGGGCGAGCTGCTCTACTGCTACAACATCCTGAAGCCCAAGAACGTCCTCCCCGTCCACGGCGAGTACCGCCACCTGATCGCGAACGCCAAGCTCGCGCAGGACACCGGCGTGCCGGAGGAGCGGACGATCATCGCGTCCAACGGCACCGTGATCGACCTCCGCGACGGCATCGCCCGGGTCGCCGGCCAGCTCGACCTCGGGTTCGTGTACGTGGACGGCTCCACCGTCGGCGAGATCACCGATGCCGACCTCAAGGACCGTCGCATCCTGGGCGAGGAGGGCTTCGTCTCCGTGATCGTCGTGGTCGACTCCGCGACCGGCCGCATCATCTCGGGCCCCGAGATCCACGCCAAGGGCGTCGCCGAGGACGACTCCGTGTTCGAGGACGTGGCGCCGAAGATCGTCGCCGCGCTCAAGGAGGCGGCGGGCAACGGCGTGCGCGACAGCCATGCGCTGTCGCAGATCGTCCGTCGGACGATCGGCCGCTGGGTCAACCAGAAGCTGCGCCGTCGGCCGATGATCGTCCCCCTCGTCATCGAGGCGTAGCAGGGCGGGGACGTGGGCTCGGCCTCGCACCGCGGACGCGGGGCGAGGCCGAAAACCGGCGGAAAGCCGCGTCACTGCGGGGCGATGTCGGCCCTCGGCCGTAGCGTGGAAGTATGCCCAGGAGTACGAGTGCGACCAAGAGCGGTCCCGCGTCCGAGAAGTCTTCGGCACGCCCTCGCTCCGGCTCGGGTTCTGCATCCGCGCCGAAGCGCCGTAGCGCCGCCGCCCCCAAGAAGTACGTCGACGAGGTCGAGAAGCCTCCGGTGATCGCGCGCGCCTGGACGGGCCTCGCGCACGGCGTCGGCGGCCTGTTCCGGGCGTTCGGGCCGGAGAACCTCGAGAAGGAGCAGCGCAGGGACGGGTTCCCGCTCCTGCTCGTGCTCCTCGCCGCCGTGGGCGCCGTGACCGAGTGGTTCTTCATCGGCAACCAGGTGGCGGCCACGATCAGCGCCTACTCGGTGGGCGGGCTCATCGGGCGCGCCGCCTTCGTGATGCCCGTCCTGCTGCTCCTCCTCGCGGGCTGGCTCTTCCGGCACCCCTCCTCGGTGCACGACAACGGCCGGATCGGGATCGGCTTCGGGCTGTTCACGCTGGCCCTCGCCGGCGTCTGCCACGTCGCCGGCGCCCGCCCGCAGCCCAAGCAGGGGATGCCGGCGCTCAGCGAGTCCGGCGGGCTCTTCGGCTGGATGCTGGGCGAGCCGCTCGCCTTCCTCTCGCCGATCGCCGCCTATGTGGCCCTCTCCCTCCTCGCGATCCTCGCGGTCCTCATCCTCACCAAGACCCCGCCGAACCGGATCGGATCCCGTCTCGGCGACCTCTACGCCTGGATGTTCGACGCCGAGCGTGCGCCGAAGAAGCAGGCGGACGAGGCGCAGGGCGAATTGGACGAGAGCGCGAAGGACGACACGAAGGACGACGCGCTGCCCTGGTGGCGACGTAACAAGACCGGTCGCGAGGAGGACCCGGACGTGCCGTCGGCTGCGTTGGGCTCCCAGGACCTCACCGAGCTGCTGCCGGTGGCCGCGGAGGAGCAGACGCCCGCATACGACCAGGCCGTGATCCGGGACGAGGACCCCTATGACGCGGCGACCGAGGTGCTCTCCGACCTGCGCTCGATGACGGACGCGCTCGCCGAGCAGCAGACGACGGCGCTCCTCGACGACGGCGCGGACACGGGCGAGATGCCCGAGCTGCCCGGCTTCGACGGGTTCGGCACGGACGGCCCGGGGGAGCGGGGGCCCCAGGCCCCGGTGACGCCGTACATCCTCCCCTCGCCGGGGGTCCTCTCCGCGGGGCCGCCCTCGGTCGCGCGCTCCGAGGCGAACGACCGCGTCGTCGAGCAGATCACGAACGTCCTGACGCAGTTCAAGGTGGACGCCAAGGTCACCGGCTTCTCCCGCGGCCCGACGGTCACGCAGTACGAGGTCGAGGTCGGGCACGGCGTCAAGGTCGAGAAGATCACGCAGCTGGCGAACAACATCGCCTACGCCGTCGCCTCGAACGACGTCCGGATCCTCTCCCCGATCCCGGGGAAGAGCGCGATCGGCATCGAGATCCCCAACGCCGACCGCGAGACGGTCTCCCTGGGAGACGTCCTGCGCTCGACGGCGGCACAGAAGAGCACCCACCCCCTCACGATCGGCGTGGGCAAGGACGTCGGCGGCAACTTCGTCGTGGCCAACCTCGCCAAGATGCCCCACCTCCTGGTGGCGGGCTCCACCGGGTCCGGCAAGTCGAGCTTCGTGAACTCGATGATCACGAGCCTGCTCATGCGGGCGCGCCCGGCCGATGTGCGGATGGTGCTGATCGACCCGAAGCGGGTGGAGCTCACCAGCTACGCCGGCGTCCCGCACCTCATCACCCCCATCATCACGAACGCCAAGAAGGCGGCCGAGGCGCTGCAGTGGGTCGTGAAGGAGATGGACATGCGGTACGACGACCTCGCGTCGTTCGGGTTCCGCCACATCGACGACTTCAACCGCGCCGTGCGCGCCGGCGAGGTCATCCTCCCCCCGGGCAGCGAGCGCGTCCTCAAGCCGTACCCGTACCTCCTCGTCGTCGTCGACGAGCTCGCGGACCTCATGATGGTCGCCCCGCGCGACGTCGAGGACTCGATCGTGCGCATCACCCAGCTCGCGCGCGCCAGCGGCATCCATCTCGTGCTGGCCACCCAGCGGCCGAGCGTCGACGTCGTCACCGGGCTCATCAAGGCGAACGTGCCCTCCCGTCTCGCGTTCGCGGTCACGAGCGTCACCGACAGCCGCGTGATCCTGGACAGCCCCGGCGCCGACAAGCTGATCGGCCAGGGCGACGCGCTCTTCTCGCCCATGGGATCCTCCAAGCCCTTCCGCCTGCAGGGCGCATGGGTGCAGGAGGAGGAGATCGACGCGGTCGTCAAGCACGTCACCGCCCAGGCGCGCCCGGAGTACCGTCCCGACGTCCAGGAGGGAGCGGCTCCCGCCAAGAAGGAGGTCGACGAGGACATCGGCGACGACCTCGACCTGCTCCTCGCCGCCGCGGAGCTCGTGGTCTCGTCGCAGTTCGGGTCCACCTCGATGCTGCAGCGCAAGCTGCGCGTCGGCTTCGCGAAGGCCGGCCGGCTCATGGATCTGCTCGAGTCGCGGGAGATCGTCGGCCCGTCGGAGGGCTCGAAGGCCCGCGACGTGCTCGTGACCGCCGAGCAGCTGCCGTCCGTGATCGCCAAGCTGCGGGGTGATCAGCCCCCGTCGTCGACGCCGTCGACACCCGCATCCGTGCAGCCCTCCGGGGCGGCGGATGAGCGGTACGGGGCGGACCCGGTGGACGCGCAGTTCCAGGGGCTCCCGGTCGTCGAGGCGGATGGCGACGGCGATGAGGACGCCTGGGGCCTGACGGGTCGCGACTGATGACGATCCCGCGCCAGCTCCCCAACGCGATCACGATCGCCCGCATCCCGCTCGCGGTCGTGTTCTTCGTGCTGCTGCTGCTCGGCGGCGCCGACGGACTCCCTCATCCGGGTCTGCGCTGGACGGCGGCGGGCCTGTTCATCCTGGCGATCTCCACGGACTGGGTGGACGGCTACCTCGCCCGCAGGTTCGACCTCGTCAGCGACTTCGGCAAGCTCTGGGACCCGATCGCGGACAAGCTCCTCACCGGGGCCGGCTTCATCGGGCTCGCCATCCTCGGCGAGGTGCAGTGGTGGCTCGTCGCGATCATCCTGGTCCGGGAGTGGGGCATCACGATCCACCGGTTCGTCGTCGCGCGTGAGCACATCGTCGCCGCGGCGTGGATGGGCAAGGTGAAGACCGTGGTCCAGGCGGTGGCGCTGGGCTGGGCGCTGCTGCCGCTGCACGTGCTCATCGGCATGGAGCCGTGGCGCATCGCGACCCTCGTGCTGATGCTCCTCGCCCTGGTGCTGACCGTCGCGAGCGGCATCGACTACATCGCCGCGCAGGTCAGCGGTGCGCGGAAGGACCGGAAGGCATAGTGTCCGCCGCGCCCGCCGAGTTCCTCGATCTGCTCCGTGCGCGCGGATTGACACTGGGCATCGCGGAGTCGCTGACGGGCGGCGCGCTGTCGGCCGCGCTCGTCGCGGTGCCTGGAGCGTCCGACGTCCTCCGGGGCGCCGTCGTGGCGTACGCGACGCCGGTGAAGCACAGCCTGCTCGGGGTGGACGAGCGGCTGCTCGCCGAGAACGGGGCGGTCGACCCCGAGGTCGCACGGCAGATGGCTCGCGGGGTGCGCTCGGCCCTGAGCGTGGCGGGAAGCCCGGCGGACGTCGGGATCTCCACCACGGGGGTTGCCGGCCCCGCCCCGCAGGACGGGAAGCCGGTCGGGACGGTGCACATCGGGATCAGCTGGGGCGACGCCGTGACGAGCCGGGCGTTCCGCTTCGACGGGGACCGCTCGGAGATCCGTGCGGCGACTGTCCGGGCCGCGCTCTCCCTCGCCGTGGAATTGATCTCGGTGACCGCGGAATAACCGGGCCCACGACGAAGTTGAGTCCTGTGTGCTCACATTCAAAGCACAGGATGAAAAGCTAGATTCAATTCCATCAGGTCGGGTTAGACTGACCATCCGACCAGGCGCAAGAGCCGGTTCGGAGCATGAGGAGAGGGGGTTCCGATGATTCTTGTACGACAGGAGATCGGCGACGTGCTGCGGGACTTCCGCCTGCAGAAGGGTCGCACGCTGCGACAGGTCGCCAGCAAGGCGTCGGTAGCCCTCGGTTACCTCAGCGAGGTCGAGCGCGGGCAGAAGGAGGCCTCCAGCGAGATCCTCGCGTCGGTCGCCGAGGCGCTCGACGTTCCGATCTCGACCATCATGCGTGAGGTCGGAGACCGCATCTCGGTGATCGAGGGCATCCAGGTCTTCCCCGACGTCGTGCCGGACGAGCTGGTCGCCGAGGTCGAGCCCGAGCTCACCCTGCGCTGATGCGCAGAAGCGAGTTCCTTCGCGCCGTGGACGACGAGTTCGGCGCGCGCTCGGCCTCCCTCCTCGAGGATCTTGTGCTGGGCGAGCTCGGCGGGCGGACAGCCGTCCGCGCCCTCGCGGACGGCGTCCCTCCGCGGGACATCTGGGCCGCTCTCTGCGCGGAGACCGATGTCCCGCTGAACAAGCGATACGGTGTCGGGCGTCTGGAGCCCCGCCGGTCCTGAGCGTGCTCCGTTCGAGCGAGAGCGTTCGATCGGTCGTGTTCGAGCGGGAGTCGGGGTGTTTCGGCGTGTCATCGAAGATCTGTTCGAGCAGCACGTAGGCTCCTGCACAGATGACATCGAGCGCATGTCGTCCACGGATCGAAGGATCGGGCCCCCGATGTCGGTGGCCCCTCGTACCGTGAACGACATGACCGAGAGGTCATACGCCTTGTCGGAGAGCTGATCCATCCCGGAGACGCCGCGACAGCCTACAGGCGGCAGAAACCAGCACGAAGGAGCACGTCATGCCATCTCCCGCAGACCGTGAAAGGGCCCTGGAATCGGCCCTCGCCCAGATCGACAAGCAGTTCGGAAAGGGCTCGGTCATGCGACTGGGCAGCGATGACCGCGCTCCGGTCGAGGTCATCCCCACCGGCTCCATCGCGCTCGACGTCGCTCTCGGCGTCGGTGGACTGCCGCGTGGCCGCATCATCGAGATCTACGGCCCGGAGTCCTCGGGTAAGACCACTCTGACCCTGCACGCGATCGCGAACGCGCAGCGCGCCGGAGGGATCGCGGCCTTTGTCGATGCCGAGCATGCGCTCGACCCCGACTACGCCATGAAGCTCGGCGTCGACATCGACCAGCTGCTCGTCTCGCAGCCCGACACGGGTGAGCAGGCGCTGGAGATCACCGACATGCTGATCCGCTCCGGAGCCATCGATCTGGTCGTCATCGACTCCGTCGCCGCCCTTGTCCCTCGCGCCGAGATCGAGGGCGAGATGGGCGATTCCCACGTCGGTCTTCAGGCACGTCTGATGTCCCAGGCCCTGCGCAAGCTCACCGGTGGGCTGAACCAGACCAAGACCACGGCGATCTTCATCAACCAGCTGCGCGAGAAGATCGGTGTCTTCTTCGGCTCGCCCGAGACGACCGCCGGCGGTAAGGCGCTGAAGTTCTACGCCTCTGTCCGTCTCGACATCCGTCGAATCGAGACGCTGAAGGACGGCGCGGAGGCCGTCGGCAACCGGACCCGTGTCAAGGTCGTGAAGAACAAGATGGCTCCGCCGTTCAAGCAGGCGGAGTTCGACATCCTGTATGGCACGGGCATCTCCCGGGAAGGCAGCCTGATCGATTTCGGCGTGGAGCACGCCATCGTGAAGAAGTCGGGTGCCTGGTACACCTACGACGGCGACCAGCTCGGGCAGGGCAAGGAGAACGCCCGCAACTTCCTGATCAAGAACCCCGACATCGCCGAGGCGATCGAGACGCAGATCAAGCAGAAGCTGGGTGTGGGCGCATTGGTCGCTCCGGTCGAGCCGGCGAGCGATGAGCTCGCCCAGCGTCGTCCGGCCTGATCATGACGAGGCAGAGCGGGGGCGGACGGTCATCGGACGATGACCGGATCGCCCCCGTGATCCCGCTCTTCGGCCGCTCGTCGGCTTCCACTCCTTCCGCGCCGCCGTCTTCCATACCACCGTCTTCTGCATCGTCGAGCTACGACGAGGAGGAGTTCGCGGAGGCGCCGCCGGTGCGCTCCGGCAGCGGCGCGACGTGGCGGACCACGTGGGCAGGGGACGGGGCTCGGGGCGAAGCGGTCGCGGAGGATGAGCGGTCGCCCGGGCCGATGCATCCTGCGCAGCGTGCGCGTCTCCGTCCGGTCGGACCGCATGCACAGCCGCCGACCGATATCCGCTCGGGAAGCCGGGGGGCTTCCGATGCGGGTGCCCCGGATTCCGAGGAGGAGCCGTCGATCTCCGCGGCGACCGACACCCTCGTCCGTCGGTTGCGGATGAAGCAGCTCTCGTCGAGCGAGGCACGTGACCTCCTCCGGGGCATGGGCTTCCGGCGCGAGCAGATCGACGAGGTCATCGAGGGTTTCGAAGAGCGCGGCTATCTCAATGACGCCTCTTTGGCGGAGTACCTCGTCACCGCGGGGTCTCAGCGCAAGGGCCAGGGGCGGATCGCGATCGGCCGGGTGCTCGCTCAGCGCGGCATTCCGCGGGGGATCGCGGACGAGGCGTTGAGCGTGCTGGAGGACGACGATGAGGAACGGGCGCTCGAGTTCGCGCGGACGAAGGCCCAGAGCCTCCTCCGCGTCGATGACGAGACCGCCCTCCGACGTCTGACCGGGCAGCTCGCTCGTCGGGGATACGGCGGCGGAGTGGCGATGAACGCGGCGCGCACTGCGATGCGGGAGGCACGGCGTGGATCGGGTGGTCGCTCGCACGGTGTCCGCTTCGAGGAGAGCGACTGACGCGGTTTCGCGCCGTATCTCCGGTCTCGATCGTAGAATGGCTGACATCATGACCACGCCAGCTAGTGACCCGACGATCATCGCGCCCTCCACGGCCGCGCTCGATGACGCCGGCAGCCCCCGTACCTACGAGGTGCGGACATTCGGGTGCCAGATGAACGTCCACGACTCGGAGCGTCTCTCCGGATCCCTGGAGAGCGCGGGCTATGTGCGCGCGGGCGAGGGTGCCGACGCGGATGTCGTCATCATCAACACCTGCGCCGTCCGCGATAACGCCGCCGGGAAGCTCTACGGCACGCTCGGACACCTGAAGTCACGCAAGGACAAGCACGACGGCATGCAGATCGCCGTCGGCGGGTGCCTCGCGCAGATGGACAAGCAGACGGTCCTCGACAAGGCGCCGTGGGTCGACGTCGTCTTCGGGACCCACAACATGGGCTCGCTCCCCGGTCTCCTCGAGCGGGCGCGGCACAACGGCGAGGCGGAGCTGGAGATCCTCGAGTCCCTCGAGGTCTTCCCATCGACCCTCCCCACGCGGCGGGACTCCGCGCACAGCGGCTGGGTGTCGATCTCCGTCGGCTGCAACAACACCTGCACGTTCTGCATCGTGCCGAGCCTGCGCGGCAAGGAGAAGGACCGGCGTCCGGGCGACATCCTGAACGAGATCCGCCTCCTCGTCGAGGACGGGGCGATCGAGGTGACCCTCCTCGGGCAGAACGTGAACTCCTACGGCGTGGAGTTCGGAGACCGGCAGGCCTTCGGGAAGCTGCTTCGCGCGGCGGGCGAGATCGAGGGGCTGGAGCGGATCCGCTTCACCAGCCCGCATCCTGCCGCCTTCACCGATGACGTGATCGACGCGATGGCCGAGACGCCGGCGGTCATGCCGCAGCTGCACATGCCGCTGCAGTCGGGCAGCGACCGGATCCTCCGGGCGATGCGACGGTCCTACCGCAGCGAGCGCTTCCTCGGGATCCTCGACCGCGTGCGCGAGCGGATCCCGCATGCGGCGATCTCGACGGACATCATCGTCGGATTTCCCGGTGAGACCGACGAGGATTTCGAGGAGACGATGCGGGTCGTCGAGCAGTCGCGCTTCGCCAGCGCCTTCACCTTCCAGTACTCCATTCGGGAGGGCACGCCCGCCGCGACCATGGCGGATCAGGTGCCCAAGGCCGTCGTTCAGGAGCGGTACGACCGGCTCCTCGCCCTGCAGGAGCGGATCTCCCTGGAGGAGAACCAGAAGCAGCTGGGTCGTGAGGTCCGGGTGCTCGTGTCCACGGGCGAGGGCAAGAAGGACGCCGAGACGCATCGTCTCACCGGTCGTGCGGAGGACAATCGTCTCGTGCACTTCGAGGTGCCCTCGGGATCGGATGTGCCGAGGCCCGGCGACGTGGTCACCGTGATCGTCACCCATGCGGCGCCGTTCCATCTGCTGGCCGATGCCCCCGATGGCGAGCCGCTGCGCATCCGTCGCACTCGCGGTGGAGACGCCTGGGATCGCGCGCAGACGGAGTCCTGCGCGCTTCCGGAGCCCTCCTCCGACGGCTCGCCTCGTCCGGTGTCGCTGGGGCTCCCCACGATCCGCGCCGGCGTCTGACGCGGTCGGTGACCACGGCGGTGACCCCTGTGCGTCGATCGCGCCTGTGGGCGGTGGTGGGGGCGACCGGAACGGGCAAGAGCGAGCTGTCGTTGGACATCGCGCGCGGACTCGCCGCCCGTGGCGTGGCCGCCGAGATCGTCAACGCCGACGCGATGCAGCTCTACCGGGGCATGGACATCGGCACGGCGAAGCTCTCCGTCGCCGAACGCGGGGGGATCCCGCACCATCTGCTGGACGTCTGCGATGTGACCGAGGACGCCGCCGTCGCCTGGTATCAGCCACGGGCGCGGGCGTCGATCACCGCGATCCAGGAACGCGGTGCCGATGCGATCCTCGTCGGAGGGTCGGGGCTGTACGTCTCATCCGTCCTCTACGACTTCCGTTTCCCTCCGCGGTCCCCGGCGATCCGGTCCCGTCTCGAGGACGAGCTCGCCACGGACGGCCCCGGCGCCCTCTTCGCTCGGCTCGCGGAACGGGATCCGCAGACGGCCGAGCGGATCGACCCGCACAACGGGCGACGCATCGTCCGTGCGCTGGAGATCCTGGAGCAGGGGGGAGCGACCCATGGCGCAGCCCTGCCGGAGAAGCCGGTTCTCTGGCAGCCGGGGACGCGGGTGCTCGGCCTCTCCCTGGACCGGGGCGCCCTCGTGGAACGGCTCGACCGTCGCGTCGAGAGGATGTGGGCGGACGGTCTCGTCGACGAGGTGCGGGCGCTGCGCGATGCCGGTCTGGAGGACGGCACGACGGCGCGGCGTGCGATCGGCTACGCCCAGGCGCTCGCGCAGCTCGGGGGCGAGGTCAGCGAGGCCGAGGCGATCGCCCAGACCCAGGCGCTGACCCGGCGCTACGCGCGGCGGCAGGTCTCCTGGTTCCGGCGCTATGCCGAGCGTGAGGAGTACGACGCACTCGAACCGCGCGATCTCGACGGGATCCTCGACGGCGGCAGCAGCCGGGAACGGTGACCGCGCATCCGCGCCGTGGTTCTGCTCTGAGCGGATCAGCTCGTTCGCCGAGACCGTCCCTGCCTACCATGTGGCCATGACGGATCTCGCCGAGAACCCCACCGCACCGGCTCCTCACGACCGCACCGCACCGCGCACGCCCGAGCCGCTCTGGCGGCACGTCGTCGGCGAGCTGCTCCGGGAGGAGCGTGCGGATCGGGGGGAGACCCTCGCGGAGACGGCGCGCCGTGCGGGCGTCTCGCCGCAGTACCTGTCCGAGATGGAACGAGGGCTCAAGGAGCCGTCGAGCGAGATGCTCGCGGCGGTGGCCGGCGCTTTGGAGCTCACCCTGCTGGACCTCACCCTCGGCGTGGCCGGGCGTATGACCGAGAGCGCGGCCGAGCGCGTGGCGTCCGCCGCCGTCGCCTCCGTGCGCGCGACCTACTCCGTGCGCGCGACCTACGCCCTCGCGGCCTGACCGACCGAGTCCTCGGGAGCGAGGGCCGGGGTCCTGAGGGCCGGGGTCCTGAGGGCGGGACCTCAGGGACGGG
Source organism: Microbacterium resistens (assembly GCF_031456305.1). GTDB lineage: Bacteria > Actinomycetota > Actinomycetes > Actinomycetales > Microbacteriaceae > Microbacterium > Microbacterium resistens_A. The sequence continues at coordinate 102,193 of NZ_JAVDUM010000016.1, forward strand.
GTCGTGGGCGCTCGGCGATCACCTCGTCGACGACGCCGTATGCGCGTGCCCCTTCGGCGGTGAGGACGAGATCGCGATCGGTGTCCGCGCGGAGACGGTCGGTGTGCTGTCCGGTGTGGGTCACGAGGATCTCCTCGATGTCCCCGCGAATGCGGACGACCTCGTCGGCCTGGAGGATCAGGTCGGGGATCGTTCCGCGCCCCTGAGCGGCCGGCTGGTGCAGGATCACCCGCGCATGGGGGAGGGCTGCGCGTTTGCCCGGGCTCCCCGCCGCGAGCAGGACCGCGCCGACGGAGATGGCCTGACCGATGCAGAACGTCGCGATGTCGGAGCGGATGAACCGCATCGTGTCGTAGACGGCGAGCATCGCGCTGGGATCACCGCCTTCGCAGTTGATGTAGAGCTGGATGTCTCGATCGCTGCTCTGCGCGTCCAGGTGGAGCAGCTGGGCGACGAGCGCGTTCGCGACGTCCGCGTCCAGCGGCGTGCCGAGGTAGATCACCCGCTCGGTGAGCAGATGCGAGTAGACGTCCATCACGCGGTCGCCGCGCGGCGTCTCGGCGATGACGTTGGGGATGAGGAACTGGGCCATGTCAGGCTCCTTCCGTGGGAATGGCCGTGGGGACAGGGGCGAGGCCGACGGAGCGGCGGGCTGGTCGAGGCATGATCGTCGGGAAGTCGGTCGTGATCTCGTCGATGAACCCGTAGACCAGAGCCTCCTCCGCGCCGAACCAGCGATCGTGCAGGGAGTCCTCGAACACACGGTCCAGGGGCTGTCCGGTGTCCTCGGCGATCAGTCCGAGGACCGTGTCCCGCGTCTGGCGGAGATCGGCGGCCTGCAGCTCCACATCCACGGCGGTACCGCCGATCCCGGCGGATCCCTGATGCAGCAGGATGCGGCTGTGTGGGAGGGCCCGTCGTTTCCCCGGCGTCCCCGCCGAGAGCAGGAACTGGCCGGCGCTGCAGGCGAGTCCGAAGGCGATCGTCGCGACGTCGCAGGGCACGGCGCGCATGAGGTCCCGGATCGCGAGCATGGCCGGCACAGAACCGCCGGGGGAGTGGATCCACAGGGTGATGTCGGCCTGAGGGTCCTCGGCGGCGAGGGCGAGCAGCTGCGTCATGAGCAGAAGGCCGTTGTCGTCGTCGAGAGGGCCGTCGAGCACGAGGACGCGACGGGCGTAGAGCATGCGACGCGTCTCGGCGTCGAAGAGGTTGCGCGGGATGTCTTCGGTCATGGGACAAGCCTCGGCGTCGGCACGGGAGACCGGGAGCGGATCTGCCCGGGGCGGATCCGCTCCCAGTGGAGAGCCCGCCTAGACTGGGCGCATGGTCGCATTCGCCAAGGGACAGGGCACCGGTAACGACTTCGTCATCATTGCCGATCCGGACGGAGCGCTGGAGCTCTCGAACGAGAAGGTCGCGGCGCTCTGCGATCGGCGGTTCGGGATCGGCGGTGACGGTCTGCTGCGGGTCGTGCGCTCCGCCGCGATCCCCGAGGGCGCGGCCGCGCTCGCCGAGGAGCCCGCCGCGGAGTGGTTCATGGACTACCGCAACGCCGACGGGTCCGTCGCGGAGATGTGCGGCAACGGCATCCGGGTGTTCGCGCACTATCTGCTCAGGAGCGGGCTCGCGGTCCTCGATCACGGGGCGACCCTTCCGATCGGAACCCGCTCCGGTGTGCGGGACGTGACGCGCAGTGAGACCGGGTATCAGGTGGATCTCGGCCGATGGCGGCTCGATGGCGGCGAGCCGCTCGCGAGAGCGGCCGGGCTCGGCGTTCCGCGTCCCGGTGTCGGCATCGATGTCGGCAACCCGCACGTCGTGGTCGCGATCGCGTCGGAGGAGGAGCTGGAAGGGCTCGATCTGTCGCAGTCGCCGGAGCTCGCGCCCGCCCCCGAGAATGGGGCGAACATCGAGTTCGTCGTCCCCTCGGAGCCGCTGGTCCGCGACGGCGTCGGGCATGTGCAGATGCGCGTCTTCGAGCGCGGCGTCGGCGAGACCCTCAGCTGCGGCACCGGAGTCGCGGCGACCGCGCTCGCCGTCCGCTACTGGGCGGGGCCTGCGGCGCCCAACGTCTGGCGCGTGGACGTGCCGGGGGGCACGCTCGGCGTGCGCATGTTCGCCGCGGAGGACGGCGAGCACGTGGCGTTGTCAGGGCCCGCACAGCTCGTCTTCCACGGCGAGATCGACCTGGCCTGACCGACCTGGCCTGACCGACCTGCTCTGATCGGCTCAGACGATGTCGATCGCGTCCGTCGCGGGCGTGCCGTGGCGGCGCACCTTGAGGATGCGGAAGCCGCGGCCGGTCGTGGTGCGGTAGACGCTGTAGCCGTCGGCGAACGTCGTGGCGAGCCATCGCTGCAGGGAGTCGGCGCCGAGGTTCCTGCTGACGACGAACCAGCCGTCGCTGCGCTCGTCCAGCCGCGGGATCCAGCGTTCGAGGAGTCCGTGCAACTCGTTCTTGCCCACGCGGATCGGCGGATTCGAGCGGATCGTCCGGAAGGCGACGTCCTCGGGAACATCGTCAGGCAACACGGCGTTGACATTGTCGAGGCCGAGCTCCTCTGCGTTCCGACGCACGAGGTCGAGCGCACGCTCGTTCACGTCGACCGCCCACACCGTGGCGTGCGGGGAACGGAGCGCGAGTGAGATCGCGATCGGCCCCCACCCGCAGCCGAGGTCGAGCAGGTTGCCACCAGGAGGCGGCGGGGGAGCGTTGGACAGCAGCACGGAGGTGCCGACGTCCAGATGTTCCGGGCTGAAGACGCCGCCGGCGGTGGTGAGTTCGAGATCGCGACCCGCAAGCGAGACCCGGATCCGACGGAGGTTCTCAGGGCTTGCGGGGGCCGCAGTGAAGTAGTGGTCCGACCCCATAGAGCGAGCGTAGCGGAGGGGCCGGGCTAAAGTTAAGGCGCTCTACCGATATGGAGAGCACGAGAAAGGCGCGGATGACGCAGTCCACAGAGCACGACGAACACGATGACGCGGTCGAGCGCGTCCTTGCCGCGGCGGAACGCCGCACCGAGGCGCACGTCTTCGGAGCGGCCCAGGCCCTCCAGGACACCGCGACCGCGGGGCACGCCTCCACGGACGGCGGGCAGTGGGACCTGGAGGAACGGCATGCCCTTCGCCGGGTCGCCGGCCTCTCCACCGAGCTCGAGGACGTCACCGAGGTCGAGTACCGGCAGCTCCGGCTGGAGAACGTGGTGCTCGTCGGCGTCTACCCGCAGGGTGCGCAGGAGGACGCGGAGAACTCCTTGCGCGAGCTCGCCGCCCTCGCCGAGACGGCGGGAGCGTCCGTCCTGGACGGCATGCTGCAGCGCCGGCCGCACCCGGATCCCGCGACCTACCTCGGACGGGGTAAGGCGCAGGAGCTCAAGGACATCGTGGCCTCCGTCGGCGCCGACACGGTCATCGCCGACACGGAGCTCGCCCCGAGCCAGCGGCGCGCGCTGGAGGACGTCGTCAAGGTCAAGGTGATCGATCGCACCACCGTGATCCTGGACATCTTCAGCCAGCACGCCAAGAGCCGTGAGGGCAAGGCCCAGGTCGAGCTCGCGCAGCTGGAGTACCTGCTGCCGCGCCTGCGCGGATGGGGCGACTCGATGAGCCGACAGGCCGGTGGCCAGGTCGGTGCGGGCGGTGCGGGCATGGGCTCGCGCGGTCCGGGTGAGACGAAGATCGAGCTGGATCGGCGGCGCATCCGCACGCGGATGGCGATCCTCCGCCGGCAGATCAGGGACTTCGCCCCCGCCCGGGAGGCGAAGCGCGCCGAGCGACGTCGGAACACGATCCCCTCGGTGGCGATCACCGGGTACACGAACGCCGGCAAGTCCAGCCTGCTCAACGCGCTCACGAGCGCGGGCGTCCTGGTCGAGAACGCCCTGTTCGCGACGCTGGACGCCACCGTCCGTCGCTCCGAGACCGCCGACGGACGCGTGTACACCCTGACCGACACCGTGGGCTTCGTCCGGAACCTGCCACACCAGCTGGTCGAGGCGTTCCGTTCGACCCTGGAGGAGGTCGGCGATGCCGATGTCGTGGTGCACGTCGTCGACGGCTCCCACCCCGACCCCGCAGGACAGCTTCAGACCGTGCGCGACGTGATGGGCGACGTCGGAGCGCGGGAGGTCCCGGAGATCGTCGTGTTCAACAAGGCGGACCTCCTCGACGAGGACGAGCGGCTGGTGCTGCGCGGACTCGTCCCCGGGGCGCACTTCGTCTCCTCCCGCTCCGGAGAGGGGATCCAGGAGCTGCGCTCGACGATCGACGAGGCGCTGCCCAAGCCCGCGGTGGAGATCCGAGCCCTCGTGCCCTATGAGCGCGGCGACCTCGTCTCCGCCGTGCACGAGACCGGTCTTCTCCTCACCGCGGAGCATCAGGAGACGGGAACGGTGATCCATGCGCACGTCTCCGAACGCCTCGCCGCGGAGCTCGCTCCGTACGTCGTCTGAGTCGGAGGTATGGCCGGAGGCGGAGAATGCGGTAGCCTCGGAGTACGCGCCTGAGTTTCTGGCGCGGTCCCCGAACCGCCGGTGTGGCGGCGACGTCGTCTCGATGCTCGTCACCACTTCTCTCACGAAGCCGACGACGGTCCGGTGGCGAAGCACAACGAATCGATCTCATATCTCCGCTTCTTCGGTTTCTGTTCCGAGTCCCTCCGATCTCCCCGCGGCCCGCCGCCGATGCGCGTGCCTCAGGTCGCGTTCTTCCGCGCCCCGCCGCCGCCCCGTCCCCGCGATCCTCCTCAGCAGGAACCCGGGAACCCCCATCTCCGCGGCGACGCCGTCGTCGCGGTTTCACGGATCACTCCCGTGGTCCCAGACAATGAAGGAATGACGTCATGGCCACTGGCACCGTCAAATGGTTCAACTCCGACAAGGGCTTCGGCTTCATCGCTCCCGACGACGGCTCCGCCGACCTGTTCGCGCACTTCAGCGCGATCGCCGGCAGCGGACACCGCAACCTCGAAGAGGGACAGAAGGTCGAGTTCGACCCGGAGAGCGGCGACAAGGGTCCGCAGGCCACCAACATCCGCGTGATCTGAACCCCCTGCAGTGAGCGGCGCGGCGTTTTCGCCGCGCCGCTCACTGCGTTCATTCGGCTTGCGGCATACGGCCCCGAGTACGGTGAGAACAGCGATCGGCAACTGCCTTTGGCTTCGCAGCCTGGCCTCTCTGAGGCCGGCATGAAGAGAGGCGTCGATCCATGTCCTCGACGTACGCGGATTCCGCTCAGACGCTCGGGCCCATCCGGCAGACGTATGCGCGCAGGGAGGACTTCCCACCCATCGCGCGCGCGTACACGGAGGTCTCCGAGGTGGTGCGCGAGACAGGTCTCCTGCGCCGCGCCCACTGGTTCTACATCATGGTCGGAGCCGCGCTGGTCGTGGCCTTCGGCGGCGCGATCACCGGTTTCATCCTCCTCGGGAACAGCTGGTTCCAGCTCCTCATCGCAGGCGCCCTGGGAATCCTCTTCACGCAGGTCGCGTTCCTCGCGCATGAGGCCGCCCACCGGCAGATCCTCTCCTCGGGGCCGGCCAACGACCGCCTCGCCCGCGTTCTCGCGGCCGTCGTCGGGATGAGCTACTCCTGGTGGGACTCCAAGCACAGCCGCCACCACGCCAACCCCAACCGGGTCGGGAAGGATCCGGACATCGAGGTCGACACGATCTCCTTCCTCGACGAGGACGCCGCCAAGTCGCGCGGTCTGATCCGCCTCATCACCCGCAAGCAGGGCTGGCTGTTCTTCCCCCTGCTGACCCTCGAGGGCCTCAACCTCCACTACCTCAGCCTCAAGCACCTCGCAGGACGAGGCCCCGTCAAGGGCCGCTGGGCCGAGCTCGGGATGATCGCGGCGCGCTTCGCCCTGGTCATGACCCCGATCTTCCTGTTCCTGCCGCTCGGGATGGCGTTCGCCTTCGTTGGCGTCATGCTGGCCGTGTTCGGCGTCTACATGGGCGCCTCGTTCGCCCCCAACCACAAGGGCATGCCGGTCATCGCCCCTGATGCGAAGCTCGACTTCTTCTCCAAGCAGGTCCGCACCTCGCGCAACATCCGCGGTGGATGGTGGGCGACCTGGCTCATGGGAGGCCTGAACTACCAGGTCGAGCACCACCTCTTCCCGAGCATGGCCCGTCCCCACCTCGCCCAGGCGCGGGAGATCGTCCGCGAGCACTGCCGGACCCTCGACGTGCCGTACACCGAGACGTCGCTCTGGCGCTCCTACGCCATCGTGATCGACTACCTCAACCAGGTCGGCCTCGCGGCCCGCGACCCCTTCGACTGCCCGATCACGGCGCAGTACCGGAAGGTGTGACGCTCCGTCTCTTCGAATCGAAGCCGCTGGCCCTGACACCCTCCTCAGGAGGGCGTCAGGGCCAGCGGCTTTCGTCGTCCTCTAGGGTGTGTCTGATAATTGTCGGGTCCAGGCAATGACGGCGTTGAGGATCACGGCGGCGCGATAGACGATCGCGAGTTTGTCGTAGCGAGTGG
>NZ_JAVDUM010000017.1:0-102795 GCF_031456305.1 Microbacterium resistens
CGAACAGGAGAGCATCCCCGAACTCATCGCGGCATAATCAAAACAGCTGACCTCGCCGGTGTTGACAATCTCCACCACTCAGAGGGACGCCACCGGTCTATGGGATCTCTCGCCGATCCCAAGGTTGCTTTCACCCTGCACCTAGACACGGACGAGCCGATACAATCTTTCAGCTTTTCGTTACTCACTCGTTATCCGGTGAGTGCAGGTTCCCTCACACTTCCCGAGACGCTGGACTGCACCTTGTCGGACTCGGCGGCGCACCAGTCCTCGTCGACTTTGACCGCAATGCCAACGGTATCGGGCGCCCGGCGCGGGATAAGCACGGCGCAGGCGCGTCGACCTCACCCAGCCCAAACACGCAGAAGCATGATGTCGACGATGCCCGTCGCCACTTGAGTTGCAGACGTTCAAGATGCAGGCGGCCAACTTGATGGGGTTCAGGAATTGCCACATCGCAACTGCCTGACGGTCGGATAGCGTGCTCGCACAAGTCGCGACCGCGAAGAATGTCGTAGTGATCATCACCTCCAGGCTCGCGGTGCGGCGTCGAGCTACCTGAGGCACGCGTTGGCCCTCCCATGCCAGCAATGTGGGTCGGCCGCGGCGGTTGGCTACGGAATCTGCAGCAGCTGCGGCCGGCCCTTCGTCACCGGGATCTAGCCGATCAGCTGCTGACGCTTAGAACGCACGCTTTACCGTCAGCGACCCGAATACGCACGTCCGGAGTCCACGCTTTGTCGCTCCCCGAAGCCAAACCGGGAACGCTTAGCGTCGCGACGAAGTAGTCGCCATCTGAGTCGGACGGTGGGTCAGAATCCACCGGCACCTCTCCGATGGTGTACTTGTAAGCCTCTTCTCGCCTGTGGTCGAAGGTGCCGCTACCTTCAATGCAGGGCGGCTTTTGTGCCTTTCCGCCTGGGACGAAGCGGTACGGGAGCCGGTCGTCTCGCTGGCTCACGGGTTCGATGAGGGGATCAGCATCGTCGCAACACTGCGCAGCGGAACCATCACGGACACACGCCCTGCCGACGAGTAGACAGGAGCGGCATCCGACGCTCCTGGCGGGCCTTCTCACGGGGCCGACCGTTCGGACCAGAGGCGGATCCGCTCCCCGTCCAGGCCGAGGAGGATCATGCCCGACTCGTCCGTGCGGAGGATCCGGGCGCCGACATGACGAAGGATCTCCAGGGTCTCCCGCCGTGGATGTCCGTAGTCGTTCCCTGCCCCGACCGAGACGAGCGCGACGGCTGGGGCCAGCGCCGCGTAGAGCGCCGGATCCTGATCGGCGCTCCCATGATGGGCGACCTTGACGACGGCATATCCATGAGGGTGCACTCGCCGCCCGAGCACGGCCTGCGACTCGGCGGACATGTCCCCCAGGAAGATCGACCGGGGAACCCCTCCGCCCTCGACCTCCAGGACGACGCTCAGGTCGTTGCCCGGCGGGAAGGCCGGCTCGACCCGCCGCGGCCAGAGCACCCGCCAACGCGCCTCGCCGAGCAGACCTTCCTGCCCGGCTGCCGCCGCGGTCACCCGTGCACCGCCTTCGCTCAGACGGCGCAGCAGTCGCTCGTCCTGCGCGCCATCGGGCGGACCGTGCCTGACCTCATCCACCCGACCGGTCAGCGCGGGCGCTCCGCCCGCATGGTCCTTGTCGAAGTGCGTGAGGACGAGCAGATCGACTCGGGCGAGGCCGAGATGGGCGAGGCATCTGCGCAACAGCTCCGGATCGGGGCCGGTGTCGATGAGCAGCACCCGACCTGAGCTCCGGACGAGCACGGCGTCCGCTAACCTGAACGGTATGCACACACGCCAGACCGCCCGCCTCCGGGCCGTGCTCTACCTCCGCCTCTCCCGAAAGGCTGAGGCCTCCACCTCAATCGTCCGGCAGAACGAGGAGCTTCTGGCACTCGCCGAGCGCGAGGACTGGGACGTGGTCCTGACGCTGACCGATGATGGCAAGAGCGGCGGGAAGCAACGCGCGAACGCCCAGCATGCTCTAGCCATGCTCCGGCGCGGCGAAGTAGATATCCTAGCCGTCTACGCCGTAGACAGGTGGTCCCGCATGGGCATCGGCGAGGCTGGCCCGATTATCGCTGCCGTAGACGCCAGCGGCGGACGCTTCGTTGCGGCACGCGAGTCCATCGACTCCGGCGCGGACCCTGACTACTGGAAACTCCGCCTGGCCTTCTCCCTGGACACCGCCGAGAAGGAGCGCCGCAACACCATCGCCCGCGTCAGCTCATCCCAGCGCTACCTCAAGGAGCAGGGCTACTGGGAGGGCGGGCGCGTGCCCTTCGGATACGCTGCCGTCCCGCACCCTGAGAACCCGAGCAAGCGCACCCTGGTCATCCGCGAGCGCGAGGCCGCCATTGCCCGGGAGCTGGCCCAACGGCTGGCAAACGGCGAGCTACCGAGCCACCTGGCAGTGGAGCTGACGGACCGGGGCGTCCCGACCGCGACCTCCGGCTATAGGCGCGCCGAGACACTGACGATAGCCGGACGGCCCCTGCCCTCCGACCTGGACACCGAAGACCGCGGCTTCTGGCACACGCAGAGCGTCCAGAGCATCATGACCGGAGACACCCTCCTGGGCCGCCGTCACGAGTGGGTAGTGGATCGCTCCAACGACGAGACCGGCACGCCCCGCGAGAAGAAGACCGCGCTCCGAGTCATGCGTGACGCCTCCGGTGCGCCCCGCCAGTGGTGGCCCGCGATCCTCACCCCCGCCGAGCTGGAGGCCATCCGCGCCCACGTCAACAACCCCGACGACCGTGGGAAGTACCGCCCCAGAGTCGCTCAGCGCCAGAAGGCAACGCGCTTGCTCTCCGGGCTAGTCGTGTGCGCTACTTGCGGATCAAAGCTCTACGCGGTCAACCGGCGCATGCAGGACGGCCATACCCGTCGGGCGGACTACCGCTGCAATGAGAACACCTCCAAGTGCCGCGAGAAGGCCACCATCGGCGCAGACATCCTGGAGGCCTACGTCATCGCCGACCACCTGGCCGAGTTCGGGGACCTGGAAGTGTTCACCGAGACGACCAAGAACGATGCCCTGGCCACCCACGAGGCCGCGCTGGCCGACGTGCTGGCTGCCATCCGAGAGGCAACGATCCTCCTCGCCGAGGATGCCACGCCCGACCGCTTCACGGCCCTCCAGTCCCTCCAGGCGCAGCGCGACCACCTCCTGGCGTCTCGGCCGCCGACGGAAGCCGTCTATGTGCCTACAGGCCGTTCGCATGCCGAGGAGTGGGCGACGGCGGTGGCTGACGGCGACATCGCCTACCAGCGCGACCTCCTCAGCCAGCACTACCAAGAAATCCGTATCACCAAGGGGCGGGCAGCCATAGAGACGCGCGTCTCACTGGTCGAGCATGTCGTCCGAGACCACCCCTACGTAGAGGATGACGACCTCTATACGGGCGCGTAGACCCCGCACGCCCCCTCGCCGACGCTGGAAACGCCGTAAGGAGTGCGCCTGACGCCGCGACGGTGCGCCGGAGGGGATGCCCATAACGGTCCGGTCACAGCCGTAAGGCTCCTTACGAGCCGCGCTACGATCACTAGTCTGACGTTCTGACGGAACTACCGTCATTTCTCTATCCAGCTTCTAGGTTCTCTCTCTCTCAAGGCTGGATAGGGATATGACGATAGTTCCGTCACTCCGTCATACCCTCCCTACGTCCCAAGCAACCGGAGATTGCAGCGCCATGCCAAAGAGGCCACCCCACCCACCAAGTCCCGCCCACTCCCTCGCACGCCCGGTCCCTTCATGCCAAATCTGAACGCAGTAGAGGAAGCCGCCCGGGACCACGTCTACCACCTCCGGCACCGAGAGTTCCCCCTGCATACCCACGGCCCAGAGGACTACATCCAGACCCCACTCCTGAGAAACCTGGACCACGCCCTGGCTGCCCTGCTGGAGCACCTGACCGACATCGGGGGCGGGGTTGAGGGCATCACCAACACCTTTGCCATCCTCGCGGACCACGCCATGCGCCTCCCTGGAGCCGCGCTCGCCGCCGCCGAGGATTGGACCCCTGCCCTGGAACTGGCATACTCCTCGCTCCGCTTCGAGGACCTCCTAGGCAGCACCCAGCCAATCCCGATCCTCCGACTCTGAGTCGGGGCCTTCGGGCTCCCGCTTGCGTAAGGAGCCTTGCGCATGTAGTCTGCTATACATGCCCGCCGCAGCCACCACCTTCCAACGGCGTCGTCTACTTCACCGGCACCAATGGCCGCCGCTACGGCCTCAACCGCCTGGACCACCTCCGCTTCGCCTGACTATATCCCCACCACGCAAGGAGCCTTCCGTGAACACCCTCCCCGCTGCCTCCACCTGCCGCGTCCTGGTCACCGTCCCGATCCCGCTCCACCGCGACACGGACGACGACCTCCTGGAGGAGTCGCGCGAGCGCCGCGTCCATCACGACCCCCGCCCTGCCCTCCGCGACCCGCTCGCCTCTCCGGCGTACCGCGCCCGCTTCGGTGCTAGCTGGCGTGCCGAGCAGCGCGGGACGCGCCACCTCAAGGCGGCGGTGGCATGACCTCCAACTTCACCCCCACCTCCATCTCTCACTACCCCGAAGGGCACACCGTGACCATCTCCACCCAGATCATCGACATGACGCCCGAGCAGGCTGAGCGCCTACTGGCCGCGAACGTACGCAATCGAAACGTCCGCCCGGACACTGTCAAGTTCCTGGCCGCACAGATGAAGGCGGGGGCGTGGAGGCTGACCCACCAGGGTGTCGCGGTCGCCACGGACGGGGTCCTCCTGGATGGCCAGCACCGCCTCTACGCCGTCGTGGAGGCGGGTGTGACCGTCCCCATGCTCCTGACCACCGGCATCGTCCCCGAGGCCATGACCGTCGTGGACACCGGCGCGCGGCGCTCCTTCGCCGACGTGCTCAAGATGAAGTTTCCCGACCTGACCATGGTCGCCAGCGTAGCCGCCGCCACTGCCGTGCTCGCCAAGTGGGACCAGGGCGCACGCGGGGCCGAGCTGACCCACGGGGGGCTGGCCACCAAGTACCGGCTCAGCCACGCCGCGCTCCTGGCGTACTACGAGGAGCACGCGGCCCACATCCAGCACTGCGTGACCCTCGCCAACCGAGTGCGTAAGAGTCGCCCGAGCTGGAAGTGCCCGAGCACCGTTTACGCGCTCATCATCCACATCTTCGAGGGGCTGGACATCGCAGACGCCGCCGCCTACTTCGAGCACCTCCGCTCAGGGGCGGGGCTGGACTTCGACCACCCGATCCTGGCCGCCATCCGTTGGGCCGACCGCCTGGAGAGTGCCCGGGACAAGAAGCCGGGGGCCGACGTATGGGCCGCCATCTTCATCAAGGCTTGGAACAAGTACCGCGACGGCGACAAGTGGACCATGGCCATCTACCGCAAGGGCGGCGCGGCCGCCGAGACCTTCCCGGAACCCCGATGACCCAGCCCACCGCTCCCCGAAAGGCCTTCACATGACCCGCCCGCCCCAGACCTTCTACACTTCCGACCTCCATCTAGGCCACGACAAGGTTGCCGCGATCCGGGGCTTCGAGTACCCCGGTGACCACGACGAGGCCCTGGCGCTCAACTGGGTAGCCAACGTCCAGCCCGAGGACACCGTCTACGTCCTGGGCGACGTCACCGGCACGAGCGCAACGGCCAAGGTAGAGGCCGCTCTGGGGGTGCTCACCCGCCTCCCCGGCAAGAAGCACCTGATCGCGGGCAACCACGACCCGGTCCACCCGATGCACCGCTCCACCTTCGCCAAGTGGTTCCCGCGCTACGCCGAGGTCTTCGAGACGATCACCCCCTTCCTCCGTCGGCGCATCGGCGGCCACGAGGTGGCGCTCTCGCATTTCCCCTATGCCTCCTACGGCGAGGGGCCGCACCGCGGCGGGACCAAGGCCAGCCGACACAACCAGTGGCGACTCCCGGACCTCGGTCTCCCGATCATCCACGGGCACACACACCAGCCCGAGCGCGAGCACATGGAGGGCGGCGATAACCACCGCCTGGAGTTCGACGGGACCCGCTCTTACTACGTGGTCCGACCCTCCCGCGGCATCCACGTCGGCGTAGACGCCTGGGACTTCGCCCCAGCGCCCCAGGAGGCCCTCATCGCGATCCTGGACGGCTGGGCCAAGGCATGACCAAGCGCTGGTTCCGCCTCCCCGAAGACCCACCGCTGGGCTTCTACGTCATGGTCGCCCTGGCCCTGTTCGTCTACTTTTTCCTCCCCTTTCCTGAGAGGACCCACCCATGACCCACGCCAACAGCCCAGATGACGCCCTGCCCGTCCACGCCGCCATCGCCCGCGCGGTCGCCGACTACCGGCGCATCTTCCCCGCCCCGCTCCCCCTCGCGCCGAACCTCACCCTGGCCGTTCGGGCGCTGGCCGAGCGCGACGCCCTGGCCGCCAAGCTGGCCGCCGTCGAGAAGCTCGCTGAGGGCTGGGACTCCCGGCGCGCGCTCTTCCGGGCGCAAGGAGCCTACGAGGCGGCGGGCTTCCTAACCCGTGTCATCACCCAACTCCGCGACATCATCACGCCTACCGAAAGGACCCCCGCATGACCTACCCCATCACCCTCACCAACACCGCTGCCCCTGTCCTCGCTTGGGCCGACGAGTCCACCATCGAGGACGCCGCCCTCCAGCAACTCCGCGACGTCTCGGAGCTCCCCGGCCTCCACGGCCTCCGCGTCATGCCCGATGTCCACTTCGGAAAGGGCGCGACCGTCGGCTCCGTCATCGCCATGGAACAGGCCCTCGCCCCGGCTGCCGTCGGCGTGGACATCGGCTGTGGTGTAAACGCCGTCAAGACCTCCCTCCACCTGGAGGACCTCACCGCCACCGACCTCGCCAAGCTCCGCTCCCGCTTCGAGTCCGTCGTCCCCGTGGGCTTCGCGGCGCATGACTCCATGCGCGACTCCCGAGAGGCGCTGCCCTCCCGCTTCGCCACGGCGGCCTACGGCCTCATGGGCCGCTTCGGGAACCTCCACGCCGACGTGGTCAGCATGTACCGTCGCGCCGCTGCATCCCTGGGCACCCTGGGCGGCGGCAATCACTTCATCGAGCTGACGACCGACGACGACAACGCCGTCTGGATCACCCTCCACTCCGGCAGCCGTGGCATCGGCAACCAGCTCGCCCAGCGTCACATGGAGGTCGCCCGAGACCTCCCGGCCAACGCCGACCTCCCGCCGCACCTCCGCGAGCTCTCGCTCTTCTACACGGGCACGCCGGAGATGGACGCCTACCTCCACGACCTCCGATGGGCGCAGGAGTACGCCATGCACTCGCGCACGATCATGATGGAGCTCGTCAAGCGCGAACTCCGGTCCTACTTCGACTCACCCACAGGGCGCGTAGGGCACATCGTCACCTTCGGCGACGAGATCAACTGCCATCACAACTACGTCTCCACCGAGGTCATCGACGGGCGCGAGATGATCGTCACCCGCAAGGGCGCGATCTCCGCACGCTCCGGCGAGCTGGCGCTGATCCCGGGCAGCATGGCCACCGGCTCCTACATCGTCCGCGGTCTGGGCAACCCCGAGAGCTTCTACAGCGCCTCCCACGGGGCCGGACGGAAGATGTCCCGGACCAAAGCGCGGAAGACGTACACCGCCGCCGACGTGGCCCGCACCATGCAGGGCATCGAGGCGCGCACCGACGAGGGCGTGGTGGACGAGATTTCCCTGGCCTACAAGGACCTGGACTCCGTCATCGCCGCCCAGCGTGACCTGGTCCAGCCGGTGGCGCGCCTCCAGACCATCCTGTGCGTGAAAGGATGACACCATGAGCGTTGAGGTCAACGTCCGCGAGGCGGAACTCCTCCGCGACGCACTCACCGCCTTCCTAGAGGAACGCTCGCCAACCTAAGCGAGACGCCCCGCCCACTCTTCGGAGAGGAGCGGGGCGATTTCGTTGCGGTCAGGATCGGATCAAAACTATACAAACCGGATTTCCGTGTGTATAGTTTTCTACATGAGCACCCACACCATCACCACCGCCGCCCGCCGCATCGCCCGCGAGGTCAACGAGACCCCGACCACACTGGAAATCCGATTCAACGCTGACGGCTCGGTCTACAGCGTGAACCCCAAGGGGCTGTGGCCCGCGGAGGGGCCGGACGTGTACTTCCTGCGCTTGCAGGGCCGCAAGGGCCAGACGGCGCTGTCGCAGGCCCGCGCACAGCTTCTCATCGACACGATGGCCGAGGCTATCGAGAAGACCGACGACGCCGCGTCCGCACGTCTCCTCGCCGAAGACCTCGTGCACGAAGCCGACTTCGAGGCCGGGCGATGACCACTTCCGTCCCCGCGCACTACCGGGTCACTATGGATGTCGCCCTCGCGGCGGCCTCCCTGGTCCGGTGGGACCTGGAGTCCCACGGCATTGACGCGGACTTCATCCTAGGCATGCCACTCAACACGGTAGGGTGGGCCACCACGCTTCCCTACTCCGGCGCTGACTCCCAGGCGACGCTCCGCGGCGCGGCGTATGCCGCCCATACCGTCCGCCTGTGGGTCCAAGAACAGCCGGACCCCCCGAGCTGGGAGCCCGCGCTTGAGAAGGCCAGGTATGCCATCAACAGCGCCGCACCTGAGGCGCGACGGTCCGCGGGGCTTGACCTCCGGCGCGCCACGATAGGCGAGCATCTGCACGTAGAGGCCACGCGAGCGGCCGAGGGCGTAGGGCAATGGCTCATGGCCTCCCAGGCGGCCACGTACGTCGCAGCAGCCGCGAAGGTCGCGCGCTGGGTAATGCGTCGCCCTCCCGTACACACAGAGGGACAGCCGAGTCCGCTCAGAGATGCCTGGTACGCGGCGCATGGAGGTACGGTGCTTCGCGGGCTCAGCACCCACGCCCCGAGCGGAGCCGGACGCCCGTCCATCGAGAGTAGCGACATCCGCGCCGCCCAACGCTTCCTTGCCCAGCGGACCATGGCAGCAATCACCCCCACGCGGACCCGTCTCGCAAAAGACGCTGGCGTGACCCGAGTGACGCTAAACGCCTGGCTGGGTGGCTAACTCCCACTTGGGCAGTCCATCACCCCCAGGCGCACTCCTCCTCGACACCAACGAGAGGAACACCCCCCCATGACCAGCACCACCAACCGCCTGACCCTGACCGATAAGGATGACGACGCGCTCGACATCGAGAACATCGTTGACCCCGCGAACGGGGCCGCCTTCCTGCGCACGAGCATGAGCGGGGTATATCTCAGCGCTCAGCAGGTCCGCCAGCTCATCAACCGACTGGAGCCGCACGCTGCACCGGCCCGCGCGGCGCTGGACGTCTTCAACGACTACCCGCTGGGCCAGGTCTTCACCCGCAGCGATGGCAACCTTCGCGTGAAGGTCTCCAGTACGCACTACTCCACTATCCGAAGCAGCGCGGGCACGCCCCCGACCTACCTGGCGTCCGTCTTCCTCACGGACCAGCCCGAGGACATTATCGAGGCAGTCAGCGCGTGAGCGCACTGGCCGAGCGGCCCGAGCCGCCACAGCCTGGTTCCCTCGCCTCCAGCCCCCTGGACAAGGCGCTTACCGCCATGCAGAGCGCCCCGTGCGACCCGGCCAAGGAGACGCCCGCGGACTACTTCGCCCGCATCGTCACGGCGCGCTCCCTGAACGCGGCCCGCGGCGAGGGGCTGAGCATCCACGCCGCCGTCGGGGCCATGGGTCGCCAGCTCGTGGCCATCGCGGCGCTTCTCCCGGTGCTGCCCTCCCCCGAGGACCTGGAGGCTGAGCTGGCCTTACTGGACACCATCCCGACAGGCGAGGAGCCCAGCCGATGAGCGTCACCTACCGGCGCTTCGTGGTGGCCCCTGACGGTGTCGTGACCCTGTGCGTTTACACGCTCCTCCTCCTCTAAGTCTGGGCAGCCAGGCCCACTACTAAGTGGGAGAGGAAAACCCTCTTTCAAACCCCCGCCGACTGGGCGCGTTGCTACTGATAACGGCCCAGCGCGGGGCCCATCTCTCTTCGTCTAATGGCAAGACACCGCGCTCTGGCCGCGGCAATCGAGGTTCGAGTCCTTGCGGGAGAACCACGCATCAGAGCGCCCCCGTTGCCAAAGACCCCGCCCCCGGTTGAGACAAGCTCCCGGGGCCGGGGCCTCCATCTTCTATCCGCCCCCGTGTTCGAGACCCACCCCCCCTATCTCCACGAGGGCCGCCCCCGGATCAGTGCTACCCGCCTGGTCACGGGGGCTTTTCCGTACCCTCAAGGAGGCCGCCCATGGGATGGGAGACCAGCACCCGCAAGGACGAGCTGCCCTACGACTGGCAGACCAGGCGCGTCCGCGTGCTCCGACGTGACAACTACCGTTGCCAGGCTCGCGACTCGCAGGGTCGCAAGTGCGGACACCCTGCCAACCAGGTGGACCACATCGTGCGAGGCAGCAACCATGACGAGGACAACCTGCAAGCCCTCTGTCGCTGGCATCACGACCGCAAGAGCAGCGCCGAGGGGCATGAGGCCCAGCAACCGCGACTCAAGCAAGCTCGCGAACCCGAGCCACATCCAGCCTTCCGGCGCTGACCTCAGCCCAGCGCCCGGTCGCCGATCCGCTGAGCACCGACAGCACCCTGGGGAGGGACTCCCCCTACCCCCTCACCTTCCCTCCCGGAGGGGCATAGCGTCTGTCAGTGCGCGCGAGTTCCAGGGTTTACACGCTGTGAGCTTCCTGGGAGTTGCCACCCACTAACCGCCCCCTGCCGCTGGCCTGCATCGCCTTTCGAGGCACCGTTTCGCCATGCCGGGGTCTTCATCCGCCCCCGTTTACACGCGCCAAGGAGGTGCAGCCGTGCCCGGACCTGTCCCGCAGCTCGCCCATCAGCGCGAGCGCGACACCAAGCGCCGCCAGAACGGCAGCACCGCCCTGGTCGATGACGGCCAGCTCCGCGGTCCCGAGTTCCCCTACGACATCATCGAGCACCCGCATGCCGCCACCGTCGAGTGGTGGGACACCTGGCGACGCTCGCCTCAGGCCTCCATCTTCCAGCCCACCGACTGGCAGACACTCAAGCGCGCTGTCCGCCTCCAGGACGACACGATGACCGCGCCACGCGCCTCCGCCGCTGCCATCTCCGAGCTGCGGCTGATCGAGGAGCGCCTGGGTGCGACCGTCGTGGACCGTCTCCGCGCCAAGCTCACCATCGTCCAGCCCTCGCCAGTCGAGGCGCTCGCCCCGGTGACTCCGATTGGCGCTGGCGGCCTGGCCGACCGCATGCGTCGCCCTGCCGACCCCACCCCTGCCCCTGTAGAGGACAAGCCTCCCTTCTGATCTACCTGGCCCTCTCACCGCCGAGAGGACCACCATGGCACAGCCGCCACGCTCCGACCCCGTCCTGACGGTCGAGCCGTTCCCCTTCAAGGCCGACGGCACGCCCGCCATCCCCACGCTGGGCATCGGCGTCATTGAGCACATCGAGCACTACCTGATCCAGCCTGACGGCGACGGCGCTGGGGACCCGTTCCGCCTCACCGTCGAACAGCTCAACTTCGTCCTGTGGTTCTACGCGATCGACAAGGATGGCCGCTTCATCTACCGGCGCGGCATCCTCCGGCGCGCCAAGGGCTGGGGCAAGTCCCCCTTCCTCGGCGCGCTCGCACTCGCCGAGCTGACTGGCCCCGTGCGCTTCGGCGGGTGGGACACCTGGGGCCGCCCTGTCGGCGTCGCCCACCCCATGCCCTGGATCGTGATTGCCGGTGTCTCCGAGACGCAGACCGAGAACACCATGGCGGCCATCCGATCCATGGCCGAGGGATCGGACTTCTTCGAGGACTTCGGGCTGGACGAAAACAGCATCGGCAAGACCCGCATCCTTCTTCCCACGGGCGGCAAGATCGTGCCCGTCACGGCCAACGCCGCCACGCAAGAAGGCGCGCGCCCCACGTTCGCCATCATGGACGAGACGCACCACTGGACCGACTCCAACGGTGGGGCCAAGCTCGCTCGCGTCGTCCGGCGCAACCTCGCCAAGGTCAACGGGCGCGGCATCGAGACCACCAACGCCCACGGTCCTGGTCAGAACAGTGTCGCCGAGCGCTCCTACCTCGCCTGGCTCGCCATCCGCGAGGGCCGCACTATCTCCGATGACCAGGGCATCCTCTACGACTCCCGCGAGGCTCCCAGCGACATCGACCTGGCCGACCAGGCCGCCGTACTCCATGGCCTCCGCTGTGCCTACGGCGACGCGGCCCGCCTGGGAGACGACAACCCCGAGGGGCGGACCGACGGCTGGGTGGACCTCACCCGCATCCTCGCCGAGGTCTACGACCCAGACACGCCCCCCGAAGAGGCGCGACGGTTCTACCTCAACCAGATCGTGGCCGCCGCCGACTCCTGGATTGCTCCCGTCGAGTGGCACGCCAACCGCAACGACACCACGCCTCAGCTCACGCTGGCCGACCCCAACCGGCGCAGCTCCCAGGGCGACACGGTCACCCTGGGCTTCGATGGCTCGCTGACAGACGACTCCACAGCGCTCGTCGCCGTGCGCGTCTCCGACGGCTCCCCCTGGCTCCTCGCCATCTGGGAGAAGCCCGAGGGGCCTACCGGCGTTGGCTGGGCTGTCCCTAAGGAGGACGTCCGCGACGCCGTCTCCTGGGCGTTCGCCCACCTGGACGTCGTCGCCTTCTTCTCGGATGTCGCCTACTGGGAGACGGACGTGGACGCCTGGCGCGACGAGTACGGCGAGCGACTCCTGGTCAAGGCCACGACCCGGCACGCCATCGGCTGGGACATGCGCGGGCACCAGATGGATACAACACGCGCCGTCGAGGCGCTGCACCGCTCCATCACGGACCACGAACTCCCCTGGACCGCTCACGAGCTGGCCACCGGCTCCAGCACAGGTCTCCAGGCCCACGAAATCCTCACTCGACACGTCCTCAACGGACGACGCCGCATCAACCGCTGGGGCGTCTACTTCGGCAAGGAAACCCGCGAGTCCCCCAAGAAGGTGGACGCCCTCGCGGCGCTCGTGCTGGCCCGCATGGCCCGCTCCCGCGTCCTTGCCGACGGGCACCTCAACCGCCGCCGCAAGCGCGTCGGGAAGCTCATCGGCTTCTAGCCACCCATGCAAGGCCCTGGTGTATGCGCGCCCACGCGATAGGGACATGACTCCCTCAAACCACACGCACCGGGGCCTCTCACCCCCTAGCTCCGAAAGGCGGCTACATGGCCATCACCCCAAAGCTCGCCGAGGAGCTGGACAAGAAGCTCCAGACTGACCTCGCCAAGGATGCACGACTGGGCAAGCCCAAGCGGTACCTGGACGGCGACCACGACGACGCCTACATGCCGCGTGGGGCCAAGAAGGAGTATCAGCACCTCGCCAAGCGTGCCATCACCAACTGGCTCCCCCTGGTCAGCGAGACCTTCGCCCGAGACCTCTTTGTGGAGGGCTACCGAACCCCCAAGAGCACCGACGACGAGACCGCCTGGACGCACTGGCAGAAGAACGGCCTGGACGCCCGCCAGACCATCGCCATACGCGGCGCACTGGACTACGGCGCAAGCTACGTCCTGGTCCTCCCCGGCGACAACGGCCCCGTCATCAAGCCACTTTCCCCGCTTCGCTCCATGGCCTGGTACGCCGACGAGGACGACGAGTGGCCCCAGCAGGCGGTCCGCCTCCTGGGTAAGACCGCCGACGGCAAGGGCCGCCTCCTGGAGGTCTACGAGGGCAACGAGGTTGTCCCGTTCGAGGTCACCGAGGACGGCAAGTACAAGGCCGGTAAGTCGCTCACGCACACCCTGGGTCACGTCCCGTGGGTCCGCTTCCGCGACCGGCTGGATGGGCAAGCCCGCGGCCTCATCGCCCCGCTGATCCCCCTCCAAGACCGTGTAAACGAAATCAGCTTCGCCACCCTCATCGCCATCCAGTACGCCTCCTTCCGGCAGCGGTGGGCCACCGGCCTCTCCATCCCTGTGGACGAGGACCCGGACTCCCCGAACTTCGGTAAGCCCGTGGAGACGTTCGAGGCAGCAGTGAACCGGCTCTGGGTCTCCGACTCGCCAGAGGCCAAGTTCGGCGACTTCGCCCAGACCGAGCTGAGCGGACATCACACCGCCTACGAGAACGCCGTGAAGACCCTGGCAGCCATCGGGCAGATGTCCCCCAACGTGATGATGGGCGACATGGTCAACGTCTCCGGCGAGACGCTCCTGAACATGCAGCACTCCACGCGCCGCAAGCGCACCGAGCTGGAGACCATCTTCGGCGAGAGCTGGGAACAGGTCTTCCGACTGGCCGCACGCGCCAACGGCGACGCCGAGCCAGCCGAGGACGCCCAGGTCCGCTGGCGCGACGCTGATGGCACCAACCTGGCCGCCACCGTGGACGCCCTGGGGAAGATGACCCAGATGCTAAACGTGCCTGCGGAGGCCCTGTGGGAGAAGGTCCCCGGCATCACCGAGCAGGACCTCCAGCGCTGGCGCGAGCTGGCCGCAGTCGATCCCATCACGGCCCTAACGGCCGAGCTGGAGCGTCAGTCCACCCTCCCCGGACAGGCAGCAGCCGCGACCACCGCAGCACCCGCCGCGGAGGACCCCGCCAAGGTCAAGGCCAAGGCTGACGCCTTCGGTGCCCTTGTCCGCGCTGGCGTCTCCGGCGAGTCTGCCGCAGCACAGGCAGGCCTGGACGGTGTCGAGCTGACTGGCGCTGTGCCCGTATCGCTCCGCCTACCCACCTCTGAGGCCACGGTCCTGGAGGACGCCTAACCCACTGAGAGGAGCGTGTCATGGCTACCAAGGCCGCAACAGCCGTTGCCATGGCACGCTCCCACCAGCTCGCCCAGGTCCGGCAGGCCGCAGCCGTCCAGGCCGCGCTCGCCGCGCTCTGGGACGAGACCCTGGACCCCACCGACATCACCAAGTCCTTCCTCGCGTTCCGCGAGAAGGCCACCCCGATCATTGGCACGGGCCGAGTCCTCGCTGAGCGACAGGCAACCACCTACTACCGGAACCTCCTGGCCTGGAAGGGCCTGGACACCTCCGACCTGGCCGACCTCGCCAAGAAGACCTACCCCACGTCCGCCATCCAGGCCTCCCTCTCCGGCGCAACCGGCAAGCACCTGAACAAGGCCTACTTCCTCAACGCCAAGGGCCTCCCGAACAGTGCCGTTCTCGCCCAGGCCAAGGCCGACATGCTGGGCAGCGCCAAGCGCCAGATCATCAACGCCTCGCGCGATCACCTCATCGCTATCTCCAAGGCTCACAAGAAGATCAAGGGCTGGGCGCGCGTCTCCGACGGTAACCCCTGTGGCTTCTGTGCCATGCTCGTTGGCCGCGGTCCCGTCTACTCCGAGGACACCGCCAACTTCGATGCTCACGACCGCTGTGGATGCTCTGTCCGCCTAGTCACCTACGACGAGGAGGACGGCGGCTGGACCGAGGATGCCAAGGCCTACCACTGGGCCTACGAGAACGGCTACCAGGACATCCGCCAGCTCTCCGCAGCGGACCTCTCCGCGATCAACGCCGTCCGTCGAGCAGCAGGCCAGCGCCAGAAGACCTCCGCGCTCATCTCGGCGCGCTGGGTCAACGGCTACACCTCAGATGACATCCTCAAGCTCTACGCCGACGACCTGGCCACCAAAGCGGCCGAGGAAGCCGAGGCCATCGCCCGCACCGCAGCAGCCGCTCAGAAGGCCGTGCAGCAGGCCAAGCTTCTCCAAGCCATGCAGGCCAAGCTCGCTGCCCAGGCGGCCAAGGAGGCCGCTGAGAAGGCTGCCCGAGAGGCAGCGGCCGCCGCAGCCAGGGCAGCCGAAGAGGCAGCCGAGAAACTCCGCAAGAAGTGGTTGAGCAAGCCCGCCCCTAAGGCCCCCGTCAAGCCGTCCGCGCCTACCCCCGTCGGCCCCTCCGCCTTCAACTCCTGGACCCAGAACTCCAAGGCCAAGTTCGCGGACTACGCCGCCAAGACCGGCAACCCCAAGAACGACTTGACCAAGTCGAACAACTGGAGCTACTTCCTCCGCGTCATCGAGCAGCACGACCTCAGCGCCTTGGACTACCTCAAGGCCAACCACTACGTGGACGACGCCCTCTACGCCGAGGCCCTGGCAGCCATCAAGGTCGCCAAGAGCGTCCCGGATGCCGCGCGAGCTGCCTTCGAGAAGGACGCCCGCCTCTTCGGCCGCCGCAGGCGGACCTACGAGAGGAACC
The DNA here is from genome assembly GCF_031456305.1 of Microbacterium resistens. Lineage (GTDB taxonomy): Bacteria > Actinomycetota > Actinomycetes > Actinomycetales > Microbacteriaceae > Microbacterium > Microbacterium resistens_A. The sequence goes on from NZ_JAVDUM010000017.1 coordinate 16,186, forward strand.
TGGCCGACTGGAAGGCCATCAACGGCATCACCTCCTCCCAGAAGGGCATGGACGGCGGACTCCGGCACGCCACCAACTCCGAAGGCACCGACTGGGCCAACAAGAACGTCCCCCGTGCCCCCGAAGGCAAGGGACGTGGTGCGGCCAGCGTCTACTCCGGTGGCTCCTACCGACCATGGAACGGCAACCTTCGCCGCGGCAAGGGCACTCCTTCCGGCGACTGGGTCGAGCAGACCAAGCACCTGGACGAGGCCATGCAACCGATGCCCGAGGATGTCATTGTGCGCCGCGGCTCCGGCCTGGACGCCTTCGCCGACGCCCTGGGCATCCGACATGGCTCCATCCCACCTCATGACCCCAGGGGGCTCGTGGGGTCGATCCAGATGGACTACGGCTACATGTCAACGTCAGTAGGCCAGACCGCCGCCTTTGGTGGCGACCTGGCCCTGGAAATCAAGGTCCCGGCTGGCTACCCGTCCATCTGGTTGTCCCCTGACTCCAGCTACCCGAGCGAGCGCGAGCTTCTTCTGGCGCGAGGCACACGTCTCTTCATCCACTCTATGGAGCGCAAGAACGGCGTCTGGCACGTTCAGGCCGAGGTCATCCCCCTGGACGACGACGGCAAGGGATGGGTCTCAATGCCCCGCACCACCTGACCCTAGACTGACCCCGAGAGGAGGCCGCATGGCCGAGCGCACCTGGGATGATCCCGAGTTCATCGACGTTTACACGCCGCCCCGCTGGCCGACTCTCCCCGAGACCGGCACCGCCTACGTCTCCGTCGCGACGCTCCCGAGCATTGGACCCGTCGGCTTCTTCGCGTACACGCCGGACGCGCTGGGCTTCTTCGCAATCCACCAGGACGACGAGGCAGCCCAAGGCGTCCACCAAATCGTGGACGACGAGCTGGCCCGCATCCTCTCCGAGGGGGGCACCACCCGCGACGCCCGCGACGCGGTCCTGGCCTCCGCCCTCTTTGACCCCGAGGAACGCATGGAGCTGGCAGACCTCTTCGCCGCCATCCGTATGGCCTGGGGGCTCTAGCTCCTCAGACCACCCACCTGTAAGGCCCTCAGACCCGCGCTGAGGGCCTTTCTCGTGCCCTGGCCACATCAGGGCTCAACCAGCCTTTCGCCACGCTAAGAGCCGCGCGCAAGGCTACTCCCTCATGTCCAGGCAAGGCCCTGGCATCCACAACGTCCAAGGAGACGCAACCACCCATGCCCGACGCCCAGAACCCCGCCCAGCCCGAGCCTGTCACCGAGCCGTCCAAGGAGACGACCGACGAGCAGACCCACCCCTGGGGCGAGGACTTCGACGCTGCCACTGCCTGGCGCGCCCTCACCTCCGCCCGCGACGCCGAGAAGGCAGCCAAGGCCGAGACCGCCGCCTTCAAGAAGGCCGAGCAGGAGAAGGCCGACGCAGAGCTGACCGAGCTGGAGAAGCTCCGCAAGGACTTCGCCGAGCTCAACGCCGAGAAGACCGCCCTTGCCCGCACGACCCAGCTCAACGAGCTGGGCCTGGACAAGGCGCTCCACGGCTTCATCTCCGGCGAGACGCCCGACGCCATCGCCGAGCAGGTCGCGGCCCTCAAGGCAGCACTGGGCACAGGCAAGCCCGCCGAGGAGGACCCGGCCCCCGAGCCCCCAGCGACCCGGCCCAAGCCTCAGCTCACCCCCGGCCAGGGCGGTGACGACAAGAGCGAGACCGACCTGGACGCGCTCGTGAAGTCGCTCCTCTAAGCCATCTCCCTCATCCCCTTCGTCCCGAAAGGACACCCACCATGGCTACTTCCACTGGACACACCTTCGACTACGACGCCGCACAGGTCGCGACCGTTGCCGCCAAGCTCGTGCAGGAAGACTCCTATCTCTCCGCGCTCGTGAGCCGCAACTACCAGGACGAGTTCCTCGCCCCGGGCACCGCGGGACGCCCCATCAAGGTGAAGTACCCGACCGTCCTCCTGCCGCGCGAGCGCAACATCAACGACGTGACGACCAGCATTGAGCTGGACGCCATCGTGGAGGCCGGGACGACCCTCAACCTGGACAAGAAGATGGTCTACAGCGCGGTCCCGCTGTCCGAGGAGGACCTGAACCTCAACCTCACGGATTTCTCCGGCCAGGTGCTCCGCCCGCAGGCCAAGGGCATCGCCGAGGACATCGAGGACCGAGTCGCCGCAAAGCTCCTGAGCGTGCCCAAGGCAACGGGCCTCCCGGCGTACGACGCGGCCAACCCGATCACGTACTTCCTGGCCATCCGCAAGAAGCTCCGTGACAACGGCGTGCCGCTGGAGGGCCTCAACATGGCCGTCGGCACCCAGGTCTACATGGACCTCCTGAACGCCAAGGCCATCCAGGATGCCTCCCAGTCGGGCAGCACCACGGCGCTCCGCGAGGGCAACGTCGGCAAGGTAGCGGGCTTCACTCTCATCGAGCACACGCGCCTGGACGACAACGAGGTGATCGCGCTCCACCGCGACGCCGTCACGCTCGTGACCCGTGCGCCGGCTGTCCCTGCTGGCGCGGCCTTCGGCCAGGCCATCAACGAGGGCGGCTACTCGCTCCGCTACATGCGGGACTACGACGCCGACAAGACCGTAGACCGCAGCATCGTCGCCACCTTCGTCGGCGTGGGCTTCCTGCCGACCTTCAAGCGGACCGTCAACAAGACGACTCGCGCAGTGACCTTCACCGAGCTGGAGAACGGCGGCATCATCCACGTCCCGGACGTGACCGCTCCGTAAGCGACGGCCTGAGCGAGGGGGTCTTCCACCGCGGGAGGCCCCCTTTCCCGTCCCCCCGCCGACCATCTGGAGCACTAATGACCGCACCTCTCCCGCCCTCTCTGGCGGACCTCGCCCTCCGCATGGGACTGGAGGCCATCGACCTGGACGAGGGCGACACGCGCGCCCGCCTCCAGGCAGCCCTGGATGACGCCACCGCCCTCGTCCTCGCCGAGGTCGCCCCCACTCTCGCCGACCGCTGGACCGCCGCCGCTCCGAGCCTCATCCACATCGTCATCCGCACCGCCGCTCGCCGTGCCTTCGAGAACCCCCGCGGCATCCAGCAGGAGACGCTTGGCGAGCACACCGTGGGCCTCACCGACACCTCCGGCGTCTTCCTGACCGCCCGCGAGCTGGCCCTGATCCGCAAGGCCTCCATGGGCCGTTCCGGCTCCGCTGGCGTTGTCGGCAGCCTCCGAACACCGAGCGCCTATGGGGACGGCGCATGATCCCCGACCCCGAGGACCTCGCCGCCACCATCTACGTGCCCGTGGTGGGCTCCCGCCCTGTCCCGTTCCTGGCCGTAGGCGACCCGCCGCTACCTGGTCTGGGGGACACCTCCTAATGCTGACCATCGCACGCGCCCGCGCCGACCGCCTCCGCATCGTCCGCGGGACGCCCGCCCTGGACTCCTACGGCGAGCCGACCAGCAAGTGGGCCTTCGACCTGTCCACCGCTGTCCCGCTCTCCCGCGCCCGTCTGGCCCGCCCCTCCTTGGCTGTCCAGGAGATCGAGGGTGTCCACCTGGGCGAGCATGACGCCGCCCTCCTCATCCTCCGGCGCTTCACAGACCTGGCCGGGAAGTTCCTAGTCCTGGACCGCGACGGACACGCCTGGCGGGCCGTCTCTGATCCTGTCCCGCGCGACTCGCTCGCGTCCGGAGTCCTGACCGCGGTCCACATGACTCGTCACGAGGTACGCCGATGAAGCCCAAGATCAAGCTCCACTACCCCGGCATCCGCGCCGCAGCGCTGAACAGCCCCGGCGTCCGCAAGGAGGTCGCCGCCTTCGCCGACACGATGGCGAGCCGCCTGGCTGGCCGTGTCATCGCTCACGACGGCCCCGCCAACATCGCCCGCGACGCCTACCGAACGGATCGCGTAGGCGAGGGCGTGACGATCGCTCACCCCGGTGGCGTCGCCCTAGAGGCCGAGCACGGCTACCTCACTTCCGCCGCCCGCTCCGTGGGCCTGTCCGTTGGGCGCAAGAAGTGAGCGCCCTAGCCATCCGCTTCTCCGATCCGCAGCGGGCCACGCGGGACGCACTCCGCGTCCTCCTCCCGCTGTACGGGCTGGACGCTTCCGTGTCCATGTCCCGCCCGGACCTGGCCACTGGCGTGCCGCTGTCCCGTCCACACATCCGTGTCCGCTCCGGCGTCCCTGTCCGCAGCTCCCAGGTGTCCGCCTCCGCGGATGTCCGCTTGACCGTCTTTGCCGTGGACGAGGGGGCCGCCATGTCCCTGGCCGCCGACGTGGAGGCCGTCCTTCTCGCCGAGCTGTCCACCGATGACCTCCTGGGCTTCGGTGCTCTCTCCGGCCCCGTCCCCGGGACGGACACCGACACGGGCCGCCCCATCGCGTTCGTGTCCCTCTCCGCGCGGCTCCGTCCGCACCACCTCTCCCGAAAGGACTAACCAATGGCTGGAAACGCCAAGAACACCGCCCAGTGGGCGGGCGCAGATGTCTACATCACCCGTGACCCGAACGTGGCCGCGCCTACCGACCTGATCGCCCCCTGGGCACTCGGCTGGGCTGTCGTCGGCCTCCTGGACGGCGAGGAGGGCTTCACCGAGGAGCGCGAGGACGAGACCTCCGAGCGCTTCGCCTGGGGAGGCATCCTCGTCCGCCGCTCGAAGTCGAAGCACAAGCGCACCATCCGCTTCGTCGCGCTGGAGGACAACTCCACGACCTTCGGCCTGGTCAACCCCGGCTCCGACCGCGAGTCGCTGAACGGCACCCGCCGCAGCGTCGTCAAGGTCCCGGTCGCCGGTGACCGCTTCTCCATCGGCTTCGAGACCCGCGATGGCGACCGCAAGAAGCGCCGCGTGGTCGAGACCGCCGAGGTTCAGGAGGTCGCCGAAATCAAGGAGTCCGAGACCGAGCCGACGGTCTACGACATCACTGTCGTGATCTTCCCGGACGCTGACGGCGTCCTCTACACGGACATCGAGACCGACCCGGAGTACGTCGCCCCTGCGGGCGACTGACCCACACCGCACCTGAGAGGGGCGTCCCGCGCGGGGGCGTCCCTCTTCCTTCTTCCCCCGCGCATACCCAAACCCACTCCCATCCGCGCTAAGGAGCGTTTACACAGCATGGCCGCACGAAAGACCACCAACCCCATCGCCGCAGAGGCAGCCCACTCGCTCATCGAGTTCGAGTACGACGACGAGACCTACGCCGTCGTCCCCACCAACGACTGGACGCTGGACGCCCTGGAGGCCTTTGAGGATGGCAAGGTCCTCACCCTCCTTCGCCACGTCCTCGCCGAGGGCGGCTACGCCAAGTTCCGCCAGACCCACAACGGCGTGGGCGACATCCAGGGCTTCATGGCGGCCCTCCAGAAGGCCCAGGGCATCGCGGGAAACTGACGCAGCTCGCCGCCCACCTCCGCTACCGACGCGACGCCGTAGAAGCCGACCTCCAGCGCTTCTACGGCGTCGAGCTGTCGGGGCTGTGGACGGGCGAGCTTTCCATCCGCCGCCTCTCGGTCCTGGTCGATCAGCTCCCAGCCGAGGCGGCCCTGCACCGCGCTGGCCTCCCCAAGAGCGCCTTCGGCTACGGCGTGGACTCCTTCCTCCTCATGGACCTCTTCCACGCCTTCACCGGCAAGCCCCACCCGCACCGTCCCAAGGCCGAGACCCGCGCCGAGCGCTACGCCAAGCTCCGCGCACGTCTAGAGGCCCAGAAGGAGCGCCTGAACCAATAGGAGACCCGACCCATGGCCGAGAACGTCGGTTACGCCACCCTCAACATCATCCCCTCCGCAAAGGGGTTCGGGAAGGCCCTCTACGGCGAAATCAACCCCGCCATGGATGCCTCCGGCGCAGCGGGTGGGACCAAGCTGGGCAACGCTCTCAAGAAGGCAGCTGGTCCCCTCTTCGCTCTCGCTGGGACCACCGCTATGGGCGCGTTCATCACCAGCGCCGTCTCCAAGGCCGGTGACCTGGAGCAATCCGTCGGGGCTATCGAGTCTGTCTTCAAGGGCAGCTCCGCCCAGATGCTCCAGTGGTCCGAGGACGCTGCACTCTCCACGGGTCTGTCTGAGAACGAGTTCAACGAGTTGGGGACCCTCATCGGCTCCCAGCTCAAGAACGCCGGGACTGCCATGGAGGACCTGGCACCTAAGACCAAGGACCTAATCACCCTGGGCGCTGACATGGCGTCCATGTTCGGTGGCACGTCCAGGGAGGCCGTCGAGGCTCTCTCCTCCGCCCTCAAGGGCGAGCGCGACCCTATCGAGCGCTACGGCGTCTCGCTGACCCAGGCCGCCATCGACGCCAAGGCGGCCGAGATGGGCTTCGAGAAGGTGGGCAACACCCTCTCCCGAGAGGCGAACGCCGCCGCCACGCTCGCGCTCATCATGGATCAGACCGCGGACGCTCACGGAAATTTCGCCAAGGAGGCCGACACCTACCAGGGCATCCTCCAGCGCCTCCGCGCGAGCTGGGAGAACATCAGTACGACCATCGGCCAGGCCTTCCTCCCGCTCGCCTCCATGGCCGCTTCTCTCCTCCTGGAGATGATGCCGACCGTGCAGGGCCTCGCCGAGACCTTCCGCATCTGGGGCCACGAGGCGTCCACAGCCTTCACTGTCGCGGGCGGCGGACTACCTGGCCTACAGGCCGCTTTCGGCTCGCTCCTGGGCAACGTGCTCGGCCTGGGCGGTGGCTTCGGCGAGCTTGTCGGCAAGGTCATGGACGTAGTCGCTCAGCTCTCCCCGCTGGGTCTGGTCTTCGAGGCGCTCCTGCCTGTCCTCCCGCAGCTTGTGGCCGCGCTCCTGCCGCTCGCCGCCGCGTTGGGCCAGGCTCTCGCTGCCGCGCTCCCTGCCATCATCCCTCTGGTCAACCTCCTGGCCTCCGCGCTGGCCGCCATCATCCCGCACGTCACCAACTTCGCGACTGGAGCCATCGAGGTCATCACGGCCATCGTGGACTGGGGCGTAGCTAACGCTGACTGGCTCAGCGCCATCGGCATCGCCGCGGGCGTCATCGGTGGCGTCGTCGTCGCCGTCAAGGCCTTCCGCGCCGCGCAGCTCCTCCTGACCGCCGCCACCTATGGCAGCCAGGGGGCCATGCTCCTGGCCGGGAACAGCGCCAAGATTTTCGGCGTGGCCGTCAAGGCCGTGGGCGCAGCGCAGAAGATCGCCACGGCGGTCCAGTGGGCGTTCAATGCCGCCCTGGCCGCCAACCCCATCGGCCTCATCGTCACGGCCATCGCGGCCCTGGTCGCCGGTCTCGTGTGGTTCTTCACTCAGACGGACCTTGGGCGCGAAATCTGGGAAGGCTTCATGACCTTCCTCTCCGAGGCGTGGACCAACATCGTCAACTTCGCCACGACGGTCTGGGGTGCGCTGGCCTCCTTCTTCACGGACCTCTGGACGACCGTCTCCGGCATCTTCACCGCCGCCTGGGAGGGCATCGTCTCCTTCCTGACCCCGGTCTTCGAGTTCATCGGCGCCCTTATCCAGACCTACATCGACGTCTGGGTGAACATCTTCCTGGTCCTCGCTGCTGTCCTCAAGGTCGTCTGGGACGGCATCGTGGCAGTCGTAACGACGGTCTGGAACGCCATCGTGGCCTTCGTCACGCCCATCGTGGAGGGCATCGCTAGCTTCATCGGCGGAACCATCGAGAACATCCGCGCCGCCTGGACGCTCATCTGGACCGCCATCCAGACCGCGTTCGAGAGCGTATGGAGCGCCATCGTGGCCTTCCTGTCTCCTGTCATCAACGGCATCCGGGACACGATCAACGGCGTAGTCAACGGCATCCGGGCCGTCTGGGAGAACGTCTGGGGCGGCATCAGCTCCTTCTTCTCCGCCATCTGGAACAACATCGTGTCTGGCGTCACCGCCAAAGTCCAGGAGGTCGCTGGCGTCGTCGGCGGCATCAAGGACATGGTCATGGGTGCCATCTCCGGCATCGGCAACTGGCTCTTGTCCGCAGGCGGCGACCTCATCCGCGGCCTCTGGAACGGCATCAGCGACATGGGCGGCTGGATCATGGACCAGATCGGCGGCTTCCTAGACGGCATCGTCGGCTGGGCCAAGGACGTCCTGGGCATCCACTCCCCCTCGCGCGTCTTCGCCGAAATCGGCGAGTACGTCGGCATGGGCCTCTCCGACGGCATCGACTCGATGACCGATACCGTCGCGACCTCCGCCAAGGGCCTGGCTCAGGCGGCCATCGACGCCGTCGATGACCTCCCGCCCATGGCCATGGACGCCCACGTCAATGGCTCCGCCTCCGTCTCGCGCGCCATCCCAGAAGGCGGCATGACGGGGTCCGTGTCCCGTCTGGCGGACGAGTTCGCAAACGGCACGGGCTACGACGGCCCCCCGATCACCATCAACAGCAACGACCCCGACCTTGTCGGCGCAGTCGTCGCTGACAAGCTCCGCAGGAGGTAACCCCATGCGCGTAACGATCCAAGGCCGCGCTCTGTCTGACGGGCGAGGCTTCCGCCTTTCCCGCCGCGACGAGTGGTGGCTGGCGGACGAGGGCCTGGACGGCTGGTACGAGCCGCCCACGCCGCGCGCCGAGTCCGAGCCCGTTCCCGACGGACACGGCGGCTACTGGCCGGGGCGTTTCCTCCTCAGTGCTCGCACTCTCACCATCCGCGGCCTCCACGCATCGGGCACTTCCTCGCTCGCCCGCGTGGAGGCCGACGACTGGCTGGCGTCGCTGGACGGCGAGCTGTCCATAACCGTCGAGGATGAGCACGGCGTCCGCGAGGTAACCGGCTTCATGTCGGCAGCCCCGAGCATCTACCAGGCCGACTCCCGCACCGTCGCCTTCACCCTCTTCATCACCGCCCCGGACCCCATCAAGTACGGGGCCGTGGCAGCGTTCGGCAGCGACTACGTCGATAACGCGGGCCGCACCGCCGTGCTCCCCTGGCGCATCACCGCGACGGGGCCTGTATCCCACCTCCTGGTCACCCTGGGAGGACATCGCATCCGCTGGGTTGGCACGACGTCCGGTCTAACCATCGACACGCGCACCGGCACGGCGACGACCTCCACGGGGGCCGACGTGACTACCGGACTAGTAGAGGACGACATCCCCTTACTCGCCCCCGGCCTGACCCCCATGGCCATCAGCTCCGACGCCTCGAGTGTCCGTGTGGAGGTACGTCCAGGATGGCGCTAAGAGTCCTCGCCTTTGACACCGTGACAGGTGATCGCATCGTCCGGGTCCCGGGAGATTTCACCTACGAACTCCCGTACAACGACGACTACGGTTCGATCAGGCTCTCCTCTCCCTGGACCCGCGAGGCCATCCGCCTCAAGGTCTGGCAGCGCACGCACGCGGCGCGGACCATCTTGGCGGTCATCGACGGCAACCGCGTCATCTGTGCTGGGCCGATCACAGACCGATCGCTCAGCACCGACGGCTACACCCTCAACGCCGCCGCGTCCATCTGGCGCGCATTGGAGGACCGTCTGGTGCTCAATCCTGCCCTCGCCACCTCCTTCGCGGACGGCGAGGTCCTGATTGACGAGGACAACCCCGCACCGCAGTGGTACTCGCAGACCACCGGCTCCTATAGAGACATCGCCGCCGACCTCGTGGCACTCGCCCAGACATGGGGGCCTCTCCCCATCACGCTCCCCGAGCGCGAGGGCGGCGTACACGTCCGCACGTACAACGGCTGGGAGTTGCACACCGTCGCCTCGCGGCTGGCCCTCCTGACCAACGTCATCACCGCCCCCGAACTTCGCTTCGTTCCCTCGCTCCGACCTGACGGCGGCATCACGTTCACCCTGGAGGGTGCCCCTGAGCTCATCGCCAGGGTCCACCGATGGGACACAACGCTGCCCCGCCAGGGCGTCGCGTTTACACGTATCACCGAGGACTCCGCGCTCCTGGCCTCCGATGTCTGGGCCTTCGGTGGCGGCTCTGAGGACATCGTCCTAGCGGCGCGCTCAACGACCCCCGCACTCACAGAACTGGGTTGGCCGGTCATGCAGATGGCGCTCACCAATCAGTCCTCCATCTCCAACCTCCCCGCCCTCAAGGCGCACACCGACGAGCGCGCAGCTCGCGGCACGACCACCCCTGAGGTCTACGAGTTCCGCGTCCAGCGCGCCCACGCACCTCAGCCAGGCGACTGGGCCAACATCCGCCTACGCCACCCGGCCTACGGCATGCAAGAAGTCCCGCTAAAGGTCCTCTTCGTTTCCGGCAACTCCGGCGACTGGCTCACTGTGAAAGGACGCCCCCGCAATGGGCTATGACCCCGCAGATACCGACCCCTACATCATCGTCCGCCGCCAGATGGAGGCCGATACCGCCGCTGCCCGTGAAGCTGCCGTGCCCGGAGGTACTGCCTCGTTCCAGGTTGTCCGCAAGCTCCGCGGCCAGGTCGAAGAACTCCGCAACATCCTCATCCGCATGCCCTTCACCGATGGCCGCCAGGTCGATGAGGCCGGATGGACCGCCACCACTCCGGCGTGGGTGACCGTCGCGGAGGCGACCATCCCCCGCCCGGGTGACAAGACCCGCGCCGTCGTGTCGGCCTCGGCATCGGTCACCGCGCTCGCCCCAACTACCGAGTGGGGAGCCGCGGCCTTCGACGTGCGTCTAGTCGTCAACGGCGTGAGTTCCGCAGAAATGCCAGGCACCGTCGAGGCCCCAGGCGTCCAGTACCAACGTTGCTCGGCATACCCGTCCTTCGTCCGAGAGATTGCGGGCCTCGGTGGCTCTGTGACCGTCCTACTCCAGGTCCGGGGCTTCACGTACGACGCCTTCCCCGCTCAGAACCGTGCCTCGCTCTCGGTGACCTCCGGCTTCTCCACCGTCTGAAAGGCACTCATGTCTGTACTCTCCCCGGGCCTTGCCCTTGGCGACGTCATCCTCATCCGAGGCGTCACCAACGAGTGGGCCGTCCTCTGGGAACACTCCACCGACGGCATCACCTTCGCGCCGAAGAACCTCAGCGGTTGGACCGCAACCCTCGTTCTCCGGTCGCCTCTTGGTGAGACCTGGCTGTCCGTTCCGGCCTTCCCCTCAGTGAACGGCACGACCGTCGCCCGAGCTACACCCGCACACCTAGCGGCCCCCGAGTGGGCCGCCCGGTCGGGAGGTTCCTGGGCACTCACTCTTACCGACCCCACCGGGCGCGTCGAGCGTCTCGGCCAGGGCTACTTCCATTTGGAGGCCTAATGCAGGTACTCGACCGTAAGACCATCGGCATCCCCGGCCCCGCCGCGGATGCTTCCCCTGAGCTACTCGCCGCAGCCGAGGCACGCGCAGCGCGGGTAGTCGAGAGTCTCGACTTGCCCGGTCAGACGGTCGCCACCGTCGCGACCGCGATGACCCAGGCCGACATCCCCGGCAAGGTCGCCACCGCTGTCACCGCCCAGGACATCCCTGGCCAGGTCGCCGCCGCGGTCGTCCCCGGCGTGGCCGCCGCGCTGGCCGCGGACGCCGAGCTTGGCGCTACCGTCGCCGCACTAGCCGACGGGGCCGTAGACGTGGCACTGGCCGACGCCCGAGTAGTCACGGGCGGTGCCGTCGCCGGAGTGTCCGCAGACATCGCCTGGGGAGACCCCACCGACAAGATCCCCGCAAACGACAAAATCCCCGCAGACGACCGTTTCCCCGCCGCAACAGGCGGGACGATCACCACCAAGACGTTCCCTGTGCTGGACGGTGACGGACGTATCTCCGAAGCCGTACTCCCCGACTCCGTACCGACGCTCACGGACGGCCTCCTCGCTGAGGACCTCTTCCCCGACTCGGTCCCCATCCTGGACAACGGGAAGCTCCCGGCGAGCATGTTCACGCCGTCCGATGACCGACCGGCTTGGGCGTCTACGAAGGGCGCGTGGGATAGTGCGCTCTCCCTGTACAACGCTGGCCCCGCAAACCTCCTCCGCACCCGCGCCGCCCGAGCGGCAGCCGCAGCCGGAGACGGTGAGTGGGACATCGCGATCCTCGGCGACTCGATCCACCAGACCGGAGGTACCCCCGGCGGCAGGGCCTTCGTACCCTACTCGATCCCCACCCGCCTCGCACGCCTCCTGCGAGAGTCCGGCTTCCGTGACGGCGGGGACGGCACCGTCACCCCGTGGGACAACCTCACCACCAGCGGCTCCGCCTGGCAGGACCAGCGGCAGAAGTTCGTACCCGGGACCGGGACCATCGAACTCGTCGCCAGCGGCGTCGCAGGCAAGGGCGCACGGCGACTCACCGGAGACGCCTACTGGCAGGTCACCGTCACCAACGCTGACCGCTTCCTGATCCGCGGATCGGTCGCGGCGTCCCGCTCCACCATCGTCATCGACCCGGACACGTCCGCGACCTCGCTGACCTGGGCCGCGTCCACCGACGACACCGGGGCGGACATCCCCTGCCTCCCGGACCAGCCCGCAGGCATGCGGGTCGGCCTCATCGAGGGGCTCACACCGGGACCGCACACCATCCGGATCAGCGGCAACGCGGAGGGCCTCGTCGTCTTCGGTGTCGATGCCCGCGTCGGCAACCCCCGCCCCGTGAACAACGGCAACCCGACCCTCACGACCGGAGTCCGAGTCCACTCACTCGCCCGCGTCGGCGTGACGCTGGCCGGGATCGCGTCCACCGGCCTCGCCCTCAACGGTGCCGTGCGCATGGTGCGAGCCCACACGCTCCTCATCGCAGCCGGGGTCAACGACTGGCAGGGCGGTGGGCGCTCCTCCTACCGAGACGCTCTCCGGAGCATCCTTGACGCCCAACTCCCCATCGGCGATGCAGTGATCGTGCTGACCCCCCACCCGAACATCGACCCGGCCGACCCGGATCACCCCGCCTACCCGCTGTCGCCCGCGGCACCGGGTGGCAGCTATCCCCTCGCCGAGCAGATGCATGACGCATACGGGATCGCGGACGAGTACAACGTGCCCGTCCTGGACCTCGCGGCGCTGTTCGTGGACTTCGCCCACTCGCGCGCCATGTACCCGACAGGCGATGGCATCCACCCCAATGACACGGGTCGCGAGCTGATCGCCCGCGCCGAGTCACGCACCCTCCTCTTCTGAACGTAAGGAAAACACATATGGCTCTGCCCACCGACTACGTCGCCAGCGACCCACGCTCGCTGTCCGCAGCCGTCAACGCGGCCAACGCGGGCATCAACACTGCCATCGAGGGCACCGGCTGGCGCGACCTCACCGGCTCCCTCATCAACGGATGGACCGCCGCCGTCTTCAAGCTCCGGAAGTCGGGGTCCCAGGTGGATGTCGTCGTCCAGGACCTCTCCGGCGTTGCCGCGACGAACGATACCATCATCAACCTCGGCAGCGCTTTCGGCGTGGATATCCCCAGCGGGCCCTTCTTCCCGATCATGACCTTCATCGGCAACGCTGTCGCCGCCGCGCCCCTTCGGGTCACCTCCACCGGGCAGCTTTCGTCCACCGGGAGGGTCGCCAGCCTCCGCGCCGTCACCTCCTGGCCCGTCAACACCGTCAAGCCGACTTCCCTCCCCGGAGTCGCCGCATGAGCTACGCAAACGGTGAAATCCCCCTCGGCGCGTTGATCCGCGTGCCTGGACAGGAGGAAGCCGACGCCTGGCTGTCCGCCGCCACCTGTGCCCGCTGGCTCGCACTAAAGCGCCACGTCTACAACACCTGGGGCGTCATCATCTGGATCGTCCCCGGATGGAACGCCTACCGCCCCCTCCCGAACCAGGAGTACGCAAAGGCCCAGGCGTGCGCGGAGGGGCGCTGCCAGGACGCCGCCGACCCTGGCACGTCCTCCCACGGCGGCAGGTACATCCAAGAGGGCAGCCCCCGCAACGGCCAGGCGGCCCTCGCAATCGACGTCGGCGGGTACGAGGCCCTGGACCGCGGCGACTGGTACGCCGCGTGCCGAGCCTTCGGTTTCGAGCCAGGCTTCTTCGACTGGGAGCCCTGGCACATCATCGACTGGGACCCCCAGATCGGCACCCCCGGCCCCGCCGACCCCACCCCTAACCCCACGAGTCCTGAGGAGGACGAAATGACCGCAACCTACATCAACGTGCTCGGTGCCGCAGGCAAGCGCAGGGGCGGCACCTACGCCATCATGCGCTCCAACCCGCCCCAGAGCCAGCTCTTCGCCCGCTTCGTGAGCGAGTCGATGACCCCCGGCGTGCCGACAATTGACACCGACCGGGCGCAGGCCGAGTGGGACGGCACGCTCCCCGGCCTCGCCTGACCCGGAGCGCCCTATGACGACAACCGGCCCTACCCCGGCGTCCACCGTCATCACCCTCCGGGAGGTCTACGACGTGGTCATGGAGGTCCGCGACTCCGTCGCCGTCGTCCCCGCCCAGGGCGAGACCCTCAAGGACCACGAGGCGCGCCTTCGCATCCAGGAGGCCCGCAAGACGGTCAGCCCCCGCGACCTGTGGACCGGCATCGCCACCGCAGCCGCCGCGGGGGCGGCTCTCGCCTCCATCTTCCGTGCCATCTTCCCGTAAGGAACGCCAATGACCAACCACATCACGCGGGCGCAGCTTCGCGAGACCAACCAGCGCCCCCTCTTCACGGCCCGCTTCTGGGCTGACATCGCCGAGCGCGTCATTACCTCCGCGGCGGGCGGTGCACTCGCCGTCGTGACGCTGGACGGCTTCAACCTCATCGCAGGTGATACGCCCATGGCCATCGCCATCGGCGCGGGCACCGCCGCGCTCATTTCCCTTTTCAAGGGCGTGGCCGCAGCGGGCGGCGGCACAGGCTCCGCCTCCCTCGTCCCGAGCGTGTAAACGTACTGACCCCCTACCCCCAGGTAGGGGGCCTTTCGGCGTTTCCGGGCACCTCAGTACCTACAGGCGCACTCCTCGCTGACGTCCACCGAGAGGAGCGCCGCCATGGCGACCGACACCTACCCCATCGACCACCCCACCACCCCAGGCCGCTACGAGGCCGAGAGCTTCCCACTCAGCAGCAGGTATGACCCCTACGAGGTCACCGAGGACGGCAACCTGCACGAGGTCAACAGCGGCACGCTGAACCCGGTTGAGGACTTCGAGCGCTTCCACTTCGAGCGGAAATACGGCCCCTTCCGGCGCATCGACGCCGACGGCAACCCGCTGCCCATCACGCCCCACGTCATCGGCCTTGTGGGCAAGAAGCGCACGGGCAAGGACACGACCGCCCGCGCGCTCGCCGAACACGGCTACACCCCCGCAGCCTTCGCCGATCCGCTCCGCGACATGGCCCTGGCCATCGACCCCGTTGTGGGTGCTGATCGGCGCGGGGACTTCATCCGCTACTCCGACGCGCTCGCCACCTACGGCTACGAGGAGGCCAAGGAGCGCTTCCCCGAGTTCCGCCGCTTCCTCCAGCGCCTCGGAACCGAGGGCGTCCGCGAGGTCCTGGGAGCCAAGTACGGCCTCCGCGACCTCATCGGCGACGACCTCTGGATTGTCCTCGCCGAGCAGCGTATCCAGGCCGCCGACATCCCCCTGGTTTTCACGGATGTCCGCTTCCCCAACGAGGCCGCGCTGATCGAGCGCTATGGCGACACCGTCCGCATCGTCCGCCCGTCCCTCCCGGCGTCCACCGACGAACACCCGAGCGAGACCGCCCTGGACAACTACGACACGCGCGAGACGCTCGTGAACGACTCGACCCCCGAGGGCCTGGCCGCTACCGTAGACGCCCTGCTTTCCCGTCTCAAAGGCTGATCACCTGGAACCCCTCAGTCACTCAGACTGGGGGGTTTCCTTGCGTATAGCGCCTTACGCAAGGAGGCCCCGTGCGGTACGGTGACGGCATGTCTACTTCGTTATCCCCCTCTGTGGAGGTCCTCCTACAGCGCGCGGCCGAGGGCTTGCGCGCATACATGGCCACCGACGGCCCCGCCCGCACTCTCGCAGCCAAGGCCGCCGCCGAGGCGCTGGTGGAGGCGCGGCCCCTCTTCCAGGCCCGGGATGGCTCCCCTGACCTCTTAGGCCGCTCCTCGGCGTATCGCGCCTTTGTCACCCAAGCTCAGGACGAGGCGGGGGTGCCGCGCGACGACCGCGCCAGCGTCCAGGCTGCCATCCGCTATCACGTCTCCCCGCTCCTCCGCGAGCGGTACGCCGAGGAGGTGGAGGCGTTGGGCCTCTCTGCTGGATCGTCCGTTGAACGGGGACGACGCCGAAAGGAACGCGACTCGCGCGTAGTCACCCTCTTCGCTGGCGGCTCCGAGCTATCCGACGCCGCTGACCTTTCCCTAGTCGCCAACCTGGCACGCCTAGGTGTCTCGCGGGTCGCCGGATGGCCGACAGGGACGTCCGAGCACCAGCGAAAGCGCATCCGGGAGGAGTTCGAGAACCTCGCCGCGGCCGTCGCCGGGGCACTGGACCGCCTCTCCTGACGAACTGACGTACAAACCGTCATATCTCTAACCAGCTTCTAGGTTCTCTCTCCTCAAGGCTGGATAGGGATATGACGGTTTTTGCGTCATATCGCCACCCCCTCCGCCCCCTCTCGCCCCTACTGGGCACTCCCCTGCCATCAGGCCCACTCCTCAACGTCCCATCACCAAGACGTAAGGAGGGCCCCGGCCCCATGACGACACCCAAAGTCAAGACCCTGAGCCGCGCCGCTGGCCGGTTCTACGTGGACCCCGGGAACGGCACCAAGCATCCCGGCGTCACGTCCGTCCTCAAGAACATCAACAAGGACTACCTCCAGCACTGGGCCTCCAAGCTCGTGGCCGAGGAGGCTGTCAACAACCTGGACGAGCTGATCCCCCTCATGCGGCGAAACCCCGAGGCCGCTATCGACATGCTCAAGGGGACGCCCCGGCGCTTCACTAAGAAGTCCGCCGACGAGGGCACCGCCGCGCACGACATCTTCGAGCGCATGGCGGGCGGCGAGGACGTCAAGTCCCGCTTCCTGCCCGAGTTCCTCCGTCCCTACCGCGACCACTTCGCCGAGTTCCTCGACGTATGCCAGCCCGAGTACCTCGCCATGGAGGAGACCGTCTGGAGCGACAAGTACGGCTACGCCGGGTCCTTCGACGCCAAGGCCATCATCAACGGTCAGACCATCTGGCTGGACAACAAGACGACACGCTCCGGCGTCCACGAGGAAGTCGGACTACAACTCTCGGCCTATCGCTTCGCCGAGTACATCATGGCCCCCGACGGCACCCGCACGGACAACGACCCCGGCGACGGCGCTGCCGTCCTCCACGTCCGCCCCGAGGGCTGGCACCTCACCCCCGTCCGTGCCGACGAGACCATGTTCGAGATGTTCCTGGACCTCCGCCGCGTCTTCGAGTGGGACGACCTCAAGCGCTCCGTCGTCTCCACCCCCGTCGCCAGCGGCCCCGAGGGGGCCAAGCTCGTGCGCCGTTACCGTACCCCGAACGCCCAGACAGGAAACACCCTCCGCCCATGAACATCCGTATCGAACTCGACACCGAGCTGACCAGTGCCCGAGACGCCGCAGCGCTACGCGCCCTCGCCGACGCCATCGACCTGGCTCCTGACCCGGCTCCCGTGACACCCAAGACGCCCGACCGCACGGAAGCACCGCGACCCCGCTTCGTGGAGGTCATCGACAGCGTCGGGGACCACGGCATCCGCGACGCCTCGACGGACGAGGTCGCTGACTTCCTGGCGCGCCCCACGAGCAGCGCCCACGCCGAGCAGCGCTTCCTGCACCTCCGCGCCCAGCTCGCAGCGCTGAACGCTGGCTCGCTCGCCCCCGAGGACGTCACACTCAGCCCAACCAGCTCCACCACTATCGACTGGGTGAAGCTCGGCGACGGCTACCCGCCCTACACGGAGGCGACCGCGTGACCGCCTCCGCCGCAGTACGCGACGCCCTCACCCAGGCCCGCGACAACGCCCAGCGCACGGCTGACTCTCTCGCCCTGGATATCAACTACCACGAGCGCGAGCTGGAGCGCCTCCGAGACCGGCGCTCCCGTGCCCTCAACGACCTTATGGACCTTGAGGCCGAACTGGAGGGCGACTCATGACGGCATCCATCGGCACCTCGGACACGGACGCTGACCTCTTCACCCTCTACGTCTCCGGCCCCATGACCGGCATCAAGGACTGGAACTATCCCGCGTTCACCGACGCTGCCGCCGAGCTTCGCGCCTGGGGCTTCAACGTCATCAGCCCTCACGAGCTGGACCAGGACGCTGGAGTAGACCCCAACACCGAGTGGACCGGGGCCATGCGCCGCGAGGCCATCGCTCGCGACGTGGAGGCCGTGGCCAAGCTCGCCGACGGCGTCGCCGTATTGGACGGCTGGCCCGAGTCCTCCGGCGCACGCGCTGAGGTCGCCGTGGCTACCTCCATCTCCCTCCCCATCCAGACGATCCACGAGTGGGTCGCAGAAGCCCGAAAGGATGCAGCCGCATCATGAACACCCAGCACCCTCTCCAGCGGGCCTACCACTTCCGCCAGCCCCATGTCCTCGTCTCGCTGACCCCCGCAGACGTGGACGGCAGCCTGGAGGCCGACACCCTGGACGAGGTCCGCCAGCTCCGGCGCGGGCTGATCACCGCCTTCTCCGAGGTCTCCAAGGCCATCCGCAGCGAGAAGCGCCGCCTCCGTCGCGAGAAGCGCGAGACCAGAGACATCGCCCGGGCCGCCGCCTACGCCGAGGCCGCCCCCAACGGCGTCCCTCGCGGGGCCTCCGTCATCGACATCCCGGAGGCCCACGAGTGACCGTGGACCTCTCCCCGGGACGCCTGGGCAACGCGCAGCCGCCATACCTCACGGTCATACCCGGGCGCTCCTCGGTCCGCGACAAGCTCCACGCCACTCGCGGGCAGGCGACCGCCGCACTCGCGTATCAGATGGAGGGCTACTACCCATCCGACAAGGCACCGCGCGCCGGAGCACTGTACGGCTGGGACGGCACGACTTGGGCGCTCATCTGGTCCTGCCAGCGCGGCGACGATGTCACGGGCCGCCCGTGGAAGGCTGCCGTCCTGGAGTGGGAGGCCACCCGATGACCCCTGCTGACCTCATCTGGCTAGCCGGGCTCCTGGAGGGTGAAGGTGCCTTCGACCTCCACCGGACCCGCTACCCGCGTATCCGCCTCCAGATGACCGACCGTGACGTGGTCGCGCGAGCAGCCGACCTCATGGGCACGACTGTCCGAGCATCGCTCAAGCGGCCCCCGGCATCCACCACCTGGAACGCCGAGGTATCGGGCGAGCGAGCCGCCACCATCATGGCAGCCCTGCTCCCCTACATGGGCGCGCGCCGCTCTCGGCGCATCGGCGACACCCTCGCCGGATATGCCTACTACAAGGGCCACGACCGCCCGAGCCTCCCAGGGCCGAACGTCACGCCCATCCCCCTCCGCGAGGCCGCCCCGGCAGCCATCGCAGCCTGACCGCGACTGTGCAGGTAGGCGTCAGACCGTATCCAATGCCGGTCAACAAACAGTAACCGGGCCGTGACGAGGCTCACCCTGCACCCAAGGCCCTCTCCCGCTCTCCGCGAGCTGGAGGGGGCCTTCTGTCATTTCTGGGCAGCGCCGGGCACCTGGGCGCACTCCTCTTCGACCAACAACCAACAACGAGGAGGTCCCATGGACTACCCGCTCATCCTGCCCACCGCCCCCGGAGCATACGAGACCGAGAAGCTGGGCGACCGCGCACAGCTCAGGATCAACAACCAGGGCCAGGGCGCGACCACCGTCAAGCGCCATGGTGTCGAGTACACCCACCCCATCCTCAACCTGGCCGCCTGGGCCGCCGAGTACGGCCCGTTCCGTGCGCTGGACAGCGACACCGACCCCGAGCCGACGGACCCGGAACCGCTCGCCGAGTGGGAGCTGGAGCTTCTGAGGGGCGACGACGAGACCGAGACGGAGTCCGCCGAGACCACTGAGGAGGCCGCAGCGTGAACGCGACCACCGAGGATCGCGCGCCGATCACCACCGGCATCTACCACGACCGCGATGGCGACATCTGGGCCGTGCTCCAGGACCAGTGCGCCGTCGGCCTGGCCGACCATGCCGCAGGTCCGCCGACCTCCGGCGAGTTCGTCGCCATGGCCTTCCGCCCGGTCCCCGTGGACGCCCTCTCCGAGGATTTCGGCCCTCTCACCCCCATCCACCTCTTCCCGGAGGCTTCCGCATGAGCGACGCCAAGAGCTACTTCACCGCTGTCCTGGCCGTCCACGAGACGACGACCACCGACCAGGATGAAAAGAGCCTGGACACCTACGGGCGGACGGTCCGCACCGTGACTAAGCCGGTCAAGACCTCCCACGAAGTGGTCAAGATCCAGCTCCGGGGCAGCACGCTGGCGGAGGTCGCCGCCAAGGCGGGGAACGTCCTGGGAGCCATGGAGGGCGCTCTGTGACCCGCTCCGAGACCCAGCCAGACGACCTCGCTCCTGGCGTCTACCGCGACTTCGAGGGCGACCTGTGGGCCGTGGACCGCAACGGTATGGCCGTGGTCCTGACCGACCGCACCCAGGCCGACCTCTTCGACCAGCCACTCATCATCCCGGCCAACGAGCTTGGCGGCGGCATCCCCGCTGACGAGGCCCACGCCGCCTACAAGCTTCGCCTCCTTCTCCCCTTCTGAAAGGCCCCAGCATGACCGAACGCACCTTCTCCCCCGTCAAGCTCGCGGACGTCCGCGAGGGCGACACCATCCGCATCTCCAAGGGCGACGCCGTCGTGGTCGCACCCGTGCGCAACCACTCCCGCTACGGCCTCTACGTCGATGTCCCGGGCATGAGCGTGTCCAGCGACGCCGTCGAGCTGGCCGAGATGGCCGACGCCGACGGCATCACCCTGGAGCGCGCCGACCCGGCGCTCCCGACCGAACCGGGCTTCTACCGCGGACGCGACTGGAGCGACGGCGCCCCGGCGCTGGGCTACCACCTCAACGCACGCGGCGAGTGGCGCGTCCTCTGGTCCATGGGCGCCCCGGAGCTGCAACCCCCGATCCTCAGCGACCTCCCCCTGATCCGCCTCACCAAGGAGACCGAACGATGACGCTGCCCAAGATCAACCCGTTCCAGCGCGCCATCCTGGTCGCGCTCAACCGCCTGGACAAGCACGTCTACGCGGGCCAGGAGACTCCCACCGAGCGCGCGCAGCGCCGCCGCCAGGACCGTCTGGAGGCGGCCATGGCCATCCCCGGCAAGTCCCGGAAGGCTCGCCGCGCGGTCAAGTACGCGACCAAGTCCATCGAGCGCGCCGCCTACCGCCGCGCAGTCAAGGAGGCCGCCAAGTGAGCGCGCCCCGCTTCCGCCCTGGCACGGTCACCAACTCCATCGGCGAGACACGCCGCGCCGTGGTCGATACCGAGCACCAGCGGGCCGCCACGTTCCACGCCTATGCCTACATGGTCGCCGACATCGCCGAGACCTGGAGCGCCGATCACGACGAGGCCAAGGACTTCGAGTTCATGCCCTACGCCAGTGTCATCCTGGACGACCTCACCCCGCCACTCCCGGGCATGGTCCTGGAGCGCATCGCGAACATCGACACCAACGAGGACTACTCCGAGGACTGGCAGCGCGACGTGGTCACCGACCCGGCAGACGCCACGGTCATCACATCCAAGATCGCTGATCAGGACCCGGCGCTCCTGGGCACACCCGAGGAGCTGCACAAGGTCATCCTGGACATCGACCTCCCGGCGCAGCTCATCCCGTCCACGACCCCGGGCCACTTCCATCTCTACATCGACAAGGAGGTGCCGTGGCGTCGCCTGGAGACCCTCCTGTACGCGCTCGCTGACGCGGGCGTGATCGAGAAGGGCTACGAGGGCGCGAGCGTTGCCCGCGGCCACACCGCCGCCCGCCTCCCCTGGGTCAAGAAGGCCAGCCCCACCGCCTCCACCGATACCGAAAGCGACCCCATCCTGTGAAGCTCAAGACCCGCATCTCCGCCGCCCTCGCTGCCGTCGCCGTCTCCGCGCTCGCCCTCACTGGGTGCGGCATCCAGTACAGCGAGGACACGACCGGCTGTCTCGTGACGGACAAGTACGTCACGGTCTCCAACAAGGCCTCCCAGAAGATGATCGCCAGCTCGTGCGGCGTCTTCACCGTCGAGGATGAGCTGTCACAGGGCCAGTGGAACTCCGCCGACCTGTACGCCGCCCTGGAGGTGGGCAAGGTCTACGACTTCGAGGCCTACGGCTTCCGCAACGGCTTCCTGTCGGCGTTCCCGAACATCGCCGCCGCCATGGAGGTGACCGAGAAGTGACCCCGGACGAGTGGCTCAACAAGGCCGACTATGAGGGCGGCATCCTCTCCGGTCTGGAGTACGGCCTGACCGAGGACGATATCGACGCCGCCGCCCACCCGGAGTTCCACGCCCAGGTGGTCGCCATCCGCGCGGTCTTCGTCGTACTCCGGCGCATGATCGACCAGCTACCGGCGTCTTTCGAGGTGGACGCCGAGTGACTCCCGACGACCACTCCGCGCTCCTGGACGCCTACGAGCCGGATGACCCCAAGCTGTACGCCCTCCTGGAGGCCGCATGAGCACACCCGACCTGTAGCCCCCCTCTCCTCAGAAGGCCCCTGCCCTCGCCCTCGCCCTGGTCCGGCGAGCGGCGGGGGTCTTTTGTGTTTCCGCCTCCAATCTGCTATGGGCACCACCCGCCACCTGGGCGCACTCCTCCTTGTCACTCCGACACGCCCCCCTGACCGGGGTCTACCCAACCTGACAAGGACAGACACACCACATGGCACTCAAGATTTTCGGAACCGACCCCGAGAACCAGCCCAAGCCGCGTCAGCGCTTCTCCGATGACTTCGTGGGCCAGGTCCACTCTGGCTACTCCCTGGACGGCCAGCCCGCCTCCCTGGAGGAGTGGCGCATCACGACCGGCGACCCCGACGTGGCCGAGCGCGTCCACGAGCTGTTCGGCGGCGAGGCTCCCGAGGAGTGGGAGACCAAGTCCGAGCGCAACCTTCAGGCGTTCACCGACGCCACCGCCATCGACGTCATCGTGGAGAGTGCCAAGGCCATCCGCCAGCGGATGATCCTCTGGGGTCGCGACCGCAAGCCGGTCTACATCTCGGATGGCGAGTTCATCCTGGACGACGCCGGACACCCGACCGAGGAGCGCGACCCGGACGCGGACCTCACCTTCCAGGAGCGCAAGGACAAGAAGGCCTACGGGGCGAACCCGTCCGCCGAGCTGACCTTCCGCCTGGCTGAGGACCCGAACCTGGGCCTCTTCGTCCTCAAGTCCAACTCGTGGGGCCTGGCGCACTTCCTCGCCGCCGAGGACATCGAAAGCCAGATCGAGAACGTCGGCGGTCCGGCGCTCCTCCGACTCAAGCTCGTGCCGGTCTCCTTCAAGGCCAAGACGGGCGAGCGCAAGGGGAAGATGGTGAGCTACACCGCCACGGAGATCGAGGTCCTGGGCGCAGCACCGGTCATCGACACCGAGGTGGCAGCGTGATCCTGGCCAAGGGCATGGGCGCGGCGTTCGTTGCGATCATGGTGCTCGCGCTGGTGATGTCGCTCGTGCTGTACGTCGGCGTGCCGGTCCTGCTGGGCTTGCTGATCTTCCCGGCGCTGGGCTTCACCGGCCTGGCGCTGACGGGAGTGGTCGCCGTTGGCGTCGTCGCGTGGTGGCTCATCATCGGTCTCCTCCGCGCAGCGTTCAAGTAACCCCGACCCCATCCGCCCCTGTCCTGGCTTTTCATCGCCAGGGCGGGGGCCTTCGTCGTCTCTGAAAAGGACCCCATGCTCTACCCCCCTCTCATCACCGTTTACACCAAGCCCGAGGACGCGCGCCCCGCGTGCCAGCAGTGCAACGCCACCAAGCGCAAGCTGGACGCCCTCACCACCGACGGCGCGCTCCGCCGCTATCTCAGCGTGGACGTGACCGACCCGGCCAACGCCTCCGCCGTCGCCATGCTGGAGGCCCGCGGCGTCCGCCAGACCCCCTACGTCATCGTCACCCAGGAAGAGGGTGGCGTGGGCACGACCGAGCTGGACGCCTGGGGCGGCTTCGTCCCCGACAAGCTCGTGGAGTGGGCACGATGACCGCCGCCCCGCTCCTGATCCTAGCGACGACCATCTCCGCGGGCGTCGCCTACGCCGAGGTGCTAGGCGTGGTGAACTACCGCATCGCCACGCCGCTGAACGCCGCCAGCGTCCAGGGACTCGTCGTCCGCGCTGTCGTCGTCTCCCCGGAGGTCGCCCGCATCATCGCCCGCGAGACGGTCCAGAACTACATCAGCCCGGGCGCGCACTCTCCGGCGACGCGCGCCTTCGACACGGCGAACCGCAACGCCTCCAAGACAGGAGCGCCGCGTGGCTAACGCCGCCAAGCGCAAGGGCACCGACTATGAGTCCGCCGTGGTCAAGTACCTCCAGGAGCACGGCATCCCCGCGCGCCGCGTCGCGCAGACCGGACAGCTCGATACCGGCGACATCCACGGCATCGACCCCTTCGTAGGCCAGTGCAAGGCCTACAAGGACATCGCCTCCGCGCTCCGCGACGGCGTCGCGGGTGCCAACGTCCAGGCCCCGCGAGCTGGCCAGCCCTACGGCATCGCCTTCATCAAGCGACCCGGAAAGCCCATCGCCGACGGCTACGCGGTCATGGACCTCTCCACCTTCGCGCGGCTCCTGTCCGCGCTCCAGGTCCCGGGCGGCGTCTGACCTCACCCCCTGGCCCCCGACCTCACTCCGAGGCGGGGGCCTTCGTCGTCTCTGGGCAGCTCCGCCCCTCCGGGCGGTATCTCCCCCTGGCCCCGCCCCTGGGTACCGCCAAGCACCCAGGCCCACTCCTCAGCGACCTACCGAAAGGACCCGCTTATGCACCTCCCTGACCTCCTGGAGAAGCTCTCCGATGTAGAGGAGACGACCGACGGCTACCTGGCGACTTGCCCCGCCCACAACGACTCCCACGCCTCCCTCCGCGTCACCGTTTCCGAGGCAGGCAAGGTCCTCGTGCGTTGCCGCGCCATGTGCGACACGCCCGCTGTCATGTCCGCCATCGGCCTGACCATGCGCGACCTCGCCCGGATGACCCCTGGCGACGAGGTCCCGCGCAACGTCAAGGCCACGTCCGCCATCGCCGCCTCCCCCGCTGCCATCGCCAAGTTGGCCGTGACCCTGGACGCCTACCAGGCCACCCTCGCCACCGCCGAGGCGTTCGGCGACTCCTACGAGGGCGAGCTGAACGCCGCACGGGACGCGCTCCTCTACGCCGAGCACCGCTTCGGTATCAACGCCACCGACGCCGAGCGACTCGGCCTGGGCTTCGTGGACAACATTGGCGGCGGCCCTCGCCTGGTGGTACCTTTCCGCACGCCCGACGGCGTCGCCCGCGGCTTCCAGGCCCGCGCCCTGGAGAAGGACGCCGCCGTGCGGTGGCTGGGACCGAAAGCTCCCGAGGACGGCTCGTGGTCCCCGCTGGGCTACTTCCCCGGCGCATCCGGCTGGGATGAGGTCCTCATCTGCGAGGGTCCTGGCGACGCCCTGACCGGCGCGACTCTCGGCTACGACACCATCGGCATCGCTGGGGCAGCCCGTGTAAACAACCCGGCCATCCTGGACGAGGTCGCGAGCTGGATCGGCGACCGTGAGGCCGTCATCGCGGGCGACGGGGACCCGGCTGGCCGCCGCTTCTCCGCCACCCTCGCCGAGGGCCTCTCCAAGCGCGACATCCGCGTCCGCGTCCTCAGCATGGCCGACGGCCTGGACCTCACGGACTGGCGGCGCAATGACCCGCAGGGCTTCTCCCGCGATGTCATCCGGGCCATCACCCAAGCCAAGCCGGTCAAGTCTCGGGAAGCGGCCCTCCTCGCCTGGGACGAGAGCACCTACGCCCTCTCAGACCTGGGCGGCGCGCGCTACCTCCGCGACTACCTCAAGTCGCGCAGCTCCGGCGTGAAGTACACCTCCGAGGCTGGCTTCCTACTCCTGGAGGATGGCGTCTGGCGCATTGACGATCGGCAGTCCGTCCGCACCCACGCGCAGGCCGTCGCTGACGTCGTCAAGCGGTTGGCCCGAGAGGCCAATAGCGCCAAGGAGGCGGGCGGTACCGACGAGGAGCGCGACCGCGCCAAAGCCCGCGCCGGTCGCTTCACCCGCTACTCCCAACACGTCCAGACCTCCCGCGGCATCGACTCCATGCTTCGGGAACTCCAGGCCGTGGAGGGCGTCCCGTCGTCCATCAACGACTTCGACCAGCACCCGGACCTTCTCGCCGTCAACAACGGCGTGATCGACCTCCGCGCTGGCGAACTCCGCCCACATGACCCGGGCCTCCTTCTCTCGCGCAAGGTCTCGCTGACCTACCATGCCGAAGCCAAGGCCCCGCGCTGGGAGGCGTTCCTGGCCGAGGTGTTCCCGCGCGACCGGGCCATGCCGGACTTCATGCGCCGCCTGATCGGGTACGGCATCACCGGCCACACCACCGAACAGTGCTTCGTCATCCACCTGGGCAAGGGAGCGAACGGAAAGTCGGTCTTCACCGACACCCTCACCGAGGTCTTCCGCGAAATCACGACCACTACCCCCTTCTCCACCTTCGAGTCCAAGCCCTCCGGGGGCATCCCCAACGACTTGGCGGCCCTCAAGGGCGCACGCCTGGTCATGGCTTCCGAGGGCGAGCAGGGCAAGCGGATGGCAGAAGCCATGCTCAAGCGCGTGACGGGGCGCGACCTCATCGCCGCCCGCTTCATGCGGCAGGAGTTTTTTGAGTTCCGGCCCGCCTTCCTCCTCCAGATGGGGACCAACTTCGAGCCGCAGTTTCGCGGCCAGGACGAGGGCCTCTGGCGGCGCGTCAAGCTCGTGAACTGGGAACGGTGGTTTGCACCCCATGAGCGCGACGCCCGCCTGGGCGACAAGCTCCTGGAGGAGGCCGAGGGCATCCTGGCGTGGGCCGTCCGTGGCTCCGTCGAGTGGTACGCCAACGGCCTAGGCGACCCCGCCACCGTACGCGAGGCATCCAAGCAGTACCGCGACACCTCGGACATCCTCCAGGGCTTCCTCCCCGGCGTCTTCGAGCTGGCCGACGAGGAGCACAAGGTCAAGGGCGCTGATCTCTGGGCCGCCTTCCAATCCTGGGCCGAGGAGGAGAACCTCCGGGACCTCCAGGGCTGGAGCCGCCGCGCCTTCTACGGGGCTCTCAAGGAGCGCGGCATCCACGTCCGCAAGGAGGCCGTCGGCCAGGTCTTCGTCGGCGTCAAGCGCACGCCGCGCGTCTCAGCCCACCCCGAGCAGGCCGCCCCGGAAATCGCCCGGGCAGGAGTGGGCACCCAGGCGCACTCCTCTGCAACACCCATCACGGGCGCGGACCTCTCCGCGCTCTGACCCACTCGGCCCCGTCGCCATACCCGTAAGCCCTCCTAGAGGCCATGTGGCGGCGGGGCCATGCCCAATCACATCTCAACGTCTGGAGCATCGCAATGCCCGTTTCTCGTACCCGCGTCTGCCCACTGTGCGACTTCGAGAAGGCCACCCCCAGCGCCTTCCGCGACCCGGGCGAGACCGGCGCTGGCCGCCCGCCCAAGGTCTGCCACGAGTGCCGGACCAAGCATGTAGACCTCCAGCTTCACCAGCAGGCGAACGTTACGCGCCGCTTCGAGAACCGCGAGTACCGCCGCTCCCTCGCCGCGCGCTCATCGCTCAGCGTCCTCCTTGACCGGTGGGCCGCCCACCCTGACGACCGGAAGACCTGCCCTCCCATCGGCGGATGTGGTCGCCGCTTGCACGTCTCCAACTTCCACACCAACGCCCACCAGAAGGACGGCTTGGCACCCATCTGCCGACGGTGCGCCGCCGACGCCCGCACCCTCCGCGACTCCTGAGAGGCAGCAATGCAGACCTACCACTACACGCTCGCCGGGGAGGAGTGCATCATCCACTTCCCCGAGCGCCGGGCCGAGCTAGCCGCTTACCGGCGCTTCCTCGCCGAGGGCGACAGGGTCTTGTGCATCGACACCGAGACCTCCGGCCTGGACATCTACTCCCCCGGCTACCAGGCCCGCCTCTTCCAGATCGGCAACCGCCGCGAGGCCTGGGTCCTCCGCTGGGACCTCTTCCCCAAGGTCATCGAGGACACCCTTCGGCAGGATCGCCACTTCACCGCGCACAACGCGCCCTTCGACCTCAAGGTAATTGACCGCCACGGCGGCGTTCCTTTGGAAGTCCTCGCCCCGCGCGTCTTCGATACCCGCATCTTCGCCCACCTGATCGACCCGCGGTCGCAGCACGAGGGCGGTGCAGGCCTGTCGCTCAAGCCGCTGTCCGCGATCTACGTGGACGAGACGGCCCCCGACACCGCCGAGGGCCTCA
Source organism: Microbacterium resistens (assembly GCF_031456305.1). Classification (GTDB taxonomy): domain Bacteria; phylum Actinomycetota; class Actinomycetes; order Actinomycetales; family Microbacteriaceae; genus Microbacterium; species Microbacterium resistens_A. The sequence continues at coordinate 44,415 of NZ_JAVDUM010000017.1, forward strand.
ACGCCGTCTTCCGCACGATCAAGCATCCGGTCACCGGCAAGCCCTGTACCAAGGACAACGGCTGGGCCTACATCCCCATCGACCACCCAACCTACGTCCTGTATGCCGGTCTCGACGTGCTCCTGGGCCGCCGCCTCTTCGATGAGCTGGCCGAAATCATCAAGGGGATGGGCCTCTCCGACCTGTCCACCTTCGAGCACCACTTCCAGGGCCTCATCACGACCATGGAGCGCCGGGGCGTCCTACTGGACGTGCCCTATGTCGAGAAGCTGGATGCCCGCCTGTCCGATGAGGCCGACCACTTCGGCACCGTCGCCAAGCGCTACGGCGTCGAGAACGTCAACTCGACAGTCCAGGTAGCCGAGGCCCTCGCGGCCATGGGCGAGGAGCTGACCAAGAGAACCGACGGCGGCGCGCTGGCCGTCGGCAAGGACGTGCTCATGCCCCTGGCCGACCTGGACCAGGACTGGAATCTCCGCGAGTCCCGCAAGCCCAACCCCCTGGCGGACGCCGTCCTCCGGGCCAAGCGCGCGGGCAAATGGCGCAAGAGCTACGTCGAGGCCTTCTTGAACCTCAAGGACTCCGACGACCGCCTCCACGCAGGCATCGGAACGCTCCAGGCTCGCACTGCCCGCATGAGCATCTCGCGCCCGCCGCTACAGCAGCTCCCCTCCGGTGACTGGACGATCCGGCGGGCCATGATCGCCGACCCCGGCAAGCTCATCATCGCCAGCGACTACTCCCAAGTGGAAATGCGCGTCCTGGCGGCGCTTTGCCAGGACAAGACCCTAGTAGAGGCCATCCTGTCCGGCACCGACCTGCACGACTTCACCGCCGCACGAGTCTTCGGCCCGGACTTCACCAAGAAGCAGCGCAAGATCGCCAAGTCCATCGGCTTCGGCAAGGTCTACGGCGGCGGGGCGGCCACGGTCTCGATGCAGACCGGCGTCCCAGAGGCCGACGTGAGGCCCGCCATGCTCGCCTATGACAAGACCTTCCCCGGCATCAAGCGCTACGGGGCGCGTCTCCAGTCCCGGGCCAAGTACGGCAAGCGGGAGGTGGTCACGGTCTCCGGGCGACACCTTCCGCTGGACCGCGACCGGCTCTATGCCGCGACCAACTACGTCGTCCAGTCCACGGCGCGCGACCTCCTCGCCCAAGCCATCGTGGACATCTTCGACGCGGGACTGGGAGACACCCTTCTCCTCCCCGTGCATGACGAGCTGATCGCACAGGCCGACGCTCACGAGGCTGAGGACGTCATCCGCGAAATCGGACGCCTCATGGACAGCACCTTCTACGGCATCCCGATTGTCTCCGACCCAGAGGTGTACGGGCGCTCGTGGGGCAGTGGCTACGGCGTCCCCGCCGAGCTGGACGCCGTGTAAACACACTCATCTGAAAGGAAAGTATGGACACCCCCACCACCGCCGAGGCCATCCGCACACTGGGCGAGAGCGTCACCGAGTTGGCCGACGCCCTGGCGCACGCCGAGGAGGTCCAATGGCTCCAACCCGCTGGACCCTCCACGCGGCAGGAGACTCCCGAGAAGGGCAAGGGCGGCATCTCCAACCCGACTGCCGATACCACCGCCGACGCCCGCCGTCTCCGCGTCCGCGCCGCCGTCATCACCGCCGAGCTGGAGGTGGCCAACATCCACTCCCGGGCTGTAACGGCTGCCAAAGAACTCCGCGCAGCGGTCACTGACTGGGCCGGGGTCCGCGCTTAGCACGTACTGGCGACACGCCCGCCCGCCACAATGTCACGCAAGGTTCTTTGCGCACGTATGCTAGCCCAAAGCGCCACGCGTGACTCCCTAGCGCGATACCCAAGCGTCAACCACGCCCCCGCTGGGGCGCTACTCGCCATGCCCTCAGCGTGCCAACTTCACGCAAAGCTCCTTCCGCACTGATACCCCGAAAGGCTCGCCAATGCCCTCCTTCACCACCACCCTCCGCGAGGTCTTCGACGCCAAGCTGGCTCCCTTCCAGCAACTCCCGCTGGAGGACGAGCTGGCGCTGATCACCGAGGCCCAGGGCGGCTCGGAGGAGGCCAAGCTTCGCCTCCTCCGCCAGTACGCCAACGGCCTTCGCGCCATCGCCGCCCGCGAGCACGCACGGGCTGGAGGGCGCGACGCGGGCGAGGACCCCGAGGAGACCCGCGCCAACGTCCTAGTCGCCTTCATGGAGGCGCTGGCCGCATGCGACGGCACCACCCGCATCGCCGCCCGCCTCAAGGGCGCAACCATGGAGGCCGCGAACGCCTACCACCTCCGCAGCACCTTTTCCGTACCAGCGCGCACACGCTCGCGCTACTTCCAGGCGCTTCGTGAGGCTGGCGCGAACGGTAGCGCCGAGGACAAGGCCGTGGAGCTGGGCATGTCACGCGAGGTCTTCCGCCAGGTGCGATCCGCCTTCGCCTCCGTCTCCTACGAGGCACTCAGCGACGACGGCGTCGGCGAGTTCACAGGTAGGGGGCACGAGGCGGAGATGGCCCCCCTCACGGGCGAGCGAAGCTACGCGACCACCGAGGACCGGCTGACCCTGGCGCGCGCCTACGCCGCCGTGGACGAGCCCACCCTGGGCGTGATCGAGGACGCCTACGGCTTCGCCTTCTACGACGACGACAGCACACCCGAGTCGCCTGTACGCGACCGCGACCCCTTCGCAGGTTTCGACCCCATCCCCGACACCCAGATTGCCCACCTCCGCGGGATGAGCCGCTCCGGCGTCCAGCGCAAGCGGACCGAAGGGCTGGCGGCCATGCGTGTGGCGGTGGGGGCATGAAACCCGGCCCCCTCCCCCGGGGCCTCGCCGAGCCGCAAACACCCGATCTTGCGTGGGGCCCCTTTGCGCAAGCCTCCTTTCGTGTGCTACTGTTTACACATGCACACGGAAACCGCCCTCACCCTCCTCATCGCCTGCGCCAAGCGTGCCCCCTTCGCCGCCACTGGCCACGGAGCAGCCAACCAGCGGGCGCGCGGCCTGGTCAACGGTCACATGGTGGAGGTCAGCGTCCGCGGCGAGCAGGTCCGAGTGAGCATTGACGGCTCCTCCAAGCTCATCAACCGCGACTACGCCTACGACGTACTCACCGGAGCTGCCTCCCTTGACGAGGTCCCCGTCGAGTGGTTCCACGCCGCCTAACTCTGACCACTCCACGCAAGCCTCCTTCCGAAAGGGCACACCATGACCATCAACTTCTCCACCCGTGAAGAGTGGCTTGCTGCCGCCGTCGAGGCGCTCCGCCCCTACTTCGCCGAGCACGGCGCGGACATCCCCGCCGTCCGCGTCTCCGTCGGCTGGCCCAAGGGCCGCAGCGGCAACAACCAGGCCATCGGCCAGGCATGGGCCAAGGAGGCAGCCGCCGACGGCGTCGCCCAGGTCTTCATTTCCCCCGTCCTCGCCGACGCCGTCGAGGTCCTCGCCGTCCTGGTCCACGAGCTGGTCCACGTCTGGGACGAGAACGCCTCCGGCCACCGCGGCCCCTTCGCCAAGCTGGCCAAGGCCATGGGCCTGGAAGGCAAAATGACCGCCACCGTCGCGGGCGACGCCCTCAAGGACAAGCTGGCGCTCATCGTCATCGAGCTGGGCGACTACCCCCACGCCGCCCTCACCCCGTCTCTCTCCGGCGTCAAGAAGCAGGGCACCCGGATGCTCAAGGTCGAGTGCGCCGAGGGCAGCGGCTACCTGGTCCGCATGACCAAGAAGTGGCTGGACGAGTTCGGCGCGCCTAAGTGTCCATGCCACGACGCGACGATGGACGCCCCCAGCACCGAGGACGGCGACGAGTGAACCCGGACACCCTCTCCCCCGAGGTGGGGCTGCCCCTGGCTGCCCTCCTCTGGGCGGCCCTCGCCCTCCCCTACTTCGCCCGATGGAACCGCGCCCGACGTAGTTTGCGTAAGGAGACTTGCGCAAACCCCCTTACGTCGATATGGTTCTATACATGAACACCGCAGCCGCCGACATCGACCTCTTCGCCGTCTTCGTCTCCCTCGCGACCACCTCGCTCACCGCCGAGCAGATCGCCGCGAACGATGCAGCCGCCGCCGAGGAGGCCGCCCGCGTCGCCGCTCGTGAGGCACAGGCCGCCCGCATCCTCGCCGCCCGCGAGGCCACCAAGTGTGGGCGCTGCAACGGCACCGGCTACATCTCCCAGTACGCCTACAACGGCGGCACCTGCTACGGGTGTGGCGGCTACGGCGTCACCGCCTGAACCACCCCAGACTCTCCACGAAAGGCCCACCAATGACCGCGCCCATCGTCACCCACCACGCCCGTCGCCCGCACCCGCCCGAGGACCTTGCCGAGAAGGTGGACATCGCCGACGCGCTCGCCGCCGCTCGCGGGATCGCCACCCTGTGCGCCCCCGGCCAGCTCTGGGAGCGCGTCGCCGAGCGCACGCCCACCGGCACGACCCGCGCCGACCGCCGCGCCCGCTGGATGGACCTCAAGCTGGAGGCATCCACATGACCTTCGCCGCAGTCGCCCGAGAGGAGTATGCCAAGGAGCCGAGCCGGTCCGCCTTCTCCAATCACGTCCTTCCCTTCGATCTCGCCCGCAAGCTGGGCACCAACCGCGCCGCCAAGGCCGAGCTTCGAGCCGCCGCCCGCATCGCCGAAAGGACCCCCGTATGACCACCTCCCGCGTCCAGCCGGACTCCCGGCCTGTGCTCATCGTCGCTACGGTTACCACGGCCCTCCTGGCGGCCGTCTCCTTCCTCCTCTCCTTCAACGGACTGGCGGAGGCCGCGAGCTGGGCGAACGTCCCCGACTGGCTCGCCTGGGCGCTGCCCGCCTACGTGGATGGCGCGATCCTGGTCTACACGGTCGCCGCCCTGGTCTTCCGCTCGCGCGGCGACGACGCCCGCCTGGAGTGGGCAGCGCTCGCCCTCTTCGCGGCGCTCTCCGTAGCCGCCAACGGCGTCCACGCCTGGGCCACCGCCCCCGGCTGGGTCCAGGTCGCGCTGGGCATCACCCTCGCGGCTCTCGCCCCAGTCTCGGTCCTCCTGACCACCCACACCATCGCAAAGCTGATCGTGGCCCCGCCCACGCCCGAGGCACCCAAGCGCCGCGAGGGGCAGCGCACCACGTTTGCCGTCGTGGACGAGGCCCATACCTGGCCCGCGCGCCGCGCTGCTGTCCTGGAGCACGCAGCGGCCAACCCCGAGGTAGAGCCGGACCACTCCCGGCCCGCCCCGCTCCACGAGCTGGCCGAGACCCACGGCGCGCGGGCTGTCTTCGCGTCCGCCGCCGACCGCAACGCCCGCATCCACGAGCTGGCCGCCGAGGGCTGGAGCCTCCGCACCATCGCCGCCGAGGTGGGATGCTCCAAGTCCAACGTGGCCCGCGTCCTGGGCAAGCGTCCTGACGCGGATGACCCGGGCGACACTGCCGACCGGGCAGCCTGACCGCGCCAGGCTAGGCTGGCGGTACCTCAAGCCCCGAAAGGCCTGCGCATGTCCGAACCCAAGTCCACTTTCGCCGACCGCCTAGCCGAGCGGAACGCCGCCAGCGCCGCCAAGGCCGCCGACAAGGAGGCCGCGCGCAAGGCCGCCGAGCGTGAGCGCTTCGCCCGCGGCTACCCCGAGATGGCCGCAGCCGCAGCCGCTCGCGAGGCCGAGCTAGGGCGCGAGCTGACTGCCGCAGAGATGACCGAGGTGGGCGCGTCCATCCGTACCGGCGTCCCGCTTCCCCCCGTGGACCAGGTAGCCGCCACGCCCCGGGACCTTCCGATGCACGAGCACGCAGCACAGGAGGCCCTCGCCGCGGACCTCCGCGCCGACCGACTCGCCCGCGAGGGGGACGCCGCCCTCAACGCCGAGGTAGCCAAGTACGCCCGTCAGGGCTACACGGTCACCGACCGCGCTCCCGGCCAGGTCATCCTCCAGCGCAAGAAGCCCATTGGCCTCTTCTACATCCTGGTCATGATCCTCCTGGCCGTGACCATCATCGGCCTCATCCTCCTGTTCCCTATCCTTCGCATGGTCAACCGCAAGATGGAGACCATCGTCCTTACCCTGGACACCACGGGCCGCGTCAAGACCCGCAAGTCCTGACCCCAGCCCCAGCCCCTCGCGCCACCTCCGGCGTGGGGGGCTTTTCGCGTTTACACGGCATCTATTACGCAAGGAGCCTTGCGCAAGCCGCCTTTCCCCTGTATAGTCATTTACATGAACAACCCCAACATCTCTCGCGAGGACCTCCCCCGCTTCCGCTTCTCCCGCCACGCCCGCGAAGTCATGGCGCGCCGTCAGGTTGCCGAGGTGGAGGTGGCCCGCGCCCTGGTCCGAGGCTCCAGCCACACGCACGACGGCCTCCAGCGATACGTCCACGCGGGCCTGTGCGTTGTTGTTGACCTGTCCGCCGAGGTCATCGTGACGATCCTCCTGGCCCGCTCCGACCAGTGGACCGACGAGGACGCCCGCAACCGCTAGCCACCGAGGAGGGGCCCCGCAAGGGGCCTCCCCTCCTGTATCCTGAAATGTTCACCTCCACCGAGATGAGAGCACCGTGACTGCCATGACCACCGAGAACCCCGCCGCCCGCCGTAACGATGAGTTCACGCGCCTGGAAAACTACACTGAGGAGCCGCTGCCCAGCTTCTCTCCGCTGACCGCAGACTACCCCGCCGAGCGCGCCGCCCAGCTCTACCCCGTAGACCTCCACGATGGCGTAGACCTCAACGGCAGCGTTCGCGAAGCGTACCGACGCGGCTACGACGACGCCCTGTCTGCCGCCTCCGAGTAGCCACCCCCTAGCCCCCGTCCGCCACTCCGGCGCGGGGGCTTTCGCGTAGGTGTAGACCGCTCAGGCTGGCGTCCCCCTGGCCGATGTCGCAGGCGGCGATCGACCAGTCACCGGGGCGGGTGAGCGGCGCCATCGGTCCGTCCAGCGCCGCCCACGCACCGCCGAGGCCGAGGGCCGTCGAGACCACGATCCCGGCGGCGAGCGTGATCGTCGCACGTCGTCGGCCGCCAGGGCGATGCGGGATCAACAGCCAGGCCGTCGCGATGCTGAGCACCGCGACGACGACGGCCGCGAGGAGTCCGGCGGGGATACCGACCGTGGCGAGAGGCAGCGCCGCCGTCGTCTGCGCCGTCGCCGCGATCCATGCGGAGGGCAGCCAGGCGCACGCCACGAGCAGATCGGCGAGCGGTGGCACCGGCATTGCGAGGCAGGCGAGCATCCCGAGGATCGTCGCGACCGGTGCCGCCGGCTCGGCGAGCAGGTTCGCGATGACCCCGACCAACGACTGCCGATCCGCGAACAGGGCGATGATCGGTCCGCACACGAGCTGCGCCGAGAGCGGGACGGCCAGCACGAGAGCGATCCCTCCGGGCATCCAGCGCCGAAGCCCCCGCGCAAGCGGTGGCGCGAGCACGATCAGGCCGCCTGTCGCCACCGCCGAGAGCGCGAACCCCGGTGACGCACCCAGCCAGGGGTCGGTGACCAGGAGCACGGTGACGGCGAGGAGCAGCACCGGCAGCCCGGCACGGGGCCGTCCGAGCAGGAGGCAGGTCATCGCGAGCCCCGACATGGTCGCCGCCCGGACGACGCTCGGCTCCGGCGTCACAAGGACCACGAAGCAGGAGAGCGCGATCCCCGCCCCGACGACGCGCAGTGCCCGTCCTCCGCCCAGGAGCGCCACCAGCCAGAACGCCGCCGCGGTGACCAGGGCGCAGTTGCTGCCGCTGACAGCGGTGAGATGGGAGAGCCCGCTCGCGACCATCGCCTCGTCCAGGTCGTCGTCGACCGCGCGGGTGTCGCCCACCGCCAGCCCGGGAAGGAGCCCGGACCCGGGCGCAGGCAGCGTCAGCGCCCGTTCGACGAATGCACGGCGCACACCGGATGCGGCCCTCGCGATGGGGTCGCCCTCGGACACGATCTCCGCCCGCGCCCGGACGAACAGGACCAGGACCGCCCGCTCCCCCGGATCCGCGGCCTTCGCCTCCGCGACGACCCGGATCCGCATGCCCGGCTCCACGGCGGCGGCTCCGTCGCCTGCGAGCCCCACCCGCACCGGGACCCGCCAAGGGCGAGGAGCACCCGGGGACCCGATCGAGGACGTCTCCGCATCGAACCACAGCCGACCGTCGGCGCCGTTGCTCGGAGAGGACACCACCACGACCTCGCCGGAGACGGCCCGCCCCTCCAGGCCGCCCGCGGCCTCACGGACCGGTGCCGCGAGAAGCGCCGTCGCAGCGACCGCACCCGCCACCGCCGCGCCTACGAGGACAAGCCCGCCGACCGACGCGACACGCGATCGCTCCGCCCGTCGCCTGCCGCGCGACACCACCAACAGGCTTCCGATGCCCACCGCGCACGTGCACACGCACGCCACGACCCAGACGGCTGCCCCCGGAGAGAACACCACGACGAGCGCCACCGCCCATGCCGTCACCGCGATCGGCACCATCCGGAGATCCCGCGAACGGACACGTTGATCCCACTCCATCGGCATGGATCGACGCTAGGACTCGCAACAGTGTCGCGCGTCCCTCCCCGCCGACCTCGGGGAGAACCCGCCGCACCCCGCATCCGTGCAGGGAGACGGCTCCCTCACACGGCGACATCCCGCGGAGATATCGCCGTCCCGTCCGGCTCCGGAGCCATGTTGTCCGGCGCATCACTCCTCATGCGCTCCCGGAGTGCCGCTTGATCACCGATGACGCGGAGCTCGGGTGTCGCCCTCCTCATCCCGTATGACCGCCGCGGCCTGACGGGCCGCGCCGAGGGCGACGTACTCCCCCGGCTCCGGCACGACGACGGGGACCCCGAGCACCTCGGGCGCGATCCTCCGCACCGCCGCTGACTGCGCGCCTCCGCCGATGAGGAGGGCGCGTTCGAGGGGGACGCCGAGTCCCCGGATGGCTCCGACGCCGACGGCCAGACCGCCGAGCATCCCCTCGACCGCGGCGCGGGCGAGATTCTCCCGTGTCGCGGAGGCCAGGGTCATCCCTGTGAGCGTCGCCGTCGCGTCGGGCAGGTTGGGGGTGCGCTCTCCTTCGAAGTGGGGGATGAGCCGCAGCCCACCCGCCCCGGCGTCCGCGGTGAGGGCGAGGCGGGAGAGCTCCGTGTGATCGACGGCGAGCAGGCCCGCCACCGCATCGAGGACGCGTGCGGCGTTGAGCGTCGCGACGAGCGGGAGGAAATGCCCGCTCGCGTCCGCGAAACCGGCGACGGTCCCCGTCGGATCCACCGTCCGCTCCTCGCTGACGGCGAACACCGTCCCGCTCGTGCCGATCGAGATCACCACGTCGCCGACTCCCGCGCCGAGACCGAGAGCGGCACCGGCGTTGTCGCCCGCACCGGGGGCGACACGACGCCCGGCGGCATCCGTCACTGCGTCGCGAGGACCGAGCACCCGCGGCAGGGCGACGTCACGGCCCAGCGCGGCCTCGGCCAGCGCTCGATCGTAGTCTCCCGTCTCCGGGTTCCAGTACCCCGTCCCGGAGGCGTCGGAGCGGTCGGTGACGAGCTCGTCGAGCGCGGCATCACCCGCCCCGAACCCGCGCAGGCGCCAGGTGAGCCAGTCATGAGGGAGCGCGACCGCCGCGGTCTTCGCGGCGTTGACCGGCTCGTTGTCACGCAGCCATCGCAGCTTCGTGAGGGTGAAGGACGCCACCGGCACGAGCCCCGTGCGCCGTGCGAGCTCTTCGGCACCGTACTCGGTGACAAGGTCAGCCGCAGCGCCCGCCGAGCGGGTGTCGTTCCAGAGCAGGGCGTCGCGCACCACCGCGCCCGAGGCGTCGAGCGCGACCATCCCGTGCTGCTGTCCGCCGATCGACCATGCCGCGACGTCGTCGAGGCCGCCCGCCTCGGCGATCGCGGCCTGCAGCGCACGCCACCACGCCTCGGGATCGACGCTGGTCCCACGCGGGTGCGGAGCACGCCCGGTCCGCACTACGATCCCGGTCTCGGCCTCCACGATGACGACCTTGCAGGATTGCGTCGAGCTGTCGACGCCCATCACGAGGGTCATTCCGATGTCCTGTCCGCGGCGACGTCCGCCGCACGTGCTCCGATGCTCTGAGCCGCGCCCCTCCGCGCAGCGCGCGTCCCGATCGGAACACACACCGCGCGGAGAGGGGCCTCGTCATCGACGATCAGAGGCTATCGCGCGCCCAGCAGGTGCTCGGTGGCCAGCTGCTGCAGCCTCACGAAGCCGAAGCCCTTGCCGCCGAAGTAGGCGTCCGCGTCGAAGTCCTCATAGGTGCTCCGGTCCGCGACGAAGGCGTCATAGCCCTCGCCCTCCCCGAAGGTCTTCTGCGCGAGCTCAGGAAGACGGGCGGCCGACAGCGCCTCCTGCACCTCGGGATCGGCACGAAACGCCTGGGCGCGCTCCTTCAGCAGGAGGTAGGTCCGCATATTGGCGCTGGCCGACTCCCACACGCCGTCCTCGTCCTCGGTGCGCGAGGGCTTGAAGTCGAAGTGACGAGGCCCGTCGTAGCTCGGGCCGCCCTGCGCTCCGCCGTTCTCGAGCAGGTCGACCAGGGCGAACGCGTTGTTCAGGTCCCCGTGGCCGAAGACGAGGTCCTGGTCGTACTTGATCCCGCGCTGGCCGTTGAGGTCGATGTGGAACAGCTTTCCGTGGAAGAGCGCCTGGGCGATGCCTGCGGCGAAGTTCAGCCCCGCCATCTGCTCGTGCCCGACCTCGGGGTTCACTCCGACGAGCTCCGGTCGCGCAAGCGTCTCGATGAAGGCGAGCGCGTGCCCGACCGTCGGCAGCAGGATGTCGCCACGCGGCTCGTTCGGCTTCGGCTCGATCGCGAATCGCAGATTGTAGCCGCGGCTCACGACGTAGTCGCCGAGGAAGTCCACGGCCTCGCGGTAACGCTCCAGGGCGAGACCGATGTCCTTCGCGGAATCGTACTCGGCGCCTTCACGGCCGCCCCACATGACGAAGGTCTGCGCCCCGAGCTCCGCGCCGAGGTCGATCTGGCGCAGCGCCTTGCGGATCGCGAATCGACGCACGGCACGGTCATTGGACGTGAATCCACCGTCCTTGAAGACGGGCGCGCTGAAGAGGTTCGTGGTGACCATCGGGACGGTCAGTCCGGTATCGGCGAGCGCGCCCTTCAGCCGATCGATCTGGCGCTGACGCTCCGTCTCCGAGGCCTCGAAGGGGAAGAGATCGTCGTCGTGGAACGTGAGGCCGGAGGCGCCGATCTCGGCGAGCTTCTCCACGGCGTGCACCACGTCCATCGCGGGACGGGTCGGCCCGCCGAACGGGTCGGCGCCGGTGTATCCGACGGTCCAGAGCCCGAAGGTGAACCGGTCGGCGGGGGTGGGCGTAGGCATGTTGCTCCTCCAGGAAGGGATATTTGTTGCTCTTCACAACCTATTACCGTTCAGTCGCTCCGTCCACACCCGATCTCGACTCGCCTCCGGCTGATGACGCGCTCCGCGCGCCGGTTCGGCGAATCCTGACCCCCTCTCCTAAGGTGAAGGCGTGTCACGCACCGAGGGGACCCTGGAGGGCGTCCGCCGCGCCAACCTGTCGCGCATCCTGCGCATGGTGCACCGAGAGGGGCCGCTCTCCCGCGCCGCGCTGACCGACGCCACCGGCCTCAACCGGTCGACCATCGGCGCGCTGGTCACCGACCTCACCACGGCCGGACTGGTGCAGGAGAACGCCCCGGACGCCCACGGTCGGGTCGGCCGCCCCTCCCCCAACGTCGCCGCGACAGCAGCGCCGGTGGCGGTCGCCGTGAACCCCGAGGTCGATGCCGTCACGATGGCCGCGATCTCCCTGGACCGCACGGTGATCATCCGAGAGCGCATCGACGTCGAGGGTCTCGCCGCCCCGGACGAGACCGCACGTCTCGTCGCGGAGCGCATCGCGTCCTGGCGCATCGGCATCCTCGAAGACCGACGCATCGCCGGCCTCGGGGTCGCCCTGCCCGGCCTCGTCCGCTCCCAGGACGGGCTCGTGCGACTCGCCCCCCACCTGAACTGGAGGGACGCGCCGCTCCTCGAGGCGCTGTCGTCGGCGACAGGGATACCGTCGGTCATCGACAACGATGCGACCCTCGGCGCGCTGGCCGAGAGCCTCTACGGCGCCGCCCAGGATGTGCATGACAGCGTCTACCTCAACGGGGGCGCGAGCGGCATCGGCGGCGGCATCGTCATCGACGGACGCCTGGTGCACGGAGCACGCGGCTACGCCGGCGAGATCGGCCAGAACCACCCCAGCATCGCATTGCCGGCCGATCGTCGCGCAGGAGCGAACGGAACCCTCGAGGACGAGGTCAGCCGCGCGCGCCTGCTCGCTGCGGTGCGCATGCACGGCGCCGACGATCCCACCCTGGCATCGGTCATCCGCGCCTCCGCGGCCGTTGACGTCACCGCGGAAGTCGAGCGCCAACGTCGGATCCTGTCGACGGCGCTCGCGAACGTCGTCAACGTCCTCAACCCCTCGGTCGTCGTGCTGGGCGGCTTCCTGGCGACGCTGTTCGACCAGGATCCCGACGGCTTCGTCGCGGAGGTGGCTGCGCAGGCGATGCCGATGAATGCAGAAGGCCTTGCGATCCGCACCGCTGCGCTCGGCGAGGATCGCCTGCTGGTCGGCGCCGCGGAGATTGCGTTCGAGGCGCTCCTGGAGGATCCGCTCACCCCGGGGGCACCCTGGCTGCCCACGGAATGAGCGGAACGAGCCGAATGAGCGGTGTCCGACGAACGGGCCTATGCCGCTGAGGACCCGCCCTCCGGCGCGATCCGGACGAGCATCTTCCCCGTGTTCGCACCGCGCATCATGTCGAGGAACGCGTCCACCGTGCGCTCGATGCCCTCGACGATCGTCTCGTCGTAGGCGATCCGCCCCTCCGCGAACCAGCCGGCCATCTTCTGCTGGAACTCGGGGGCGAGATCGAGATACCCGGCCAGGGTGAATCCGCGGAGGGCGAGCCCGCGCGTGATGATGTTCGCCATGTTGTCCGGTCCCGGCGTGGGAGCCGTCGTGTTGTAGCCCGCGATCGCCCCGCACAGCGCGGCCCGCCCACCATCGTTGAAGACGTCCAGAGCGGCCTCGAGGTGGTCGCCTCCGACGTTGTCGAAGAAGACGTCGATCCCGTCCGGAGCCGCGGCGGCGAGCTGGGCCCGCACATCGCCGTCCTTGTAGTTGAAGGCCGCGTCGTACCCGTACTTCTCGGTGAGCAGGGCGACCTTCTCCGGGGTGCCCGCCGAACCGATCACGCGAGCCGCGCCGAGGAGCTTCGCGATCTGCCCCACCGCGGTGCCGACGGCGCCTGCCGCACCGGACACGAAGACCGTGTCGCCCGGCTGGAGGTGTGCGATCGCCGTCAGCCCGACATAGGCCGTGAGCCCGGTCATCCCGAGGATGTGCAACCGCAGCGAGAGCGGAACCCCCGGCATCTCGGGGACGGCGCGGAACGTGGACGCGTCAGCCTGGATGACATCGCTCCATCCGTGCTGGTGGAGCACGATCGCGCCGACCGGCAGCTCCGGCGCGTTCGACACGACGACCCTGCCGATCGCGCCACCCACGATCCGCTCCCCGAGAGCGTACGGCGCCACATAGCTGCGGACATCGTTCATGCGGCCGCGCATGTAGGGATCGACCGACACGTACTCGTTGCGCACGCGCACCTCTCCCTCGCTCGGGGCCGAGTACTCGACCTCGACGGTGCGGAAGTCATCGTTCGTCGGCCAGCCGGTGGGCCGCGCGGCGAGCTGGATCTGGGTGCTGACGGTTGAGGGCATGGGGACTCCTTCTCGATGAATGCAGGCAGCAGCGACGAACCGATCACAGGGGCCGACCGTCACCGATGCGACCACGCAAGCGCTTTCTGTAACGTTCGTTCCAGAGTATACTAGACCGATCGTTGCAGAATGGAGAAATCGTGGCTCGTACCGTGGGGTTCGATCGCGAGCGCGTCATCCGCGCCGCGCGCACGGTCTTCTGGTCGTCCGGGTACGAGAGCGCATCCGTCCCCGATCTCGAGGCCGCCACGGGGCTCAGCCGCTCCAGTCTCTACAACAGCTTCGGGTCGAAGCGCGGTCTGTTCGAGGCCGCGGTCGAGAGCTATCTCGATGAGGTCATCCGACCTCGCCTCGCCCCTCTCACGGCCGACGTCGTGCATCCGGCGGCGATCGTCGACTACCTGGAGGGTCTGCGGGCAGCGCTCGACGACACCGGCTCGATGTCGGCGACCAGCGGCTGCCTCCTCATCAACGCAGCGGGTGCTCCGATCGCGAACGATCCGGAGGTCGCACGAGTGATCGCCGACTATCGCCGGGAACTGCAGGACGCCATGACGCGCGGCGTCCTCGCCGCGCACGCGGGCATGGCAACGCCCAAAGACATCCGGCGCCTCGCCGAGTCCACGACGGGCATGGTGATCGCCGCCCTCGCTCTCGCACGGATCGATCCTGCGCACGCCAGAGTCACGGTGGACACGGCCCTCGAACTGGTCACCGCACCCATGGCGGGCTCAACGCCTGCCGGCGTCAACGCATAAGGGACGTCAAAGCGTTGGGAGCGAGCCGGCGCTGCGGATGACCGCGGCCCCTGACCGGCCTCGCGCCCAGGCGTCGAGGGGTCAGGGGCCGCGCGGCCGTCAGCTCACTCGTGAGCGGCGACGCTCGCGAGTTTGCGCCAGGCGAGGTTCGCGAGCGCCGCCGCCTGGTCGCCGAGCACCGCATCGTCGAAGTACACGCGCGGCGAGTGGTTGAACTCCGCCGTGGCGACGTCGATCTCCGGCGGCGTGCTGGCGAGCATGACGAAGGTGCCGGGGACCTCGTTGAGCACGAAGGAGAAGTCCTCCGACCCCATCCCCGGATTGGGCATGGTCTGGACGCGCTGCTCGCCGAACTGCTCTCCCAGCCAGGCGAGCGTCTCGGCGGTCGTTCGGTCGTCGTTGATCGTGACCGGGTAGACGACCTGGAAGTCGACCTCGGCCGTGCAGCCGTGCGCCGCCGCGATGTGCTCGGCAAGACGCGGAGTCTCCTCCTGCAGCCGCGCGACCGACTCCTCCGAAAGGGTGCGGACCGTGGCGTTCAGCGTCGCGGTCTCCGGGATCACGTTCACCGCCTCGCTGCCCTTCAGCTGCGTCACCGAGAGAATGATCGGGTCGAAGGCGTTGAAGCGTCGGGTGACGAATGTCTGCAGCGCCAGCACGATCTCTGCGGCGACCGGCACGGGGTCGAGGACCTGATGCGGCTGCGACCCGTGACCCCCGCGGCCGCGAACGGTGATAGTGAGCTGGTTGGATCCGGCGCACGCCGCACCCGAACGCGTGACGAACAGACCTCGGGGCCCGGGGGCGACGTGGATCGCGTAGGCGGCGATCGGCTTCTGCCCGTTCACGTCCAGCAGACCCTCGTCGATCATGATCTTCGCGCCGCCATAGCCCTCTTCTCCGGGCTGGAACATGAAGATCACGTCGCCGGCGAGTTCGTCGCGGTGCGCGGCGAGAAGCCGGGCAGCCCCGACCAGCCCTGCCGTGTGGAGGTCGTGGCCGCACGCGTGCATGCGACCGTTGGTCGACGCGAAGTCGAGCCCCGTCTCCTCGGCCACGGGCAACGCGTCCATGTCGCCGCGCAGCAGGACGCTGGGCCCGGGCTTGGCGCCGTGGAGCACCGCGACGATCGAGGTGAGGCCGGCACCGAGCGTGATGTCGAGGCCGAGCGGCTGGAGTGCGTTCAGTACCCGCTGCTGGGTCTCCGGCAGCTGGAGGCCCAGTTCGGGCATGGCGTGAAGGTCCCGACGCAGGGCGACGAGCTCGGGAAGGATCGCCGATCCTTCGGCGGTGAAATCGGGGGCAAGCATGGGAACTCCCTGATGTAGTGGTCGTTGAGGGGATGAGAGGTGTCAGCGCGCGGCGGTGTCCGCGAGGGCGGTGTCCGAATCGGACTCGGTGTCCTTCGGCAGGACGAGCACCGCGATGAGGCATACGACGAAGGCGGCTCCGGAGAAGATCCAGATCGCGAAGTATCCGCCGATCGAGGAGAACCCCGCGCCGGTGACCATCGCGGCACCGAGCATGGCGGCGAAGATCGCGCCGGCGAACGATCCGCCCAGCGTGCGCAGCGAGTTGTACACGCCTGCTGCGATGCCCGTGGAATGCGCGGGGGCGAGCTCTGCGAGTCGCGCCGGAAGGGAGCCGAGCAGGAGTCCGTATCCAAGGCCCTGGACGATCGCCGCTGCGATGTATCCGCCGAGGCTGCCGTGCAGGGGAAGGAGCAGGAAGTTGCCGGCCGCGGCCAGCGCCGCGCCGGTGATCATCACCGTGCGGATGCCGATCCTCGATGCCAGGACGCTGAAGAGCGCTGCCCCGACGGTCGCCAGGATGGTGACGATCCCGATGACGAGCGAGGTGACGGCGGCGTTGGCCGCGAACCCGTACCCTTCGACGTCCG
The DNA here is from genome assembly GCF_031456305.1 of Microbacterium resistens. Classification (GTDB taxonomy): domain Bacteria; phylum Actinomycetota; class Actinomycetes; order Actinomycetales; family Microbacteriaceae; genus Microbacterium; species Microbacterium resistens_A. The sequence goes on from NZ_JAVDUM010000017.1 coordinate 60,799, forward strand.
GGCGGGCGCCGAGGAATGTCGACATCGGGGCCTGTCCGCCGAACATCACCATGCCGAAGCAGAGCGCGGCGAGGTACAGCGGCCCGACCCGGCGGGAGACGACCAGTCGGATGTCCACGGCCGGCGCCTTTGCGCGGAGCTCCCAGACGACCCACAGTACGAAGGCGACGAGCGCCGCACCAAGGGTGAGCAGCGTCGACGGGGCGAGGAATCCGACCGAGCCGACCAGACGCAGCCCGAAGAGCGCGGCGATCATGAACACGGCGATGCCCGCGAACCCGACATAGTCGATCCGCGTGGCCGTACGCGTCGAGGACTCGGGAACCCTGAAGAAGACGGCATAGGCCGACAGCAGGACGAGCGCGCACGGGGCGAGCATCGTGATGGTGATGCTCGGGGAGATCGCGGAGATGCCACCTGCGGCGAACGTGCCGAGAATGGCTCCCCCGGTGAGGAACGTCACGAGCAGGCCGATCGACTTACGCGCCTGCTCCCCCGTGATGCGGTTGTGCACGAGCGCGATCTCCAACGGCAGCCATACCGCCAGCGGGCCCACGAGCACCCGTCCGATGAGCACGATCGGATAGCTGGGAACCAGCGCGGTGAGCAGGGTTCCGACGAGGACGGAGATGATCGCGATCCGGAGAACGCGACGATGTCCGAAGATGTCGCCGAGTTTCGAGAGCAGGGGGACGGAGACCGCGGCGGCGAGGGTCTGGATCGTGAGGAACCAGGTGATGTCGGCGTCGGTCACCCCCAGATGGATCGAGAGGTCTTTGAGCAGCGGCGGGTAGAAGCCCTGGGTAAAGCCGCTGGCAAGTTCGCAGAAGATCAGGAATCCCACGACGGTGCGGGCGCGGGTTCCGGCGATCGGGAGGCCGGTGGTCTGGGGGTGGTTCACGGAGTCTTCATCTCTGGAGTCGGTGAAGCGGAGGGGTGCGTATGAGCGCGTCGATGACGCCCCGATAGTCGTCGGGGGTGAGGTGGTGGCCCTTGACTGTCTGGTGGTACAGGGTGAGGCCGGCAACAGTGTCCAGGATGATGTCCAGTGCTGCGTCTTCTGGGAGTTCTCCACGGGCGATGCCCCGTTCGAGAATGCGGATGCCGATATCGCGTCGCTGGGTGAGGAAGCTCTCCCAGATCAACGGGAAGACGTCGGGGTCGAAGAGGACCAGACCGATGGTGCGCGTTCCCGATTCGGATTGGGTGCTCTGGTTCTGCAGCGCGTGGGTCAGGAGATCATCGCGCACGGACCCCGTATCAGGGGGCGTCCCCAGGGCCGCGACGTCGACCACGGCGGCGGCGACCAGTGCGGCCTTGTCGGGGTAGCGGCGATAGACCGCGGACTTCCCGCACCCCACCTCGCGCACGACACGGTCGATCCTCAAGCCGGCGTAGCCGTCGCGAACGAGCATCTCGCGCGTCGTCGCGAGGATCCGCGCGGTGAGCTCCTCATCCGCGGGCCGCCCCATCGCGTCACCGGTCTTCGACATATCGCGAACTTATGGGACGAACCGTCCCGAAGTCAACGTCTTCTGGGATGACGGCTGCGTAACGATGAGCCCGGCACAGGCGCCATGGCTCCCCTCGCCGCAGCCTCCGCGGCCGGGTCAGGCAGCCGTCATCCGGCAGCCGCCCTCGGCATGATGCGCGGATTCTCCACATCGGCATAGTCGATGACCAACGAGGCATGCGACGCAGGGGCGCATTCCGTCAAGTAGATCCGTTGCCCTTCGACATAGCGTCTGTTCTCCGGTGCGGATGGGATCGGAGACGTCCCATCGCGGTGGGACAGGCGTCGTACCGACTCAGCGAAGGGAACGTCGAGGAACAACGAGAAGTCCCATACCTCGCGAAGCTCGGGACGATGAAGGAATATCCCGTCGACCACGACGATCGATCCCGTCCGAACGGGCAGTCGGGGTTCGGTCAGAATCGCATCCGACTCAAGATCGTGAGATGCCGATAGGAACGTTCCCGTGCCGGCGCGAAATGGGTCTACGACTGCTTTGCGAAATGCCTCATAGTCGTATGAATCCAACCAGAACCCCTTCGCAGAGCGGCGCCCCCGGTGATATCGCACCGCGCGGTCATGATGGAATCCATCGATCGAGATCCGCTCCACCGGGGCCAGCGACGCAAGGCGGGTGCCCAGCTCGTCCGCGAGGACGGTCTTTCCTGCACCATCCACCCCGTCGATCCCGATCAGTACTGCCGGCTCTCCCTCCTGCGGAATCGGCAGTGCCTCGAGCAGGGAGAGAAGGAACCTCTCGCGCACGCTCGCCATGTCACGCCTCCCCCTCCAACACGGTGGACATCCGCTGTGCTTCTTGCATGTCGACCGCTATTGGGTCACGCGCCCCGGCTTCGTCATCCACGTACCGCCGGCCAAGACCACAAAGACAATGACGCCCAGTACCCACGCAACCCAAGTAGCTCCGCTGCCACGCGCCACCGTCCAGCTGACGATCAACGCACCGATCACGATAATCGCGAGAACAAGGACATAGCCGATTGCCGCACCGGTGCGAGGCACCGACAGGTTGCGCCCCGCCAGCTTCCCGGCGAAGAAGCCGAGCACACCGATCACGAGAACTGCTACGACGAGAAACAAGCCTGCAGCCTGCTGCGGCAGAACTCCAAAGGCGATCACGCCAGCCCCGCCGACGATCCCGATAGCCGGGTAGTACCAACCCGGGGCGCCGTCCTTCACATTCGCCGGCGTCGAGGCGGAGCTTCTATGAGGTTCAGATGGAGAGGCTTGCATGGGTGTAGCCAACGCCCCGCCTCGCTGCGGTGTCAATAGGACCCGTGCCGACCCTCCGAAGAAGGCGAGGAGACTTCGCCGTCACGGCGGCTGTAGGAGTCGCTCGGCGAGGCCGGACGCGGCGCACCCTGCCGCCGTTCAGCGTGCTGCGCAACCGCTCAGACGGCCTCGACCGTGAGGTGGCTGCGCTGTTCGACGAGCGGGCAGGTGAAGACGTCCCGTTCTCCGAGGCCGACCCGATTGATGTAGCGGACGACGATCGCGTAAGAGGCGAAGAGGCCCACCTGCGTGTAGGGGACGCCGTGCTCGTTGCAGTAAGCGGAGATCATCGGGGCCGCGCGCCGGAGGTGCGGGCGGGGCATCGACGGGAACAGATGGTGCTCGATCTGGTAATTGAGACCGCCCATCGCGATGTCGAGGAACCGGCTGCCCTTCACGTTCCGGCTCATCATGACCTGCCTGCGGAGGAAGTCCAGCGTCATGCCCCTCGGGACCAGCGGCATCCCCTTGTGGTTGGGAGCGAACGACATGCCCATGTAGACGCCGAACAGTCCGAGCTGCACCGCCAGGAAGACGAAGGCGATCCCCGGCGAGAGCACGAGGAAGACCAGCAGGAAGAAGCCGGTGAGCCGAACCCCGAGGAAGGCGATCTCCACCCAGCGCCTGCGGAGGTGCTCCCGGGCCATCACGCGGTGGATCCCCGAGAGATGGAGGGAGACGCCCTCCAGGAGCAGGATCGGGAAGAAGAAGAGACCCTGATGGCCGCGGAGCCACCCGGCGATCGGACCGCGCGGGGCGTCGCGCTGCGCGGGGGTGAGCGCGATCACGGGCAGCTCGATGTCCGGATCCGCGCCGTCCTTGTTGGGATTGGCGTGATGGCGCGTGTGCTTGTGCTGCCACCACCCGTAGCTCATCCCGACGAGGAGGTCTCCGAGGATGAGGGAGATCCAGTCGTTCCACTTGCCGGAGACGAAGATCTGACGGTGCGCCGCGTCATGCCCGAGGAAGGCGATCTGCGTGAAGACGATCGCGAACCCCGCGGCGGTGAACAGCTGCCACCAGGTGTCACCGATCCACACGAACACGAGGATGCCCGCCGCGAGCACCAACGGCATCGCGATGAGCTTCGTCCAGTAGTAGCCGTACCGCCGGCGGAGCAGCCCGCTCTCGCGGACGCGCCGGGCGAGTTCGGTGAAATCGTTGACACCGGACGGCGAGGCGGCACGGCCCGCCGGACGGCCGGTCGTCCGGATGGCGTTCATCGCGTCCTCCCGGCCGGGCCGTCCGATGTCGCTCCGCCCTCGTCTGCCCGCCCGGTGAGCTGAGCGAGATCGTCCTCCGACATGGCCGCCTCATCGGCGGGCCCGGAGGATCCCTCCTCACGGAGGAGGGTGGGGGAAACGGAGCCGTTGGGCTCCGGCCCCGGCATGCCGATATCCTCATCGGCGCGTTCTGTCCTGGCGTTCATGAATCGACGTTACGCCCCTCGTCTGTACGCCTCACAGGTTCAGACGGGGTCCGGCGTTTCCTGCCCCGGACCGGCCGCTGGGGCCGCGCGACGCTGCGGCGGGCGAGGCGGCTCCATCGCCGCCAGGAGAGCGGCGACACGGACATGGGCGACACGGATGCGCTGATCGTCCACGCCGTACGGGATCCAGAGCGTGCCGTCATGGACGAGGCCGCCGCAGGTGTAGACGACGTTCGGGACGTAGCCGCCGGCGACGTCCGGCGGATCGATCAACGGCGCAGGAAGAGCACCGATGACCTGCCGGGGGTCGTCAAGATCCAACAGCAGCGCCCCGATGCTGTACGCCCGCATCACGCCGACGCCGTGCGTGAGGACGATCCACCCCTGCGCGGTCTCGATGGGCGATCCGCAGTTGCCCGTCTGGACGATCTCCCACAGATCCTGCGGCGAGCGCAGCGGCTCCTCCGCGCTCCAGTCGAGTCCGTCTCCGGATCGTGCGAGCCCGATCGACTCGCCATCGCCTCGGGTCAGCGCGAGGTACTCCCCCGCGACCGGCCGGGGGAAGAGCGCCATGCCCTTCGTCCGCGCCGGTGGCCCGATGAGGCGATGCACCGAGAAGGAGCGGAAGTCGTTCGTCGTCAGCAGCCGTGAGGAGATCGACCTCCCGTCGTAGGCCGTGAACGTCCCCCGGTAGGCCGGTCCGTCCTGAGCGCTTCGGACGAGCCGGAGGTCCTCGATCCCCTGCCGTTCCTCATCGGCGACCGGGAGCAGCACCCGCATGCTGAGATCGCTGTCCTCCGGGAAGTCCGCACGATAGGCGGAGTCGGCGACGATGCGCATCGACTCCAGCTGTGCGCGGGCGCGGGGATGGTGGAGGTAGGGCGCGCGGAGCTCCTGGACGGCCTGCTCGACCGTCGCGCTCCCGAATCTCTCAGGAAGGACCTGTGCGATCGACCGCACCAGCTCGTCGGTGCCGCCGTCGTGTTCGAGCGCGCGGAGGAAGTGGTCCCTATCCCAGTCGCCCTCCTCGATCGCAGGGAGGCACGGCGGGGTCTGCCGGGGCAGGAACTCCCAGACGTGTCCGGGACCGATCAGCGCCTCGCAGAACTGGATCGAGGAGAGATGCCCCTCCCCGATCGAGCGCAACGAGACCAGCACACGCAGTCGTCCCGGAGCGAGACCGGACTGATCTGGATGGACCACCGCGCTCGGATTGCAGAGCGCGGCGCCCTCGATCGCATGCTCCGCGGTGAAGGCGGCGCCCAGGACCAGGGCGGCATCGTCTGCGAGGTCGCCCGCGTCGGGTGGCCGGACGACGGCTCCGTTGGCGAGAAGGCCCGCGAGGAACGACGGGCTCCTGCCTGCGGCCCTGGTCCGCAGGCGGCGCGCGCTGTCGGCGAGGACGTCCGGTGGCAGGGAGAGCACTCGATCGAGCACGGCCTGCGTCCGGGACCCTCCCCCCGGTGTGCGCTCCCCCGGGAGGAAGAGACGTGCCACGACCCGCTCCCTCATCGGCGAGAGCTCGGCGTGTGCGTCCACGGCCAGCGCGGTCACGTCAGCCACCCCCCGGCGAGACGGGCGCTTCGGTGCGCGCCGAGGACGGCGAGCGTGGACTCCGCTCCCCGGTTCTCGTTGCGCCCCGCCTGTTCGAGCCCGTCGTACCCGGCGCCGGTATCCGGATCGAACATGGCCGTGCCGGCGTCGTTCCGGCCGACGAACCATCCCCAGACACGGATCGCCTCCTGCGCCCAGTGCCTGTCGCCGGTGGAGACCAGCGCGCTCAGACACGCCTCGGCGATCGCCGCGGGCTCGATCGGCTGCTGGTCCCCCGTGCGGCGTCCGTCGTCGCGGTCCTCGCCTCCTGGGCCGACGAAGGCCAGAAGCCCGGAGCGGCCCGTCTCCAGATCCAGGAGCGTGCGGAGCATCGTGAGTCCGTCGTCCGTCGTGTCCTGCCATCCCAGCGCATCGCCGCCCGTGATCAACGCGGTGCAGAGCGCGCCGTTCGCGTAGCGGAGCCGTTGCTCCGGCCAGAGCACGCCGCCGTCCTCGGGTCTCGGGATCCTCCCCAGGCACTCGATCAGCACCCTTCGCGCGGCGGTCGCACCGGGATGCGCCACAAGCACGTCGGCGGCCCCGATCGCCGCGAAGGCGCACGCCCGCACGTCGGGCGAGCTCCCCGCGGCTGCCCGGAGGAAGACGCGGAGCGCGCGCGCTCGAACCCGTTCATCGCTCCCGTGCCGGGCGGCGACGCCGGCCCCGTAGACCGCCCGCCCCCACCAGTCTCCGATCGTCGGTCGATCCGTCCACATACCGTCGGCGGACATGCGATTGTGAACGCGGCCGCCACGGACGACCGCCCGCTCAAGGAAGGACAGCGACAGCTCGATCAGCTGTTCCCGCTGTCGCCTCTCGGCGGGATCCGTCGGTCGTGGCTCCCGGACGAGGACGGCCAGAACCCGCGCGGCATCGTCGGTGCAATAGCCGTGTTCGACACGCGGACGGTCTCCGAGGGCGTGCTCGTAGATCCCGTGGGCGCCGGCCAGAGCAGTCAGGTGCGTGAGCGGCATGGACGGGGACGGCATCGGCGAGGACCAGTCGGGGAGGACAGCGAGATCGGCGAGGCCGGCGTCGATGATCGGCGAGGCCGTCATCCTGCGACCTCCATCGGCACGCTCAGCTCGGCGGACAGGGCTCGATAGCGATCCGCGACCGAGGCCCACCCGCTGAACGCCTCCGTCTCGGTCTCCCGTGCCCTCGCCGCCCCCGCTCCGGCCGTCCCCTGGAGGATCGACAGGATCGCCGCAGCGATCTGCTCCGGGCTCTCGTGGTCGACGAGCAGTCCCGCGCCGGCGGTCAGCAGCTCGACGGCGTGCGGGAACCTGGTCGCGATGACGGGCCTGCCCGCCGCGACCGCTTCCACGAGAACTCCGGAGGTCGTCTGCTCCCGGGAGTCATAGGGCAGCAGCACGATGTCCGCGTCCACGACGTCGGCGGCGAGCTCGTCCGACTCCCGATATCTGCCGTCGATCTCGACGAGCTCTCCCACGCCCAGCTCCTCCGCCAGCGCCCACAGCGATCGGCGGTACTGCTGGCCGCTCTCCATGACGACCTTCGGGTGGGTCTGACCGAGCACCCGGTAGCGGGGAGCGTGCCCGGCGTCCTTGAGCGCCGCGATCGCCCGGATGCCCCACTCGATCCCCTTTCCGGGTCCGAGCAGCCCCCATGTCAGGACGGTCGACCGATGCGGTGCCGGGGACGGGCGGGGAAGAGCCCAGCGATCCACCCCGTGCGGGATCAGGCGCAGGCGGGACGACGGGACTCCGTAGCCGTCCTCCAGCAGCCGCGACCCGGCCGCCGTCATCGCGACGACGATGTCGGTCCGGTCCACGACCGCGGCAATGACCGCTCGCTGGTGGACGCTCGGCTCGGTGAGGACCGTGTGCATGACCGTGACGACGGGGCGTCGGACGAGGGCGAGCAGGTCGACCACCTCTTCCCCGTCCCGGCCGCCGTAGATCCCGTACTCGTGCTGGACGATCACGACGTCACAGCGGTTCAGCGCCTCCGCCGCCCGTCGCCGACTGTCCGCGTCCCCGGGATGCAGGATGCCCGCGATCCGCAGGCGGACGCCAGGGAGGGAAGGGCCTGTCGGCACGCCGTCGTCCACCCGGACGATCACCGACTCGTCGTCGTGGTTCATCGAGATCGCCCCGGCCAATGCCGCCGTGAACGTCGCCAGACCGCATCTCGTCGGCGGAAAAGTGTTGAGAAACCCGAACCGCGTCATCGTGCGCGCCCTCCATCCACGCTCACGCCGTGGCGGTGAGCTGATGGCGAGACGTCTGCCGATCGGCACCTCCCGCGGAATCGCGGTCCCGCGATCCGGTCAGCGGCCCTGAGGATCGATCGATCCGTCGCCGCTGTTGCCCTCAGACTACGCGCATCCCCTGGGACCGCGGCCCGATCCCCGGAAGACGACGGGCGGAGCCCCTTCGGATCGGCGCCGATCGCGGTCCGCGGCGCGGGTATGCGATTATTCCTGAGATCGTGATCCAGGAACGGAGGTGAGACCCATGTACGCAGTATCCGCAACGGGTGCTCCCCCGCAGGGACCGATCGCGCGACTGAGGTAGTCGTCGTGGGGGAGCGCCGACAGGCACTTGACGAAAGACGACTCCCATGAACACGACACCTTCTTCGACTCTCCACTTCACCGCATCGGCCTCGACCGACGGCCTCGACGGGCGTGCCCTGGTGCTCGCCGGCGCGGGCGCCGCGGGCAACGCCTGGCAGCTCGGCCTCATCGCCGGGCTCTCTGACGCGGGCGTCGATCTCACCGACGCCGACCTCATCATCGGGACGTCCGCGGGATCCACGGTGGCCGCCCAGATGACCAGCGGGACCCGGCCGGCGGACCTGTACGCGGCCATCGTCGCCGAGACTCCCCCGACACGCCCCACCGGCGCACGCCCCTCCGGTTCCGGCGCACGTCCGTCCGGCCCCGGGCCGAGCGGCGGTCGTGCCCCTCACCTCTCGGGGCCGGCCTACATGGCCTGGTCGGACGCAATCATCGCCGCGTCCGAGGATGCCGCCGACATGCGGCGCAGAATGGGCGCGGCCGCGCTCGAGCGGGATCAGTCCGACGGGGCTGACGGCGCACGCTGGCGCACGGTCGTCGCAGCCCGGCTTCCGCGGCACGAATGGCCCCGACAGCGGATCCTGATCCCCGCGGTCGACGCCAGGACCGGCGAGCCGGTCGTGTTCGATCGTGACAGCGGCGTCGAGTTGGTGGACGCCGTCGCCGCGAGCACCTCGGCGATGATTCCCTACCCCATCGGGGAGCGCCGCTACATCAACGGGGGCTATCGCCGCAGCTCGAACGCCGACCTGGCGGCCGGACACCGGAGGGTGCTCGTCCTGGAGCCGTTCGGCGGACGATCGCGGAGCCCGCAGCGGTGGGGAATGGACCTCGCGACGCAGGTCGCCGAGCTGCGGGCAGGAGGCAGTGAGGTCGAGACCGTCTTCCCCGACGCCGGCGCGGGCGACGTCTTCAATGCCAACGCCCTGGATCCATCGACGCGTCTGCCCGCCGCACGGGGAGGGTATGCGCAGGGCCGTGCGCTCGCCGCAGGGCTGACCGACCTCTGGCGGTGACGCCGCGCCCGCGCACTCGGGGGCGCGACGGCTGAGCGCTCAGAAGAGCTGATAGGCCCCGACGAGGCCTCCGACCAGCAGCATGAACAGGGCGACCACGAGCCCTCTGACGAGCACTCGCTTGAAGTGATCGCCGAGGTTCACGTTCGCCAGGCCGATCAACAGCAGGAACGAGGCGACGAGGGGACTCGACTGGTGCAGCGCCTGACCGACCAGCGACGCGCGAGCCATCTCGACCGGGGCGATGCCGTAGTGCCCGGCGGTCTCGGCGAGCACGGGAAGGATGCCGAAGTAGAAGGCGTCGTTCGTCATGAGGAACGTGAACGGGATGCTGACCAGGCCGGTGATGGTGGCCATGAACGGCCCCAGCTCGGAGGGGATGACCGAGACGAGCCAGTTCGCCATCGCATCGATCATCCCCGTGCCGCTCATCACCCCGGTGAGGACCGCCGCGGCGAAGACCATGCCGACGACGCTGATGACGCTGTCGGCATGCGCCTTGATCTGGGCCGACTGCTCCTTGATCCTGGGGAAGTTGACGATGAGCGCGATCGCCGCTGCGGCCATGAAGATCAACGCCGGCTCGACGACGTCGAGGACCAGGACCACCATGACGGCGACGGTGAGGACGAGGTTGAGCCAGATCAGCCTCGGTCTTGCTTTCGGCCGGTCGCCGAGGTGGCCGGCGTCGTCGATCTCGCTCTGGAAGTCGTTGGCGATGACCACGGAGGAACCTGTTCTGGGAGGCTCCTCGACATCGACGCGCAGCGTTCCGATGCGCCGTTGCTCGGAGCGCCCCAGGAGGAAGGCGAGCACCAGAACGGCGCCGACACCCGCGAAGATCGCCGGGGCCATGGGCACGAAGATGTCGATCGGCGAGACGCCGAGGGCCGCAGCGGCACGAGCGGTCGAGCCGCCCCATGGCACCGTGTTGAGCACGCCGTTCGCCAGCGCTGCCACGACGGTGAGAACGACGGGACTCAGCCCGAGCCGCAGGTAGAGGGGAAGCATGGCCGACGTCACGATGATGAACGTGGTCGAACCGTCGCCGTCGAGCGAGACGATGCTGGTCAGCAGCGCCGTGCCGACGACCAGGCGCACCGGGCTTCCCTTGACGAACCGGAGGATCAGGCGGATCAACGGATCGAACAGGCCGACATCGATCATCGTTCCGAAGAAGATGATGGCGAAGAACAGGAGCGCGGCCGTCGGCGCGAGCTTCAACAACGACTCGATCACCATGTCGCCGAGACCGAGGCCGGCTCCCGTGAAGAGGCCGAAGATCAGCGGGACGAGGATCAGCGCCGCGATCGGCGTCGCCCGCTTCGTCATGACGAGGAACATGAAGACGGCGATCATCAGAAAGCCGAGGAGGACGAGCATCGTTGCTCCCTTGGGTCAAAGTCGGGACGGTCACAGCCGGTTCGATTTGGTTAACTTATACCCGTAGGTATACCTAAAAGCAAACTAGAATGGAAAGATGAGTGAGCACCTTCCGTCGCCCGAGGCCGCGCCGACCGACCTCGCGTCCCGCCGGGAGCAGCCGCACGTCGGGAAGACCGAGCAGGTCTACCGGTATGTCCGCGAGGCGATCGAAGCCGGGACCTTCGCCCCGGGGCAGGCACTTCCCGAATCCGTTCTCGTGGAGCAGACCGGGGCCTCTCGAACCCCGGTACGAGAGGCCCTGCGCCGATTGGCGGCGGACCAGCTCGTCGAGATCTCACCTCGGCGCGCGCCGATCGTCACACGCCTGTCCCTCCGACAGGCACGATCGCTGTTCGACTACCGCCGTGTGCTCGAACCGGCGGCGGTGCGCTCGATCGTCGCGCGCCTCGGCGAGGAGCCCGCGCTCGCGGCGCGGTTCACCGCGATCGGGGAGGGCTTCGACGGACTGGTCGATCAGCCCTACTCCCCCGCGTTCGCCGACCGCTTCTCCGAGCTGACGAGATCGTTCGATGAAACGGTCGTCGAGTTGACGCCGAACGAGTATCTGGCCCGGGCAATCGTCGATCTGAGGCCGCACGTCTCGCGACTGCGCCGCATCGCCCACGCGGATGTCGGCCGGCTGGCGGAGTCCGTGCGCGAGCACATCGAGATGTGCCGCGCGATCGTCGACCGCGATGCCGACCGCGCCGCAGCCGTCTGCACGCACCACCTGTTCCACGTCGACCAGGCGATCTTCGCGGCGCTGCTCTCGTCCTCGCGGCAGTCGGCCGCCCCCGTCGACATCGAGGCGTGAGCCGACCTCACCGCTCGTCGATGATCCGCGTGCCGGTGACGACGATCTGCGACCCGGGAACGACGTCGCGCTCGACCGACTCCTTCCACGTCGCATAGTGCGGCGCCTGGCGGTGCTCGTCGAGGAACGCCGACGCATCCCGGTAGACCTCATAGAACGCGTACCTCCGCGCTCCGGCGTCGAGCTCGACCACGTCGAAGTGCACGCATCCCGGTTCGGCAGCGGTGTGGGCCGCATTGCGGGCTATCGCCTCGAGAAACGACTCGACGCGTCCTTCCCTGACCTCCAGAGTCACCCAGACACTGAACATGTGATCCTTCCGATGTCGCATAGGTATACCTTGAAGTGTACGCTGACTTCGATCAAGTCATGGCGAGCTGCGACGGAGAGGTTTCACAATGCACACGGCTTCCCCCTTCGACACCCGGATCGCCCCGGAGGCATGGCTTCGGTTCGCCTCGGATGTCCTCCGCGCCCACGGTGTCCCCGGCGCCGATGCCGATCTGGTCGGCGACAGCCTCGTCCAGGCCGACCTGTGGGGTCATCAGTCGCACGGCCTGCTCCGCCTGCCCTGGTATGTCGCCCGTGTGCGCTCTGGGGCCATGAGCGCCGTGACCGCCCCCGCCACGCTCGTCGACACCGGCAGCCTCCTGCTCCTGGACGGCCGGGACGGAATCGGTCAGGTCCTCGCCGAACGGGCAAGGATCGAGGCCGTCGCCCGCGCGCGGGAGCACGGCATCGGCGCCGTCGGCGTGCGGAACTCGAACCACTTCGGCACCGCAATGTACTTCACGAGGCGGGCCGCGGAGGACGGATGCGTGTCGATCCTCACGACCAACGCGTCTCCCGCGATGGCCCCCTGGGGTGGCAGGGAGAAGCGCATCGGCACCAACCCGTGGTCGATCGCCGCCCCATACGGTGACGGAGTGGTCGCGCTCGACATCGCGAACACGGCGGTGGCCAGGGGCAAGATCTACCTCGCCAGACAGCGAGAGGAGCCGATCCCGCCGACCTGGGCCCTGGCTCCGGACGGCTCGCCCACCACCGATCCCGCGGAGGCGGTGCACGGCATCATCCTCCCGATGGCCGGCCACAAGGGATACGCGATCAGCTTCATGATGGACGTCCTCTCCGGAGCGCTCACCGGCAGCGCCGTCGGCCGCGGCGTCCACGGCCCCTATGAGGCCGATGAGCCCAGCGGCGCCGGCCACCTGTTCCTCGCCATCGACATCGAGTCGCTCGGCACCGCGGAGGACTTCCGCGGCCGCGTGCAGCAGATGGTCGACGACGTCCATCACACACCGCTCGCGCCGGGTTTCGACCGCATCTACTACCCCGGCGAGATCGAGGACCAGAACGCCGCGGAGAACGTCGCCGCCGGCGGGGTGGTCCTCCCGAGGAACACCTGGGACGAGCTCGCCGCCCTGTCCGCCGATACCGGAGTCACTCTCCCGCCCCTCACCTGACGTTCGCCCGCATACAACCCCGACCGAGGAGGCAGTCATGCCCACATCCGTCAACCCCGCAACCGGCGAGGCCATCGCCGATCACACCCTCCACACCGCCGCCGAGATCGATGCCGCGCTCAGGGACGCCGTCACCGCACAGGAGGCCTGGCGCGAGACACCGTTGCCCGTGCGCACCGCGCTGCTGACACGCATCGCCTCAGTGCTCCGCGAGGGCGTGGACGAGTACGCGCAGGTCATCACCGCAGAGATGGGCAAGCCGATCACGGAGGCCCGCGCCGAGATCCTGAAGTCGGCGAAGACCCTCGACCACTATGCGGAGAACGCCGCGCGCTACCTGGCCTTCGAGGAGATCCCCTCCGATGCCGCCGAGTCCGGCGTCGTGTTCGATCCCCTCGGCGTCATCCTCGCGATCATGCCGTGGAACTACCCGTTCTGGCAGTTCTTCCGCTTCGCCGCCCCCGCCCTCGCAGCCGGCAACGGAGCGATCCTGAAGCACGCCGCCAACGTGTCCGGAAGCGCCCTCCTCATCCAGCGGATCATGGAGGATGCCGGCACGCCACGGGGACTGTTCTCGGCGCTCATCATCGAGCCCTCCGAGGTCCGTGGCCTCATCGAGGACCCCCGCATCGCAGCGGTGACCCTCACCGGATCGACGGAGGTAGGCGCGATCGTGGCTTCTCAGGCCGGCGGAGCGCTGAAGAAGCAGGTGCTGGAGCTGGGCGGCTCGGACCCGTTCATCGTCGCGGCGGACGCCGACCTCGACGCCGCGTCCACGGTCGCCGTCAGCTCCCGGTTCAACACCACGGGACAGTCGTGCGTGAACGCCAAGAGGTTCATCGTCGACCAGGCCGTCGCCGACGAGTTCGTGGAGCTGTTCGCCACGAAGGCTGCAGCCCTCGTCGTGGGCGACCCGACGGCGGAGGACACGCAGATCGGTCCGATGGCTCGCGAGGGGCTCCGCCTCCATCTGCACGACCAGGTGGAGCGCACCGTCCGGGCCGGCGCGACGGTCGTGCTCGGCGGTCGGGTCCCTGACGGCCCCGGCTTCTTCTATCCGCCGACGATCCTCGATCACGTCCCGCCCGAGAGCGCCGCGTTCACGGAGGAGACCTTCGGCCCGGTCGCCTCCGTCACCAGGGTCTCCGGCATGGACGAGGCCATCCGCTACGCCAACGACAGCGACTACGGCCTGGGGGCGACGCTCTTCACGCGGGACGTCGAGACCGCGAGGCGAGCCGCACGGCGCATCGACGCCGGAGCCGTGTTCATCAACGGGCAGGTGGCGTCGGACCCCCGGCTCCCGTTCGGCGGGATCAAGCGCTCCGGCTACGGCCGAGAGCTCTCCGGCTTCGGCATCCGCGAGTTCGTCAACATCAAGACCATCTGGATCGGACCGGTGAGCGACCGATGATCGAGACGGAGAGGAGCGCGCAGCCCGCCCTCGTCCTCCGACCGGACGAGCTGCCGACGAAGAACCGGGGCGGCGGCGCGCGCACCGTCCCGCTCGTCACGTATGGGCGAGGGGCGACGACCTACCTCAACGGGATGACGGTCTTCGACCCGGGAGCCCAGATCGGGCACCACGTCCACAACGTTGCCGAGTCCGTCATGGTCATCGACGGAGAGGCGATCGTCGACATCGACGGCCATCGCATCCGGCTGAACACCTACGACACCACCTTCGTGCCGGCCAATGTGCCTCACCACTTCGAGAACGCGTCGACGCGGAATCCGATGCGGATCTTCTGGACCTATGGCTCGATCGACTCGACCCGCACCCTTCTCGCTAGTGGCGAGCACGGCCGCATCGACGACGAGGCAGCCGACTCCGCGGGGCCGTCTGCCGCGGAATCGGTCACCGAACTCGCTCTTCTGCGGATCACGCCAGGACGGGAGCGGGAGTTCGAGGCCGCCGTCGCAGATGCCGCGTCCCTCTTCCAGACCGCGCACGGGGCCCGCACGTTCACCGTGGAGCGCTCGGTGGAGCTCCCCTCGGTCTACCGCCTCCTCGTGCGCTGGGAGACGATCGAGGACCACCTGGTCGGATTCCGGGACTCCCCCGCCTTCCGGCAATGGCGCGATCTCGTCGGCGACTTCCTCGAGGCTCCACCGGAGGTCGAGCATCTGAGGAACGTCCTCACGGCGTTCTAGGCAGATGGCGCGGCGCCGAACCCATGCCCCGAGGGCCGCAGCGTCTCGTCATCGCTCGCGCTGTCGTATCGGTCCTGCGCATCGAGGACCTCCTCCACGTGCGACTCCGCCCACTCCTGCAGCGCCTGCAACGGCACGGAGAGGGTGCGGCCGAGAGCGGTGAGCGCGTACCGGACGTGTCCGTCGGCCGAGGGGAGGCGCTGGGTCATGCCGTCGCGCTCCAGGGCACGGAGGGTGTCGACGAGCACCTTCTTCGATATCCCCTCGACGCGGCGATGGAGCTCGCCGAACCGCATCGGCTCCGCATCCAGCAGCACGACGATCATGGCCGTCCATTTGTTGGCGATGCGGGCGAGCGAGGCCCGCGACGGGCAGCTCGCGGAGAACACCGTCCACTGAGCGGTCGCCCGCCCATCCTCCCCGGCCGCAGCGCCCTCCCCGGCCGCAGCGCTCACCTCGGTCACAGCGCCCACCTCGGTCACAGTGTCTTTCTCTGTCACAGCGTCCCTCCCGGGGTCACGGCGTCTGGTCACGATGAAGTAACCGCCCCCTCGCCGACATGCTGGACTCGGCGCTCGTTCGAGACGCCAGACTACCGAGGATAGAGGAGCGCACATGTCGGCGATCGATGTGGTGGAACGGTACGGCGCGGCGATGGCCGCTGGGGACATGGACGCGCTCGCGGCGACGTTCGCGGCTGACGCCGTGTGGCATCAGCCGGGCCGGAACCAGCTGTCCGGCGCGCACGTGGGACCTGCGGCGATCATCGCCCATCTCGGGCGGTTCATGGCGCTGAGCGCCGGCACGTTCGCGCTCGAGCCCGAGTCGGTCACGGCGAGCGGCGAGCTGGTGTCCATGACGGTGCGGTTCACCGCCCGTCGTGAGGGGCATCCCGACCTCGCCCAGCACGGCGTCGATGTCTTCCTGATCCGGGGCGACCGCATCGCGGAGGTCTGGCTGATCAGCGAGGACCAGGACGGGGAGGACCGCTTCTGGGGCGCCGCCTGACCTGGACAGCCGGCCGACGCGGGGCGCCTGCGGCGCTACCCCGTCGCGCCGGCTGCCGGCAGCCATTCCCAGCTCTGGCCGTCTCCGCATCGGAAGAACTGGAGCGGATGCCCGGCGCCGTCGGAAGACGGCGCGCCCATGACGCTGACGGAGGGCTCCCAGGTCGTGGGCGTGAAGCCCGCGAGGTTGGCGCTGGACTTCGGATAGGTGGCCGTGAACTTCCCGTTCCTCAGGGAGGCATCGGTCCGCAACGGCTCCTCCTTGCTCCCCGCGTCGCCGTGAGCGCCGGTGAAGGACAGATCCCCCTCGTAGTAGAGCGTCGTCAGCGTCCTGGTGCCCGCGCCCTCCGGCCCGTCGAAGGCGACGCTCAGCGTCAAGATGCTGTCGGAGGTCAGGCGGGTCGACCGATCGAAGAAGTCACCCGTGAAGGTGACGACATAGGCGTCCGCCGTCTCCTGGACCTGCGCGGTGTCGAGATGGCCGAGCGTGGTCACGGCGCCGTCCGTCGCACCTTCGGGGACGTTGTTGAAGGTGCACGTCGCCGAGCCCGGCTGGACGATCAGTCCGGCGTCCGCGCGACGCTTCTCCTCCGCCGCCGCGCGCTCCTCCGCTTTCGCCTCGCGGAGCTCCTGCAGCGAGAGCGGCTTGTATGTGCGCTGCAGGGTCGGCTCCGCCGGCGTCCCGCACCCCGTGACGCCGATCCCCACCGCCGTGAGCACGACGATGAGGCCCGAAATTCGCTTGAGCATGATCCCCCCGGATGTCTCCTCGGGCGGCACGGCTTCGCCCTGCAACGCCCCCTCTGCATCGTAGTCGAGTCGGGTTCCCTTCGTTGTGTCGTGTCTTCCACAAACCCCTGGACAGCAGGAAATACGCCACAAGATGGACGAAAGGCGAACCGTGGTGGACGAAAGACGAACCACGCGTGAATCCGGCATGCCGTCAGAGCCTTCCGATCACACGCGAACCCGGTCTCGGATCCCCGCGAGCAGCTTCTCGCCGATGCCGGGGACGGCGAGCAGATCGTCCACCGCCGTGAACCTGCCGTTCTTCTCACGCCATTCGATGATGCGCGCCGCCAGAGCCGGCCCGATCCGCGGCAGGCTCTCCAGCGCGGCGGAGTCCGCGGTGTTCAGATCGACCGGCGCGCCCTCACTCCCGCCCCCGACGGCGGAGGAGACAGCGGAGCCGGACGGAGGCGCCGGGCCGGCCCCGGCCGCCGCGACGACGATCTGCTCGCCATCGGCGATCACCCTGGCGAGGTTCACGCTGCGCAGGTCGGCCGTGGCCGTGCTCCCTCCGGCCGCCGCCAACGCCTCGGCGACCCTGGCACCATCGTCCAGGCCGTACAGCCCGGGGCGGGCCACCTCGCCGAGCACGTGGACGTAGACCTCCCCCGCCGACCCGGTTGCCCTCGGCGACGGCGTCGCAGACGCCCCGCCGAGAGGGATGTCCTCGACGCCCCCGACCTGCCCTCGCCAGAGCCCGACACCGACGACGACCGACAGGACGACGAGTGCGAGCACGATCGCCGCACCGATTCCCAGCTTCCACCGGGGCCGCACGACACCGGTGCCGATGAGGGGCGCAGTGTCGATGAGGGGCACCGCGTCGGATGGATCGTCCGAGGGAGGGGGCATGTCCCGAGGTTAGGAGGCGTGGGCCGCGACACGGGGGCGTCCGCCGCGGTCCGCGGACAACCCGACGAAGGCGTCGCCTGTGCAGGACGTCGAGTCAGTAGCCTTGAGCGGTGCCGATTCTGAACAAGGACATGACGCTCTGCATCTCGCTCTCGGCGCGGCCGAGCAACAACGGAACGCGATTCCACAACTTCCTCTACGAGGCGCTCGGCCTCAACTGGATCTACAAGGCCTTCGCACCGACCGATCTGACGCAGGCCGTCTCCGGCGTCCGCGGGCTCGGCATCCGCGGCTGCGCGGTCTCGATGCCGTACAAGGAGGAGGTCATCGCCCTCGTCGACCGGATGGATCCGTCCGCGTCGGCGATCGACTCGGTGAACACGATCGTCAACGACGACGGCGTCCTCACCGCCTACAACACCGACTACACCGCGATCGCCCGGTTGATCGAGAGGGCATCGATCGACCGGGCCGCGACCGTGCTCCTGCGAGGGTCCGGAGGCATGGCGAAGGCGACGGCCGCGGCATTCCGCGACGCCGGCTTCCGGAACCTGACCATCGTCGCCCGGAACGAGGCCACCGGTCGCGGACTGGCCGAGCTCTACGGCTTCTCCTGGCGCCCCGAGCCCGGCGATGCCACCGCCGACGTCCTCGTGAACGTCACGCCCGTCGGCATGGCTGGCGGGCCGGACGCCGATGAGCTCTCCTTCCCGCTGCCGACGATCGATGCGGCATCGGTCGTGTTCGACGTCGTCGCCCTCCCCGCAGAGACACCGCTCGTCGCCGCCGGACGGGCTCGGGGCAAGACCGTCATCAGCGGGGCGGAAGTGGCGACGATCCAAGCCCTGGAGCAGTTCGTGCTCTACACCGGGATCCGGCCGGACGACGCGCTGGTCCTCGCCGCCGAGGAGTTCGTCCGTACGGCCTAGAGTCGCATCCATGCCCCGACCCACGCTGCTCGCCGTCTCGCACGGCACGTCGGACGTCGACGGCGCGCACGCGATCGCCCGGTTCGTCGATCGGATCGCCGCCGCGCTTCCCGACGTCGATGTCCGTGCCGCCTTCGTCGATGTGCAGCAGCCGGACGTCCGCGATGAGCTGCCGACGATCGCTGGCCCCGTCGTGATCGTCCCCCTGCTGCTCTCCAGCGGCTTCCACGTCCATCATGATCTGCATGGAAGCGCCAGGGAACGACCGGACGCGGTCGTCGCCGACACGATGGGCCCCGATGCCCGCCTCGCCGAGGTGCTCGCAGAACGCCTGCCACCGGTCCTCGCAGGCCCGGTGATCCTGGCCGTGGCCGGCTCCCGCGATCCGCGCTCGTCTGCGGACGCCGAGGACATGGCAGCGCTCCTCCAGGAGCGGCTCAGCCGCCCCGTCTCCCCCGCCTATCTCGCCGCCCGCCGCCCCGACCTGCCTACGGCCCTTGCCACGGACCCCGAGGCCGTCGTCGCCACCTACCTGCTCGCCTGCGGCTACTTCTTCGACCTGGCCGCGCGCCAGGCCCACGATCGCACCATCGCCCTCCCGCTGCTGGACGGCGGACCGGTGCCTCGGGAGCTCGTCGACCTCATCGTCGCGCGCTACGAGGACGCCGTGATGCGAATGGGCTGACCCGCAGGCACACATCGCCGCGTCGCACCAGAGCGGAGCGCCGATCCCTCGGCCATATGACGCCGTGTGACGCCGGCTGACGCCAGATGTCGTCACACTTCTTGCCCGCTGTCCAAGAACCCTAGGTTGAGGCGAAGCCGTCCTAGGGAGCAGCTCAGATGACAGACACGCATCCAGCGCAGAGCCGTGGTGCCCGCACGCGCACCCATCGGGCGCCCACGAAGCCCCACGGTCAATGGGCGGTCGACGGCAGCGAGCCCCTGAACGCGAACGAGGAGTTCAAGCTCGCCGACGGCGGACTGAACGTGCGCGAGCGGATCGAGACCGTCTATGCGCACGGCGGCTTCGCCTCGATCGATCCGACGGACCTGCATGGCCGCTTCCGCTGGTGGGGCCTATACACGCAGCGCAAGCCAGGGATCGACGGCGGCCGCACCGCACAGCTCGAGCCGCACGAGCTCGAGGACGAGTACTTCATGCTGCGCGTCCGCATCGACGGCGGCCAGCTCACCACCCGCCAGCTGCGCGTGATCGGCGGGATCTCGACCGAGTTCGCCCGGGACAGCGCCGACCTCACGGACCGTCAGAACGTGCAGCTGCACTGGGTGCGGATCGAGGACGTCCCCGAGATCTGGCGCCGGCTCGAAGAGGCCGGGCTCAGCACGACGGAGGCTTGCGGCGACGTTCCCCGCGTGATCCTCGGCTCCCCCGTCGCCGGCATCGCCGCCGACGAGATCATCGACCCGACCCCGCAGATCCGGGAGATCGCGGAGCGCTTCATCGGCGACCCGACCCTCGCAAACCTGCCCCGCAAGTACAAGACCGCGATCACCGGGCACCCGAGCCAGGACGTGGTCCACGAGATCAACGACTGCGCGTTCGTCGCCGTCGAGCACCCCGAGCTGGGCATCGGCTACGACCTCTGGGTCGGCGGCGCCCTCTCCGTCGTGCCGCGCCTCGGCGAGCGCCTGGGCACCTTTGTGGCGCCGGAGCGCGTCGCCGAGGTCTGGCACGGGATCACCCGGATCTTCCGTGACTACGGCTATCGACGCCTCCGCAACAAGGCACGCCTGAAGTTCCTCCTCGCCGACTGGGGCGTGGAGCGGTTCCGCGAGGTGCTGGAGACGGAGTACCTGAGCGAGCCTCTGCCCGACGGACCCGCAGCCCCCAAGCCAACAGGCCTCGGCGACCACGTCGGCGTGCACGCGCAGAAGGACGGCCGTTTCTACGTGGGCGCCGCAGCCCTCGTCGGGCGCGTCTCGGGCGGCACACTGACCGCTCTCGCCGATCTGGCCGAGGCCCACGGATCCCGGCGCGTCCGCACGACGCCGTATCAGAAGCTGCTCGTGCTCGACGTGCCAGGGACCGAGGTGGAGAACCTCATCACGGGTCTCGACGCGATCGGCCTCTCGGCCAGGCCGAGCCTGTTCCGCCGCGGCACCATCGCCTGCACCGGCATCGAGTACTGCAAGCTCGCGATCGTCGAGACCAAGGCCAACGCCGCGCAGGCCATCCACCAGCTGGAGGACCGCCTCGGCGCGCTGGAGCCGGAGATCGGGCGCCCGATCACCCTGCACGTGAACGGATGCCCGAACTCCTGCGCCCGCATCCAGACGGCGGACATCGGCCTCAAGGGCCAGCTGGTCTCGATCGACGGCGAGCAGGTGCCCGGCTATCAGGTGCATCTCGGCGGGGGTCTTGCCGGGCCCGATCGCGAGGAGGCGGGCCTCGGCCGTACCGTCCGCGGGCTCAAGGTCCCCGCCGACGGCATCGCCGACTACACCGAGCGCGTCATCCGCCGCTATCTGACCGATCGCGAGGAGGCGGAGGGCTTCGCGCAGTGGGCGCACCGGGCCGATGAGGAGGCACTGCTGTGAGCACGTCCGTCGCCATCCGCTCCGCGCGGCCCGCCCGCCGCTCGGCGGAGGAGCTGCGGGCGATCGCCGAGCGCGGTGCGGCCGAGCTGCGCAGCCGCCGGGAGCACGAGGCCACCCCCGCGGAGGTCGTGGCCTGGGTCGGTGAGAACTTCGCCGTCGCGCAGGCGGCCGTCGCCTGCTCCATGGCGGACGCGGCGCTGCCGCACCTGGTCGCGCAGAGCCTCCCCGGCGTCGACGTGCTGTTCCTCGACACCGGCTACCACTTCGCCGAGACGACGTTCACGCGCAACGAGGTCGAGCGCGAGCTGGACGTGCGCATCGTCGATGTGAGGCCGGAGCAGACGGTGCGGGAGCAGGACGCAGAGTTCGGGAAGGACCTCTTCGCCCGCGACCCCGGCCTGTGCTGCGCGCGCCGCAAGGTCGAGCCTCTGCAGCGCTCCCTCGGCGAATACGAGGTGTGGTTCACCGGCGTGCGCCGCGAGGAGGCACCGACCCGAGCGGAGACGCCTCTGATCGTCTGGGACGAGCGCAACGGGCTCGTCAAGGTCAACCCGGTGGCCGCATGGAGCTTCGACGACCTCATCGACTATGCCACCGTGCACGCCGTGCCGGTGAACCCCCTGATCGCGAACGGCTACCCCTCGATCGGCTGCGCGCCCTGCACCCGACCGGTCGCCGCCGGTGACGACCCGCGGTCCGGCCGGTGGGCCGGACTCGCCAAGACAGAATGCGGACTCCACCTATGAGCACGATCGTGACGTCGCCGGCGACCGCCCTCTCCGCCCTCGACCAGCTCGAGGCCGAGGGGATCCACATCATCCGCGAGGTCGTCGCGGAGTTCGAGCGGCCGGTGCTGCTGTTCTCCGGCGGCAAGGACTCCGTTGTCGTGCTGCATCTCGCGGCGAAGGCGTTCGCGCCGGGCGCGGTGCCGTTCCCGGTGCTGCACGTCGACACCGGTCACAACTTCCCGGAGGTGATCCGGTTCCGTGACGAGACCGTGGCGCGCCTCGGGATCGGCCTGGAGGTGGCACGGGTGCAGGACTACCTCGACGACGGCCGGCTGGCCGAGCGTCCCGACGGCACCCGTAACGTCCTCCAGACGCAGCCGCTGCTCGACGCGATCGCCACGGGGCGGCATGATGCGGTGTTCGGGGGCGCGCGCCGGGACGAGGACAAGGCCCGCGCGAAGGAGCGGATCATCTCGCTCCGTGACGAGTTCGGGCAGTGGGATCCGCGCAATCAGCGCCCGGAGCTGTGGAGCCTGTACAACGGCCGCCACCTCCCCGGCCAGCACGTGCGCGCGTTCCCGATCTCCAACTGGACCGAGCTCGACGTGTGGAGCTACATCGAGCGCGAGGGCATCGGACTGCCGCCGCTGTACTACGCGCACGAGCGTGAGGTCTTCCGCCGCGACGGGATGTGGTGGGCCGTCGGCGACTTCTCCCTGCCCCACGCCGGCGAGGAGGTCGAGCGTCGGGTGGTCCGGTACCGGACCGTCGGCGACATGAGCTGCACGGGGGCGGTGGAGTCGGATGCCGCGGACACCGCGTCCGTCGTAGCCGAGGTCGCCCGTTCCACCCTCACCGAACGCGGAGCGACCAGGGCCGACGACCGTATCAGCGAGGCCGCCATGGAGGACCGGAAGAAGGACGGGTACTTCTGATGAGCGAGCTCACCACCCCGACGACCGTCGAGCCGGCGGAGCGCGGCGAGAGGCCGACGAAGACCCTGTTCCGTTTCGCGACGGCGGGATCCGTCGACGACGGCAAGTCGACCCTCGTCGGCAGGCTCCTGCACGATGCGAAGGCGATCCTCGCCGACCAGCTCGAACAGGTCGCGGCGACCTCCCGTCTGCGCGGCTTCGCGCACGGCGACTTCGACTTCGCCCTCCTCACCGACGGCCTGCGGGCCGAGCGCGAGCAGGGCATCACGATCGACGTCGCGTACCGCTACTTCGCGACCGACCGGCGCAGCTTCATCCTCGCCGACTGCCCGGGCCATGTGCAGTACACCCGCAACATGGTCACGGGCTCCGCGACCGCCGACGCCGTCGTCGTGCTGGTCGATGCCCGCAAAGGCATCGTCGAGCAGACCCGCCGGCACCTCGCCGTGGTGTCGCTGCTGCGGGTCGAGCACGTGGTCATCGCGGTGAACAAGATCGACCTGATCGGCTACGACGAGAGCCGGTTCATCGAGATCGAGCTCGAGGCGGCGCGGGTCGCCGATCAGCTGGGCCTGCATCGCATCCACGTCCTGCCGGTGTCCGCGCTGGACGGCGACAACATCGTCGACCGCTCCACGCACACCGACTGGTATGGCGGGCCGACGCTGATCGATCTGCTCGAGACGTTGCCGAGTACGTTCGACGCGGAGCGGACGACGGCCCCCTTCCGTCTCCCCGTGCAGCTCGTCATCCGCCCGCAGGGCGGGCTCTCCCCGGCCATCCCCGACGAGCAGGCCGAGCAGTACCGCGACTACCGCGGACTCGCCGGCCGCATATCGACCGGCTCCGTGCGGGTCGGCGACCGCGTCGAGGTGTTCCCCGGCGGACACGGAACGACCGTCACCGGCATCCGCGTCGCCGGAGTCGAGGCGGACAACGCCGCGGCACCGCAATCCGTGGCTCTGACGCTCTCCGACGAGCTGGATGCCGCACGTGGAGCGCTCATCACCGCCGCGGGCACCGCCCCGGCCGGGCGACGGGAGGCCGTGGTCGAGCTGTTCCAGCTCGACCCGCGCGAGGTCGCCGCGGGCGACAGAGTCCTCGTCAAGCACGCGACCGCGACCGTGCAGGCCCGGATCCTCGCGGTGCTCTCGCGCCGCGAGCTGGAGACGCTGTCGCACGAGGACGCGTCGGTCCTGCGCGTGAACGAGATCGGGCGCGTCCGTCTCCGCTTCGCCGTGGATCTGCCGCTGGAGCCGTACGCCCTGGACCGCGCCGGCGGCTCACTGCTGCTGATCCACCCCGCCGACGGCGCGACGCTCGCCGCGGCGACGGTCATCGACGAGCCCTGACCCCACCCCGACCCGACCTGCACCACCTGTCGCAGCACCGAACGCTAAGGAGGCGAACCGTGAAGATCATCACCCGTACCGTCACGACACTCACTGCTCTGGGACTCACGGCGGCGATGCTGGCCGGTTGCGCGCCCGCGGCCGCGACCGAGGGAGCCGCGGGCACGAGCGAGCCCCTCGACGAGGTGCGTCTGGGCTACTTCGCCAACGTCACGCATGCGCCGGCGCTGGTCGGGCTCGCCGAGGGACTGTTCCAGGACGCCCTCGGCGACGTCCCGGTGAAGACCGAGGTCTTCAACGCCGGTCCGGCGGCGATCGAGGCGCTCTCCGCCGGCGCGATCGACGCGACCTACATCGGACCGAACCCGTCGATCAACACATTCATCCAGTCCGGCGGCGCCTCGGCGCACATCATCGCCGGTGCCACCTCGGGCGGCGCCGCGCTGGTGGTCCGCGACGGCATCGACACCCCGTCGGACCTCAAGGGCGCCACCATCGCGACGCCCCAGCTGGGCAACACGCAGGATGTGGCACTGCGCAGCTGGCTCGCGAAGGAGGGGTTCCAGACCTCGACGTCCCACGGCGGCGACGTGACGGTGACCCCCACCGAGAACGCGCAGACGCTCACCCTCTTCCAGGACGGGCAGCTCGACGGTGCCTGGCTGCCGGAGCCCTGGGTCTCGCGACTGGTCGTCGACGCCGGAGCGCACGTGCTCGTGAACGAGGCGGATCTGTGGCCGGACGGCGCCTTCCCGACCACCGTCCTCCTCGTCCGCGCGGAGTTCGCCGAGAAGCACCCGGACGCCGTCCGCGAGCTGCTCGAAGGCCACATCGCCTCGGTGGCCTGGCTCGATGCGCACGCGTCCGAGGCGCCCGCCGTCATCAACGCGAAGCTGGAGGAGGCCACCGGAAAGAGGCTCTCCGACGACGTGCTCGCACGGGCCCTGGAGAACGTGACGTTCACCGTCGATCCGGATGCGGCGACGTTCAGGACGCTCGTCGAGAACGGACGCGCCGCGGGCACGCAGAAGGAGGGCTCGATCGACGGGCTGTTCGACCTGCGCGCCCTGAACGCGCTGCTCGAGAAGGGCGGAAAGGACCCCGTCTCCGCCGCCGGTCTCGGGGAGGAGTGATGAGCGCGTCCACGGAGAGGATCGCGCCGGCGGAGGCGACGGGCGCCCGGCTGACGCCGAGCTTCGACAGCGTCGCCCCGCTGGCCGCTCCGGCACCGGCCCCCGTGCCCGCCGTGCGCATCTCCCACGTCACGAAACGCTACGGCGCCGGTCCCATCGTGCTCGAGGACGTCTCGCTCGACATCGCCCCCGGCGAGTTCGTGTGCCTGCTGGGCGCCTCCGGATGCGGCAAGTCGACGCTGCTGAACCTCATCGCACGCCTCGAGCCGGTCACCGCCGGGGAGATCGTCACCCCGGCGGGCGGCGCGGCCGTCATGTTCCAGGACTCCGCGCTGATGCCGTGGCTCACCGCCCGCAGGAACGTCGAGCTCGCGCTGCAGCTGCGCGGCGTCCCCCGCAGAGCCCGCCGGGAGGAGGCGGAACGCCTGCTCGGCACGGTGAACCTGTCGGAGGCCGCGGAGAAGCGCCCGCACGAGCTCTCCGGAGGCATGCGTCAGCGGGTGGCGCTCGCTCGCGCCCTCGCCCAGGACCGCTCGGTGCTGCTCATGGACGAGCCGTTCGCGGCCCTCGATGCGATCACCCGCGATCTGCTCCACGAGGAGCTCGAACGCGTCTGGCGCACCACCGGGCGCACGATCGTGTTCGTGACCCACAACGTGCGGGAGGCCGCGCGTCTCGGACAGCGAGTCGTCCTGCTCTCCAGCCGCCCCGGCCGCGTGGCCGGGGAATGGCGCATCGCCGCGACCTCGGGCCGGCGCATCGAGTCCCCCGAGGTCGCCGCGCTCGCCACGGAGATCACCGCCGAGCTCAGGAAGGAGATCCGCCGCAATGCCGCCTGAGATCGCACCACCTGAGACCCCCGCGCCGACAGAGCTCGACGAGCTGCGCACGCTCTCCGCCGGCCTGGACCGGCTGCAGTCCGACACCGACGCGGGCGGTGCCCGTTGGCGGGGCACCCTGGCGAAGGCCCTCCCGCCGATCCTGCTCCTGCTTGTCCTGCTCGCGGCCTGGCAGGCCTACATCGTCATCGCGAGCCCTCGTCCGGACAAGGCCCCGAGTCCGCTCCAGGTCGCCGTCGCCCTCGGGGATGCGTGGACGTCCGGCCGCCTTCAGGAGGCGGTCCTCACGAGCCTCGAACGCGGCGTCATCGGCTTCGTCGTCGCGATCGTCGTCGGCACGCCGGTCGCGCTGCTCCTCGCCGAGTGGAGGCCGCTGCGGCGTGCCGCGGGGCCCCTCATCTCGGGCCTGCAGGTGCTGCCGTCGGTCGCCTGGGTGCCCGCCGCGATCATCTGGTTCGGGCTCTCCGACGCCACCGTCTACTTCGTGATCCTGATGGGCGCCATCCCCTCGATCGTGAACGGGCTGCTGTCCGGCATCGATCAGGTGCCCCCTCAGCTGCGCAGGGTGGGCACCGTGCTCGGTGCGAGCCGCTGGCAGCTCGCCCGCGCCGTGGTCCTTCCGGCCGCCCTCCCCGGATACATCGCGGGCCTCAGGCAGGGCTGGGCCTTCTCCTGGCGATCGCTGATGGCCGCCGAGATCATCGCGATGGGTGGCTCGATCGGCTTCGGCCTCGGCTCGATGCTGCAGCAGTCTCGCGAGCTCGCGGATCTCGCCGGCGTGCTGGGTGCCATCCTGCTCATCCTCGCCATCGGCATCCTGATCGAGCTCGTGCTCTTCGGGCCGCTGGAACGGCGGATGCTGCGCCGCCGTGGTCTCACGCTCGGAGCAGCGGCGTGAGCGGGGAGGTGACGCTCGTCGGTGCGGGCCCGGGGGACGCGGGCCTGCTCACCCTGCGCGGCCTGCGGGCGCTGCAGGAGGCGCACGTGATCGTCGCCGATCGGCTCGGCGCACGCGCCGTGCTCGAGCAGCTGGCCGCCGAGGGCGTCCGCATCGACGCCGAGGTGATCGACGTCGGCAAGCTCCCCGGCCACCATCCGGTGCCGCAGGACGGGATCAACGACCTGCTGGTCCGCCTCGCCCGCCAGGGGCGCCGTGTCGTCCGCCTCAAGGGCGGAGACCCGTTCGTGTTCGGCCGCGGTCGCGAGGAGCAGCTGTTCTGCGAGGCAGCCGGGGTGTCCGTCGAGGTCGTCCCCGGCGTCACCAGCGCCGTCTCGGTGCCCGCCGTCGCCGGCATCCCCCTCACGCATCGCGGCGTCGCCCGTTCCTTCACCGTGGTCAGCGCCCACGAGCAGATCGACCGCATTCCCGGCGGATCCGACCACACGGTGGTGCTGCTGATGGGCGTGAGCACGCTCGGGCACTCCGCGCAGATCCTCGCCGACGGCCTCCGCGGCGCGGACTGCCCGGTCGCGATCATCGAGGACGGCTTCGGCGAGGACCAACGGGTCACCATAGGCACGCTCGGCACGATCGCCCATCTCGCCGCGGTCCGCCGGGTGCGCTCGCCCGCGGTGATCGTCGTCGGCGACGTCGTCTCGCTGAGCCCCGACTCCGCGGACGAGATCGCACAGCCCGCTGCGCCGCCGGCGGATGCCGTCGCCCCGCGCCGCTGGGCGGACGCGATCGATGCCGGCCTTGCCGTCGACACCGGACTCGTCCGGGTCATCGAGCGCACGCTCGCCCTCCGTTCCCGCTGAGCCCGCCCACCGAAAGGCGCTCCTCGCCATGTCCTCCTCCCGTCCCTTCCCGTCCGTCGCGGCGTCGCGTCACGGGGGTCTCCTCCGATGACGTATGTGATCGCTCTTCCGTGTGTCGATGTGAAGGATCGTGCCTGCATCGATGAGTGCCCCGTGGACTGCATCTACGAGGGCGAGCGGTCGCTCTACATCCATCCCGACGAATGCGTCGACTGCGGCGCCTGCGAACCCGTCTGCCCCGTCGAGGCCATCTACTACGAAGACGACCTCCCCGACGAATGGCAGGACTACTACAAGGCCAACGTCGAGTTCTTCGAAGAGATCGGCTCACCCGGCGGCGCCGCCAAGGTCGGCGCCTACGCATTCGACCACCCGGTGATCGCCGAGGTCCCCGCGGCGGACGGCGCCGATGACTGAGCCGGACCCGTACGACGTGCTCGTCATCGGCGGAGGCCCCGCCGGGCTCTCCGCCGCACTGAACCTCGGACGCTCGCTGATGCGCGTGCTCGTCGTGGACGCCGACCGCCCCCGCAACGCCGCGACGCTGAACTCCCACGGCTTCCTCACCCGCGACGGCGTGCCGCCGCACGAGCTGCGCCGCCTCGCGCGCGCCGAGCTCGGCACCTACCCGAACGTCGAGCTGCGCTCCCGGATGCGTGTCGGGTCGCTCCGGAGGTCCGACGACGGGTTCACGGCCGGCATCGGCAGGGCCGTCCCCACGGAGGTCGTCTCCGCACGCTCGGTCCTGGTGACGACCGGCCTCCACGAATCCCTCCCCGATGTGCCGAACCTCCGCGGCTTCTACGGGATGAGCCTGTTCAGCTGCGCCGCCTGCGATGCCTGGGAGCTCCGTGGGCGCCAGCTCGCCCTCATCGGCGAGTCGTCAGACCTCGCGGACCGCGCCCGTCTCATCCTGCGGTGGACCGGACACCTGACGGTGTTCACCCACGGGGCCGACGTGATCACCACCGCGGAGGAGGCCGAGCTGGCGTCCGCCGGTGTGAGCGTCCGCCGATCGCGGATCGTCGAGCTCGTCGGTGAGCGCGGGAGGCTCGAGGCGATCCGGCTCGCCGACGGCGCCTCCCTCGCTGTCGACGGCGGATTCGTCCGACCGGCCTGGCAGACGGACCTGTCGTTCCTCAGCGGCTTCATGCCCTCGGTCGACGCCGCAGGGCACCTCGTCACCGACCACTCGGGACGCACCGACGTCCCCGGGCTGTACGCGGCGGGGGATGCCGCGGCTCCGGGCCCGCAGCAGCTCATCGTCGCGGCCGGCGCCGGCGCGCGTGCCGCCGCCGTCATCGTCCACGACGCCATCGGCATCGCGACCGCCCACTGACCGACAGGCCGACACGCGCCGGGTGGGGTGCCGGAGGCCTCAGCCGCCGGCCAGCGCCGCTCGCAGCGCCTCGGTGTACGGTCCCGCGAGACGGTCGTGTCCCGCTTGCGAGAGATGCACATCGTCCTTCTGCGCCGCTCCGTAGTCGCTGATCCAGCCGGCCACCGAGATCGTGCGGCAGCCCAGTCGGCCCGCCTCCGCGAGCACGATGTCCTCCATGCCCCGGCGCCGCTCATGACCGGCGTCACGACGGCTCATCACTCCGTCGATGACGATCGTCGTGTCCGGGTAGGCCTGGCGGACCAGGTCGACGAGCCGCCGCATCCCGTCCAGGACGGCGTCAGGCGACCGACGCTGCGACGCGTCGTTCCCACCGAGCGTGATCACCACCAGGCCCGGATGCCCCTCGGGCAGCAGCACCCGATGCGAGGCGACGCCGTCGGTGACGCTCGTTCCGAGCGATCCCGACACGGCCGCGTAGCCGCCACCGCCGTACGCGCGCTCGACGATCGTGCCGAAGCCGTTCCCGTGCACACCCTGCTCCACCCAGGAGTTCCCGTCGCATTGGGAGTCGCAGAGGAGGATCGCCGTCGAGGCGTCGACCGGCTCCGCGCTGTAGAGGACCCCGTCCCGCTCGATGGTCTCCACCCGCTCGAACGCCGTGTGGGCTCCGCGCGCATCGGACCACAGGTCTCTCACGGGCCACCCGAACCGTGCGGGCAACGCCGCGAACGCCTCGAACGCCTTGGGCGGCACCGCCCAGGTGCCCCCGGCGGGCGAGGTGACCAGCACCCCGCCGGAGAAGGTCTGATACCAGCCGTCCAGGATCGCGGTCCTGTCGCCGACCGGCAGGCCGAGCTCGCCGTCCGCACCGCCCAGCTCGGCGTATCTCGTCTGGACGTCGCCGCTGGCGGCATGGACGCTGCCGTCCCCATCGGCGCGATAGAGCACACCGTTCTGGAAGGACTGCCGCACGCCGCCGCTCACCGGCGACGCCTCCTCGATCGGGAAGCCGAGCTCCCCGCCCTCCGCGCCCCGAGCGGCGTAGGCGGCGAGGATCCCGTCCCGGACCACGACCGCGCCCGTGGCCGGCGACCACCAGATCGCTCCGCCCTGGAAACGCTGCACGCGCCCGTCGCCGGCGGCGCGATCCTCGGCGATCGGATAGCCGAGAGCCCCGTCACCGGCGCCGGCGTCCCGATAGGCGTCGGCGATCTCGGAACGGACCGCGAGCGCGGATCCGTTCCGGACGTACATCGTCCCCTCCTCGAACGCCTGCCGTCGTGTGCCTCGGTCGTCGCGGTCCTCCGCGGAGAGCGGGAAGCCGAGACCCCCGCGATCGCTGCGGTTGCGCAGCCAGCCGATCCACATCCGGTCGCGCACCGCGACGGCCTCGTCGTGCCTTGCGAAGATCCCGCCGCGCTGGAACTCCTGCCAGCGCGCGCCCGCCTCCCCCTGCTCGGCCGCCCGCGGCAGTCCCATCGCCTCGACCGCGCCGAGCACGCCGAACGTCTCTCCGATGCCGTCGTCGCGGACGATCTGGGCGCCGGTGGCGCGCGACCAGTAGACCGATCCGTGCTGGAAGCTCTGCGTGCACACCCCGCGGCCGCAGTCCTGGGCGCTCCGCGCGGAGCCGAGCTCCTCCTGATGCCCCTGCCAGAGCTGACCGATCGAGCTGCGGGTGTCGACCGTCGCCGCCAGCTGACCGAGCATGACGACGGTCAGCGCCGCAGCGGCGATGCACACGCCCAGGGCCGCGAGGACGCGGCGGGACGCGTTCGCAAGACGTCCGCCCTGCCTCCTCAGCCCCCCAGCCATCCGATCGCCAGGACCGCTCAGCCCTTGACGGCGAAGCTCACGATCTTCGGCGCACGCACGATGACCCGGATGATCTCCTTGTCCGCGAGCGCGCGTTGGACCTTCTCGTCGGCACGCGCGAGCGCCTCGAGCTCGGCCTCGCCGATGCGGGCGGGCACCTCGAGGGTTGCCCGGACCTTGCCGTTGACCTGGACCGCCGTGGTGACGGTGTCCTCGACGAGGAGCACGGGGTCCGCCTGCCGCCAGGAGACCAGGCCGACCGACGGCTCGTGGCCGAGGATCTCCCACATCTCCTCCGCGGTGTGCGGCGCGATGAGGTCGAGCATCACCGCAACCGTCTCCGCCGCCTCCCTGACCGCGGGATCGGCGGCGCCGGCGCCGCCGTCGATCGTCTTGCGCACCGCGTTCACCAGCTCCATGAGACGCGCCACGAGGACGTTGAACTTCGTCTGCTCGACGAGCCCAGGAGCATCGGCCAGCAGCCGGTGGGTCGTCCGCCGGAGCCCCGCGTCACCGCCGTCGAAGACGACGCCGACGGGCGCTGCCACGTCCTGCGCGATGCGCAGCGCACGGGAGAGGAACTTCTGGGCTCCGGTGGTCGAGACGTCGTTCCAGTCCTTGTCGTCCTCCACGGGACCGGCGAAGGCCAGGGCGACGCGGAGCGCATCGGCGCCGTACGCGTCCAGCTCCTCCTGGAACAGCACCAGGTTGCCCTTGCTCTTGGACATCTTGGTGCCGTCGAGGATGACCATCCCCTGGTTGATCAGGCTCGAGAACGGCTCCGTGAAGTCGATCAGCCCCATGTCGAACAGCACCTTGGTGATGAACCGCGCATAGAGCAGATGCAGGATCGCGTGCTCCACCCCGCCGATGTACGAGTCGACGGGCGCCCACCGCCGCGCCTCGTCCGCGTCGAAGGCGACATCGTCGCGCTGCGCGGAGAGGAAGCGCAGGAAGTACCACGAGCTGTCCACGAAGGTGTCCATGGTGTCGGGGTCGCGGAGGGCGGGCTCCCCGGTCGTCGGGTCCACCGTGCGGACCCAGCTCTCGGCGGCGCCGAGCGGAGAGGACCCCTTCGGGGCGAGGTCGAGGCCCTCGACGGAGGGCAGGCGCACCGGGAGCTGGTCCTCCGGCACGGGCACGATGCCGCCGTCGGTCGTGTGCAGCATCGGGATCGGCGTGCCCCAGAACCGCTGCCGGGAGATCAGCCAGTCGCGCAGGCGATAGTTCTTCGCCGCCCGCCCCGTCCCCGCTGCCTCCAGGGACTCGATGGCGCGCGCGATCGCGTTCCGCTTGGAGAGCCCGTTCAGCGGGCCGGAGTTGATCATCCGGCCGTCGCCGGTGAGGGCGATGCCGGTCTTCGACGGGTGCTGGTCATCGAACGCCTCGGCCGTGTCGATCGGCACGCCCTCCTCGTCCACCTCGATCACGGGCATCGCCCCGGTCACCGGAGCCGTCGTGTCGACGACGACCGTGACCGGCAGGTCGAAGGCGCGCGCGAAGTCGAGGTCGCGCTGGTCGTGCGCGGGCACGGCCATGACCGCCCCATGTCCGTAGTCGGCGAGCACGTAGTCGGCCGCCCAGATCGGGAGCTTCTCTCCGTTGACGGGGTTGATCGCGTACTGCTCCAGGAACACACCGGTCTTCGGGCGGTCCGTGGACTGCCGGTCGATGTCGGTCGCCTTCTGCACCTGCGTCAGGTAGTCCTGGAACCGCTGGCGCACGTCCGCCGGCGCACCGGCGGCGAGCTCGGCCGCGAGATCGGAGTCCGGGGCCACCACGAAGAAGGTCGCACCATGCAGCGTGTCCGGGCGCGTCGAGAAGACCGTCACCGGGGCGTCCCTGCCCTCGATGCGGAAGTCCACGTCCGCACCGATCGAACGGCCGATCCAGTTGCGCTGCATCTGCAGCACCTTGTGCGGCCAGCGCCCCTCGAGCTGGTTCAGATCGTCGAGCAGCCGGTCCGCGTACTCGGTGATCCGGAAGTACCACTGCGTGAGGTTCTTCTTCACCACCTCGGCGCCGCACCGCTCGCAGCGGCCGTCGACGACCTGCTCGTTCGCGAGCACGGTCTGATCGTTCGGGCACCAGTTGACCGGGCTCTTCTTGCGGTACGCCAGTCCCCGCTCGTGCAGCTTCAGGAACAGCCACTGGTTCCAGCGGTAGTACTCCGGGTCCGAGGTGTGCAGCACCCGGCTCCAGTCGAAGGAGACCCCGTAGGACTCGAAGCCGGCCTTCTGCTGGGCGATGTTCTGGTAGGTCCACTCACGGGGGTCGGCCCCTCGGCGGATCGCGGCGTTCTCGGCCGGCAGTCCGAACGAGTCCCAGCCGATGGGGTTCAGGACGTTGTGCCCACGGTGACGCCAGAAGCGGGCGACGATGTCGGAGTAGAGATAGTTCTCCGCATGGCCCATGTGCAGGTCGCCGGACGGATAGGGGAACATCGCCAGCACGTACTTCCGGGGGCGCACGTCCGTCGCGTCGCCCGCCTGGAACGTCGCGTTCTCCGCCCAGTACCTCTGCCACTTGGCCTGAAGCGCGTGCGCCGCCAGGGGCTCATCGACGGAGGAGGCGGTGGACGACGGGTTCTCAGACAACGAACGACCTATCTCTGCGAAAGACGGAACGGCCAGGAAGGCGGGGATATCCCAGGTTATCCCAGCCGACTGACAGCCCTCGCGCCTATTCTCAAGCCGTGGACGACATCCTGCTCTGGATCCTGGACGCCGTGCAGTCGGTCGACCCCGTTCTGCGAACCCTGCTGGCCGGCATCGCGATCATGCTGGAGACGAGCATCCTAATCGGACTCGTCGTCCCGGGCGACACCGTCGTGATCGTCTCCTCGATGGGCGTCAGCTCCGTGTGGGAGGGCGTCGTCCTCGGCGCCGTGGTCGTGGTCGGCGCGCTGATCGGCGAGAGCATCGGCTTCTGGCTGGGCCGGTGGCTCGGCCCGCGGATCCGTCATTCGTGGATCGGGCGGAAAGTGGGCGAGCACAACTGGGAGCGCTCGGAGCGCTATCTGCAGCGTCGCGGCGGCATCGCGATCTTCCTCTCCCGCTTCCTGCCGGTGCTGCACTCGCTGGTCCCGCTCACCGTGGGGATGAGCGGCTACGCCTATCGCCGGTTCCTCGCCTGGACGGCACCGGCCTGCATCCTCTGGGCGACCGCGTACGTCAGCGTCGCCTCGCTCGCCGCCGGCAGCTATCGGGAGCTCTCGCAGCAGGTCCACTTCGCCGGCTACGTCTTCGTCGGCGTCATCGCCGCGTTCCTCATTGTGATCCTGGTCGTGAAGAAGGTCCTGGAGAAGCGC
This sequence comes from Microbacterium resistens, assembly GCF_031456305.1. Classification (GTDB taxonomy): domain Bacteria; phylum Actinomycetota; class Actinomycetes; order Actinomycetales; family Microbacteriaceae; genus Microbacterium; species Microbacterium resistens_A. The sequence continues at coordinate 95,398 of NZ_JAVDUM010000017.1, forward strand.
GAGGAGCGCCACATGGTCCTCGATGCCGAGGACACCGCGTCCGGCGTCCTCGACTGATCCCCTGACGTGAAAGACTGGGGAGGATGTCCCCCTCCCGCCACGGATCCGAACGGATCCACTGGTTCGCCCGCCTGGAGCACCGCTTCCACGCGTGGCGCGAGAGGCGTGCCCGCAGGCGGGGACGGACCGCGACCGTCCTGCCCTTCCCGGGATACGGCGGGCCCGGATGGGTCCGCGTCCTCGGGCGGGTCCTCATCGTCCCGCCCCGTCGCCGCACCGCGACCGGCGAGTTCGCGAGCGTCCGCGGGTGGCGGAGCTTCGTGGGCATCCCGGTCAGCTTTTCGACCGTGCAGGTCACGATCGGCGGCCACGTCCACGATGTGACCGCGGACCGAGGCGGCGTGATCGACTGCCGTATCGAGGCCGACCTTCCGGCCGGATGGCAGACCCTCACGATGTCCGTCGAGGGCCAGGAGCCCATCGAGGCCCGCGTCTTCGTCGTCCCGGGCGACGTCACCTTCGGGGTCGTGTCCGACGTCGACGACACGGTGATGGTGACCGCGCTGCCCCGTCCGCTGATCGCGGCGTGGAACTCCTTCGTCGTCGACGAGCACGCCCGGATCCCCGTGCCGGGGATGGCCGTCCTCCTCGAACGGGTGCGACGCGAGCAGCCGGGCTCGCCCATGATCTACCTCTCGACCGGCGCCTGGAACATCGCCCCCACCCTGACCCGGTTCCTGACCAGGCACCTCTTCCCCTCCGGCGCGATCCTGCTCACCGACTGGGGCCCGACGCACGATCGCTGGTTCCGCAGCGGACGCGAGCACAAGCTCACCAACCTCCGCCGCCTCGCCGCCGAGTTCCCTCATGTCCGCTGGCTCCTGATCGGAGACGACGGGCAGCACGACGAGGCCATCTACTCGCAGTTCCTCGCCGAGCATCCGCACGCGGTGGCGGGCGTCGCCATCCGTCGTCTGCTCCCCGCCGAGGCCGTCCTCGCCGGAGGCAGGACGACCGGTGGCGACGATCACTCCGAGGGGTCCGTACCCTGGGTGAGCGCCGAGAACGGGGCGGGGATCCTGGAGAAGCTCGCCGAGGCCGGGGTCATCCGCTGACGGAGCCGCACGCCATGCCCTCGATCCGCACGACGCTTCCCGCGGAGGACTGGCGCGCCCGCGCGGCCGCCCACGAACGACGTGCCGACGAGCTCACCGCGGCCCATCGCGAACGCGCCGCTCGCGGCGAGCAGCATCCGGTGTGGGACTTCCTCTTCACCTATTACTCCTACCGTCCGGCGCGGCTCCGCCGCTGGCACCCCGGCGCCGGGATCGCGCTCGCGGATGCGCCGGACCGGATCCCCTGGCGGTGGTACTCCCCGGGGCCCGACCCGGGGGTCGTCGTCCCGGACGCCGCGGCCTTCGCCGCGGACAAGCCCGAGCTCGCCGCGCTGATCGAACGGATCCTGTCCCGCACCGCTGCCCGTCCCGGTCAGTTCGGCTGCTTCGGTCTGCACGAGTGGGCGATGGTCTACCGCGCGGACGCGCATCGGCACCCGGCCCCGCTCCGGCTGGGCCCTGCCGGGACCGATGAGGTCGTCGAGTCCCACGACCTCCGCTGCACGCACTTCGACGCATTCCGGTTCTTCACGCCCGAGGCGGTTCCCCGGAATCGACTCGCGCCGACCAGAAAGGACCAGCCCTCGTTGGAGCAGCCTGGTTGCCTGCACGCCGGCATGGACGTGTACAAGTGGGCGATGAAGCTCGGCCCGCTGGTGCCGGGCGAGCTCCTGCTAGACGCCTTCGAGCTCGCGCGGGACATCCGCCGCCTGGACATGGAGGCGGCCCCCTACGACCTCTCGGCCTGGGGCGTCGTCCCCGTCCCGATCGAGACCGCGGAGGGCAAGGCCGAGTACGTCCGCCGTCAGCGCGGATTCGCCGACCGGGGGAACCTCCTCCGCCACGCCATCCTCCGCGCCTGGCGAGGGGCCCCGGCGGACGAGCTCGTCCCCTGATCGCCGGGCACGACGCCAAACTCCGCGCCCGCGCCGTTCGGCCTGCTCACGCGGCGGGCCGGCATTCCGGACAGGGCTGCCAGCCGGGCGGGGACGCCGCCATCCGCAGCCGCAGCTCGGCCACCCTCGTGGCGGCCTCGGCGAGACGGCCCGCGGGCAGCGCTCCGCTCTCCACCGCCACCGCGATCCCCTCCGCAATGCGCGACGCCGTCCCCGTGTCGGAGCCGACGACCATGAGCACCAGATCGCTGCCGGCGGCGAGCGACGCCACCGCGTCCGCCACGGGATCGGCGTAGGCCGGGACCCCGGAGGAGACCAGCATCCCCAGGTCGTCCGTCACGACGACCCCGTCGAAGCCGAGCTCGTCCCGGAGGATCGTGTGCCACGCGGGCGACAGGGAGGCGGGCAGTGGATCGACGGCGGTGTAGGCGAGATGGCCGAGCATCACGAGCGGTGCGCCCGCCTCGATCCCCGCGATGAACGGGGGCGCCACGGAGGAGCGCCATTCGTCGAGCGTCATCGGCGTGCGGGGGATCATCGAATGCGAGTCCCCCTCGGCCGCGCCGTGCCCGGGGAAGTGCTTGAGGGTCGAGAGCGCGAACGGCGCCTCGCCCCGGACCGCCGCGTCGACGCGCTCCGCCGCGGCAGCGGGCGTCGTCCCGAACGCGCGCGAGAAGATGAACGACCCCGGCCCCGACGCCACATCGGCGACGATCCCGAAGTTCACGCCGATGCCCGCGCGGGCGAGAAGGGAGCCGCGAGCGGCGAACGCCTCCTCCGCCGCCGCGGGCTCGGTGCCCTTGAGCGTGTCGGCACCCGGCAGGAGATCCCAGGGAAGCCGGGTGACGTCTCCGCCCTCCTCGTCGACGGCGATCAGCGGAGGGAACCCGGGGTCGGCGGTCAGCGCGGCGGTGATCGGGCGCAGCTCCCCCTCCGTGCCCGGGATGTTCGCCCCCATCAGGAGGAAGCCGCCGAGCCCGCCGGACATCGACGCGGCGAGGACGACCGGATCGGTCGTGGGCACGTGCCCCATCACGACGCTGGCCGCCTGCTGCCGCAGGTCGAGCGCGGCCACGCGGGAGGCCGCCTCCTCGGCGAACGACGAGTCCTCCGCATCGACGACCTCGACCCGCGCCGCGGAGGCGTCCGCCGAGGCGGGCGACCACGGTCCGATGACGATCGCCGGGAGCACGATCGCGAGCAGCATGGCGCCCGCCCGTCCGATCCTCCGCATCCGTCCAGCCTAGGAGCCGGCGCCGACGTTCCTGCGCGGACCGGGCGAGGCCCTACGATCTTTCCTGATGTCCCCCACCACCCGCTCCCCCGATGCCGTGCTCGGCGACCTCGGCGCACTGCTGCTGGACGCCGGGCTGTCCGTCACCGATGTCCGCGGAACCCTGGAGCAGGTCGCCGCTGCCGCCGCCCCCGGGATCGAGCTGACCTTCGCCGTCCTGCCGCAGCAGGTGCTCGTGAGCCGTGTCGGCCTCGCCGGGGCGACCACGATCGGCACCACGGTCGGCACCGCCCTCACTTTTCGCCAGGCCGCGCACGCCAGCCGGCTCGCCCGCCGGCTCGAGACGGGGCGGATGGATCTCCGCACCGCTCCGGCCCACATCGATCGCATCAGGGCGATCCGGCGCCGAGCACCCGGTCTCCAGCGCGTGCTCGGCGGCGCGCTGCTCTCCGCCGGGCTGGCGACGCTGTTCCGCTGCCCGTGGTGGGCGGTGCTGCTCTCCTTCCTGGTCGGCGCGCTCGTGAGCGCCGTCATCGTCGCCACCGACCGCCTGCGCGCGGCGGCGGCCGTGGTCCCGTTCGTCGTGGCGTTCCTCTCCACCGTCGCCGTCGGTGCGGTCGCAGCCGCCCTCGATTTCGGGACCGTCCCGCTGTTCGCCGTGTGCGCCCCGGTGGCGATCCTCGTGCCAGGGGCCCTCATCACCAACGCGCTCCTCGAGCTCACCGCCGCGGACATCGTCGCCGGCGCCTCCCGCCTCGTCTACGGCATCATCATGCTGGCGTTCATGGCCGCGGGCATCTTCGCCGGCGCCGCGGTGACGGGACTACGCGTCGATCCGCACTCCGCCGCGCTGGTCGGCGAGACGGCGCAGGTCACAGGTCACGGCGGCTGGGAGGCGGTGCCGCCGCTCTGGCTCTCCTGGGCCGGCGTCGTCGTGCTCGCCATCGGGATCGGCCTGAGCTTCGGCGCGGGGTTCCGGCTGACGCTCGCGACCGTCCTCGTGATGACCTCGACCTACGCGACGTTGATGCTGCTTACGCCGATCACGGGCAGCACGGTGGCCACCGGCATCGCCGCGGCGCTGCTCTTCCTCGCGGCCCGGATCCTGGAGCGCATCGCCTCGGCGGTGCCCGCGACCGTGTCTTTCCAGCCGGCGTTCCTCCTCCTGGTCCCAGGCACCGTCGGGCTGGTCGCGCTCGCCTCCTTCGACGCTCAGGCTCTGGCCGCCGCGCCCCTGATCTTCGTGAGCCTGTGTATCGGGACCAAGATCGGCGCGCTCATCGCGGACGCGACGCGGATCTCGCAGCCGGCGCCCGCGGGGTGACGGGGCGAGCAGACCCGGCGGACCGGGCGGATCCGTTCAGGGCCGGGGCAGGGACTCGGTGTCGATGACGAACGCCTGCGGATGTCCCGGCAGATAGCGGACCGTCACCGGCGCGCCGCCCCAGCCGACGGAGGCGTTCGCGTCGGGGTAGGCGGCGGATGCGAAGAACGGGTTCTCCAGCGTGTACCGTCGGCCGTCGCTCGCGGTGAACGACACCCAGTTCCCCTCCACGGTGGCCGTCGCCTCAGTGCCGTTGGCATGGATGTACGCGCTCGTGACGGGCACGTTGCAGAGACCGAGGACGCCGAGCACTCCCCCGGCCGCGACGATCGCGAAGAGGAGACGGAACGCCCATGCGCGCAGATGCCCGCCCACCCGGCGCAGGGAGTCTCCGCCATCCGTCTCGACAAGTCCCTCCCTGGCGCGCACGGCGGCCAGCCGGTCCCGACCCGCCGGGCGCCGGAAGGCCAGGGCGATCAGACCCATCATCGAGAAGCCGGCCACGAAGACCATCGCGTAGCCGTTGCGGACCGGGAAGTTCGCGAGCCAGATCAGCGTGTCCATCATCAGCGCCCCGCCTCCTTCTCGATCGTGATCGCCACGGTCCGCGGATCCTCCCGGCGATAGAACGCCCAGATCGGCGACCCCACCTGAAGGCGTCCGATCGCCTGCGGGTAGACGAACACCGTGGTGTCCGCCTCCCAGGACTCCCGGCCATCCGGGGTGAGGAGCACGCGCAGCGCGAGCTCGGACTGTCCCTCCCGGCGTCTCCCCGTCGGTCGGACCGCGAGGACGGCCGCGGGCACCTGCTCCCCGGTCGTCCGCGCACGCACCTGGGTCGGATCGATCAGGCCTTTCGCGATCCGCCAGTCCAGCAGCGCCGTCGCCACCTCCGGCTCTCGCGGGTCCGCCATCGCGACGCTCCCGTGGTTCTCCGGATCGAAGCGCACCGGGAGGGGTAGTCCCGCCCCCAGCATGCCCTGTTCCTGCGGCGGGACGAGCGTCCGCAGCTGTCCGACGAAGTCGCCGCCGGTGTCGGGGCTCACCCGGATGAAGATGTCGTACTGGGGCACGTCGTTCACCGTGAGGCCTGTGGCGCCCACCTCGACGATCGTGCCGACTCCGACCCGCGTCCGACCGCTGCGCACACGGAGGCGGCGACGAGGCCCGGCCAGCGACCCGAAGGTCAGGAGGAGCCCCCAGAACGTCCCGGCGAGGATCGGCACGATCAGGGTGTCGCCCGTCCAGGACAACAGCGACTGGCGTTGATCGACTCCGAAGAGCCCCTCACCGACCCAGATGAGCAGAACGGCCGACAGCGCCAACCAGACGACCATCCCGATGGCTTTGAGCATGCTCACAGATTAGTCAGGGCCCGTGTGCTGCTCCACCCGGCCAACCGTCGTGCTCAGCCCGCCCCGCTCGCTGCTTCCACGGAGACCCTCTCCTTGCCCATCGCGGGCCCCGCCTGCGTGGAGAGGAAGCGCTGGACACCGCGCGCCGCCGCGCGTCCCGCTCTGTTCGCGCCGATCGTGCTCGCCGACGGCCCGTACCCGACGAGCTGGATACGCGGATCGATCACGGCCGTCGTGCCCCGGCCGCTTCGGTCGAGCTGGATACCGCCGGCTGCGCTCCGCAGGTGCAACGGGGCGAGGTGCGAGATCGCCGGGCGGAACCCGGTCGCCCAGAGGATGACATCGACGGGCTCGAAGGAGCCGTCCGCCCAGCGGACGCCATCGGGCTCGATCGTCGAGAACATCGGCCGTCGAGCGTCGTATGCGCCGAGACGTGCGGCCTCCTGCTCCTGGGGCCGCAGCATCAGTCCGGTGACGCTCACGACGCTCTGCGGAGGCAGTCCCTGAGCCACGCGCTGCTCCACGAGGGCGACCGCCGCCGCTCCCGCCTCCGGGGTGAAGTCGTCGGTCCGCCAGACCGGCGGCTTCCGCGTCATCCACAGCGTCTCGGTGATCGGAGCCAGAGCCCCGAGGAACTGCACGGCGGACGCCCCGCCGCCCACGACCGCGACCCGCTTCCCGCGGAAGTGCTCCGGCCCCGGGTAGTCCACAGTGTGGAGCTGCTCGCCGAGGAACGTCTCCATCCCCGGGTAGTGCGGGAGGAAGGGCTGCGTCCATGTGCCGGTGGCGTTCACGAGCGTCCGTGTGCGCCACTCGCGGGTTCCCGCCCGCACGACGAGCACTCCGTCCCGGTCCTCGACCTCGTCGACATGAACGGGACGGATGACCGGCAGATCGTTTTCGGTCTCATAGCGCGAGAAGTATGCGGGGACGGCCGTGTTCGCCCGGCTCTCCGTCCGCGGAGGCGGCGTGTCGCCAGGAAGCTCGGCCACGCCGTGGACGTCCTTCATCGTGAGCGCGTCCCAGCGGTGCTGCCACGCACCGCCCGGCGCATCGTTCGCGTCGAGCACGATGTGGTCGATCCCCATGCGCCTCAGGTGGTAGGAGGAGGAGAGTCCGGCCTGGCCGGCGCCGATCACGATGCTCTGGAGGACGTTCACGCCGGATGCAACGCCCGCCCCGCCGTCGGTGTTCCGCGGCAACACGCCCGGTGTCGTCGAAGGCCCGCACCGATTCGCATCCTCAACTCGGGCTGTAGTAAGCTGAACGGGTTGTCGCGGAGCTCCGCAGACAATTCTGGGCCTGTGGCGCAGCTGGTAGCGCACCTGCATGGCATGCAGGGGGTCAGGGGTTCGAGTCCCCTCAGGTCCACAATGTGTTGAGTCGCGGCATAGATGACAAGTTATGAGAAAGAGCCCGGCCATCGGCCGGGCTCTTTCTCGTTGTTGCGCCAGTAGTTTTTGGTGGGGTTGAT
>NZ_JAVDUM010000018.1:0-80000 GCF_031456305.1 Microbacterium resistens
TGATCGGTACTCACTGACCATCGCACGATGGCTCGCTAGCGTCTACGACACCGTGAGCCCTGCCAGAAACCCCACCACTCCCCGGGACGCCACCCAAGAGATGAGCCACGCGGGGCAAGAGATGAGCCAGGCGAGGCAAGAGAGATGAGGGTTTCGGGAATACCCCTAGGGGGTACTATGGTTGACAACAGCATCGGGTACCCGTCGGGGGTACCGGGATGAGATCAGGGAAGAGGGATCGACATGACTACGACCGAGTACCAGGTGACGGGGATGACCTGCGGGCACTGCGAGATGTCGGTGCGCCGCGAGGTGAGCGGCATCGCGGGCGTCGAGGACGTCCAGGTGAGCGCCTCGACGGGCGCGCTCACGGTGAGCGCCACCGGGCCGATCGACGACGCCGCGGTCCTGGCCGCGGTCGACGAGGCCGGCTACTCGGCGGTACGCGCCTGATGAACGCCGCGGGACGGCTCGGCCTCTACGCCGCCGGGCTCGCGGCGGCGTTCGTCGCGGCCTTCGGCGTCGCGGCGGCCGTCGTCCCGCCGCAGGCCGCGGCCGATGCCCAGACCGCCACGACGGAGCAGCACGGGAAGCAGGGAGAGGGAGAGATGCAGGGGCACGAGAACGCACACGCCACCGGCAGCACGCCGGGACCACACGCCACCGACAGCGCACCGGGACAGGCCGATGGGCAGGGGGACGCGTCGAGCCACGGCGCCGCACCGGCCGGGGTCGCGCTCGCCGCGGACGGCTACACGCTCGACCGCATCGAGGCGCCGGAGGCCGCGGGCGGGAGCGGGACGCTCTCGTTCCGGATCCTTACCGAGGGCGGATCGCCGGTCACCTCCTTCGAGGAGTCGCACGAGAAGCAGCTGCATCTCATCGTCGTCCGCACCGACGGATCGGGCTTCCGCCATGTGCACCCGGTCCTGGATGCGGCGACCGGCGTCTGGTCGACGCCATGGACCTGGGACGCCGCCGGCGCCTACCGCGTGTTCGCCGACTTCGCGCCGACCGGAGGCGACGCCGTCACGCTCTCCCGCCTCGTCGATGTCGCAGGCGCAGTCGCACCGGTCCCGGCGACGCCGAGCGCCGTCGCCGCGGTCGACGGCTTCGAGGTGACGATCGACGGCGACCTCGTGGCCGGCGGCTCCTCGGAGCTCACGGTCACCGTCCGCCGCGACGGCGCCCCGATCACCGCGCTCCAACCGTATCTCGGAGCCTTCGGCCATCTCGTCGCGCTCCGCGAGGGCGACCTGGCCTACCTCCACGTCCACGCCGAGGGCGCGGAGCCCGAGCCGGGTGCGCTCTCCGGGCCTGACATCGCCTTCTCCGCGCACGCACCGACGGCAGGGCGGTACTTCCTCTACCTGGACTTCCAGGTCGACGGCGTCGTGCACACGGCACCCTTCGTGCTCGACGCGACGACGGCTTCGCACTGAGCCCGGCTCGCCGGCCGCGCGCACCACGCCACGAAACCCGCATGCAGCAATCGAGAGGAGAAGCAGACATGAACGCATCCGCCACCGCCGCGCCGAGCGTCGAACTGGAGATCGGTGGGATGACCTGCGCCTCCTGCGCGATGCGGATCGAGAAGAAGCTCAACAGGCTCGACGGCATCTCCGCCACGGTGAACTACGCCACCGAGAAGGCCAAGGTCCAGATCCCCGAGGGATACGACCCCGCCCTGCTCATCGCCGAGGTGGAGAAGACCGGGTACACCGCCGCCCTCCCCGCGCCGCCTGCGGGAGAGGGGGAGGGTGGACGCGCCGCCGACGGCGAGGACGACCCCGAGCTCCGTTCGCTGCGCACACGCCTGATCGGCTCCGTCGTCCTGTCCGTCCCCGTCATCGCGATGGCGATGATCCCCGCGCTGCAGTTCCCCTTCTGGCAGTGGGCGTCGCTCGCGCTCGCCGCCCCCGTGATCGTCTGGGCGGCGTGGCCGTTCCACCGGGCGGCGTGGATGAACCTTCGTCACGGCTCCGCGACCATGGACACGCTCATCTCGATGGGCACGCTCGCCGCCTTCCTCTGGTCGCTCTACGCGCTGTTCCTCGGAACGGCGGGGGCGCCGGGGATGACCCATCCCTTCACCTTCACGCTCGCGCCCTCCGACGGCGCCGCGAACATCTACCTCGAGGTCGGTGCAGGGGTGACGATGTTCATCCTCGCGGGGCGCTATTTCGAGAAGCGCTCCAAGCGCCGGGCGGGTGCGGCGCTCCGCGCGCTCCTCGAGCTCGGCGCCAAGGAGGTCGCGGTGCTCCGCGACGGCGTCGAGGTCAAGATCCCGATCGATCGGCTGCGCGCCGGGGACGAGTTCGTCGTGCGGCCCGGCGAGAAGATCGCCACCGACGGGATCGTCGTCTCCGGGGCGTCGGCCGTCGACGCGTCGATGCTCACGGGCGAGTCCGTGCCGGTCGAGGTCTCCGCGGGCGATCCGGTGACCGGGGCCACGGTGAACGCGGGCGGACGGCTCGTCGTCCGCGCCACGCGCATCGGCGCGGACACCCAGCTGGCACAGATGGCGCGGATGGTCGAGGACGCGCAGACCGGCAAGGCCGAGGTGCAGCGCCTCGCCGACCGGATCTCGGGCGTCTTCGTGCCGATCGTCATCGCGATCGCCGTCGTCACCCTCGGCGCCTGGCTCGGCGCGGGTTTCCCGGCCGCTGCGGCGTTCACGGCGGCCGTCGCCGTGCTGGTGATCGCGTGCCCCTGCGCGCTGGGGCTCGCGACGCCGACCGCGCTGCTGGTGGGCACGGGACGGGGCGCGCAGATGGGCATCCTCATCAAGGGGCCGGAGGTGCTCGAGTCCACCCGGTCCGTCGACACGATCGTCCTGGACAAGACCGGGACGGTGACGAGCGGGCGGATGACCCTCGTCGACGTCCGCACCGAGGCGGGGACGGATCGCGCCGAGCTGCTCCGTCTCGCCGGTGCGCTGGAGGACGCCTCCGAGCACCCGATCGCGCAGGCCGTCGCGAAGGCGGCCACGGTCGAGGTCGGTCAGCTCCCCGTTCCCGAGGACTTCGCGAACGTCGAGGGCAGGGGCGTGCAAGGCGTCGTCGACGGGCATGCGGTGCTGGTGGGCCGGGAGACGCTGCTCGCGGACTGGTCTCAGCGCCTGAGCCCGGGGCTCGTCGCGGCCAAGGCCGAGGCGGAGGCGGACGGCAAGACCGTCGTCGCGGTCGGATGGGACGGCGCCGCGCGCGGAATCCTGGTGATCGCCGACACGGTGAAGCCCACCAGCGCGGAGGCCATCGCGCAGCTGAAGGCGCTGGGCCTCACCCCCGTGCTGCTCACCGGCGACAACGAGGCGGTGGCCCGGCGGATCGCCGCCGAGGTCGGCATCGATCAGGTCCACGCGGAGGTGCTGCCCCAGGACAAGGTGGCCGTCGTCGCCCGCCTCCAGGGCGAGGGCAGGGTTGTGGCGATGGTCGGCGACGGGGTGAACGACGCCCCGGCCCTCGCGCAGGCCGATCTGGGCCTTGCGATGGGGACGGGCACGGACGTCGCGATCGAGGCGTCCGACATCACGCTCGTCCGCGGCGACCTGCGCAGCGCGGTCGACGCGATCCGGCTCGCGCGGAAGACGCTCGGGACGATCAAGACCAACCTGTTCTGGGCGTTCGCGTACAACGTGGCGGCGATCCCGATCGCGGCCCTCGGTCTGCTGAACCCGATGCTCGCGGGCGCGGCGATGGCCCTGTCCAGCGTGTTCGTCGTGGGCAACAGCCTCCGCCTGCGGGCCTTCCGCAGCGTCGTCGACTGACGCGCCCACCCGGCGTCCGCGCCCCCGATGTCCGTGTCTACTCGATGTTCCCGTCGCGAAAACTGCCGCTTGCGAGGCCACGCAGCGGCAGTTTTTGCGACGGGAACGGGTGAGGATCGCCCGTCGCGCGCGGCCGAATCGATTCGATAGGCTGAGGGGACCGGCTCGTCGCACCCGTGCGGCGGGCCTGCGTCGTCCCGATCCGTCCCTCCCGCTTTGAGAGCACCATGGCCACGTCACTCACCACGGGCCGTCCGTGGCGCGTCATCCTCGCGTTCTCCGTGCCTCTGCTCATCGGCAACGTCGTCCAGCAGCTCTACCAGTTCGTCGACGCCGTCGTCGTCGGACGCCATCTCGGCGTCGACTCGCTCGCCGCCGTCGGCGCCACCGGCAGCCTGATCTTCCTCCTGATCGGCTTCGCCTGGGGCCTGTCCAGCGGCTTCGCGATCCCCACCGCGCAGGCGTTCGGGGCGGGCGACCACGCCGCGGTGCGCCGCTCCGTCGCCACCGGCACGCTGCTCACGGCCGCGGCGAGCATCCTGCTCACGGTCTTCGGGCCCCTGATCGCCGGCCCCGCGCTGACGCTGCTGCGCACGCCGCCCGAGCTCATCGCCGAGGCGACGGCGTTCACCCAGGTGACGTTCGTCGGCGGCAGCACGATCATGTTCTTCAACTACCTGACCGCGATCATCCGCGCGATCGGCGACTCGCGCACCCCGCTGGTGTTCCTCACCGTCTCCTGCGCGCTGAACGTCGGTCTCGTGGTCCTGATGGTCGGACCGCTCGGCTGGGGCGTCGCGGGCGCCGCGTGGGCGACCACGCTCGCGCAGGCCGTGTCGGTCGCCCTCTGCCTGATCTACCTGTGGAAGCGCGTGCCCGTGCTGCACGTCCGCCGTGCGGACTGGCGCGTGAGCCGCGCCGACATCGCGGAGCACCTCCGGCTGGGGCTGCCGATGGGCTTCCAGGCCTCGATCATCGCGATCGGCACCCTCACGGTCCAGGTGGCGCTGAACACGCTCGGCGCGGAGGCGGTGGCGGCGTACACCACGGCCTCCCGGGTCGACAGCCTCGCCGTCGCCTTCCTGTCGTCGCTGGGCCTCGCCGCCTCGATGTACACCGCGCAGAACCTCGGCGCCGGCCGCCCCGACCGGATCCGCCGCGGGGTCGTGCAGGCGACCTGGATGTCGATCGGGGTCGCGCTGGTCCTCGGCCTCCTCCTGGTCGTGTTCGGCACGGTGATGGTGCGGCTGTTCATCGGCGACGGATCGGACGAGGTGGTGCACCTCGCCTGGATCATGCTGCTGGTCAACGGGCTCAGCTACTCGGCGCTGGGCGTGCTGTTCGTGCTGCGGGGAGCGCTCCAGGGGCTCGGCCACACGCTCATCCCGACCGTGACCGGCGTGATCGAGCTCGTCGCGCGCGTCGTGGCCGCGATCGTCCTCGGCGCCCTGATCGGATACCTGGGCGTCGCGCTGAGCAACCCGCTGGCCTGGATCGGCGCGGCGGCGCTGCTGATCCCCGCCTACGTCCGCGCGCACCGGCGGTTGGCGACCATGCCGGTGGACCCCGCCCATGCGACCCTCACCACCCCGATCCCGGTGGTCGGGCCGACCGACGGCTCCATGGTCGTCGACGCCGTCATCACCGCGCCGATCCCGATCGCCGCCCCGCGCCGCCGCGGCCGGTTCCGCTCCCGCGTCTGAGACCTCTTGTGCGTCGCGGCTCCGAGCGTCAATCTGGGGGAGGGCCGAACCGGGCCCGGCGACGAGCGAGGAGGCGCGTCATGACCGCGCAGAGGATCATCCCGAACATCTGGTGCGACCGGAATGCGGAGGAGGCCGGTGCCTTCTACGCGTCGGTCTTCGGCGGGTCCAGCAGCGTCGTCGGGCGGTATCCGGAGGAGGGGCTGCCCGACTTCCAGAAGGACTTCGCGGGCAAGGCGGTGACGGTGGACGTCGAGATCGAGGGCTTCCAGATCACGCTCATCAACGCCGGGAGCGAGTTCCGGCCGAATCCGACGATCTCCTTCCTGCTGAACGTCGACCCGCGCCGCTTCGGCGGCGAGGGGGCGGCCCGTGCGCGCATCGACGAGATCTGGGGGCGCCTCTCCGAGGGCGGCACCGCCATGATGCGGCTGACCTCCTACCCCCACAGCGCCTACTACGGCTGGATCGAGGACCGGTTCGGCGTCAGCTGGCAGCTCATGCTGACCGAGGCGTCGGACGAGACGTCGCCCGATGAGGAGCCGGCGCCGTTCATCGTCCCCGATCTGCTCTTCGTCGGTCCCGCGCAGAGCAGGGCGCGCGAGGCGATCGACTTCTACACCGGCCTGTTCCCCGACTCCGGCGCGGGGATGACGGTCGGATATCCGGCCGCGCAGGGGCCCGCGAACGCCGGCGACGTGATGTTCGCCGAGTTCCGCCTCGCCGGTCAGCCGTTCGCGGCGATGGACTCGGCGGCCGAGATGAGCACGCGCTTCGACTGCGGCGTCTCCCTGGAGGTGCGCTGCGACGATCAGGCCGAGATCGACCGCCTGTGGGACGCGCTCTCGACGGTGCCCGAGGCCGAGGCCTGCGGCTGGTGCGCGGACCGCTTCGGCGTCAGCTGGCAGATCGTGCCGTCGAACATGGGCGAGCTCATGGCCCGTCCCGGCGCCTACGGCCACATGATGCAGATGAAGAAGCTGATCATCGCCGACTTCTGATCCACCCTGTCTGTTCGCCCCCGCACCGGCCCCGCGTCGGCCTACGTCCGCGAGACTGCAACTGCGTTCCGAGACTGCAGGAAAATCGCGCAGTCTCGAGACGCAGTTGCAGTCTCGCGGAGATGAGGCGGGCGGGAACGGGCCGGGGCAGGAGGGGCCGGCGGGACGGGAATGGCCGGGAAGGAACGGGCGGCAGCGCCGCGTCAGGCCACCACGAGGCGGACGTCGGTCGGGGTGCGCAGGGCGTGGACGATGGGGCAGGTCGCCTCGCCCTCGGCGATGAAGGCGAGCCGCTCCTCCTCGGTGAGGGAGGGGGCGACGAGGTCCACCGTGATCTCGATGTCGTGCGGGGGAGCGGGCCGGTCGCTCGGGACGCCGAAGAACCGGGCGTCGTTGTTCCGCGCGCGGACCGTCACCTCCGCCCGCTCGAGCGGGATCCCCCGCCACGCCGCGAGGCAGAGGTAGGTGTGGGTGAGGCAGGTGGAGATCACGCCGAGCAGCAGCTCGGGCGAGGTCGGCCCGAGGTCCCAGCCGCCGATATCGGCCCCGCCGTCGCCGACCAGGTGGAAGTCGCGGATCGACAGCTTGCGGACGCCGGTGAGGTCATCGGCCACGCAGCGGGCCTCGAGCTGCTCGTCCCAGTCCTCGGTGGCGGGGCGCCGGGCGGCGGCGGCGTGCATCGCCGCGCCCTTCTGCACGAGGTGGGCGGACAGGGTGCGCACGGGCGCGGCGTCGGCGGTCATCGGAGTACTCCTTCTGCGGTTCGGGCGAGGATGAGGGCACCGCGCAGCGACGCGTCGGCGCCGAAGGCGGACGGCACGATCTCCGGCGGATAGGGGAGGGCGGCGGTGAGGCGCGCGGTCAGCGGCGCGAACAGCGCGTCGCCGGCCGCGGTCATCCCGCCGCCGATCGCGATCCGGGCGGGATCCACCGTCAGCGCGGCCGTGACGAGGTGGCGGGCGATCTCGTCGATCGCCCCCGTCCACAGTCGCTCGGCGGAGGCCGATGAGGCCACCGCCTCGACGAGCCCGCGCGCGTCGGAGGCGGGGACGTCGCCGGCCGCGGCGGAACGCCGACCGAGGCCGCTGCCGCCGGCATACTCCTCCAGCGTCTCCACAGTCTCCGTGGCCGCCACAGTCTCCGCCGCCGCAGCCTCCCCGGCGCCAGTGCCAGCGCCAGCGCCGGCACCGGCCGGCACGGGCACCGTCCTCGGCATGCGCCCGATGATCCCGTAGCCGATCTCGCCCGCCGCGCCGTGCGCGCCGTGCAGCACGACGTCGTCGAGGACGACGGCGATCGCGATCCCGGTCCCGAGGTTCACGTACAGCCCGGTCCCCGCATCCCGCAGCGCCCCGGTCCGGGACTCCGCGAGCGCCGCGGCCTTGACGTCGTTCTCGATCCGCAGCGCCGTGACCCCGAACGCCTCCCGCAGCCGTGCGCCGAGGGAGAGGTCGGTCCAGCCGACCACGTTCGGCGCCAGATCCACGTGGTCGTCGTGGACGATCCCGGGGGTGGACACGCCGACGGCGGCGATCGGACCGGCCGCGGCGACGAGCCGCCGGGCCTCGGCGAAGGTCCGTTCCAGGACGCTCGCCGCCGCCTCGCCCTCGCCGATCCGGAGCCTGCCGCTCACGCCCGTGCCGTCAGGGCCCTCGACGCGGAGGGCGACCTTGGTGCCGCCGAAGTCGATGCCGAGGACGTTCATCCGCGTCGCCTCAGACATCCGTCCTCACTTGCGCAGTGCCGCGGTCGCGGACACGAGGTCCTCCGCGACGCCGTCGAGGTGGGCGCGCACGCCGTCCCGCCACGCGCGGAACTCCGCGGCGGTGGCCGTCCGTGCCGTCGCCATCCGCGCGACCTCGGCGGGGGCGGCGCCTCCGGTCGAGGTGCGGACCGCGACGAAGTTGTCGGCGTCGAGGGCGCGCGCGATGTCGGCGGCCGTCAGCGGCACGTCGTGCCCGACGACCTCCTCCGCGACGGCGTGCACCCGCTCGGGGGAGAGCTCGCGCACGTCGGTGGTGCCCGCCGCGTCCGCCTCGCGGACGATGCGGGAGACGACCCGGTGGGCCTGCGTGAAGGTCAGCCCGCCGTCGCGGACCAGGGTGTCGGCGAGCTCGGTCGCGTTGGCGAAGGAGGCCAGCGCTCGCTCGCGCATCACGTCGGAGTTGACCTGGATGGTCCCCAGCACGCCGGTGAGCAGGTGCAGGACGTCGGTGAGCGTGTCGACCGCGCGCCAGGCGTACGGCTGCAGGTCGTCCTCGGTGTCGACGATGTCGCCGAAGGGCGTGTTGTGCATCATCGTCAGGACCGTCCCCGCGCTCGCCGCGGCGGCCGAGAGCAGCGACCGGGAGTGCTCGATCGAGACGGGGTTGCGCTTCTGCGGCATGATCGACGAGATCTGCACGTAGGGCGCGGCCACGCGGTACAGGCCGAACTCCGCCGTGCACCACGTCAGGAAGTCGACGCAGCTGCGGCCGGTGTCGATCGCCATGAGCTGCAGCGCGATCGCGGCGTGGGCGATGTAGTCGGTCGCGGCGACCGCGTCGTAGGAGTTCTCCACGAGGCCGCGGAAGCCGAGGAGCCGCGCCATGTCCTCGCGATCGATCGGGAAGCCGGTGCCGGTGAGGGCGGCTCCTCCCATCGGGGAGTGGTCCAGACCGTCGTACGACTGCTGCACGCGGCGGATGTCGCGCCCCAGCACGTCGGCGATGGCGAGGAAGCGGTGCCCGAGCGTCGACGGCTGCGCCGGCTGGGTGTGGGTGTGCTCCAGCGACAGCGTCGAGGAGTGCTCGGCGCCGAGGCGGACGAGGGTCTCGTAGAGCTCGCCCGCCGCGTCCAGCACGCGCAGCAGCTGACGGCGCATGACCATTCGGTACAGCGTCATGCCCATGTCGTTGCGGCTGCGGGCCGTGTGCAGGCTTCCGGTGACCTCGCCGCCGATCCGCATCATCTCGTGCTCGACCGTGAAGAAGAGGTCCTCGAACTCCCCGGTGTACTCGCTCGCCGCGAGCGCGGTCAGGTCGAGGCCGTCGATCGAGGCCGCGATGGCCGACGCCTCGTCGTCGGTGAGGATCCCCGCGCGGTGGAGCATCAGGAGATGCGCCCGGTGGATCTGGATCATCGACGGCAGCAGCATGCGCTTGGCCTCGTCGTAGGCGGGCCGGAGGACCGCCGTGGTGTAGCTCTCGCCGGGGAAGGCCTCGCCGTCGCGGTCGACGATCTCGTCGCGGTTCATCTGTCTTCGTTCCTTCTTCGTGGTGGTCTTCTGGATGGGCGCGGGTCAGAGGGCGGTGGCCGCGGAGTCCCGGGATTCCATGCGCCGGGTGATGATGAGCACGATCAGCACCAGGAAGACCTGGATCATGCCGTACACCGATCCGACGCCGATGTTGCCCTGGTAGTTCTCGTTGTTCACGGCGATCGAGAGCGGGATCCACTCGGGGGTGTAGATCAGGACGCTGGCGACGAACTCGCCGACGCCGTCGACGAAGGCGAGCAGGGCGCCCGCCATGATGCCGCGGGAGAGGAGCGGGAGCACGACGCGGCGGAAGGCGTACCACCAGGTCGCGCCGAGGCTCCGCGCCGCATCCTCCAGGTTCGGGTCCATCTGCGAGAGCGAGGCGAACGTCGAGCGGAAGATGAGCGGGTTGAACCGCACGAAGTACGCAAGCGGCAGGATCGCGAAGGTCCCGACGAGCACCTGCCCGAACGCGAACGGCGAGGGGCTGGAGAACGCGGTGATGAGGTTGATCGCGACGACGGTCCCGGGGAGCGCCCAGGGCAGCATGATCGCGATGTCCAGCGCCAGCTTCCCGCGGAAGTGCATCCGGCTCATCACGTACGCGGCCCCGGCGCCGAGGATCATCGCCCCGCCCACCGCGATCACGCTCATCAGGAGCGAGTTGGTCACCGGCCGCCAGAACTCGAAGCCGCTGAACAGCTTGCCCCACCACTCCAGCGTGTACTCGCTGGGCAGCACCGTGCGCAGCCACCCGCCCTTGGCAGTGACCGAGAGCACGCCGATCATGACGATCGGGAGGACGAGGAACAGCGTCACGGGCACCGAGACGACGAGCAGCAGGATCCGTGCGGGCAGGCTCGTGACGGTCGAGCGCTTCCGGCCGCCGCCCTTCGACTGCGTCCGGTAGACCTTGCGCTGCTCGTAGGAGCGGATGACGGCGAGGAACACGATCGAGATGACGGCCAGGGTCGTCGAGATGATCGAGGCCAGCCGCATGTCGCCGTTGGTCTTCGCGATCACGATCTGCTGCGTCATGACGTCGGTGTACTGGAACAGCAGCGGCGCCGTGTAGGACGACATCGCCGACATGAAGGTGATGAGCGACCCGGCCACGAGCGCCGGGGTGAGCATCGGCAGGATCACCTTCATCCAGGTGCGCGTCTTGCCCGCGCCCATGGAGGAGGAGGCCTCCTCGAGCGAGGCGTCGGCGTTCGCCAGCGCCGCGGAGACGGTGAGGAAGAAGTAGGGGTACATCGTCATGGCGTGCACGATCAGCACGCCGCCCAGGCTCTGCAGCCAGAACATCTTCTGGTCGACGCCGAACCACTGCTCGAAGGCGAAGGGGATCCGTCCGCCGACGCCGAAGAGCAGCTTGAACGACCACACGCCCATGAGGGGAGGCAGGGCGATCGGGAGGAGCGCCAGGACCTGGAAGATCCGCCGGCCGGGGAAGTCCCAGCGGGTGAGGAGGATCGCGACGCCGGTGCCGAGGAGCCCCGCGCACAGGACCGAGAGCAGCGAGACGACGATCGACCCGCCGATCGCGGAGGTCTGCGTCGGGTTGGCGAAGAAGTCCGCCCAGGCCTTGAACGAGAAGCCGAGGACCTGCGCCTTGTCCTGCGAGACGCTGCGCCGGGCGGTCGCGATCATCGGGCCGATCACGTAGCCGATCAGCACGATCAGCAGGAGGGCGAGGGTGAGCGCCGTCGACCAGCGGCGGCGGATCCAGGACGGGCGCTTGGCGGGGCCGGCGACCCGATGCGCGTCGGTGAGCGTGACCATCAGCGCGCCGCCGGCACGCAGTAGGCGGCCTCTTCGGGCAGCACGACCCGGAGCGCGTCGCCCCGGACGGGACGGGCGTGGGCGCCGGTGAGGTCGACCTTGATGCGACCGAGCGCCGTGTCCAGCTCGCAGGAGAGGGAGTAGCCGATGAAGTCGACGTCGGCGACGGTCCCGGAGACGACGTTCTCGACATCGGCGGGGCCGGCCAGCCGGACGGACTCGGCGCGGACCGTGGCCACGATCGCCGAGCCCGTCTCGAACGAGACGCCGGGGGCGGCGTTGCCGGTGCGGACCGCGAGCGTCCCGCCGTCCGCGAGGTCGAGCAGGGCACGGGTGCCGTCGATCGCGCGGACCGTGGCGTCGAGGAGGTTGTTGCGGCCGAGGAAGCCGGCGACGAACGCCGTCAGCGGGCGGCTGTACACCTCGTCCGGCGTGCCCACCTGGTGCACGACCGCGGTGTTCATGACCGCGATCCTGGTGGACATCGCCAGCGCCTCGGCCTGGTCGTGGGTGACGTAGACCGAGGTGATCCCGGTCTCGGCGTGGAGGTCGCGGAGCGCGCCGCGCATCTCCTGGCGGAGCTTGGCGTCGAGGTTCGACATCGGCTCGTCCAGCAGGAGCAGCTGGGGGCGGAAGACGAGCGCCCGGGCGAGCGCAACGCGCTGCTGCTGCCCGCCCGAGAGCTCGTCGACGCGGGCGTTCGCCTGTGCGGCGAGCCCGACCTGGTCCAGGACCGCGGCGATCCGACGGGTGGCCTCGGCCTTCTGCACCTTCCGCACGTCCAGCCCGAACCCGACGTTCCGGGCGACCGTCATGTGCGGGAACAGCGCATAGTTCTGGAAGACCAGACCCACGTCGCGCTTGTTCGCCGGCGCATACGTCACGTTCCGGTCGTCGAAGTGGATCGTGCCGTCATCCGGCTCCTCGAAGCCGGCGATCATCCGGAGCGTCGTCGACTTGCCGCAGCCCGAAGGGCCGAGGAGGGTGAAGAACTCACCGTCGGCGATGCTCAGATCGATGCCGTCGACGACGGTCCCCGAACGGGCGAAGGATTTGCGCAGCTGGTGCAGAGTGACCGAGACCATGTGTCAGTTCAGCCCTTGTCCTTGATGTTGTCGGCCCAGTACGTCATCCACTCGTCCTGGTGCTCGGCGAAGACGGCCCAGTCGATGGTCTTCTCGTTGAGCGTGAAGTCCTTCATCCACTCCGGCTGGTCCGCCTTCGGGATCTCCATCGCGGGGATCTGGTAGTAGTCGGTCGCGAGCTTGGCCTGCATCCCCGGCTCCATCAGGAAGTCCATGAACGCCTGCGCGGCGGCCTCCTGCTTGGAGTTCTTGATGATGCCGACGCCGTCCACGAGCACCGGGGCGCCGGAGGAGGGCATGACGTAGCCCCACGGCCGGTTGTTCTTCAGCGGCTGGATGAGCGCGTCCTGCATGTTCCACACGGTCACCTGCCCCGTCCCCTGGTCGAGCTGGGTGTACATGTCGTCGGGGGTCGCGGCGTACGAGACGGTGTTCGCGTCGATCTTCTTCAGCAGGTCGTAGCCGGCGTCGGGCGTGCCGTTCTTGTCGAACGCGTCGTAGACCATCGAGGCGTAGATCGTGCGCATCGTGCCGGAGGGCATGACGTCGCGGATGACGATCTTGTCCTTCCACTCGGGCTTGGCGAGGTCCGCCCAGTCCTTGGGCGCGGTGTCCTTGGTCAGCAGGTCGGAGTTGTAGATGATCACCTCGGGCAGGAGCATCTCCGCGATCCACTGGCCCTTGGGGTCCTTGTACTTGTCGGCCACGGCGTCGCCGTGCTTCGGCTCGTAGGAGGCCAGGAGCCCCTCGGCCGCCGCCTGCTCGAACTGCTGCTGCGTGCCGCCCCACAGGAAGCCGGCCTGCGGGTTGCCGGACTCGGCGCGCATCCGGTCGAGGTTGTCCTGGGCGCCGGCGATGACGGGGGTCACCTTCCCGGCGTACTCGGGGTGCTTCTTCTGGAACTCCGCGATCACCCAGGCGACCTCGTCCTTGTCGCGTCCGGTGTAGATCGTGAGGTTCTCGCTGGGCTGGGCGCTCGCGCCGCCGCCGCTCTCGGTGTTCTGCGGGGTCGCGGGGGCGACGTCGCCGGAGCAGCCGGCGAGCAGGAGGGCGGAGGCGGCCGCGAAGGCGGCGCCGGCGAGCAGTCGGGTCGATCGGTTCTTTGCCATCATGTCTTCCTCGTCACATGGCGCGGCGGGTGCCGCGGAGGGGGGTCGGTTCGGGTCCTGCGAGGGGGGAGGGGGAGCTGCGGTCATAGGCCTCCGGCGAGGAGCTGCTGCCAGCAGCGGTTGATCGCGGAGTCGAGGATCGCGTCCGGCTGGGACCGGGCCGCGCGCACCTCGGGAGGGAAGGGGACCGCGCCGCGGAGGCCGGCGAGGATGGCGGCGCGCTCCTGGTCGCGGAAGGCGCGGGCGTGGCCGCCGAGGAGGACGACGTGCGGGTCGAGGAGGGCGGCGACCACGGCGATCACGTGGGAGAAGGCCGCCAGCACGTCGCGCCGGACCTCCTGGGCGAGCGGGTCGCCGGCGTCCGCGAGCGCGAGGAGCACCGGGACGACGGGATGGGAGACCGTGTGCCCGCCGGCGGCGAGGCGTTCGGCGATCGCGGTGATGGAGGTGGTGTCCTCGAAGTCGGCCCGATCGGCGGGGCCCACCGGGATGAGGCCGATCTCGCCGGCCGCGCCGTGGTCGCCCTCGATGAGGCGTCCTCCGGCGATGACGCCGGCGCCGATGCCGCGGGCGCCGAGGTAGAGGTAGACGGCGTTGCGCCGCGCGCGGTCGTCGAGCGTGCGCCGCTCGGCCGCCATCATGAGGTTGACGTCGTTGTCGATCGTGACCACGACGCCGAACCGCTCGCGCAGGAGCGCGCGCAGCGGGACGGGGTCTGCCCAGCCGAGGTCCGGTGCGGCGCTGACCTCGCCCGTGGTCGCGTCGACGACGCCGGGCACGGAGACGCCGATGCTCAGCAGCCGCGGGGTGCGGCGGGCGAGCTCCTCGATCGTGCGGACGATGTCCTCGGGACGGACGGGTGCGCTCGCGGCGCTCCGCCCCTCCCCGATCGGGGTGCCGTGCAGGTCGACGCTCCGCGCGACGACGCCCTCGGCGGTGCAGGAGACGGCCAGGAGCGCCCCGTGGTGGCGGGCAACCTCGAGCCGGACCGGCGGACGGCCGATCGCCTGGGTCTGCGCGCCGGTCTCGCGGACCACGCCGTCGTCGATCAGGCCGCGCACGATGCGGGTGATGAGCGAGGGGCTCACGCCGAACTGCTCGACCAGGTCGGAGCGGCTCTTGCGCTCCTCGTGCAGGGCGCCGACGACGCGTGCGCGCTGGGTCCGCCGGTCGGCGACCGCGAGGGTGGGCCTGGTCATCGGGACTCCGGAGCCGGGGCGGGGGTCGAGGTGGGTGCTGGGGACGTGTCCGATGACACGGTCGGGGAGAACGGGGGGAGCAGGTCGGTCTCGTAGGCGGTTCCGGTGCGACGGCCGCCCTTGACCCGGATGAACCACTCGCGATCCTGAATGCGCATGCCGCGGCCGGAGGCGAGCACCCAGTACGGGCCCTTCACGGTGAGCTGCGTGCGGTGACAGTCCAGTGCCGCGGTCTTCGCGTCCAGGAACGCCGAGACGTCGTACTCGACGTCGATCTCGTCGTCCTCGTGGACGCCGTCCGGGTACTCGGCGGGGTCGGGATCGACCCACAGCCCCAGCTCCTCGGCGTGCGTGGCGAGCTCGGTCAGCTCGGCGACGATCCGCTCGCGGGGGACGGCGGTCCAGTAGACGAGCGGGACGTCCCACGCCGGGGCGTCGAGCGCGGCGGCCGGATCGGCGGCGAGCTCGATCCCGCGCATCGTCACGCGGTGGGTCTGGATATGGTCCGGGTGGCCGTAGCCGCCGTTCGGGTCGTAGGTCACGACCGCCTGCGGGCGGAGCTCGCGGATGACCGCCGCCATCAGCAGTCCCGCCTCGTCCAGGTCCGCCTGCCAGAACGCGTCGGGCCGGTCGTTGGCAGGGATGCCCATACGACCGGAGTCCCGGAAGCGGCCCTGCCCGCCGAGGTAGCGGTGATCGGCGACGCCGAGGGCGGTCATCGCGCCGGCGAGCTCGCGTGCCCGCTCCGGCCCGAGCGCGTCGTCCTCGTCGACGTGGAGGTGCTGGAGCTCCGGCACGGCGATCTTGCCCTGTTCGCCCTGCGTGGAGGTGACCACCGTCACGCCGTGGCCCTCGCCGAGGAGCCGCGCGATCGCACCTCCGGTGGCGCAGCTCTCGTCGTCGGGATGCGCGTGCGTGAAGAGCACGTGTGCGGCGGACTCTGCCATGCCGATCTCCTCTGATCGTGGGTCCTGTGGGTCCCCCGTGGGTCCGGGGGGGGGGGGTACTTGGGGGTTCCTGGGTTCCGGTGGTTCCTGGGGGGATGTGGTCCGGGTTCCGGGGGTGTGTCTGGGTGGGGGTATTGGGCCGGGGCGGTTCACGGGCCAGCGGGGTGTCTTCGCCCGGATTGAGTTTGATTCTGGCAGAAAGAATCAAACTCGGACAGAACGGAAAATAAGTCCCTCCCGCGCCGCTTCCCACCCCGGCCATGTCCCACTTTCGGCGCCCCGCGTCCCACTTTCGGTAGGTCTTGTCCCACTTTCGGTTGCCAATGGGACCCATTTCCAACAGAAAGTGGGACACGGGACACGGGAGGGGGGCATGGGCCACCGGATACCGGATACCGGGCACCGGATACCGGATACCGGATACCGGATACCGGACACAGGACACCGGACACTGGACACGGGGCGGAACCGATGGGTTGGGTCCGGGAGGAGGTCGCCGGGCGGTGGTCCCAGCGTCGCCTCGGACGGCGGCCCCAGCCTGGCCTCAAGGTGTGGTCCCGGCCGGTCCCCGGGTATTGCCCCAGCCTGGCCTCGGGACAGGGCTCCAGCGGGGCTCGGGGCGGTAGCCCCAGCCTGGTCTCGGGCGGCGGCCCGGCCCGTGTCCCGCTATCGGTGCCCCGTGTCCCACTTTCAGCGGGTCTTGTCCCGATTTCGGTTGCGTAGAGGTGCCCTACTCAACAGAAAGTGGGACGTAGGACGTAGGACGTAGGACACAGGACGCAGGACGCAGGACGCAGGACGTAGGACGCAGGACACAGGGGCGCGGAAGCACAGGGGCCGCAGGCAGCAGCCCCCGCCCCGGTCTCAGCGGTGGTCGCGGTCGTGGTGCTGGCCGGCCTCGTCGCCGGCGGCCACGCGCTCGGCCTCCCGTGCGCGCAGCTCCACGCGCCGGATCTTGCCGGAGATGGTCTTCGGCAGCTCGGGCACGAACTCGACGATCCGCACCCACAGATGCGGCGAGAGGTGCTCGCGGGCGTGCGCGAAGATCGAGCCGGCGACGCGCTCCGGATCCGCCGCGCCCGCCGCGGTGAGGCAGACGTACGCCTTCGGGACCGCGAGCCGGGTGGGATCGGGGCTCGGCACGACGGCCGCCTCGACGACGTCGGCGTGCTCGAGCAGCACGGACTCCAGCTCGAAGGGCGAGATCTTGTAGTCCGACGCCTTGAACACGTCGTCCGCGCGGCCGACGTAGGTGAGATAGCCGTCGGCGTCGCGTGCGGCGATGTCGCCGGTGTGGTGATAGCCGCCGCGCCGAGACTCCGCGGTCGCCTCCGGGTCCTCGAAGTACCCGGCCATGAGTCCGAGCGGCGCCTGCGACAGGTCCAGGGCGATCTCGCCCTCGTCGTCGACCGGCATGCCGGAGACCGGATCGAGCAGGACCACCGGATAGCCGGGCAGCGGTCGCCCCATCGATCCGTCCTTCACCGGCTGACCGGGGGAGTTGCCGACGCAGCAGGTCATCTCGGTCTGTCCGAATCCGTCGCGGATCGTGCCGCCCCAGGCCGACCGCACGCGCGAGATGACCTCGGGGTTCAGCGGCTCTCCGGCCCCGACGAGCTCGCGCGGCGGATGGGCGAGTCGCGTGAGATCGGCCTGGATGAGCATCCGCCAGACGGTCGGCGGGGCGCAGAAGGTGCTCACCCGGTGCGTGTCCATCACGCGCATGAGGGTGTCGGCGTCGAAGCGGTCGTAGTCGTAGACGAACACGGTCGCCTCGGCGAGGAACGGGGAGTAGAAGCTCGACCAGGCGTGCTTCGCCCAGCCGGGGGAGGAGATGTTGAGGTGCACGTCGTCGGGTCGGAGGCCCAGCCACCACATGGTCGAGAGGTGCCCCACCGGGTAGGACACGTGCGTGTGCTGGACGAGCTTCGGCCTGCTGGTCGTGCCGGAGGTGAAGTACAGGAGGCTGGTGTCCGATGCGGGTGTCGGACCATCGGGCTCGAAGACGGTGGGCGCGTCCGTCGAGGAGTCGAAGGACTGCCAGCCTGCGGGGGACCCGGTGTCGGTCCCGTTGCCGGTGCCGTTCCCGGTTCCGGTGGCGTTCCCGGGTCCGGCTCCGACGGCGATGCGGAGGACGGATCCGTCGAGCCCTGAGACCCGCTCCGCGAGCGTGGCGAGGGTCACGATCGCCCGGGCGTGACTCCGCTCGGCGCGGTAGGCGAGGTCTCCGGCGGACAGGAGCGTGGAGCTCGGGACGGCCACGGCGCCGAGCTTGGCGAGGCCGAGCATCGTCTCCCAGAGCTCGATGGTGTTGCCGAGCATGACGAGGACGTGGTCGCCCCGGCCGATGCCGAGGCCGCGGAACCAGTTCGCGACCTGGTCCGAGCGTGCCGAGAGCTCGCCGTACGTCCAGGTCTGCACGGAGAGGTCGGCGGACACGATCTGCACGGCCGGCCGGTCCGGATTCTCCCCGGCGATCACGTCGAACCATTCCAGGGCGAAGTTGAACTCGGTCAGCTCCGGCCAGCGGAATCCGCGCCGCGCGCCGGCGTAGTCGGTGGCGTGGGCCGAGAGGAGGTCGCGCATCTCGCGGATCGCGGTGGTGGCGGCGGTGGCGGACCGGGTCATCGGGAGCTCCTTCGCTGGACGAACGCTTCCATCCTGTCCCTCACGCCGCCGCTTCGCGAGAAGCGCCGCGCACGGGTGGGTGGTGAGCGCCGCGCGCGGGCGGGTGGTGGTTGTGCGGGCGGCGGAGTGTCGGGCGGGCGGTGGAGCGCGGACGGATGGCGGGCCGGATCACGGATGCAGGGCGATCTGCCCGGATATGGCCCTGCATCCGTGATTTCGACCTGCATTCGTCCCCGGGCTATGCCACGGCGTGGCAGGAACTGCGGGTTGGGCGTTGCGGTGGGGCGGTGCGCGGTAGGGCGGCGGGCGTTGGGCGCGGCCGGGGTCAGGGTTGTGGCTATTTCGGGGCGGATGTCACGGATGGGGGGACGGATGGCGGGCCGGATCACGGATGCAGGGCGATCTGCCCCGGTATGGCCCTGCATCCGTGATTTCGACCTGCATCCGTCCCCGGGTTGTGCCACGGCGTGGCAGGAACTGCGGGTTGGCGGGGCAGCCACGCCGGAGCAGCCACGCCGGGGCAGCCACCGCGGGGCAGCCCGGCGCCCGGCACCAGGCACCAGGCGCGGCGCGGGCTCAGAGGACCACGAGGAAGCCGAGCACGGCGCTCGCGATGGCGAGGAGGGCAAGGACGAGCGGCGGGACGATCGGCTCGCGGCGACGGGCGTGGACCACCACGGCGCCGATCATGATGACGCCGAGCCCTACGGCCGCTAGCGGGGCGAGCACCGGGGCGATGTCGGTGGCGAGCGGGAGGATCAGCCCGGCCGCCCCGATCACCTCGAGGCCGGCGAAGACCTTGATCGCGCCCGCAGAGAAGTCCTCAGTCCACGCCATCCCCCGCTCGGCGAGCGTGCCCTTCGGGGTGAGGAGCTTCATCCCGCCGGCGCCCAGCATGGCGAGGGCGAGAAGGGCGTTGACGATCCACAGGGCGATGAGCATCGGGTCTCCGAGAAGGTTATGGATGGTGCCTTTGTTACCATCAGTAATCAAAGGATGGGGCATCGTGGGCGCAGGGACAAAAGGCACATCGGTGTCACCGGGGCACAGCACGGGAACCGCGGTCGCGGAGTACGAGCGCTCCTGCGAGGCGGGACCGGATGTCGGGCGGATGATCCGCGACGTCCTGGACAGGGTCGGTGACAAGTGGTCGCTGCTGGTCGTCGGGACCCTCGGGGGCGAACGGCGGCGGTTCAGCGAACTGCTGCGCGGGATCCCAGGGATCTCGCAGCGGATGCTGACCCTGACCCTGCGTCAGCTCGAACGCGACGGCCTCGTGGTCCGCACCGCCTATGCGGAGGTGCCGCCGCGCGTGGAGTACGAGCTCACCGAGCTCGGCGGCACGTTCGTCGAGATCGCCCACACGATCGCGGACTGGGCGATCGCCAATCACGGCGCGATCGAGCGGTCGCGGTCCCGATACGACGACCGTTGACCGCCGCGCGCAACACGCGGACATGCAATACCCGGACGCGCAATACGCGGACACGAAGCGCGGTGACGTGGAATGCGGCGGGCGCGTGGGCGTTGTCCTTCGCATGACGACTGTGGGAATCATCGGGGCAGGACACATCGGCAGCGCTGTGGCGAAGGGACTGGTCGATCGCGGATACGACGTGGTCATCAGCAACTCCCGCGGGCCGGAGACGCTCGCGGAGCTGGTGGGCAAGCTCGGACCGAGGGCACGGGCGGCGACGGCCGCGGAGGCGGCTGCAGCCGGGGACTGGGCCGTCGTGACGGTGCCGCTGAAAGCCCTCGCCGCCGTTCCGGTCGAGCCGCTCGACGGCAAGATCGTGCTCGACACCAACAACTACTACTGGGAGCGGGACGGACGCATCGCCGCGCTCGACGAGAAGAGCACCACGACCTCGCGCCTCCTGCAGGATCACCTGCCCGGATCCCGTGTCGTGAAGGCGTTCAACCACATCGGCTCCGGCGACATCCTCACGGACGGCTCCGCAGCCGGAACGGAAGGCCGGAGGGCGCTTGCCCTCGCGAGCGACTTCGACGATGCGGCGGCCCTCGCGACGACGGTCTACGACGAGTTCGGCTTCGACGCGGTGAACGTCGGCGGACTCGATGAGAGCTGGCGCGTGGAGCGGGACCAGCCGGCCTACGTTGTGCGTCAGAACGAGGAGGAGCTCGTCGCGAACCTGGCCCGCGCGACCCGCTGACCGCGCCCGCCATCGACGCCTCGATGGCGGCGGCCACCCGGGACCGTCACGGCATCGTGCGGCACGGATGGCCGGAGGTCGCCCGGATGGCGGCAGAGCCGCGGCACGGGTGTAGGACGAAGTCACGGTTGCAGGGTCGAATCGACGAATCAGTCGTGCATCTGTGACTTCGTCCGGCATCCGTGACCGGGACGATAGGGACCGGCCGCCCGCCCGCCCGCCCGCCCGCGCGCACCGGACCTGAAGACCGCCCAGACCCGTGACGGATCCAGGTCAGCGGGCGAGCTGTTCGGCGAGGAACGCCGCCTGCCGCTCCCACTGCACGCCCAGCCCGCCCTCGTGCTCGTTGAACGCGTACTCGACGATCTCGGAGTGCCCGCCCCAGTGGTTCCGTGCGGCGTAGACCGTCGACGGCGGGCACACCGGGTCCATCAGCGCCACCGAGAAGAGGGCGGGCGCCGTGGCGCGGCGGGCGAGGTTCACCCCGTCGAAGTACGAGAGCGTCTCGAACGTCCGAGGGGCGGCGTCGCGGTGCACGGCGAGATAGCGCACGAT
Organism: Microbacterium resistens; assembly: GCF_031456305.1. Taxonomy (GTDB): domain Bacteria; phylum Actinomycetota; class Actinomycetes; order Actinomycetales; family Microbacteriaceae; genus Microbacterium; species Microbacterium resistens_A. Next base: position 21,194 of record NZ_JAVDUM010000018.1, read on the forward strand.
CTCCTGGTACGGCTCTTCGTCGGTGAGCCCGACCGCACGGGTGAAGTGGCTGAGGAACGGCACATCGGGCATCGCCGCGACGAGGCCCGAGGAGAGCCCGGCGGCCGCGATCGCGATCCCGCCGCCCTGGCTGCCACCGGTCACCGCGACCCGGCGGGCATCGATCCGATCGAGCGTCCGGATCGCGTCGATGGCCAGCACCGCGTCGGTGTACACCCGGCGGTAGTAGTAGTCGTGCGGGTCCTCGATCCCGCGCGTCATGAAACCCGGCGTTCCCGGCCCCGCTCCGTGCGGATCGGGGGTCGTGCCGCCCGTTCCCCACATGCTTCCCTGGCCGCGGGTGTCCATGATGAGGTGCGCGTACCCCGAGGCCGACCACCCCAGCCGCTCGTGCGGGAGTCCCCGTCCGCCGCCGTAGCCGATGTACTCCACCACGGCGGGCAGCGGCTCGTCGGCGTCGGCGGGGATCAGCAGCCAGCCGCCGACCGGATCCCCGGCGAAACCGCTGAAGGTGACGTCGTAGACCTCGACCGACTGCAGCGGCGAGTCGACGCGGCGGAGGCGCGGGGGTGCGGACTCCGCTCGGGACTCCTCGAGCGTCTGCTCCCAGAAGTCGTCGAGATCGGCGGGTTCGGCGACATCCGGGCGGTAGCCGTGGAGCTCGTCGGGCGGGAGGTCGAAACGGGGCATGTCGCATCCTCGGGAGGGGGCCAGGGCGGGACGGATCGGCCGGAGCCGCGATGACCCGACCTCGAGGGGCAGGATATCGGTGAGGAGGAGCCGACGCCGAGGACGACGCGGATGACCTCCGAGAAGATCGACGAAGAACGAAGAACGAAGAACGAAGAACGAAGAAGGCGGATCATGGTGCTCACGGCGGACAGCCCGTTCGGGGAATGGCTCGACGACTCGAAGGGCGGCGAGATGATCCGCGAGCTGCTCCGGCAGGGCGGCGTGGCCGAGGAGGTGCTGGTCCCGGTCCGAGGCATCCCGTTGCAGCAGCTCGTCGCGCTCAGCCAGGGGGCGGTGCCCCAGGCGCTGATCGACCATCTGGTCGCCGCGGTCGGCGACGGAGACGCCGGAGAAGCTGGAGAGGCTGGAGGCGCCGGGGACGACGAGGCGGCCCACTAGCGTGGGAAGGTGACCGCGCCGCAGCCCCGACCCCGCTGGCGCGGGTTCACGCGTCAGGAGCTCGCGCTCATCGCCGTGACCGCGGTGTGGGGCGGGACCTTCCTCATCGTGCACACCGCGATGGCGCACACCGGCCCGATGTTCTTCGTCGGCCTCCGGTTCGTCTCGGCGGGGCTGATCAGCATGATCATCTTCCGCCGGGTCCTGCGCGATCTCCGCTGGCAGGAGGTCGGTGCCGGCGCCGCGATCGGCGTGATGATCTTCGGCGGGTACGGCCTGCAGACCGCGGGGCTGCAGACGATCGACTCCAGCATGTCGGCGTTCATCACCGCCTTCTACGTGCCGCTCGTCCCCCTCCTGCAGTGGGCCGTGTTCCGCACGCCGCCGCGGTGGCCGACCCTGGTCGGCATCGGGCTGGCGTTCATTGGACTGCTCCTCGTGGCGGGGCCGGGGGCCGCCGGGCTCCATCTCGGCGAGGGCGAGATCCTCACGCTCGTCAGCACGCTCCCGATCGCGGGGGAGATCATCCTGATCAGCCTCTTCACGTCCCGGTTCGACATCGGCAGGCTCACCATCATCCAGCTCATGACGGCGGGCCTGCTCGGCTTCGCCGCGATGCCCGTGGTCGGCGAGGGCGCGCCGGAGTTCTCCTGGGTGTGGCTCGTCGCCGGGATCGGGATGGGAGCTGCGAGCTGCATCATCCAGCTCACGATGACCTGGGCGCAGCGCTCGGTCTCGGCCACGAGGGCGACCATCATCTATACGGGCGAGCCGGTGTGGGCGGGGGTCGTCGGACGGATCGCCGGCGAGCGGATCGCGCCGCTGGCGATCGTGGGCGCGGCGCTCATCGTGGCGGGGACGCTCGTGAGCGAGCTGCGGCCGCGCACCGGGGGACGGGCCGCGGCCTCCGAGGGAGCGGAGGGGGCGGCGGGGGCCGAGCGGCCGGAGCCGCCCGCGTAGACTGGGGTCAGTCCACCCCTGCAGAGGATCCCTTCATGCCTGCTCCCGTCTCCCGGACGTTCAGCGTGCGTCACGTCCAGCTCGCGCGAGCCCTTTTCGCGGCCGTCGCTGCGCTGATGGTCACGTTCTCCCCCGACCACTCCGCCGCGGTGGGCCTCGCGGTCTTCAGCGGCTTCGCGCTCGCGACGGGACTCATCCACATCCTCGCCGCCTGGCTCGCCGCCGCACCCGGCGCCCGCTGGCCGCACGTGCTGATGGGTGCCATCTCCCTCGCGACGGGAATGGCGGGCGGCATCCCGGCCTGGCGCTCGGTGCCGATGTTCTTCGTGCTCGTGATCGGCTGGGGCGCCCTCACGGGGCTCGTCGAGCTCCTCGCGGGGATCCGTGTCCGTCGCGCCGCGCGGGCGGCGGGACTCGAGCCCCGGGCGGCCGCGGAGGGATCGCGTGACGCGATCATCGCCGGAGCCCTCGGGCTGGTGCTGGCCGTCGGCCTCCTCCTCGTCCCGATGCAGTACTCCTGGTCCTACTCGATCGAGGACGCCGGGCAGTTCACGCTCACCGGGATCACCCTCGCCGTCGGGATCTTCGGGGCCTACGCGGCGATCGTCGCCGTGTTCCTCGCCATCGCCGGGTTCTCTCCCCGGCCGCCGATCTCCACCGAGGCTCCGGGGAGGGCGACCGGCGACGGCACCGTCCTCGCCGCCGTCGTCCGAACGAATCCCACCGCCGAGCGGGGAGGCACCGCGTGACCGACAAGCCCACCCGCCGAGAGCTGCTGCGCCCTCTGCACCTGCTCGGGATCGCGCTCGCCTGCGGCCTCTTCGCGGCGGTCGTGACGCTCTTCTCCACCGGCGCCTTCACCGCGCGCGTCATCGACGCCGTGGCCAAGGGCACCTATCAGGGACTGACGCCGTGGGCGCTGTCGCTGGTCGTCGGCGGATCGGCGTTCATCCTGACGCTGCTCATCCTGGCGATGCTGATGCTCGCCGTCGATCCGGCCCAGGTCACCAAGCCGATGGACCGCCCGGTCCTCTACGACTCCGACAAGCCGGGCGCCGGTGCGGGAGCCGGCTCCGGCGCTGTCTCTGGAGCTGCCTCTGGATCCGTGGCCGATGGTGCGGGGTCGTCTGGCGGCGTGGGGTCGTCTGACGACGGGATCTCCCCGACGGACCCGGGTGACCCCTCCGAGCGCTGACCCCTCGAGCGCTGACGCCTCCCGGGCGCTGCCCCCTCCGGGGCTCCGCCCGTCGGCGGCCAGCCCTTCCGGATCGCGGCTTCCGGTCGCAGATTCGGCCGCATCTGTTCGCTCCGGTCGCGAAAATGGCCGCTTCGCGCGGCTGGTTGCGGCACTTTTTGCGACGGGAGCGGTCTCGATGGGCGGTCGCGTGGCGGGCCGACGTGGGTGCGGGCACACCTGCCGCGCGGGTCGCCGATGGCGGTGGCCCTGTCGGAGGCCGGCCCATCGGTTGTGGCTTCCGGTCGCGGAATCGGCTGTGTCTGTTCGCTCCGGTCGCGAAAGTGGCCGCTTCGCGTGGCTGGTTGCGGCACTTTTCGCGACGGGAATGGTCTCGACGGGCGGTCGCCTCGGCGGGCGACCGCCGGCGCACCGTCACCGGACGCAGGGCCGACGCAGGACCGACGCAGCGACACCGTCGCGGACGCCAGGACGCCCGCGACGGCTCAGGTCATCGGGCCAGACGCTCGGCGACGCCGATGTACGTGGGCGGGGTGAGGGCGAGCAGCCGGGCCTTCGCCTCGTCGCCGATCTCCAGCCCCTGGACGAACTCCGCGAGCTCGGCCCCGCCGACGCGGTGTCCGCGGGTGAGCTCCTTCAGGAGGGCATAGGGGTCGCTGATCGTGGACCGGCCGGCAACGACCTCGGCGCGGATCACGGTCTGGATCGCCTCGCCGAGCACCTCCCAGTTCACGTCGAGGTCGGCGAGGAGCACGTCCCTGGCGAGGGAGATCTCGTTCAGACCTCGGCGCAGGTTGTCTAGGGCCAGCAGCGAGTGGCCGAAGGCCACCCCGATGTTCCGCTGCGTCGTGGAGTCGGTGAGGTCGCGCTGGAGGCGCGAGGTGACCAGCGTCTGCGACAGCGATCCGAGCAGCGCGGCGGACAGCTCGAGGTTCGCCTCGGCGTTCTCGAAGCGGATCGGGTTGATCTTGTGCGGCATCGTCGAGGATCCCGTGGCCCCCGCCACCGGGATCTGCGCGAAGTAGCCGAGGGAGATGTAGGTCCACACGTCCGTGGCGAGGTTGTGCAGGATCCCGCCCGCGTGCCGGACGCGGTCGTACAGCTCGACCTGCCAGTCGTGCGACTCGATCTGCGTCGTGAGCCCGTTGAAGCCGATGCCGAGGCCCTCGATGTACTCGCGGGCGATGGTCGGCCAGTCCGCATCGGGATCGGCAGCCAGGTGCGCCGACCAGGTGCCGGTCGCGCCGGAGAACTTCGCGAGGTACTCGGAGCCGGCGATCTGGGTCGCGACGCGCTCCAGGCGCCAGGCGAACACCGCGAGCTCCTTGCCCATGGTCGACGGCGTCGCGGGCTGTCCGTGCGTGCGGGAGAGCATGGCGGCGTCGGCGTGCTCGACGGAGAGCTCGCGCAGCTTCGCGATCACGCCGTGCAGCGCGGGCAGCCAGACGTGCTCGACGGCGCGCTTCACGGTGAGCGCGTACGAGGCGGAGTTGATGTCCTCGCTCGTGCAGGCGAAGTGCGTCAGCTCGGCGATCGCGTCGAGGCCGAGGGCGGAGAGCCGGTCGCGGACGAGGTACTCGACGGCCTTGACGTCGTGCCGAGTCACGGCCTCCTTCTCGGCGAGCCAGTCGATCTCGGCCTGACCGAAGTCGCGGTAGAGGCCGCGCAGCCGGTCCTTGTCGGAGTCGGCGAGCGGGGCGGTGCCGAACAGCGAGCGGTCGGTGAGGGCGATCAGCCACTCGACCTCGACCTCGACGCGGGCGCGGTTGAGCCCCGCCTCGGACAGGTAGTCCGCGAGAGGTGAGACGGCGGCGCGATAGCGGCCGTCGAGCGGGCTGAGGGGCTGGACGGGGAGCGAGGGCTGGGCAGTCAGGGGAGTCCTCCTGATCGAGGCGACGCGGATCCGGAGGGGGCCTGCGCGGCAGGCCCCGCGATCAGACCCGGGGCGCCGGTGGCCGGATGGCGGGCTCGAGCTGTCGGAACAGGCCTCGGCTCGCGTTCTCGATCATACCGAGCACCTCGTCGAACATCCTGGCGTCGGCGTAGTAGGGGTCGGGGACGTCGTGCGTCGCCGCATCGTGGTCGAAGGCGAGGAGGAGGGTGACCTTGCCCTCCTCGGACTCGTCGCGCGCCCATTGACGCAGGATCCGCTCGTGCGTGCGGTCGAGGGCGACGACGAGGTCATTGTCGGTGAAGGAGTCGAAGGTGAACTGCCGAGCGCGGTGCCGGGATCCGTCGTAGCCGCGGCGGGCGAGGGCGTCGATGGTGCGCTCGTCGGCCCGCTCGCCCACGTGCCAGTCCCCGGTGCCGGCGCTGCGGGACACGATCCTGTCGCCCAGCCCCTGTTTCTCGGCGATGTCCCGGAAGACGACCTCGGCCATGGGGGAGCGGCAGATGTTCCCGGTGCACACGAAGATGACGCGGAACGGATCCGGCTCGACCATGACTTCCATCATGCCGCACGGGCCACGGTCCTCGTGGCGCTCTCCCTCCACGGATCCGGCATCCGGCGGGCTTTCCACAGGTCGTGCGGATCGCCGGGCGGGGTCGTCGCGGACCGGCCATCGTGGGGGCATGACCTTCGCACTCCTCGGCCGTTCGACGGCTCTTGACCCTGCCCTGGACGACGCACGGCATCGGCTGCGAGAGGCGCTGGATCGGTTGGAGGGGGCGTGCGCCGATCTCCGTGACCTCGCCGCGCGGACGGACTGGCGCTCGAAGGGGATCGACGCGCTGCATCGGCGGTTGGCCGAGCTCGCCGAGGAGCTGTCGGCCGCCGCTGCGCAGGCCCGTGCGGCGGGCTCGGTGCTGGGATGACCGACGCGGTGCCGGGCAGGGAGGGGAGGAGGGATGGGGGATGAGATCGACATCTCGCGCGGAGGCGCGCTCGCGGTGGACACCGAGGAGCTCTACGAGGTCGTGCGGCGGTTGCGGATCCTCGGCCGTGACCTCGACCTCGTCGCGCGGGAGCTGCGATCGGTCGCAGTGTCGGGGGCGGGCTCCGTGCCCGGCCTCGGCGACCTCGGCGGCCTCGGCCCGTCAGCGGGCCGGGTGGACGCCGTGGAGGAGGCGCTCGAGACAGTGGTCCGTGGGGTGGAGCTGATGGCCGAGGCGTACGAGCTGGTCGAGCTCCGTGCACGGGCGGAGGCGTTGCAGGCGACGGATCCGGGTGAGGCGGCCGCGCTCCGTCGGGACGCGGAGACACGGGCCGAGCGGCGTCCCGATGCGGATGCGGCGGCGGCGAGCCTCCTCGCGCAGTGGCGGGAGAGCCGGTTCGACGGGTTCACCGAGCAGACCGGATGGGCCGGCGTGATCTTCCCCGCGGGCGGCCATTGGGGGCAGCGGGAGCAGTCCTGGCTGGCGTCCCTGTGGCTCATGGCGATCGGCGCCGTCGGGGTGGGGGTCGTTCCGGGCGGCGAGGCGCTGACTCCGCGACCGCACACGGTGCGGATCGCGCCGACTCCGGTGCCGCCTCCCTCGGGCCCGCCGACGGGGCTGGCCGACGTGGTCTCGCGGTTCCCGACGACCGAGGGGGCGCAGGTCCGGGTCGAGGCGTACGCGATGCCCGACGGCACGCGCCGGTTCGCCGCCTACATCGCCGGCACGCAGTCGATCCTCGATCCGTCCGAGCCCTGGGACATGGCGTCGAACGCGCAGATGTACGCGTCGCGGGCCGAGGCGGACTCCTACCAGGCCGTGCTCGACGCGCTGCGCATCGCCGGAGCCCGCCCCGGCGATGCGCTCGACCTGGCCGGCCATTCCCAGGGTGGGATGATCGCCCAGCTCATCGCGCGGAGCGGCGAGTACGACGTCCGCTCCGTCATCGCCCTCGGTCCCCCGATCGAGGCCGAGCTCCCCGAGAGCGTGCTGAGCGTCGTGGTCCGGCACACCGACGACCTGGTCTCGAGCCTCGCCGCGGGCGGATCCCCGCAGGGCACCGGAGCGCCCGACAGCATCGTCGTCGAGCGCATCGGCGATCCGGAGCAGGGTCTGCACGACATCCTGCTCCGCACGCACCTCCTCGACGCGTATGCGGGCACGGCGGAGCTGGTCGACGCGTCCGGAGATCCCAGGGTCGGGGCGCTGCGGGAGCGGCTGGCCGAGCGGGCGGGGGCGACCGAGATCGTCGTGGCCGACTATCGGGTGTGGCGGCCGTGAGCGTCAGGCGTTCGGGCGCCCGGAGGACGCGTTCCCCGTGGGGCTTCCGGCCTCAGGGTCGGCGCTCTCGGGGCCTCCGGTCGCAGCGTCAGCGGTCGCAGCGTCAGCGTCAGCGGTCGCGGTCCCTGGCGCGTCGTCGCTGGGGGCGGATGATCCCGCCGAAGATCGCGTTGATCACGCCGATGATGAGCGCCGCGACGACGCCCCACCAGAAGCTGTCCACGTGGAGACCCCAGCCGAACGTCCCCGTGATCACCGCCGTGAGCCACAGCAGGAACCCGTTGATGATCAGAGAGATGAGGCCGAGCGTGAGGATGTACAGCGGGAACGCGACGATCTTCACGACCGTGCCGACGATCGTGTTCACGAGCGCGAAGACCAGGGCGATGACCAGCAGGGTGATCACCAGCTGCGTCGTCTCGCCCGGGGCGAACGGGGTCACGCTCACCTGGAGGAACGGCATGAGGGTCACGACCCAGATGGCGAAAGCGTTCACGACGATGCGGATGAGGAATCCCATGATCGACCAGTCTCCCATCTCCGTCGGCCCCTGTCACGGCAACTGTCACGGCAACGCGCGCCGGGCGCCGGAGCGGCACGGTCCCGCGAGCGGGCCGCGGAATAGACTCGGCAGGGTGAGCGATCCGATCCTTCCGCGCATCCGTCCCGAGATCGCGGCCCTGCCGCCGTACCGCCAGGGTAAGCAGGCCGGTGCGGACGCGTTCAAGCTCTCCAGCAACGAGAACCCGTTCGATCCGCTCCCGCAGGTGGCCGAGGCTCTTGCCGCCGCGACTCCCGTCAACCGTTATCCGGACGCCACGGCAGGCGCGCTCCGGGAGCGACTCGGCGAACGCCACGGTGTCGGGCCGGACGCCGTGCACGTCGCCTCGGGCAGCGTGTCGATCCTCTACCAGTTCGTGTCCGCCGCGGCCACGGTCGGCGATGAGGTGATCTACGCGTGGCGGTCGTTCGAGGCGTACCCCGGGCTTCCCCTGGTCTCCGGCGCCACCGGCGTCCCGGTGCCGCTCGCGTCGGGCGCACGACACGACCTCGACGTGATGGCGGCGGCGGTCACCGACCGTACGCGGGTCATCATCGTCTGCACGCCGAACAACCCCACCGGGCCCGTCGTCACGAGCGCCGAGTTCGCGGCCTTCCTGGCCAAGGTGCCGCAGGACGTGCTCGTGCTGCTCGACGAGGCGTACGCCGAGTTCGTCACGGCGCCCGACGCCGTCGACGGGCTGGCGGAGCGGGTCTACGAGGATCACCCGAACGTCGTCGTGCTGCGCACCTTCTCCAAGGCCTACGGGCTCGCGGGCCTCCGCGTCGGATACGCGATCGGCAACCCCCGTGTGCTGGACGCCGCCAGGACGACCGCGATCCCGCTCTCGGTGACCTCGGCCGCGGAGCGGGCGGCGATCGTCAGCCTCGACGCCGAGGACGAGCTGCGCGCGCGGGTCGACGTGATCGTCGAGCGACGGGCGGTGCTCGTCGACGGGCTGCGGGCACAGGGATGGGACGTCCCGGATGCGCAGGGGAACTTCGTCTGGCTGCCGACGGGGGCGGACACGATGTCGGTCGCTGCGGTGTTCGACGAGGCCGGTCTGATCGTGCGCCCGTTCGACGGAGACGGCATCCGTATATCCGTCGGGGAGCATGAATCCGTGGAGAAGGTCCTACGCGCCGCGGAATCCGTTGTACGGACTCTTCACCGATGATGCCCGATTCGCGGATTAGCGTAGAACGGTGACCTCCGCCGACCCCGCCCTCGTCCGCGTCCTCGACGCCGACGGAGCCTTCGCCCCGAGTCCCGCCGCGGAGGAGTATCTTCCGCTCATCGAGGCCCTGGCCGACACCGAGCTCGAACGGTTCTATCGCGACATGGTCGTGATCCGCGCCATCGACACCCAGGCGACCAATCTGCAGCGGCAGGGGCAGCTGGCCCTGTGGCCGCCGAGCCGTGGGCAGGAGGCCGCGCAGGTCGGGTCGGCCCGCGCCTCCCGGCCGCAGGACACGATCTTCCCGTCGTACCGGGAGCATGCGGTCGCCCGCATCCGCGGCGTCGATCCGGTCGACATCATCAAGCTGATGCGCGGGATCTCGCACGGCGGCTGGGACCCGACGGACCCTGCGAACGGCAACACGCGGCTCTACACGCTGGTGCTCGCCTCGCAGACGCTGCACGCGACCGGCCTCGCGATGGGGCTCGTGTTCGACGGCAAGTGCGGCACGGGCGACCCGGAGCGCGACGAGGCCGTGATGGTCTACTACGGCGATGGCGCCTCCAGCCAGGGCGACGTCCACGAGGCGATGGTCTTCGCGGCGAGCTACCGCACGCCCGAGGTCTTCTTCCTGCAGAACAACCAGTGGGCGATCTCCGTGCCGGTCTCCACCCAGTCCCCTGTGCCGCTCGTGCGGCGCGGCTACGGCTACGGCATGCCCAGCATCCGCGTGGACGGCAACGACGTCCTGGCCAGCTACGCCGTCACCCGGCGGGCGCTCGACGAGGCCCGTGCCGGCGACGGCCCGCGCGCGATCGAGGCCGTGACGTACCGGATGGGAGCGCACACGACGAGCGATGACCCCACCAAGTACCGCGGCGACGACGAGGAGTCCGAGTGGGCGGAACGCGATCCGATCGCCCGCATGCGCGCGTACCTCGAAGCGCGCGGGGCCTCCGGCGCCCTGTTCGACGACGTCGAGGCGGAGGCCGAGGCCGCCGCCGACGACCTGCGCACGCGGACGGTCGTCCTGGAGGGGCCGACCCCGGAGCGGATGTTCGCGGGCATCTACAGCGATCCGCACCCGCTGGTCGAGGAGCAGCGCGCCGCGCGCGCACGATACGAGGCGACGTTCGGCGAACAGCCGACGACGGCGGACGGGGGCCGGGCATGACCGTCGAGACGATGCCGTTCAGCAAGGCGCTCAACGCCGGCATGCGCAAGGCGCTGGAGGACGACTCCCGCGTCCTCCTCATGGGCGAGGACATCGGGCGCCTGGGCGGCGTCTTCCGGGTGACCGAGCATCTCCAGCGCGATTTCGGCGAGCAGCGGGTGCTGGACACCCCGCTCGCCGAGTCCGGGATCGTCGGGACCGCGATCGGACTCGCGATGGGCGGATTCCGCCCGGTGTGCGAGATCCAGTTCGACGGCTTCGTCTTCCCGGCCTTCGACCAGATCACCTCGCAGCTGGCGAAGATCACCTATCGGCACGAGGGCGCGATCTCGATGCCGATCGTGATCCGGATCCCGTATGGCGGGCACATCGGGGCGGTCGAGCACCACCAGGAGAGCCCCGAGGCGTACTTCACGCACACGCCGGGCCTGCGGGTGGTCTCGCCCTCGACGCCCAACGACGCGTACTGGATGATCCAGGAGTCGATCCGCTCGAACGATCCGGTCATCTTCCTCGAGCCCAAGAGCCGATACTGGCCCAAGGGCGAGGTGGACCTCGCGGCGCCCGCGCTGCCCCTGCACGCCTCGCGCGTCGTCCGCCGCGGCACCGACGTCACCCTCGTCGGCCACGGCGCCATGGTCTCGACCCTCCTCCAGGCGGCGGCGCTCGCCGAGGGGGAGGGGACGAGCTGCGAGGTCGTCGATCTCCGCTCCCTCTCGCCCGTGGACTACGGGCCGATCCTCGACTCGGTGCGATCCACCGGGCGGATGGTCTACGCGCAGGAGGCCCCCGGGTTTACCAGCCTGGGCAGCGAGGTCGCCGCCACCGTCATGGAGCGGGCGTTCTATTCGCTGGAGGCCCCCGTGCTGCGGGTGTCCGGATACGACACGCCGTTCCCTCCCGCCAAGCTCGAGGGGGAGTACCTCCCCGATGCGGACCGCATCCTCGAAGCCGTGGACCGTGTGCTCGCCTACTGACCGGTGAGCACGGTCGACCGCCGCTCCGTCCCGACGTCTCGAAAGGACCTCTCATGAGCACTCAGACCTTCACCCTCCCGGACGTCGGCGAGGGGCTGACCGAGGCCGAGATCGTCACCTGGCGCGTCGCGCCGGGCGACGCCGTGGCCGTCAACGACGTCATCTGCGAGATCGAGACCGCCAAGTCCCTCGTCGAGCTTCCGTCCCCGCACGCCGGGACGGTCGGCGAGATCCTCGTCGAGGAGGGGCGGACCGTCGACGTCGGGACGCCGATCATCACCTTCGTCGAGGACGGCGGCGCGGCCCCCGCTGCCCCGGTCGCGGAGCCCGCGGCGGAGGAGGGCGGCGGTTCCGTCCTCGTCGGCTACGGATCGGGATCCGGTGCCTCGTCCCGTCGCCGTCGTCCCGCCGAGCGCCCGGTGCGCTCCTCGGCAGGCGTCATCGCCAAGCCGCCGATCCGCAAGCTCGCCCGTGATCTCGACGTCGACCTCACCGCGCTCACCCCGACCGGCGCCGACGGCGAGGTGACGCGGGAGGACGTCATGGCCCACGCGCAGCAGGCGTCGGTGTTCCGCAACATCAGCACCCCCGAATGGAGCGAGGTGCGCGAGGAGAAGGTGCCGGCGCCGCAGCCGGCGGCGGCCGGGCTCGCTCGCGGTCTGGTCCCCGGGCGTCCCGCGGTGACGGATCCCCGTACGGAGTCCATCCCCGTCAAGGGCGTGCGGAAGGTCACGGCGGCGGGGATGGTGCAGAGCGCGTACACGGCGCCGCACGTGACGGTCTGGAAGGAGGTCGACGCCAGCCGCACGATGGAGCTCGTGAAGCGCCTGAAGGCCTCGCCCGACTTCGCCGACATCAAGGTGTCGCCGCTGCTGATCATGGCGCGCGCCGTGATCTGGGCCGTTCGCCGGACGCCGCTGGTGAACGCCGCGTGGATCGACACCGACGACGGCGCGGAGATCGCCGTCCGTCACTACGTGAACCTGGGGATCGCGGCCGCGACGCCGCGCGGCCTGCTCGTCCCGAACATCAAGGACGCGCAGGACCTGGGCATGAAGGACCTCGCCCGGTCGCTGAACCGCCTGACGCTCACCGCCCGCGAGGGGAAGACGACGCCGGCCGACCAGCAGGGCGGCACCATCACGATCACGAACATCGGCGTGTTCGGGATGGACGCGGGCACCCCCATCATCAACCCGGGCGAGTCCGGGATCGTCGCGATGGGCACGATCAGCCAGAAGCCCTGGGTCGTGGACGGCGAGGTGCGCCCGCGGTGGGTGACCACGGTCGCCGGGTCCTTCGATCATCGGGTGATCGACGGCGACGGCATGAGCCGCTTCGTGGCGGACGTCGCCGCCGTGCTGGAGGAGCCCGCCCTCCTCGTCGACTGACGTCCACGGCTTCGCCCGGGCTCGAGCCCGGCCCTGTGCTGTGCCCGCGGTGCGGGGCGGTTCGCGCGGCTGTTGTGGGCTGTGGGCGGTGTTGCGTGGTGCGGTGTGCGTAGATGCCCCGCCGTGGCAGTTCCTGTGGGTTGAGAGAGGCTTCAACCCACAACAACTGCCACGGCGGGGCAGAATTCGCGCGGCAAGGCAGAATCCGCGCGCAAGGGCACGGGTCCGGTCAGACCGAGCGGCCGCCCAGGGGAGCGCGGGTGGCGAACACGCTGCTCTTGGCGTCGAGCGACACCGCGAGCACCGGGGACGCCTTGGTGGGCACGAGGCTGTCGGCCGCGCCGGTCGAGGAGGTGCGCGCCGTGAACCGCAGCTCGGTCCGGCCGGCAGGCACCTCCTTCTCCGCGGCGCCGACTTCCTGCGCGCCGTCCCACAGGAAGACCCGCGCGGTCCCGGCCACGGGGGCCTGCAGCGCGAGCGTCACCATTCCCGCGTCCACCGACGACGACACGACCTCGAGCCGGTCCGCGCCGGTCGGGAAACCGCCGAGGGGCACACGGTCATCGGCCGACTGCAGGATCGACTGCGGCGAGGCGACCGAGCGGGCGGACGTGTCGGGCAGGGTCGGGTCCTTCGGCTTCGCGCCGGCGTCCTTGACGCCGTCGAGTGTGATGATGCCCCAGCGCCAGGGATCCGCCCGCATTCCCGGGAAGGTCGACCAGCCGACCCGGTTCTGCGCGGCCTTGTTCTGCGTGTCCGAGTCGTTGATGATCACGTTGAACCCGACGTGCTCGGGGTCGAGGTTGTCGGGGAGCACGTCGAACGGGATCTTCACCTCCATGTCGTATCCGGTGTAGGCGGCGTCGTCCGGTGCCATGACCACCTTCACCTCCATGCCGGGCGCGGTGACGTCGGCCTCGCCCTGCCAGTTGTCCCGATCGCGGCCGACGCCCGGCGCACCGGTCATCGAGTCCATCGAGGGCATGATGCCGCCGATGAACGTGTGCGCGGTGTTCGCCGCGTTCCCGCGCGGGTCGACGTAGATCTCCACCGAGTCGGTGCGACGCTGCCGCTTGTTGTCCGAGGCAGGGAGGATCGTGCCGCGAACGTCGTCGACGACGGACAGGAACAGGTAGAGGTTCTCGTCGTCGTGCGTGATCCAGGTCCTGCCGCTGATGGTGGGGGTGGCCTCGCCCATCGGCTTCCCGTCCCAGATCGTCTCGACCGGGATCGGCTCGCCGGGGTACTCACCCTCGTTCCGGACTCCGTCGACGGTCGGCGCGACGGCCGCGCGCGTCACCGCATAGGTCGGCACGAGGTTCATCGTCACCTTCCGCTCGGCGGTGCCGTCCTCACTCGTGGCGGTCACGACCACCGGCCAGTTCCCCTTGTTCGGGGCGCGGTTCGCCGTCGGGATGGCGGTGTCGGCGTTCGTCACCTCGAAGCTGACCGTCGTCGTCTTCCCCGCGGCGAGGTCCGAGTACGACTGCTGCGCGGGGGCGGCGGTGAATCCGTCCGGAAGCGTCAGGGCGACGGTGCCGGAACGGCTCTCGCCGGCGAAGTTCTCCACGACGACGTCGAGGGTGCGGGTGCGTCCCTGCCCGAGCGGGAAGAGCTCGGGCACGAGCACGTCGAGGTGCTTCATGCCGAGGCCCGCGGTCCAGGTGCGGAAGCTCTGGATCTCCTCCAACGGCGCGATCGTGGCCTCGACGCCGCCCGCGACGCGCACCTGGGCGAAGCTCGCACCGGTCGCGGAGCCGGACGTGAGGGCGGCCTCGACCCGCGCCTGCGCGCCGGGCTTGGCATCGGCCGCGGGGGTCACCCGCAGGGTCGCCTGGTGCGCCGTGCCCGGAGCGAGATCAGGGACCTCCGCCGGTCCGCCCGGCGTCCAACCGGAGGGCGCCTTCAGATACAGGGTCCCTCCGGGCAGCTTCATGCCCTCGGGCGCGGTGACGGTCACGGCGATGTCGAGCGGCTGTCCGGCGACCGCCTCGAAACGGCTCGGACGAACGTCGATGAGCGTCCCGAAGGGCAGCCCGCCCTCGATCGGGAGCGCCGCTCCGAGCAGTGCCGCATCGCCGCCCGAGCGCGGGTCGGCGATCGGGGAGCGGGAGTGGATCACGGTGAACCACGAGTTGGGGATCTTCGCCGGATCCTTGGGGCTCGCCTCCATCTCCGCCCAGCCCTGGGTGACGTACGCCCAGCGCGCCAGGTCGAGCATCTCCGACCACGGGCGGCCGTGCCGTTCGCTCGGCGTGCCGTTCCAGCAGCCGAAGACGACGTCGGATGCGACGGTGGGCTTGAAGCCCTTGGCGACCCCGCCCTCCCCGGTTCCGCCGTCGCCGCTCGCCCCTGCGCGGAGGATCCGCCGCGGCTGCCAGGCCGAGAACCCCTCGTCCAGATGCTCGGGGAACTTCTCCGGGTCGCCCGCGGCGAGGTACGCCTCGACGGCGAACATCGCCGCCTGCTGGTGGTTGCCGTGGTTGCCCTCGACGGCGGACGGGTTCATCGTCACGATCACGTCCGGCCGTGTCGCGCGGACCACGCGGACGATCCGCCCGAGCACGGCGTCCCCGCCCCACACCTCGCGGGACAGCGGCGCGCTCGCCGTGTAGTAGAAGTCGAGGCCGTCGAGGTTGAAGACGTGCTCGATGCCGGCGTAGCCGACCGCCTTGCGCTCCTCGGCCTCGCGCATGATGCCGAGCGGCGGTCCCTCCTCGAGCCCCACCGCGTTGCCACCGCCCTCTCCGCGGGTGACCGTGATGACGCCGGCCCTCATCCCGAGGAACTCGTTCCACTGCCCGAAGGCGGCGAGGTTCGAGGCCTCGTCGTCGGGGTGCGCGCCGATGAACAGCACGTTCAGCTTGACCGCGCCTCCGGGAGCGGCGAGCGCCTGCTCGGCCGGGGTGAGCGCCGCGCCCCGGAAGCCGCCGCTCCCGACGGCCGTGCCGATGCCGAACGTCCCCGCCGCGAGCGCCACGACGCCCCCGGTCTTGAGCAGGGTCCGCCGGCTCATGCCGGTGCCGCGCGCGCCGGCCGTGCCGCCGGTGTCGGCCGTACCCGCAGCCTGCGCGGGCTGTCCGGACTCGGGCTGTCCGGACTCGGGTTGCGTGGACTCAGCCGTCGCGGACTGCGTGGACTCAGCCTTCGCGGACTCGGACTGCGTGGACTCGGAGCGATCGGTGTCCGGACGACTGCCGGGCTCTCGATCCTCGGGCTGGGGACGTCGATCGTCCATGGGGGACCATCCTTCCGCGGGCGGACGTCGACGTCGCGCTCCGCATGCTCGATGAGGCGGGGGAGACTTTTTTTCTGAGCAGAAATTAAGTACATAGGCATTCCACAGCGAGTGGCCGGTGGCCGTCAATGCCGGAAAATATGTGCGGATGCCGCGAAGCACCTGCACGAGCGCCTGCACGGGGCCTCGCCGAGTGCGGGCCTGCTCCGCATCCCGACCGCCCTCGCCGAGACTGCACCTGCGTTCCGAGACAGCAGGAAAATCGCGCAGTCTCGGAACGCAGATGCAGTCTCGAGGAGTGGGTCGGGAGGGTGGGCCGGGAGGGCGAGCGGTGAGGGGGCGGCTGGGACGGTGGGCCGGAGGGGCGGAGGGGCCGCCACGGCCTATTTGAGAACGATTCTCATTTACGTTACGGTCGAAGAGTGAAGAAGCCCCTCCTGATCTCCGCCCTCGTGTCCGTCTCCGCCCTCGCGCTCGCCGGGTGCTCCGCCGCGTCCTCCGGACCGTCGGCGACCGATGACGGGCGGATCGACGTCGTCGCCTCGACCAACGTCTACGGCGACATCGCGGCGGCGATCGGCGGCGACCGCGTCCGGGTGACGTCGGTCATCACGTCCCTGACGCAGGACCCTCATTCCTACGAGGCCTCGGCGCGGGACCGGCTGACGGTGAGCGGCGCGGACCTCGTGATCACCAACGGCGGCGGGTACGACACGTTCATGGATGCGCTGCTCGAGGGGTCGAAGGCGCCGGTGATCGCGGCCGTGGAGTTCTCGCACGACTACCCGGGGAACACCGGTCACGACCACGCGGGCGAGCACTCCGGCGCGGCCGATGACCACGCCCAGAGCGGCACCCCCACCGACGGCACCCCCACCGACAGTGCGGAAGGCAGTGCGGATGGCCACACCGAGGAGGGTCACGCCGACGAGCACGGGGATCACGCGGGCCACGACCATATCGAGGGCTTCAACGAGCACGTCTGGTTCGACCCGCACACGATGACCCACATGGCGGAGGACGTCGCCCACCACCTCGCCGAGATCGACCCCGAGGGCGCGAAGACGTACGAGAAGGGCGCCGCCGACCTCACCGCCCAGCTCGCGGCCGACGAGCAGCGGCTCGACGAGGTGAAGCAGAAGGCAGCGGGAGCCGGCGTCTTCCTCACCGAGCCCGTCCCGGGCTACCTCGCCACGGCCGCCGGGCTCTCCGATGTCGCCCCTGCCGGCTTCGCCGAGGCGGTCGAGGAGGGGCGCGACGTGCCGCCGGCCACTCTGCTGGCCGCCCTCGACGTCGTCAAGGGCGGCGGGGTGCGGGCGGTGCTGACGAACTCGCAGACCGGCGGTGCCGAGACCGACAAGGTCGTGTCGGCCGCCAAGGACGCGGGCATCCCGGTCGTCGCGTTCACCGAGATCCTGCCCGAGGGGAAGACGTACGCTGAGTGGATGCGTGATGCGATCGAGTCCCTCGCCTCCGCCGTCGGCGCGTGACCGCGACGGACGGCGGCGCGGGGGATGGTGCGTCCGTCCTCCGGATCCGCGGGGCCGCGCTGACCAGGCCCGGTGGCCGGGGATCCGCGAGCACGCGTGACCGCGGCGACCGCGAGCTGTGGTCGGGACTGGACCTGGATGTCGCCCCCGGCGAGTTCATCGCGGTGCTCGGCCCCAGCGGATCGGGGAAGACGACGCTCCTGCGCAGCATCCTCGGCCTGCAGTCGCTGAGCGCGGGGAGCGTCCTCGTCGAGGGGCGGCCCGTGCACCGCGGCAATCGGCGGATCGGCTACATCCCGCAGCAGCGGCCCTATCCGCCGGACACGGCGATGCGCGCGCGCGACGTGGTGGCCCTCGGCGTGCAGGGCACGCGGTTCGGTCTGCCCGTCCCGCGGCGCGGCGACCGGGAGCGCGTCGATGCGGCGCTGCGGGACGTCGGGGCCGCGCACTACGCCGATCGACGGGTGGGCGACCTGTCCGGCGGCGAGCAGCAGCGGCTGCGCGTCGGGCAGGCGCTCATGGACCATCCGTCGCTGCTCCTGTGCGATGAGCCGCTGTCGAACCTGGACCTCGCCAACCAGCAGGGCGTCACCGAGATCATCGACCGGCAGCGCCGGGAGCATGGCGCGGCGGTCCTGTTCGTGACGCACGATATCAATCCGATCCTCGGCAAGGTCGATCGCATCCTGTACATCGCCGGCGGCCGGTTCATGCTCGGCACCCCGGACGAGGTCCTCCAGAGCCGGGTGCTCACCGACCTCTACGGCGCGCCGGTGTTCGTGCTGCGCGCGGGCGACCGCCTCGTCGTGGTCGGGATCCCGGACGCCGAGCCGCACCACGCGCACGTCCACGGAGACGTCGCGTGATCCCCGGGCTCGTCGTGCCCGCCCTCGACTGGAGCGACGTGTTCTCGTTCCAGGACTACGGGGCGCTCGTGCAGCTCCTCGCCAACTCGATCGTCGCCGGCGCCGTCCTCGGGATCGTCGGGGGGCTCGTGGGCGTGTTCGTGATGCAGCGGGACCTCGCCTTCGCCGTGCACGGGGTGAGCGAGCTGTCCTTCGCCGGGGCCGCGGCCGCGCTGCTGTTCGGCGGCAGCGTGGTGGCGGGATCGATCGGCGGCGCCCTGGTCGCCGCGATCCTGATCGGACTGCTCGGCTCGCGGGCCAGGGACCGCAACTCGATCGTCGGGGTGCTGATGCCGTTCGGCCTCGGTCTCGGGATCCTGTTCCTCTCGCTCTACGAGGGCCGTAGCGCCAACCGCTTCAGCCTGCTCACGGGGCAGATCGTCTCCGTGTCCTCGCCGGATCTCGGATGGCTGATCGGCATCAGCGCCGTCGTGCTGATCGGGCTGGTGCTGATGTGGAACCCGCTCCGCTTCGACTCTCTCGACCCGGTCTCCGCGCAGGCGCGCGGCGTGCCGACGCGCCTGGTCGGGCTGGTCTTCATGGTGCTGCTCGGGCTGATCGTCGCCGTGGCCGTGCACATCATCGGCGCCCTGCTGGTGATGGCCCTGCTGGTGACCCCGGCGGCCGCCGCGATGCGCGTGGCCGCCGGCCCCCTGATCGTTCCGCTGCTGGCCGCGCTGTTCGGACTCGTCTCGGCCGTCGGCGGGATCCTCCTCGCGCTGGCCGGGACCCTCCCGGTGAGCCCCTACATCACCACGATCTCGTTCGCGATCTACGGCGGGTGCTGGCTCGTGCAGCGCTCCCGCGAACGCGTGCGACGGGCCTGACCGTTCTCACGAGCGCTCAGGGCCCGTCTGCGCTCCGGCCCGTTTTCCGATGACGGCGGCGGCGGTGGCTTGGGCTTGGGCCTGGTCCCGGCGGCGGTTGAGCGCCTGCTGGAGGTGCCGTGCGGAGCGGAAGCCCGAGCTCTGCGCGGCGGCCTCGTAGGTGTCCCTCCCGCGATTCGGCGTCACGCCGAGGACGGCATCGGCGGCGGCGAGCCGGCGGGTCTCGATGGCCGTGCGAGGTGTCGTCCCGATGAGGGCGTAGACGTGACGCAGATGGCGATCCGAGATGTGGAGCGCCTCCGCGAGGGAACGCACGTCGAACGCGCTGTCGGCGTGCCGGGACTCGATCGCGGCGTTCGCCTCCTGGAGGATCATCGCCTGCGTCGGGGACAGCGTCGTCCTCTCGCCCGCCCAGTTGAGCATCCCGGTCAGCGCGATGTCGGTCAGCGCGTTGTGGAGCGTGCTCGCGCCGCCCGGCTCCCCGAGATCCTCCCGTGTGCTGATCACGTTGGTGATCGCGGTGACGAGCGCGTAGTCGCCGGGAAGGAGGGCGATCGCGCGGGCGAAGTGGGCGCGGAACTTCTGCTGCCGGAGGGCCGGCGAGCGCAGATGCCATTCGCATCGGGCCCAGATCCCGTCGTTCTCGACCCTCGCGGGCGTCGCCCCGTCGAGGACTACCATCTCCCCCGGCCGCACGTCCACGGCTTCCTCGCCGAGGTGGACGCGAGCGGCGCCGTCGACGCCGACGATGATCCGGGTCGCCCCCTGTCCGAGGGGCTCGGCGTCGAGGGAGCCGGTGGTCGACCACGCCCGCGCGACGACCCACGATCCGTCCGTCGTGAGCTCGACCGATGACCGCTGAGGCGCATGCTCCCTGGTGCGCCACCCCAGAGACGACAGCGTGGGCTGTCTGCGGGGGTCGTGCGGAGGAGTGGACATGAGGACGGACACCGCTTTCTGACATGGATGGACGAGACGGGGTGCGTGGACGGTGGTCGTGGCGTCCATCCGCGATGCGCTCCTGTACGGGGGACGGCCTGTGACCGACCGTATTTCCGGGATGGACGAAACCGGATACTCCAGCGACGGAAACCGGAGGAAAACGAGCCGATAGGCGGATGAACCCCGCTCGCCGCCGTCTCAATGGATGAGCGCACGACTGCCGGAAGGCGAATGCGCCGCTTTGCGAACGACCATGAATTCTGGGGGCTGGCTTTGAACGACAACACTGCATCGATATCCAATGGAGAGGGACCGATCCACATCGGATCGGACGGCGTCTCCCGCCGCACGATCGTCCGGGGCGCCGCATGGACGATCCCCGTGATCGCGGCCGCCGCCGCCGTGCCGCTGGCCGCCGCGTCCGGCTGCACCGGCGGGGGGAGCATGACCGCCCCCGCCCCGACCGGCACGCAGGCACCCGCGATGAACAGCACCTTCACGGTCCCCGCCGGCGTCACGCAGCTGACCTTCGAGGTCGCCGGAGCTGCCGGGGGGACGTCGACGTTCACGGACGACGGCCACACGCTCGTCGGGTCGGGCGGCGCCGGTGCGCTGGTCACCGGCGTCCTCCTCGTCACGCCGGGGCAGGTCCTCTCGCTCATCGTCGGCCAGGGCGGCATGGGCTTCCACAACACCGTCAGCGGCCCGCCGTCGCCCGGCTATGTCGGCGGCGGAGGCTACGGCAGCGGCGGATCGACCGTCTTCGGCGGCGGCGGATCGGCGATGGAGAACTACGCCGGCGGCTCCGGTGGCGGAGGGTCGGCGATCCTCCTCGGCTCGACGCCGTTGATCGTCGCCGGCGGCGGTGGCGGTTCGGGGGCGTGGAACGGCCGCGACATCACCTCGAGCCCCGGAATCGGCTACCCGCGGCAGGACGGCGGGAACGGGTCGGGGACGACGGGCGGGAGCGGCAACAACTCGCAGTTCGCGACCGGGTTCTTCGGCACGCGCGGATGGACGGTCTACGGAGGGGGCGGCGCGAGCGGAGCGGCGGGCGGCGCCGGCGGCGCGCTCGGCAGCGGTGACGGCGAGCACTGGGCCGGCAGCGCAGGTGCGGCATTCGGGCCCGGAGGGGGCAACGGCGCCAACGGCGTCTCGACGACCGGCACCGCCCGCCCGCTCGTCTCGGGGGCCGGCGGCGGTGGCTACGCCGGCGGCGGCTCCGGGGGCGTCGTGCGCAGCAACGGTGTCGGGACGTCCCAGTGGAACATCGCCGGCGCGGCCGGTGGGGCCGGGTCCAGCTACCTCGACTCCTCGGCGACCGGCACCTACGGCAGCGCGGCCAACGCCCCGCAGCGGTACGAGGTGCGCAACCCGGGCTGGATCCGGCTGAGCTGGACCTGCTGAGCCGGGTCTGCTGAGCGGGACCTGCTGAGCGGGCCCGTCGATGAGGCCGGCCCGGGTGCGGTGAGCCATCGCACCCGGGCTGTGGCCCCCGCTCTTCCTCCGGGGGGAAGAAGGAGCGGGGGCCTTTCTCGTGCAGGCAGGGCAGGCTCGGGCCGGGCGGATCAGACTGGATCGATAGGCTGTCGGCGTCGGTCGGAAGCCGGCGCGCGTCAGCGTCGCCGCCGCGGAGATCCGGAAAGGGACGCCCATGAACACCACCTCGTCCGAGCCCGTCGGCTTCACGATCCGTCCGGTCGTCGAGGCCGATCGGGAGCGATGGCTTCCCCTGTGGGACGGGTACAACACGTTCTACGGGCGGTCCGGTGAGACCGCCCTGCCCGATGCGGTGACCCGATCGACCTGGGATCGGTTCCTGGACGAGGCCGAGCCGGTCCACGCGCTCGTCGCGGAGCAGGGCGACCGTCTCCTCGGGCTCGCGCACTTCCTCTTCCACCGCAGCACGACCACCATCGAGCCCAGCTGCTACCTGCAGGACCTGTTCACCGACGACGCGGCGCGCGGGCAGGGCGTGGCGAGCGCTCTCATCGATGAGGTGGCGGAGCGCGCGGTGTCGGCCGGCTCCTCCCGTCTCTACTGGCAGACGCACGAGACCAACCAGACGGCGAGGAAGCTCTACGACCGGGTGGCCGAGCGCACCGGCTTCCTGGTCTATCGCCGTCCTCTGTCGTGAGGGCAGGGCGCGAAATCACGGGACACGACCGAGAACGGATCAAGAGCGACGGAGAGGATTTTCTCCGGAGATCCACGTGCTCCCGCCGCTAGGCTGAAGGCATCCATGGGGGAGTCCGGGCCCGTGTGCGCCCGGTTCGAGAGAGGTGCAGAACACGTGGCCGAATCGACCGAACCCCAGGAGCCGCGAGGCGATTTCTTCGACAGCCTCCTCGACGCCTCCGCCAAGGAGCAGTCCTTCACCGTCGGATTCCGCGGATACGACCGCACCGAGGTGGACGCCGCCGTCGCGGCGCTCAAGGAGGAGCTCCGGCGGATGACCGCCATGCTCGACGAGACGAACGAGCGTCGCACCGAGGAGATCGGGCGGGTCCGCGCGGAGGGACAGGAGCGGACCGAGAAGCTGGAATCCGACCTCGCCGCGGCCCAGGCGCAGTCCGCGGACGCCGCGAAGCAGATCGCGACATTGAGCACGGCGCTGGCCGGATCCCAGGACGACGTGGACGAGCAGTCCGCCCGCGATCGGTTCGAGACCGTGCTGCGCGTCGCGGAGGAGCAGGCGGGAGTCCTGATCCAGAACGCGGCGGTGCAGGCCGAGAGGCTGCTGGAGGCCGCCCGCGAGGAGGCGGCGGCGAAGCGTGCCGAGCTCGACGCCGACGTCGCGCGCATCGCCGCGCAGGCCCAGCACGACGCCGATCAGGTGCGGCTGCGGATGGACACCGAGTACGCCGCGCACCAGGCCCAGATCGATCGCGAGGGCGCCCACGCCGGCGAGAAGGTGTCGCAGGCCGAGCAGGAGGCGGCGACCATCCGCACCGAGGCGGACAAGGGCGCGGCGGCGCTGCGGGCGATGGTCACCCGCGAGACCACGGACCTGCGCACCGACGCCGAGCGCAGCGTGCGGGAGATGAACGCGCGCGTGCTGGAGATGGAGGAGTCCCTCACCCGCCGCCAGGACGACGCGCAGCAGGAGTTCCTCGTGCTGCACAATCAGGCCGTCGCCCACGCGGAGCGCATCACGGCCGATGCGAACGAGCAGGTCTCGGCGTCGCTGGAGCACGCGCAGCGGATCTCCGGGAAGGCCGACGACTACGAGCGGCTCATGCGCTCGCAGGCGCAGACGATCGAGGCCGATGCGCAGGTGCGGGCGCGGGAGACGCTGGATCGTGCGCGGACGAAGGCCCAGAAGATCGTGGAGATGGTGACGACCCACACGGCGAGCGTCGTTCGCGATGCGGAGGACCGCTCGCGTCAGCTGCGCTGGCAGCAGCAGCAGCTGACGAGCTTCATGGCCGAGGTGCGCGAGCTGATCCGTCCCGACGGCGCGTTCGGCAGTGAGGGCTCCGGCGCGTCTCTCCCCGCCGACCTCGCCGCGGAGGCCGCCGCTGGCGGCGGTGCTGGCGTTGCGGC
Source organism: Microbacterium resistens (assembly GCF_031456305.1). Taxonomy (GTDB): domain Bacteria; phylum Actinomycetota; class Actinomycetes; order Actinomycetales; family Microbacteriaceae; genus Microbacterium; species Microbacterium resistens_A. The sequence continues at coordinate 44,849 of NZ_JAVDUM010000018.1, forward strand.
TGATGGTGCAGGGGCTGGGGCCGATGGGGCTGCCGGTGCCGGTGCCGGTGCCGGTGCTGGTGCTGGTGCGAAGTCTGGGGTCGGTGCGAAGCCCGCGACCGGTGCGACGCAGGGCAAGCCGGCGGGCAGGCCCGCCGCGGGTGCGCAGGGCGGTTCCGCCGCGGCGAAGCCCGCGACCGGCGCAGGCCGTCCCCCGGCAGCCGGCGGAGGCGACTCCCCGAACCCCGGCACCGCGAAGGACTGATCCGCCCCGGCATCCGTGTCCCGGCATCCGTGTCCCCATTTCCGTGGAGCGTGTCCCACTTCTGGTTGGATCTGAGCCCGGAATGGGACCAGAAGTGGGACACGGACGGGTAGCCAACCCGGACGGGTAGCCAACCCGGAGCGGGACACGGGTTGGGTGGGACAAGGGCCGGAGCGGGACGGGATCCAGGACATCGCTGCCGTGCCGCACCGACGTTCTCAGCCCGACGTCAGCGCTCGGCCATAGACTCGGTGCCATGGCTCAGCGCAACACCTGGCAGCGTGAGCGGGTGCGGGATGCACTCGCCGATGCGCGCGGTTTCGTGAGCGCGCAGGCCCTCTACGCCACGCTCCGCGAGGAGAACACCGGAATCGGGCTCGCCACGGTCTATCGTGCGCTCGCCGGTCTCGCCGCTGCAGGCGACGCCGACTCGCTGCAGAGCCCCGAGGGCGAGGCGATCTACCGCGCCTGCAGCAGCGAGGGCCACCATCACCATCTGATCTGTCGCTCGTGCGGCCGCACGGTCGAGATCGAGGCCACCGATGTCGAGCAGTGGGCCCAGCGCACCGCGGCCCTGCACGGCTTCAGCGAGGCCGAGCACGTCGTGGACATCTTCGGTCTGTGCGCGGCGTGCGCGAACGCCCGCGGTCGTGCTGCCGACGGATCGGAAGCGTGAGCGCGGCGTGACGGACACCGCCTCCGCCCGACGCACGTCCCCGAGCGCCACGGCGCGCGGGGGCGCGCTCCGTCCCGCATCCCAGCGGACCGGCCGCGGAGCCGTCGTCGCGGTGCTCATCGGCCTCGCCGTCGTCGCAGCGCTCATCGTCGTCGACGTGGTCGCGCCGACCCTGTTCCAGGCGTCCCTGCCGAGCCGCGTGCAGGACGGGCTCACCCTGTCGCTCAGCGTGCTGTTCGAGGCGCTGCCGTTCGTCGTGCTGGGCGTCCTCCTGTCGATCGTCGTGCAGGTGTGGCTGCCCGCGGGACTGATCGAGAAGGTGCTCCCCACGGCGGGATGGGCGCGACGGGCCGTGCTGTCCCTCCTCGGGATGCTGATCCCGGTCTGCGAGTGCGGGAACGTGCCGTTCGCACGAGGGCTGATGATGAGGGGCCTGGCCCCGGCCGAGGCGCTGACCTTCCTCATGGCCGCGCCGATCGTGAACCCGATCGTGATCCTCACCACTCACGCCGCCTTCGGATGGGACGGCGGGATCCTCGTCGCGCGTCTCGTCGGCGGCTACCTCATCGCGAACCTGATCGGCTGGATCTACAGCCGCCATCCCTCGCCCGACGGGCTGCTGACCCAGCACTTCATCGACACCTGCGACCGCGTGACCCACGAGCACGGGACGCCGGTGCGCCGCAGCCTCACGCAGTTCCTGGTCGAGCTTCGCGCGGTCATGCCGGCGCTCATCATCGGCTCCGCGCTCGCCGGTGCCGTGCAGGTGCTCGTTCCCCGCGATGCGCTGCTGGCCATCGGCTCCAATCCGGTCTTCTCGATCGTCGCGATGATCGCGCTGGCCATCACCGTCGCCATCTGCTCCAACGTGGACGCGTTCTTTGCGCTGTCCTTCGCGTCGACCTTCTCCTCCGGCGCCATCATCGCCTTCCTCCTGGTGGGCCCGCTCGTGGACATCAAGATGATCGCGCTGCTGCGCACGACCTTCCGGGCACGGACCCTCGCCGGGATCGTCGGGGTCGTGATCCTCGCCGCCTTCGGGATCGGGATCGGGGTGAACGTCCTTGGCTGACGCGGTGATCGAGCGGCGGGCGACGCTGCGCGCGGCGGGCTCGCGGTGGCTCGGGGTCGGGCTGGCGTCCGCGATCTCGGTCGTCACCCTCGTCCTCGGCCTCACCGGGCGCCTCACCCTGTACATCAGCCCCGAGACGGTGTGGTTCGCGTGCGCGGCGGCCGTCCTCACCCTCATCGGGGCCGTCTGGTCGTTCACGCTTCCGCTCGGCTCCGAGGAGGACCACGGCCACGATCACGGGACGGGTGGCGAGCACGGGTCGGGTCACGGGCATGGGTCGGGTGACGATCATGGACATGATGGGGAGGCGGGGTCGTCGCCGCGGGGCGGATCGGCCCGCCGTGTGGCCGGGGGCATCGCCGTCGTCACGGGTGGGGTCATCGCCACCGGTGTGGTCGTCGGGGCACTGCTGCTCCCGCCCGCATCGCTCTCGGTCGAGCTGGCGATGTCCCGCGACCCCGGATCCGACGTGCTCTTCTCCGGCTCCGACACCGTGACCCTGGGGGCCGCGGCCGACACCAGCACGTTCGGGATCGGCGACTGGGCGAGCGTCTTCTCGACCTCCTCGCGACCGGACGCCTATGACGGGGCGGCCGTGACGCTGACGGGGTTCCTGACGCCGTCGGGGGATGCGCGGGACGAGGCGCGGGTCACACGGATGGTGATCACCCACTGTGTGATCGATGCGCAGCCCGCGGCGCTTCCGGTGGAAATCACCGGATGGCAGAGCGACTATGCGGTGGGCGACTGGGTGCGGATCGACGGGACCGTCCGAGCGGGCAAGGACGGCGCGCTGCGGGTGGAGCCCGCGCAGGTGACCCGGATCGACGAGCCGGGGGATCCCTATGAGCACTGACGATGTGGGCGCCGTGCCCTCGGAGCCGTCCGAGGAGCAGCGTCGTCCCCTGACGCGCGCCGAGGCCAGGGCGATGCGCGCCGCGGCGGAGAACGCACCGACGGAGAACGTACCGGCGGAGGGCGATCCGGTGGAGAGCGCTTCGGCTGATTCGGCGGAGGCCGTTCCGGGGCGGGAGCCGTCCGCGACGCCCGAACCTGAATCCGTCGAGGCGCCTCGTGCCTCCCCGCCGGTGACACGGTCGCCCGAGCCCGAGCCCGAGCCCGAGCCCGAGCCCGAGCCCGAGCCCGAGCCCGAGCCCCAGCCAGAGCCAGAGCCAGAGCCCGAGCCCGAGCCCCGGATCGCCGGGCGCCGCGCCTCCGGGCCGTCCGCGTCGTATCCCGGATTCCGGGACGACGACGGCGATGGAGTCGACGACGGCGGCGGCGGAGCGCGTCGTCCGCGGAGGCGGCGGTTCGGGCTTCTCCTGGGCGGAGTCCTCGGCGTGCTGGTCCTCGCGATCGCCGGCCTCAGCGCCGTGAGCCTGCTGCAGGGTCCGCGCGTGAGCTCGGTGAAGGTCGATCCGAAGGCCGCGATCGACGCCTCCGGCACGCGCCTGATCCTCACCGCGAACGAGCCGCTGGCCGAGATCGACGCCTCTCAGGTCACGGTCGAGCCCGCCGTGCCGTTCACGGTCGACACCGCGGGCCGCGGGCTCGGGATCCGTTTCACGGTGCCGCTCGACGATCGGACCGAGTACACGGTGCACGTCCGTGACGTGGTCGGCTCGCAGGGCGGGCCGAAGGGAAGCCTGAGCACGAGCTTCCGGACCCCCGCATCGGAGATCTTCCTGCTCCAGCGCGATCAGGACGGCGATGACACGATCTTCCGCACCGACCTCTCCGGGGAGAAGGCGGTGCCCGTCTTCCGGCACGAGAAGATCACCGACTTCCGCGCGACCGCCGACCGTCTCGTGGTCTCGACGGAGGACGACGACGCGTCGCAGCTCATCGTCATGGATCCGGACGGCGGGAACCAGAGGAAGCTCCGGCTCCCGGAGGAGGGCTTCGTCTCGATGCTCCAGGTCTCGGAGCGGGGCGGCCTGGTCGGGTACACCTTCACGGACAAGAAGCTGAGCGCCACGAGCGGCCGGGCGAGCGTGCTGGTCACCCAGTCGCTGCGGGGCGACGACGATCCGCGGATCGTCATGATCGGCGACGCGATGCCGAGCACCGCCGACTGGCAGTTCGTCCCCGACTCCGCGGCCGTGCTGTTCATCGACTTCACCGGGGCGCTCTACGTGGACGACCGCTCGGGCGATGCCGGACCCACGGCGCTGGGGCTCGCCCGATCCATCCAGGGCGTCTCGAGAGGCACCTACACCGCCGTGGTGGAGCGCGCCGACGGGCTGGTCGAGCTGGATCTGGCGGACGGCTCGGAGGCGCCGCTGGCTCCGTCGACGCCGGATCTCGGGACCCCGACGTCGATCATCCCCTACCCCGGCGGCACGCTGCGGCACGTGATCGTGCGCAACGCCGGAGGCCTGCCGAACGGGCAGATGGTGGTTCGTGTGGGAGAGGACGGCACCGCCGAGAAGCTGTTCTCGGTGCCGGCGGGCGACTCGATCATGCAGTACTGCCCGTCGCCGAGCGGCCAGTACACCGCGGTGGTCGTCGCGCCCTCGCTCGTCGACAACCCCTACGACCGCTCCCTCCTCCCGCTCCCGAAGACCCTGCAGACCCACCTCATCGACACCCGCACCGGCGAGGAGAAGGTGGTGCTGACGGGCTTCGACGCGTCCTGGTGCGCGATGGGCCCCCGGCGGTGACCACGGGCGATGCCGTGATGCGCCGGGCGACCCGCGCGGAGCTCGCCGGCCTTCCCGTCGATGTCGCCCCTGCGCTGCTCGGCGCGCGCCTGCGGACCGTCGTCGACGGCGAGGAGGTGCGTATCCGGATCACCGAGGTCGAGGCCTATCACGGGCGCGGCACCGGAGACGTCCCCGATCCGGGATCCCACGCGCGCATGGGGCGCACCGCCCGGAACGCCACGATGTGGGGCGAGCCCGGTCATTTGTACGTGTATCTCAGTCACGGCATCCACTCGTGCGTCAACGTCGTCTGCGGCTCGGAGGGGGTCGCGGGCGGAGTGCTGCTGCGTGCGGGCGAGGTGGAGTCCGGCGTCGAGGCCGCCGTCGCCCGCCGGGGGACCCATCCGCCGCGGGATCTCGCCCGCGGACCCGGACGGTTCGGCCAGGCCTCGGGGCTGCGGCATCCGGTGCACGACGGGATCGATGCGATCACGGGCGCGGTGCAGGACGGCGCCATGGCCGAGCTCTGGCTGGGGGAGCGGCTCGCGTTCGAGGCGGGGCCGCGCGTGGGGGTGGCCGGCGTCGCGGGGACGGGCCTCTTCCCGTGGCGCTTCTGGATCCCCGGGGATCGGACGGTCTCCCCGTTCCGCTGGGGGAGGGGTGCGGCGGCGGCCGCCCTCGACACGCCCGGCGTCACACCCGTGCTAGACTGACCCCTTGTCTGCGCGCTCTCCTGTGCGCAGTTCGCATGCCCGCTCTCCGCGGTGGTCCTGACGGATCGCCGGAAAACGGGGAAGAGGTGTGCAGACAAGGGATCTTGGGTGGGGCCGTCCGGCCTCACGGTAATGAAGGAGTCACCATCATGGCAGCAGTGTGCCAGGTGACCGGCGCTGTTCCCGGCTTCGGTCACAACATCTCGCACTCGCACCGTCGGACGAAGCGCCGCTTCGACCCGAACGTGCAGAAGAAGACCTATTTCGTGCCGTCGCTCGGTCGTAAGGTCACCCTGAACGTGTCCGCCAAGGGCATCAAGGTGATCGACGTCCGCGGCATCGAGAACGTCGTGAAGGACCTCCTGGCGAAGGGTGTGAAGCTCTAATGGCGAAGAAGGCTCAGGACGTCCGTCCGATCATCAAGCTGCGCTCGACGGCGGGCACCGGTTACACCTACGTGACCAAGAAGAACCGCCGTAACACCCCCGACCGCCTCGTGCTGAAGAAGTACGACCCGGTGGTCCGCAAGCACGTCGAATTCCGCGAGGAGCGTTAATCATGGCGAAGAAGAGCAAGATCGCCCGCAACCAGCAGCGTCAGGCTGTCGTCGACCGCTACGCGGAGCGTCGCGCCGAGCTGAAGAAGGCCCTGGTCGACCCGACCTCGACCGACGAGCAGCGCGAGGCCGCCCGCGTCGGCCTGCAGAAGCTGCCGCGCAACGCGTCGCCGGTGCGTCTGCGTTCGCGCGACGTCATCGACGGGCGTCCCCGCGGTGTCCTCACGAAGTTCGGCATCTCGCGTGTCCGCTTCCGTGACATGGCGCACCGTGGCGAGCTGCCCGGCGTGACCAAGTCGAGCTGGTAAGCAGCGGCAGCAGTCCGTTCTGTTCCGGAAGGGGCGGGGATCCTCGGATCCCCGCCCCTTCCGCGTACCCGGGTGCGCCGGCGTCCTGGTCGGCCCGGGTGCGCCGGCGTCCTGGGCCGGCCCGCTTGCGCTGCATGTCTCAGCGTGCGCTGCATGTCGCTGCGCACGCTGTCGATATCACCGCAGCGCGAGCGGAAATGAGCAGCGCGAGCGATCTGCCGCGGATTTCCGCAGCACCCCCGGCGGTCGCGGAAATCCGGCGTTCGACCGCCTTCCTGTGACAGAAGTGACGGATGTGACACGACACGCCGTCGCAAAACGCAAAAACCCGCGAAATGACGCGGAAATTCGGGCTCTGCTTGATACATTCGAGGCGGTCGTTCGACCAACGGAGGGCATCAGCCCCCCGGGAACTTCAAGAACAAGCGACGAGACGCTCGTCGCTGGAGGATGACATGGCTGACAAGTCCATCACCAAGACCGAGCTCGTCGCGAGCATCGCCAGCGCCACCGGCCAGAGCCAGGCTGCTGTCTCGGGCGTGCTCGACGCCCTGTTCGCCACGGTCTCGGACGCTGTTGCCAAGGGCAGCAAGGTCTCGATCCCGGGTTGGATCGCGTTCGAGCAGGTCGCGACCGCCGCCCGCACGGGCCGCAACCCGCAGACCGGTGCCGAGATCAAGATCCCGGCCGGCAAGCGCGTCAAGGTGACCGCCGGCTCGAAGCTCAAGGCCGCCGTCAAGTAAGACGCTCCGCCTCCGAAGGCCGCCCCTCCGCGTGAGGGGCGGCCTTCGCGCGTTCGAGGGGACGTGCCGCCGTCGTGCGGATGCCCGGCCGTGTCTATGCCGAGCCGCGTGAATGCCCGGCCGTGTTGATGTCCCGCCGTGGCAGTTGTTGTGGGTTGACGCGCCGTTCAACCCACAACTGATGCCACGGCGGGACACAAAGTGCGCGGGCGAGATGGCCCGGACTGTGCGCTCACAGCTCGGCCGCCCCCGACGACGCACAGGGGACCCGCTTGGGCGCGCCTAGGCTGGAGGGGTGACCCGAACCGCCCTCCCGCCCGTGACGAACCGCGCCATGATCGCGCGCGTCGCAGGTCCCGCGGTCCTCGTCATCGCCGCCCTCGCCGCCCTCTTCGTGGCGCTGGCGTTCGGCGGTGCCGCAGCCCCGCTCGCGATCCGCGACCCCGGCGTCGTGGTGCGATGGGGCCTTCCGGTAGCGAAACTGGTGAGCAACCTCGGCGGAGCGGTCATGCTCGGCTCTCTCGTCCTCGCGCTGTTCGGGCTCCGCAGCGGCGCCCGATCGTTCGACGTCGCGCTGGACACCGCCTCGATCGGCGCCGCCGTGTTCACGGTCTCCTCCGCGGTCGCCGCGTTCCTCACCTTCCTCCTGGCCTTCCCCGTCGAGGTCAACGCCGGCCCGGAGTTCGGCGCGCAGTTCGGCCGCTTCCTCCTCGAGCTGGACCTCGGTCGAGCCTGGCTGATCACGGTGCTCGCCGGTGCCGTCATCACAGTCGCCGCCTTCGCGTTCCGCTCCTGGACGCCGACGCTCATCACGGCGATCCTCGGGGCGGCCGCCTTCATCCCGCTCGCCACGCAGGGCCACGCCGGCGACCTCGCCGGGCACAACGCCGCGGTGAACTCCCTCCTCCTGCACACGGTCGGCGCCGCGGTGTGGCTCGGCGGACTCGTGCTGCTGGTGGTCGTCCGCGGCTCCCGCACGGAGCTGGTGGGCGCGGAAGGCGCGGAGCCCCGGGGAAAGAAGGGCGCGCGCACGAAGGGAGCGTCGTCCGCAAAGGGGCCGTCCGCGAAGGGCCGCGAGGTGTCCGACGCCAGACCCGTGTCCCTCGCCGATCTCCTGCGCCGCTACTCCGCCATCGCCCTCGCCGCCTACATCGTCGTCGCGATCTCGGGCGTCGCGCGCTCGATCATCGCCGTCGGCAGCTGGGAGGCGCTGTGGACGCCCTACGGCAAGATCGTGCTCGTCAAGGTCGTGCTCCTCGGCGCGCTGGGCGCCTTCGGCGCCTGGTACCGGACCCGGCTCATCCCCCGGATCGAGCGGGCGGGTACCTCCCCGGATGACGGGACGACCCGCACGCGCGCGTCGCGGGCGTTCTGGACGCTCGTGCTCGCCGAGCTCGCGCTGATGGGACTGGCCTCGGGAGCGGCGGCGGCCCTTGCCCGCACGCCTCCGCCGACGGGCACGGAGCCCGCGGCGGTGCGGACTCCGGCCGAGATCCTCACCAGCTCCTCACTGCCGCCGGAGTTCACCCTCGACCGTTGGTTCACGCAGTGGAACCTCGACCTCATCTGGGCGGTCATCGCGGGCTTCGGCCTGTTCTTCTACCTGGCTGGCGTGTGGCGGCTGCATCGTCGGGGAGACTCCTGGCCGATCCACCGCACGATCTTCTGGACCCTCGGAATGCTGATGCTGATCTGGGTCACCGGAGGCCCGATCAACGCGTACCAGGAGTTCCTCTTCAGCGTGCACATGCTCGGGCACATGATGCTGTCGATGGCGATCCCGCTGCTCCTGGTCGCCGGCGCGCCGGTGACGCTCGCGCTCCGGGCTATCGACAAGCGCGAGGACGACTCGCGAGGCGCGCGCGAGTGGATCCTGTGGGGGGTGCACTCGCGGTTCTCACGGGTGGTCACGAACCCGTTCGTCGCGGCGGCGATCTTCGTCCTCTCGCTCTGGGCCTTCTACTTCACCGACATCGTCCGCTGGGCGATGAAGGACCACATCGGGCATCAGTGGATGACGATCCACTTCCTCATCTCCGGCTACCTGTTCGTGCTGAGCCTGGTCGGCGCGGATCCCGTGCCCTACCGGCTGCCGTATCCCGGCCGTCTCATCACGCTCATCGCGGTCATGGCGACGCACGCCTTCTTCGGGATGGCGATCATGATGCAGTCCGGGCTCATGGTGGCGGAGTGGTTCGGCTCGATGGGCAGGACCTGGGGACCGACACCGATGGAGGATCAATACATCGGCGGCGGCATCGCCTGGTCGATCGGCGAGATCCCCACCCTGATCCTCGCGATCACGGTCGCCATCCAGTGGAGTCGCAGCGACGCCAGGGATGGCCGCCGCCGTGATCGCCACGCGGACCGGACCGGGGACGCGGAGCTTGCCGAGTACAACGCCAAGCTCGCCGCCATCGCCGAGCGCGACCGGAGGGACGCCGCCCGCGGTCGCTGAGCGCCGGCTGGTGCCTGGCGCTTGGTTGCTGGTTGCTGGTTGCTGGGGGCTGCCCCTGGTGCCTGACAGCTGGGTGGCCGAACGTTGATGCCCCGCCGTGGCAGTTGTTGCGGGTTGGAGGGCGTCTCAACCCACCAGAACTGCCACGGCGGGGCACCAAAGCGGGGCACCAAAGCGGGGCACCAAGCGGCCATCAAAGCGGGCGCCAACGCGGCCGCGATGCACGGGCACATGCCCGCGAAGAGCGCAGGGCCCGGCCGTCAGGGGTGGGCGGGGAGGTCGGGCGATCCGACGGTGATCGAGGCCGACCCGTTGGGGAGGATCGCGATCGCGCCGTCGAGACGGAACGGCACGTCCTCGTCGACCTCGCGGACCGTGCCGTCGTACAGCGACATGATCGTGACCCGGATGTGGGCGGTCGCGGTGGTAGGCGGGATCTTCCAGTTCGCGCCGTCCGGCACGACGTCGACGGTGGGCAGCTCCACCATCGACCAGACGGGGGCCTCGGTGATCCGGTTCTGCACGGCGAGCCCGAACGGGCAGCCGGTGGGCTGAAGCACCTTCTGCGTCGCGCACTGGTTGAGGAAGTCGTCGACCCGGGTCTGCACGGTCTCGACGAACTTGTCGGTCGGGGAGGTCTGGATGTCCACCGGCACGGACGCCGCGGGGGAGTCGGCGAGGACGCTCACCCCCGCGGCCGTGGAGATGGCCGTGTCGACGCTCACCGAGTAGAGACCGGGGGAGAACACCAGCAGGGGCACGGGCGTGAGCGGCGGCGTGTCGGCTCCGTCTGCGGCGACCTGCCGGCGATCGATCTCGAAGCCGTTAACGGTGAACTGCTCCGTGCCGCGGAGGGTGAGCTCGACGACGGAGAGCGGGCTCTGCGTGAACCGCCAGGCCGGCGCGACGCCGATCCAGCCGTCCTGCCCCACACGGAAGCTGGTGCTCCCCTGATGTCCGCCCGCCTTGTAGTGCGCGGTCACGATCATGTCGTCGCCATCGGCCCGCTCCTCATCGACGGAGATGTCGGTGAGCGGCGCCAGGGTGGACTGACGCAGCAGTGCATCGGTCGCGTCGGCGGGGATGCCGGTCTCGCCGAGGGCGGCGCGGTCGAGTGCGACTCCGGGAAGGCGCAGCGCATCCGCGGCGCGTCCGGAGGCGAGGAGGTCGAGATAGCCCTGGACGAAGGCGGCGGGGCTGTAGAACTGCCGGTACACCGTGATGCCGCCTGCGCCTAGGGCGGCGACCAGCACGAGGCCGACGACGGAGAGCAGGGCGAGGTCAGGCCACAGCCGGGCGCGCCTGCGCCGCAGGCGGACCCGACGCGGCTGCTCCATGCGCGCCAGTCTAGGCATCGGGCCTGTGCCGACGCCGAATGCACACACCTCGGCGCATCGCGCCGCTCCACGCCCGCCTGCCCCTTAGCATGGGGTGCGCATCCCCGATCCGAGAGCCTGATCCACCGTGACCCTTCCCACTCTGTCCGTCGAGCAGCAGGAGCTGTTCCGCCTCATCGAGGAGACGAGGGAGCACGTCTTCATCACGGGGCGCGCCGGCACCGGTAAGTCGACGCTGCTGCAGCACTTCGCGTGGAACACGAGCAAGCAGATCGCCGTGTGCGCGCCGACCGGGGTTGCGGCGCTGAACGTGGAGGGGCAGACGATCCACTCGCTGTTCCGGCTGCCGATCGGCCTCATCGCCGACACTGAGCTCGACCAGTCCGATGCCACCCGGCGGATCCTGAACGCCATCGACACGCTCGTGATCGACGAGGTCTCGATGGTCAACGCCGACCTGATGGACGGGATCGACCGATCGCTCCGGCAGGCGAGGGGGCGAAGGGCGGAGCCGTTCGGCGGGGTGCAGGTGGTGATGTTCGGCGACCCGTATCAGCTGGCCCCCGTTCCGCCCCGGGGCGATGAGCTGCGATACGTCCAGGACCACTACCAGTCCTTCTGGTTCTTCGACGCGAAGGTGTGGGCGGGCGACTCGGGGGCCGATGATGGCCTCATCGACATCGGCCGGCACGGCGCCACCCTGCATGTGCGCGAGCTCGTGCAGATCCACCGTCAGTCCGACGACGGCTTCAAAGCCATGCTCAACGCCGTCCGCTATGGACGGGTCACGGCCGAGATCGCGGGGGCGCTGAACGCCGCGGGTGCGCGTCGCCCGCCGGATCCGGAGCCGGGCGAGACGCCGATCATCACCCTCGCGACGCGCAACGACATCGTGAACAACATCAACCGGCGTCACCTGACGGCCCTCGCGGGACGGGAGCAGACGGCGAAGGCCGAGGTGAGCGGCGATTTCGGGCGAGGCGAGGCGAACTACCCCGCCGACACGGAGCTCAAGCTCAAGGTCGGCGCGCAGGTGATGTTTCTCCGCAACGACGTCTCGACGCAGGGTGAGCCGCCGAGGTGGGTCAACGGCACGATCGGCACGGTCACCCGGATCCTGGGCGACACGGTGCGCGTGGACGTCGACGGTGAGGCCGTGGATGTCGAGCCGGCGGTCTGGGAGAGGTTCCGCTACGCGTACAACCCGGGCACGAAGACCCTCTCGCGGGAGGTGGTGGCGGAGTTCACGCAGTTCCCGCTGCGGCTGGCGTGGGCGGTGACGATCCACAAGTCGCAGGGGAAGACGTACGACCGCGCCGTGGTCGACCTCGGGTCCGGGGCGTTCGCGCCGGGGCAGACGTACGTGGCGCTCTCACGTCTCACCTCGCTGGACGGCCTCTACCTGTCCCGGGCGCTTCGCCCCAGTGACATCCGCGTCGACCCGGATGTCACGCGCTTCATGCGCGCGGCCTGGGAGGCGCGTCGCTCCTCCACCCCGCAGCTGTCCTGACGGGCTGAGCGGGGTGGTGGGCGGGGTGGGGCCTGGGTCTGTGTGGGGTCTGGCGGAGGCTTGAGTGCCCCGGCGTGGCACTTGTCGTGGGTTGGGCGGGTGTTGAACCCGCAAGTTCTGCCACGGCGGGGCAGAACTTGCGCTCGCGACGGTGTTGAGCCCTGTGGCTGGGCGCAGGTGCCCCGGCGTGGCACTTGTTGCGGGTTGAGTGGGCGCTGAACCCACAGGTTCTGCCACGGCGGGGTAGAAACGCGACGCCACGACGACGCGACGTAACGACGCAGGGCGCCCACGACTCCCACCCCGCGACGACCAGGGGGGCAGGATCAGGCGGCGCGGCGGGCCTGGTCGAGCTCCTCGAACAGCTCCGTGTTGAAGCGGTAGGCGAGCAGCACCTCGTCGATGACGCGCTCGCGCTCGCGCTCATCCCAGGGGGCGGCGTCGAGCTGCTCGCGATAGACGTCCTTGAAGGCCTTGGGGTCGGCGATGTCGTCGAACAGGTAGAAGCCGACGCCGTTCGTCTCGAAGCCGAAGCGGCGCTGCATCACCCGACCGATGAAGAGACCGCCGGAGAGGTCGCCGAGGTAGCGCGTGTAGTGGTGGGCCACGAACCCGCCGGGCCAGGTCGCCCCGACCTGGCGGATCCGCTCGACGTAGCGGCGCGTGGTGGTGAGTGGTGCGATCGTCTCGCGCCAGTCCGCGCCGACGAGGAACTCCAGATCGGCTTCGAGCGCGGGCAGCCGCGTGAGCTTGTCGCTGAGGAACACCTCGGCGATCGGGTCGTTGCGCATCCGCTCGCCCGCCGACTCGAGGGCCTCGTAGATGAAGTAGTGCTGGGCGACGAGCGAGACGTAGTCCTCACGGGATCCCTCGCCCTTGAGGAGGTCCGCCATGAATCCCGCGTGCTCGCTGCGCGAGTGCGAACCGGACGAGCGCTCGCGGAGTGCCGCGGAGAAGGAGAGGACGTCAGCCATGCGCCCAGTGTAAGGGTGACCTAACTTCGAATGCGAGCCGAATCGGCTGATTCAAAGCGTTCTGCGTGCGGGCGCCCAGACGAATCCGCGCGCGGCGCGCTCATCCGCGGGTCCTGCGGCGCGCTCATCCGCGGGTCCTGCGGTGCGCGGATCCCCGGGTCCTGCGGCACGCCGATCCGCGCGCCCTGAGGCCCGAGGTGCCTGAGGTCCGAGGCGCACTCAGGCGTGCGGGCGCGGGGTCACGCCGAGAGCCTCGCACGCGGCGTCGTAGAGGGCGACGACCTCGCGGCGGACGGCGGGGCGCTCATCGATCGGGCCGCCGGGCCATGCGACGCGGAGCTCCTCGGCGTCCTGACCGGGACGGGAGACCTGCCAGATCCCGCCGTCGCCGTCGAACCCCGTCATCACGGCTGAGACGGCCTCGGGCACGCCGAAGGCGCGAGCGATCAGGAGATTGTCATCGATGTGGTCCCCGTTCATGTGACGGAGGACGGCCGTGACGACGTCGTCGGAGAAGGGGTTCGGCATGGCATTCACTCTACGTCGGCCCCGCAAGCCGACGGCTACGGGGAAGCTCGTAGCAGTTCTCCCCCCGTCCCTCAGCGAGTCCTCCACCGCAGCGCCTATACCGCGAGATCATCCCTGAGGATGATGGGATGGCGGGTTCCCGCCGTTTAGACTCGTCTGAGACGTCCAGGGGGTCGATTTGCACGTTAAGTCATCGCATCGCGCGCGAGCCGCGGTGGCGGGAGCGATCGCGATCGCACTCCTGCTCAGCGGATGCTCCAACACCGTGGCCACGCCGGCGTACACGCCTCCGACCCAGGTCGAGGGCGCGCTTCCGGAGGACATGCAGGCCCAGCTCCAGAGCGCGGTGACGCAGGCGATGGCGGCGACCGGCTCCTCAGGGGCGATCGTGGGCGTCTGGGCGCCGTGGGGCGGGTCATGGGTCACCGGGCTCGGCACGGTGGCCGCGGGCGATGAGACCCCGGTGACGGCGGACATGGCCTTCCGTGCCGGCGACGTCACGCGCATGATGACCTGCGACGTCCTCTACGCCCTCTCGGACCGCGGGATCGTCAAGCTGAACGACCCGGTCACGACCTACGTCTCGGGCGTTCCCGACCTCGCCGACATCACGCTGCTTGACCTCTGCAACGGAACGTCCGGGATCGGCGCGTCGAAGACCACCACGCGTCCCGGCTATCTAACGAACCCCAAGCGGGAATGGAACCCGAAGGAGCTCGCGAGCTTCGGCATCGAGCGCCCGCGTACCGCGCCGCATGTCGCATATCGTGACTCGGACTCCGCCTACCTCCTGCTCGGCAAGGCGCTGGAGCGTGCGACGGACCAGACGGCCGAGAGCCTCATCGCCACCTACGTCGCCGACCCGCTCGGCCTCTCCCACACCCGCCTGCCCGGCCCTGCGCCGGCACCGCCGGCGGAGGGCCCGGTGCTGAAGGGCTCCTACCTCCCCGCGGGGGCGGCGGGATACGACTGCGCAGCGCCGCAGGACATCACCGTGAGCTCGTCCAGCATCGGCTTCACCGATTCCGGGGTGGTCTCCACGATCGAGGACCTGGGGCGCTACGTGCAGGCGGACGCCGTCCAGGCGCTCCGCCTGGAGAAGAAGCCGAATCGCTGGGGCACTCCGCTTCCCGTCTACGAGGGCGCCCCGTCCTGGTACCAGACCACCGGCGGTGCCTTCCTCGTCGGCTCGATGATCGGTCAGCACGGCTGGGCGCCCGGGTACCTGACCGCGGCCTATTCCGACCCCGCTACGGGTTTCACCGTGGCCGTGGTGCTCAACGGATCGACCACCGGATCGGAGCCGGCGGCCTATCTCGCCTGGGAACTCGCGGCGATCGCGTCCAAGGCTCCTGCCGCCGAGGGCAAGACGGCACCGGAGTTCGCTTTGCCGTTCACCGCGGAGCAGTATCGTGACCAGGTCGCCGCAGGCGCGATCTGCCCCCTCCCTCCCGTGGAAGGGGCGGGCTGACCCGACAGACCTCGAGGAGCATCATGGCCATCGTCGACAACGGCATCTACGTGGACGGTGTCCGCACCGAGAATCCCGGGTCCCTCACCGAGACGTTCGAGCTGATGCACGAGCGCGGAGGGCTGGGGTGGATCGGGCTGTACCGCCCCAGCGAAGAGGAGATCCGGCAGGTCGCGGCCGAGTTCGGGCTCCACGAGCTGGCCGTCGAGGACGCCCTCACCGGGCATCAGCGGGCGAAGCTCGAACGATACGGCGACACCCTGTTCCTGGTGCTGCGGCCAGCCCGCTACCTGGACGACGTCGAGGAGGTGGAGTTCGGCGAGCTCCACGTCTTCATCGGCGCGAACTTCGTCGTCACGATCCGGCACGCCGAGACCCCCAGCCTGAAGCGGGTGCGCGAGCGGCTCGAGGCCGATCCCGGGCTCCTCGCGCTGGGTCCCGAGGCGGTGCTGTACGCGATCCTCGACGAGGTCGTGGACGAGTACTCCCCGGTGCTCGCGGGGCTCGAGAACGACATCGACGAGATCGAGGCCCAGCTCTTCATCGACGAGTCCGACGTCACCCAGCGCATCTACGCGCTCTCCCGGGAGGTCGTGGACTTCCAGCGCGCCACCCAGCCGCTGAGCGACATGCTGGAGTCGCTGCTGCGGGGGTCGGAGAAGTACCAGGTGGAGCTGGAGCTGCAGCGCTACCTGCGCGACGTGCTCGATCACACGCTCAAGGTCTCCGGCACCGCCGCCACGTTCCGCACGGTGCTGGACAGCGCCCTCACGGTGGAGTCGACGATCGTCGCTCGCCGCCAGAACGAGGAGATGCGGCGGATGACCCATGAGAGCATCCGTCAGGGCGAGGAGGTCAAGAAGATCTCCAGCTGGGCGGCGATCCTGTTCGCGCCGACCATCGTCGCGGGCATCTACGGGATGAACTTCGACGAGATGCCCGAGCTGCATTGGCTGTTCGGCTATCCGATGGCGATCTGCCTGATGCTCGCGATGGGCGGCGCCCTCTACCTGGTGTTCAAGAAGCGGAACTGGCTGTAGCTCGGCGCCAGGCCCGTCGCGGCGTGCTCGGGGCTGGGGCCGTGATGCGGGTCGCGCCAGGGGCGCAAACGGCACGAACGGCAGGGTTGCGCGCGGGGCAGGAGCCGCAGGCGGCGGGGACGTCGGTGCGGCGGCGCTATCGTATCCGTGGAGGCCGCGGGGGCGGCCCGTCCGTCGTGGAAGGAGCGCACGGTGCCGCATGTCGTGCTGATCGGGCTCTTCGCCGTGCTCCTGTGGTCCCTCGTCTCACGGCGGTTCCAGCGGTGGGGGGTGGCGGGCCCCGTCGGGCTCCTGGTGCTCGGCGCCGTCGCGGTCATCCCGGACCCCGCGGACTTCCTGAACACCATCGACGCCCGGACGACCGAGCCGATCGTGGAGATCATCCTCGCGCTCCTGCTGTTCGTCGATGCGACCGAGGTCCGCGGCAGCCTCTTCGGGAACGCGGGCCGGGTGATCCTCCGGCTGATCCTGATCGCGCTTCCGCTGTCCCTCCTGCTCACGGTGATCGCCGGCGTCTACCTCGCCGACTTCACGACGATCTTCGTCCTGATCGTCATGGCGTGCGTCGTCATGCCGACGGACTTCGCCCCGGCGGCGCAGATCCTCCGTGCACGGAACCTGCCGTCGAGGATGCGACAGATTCTCAACGTGGAGAGCGGATACAACGACGGTCTCGTCTCCCCGCTGTTCACGGTGGCCGTCGCCGTCAGCATCGAGATGGTCCCGCACGCCGCCCGTGAGGGCGATGCGGTCGGCGACCCCGTGATCGAGGACCTCTTCCGCGCCTTCGACCGCGCGCTCCCCGCCATCACGCAGGCCGTTCCCGCGACCGTCTACGCCATCGCCATCGGCGTGGTCCTGGGCATGCTCGCCGGCTGGTCCGCGCGCGTCGCCAGGGCCCGGGGGCTCGCGGGGGCCGACGGCATCCGGATCGCGATGCTCGCCGTGCCGCTCATCGCTTACGCGCTCGCGACGCTGCCCGTCGTGTCGGCGAACGGCTTCGTCGCCGCGTTCGTCGCCGGGATCGCCTACCGGCTCGCGCGTCTCGGCGGAAAGGGCGCGAGCGAGGAGCGCGTGATCCCGCACGAGGAGCTCCTGCTCGCCGAGGAGGTCAGCTCCTTCACGGCGCAGTTCGTCTGGTTCGTCCTCGGAGGGGTCGCGACGGCGGCCCTGGTCAACGGCACGGTCACCTGGCCGCTCGTCCTCTTCGGCCTCCTGGCCCTGACGGTCCTGCGCATCGTCCCGGTGTATCTCTCCCTGATGGGGAGCGGAATCGCACCCAAGGACCGGCTCGCGATCGGTGTGATCGGACCGCGAGGCACGGCATCGATCGTGTTCGGCCTGCTCGCCTACAACCAGCTTCCGGAGGACGACGGGAACGTCGTGATCACCCTGATGCTGGTCACCGTCGTGGGGAGCGTCTTGTTGCACGGACTGGTCGTCCCCCTGCTCCTGCCCCGCGTCTATCCGGGTGACGGATCGAGCGGTGACGAGCATGGCCCGGGCCCCGGCGGGGCGCCTCCGGCATCCGTGCCGGCTGCGCCCGCCGCACCGGATCAGCGCTCTTCGGCCGCGGGCTCCGCGTAGGCGAGCACGAACCGCTCGCAGACCACCGGCATGTCCGGGGCGAAGCCGCGCTCGCTCTCGGCATGGGTGCGCCAGAAGCGCTCGTGGATCTCGCGCCACGCGCGCAGCGTCAGGTCCCCTTCGCCCTCGGCTCGGGCGTGCTCCTCGTCCACAGCACCGAACGGCGTGACTCGCACCGCGGTCGTGATGATCACGGCCCGGGGGAGTCCTTCCCCGTCGAGGACGATGCTGGGATCGCCGGGCTCGGGGAGCCTTTCGCCGGCCGCCTCCAGATCCCACAGCGAGGAGGCGGTGCCGGTCTTCGTGCCGTCGAGCACCAGCGCGAGCAGGTCGTCGGCCTGCGCGCGGGTCGCTCCGAAGGCCCAGACCTCGGGGAGGTCGGCGGGCAGCGTCGGGACGGCCGCCCTGGCCCTCTCCCAGAAGCCCTCGATCAGGGCGGGATCGCTGCCCCGGTTCTGAGTCTGGTCCCGGTTCTGGTCCTGGCTTTGGTCCTGATCCTGGTCCCGGTCGATGGCGTGGCCCTGGTCCTCGGGGAGGGTCTGGTCGAGGTCGCGGGGGCGCTGTTGGCCCTCCGCCGCGTCGAGAGGGGTCATCCCAGCACCGTAGCGCGGTTCGTCGAATGAGTCCGTCGGACGAATGCAACGGCGTCGGACGTTCTGCTGAATATCGTCCGACCAGGATGGAATGATCCGACGGAACCGGAACCGGAACCCAGCCCGCCGGCTACTTCGCGACGAGGGTGGTCTCGAAGCTGTACAGGTCGGGGCGATAGCAGTGGTTGCCGAACTCCACTGCGCGTCCGCCGTTGTCGAAGGCGGTGCGCTCCATCGTCAGGACGGGGCCGGTCTTGTCGATGTCGAGCAGCTCGGCCTCGTCGCCGTGCGCGCGGCGCGCGCCGATGCGCTGCTTCGCGATGCGGATGGCGACCCCGCGGCTCCGCAGCACCTGGTAGAGGCCCTGGGCCTCCAGCTGCGCGGTCGTGATGTCGGCGAACTCCGGCGGCAGGTAGTTCTCCAGCACCGCGACGGGGATGCCGTCGGTGCTGCGCTGGCGGCGGACGTAGACGACGTCGGACCCCTCGACGACGCCCAGCTGCTCGGCCACGAGTGAGGTCGCGGGGACCGTCTCGTGCACGAGCACCCTGGTGCTCGGCCGGTGGTGCGTGCTGACGAGGTCCTCGTACAGGCTCGTGAGCTCCACCTGACGGGTGACCTGGCCCTGGACGACCTGGGTGCCGATGCCGCGACGGCGGACGAGCAGCCCCTGGTCGACGAGCTCCTGGATCGCGCGACGGATGGTCGGGCGGGAGAGCCCGAGGCGCTCGCTGATGGAGATCTCGTTCTCCAGCCGCGCCCCGGACGGGATCACGCCGTCACGGATCGCCTTCTCCAGGCGGCTGGACACCTGGTAGTACAGCGGCACGGGGCCGGTGCGGTCGAGGTCGGCGAAGAGCTCGTCGGGCCAGTGCGTCTCTTCTCGTGCCACCGTGGTCTCCTCGTCGCCTGTTCACATATGTCACGACGATATTACTTTCTCCGGATTCGAGCCATTCGACGAGGACCTCGGCCATCTCGTCGCGGTTGGCGAACTTCCCCGCCTCGCGTTCGAGCTCGACGGTGACGGCGTCGGTTGTCCATCTCTTCACGCGGACGGTGCAGCGCACGTCTGCGTCACCGAATCGCAGCCAGGCGAGCCCCCAGAGGATCGGCCGTTCGGGGGCGATGGACACGACGCGGGCATGGAGGCGCAGCTGGTCGGAGCTGAGCGTCTGGAGCGGCCCGCGTTTCACGGCCGCGAGCAGCGCGTACCGTGCGTTCGTCCCCAGAAGATCACCCTCCGACCCGGTCTCGCCTCATGTGTGACAGGAGAATCAGGCTAGTGTAAATCTTCGAGAGTCAATCCACACGCCTTGTCCACGACTAGCTATTAGATACGTTGGGTGCGTTGTCCGATACTCTACTCCGCAGCGAAATAGACGCTTGCGGAAATGCGACTGTAGCCTCACGGTCCTTGAGGACCTGCAACACGAAAGTTCCGCCCCCTCCCGCTGCTTTTATCGATAATCGCCTCGCTCCCGATACGCGCCGCGAGGATGAGCGGGGTGCGGGCGACGCGACCGAGGCGGTCCAGTTCCCGCTGGTCGATCCAGGGCGGCGTCCGCCCCGAGAGCAAGTGGCCAGCGCGGCCGGCGCGAGGCCGAGAGAACGGCGCCTTTGGCGCTCGGCCAGGAATCCGGCCGCAACCAGCCCGTTGAGGAGGCCCTGCGCCGAACTGACCGGGCTGACGCCGAGGAACAGCACTCGCACAACCAACGAACGCTCGCGCCTACCTCCGCTTAGAGAAGTAGACAGGTTCGCCGGGTAAGCCTAACTTGGGAACATGTCCAGCGCCGGAGGAAGCTCAGCCCCGATGATTGACCGGATTCTCAAGGGAATGCGCGAGGCGGATGCACGAACATATCTCCTCGAAGACCCGAAGTGGGATGTTGCGTTCGTGGACTTTCCCATCAAACCCGGCGAGGTCTCGTATACCTGGTCGGGTGGTTGGCCTGAGTCGTCGACGTCGAACGCGCCGACCGTGACGATCGCTTGCGCTCCTACGAACGAGGCCGAGAAGCTCCGGAGCCGACTGCACGCGGCCGATCAAGGGACGCCGAGCGACCAGGTCGCGCAGTTGCGCGTCGGAGACAAGCTGGACATACAGGTCTTCCGTCGGCTCGAGGATGGCCGTCTCGCAGTCGAGTTCGTCGACCACGAGACGCTTGTCGTCGTGGTCGTTGCGGCAGATGCACCCGCATCTGGTCGGATGAGCTTCGCGGCCGGAGGACGGGATTCCCTGATCGACGGGTGGCTGCGGCGGGTTCTCAGGTAAATCAAATCTCCTCTTGACCTCCCGCATATGTACGGTATCGTCAACAATGAATGCGGGGGGATACGCTAATTCAAGTGGTAGCCATTTTCCTTGCGCACTTAATTGCTAATAGGAAAGGGATTCGACACTTATGCGTACTCGAAACACCTCCTGCTTGCGGCGGTAGTCGGCATTGCGACATTGATCGCCCCCGCGACCGCGAACGCCGCACCCACGGGCGCACCATCACCGGCCCCAGCCCCGGTCGCCGAGGCGTCATCCGACGTGATCGCGGTCCCGATGACGTGGAACTGCTCAGAGCTCACCGAAGCGGACCGCCAGAAGGCGATCAGCGAGAACATCAACATGTGTGGCGTCCTCGACGCCCCCGGCGCAATCCAGACGAAGGGGTCCTCCAACTTCGGATGCGGCACGACCTACATCTATGTCGATAGATGGTTCGACCAGATCCGAGTGAGCTATTCGCTGTATTCAAGCGAAGGAATCATGATCGGCCGCTCGCTGAATGTCTACTGGGAGGGCTGGTCCAATGGGTCGAACTACGACTTCGGAGGAGTGAACAGCGACAGCTACAGCAACACTGTCACTGGAGCGAACCTGCCGGGCTATCAGGTATCAGAGTCGGCATACATGAGCGGCACCGTCGCGATCCTTGGTCGGACGATTACCTGCGGTGTCTGGGTCGAGGACAACCCCGGCACGATCTAAAGCCCCGTTGCAAGACGTAGCGTGTCCCCGAGCGAGTCTCCTCACGGAGATCTCGTCTCGGGGACTCGTTGTCCTGACCCGGCACCGCTCCAGGCCCGTATATCTGCTTTGCGAGGATGAGGGATCGAGTTACGTGCGGGGACGAGTCCTGTGGCGAAACACGGTCCGCGTCTTCTGCAGCCCTTCCTTGAATGCCCACCAGCTGGTAAGCACGAGGATCAGGTACAGCGCCCCTTTCGGCCATGGGGTCGTGAACGCGCTGTTGACGCCGGCGACCAGTATCAGGACGCCAGCTGCCATGTACGTGACGCCGAGCAGCAGGGACACATTCGGGTGCTTGATGCTGACCATGTCCCGATCCTTCTCTGTCTCTACCCGGCCGCCCGGTTCTGGAGCCTTGCCCATCGTCAACGTCCTTTTTCGAGGATTCTCTACCGTGTAGTCGGAGCAGGCCACGGGAGAGTTAGCGGCTCGTGCCTTCACGCTGTGATCAGAGGAGCTCAGCCGGGGAGGCCTCGGGTTGCCACGACCGGCCTCCCAGGCGCGAGCAGCCTCCATGTACGGGGCAGCCCAATCGGGAAGTGCGTCGGTGTGCTGCACGACGGTGTCGTCCCACCGGTCGGGCTCATCACTGAAGCCGAGCCCTTTCGCTGTTCCGAGTGACCCGTCCGCCCGGACCCTGAGGCCATCGATGAAGACGTGCAACGCACCAGGGGAGTCACTACCCGGCCAGTGCCCTACGGGAAGCGCCCGGGGCGACACCAACACGCGACGCCGCGAGGTGTCCCACCCGAGGGCAACCGGGAGATCGGGCGGACCGCGCCGCGGATCCGACGGAAGAGGCAGGCCGGGTCTATGTGTTATTGTTCGGACATATGACCGTCGTGGCAAGGAAGGTACGAGGGATGCAGGGAACGATCGCCGGTGCGCCGGTCAGCTTCGGAGTCTTCGAGCTGACCCCCGAGGGGCAGGAGACGATCAGCCCCGACGCCATGCTCGAGACCCTCGCCGAGACGGGGTATCGCGGTGTCGACCTGGGGCCGGAGGGGTTCCTCGGCACCGGGACGTCGCTGCGGCGGCGGCTGGACAGGTTCGGGCTGGAGCTCGCCGGGGGATGGATCCAGCTGCCGTTCAGCGACGATGACGCCTTCGAGGCCGCGATCCCGGCGCTCCGCCGGACGCTCGCGTCCTTCCAGGCCGCGAGCGAGTCCGGACCGTCGCTGCTGCCGAAGCCGACCCTGGCCGATGACGGCTCCATCGCGCGCCGAGCCGCCCCGGGGCGGGGCGCCGAGGTCGACCCGCTTGCGGACGAGGCGTGGGGACGCCTCGTCCGCAACGCCGATCGCGCGGCGACGATCGTGCGGGAGGCGGGCTTCGAGCCGACCTTCCATCACCACGCCGGGACGTTCGTGGAGGACCCCGCGGAGATCGATCGATTCCTCGCCGACGTGGATCTCGGCCTCACCCTCGACACCGGCCACCTGTTCATCGCCGGCGGCGACCCCGTCGACGCGGTGCGCCGCTGGGGCGACCGCATCAACCACCTCCACCTGAAGGACGTGGACCTCGCCGCGCTCCGCCGCGTCCTGGCCGCCGGCGGCGGCATGCCCGAGGTCTGGTCCGGCGGCGCGTTCGTCGCGTTCGGGGAGGGCGACGTCGATCTGACCGGCGTCATGGAGGCGGTGGCCACGCACGGCTTCGACGGCTGGGTGGTCGTCGAGCAGGACGTCCTGAACGGACCAGGGCTCGCGCTCGACGCCTTCCGGGCGCAGCGTGCAGCCGACCAGCGCACGAACCGCGACGCCCTCGCCCGCTGGGTCTGAGGGCGAAGAGAGGAACACCACCATGCCCGCGCCCCTCCGCTTCGGCCTGATCGGCACCGGCCGCATCGGCCGCCTGCACGCCGGCAGCATCGCCGCGAACCCGGACTCGGTCCTCGCCCGCATCGCGGATCCGCTCGTCGACGGCGCGAGGGAGGTCGCGGGGACCTACGGGGGGATCGCCACGGACTCCGCCGAGGAGCTGCTCGCAGCCGGCGACCTGGACGCGGTGCTCATCGCCTCACCGACGGCGACGCACGTCGACCTGATCGAGCGGGCCGTCGATGCCGGGGTCGCCGTGCTCTGCGAGAAGCCGATCGACCTCGACATCGCCCGGGTGGACGCGCTGCGGCCGAAGGTCGCCGCTGCCGGCGTCCCCGTCGCCCTGGGCTTCAACCGGCGCTTCGACCCGGCGTTCCGCGAGGTGCGCGCCCGGGTGCGGGCCGGGGAGATCGGCGCGCTCGAACAGCTCACGATCATCAGCCGCGACCCCGCGCCGGCGCCCGCCGCCTACGTCGCGGTGTCGGGCGGGATCTTCCGCGACATGACCATCCACGACTTCGACATGGCGCGCTTCTTCCTCCCGGACGTCGTCGAGGTCCAGGCCACGGGCTCGGCGCTGTTCGACGAGGGCGCACGCGCGGCGGGGGACTATGACACCGCCGTGATCACGCTGCGTGCGGCGTCGGGCGCGATCGTGACGATCATCAACTCCCGGCACAGCGCCAGCGGCTACGACCAGCGGATCGAGGCCTTCGGCCCCGGCGGGACACTGCAGGTGGCGAACGCCCCCACGAGCCTGGTGAGCGTCTCGACGTCGGCCGCGGTCGAGGCGAAGCCGCCGTACCAGGACTTCTTCCTGGAGCGCTACGCCCGGGCCTATGCGGACGAGCTCGCGGACTTCGTCGGCCTCGTCCGGGGCGAGCCGTCGGCCGCCGCGACGTATGAGGACGGCCGTGCCGCCCTCATCCTCGCGGACGCCGCGCAGCGCTCGGCGGCCGAGCGCATGATCGTGCCGGTGTCGCTGGGCTGAGCCCGGATCGAGCCCGGATGCCGAGACGGCGGGGAGGCGGATCGAATCCGCCTCCCCGCCGTCTCTCGTCCCCTCCGGGTCAGGCGTCGGCCGTGAGCGCGCCCGAGACCGCCGGCACGTCGATCCAGGCGCCGGATGCGGCGGACGCCTGCACGGCGTCGACGATCTCGGCCGCCGACCAGGCGTCCGCCGCGGACGGGGCGAGCTGACGGTCCTCGGCGACCGAGCGCAGGAACAGCGCGGCCTCGATGGTCTTCAGGTCGTCGAAGCCCATCCCGGTCCCGGCTCCGGGCTGGAAGGCGGAGAAGCCGGGGAAGTCGGGGCCGGCCATGACGGTGCGATAGCCGGCGGGGGAGTCGGCGAGCTGCAGCTCGTTCAGGCGCTGGAAGTCCCAGCGCAGCGATCCCTTCGTGCCGTAGACCTCCAGGCCGTACTCGGCGCGGGGGCCGATCGCGACGCGGCTCGACTCGAGCGTCCCCACGGCGCCCGATGCGAAGCGCACCAGCGCGGAGGCGTAGTCCTCGTTCTCCACCGGGCCGGTGGGCGCTCCCTCCTCGCCGCGGCTGAAGTGGCTCGCCGCCCCGCCGCTCGGAAGCGGGCGCTCGGCGATGAACGTCTCGGTCAGGCCGGTGAGGGAGGAGATGCGTCCGATCACGAACTGCGCGAGGTCGGCGCCGTGCGAGAGGAGGTCGCCGAGCACGCCGGAGCCTGCGCGCTCGCGCTGGAAGCGCCACGTGAGGGCTCCCGCGGGGTCGGCGGAGTAGTCGGCGAGCAGCGAGACCCGGACGTTGGTGACGGTCCCGAGCGCGCCGGAGCGGACCAGCTCCCTTGCCTTGGCGACCGCCGGGGCGTGGCGGTAGTTGAACCCGACCGCGGTGACCAGGCCCGCGGCCTCGGCGGCGCGGGCGATCGCCCCGGACTCCTCGGCGGAGCGGCCCATCGGCTTCTCGATCCAGAACGGCTTCCCCGCCGCGATCGCGGCGAGAGCGATCTCGTGGTGGAGGAAGTTCGGTGAGCAGATCGACACGACGTCGACCTCCGGATGGGCCAGCACGTCACGGTAGTCGGCGACCGCCTCGCGATATCCGAGGGCGTCGACGGCGTGCTCGCGGCCCCTCTCGTCCGGGTCGGCGGCGACGATCAGCCGCGCGCGCGTCGGCAGGTCCGGATAGTGCTGCGCTGCGGCGAGATAGGCCCGCGAGTGCAGGCGCCCCATCCAGCCGACTGAGATCAGGCCGACGCCCACCGTGCTGTGCTCGCCCATCGACGTCCTCTCGCTCCCTCGCGATGCGACGTGCGTCGTCGCGGTCTTGACAGCATACCCCGGGTAATGATCATATGTAAGGACAAAGGTCGCGATGACGTTCGCGCACGGAGCACCGCGATGAGGCGGATGTCGACGATGGAGCAGGATCACATGACCAGCAGTCCCGAGGTACTCACGTTCGGTCGTCTTGGCGTCGACCTCTATCCGCTGCAGAGCGGCGTCGGGCTCGACCGCGCCGAGACCTTCGGCAAGTTCCTCGGCGGAAGCGCCGCGAACGTCGCCGTCGCCGCCGCCCGCCACGGTCGTCGCACTGGTCTCGTCTCGCGCGTCGGCGACGACCCCTTCGGCCGGTATCTCCTCGCGGAGCTCGATCGCCTCGGCGTCGATCCGTCGGCGGTGGGGACCGATCCGGGACTGAAGACACCGATCACCTTCTGTGAGATCTTCCCGCCCGACGACTTTCCCCTCTACTTCTATCGCGAGCCCAAGGCCCCGGACCTCAACGTCGGGCCGGAGGATCTGCCGATCGCCTCGATCGAGGGCGCCGGCGTCTTCTGGGTCACCGTCACCGGCCTCTCCGCCGAGCCGAGCAGGGCGGCGCACGCCGAGGCGCTGCGCGTCCGCGGACGGCGACGCCACACGGTGCTGGACCTCGACTACCGGCCGATGTTCTGGTCGTCCCCGGCGGAGGCCACGGCGCAGGTGGCGACGGCGCTGGACCACGTGACGATCGCGGTCGGCAACCGGGAGGAGTGCGAGGTCGCCGTCGGCGAGACCGAACCGGAGCGCGCCGCCGACGCCCTCCTCGAACGCGGCGTCGAGCTCGCCATCGTGAAGCAGGGCCCTCGCGGCGTGCTCGCGAAGACCAGGGATGAGCGCGTGGAGGTGCCGCCGCATCCGGTGGACGTCGTCAACGGGCTGGGTGCCGGTGACGCCTTCGGCGGAGCGCTGTGCCACGGCCTGCTCTCGGGCTGGGGCCTGGAGCGGATCCTGCGCTTCGCGAACGTCGCCGGCGCGATCGTCGCCGGGCGGCTCGAGTGCTCCACCGCGATGCCGACGAGCGCCGAGGTCGAGCAGCTCCTCACGGGAACCACGGGAAAGGTGGCCTGACGTGCTCACGGACTCGGACTTCGATCGGCTGCGCGACCTGCGCGCATCCGACCCCGCTGCGATCGACCGGGCGCTGAGGGCGCGGAGCCGGCGCGAGATCCTCCGCGGCGACGGTCGCCTCTTCATCGTCGCCGCCGACCACCCCGCGCGCGGGGCGCTCGCCGTCGGCGGGAACCCGACGGCGATGGCCGATCGGTACGCGCTCCTGGACCGCCTCGCCATCGCCCTCTCGAACCCCGGAGTGGACGGGGTGCTCGGCACTCCGGACATCATCGACGACCTCGCGGCCCTCGGGCTGCTCGAGGACAAGCTCGTCGTCGGCTCCATGAACCGCGGCGGCCTGAGGGGCGCGGTGTTCGAGATGGACGACCGCTACACCGGCTACGACGTGCCGACCATGGCCTCCGGCGGGATCGACTTCGCGAAGGCGCTGGTGCGGATCGACCTCAACGACCCCGGCACGGCGGCGACCCTAGAGGCGACCGCCGACGCCGTCACCCAGGCGGCCGCGGTGGATCTGCCGATCATGCTCGAGCCGTTCCTCTCCGAGCGGCGCGACGGCAGGATCGTGAACGACCTCTCCGCCGACGCCGTGATCCTCTCGATCGCGATCGCGCAGGGGCTCGGTGCGTCCAGCGCGCAGACCTGGATGAAGCTCCCCGTCGTCGCCGACATGGAGCGCGTGATGGCGGCGACCACCATGCCCACCCTGCTCCTCGGCGGCGACTCCGGTGCCGATCCCGAGGAGACCTTCGCCGCTTGGGAGGGCGCGCTGGCGCTGCCCGGCGTGCGAGGGCTCACCGTGGGCCGCACCCTCCTGTACCCGCCGGACGGCGACGTCGCCGGCGCCGTGGACACCGCCGCCCGCCTCGTGCACGCCTGAGAACGTCCCCGAGACCCCGGAACCCGAAGCCCTGAACCGCACCATGAAGGAAGAGACGATGAGCACCGACCTCCCCGTGATCGGCCACTGGATCGACGGCGCCGTGTACGCGCCTTCCGACGGGCGGAGCGCCCCGGTCCACAACCCCGCGACCGGTCAGCGGACGGCATCCGTCGCCCTGGCCGACCAGGGCGACATCGAGGCGGCCATCGCCTCGGCCCAGCGCGGGTTCGAGGCATGGAGCCGCTACTCGATCGCGAAGCGCCTCACGGTGATGTTCGCCTTCCGTGAGCTCCTGAACGCCCGGAAGGGGGAGCTGGCCGCCATCATCACCGCCGAGCACGGCAAGGTCCTCGGCGACGCGATGGGCGAGATCCTGCGCGGCCAGGAGGTCGTCGAGCTCGCCTGCGGCTTCCCGACGCTCACCAAGGGCGCCTACAGCGAGAACGTCTCGACGGGCATCGACGTGTACTCCCTCAAGCAGCCGCTCGGCGTGGTCGGGATCGTCAGCCCCTTCAACTTCCCCGCCATGGTCCCGATGTGGTTCTTCCCCGTCGCGATCGCCGCGGGCAACGCGGTGATCCTGAAGCCCAGCGAGAAGGACCCGTCCGCGGCGCTCTGGATCGCGCGGCTGTGGCAGGAGGCAGGGCTCCCGGACGGCGTCTTCACGGTGCTCCAGGGGGACAAGCTCGCCGTGGACGGCCTGATCGAGAGCCCGGTCGTGCAGGCGATCTCCTTCGTCGGATCGACCCCGATCGCGCAGTACATCTACGAGGGCGCGGCGCGGACGGGCAAGCGGGTGCAGGCGCTCGGCGGCGCGAAGAACCACATGCTGGTCCTCCCGGACGCCGATCTGGACCTGGTTGCCGACCAGGCGGTCAACGCCGGCTACGGCGCGGCGGGGGAGCGCTGCATGGCGATCTCGGTGGTGCTGGCGGTCGAGCCGGTGGCCGACGAGCTGATCGCCCGGATCGTCTCGCGCATCGAGGCGCTGCGGATCGGGGACGGCGCGGGAGGCGAGGACGGCGAGCCCGACATGGGGCCGCTCATCTCGCGCGAGCACCGCGACCGGGTCTCGGGGTACGTCGACATCGCCGAGGCGGACGGCGCCACGGTCGTCGTCGACGGTCGCGGGTTCGCGGTCGAGGGCCGCGAGGACGGCTTCTTCTTCGGCCCGACACTCCTGGACGCCGTGCCCACGACCTCCCGTGCGTACACGGAGGAGATCTTCGGCCCGGTGCTCTCGATCGTGCGGATCGCGACCTTCCAGGAGGGGGTCGATCTGATCAACTCCGGGCAGTTCGGCAACGGCACCGCGATCTTCACGCAGGACGGCGGCGCGGCGCGTCGCTTCCAGCACGACGTGCAGGTCGGCATGATCGGTGTCAACGTGCCGATCCCCGTCCCGGTCGCCTACCACTCGTTCGGCGGCTGGAAGGCGTCGCTGTTCGGCGACGCCAAGGCGTACGGCACGCACGGCTTCGACTTCTTCACCAGGGAGAAGGCGATCACCAGCCGCTGGCTCGATCCGGCCGTCCACGGCGGCATCGACCTCGGCTTCCCGCAGAACGACTGACCCGCAGAGCGACGGAGAGGCACCGATGTCGGCACAGCGCTGGTTCCACCCCCGCGGATCGCTCGGACGGGGGGACTGGGAGACGGTCGTCGACGCCGAGCTCGACGGCTGGCAGCACACCGGGCTGCGCGTCGCGACCCTCGCGGAGGGGGACGCGCTGACGCTGGAGCCGGGCACCGAGAAGATCGTCGTCCCGCTGTCCGGATCCTTCCGCGTGACCGTCGACGAGGGCGGAGACGGGGGCACGGAGGTCGTGGACCTCGACGGACGCGCCGACGTCTTCTCCGGGCCGACGGACGTGCTCTACCTCTCCACCTCCGCGACCGCGGAGCTCACCGGGCGGGGCCGGGTCGCGGTGGCCGCGTCGCCGACGGATCGCGTGCTGCCGACCGTCCGGATCCCCGCCGCGGACACACCCGTCGAGCTGCGGGGAGCGGGAGCGTCGAGCAGGCAGGTGCATAACTTCGGGACGCCGCAGGCGCTGAACGCCGCCCGGCTCATCGTGTGCGAGGTCATCACCCCGGCGGAGAACTGGTCCTCGTATCCGCCGCACAAGCACGACGAGCACGTCCCGGGGCAGGAGTCGCGCCTTGAGGAGATCTACTACTTCGAGGCGGCGCCGGCGCAGCAGGGGCGCGGATCGGCGGAGGCGGCGTTCGGCCTCTTCTCGACCTACTCCTCTCCGGCCGGCGCGATCGACGTGAACGCGATGGTCCGCACCGGCGACGTCGCGCTCGTGCCCTTCGGGTACCACGGGCCCGCGGTCGCAGCCCCCGGATACGACCTGTACTACCTGAACGTGATGGCCGGCCCCGACCCGGAGCGGGAATGGCTCATCAGTGACGACCCGGATCACGCCTGGGTGCGTGAGACCTGGGCGGGGCAGCCGGTCGACGGCCGCCTGCCCTTCGACGGCAAGGAGGCATGACGTGGCGGACACGAAGCGGATGACGGTGGGACAGGCCCTCGTCGAGTTCCTCGCGAACCAGTACACGGTCGACGGAGGGATCAGGGAGCGCACGATCCCCGGCATGTTCGGCATCTTCGGCCACGGCAACGTGGCGGGGGTGGGGCAGGCCCTGCAGCAGCTCAACGCGGAGCGTCCAGACGTGATGCCGTACTACCAGGCCCGCAACGAGCAGGCGATGGTGCACCAGGCGGTCGGGTACGCGCGCATCCACCGGCGGAGGGCGACGCTCGCCGCGACCGCGTCGGTCGGCCCCGGCGCGACCAACATGCTCACCGGCGCCGCGCTGGCGACCACCAACCGGCTCCCCGTGCTCCTCCTCCCCAGCGACACGTTCGCGACCCGCGTGGCGGACCCCGTGCTGCAGCAGCTGGAGCAGCCGCACGACATCGGCCTCACCGTCAACGACGCCTTCCGGCCCCTGTCGCGGTTCTTCGACCGGGTGCAGCGGCCGGAGCAGCTCTTCTCGATCGCGCTCGCCGCGATGCGCGTGCTCACCGACCCCGCCGAGACCGGGGCGGTGACGATCGCCCTGCCCGAGGACGTCCAGGCCGAGCCGCTCGACGTCCCCCTCGAGTTCCTCCGGGAACGTGACTGGGTGATCCGTCGGCCGCTGCCGGAGGCCTGGGCGCTGAGCCGCGCCATCGAGCTCATCCGCGGCGCCGAGCGCCCGATGATCGTCGCGGGCGGTGGTGTGATCTACTCCGGCGCCGAGGACGCGCTGCGCGCGCTCGCGGAGGCCACCGGCATCCCGGTGGCGACGACCCAGGCGGGCGGCGGCTCCCTGCCGTGGGACCACCCGCAGTACCTGGGCGGGGTCGGGGCCACCGGCACGACCGCGGCGAACCGGATCGCGGCGGACGCCGATCTCGTGATCGGCATCGGCACGCGGTACAGCGACTTCACCACCGGGTCCCGCACCGTGTTCCAGGACCCCGACGTCGCGTTCGTGAACGTGAACGTCGCGGCCTTCGACGCGTACAAGCACGGCAGCAGCGTCCCGATCGTGGCCGACGCCGCCGAGACCCTCCTCCGGCTCGGCGAGGGGCTCGCCGGGCACCGGGTGCCGGCGGAGCACGCCGCCCGGATGGGGCGCGAGAAGGGCGAATGGGACGCGGCGGTCGATGCCGCGCTGGCGCCGACCGGCGCAGAGCTCCCCGGGCAGCCCGAGATCATCGGTGCCGTACAGGGCGCGAGCGCCCCGGAGGACGTCATCGTCCAGGCGGCGGGCTCCCTCCCCGGCGACCTGCACAAGCTCTGGCGCGTGCGCGACCCCCTCGGCTACCACGTCGAGTACGCCTTCTCGACGATGGGGTACGAGATCGCCGGAGGGCTCGGCGTCAAGCGGGGCCTCACCGCCCTCGGCGATGAGCGCGACGTGATCGTCATGGTCGGCGACGGGTCGTACCTGATGCTCTCCAGCGAGCTCGCGACGGCCGTCGCGGAGGACATCAAGATCATCGTCGTCCTCGTGCAGAACCACGGCTTCGCCTCGATCGGGCACCTGTCCGAGACCGTCGGGTCGCAGCGGTTCGGCACGAAGTACCGCGCCTACGATCCGCTGGCCCGCAACTTCCAGGGCGAGCGGCTGCTGCCGGTCGACCTCGCGATGAACGCGCGCAGCTACGGGATCGACGTCGTCGAGATCCCGCCGGGGCCGGACTCCGTCTCGTCGCTCTCCGCGGCGGTTCGTGCAGCGAAGGCCTCGGACCGGGCGACGTTCATCCATGTGAACGCCGACCCGCTCGTCTATGCGCCGGAGGGCGAGGGCTGGTGGGACGTCCCGGTCGCGGCGGTGTCCGCGCAGGAGTCGACCCGTCGCGCGCGCGCCGAGTACGAGGGCCAGATCCGCGCGCAGCGCCCGCTGCTCGGCGGTTCCTGACCCGTTCCCGACCCATCGCCCCGGCGGGTCCTGTCCCGCCGGGGCGATGCACTAATGACAATTGGATAATATGTCTTGACAAAGTCTGGTCATCCGCGCAGAATCGACCCAGACACAGCCGTCATCGGTCCGCTCGACGTCGAACGGTCCGCATCCGAAGGGAACCTCGATGAAGAAGCGACTCCTCGCAGGGATCGGCCTGGCCGCCGCAGCTATCGCGCTGGCAGGCTGCTCCGGGACCGGTCAGCCGACGCAGACCGGTGCATCCGGTGGCGGGGCCTCAGGCGAGACCGAATACAGCTACGCCGTCATCACCCACTCCGCGCCGGGGGACGCGTTCTGGGACCGGGTCAAGTCCGGCGCCGAGAAGGCGGGCGCCGACTACCACTCCAGCGTCCTCTACAACGGCGACCCCGACCCCGCCAAGCAGTCCCAGCTCATCGACAACGCGGTGGCGCAGAAGGTCAACGGCATCGTCGTCTCGATGGCGAACCCGGACGGCCTGAAGGACAGCGTCGAGCGGGCCATCAAGGCCGGCATCCCGGTCGTCACGATCAACTCAGGCATGGAGCGGTCCCAGGAGTTCGGGGCCATCACCCACATCGGCCAGAGCGAGAGCGTCGCCGGCAAGGCCGTCGGCGAGCGGCTCGCGTCCGAGGGCGTGAAGAAGGTCCTCTGCGTCATCCACGAGGCGGGCAACGTCGGCCTCGAGGAGCGCTGCGCCTCGGCGAAGAGCGCCTTCAGCGGCACGATGGAGAACATCCAGGTGGACGGCACCAACGACGCCGAGGTCAAGAACACCCTTCGCGCCAAGCTGCAGTCCGACCCCTCGATCGACGGTGTGCTCACCCTCGGCGGCCAGTACGCCATCGACGCGGTCGGGGCGGTCTCGGAGTCCGGGAGCAAGGCGGGGGTGGCGACGTTCGATCTGTCCAGCGACGTCATCACGCAGATCGAGGACGGGAAGATCCTCTTCGCCGTCGATCAGCAGCCGTACGTGCAGGGGTTCCTCGGGATCACGGCGCTGTACCTCGACTCGATCAACGGCAACATCATCGGCGGCGGTCAGCCGGTCTACTCCGGTCCCGCCTTCGTGACGAAGGAGAACGCCGCCGCGGTGGCAGCGTTCGCGGAGAACGGCACACGCTGATGACGACGACCGACATCGTCACGATCGCGAGCAGACCGAGGCTCGAGCGCAACCTGTTGCGCTCGCTGCTGGCCCGGCCCGAGATCGGCGCCCTCGTCGCCGCTCTCGCGGTCATGCTCTTCTTCACCTTCTACACCAGCGACTTCATGAGCATGGCGGGCGCCGGTGTCTGGCTGGAGTCGGCGTCCACCTTCGGGATCATGGCCGTCGCCGTGGCGATGCTGATGATCGGCGGCGAGTTCGACCTCTCCGCGGGTGTGATGACGGGCTTCACGGCCCTCGTGGTCGGCGTGCTCACGACGCAGTGGGGCCTGAACATCTGGGTCGCCGCGGTGATCTCGCTCGGCCTCGCGCTGCTCATCGGCGCACTGAACGGCTACATGGTGATGAAGACCGGGCTGCCGAGCTTCATCGTCACGCTCGGGACGTTCTTCATCCTCGCGGGCATCGACCTGGCGGCGACGAAGCTCATCACCGGGCAGGTCGCGATCCAGGGGATGACCAACGTCCCGATGTACGACACGATCCAGCCGCTGTTCGGCTCCTCGGCCCAGATCGGCGGCGGCACGTTCTACGTCTCGGTGCTCTGGTGGATCCTCGTCACGGTCGTCGCGACCTGGGTCCTGCTGCGCACGCGCCCGGGGAACTGGATCTTCGCGGTCGGCGGCCAGGTGACCTCCGCCCGCCAGGTGGGTGTCCCGGTGATGCGGACCAAGATCGGCCTGTTCATGACCACGGCGGGCGCCGCGTGGCTGGTCGGCATGATCTCGCTGTTCCGCACGTCGACCGTCCAGGCGAACACCGGTGTCGGGCAGGAGTTCATCTACATCATCTGCGCGGTCGTCGGCGGCTGCCTCATGACCGGCGGGTTCGGCTCCGCGATCGGCGCGGCGCTGGGCGCCCTGATCTACGGCATGGTCTTCCAGGGCATCACGTTCGCCCAGTGGGACACCAACTGGCTGCGCACCGTTCTCGGCGTGATGCTGCTGTTCGCGGTGCTGCTGAACCACTACGTGCGACTCAAGGGCGGAGGCCGATCATGAGTGCTCCTCTCATCGAGGTCAAGGGCATCGGCAAGAGCTACGGCCCCGTCAACGCCTTGTACGGGATCTCCACGCAGGTCTCGGCGGGCAGCGTCACCTGCGTGCTGGGCGACAACGGCGCGGGCAAGTCGACCTTCATCAAGACCCTCGCCGGCGTGCACAAGCCGACCGAGGGGCAGATGCTGATCGACGGCGAGCCGGTCGTGTTCGACTCGCCGCGCGCTGCCCTGGACGCGGGGATCGCGACGGTCTACCAGGACCTCGCGGTCGTCCCGCTGATGCCGGTCTGGCGCAACTTCTTCCTCGGCAGCGAGCTGACCCGGGGGAAGGGCCCGTTCGCCCGCCTGGACGTCAAGCGCATGCGGGAGATCACCTACACCGAGCTCCTCAACATGGGCATCGACCTGCGCGACGTCGACCAGCCGATCGGGACGCTGTCCGGCGGCGAGCGCCAGTGCGTCGCGATCGCGCGGGCCGTGTACTTCGGGGCGCGGGTGCTGATCCTCGACGAGCCGACCGCCGCGCTCGGCGTGAAGCAGTCGGGCGTGGTGCTGAAGTACATCGCCCGGTCGCGGGACCGTGGGCTCGGGGTGGTCTTCATCACGCACAACCCGCATCACGCCTATCCGGTCGGCGACCGCTTCCTGCTGCTGAACCGCGGCACGAGCCTCGGCGACTTCCCGAAGAGCGAGATCACCCTCGCCGAGCTGACGAGCATGATGGCCGGCGGCGCCGAGCTCGACTCCCTCGCGCACGAGCTGGAGCGTGCGGAGCCTTCCTGACCTGTCCGCTTGCGCCGCGGCCGGCCCCAGCTCGGCCGGCCGCGGCTTCGGCCCGGCTTGGGCTCGGCCTGAGATCATCGCTCCCGTCGCGGAAATTGGCCCGTACGAAACCCCGGGGCGGCCCATTTTGGGCCCCGGGGGCCGCTGCCGGGCCGGGCAAGGCGGGCCCGGGCCAGGGGGCGGCGGGGGGGGCCCCCG
>NZ_JAVDUM010000019.1:0-50928 GCF_031456305.1 Microbacterium resistens
AACGAGAAAGAGCCCGGCCGATGGCCGGGCTCTTTCTCATAACTTGTCATCTATGCCGCGACTCAGATGTCATCTATGCCGCGACTCAACACACACGGTGGACCCAGGGGGATTCGAACCCCCGACCTCTTCATTGCGAACGAAGCGCGCTACCAACTGCGCCATGGGCCCGTGGACTCAACTACGTTACCACGTTCGGACGGGCGCTCTTCGCCATCGGAGTCATCCGGCGGCGCGCTGCGTGAGCAGCCGTCGCACGTGGGCCTCGATCTCCGCGTCGTCGACGTAGCCCATCCGCGCGTACGGCGACTCGACGGTCGCTGCCTTCGCGGAGGCGGCCTCCGAGATCTCCGCGGGGGCGGTGGCCGGGGGCGCGAGGAGCTCGGCGCGGCGCTGGAGCTCCGCGAGGCGGGCGGCCTCCCTGGCACGCTCCTGCGCATCGATCGTCGCCTGCGCGGCGTGCGCACGGCTGCCGGCGACGGACACCATCGGCTGCGGGAGGCTCCGCGGCGTCCACTCGCGCGGACCCTGGTCATGCAGCTCCGGTGCGGCGGTCTGGGCGCGGACCGGGGTGGCCGCAGAGTCCGCGACGACGGCGCGTCGGGCGGCGCGATGAGCGACCGACGCCATCCGCTGTAGGACCACGAGAGAGACGAGAGAGACGGCAGCACCCGCCCACAGCAGCACGGAGGCCTGCGTCGCGATGAGCTGCCATGCGCCGAGGCCGAGGGCCGCGAGCCCTGCGATCAGGAACACCGTGGCCACGAGCCTGGTCCGGCGGCGCGCACGGGCCCGCCGATAGGCCGGATCGGCACGCGTGGCCGCCAGCTCATCGCGCAGACGCTCGAGCTCCGCCGACTCGCGCTCCGACTGGACGCGCCTGGCGAGGCGCTGCTGCGCGTGGGCCGTGCGGGCGGTGAGCTCCAGCCGCACCTCCTCGGGCGTCTCGCTCGTCTCGGCGAGCACGCGAAGCGCGCGATTCAGCCGAACGGCGTTGCGCTCAGCGGCCTCGTACTGATGACGACCGCGCCAGGAAGGCAGGAAATACAGGAGCCAGAGGAGCGCGGCGACGAGCGCGATCACGCCCCCACTCAGCACCGGCCCGTCCATGTCCTCCACGGTAGGCGACGGCTCCGCCTCTCCCCCGCCGACACGCGCGCAACCCGCGCGCGCCGACCATTCACGTCGGCCCGATGCACCGGTGTCGGCCCGATCAGCCCAAACCATCCGACGAGGCTGCATCGGGCCGACCACCTGAAGCCCCACCCCCGAGGCATCCACCCCACCCCGGGGCCCCAACCGCACTTCATCCGCTCCCGCCCCGGTGTCGGCGGGCGGCGGTAGTGTCGGCTCGTGACCGCGTTCACCCCATTGCAACGGCTCGCCATCGCCATCGCCGTCCTGGCCTCCTTCGTGACGTTCCTCGACGGCACGGTGGTCACCGTCGCGCTGCCCGCGATCAGCCGGGAGCTGGGCGGAGGGATCACCACCCAGCAGTGGGTCGTGGACGCATATCTCATCACCCTCAGCGCGCTCATCCTGCTCGCCGGGTCCGTGTCGGACGCCTACGGCCGCGTGCTGGTCATGCGGATCGGCCTGATCGCGTTCGGCGTCGCCTCGGTCGCGGTCGCCGCCGCCCCCGACCCGCTCGTCCTGATCATCGCCCGCGCCGCCCAGGGCGCGGCGGGGGCCCTGCTGGTGCCCAGCTCGCTGGCCCTCATCACCACCGCGATACGCGGCGAGGTGCAGTCCAGGGCGATCGGGGTGTGGACGGCGTTCACCACCGCCGCGCAGTTGGCCGGTCCCCTTCTCGGCGGGCTCTTCGTCGACTACCTGTCCTGGCGCTACGTCTTCCTCATCAACGTCATCCCGATCGGCGTCACCCTCGTCCTCCTGTCGCGCCTCCGGCTTCCCGAGCATCCGAGCGGCATCCGCGTGGACTGGTGGAGCGGGATCCTGTGCGCGCTCGGCCTCGGCGGCGTGGTCTTCGCCCTCATCGAGCAGCCGAACCTCGGGTGGGCCTCGCCCGGCATCTGGATCCCAGGGATCGTGGGGGCGGCGCTGCTCGCGCTGTTCCTGGTCCGGCAGCGCTCCGAGGCGCCGCTCATGCCGCTCTCCCTGTTCCGGGTCCGCAACTTCGGCTGGGGGAACCTGGCAACCCTGTTCGTGTACGCCGCCCTCTCCCTCAACGGCTTCGTGGTCGGCGTGTACCTGCAGCAGGGCGCGGGACTGGCGGCGACCGCCGCGGGCCTGGCCAGCCTTCCGATGACGATCCTGATGATCCTGATCAGCTCGCGCGCCGGTGCATGGGCAGGGCGTCTCGGCCCCCGGATCTTCATGACGGTGGGACCGCTGATCATGGCCGCAGGCGCGCTGATGCTGCTGGCCGTCTCGACGGAGTTCGACTACTGGTGGCAGGTGCTGCCGGCGATGATCGTGATGGGTCTCGGCCTGTCCCTCACCGTCGCGCCCCTCACCTCCGCGATCCTCGGCTCGATCGACGAACGCCGATCGGGCATCGCCTCCGCGGTGAACAATGCCGTGTCGCGTGTCGCCGGGCTCCTGGTGGTGGCGATGCTGTCCACGATTGTGGGCGGCTCGCTCGACCTGAACGGCTTCCACGATGCGGCACGCGTGACCGCCGTGCTCCTCGTGGTCGGCGGAGTCGTGTCCTGGATCGGGATCCGGCGCCCTCCCGGAGAGCCCGTGGCGGAGGTCGCCGCCGTCGCCGAAGACCGGGGCTGAGCTACGCCCGGCTCCCCGCGGGCGGCAGATCCGCCGGCGGGATCGCGGAGACCTCGACGGGCACCCGGCCGGCGACCCAGCGGGCGAGGACCCCCTCCGGCACGTCATCCTGGACCAGTGCGAAGGCCAGATGGTCACGCCATGCGCCGTCGATGTGGATGAACCGGCGACGCAGCCCCTCGTAGCGGAAGCCCAGCTTCTGCACGACGCGGATGCTCGCCTGGTTCTCCGGGCGGATGCAGATCTCGATCCGATGCAGCCCCAGCTCGGCGAAGCACAGGTCGGTCACCATCGCGACCGAGGCCGGCGTGATCCCGTGCCCCGCGAACCTCTCGCTCACCCAGTACCCGATGGTCGCCGAGCACAGCGACCCGCGCATCACGCCCCAGACGTTGAGCTGACCGGCGACCTCGCCGCCGTACTCCATCACGAACGGATAGCCGCTGCCGTCCCGATACTGCTGAAGCAGCCGGCGGATGCCGGCGCGCATGTCGAAACCCACCGTGGCGCCGGGGAGGGTCGCCTCCCAGCGCTCCAGCCAACCACGGTTCGTGACGAGCTCGTGCTGGAGCACCCTCGCGTCGCGCGGACGCACGAGCCGGATCTCCACCGGCCCATGACGTCGCGCAAGGATCGGATCCATCGGCATCAATGCCACCTCAGAGGCGGTCCGCGAAGTCCTTCAGCCAGGGGCGGAGATCGGGGCCGAGGTCTTCACGATCGGTCGCGATCTGGACGATCGCCTTGATGTAGTCCAGACGATCTCCGGTGTCATAGCGACGGCCACGGAAGACCACGCCGTACACGCCGGGCCCGGAGACGTCGGCCGCCTGCTCCTGAAGCGCGTCCGTGAGCTGGATCTCGCCGCCCTTGCCCGGCTCGGTCCGCTCGAGGATCTCGAACACCGAGGGCGAGAGCACGTAGCGCCCGATCACGGCGAGGTTGGAGGGCGCGTCCTCCTTGGCCGGCTTCTCCACGAGCCCCGTCACGCGGACGATGTCCGGAGTGTCGGTGGCCTCGACCGCGGCCGCGCCGTACATGTGGATGTGGTCGGGGTCGACCTCCATCAGGGCGATCACGGTCGCGCCGGTCTCCACGTGCTTGTCGATCATCGTCGTCAGCAGCGGATCGCGCTCATCGATGAGGTCATCGCCTAGGAGGACGGCGAACGAGCTGTCGCCGACATGGGAGCGCGCCCGCAGCACCGCATGCCCCAGCCCCTTGGGCTCGCCCTGACGCACGAAGTGGATGTCGCCCAGCTCGCTGGACTTCATGACGCGCTGGAGCCGGTCCGCGTCGCCCTTCTCCATCAGCTTCACTTCAAGCTCCGGGACGGAGTCGAAGTGGTTCGAGAT
The DNA here is from genome assembly GCF_031456305.1 of Microbacterium resistens. Lineage (GTDB taxonomy): Bacteria > Actinomycetota > Actinomycetes > Actinomycetales > Microbacteriaceae > Microbacterium > Microbacterium resistens_A. The sequence continues at coordinate 4,101 of NZ_JAVDUM010000019.1, forward strand.
CGCGTTCTTGTTCCGGCCGATGATGACCAGGACGTCATCGATCCCGGCGCCGACGGCTTCCTCGACGACATACTGGATGGCCGGCTTGTCGACGACCGGAAGCATTTCCTTCGGCATCGCCTTCGTCGCCGGCAGGAACCGTGTCCCCAACCCTGCGGCGGGAATGACGGCCTTGATACGTGGTTTCCCCATCGCACCAGCTTAGCCGCGCCCCCGACGTACAATCGGTTCCATGTCCCGCGACGTCGACCATGCCAAGCGCGCGCTGCGCGCCGAGCTGCGCGAACGTCGGCAGCTGCTCTCCGACGCCCAGCGCGAGGCAGCCGCCTCCGGGATCACCGCCCAGCTCGACGATCTCGTCGCCTCCCTCGGCGCCCGTTCGGTCTCCTGCTTCCTGTCCACGACCACGGAGCCGGGAACCTGGGCGTTCGTGCGCGCCGCCGTCGCCCGAGGCATCCGTGTGCTCCTGCCGATCACCCGCTCCGACGGGCTGCTCGACTGGGCGGTGGCCGATGACTCCGATGACGTCGGCGTCGGTCTCTACGGCCTCCCCGAGCCGACCGGCGAGGTGCTCGGACCGATCGCCGTGAACGACGTCGACCTCATGATCATCCCCGCCGCCGCCGTGGACCTCACCGGAATGCGGCTGGGCTGGGGACGCGGGTACTTCGACAAGACGATCGGATCGATGGAGAAGTGCCCGCCGGTGTACGCGGTGGTGTACGACTCCGAGGTCCTCGACGACGTGCCGCGGGAGCTGCACGACCAGCCCGTGACCGGGGTCGTCACGCCCACCCGCACGCTCGACCTCTCACCCGCGCGACGCTGATCCGCGCCCCTCACCGAAGACCCGAGGACACATGCCCACCTATTCCTATGTCTGCACGACCTGCGGTCACCGTTTCGACGCCGTCCAGGCGTTCTCCGACGCCGCCCTCACCGACTGCCCCGAATGCCAGGGGCGTCTCCGCAAGGAGTACGGCTCGATCGGGGTGACCTTCAACGGATCGGGCTTCTATCGCACCGACTCGCGAGGCGGTACTGGCGGATCGACGTCGGATTCGGCATCATCGAAGTCGGATTCGACGACAGGAACCGCCCCGGCACCCGCGTCGACTCCGGCCTCCTCGTCCTGAGGTCCGATCGATAGGAGACGCCATGCTCAAGGGCTTCAAAGAGTTCATCCTCCGCGGCAACGTCATCGACCTGGCCGTCGCGGTCGTCATCGGCGCGGCCTTCACCGCGATCGTCACCGTGGTCGTGCAGAACCTCATCAATCCCCTCGTCGGCATGCTCCTCCAGGGCCAGAACCTCGACAAGGCCCTCATCGTCACGGTGGGCTCGGCGCAGTTCGGCTTCGGGGCGATCATCGCCGCCGTCATCAACTTCCTCGCGGTCGCCGCGGTCGTCTACTTCGCCTTCGTCCTGCCGATGAACACGTTCAAGGCCCGCCAGGAGGCCAAGGCCGGCACCGCCCCGGCCGAGACGCTGCCCAGCGAGCAGGAGCTGCTGCTGCAGATCCGCGACCTCCTCGAGAAGAACCAGGCCAGGTAGCCCGCCCCGGCTCCCACGGGATCCCCCACCGGATCGCCGAGACTGCATCTGCGTCTCGAGACTGCGCGAAAATGACGCAGTCTCGAGGCGCAGTTGCAGTTTCGCGGTGGAAGGCAGGGAGCAGGGCGAGGCACGATCAGTAGTGCGGCGGGACCTCGCGGCGCAGCCGCTCGTCGTTCGGGCCCACGCGACGTGCGGCACCGGACTCGGATCCGGCAGACCTGCCAGACCCGGTAGGCCCGTCAGACCCGTCAGATCCAGACGCGTCGGATGCCTCGGACCCGCCGAACCCGGCGGACGGGTCGGGCACCGCGGGCATCGCCGACGTGCGGTCGCGCTCGTCCGGCTCGGCGTGCGTTCCTGGCGCGGGCGTCAGGCGGGCGCGCCGTGCCCCTCCGACCCGGACGATCCGCTGGCGCGGCTCCTCGGGCACGGGCCCCGACGCCTCAGACACCGCCGTCGAGGTCCAGCGGCTGCGTGTCGCCGTCCACGCGCGGAGCATCGCCGGTGATCCCGAGGACCTCACCGATCCGTCGCGCCACGGTCGCCGGATCGCTGTACAGATCGAAGGCGTGCACCCGGATGTAGTGCCAGCCCAGGCGACGCAGCACCTGGGGGCGGAGTCGCAGCGACTCCCGCAGCGACTCCCCGCGGGACTCCGGATCGGACTCGATGACCACGGCCTTGCCGGCGTGCTGTGCGACCAGCGGCAGCAGACCGCGATAGTCCACGTCGACCGATGCGCCCATCCGCCGCAGCTCACGGGCCAGCGCCAGCGTGAGAGGATCGGCAAGATCCTCCAGGCGCTCGTCCCGGCGATGCGCGGCGAGCCCGCCGAGGATGGACATCAGGGTCGCCGCCCCGTGCTCCAGGCGTCCGTCGTCGAAGGACGAGGGCCGGATCGAGGACACGATCACCATGGACCGGCGGGCACGCGTCATCCCGACGGTCAGCAGTCGCTCGCCGTCGGGAGTCGAGAGGTCGCCGAAGTCGCTGAGGACGCGTCCGTGCCTGGTGAGACCGAAGCCGAGCGAGAAGATCACCCGATCCCGGCTCTCGGCGACCGACTCCTCGAGCGTGAGCACGGCGAACGGCTCCGCGGTGTCGCGTCCCACGAAGTCCGCGACGTCGCTCCGCCCGGCGAAGGCGGTGGTCACCGCGGCGACCACCCGCTCGGCGTGACGGCGGCTCGCCGTCACGACCATGAGCGTCTCGGCGGGCCGGTGCACGGCGTGCTCGACGACGAGGGTCACGACGCGCGCCACCTCGGCGTCCGGGCTCTCCACCGCGCCGGAGACCGGGTCGGGGGCGCCGATGCCGCCCTCCACGTAGTCGACGGCGAGGCTCCCCCGCCCGAGGTACGAGCCCGCCCAGGGCAGCGAGACGATCTCTCCGCCGTAGAAGGCGTCGTTGATGAGCTCGGCGAGGTCCTCGCCGCCCGCCCGATAGCTGCGGGTGAGGGTCACGACCGGAAGGAGCTCCGCAAGGCGCTCGAACACCGACACGGGGTCGAACTCGGTCTCGGTCTCGTGGTCGGGCGCCGGGGCGATCGCGACTGTGAACGGCGTGGGCTTCTGCGTCACCGGATCGCCGAAGGCCACGATCTGCCGCGCACGGCGGATCGCCGGGGCAGCCTCGGCGAGGTCGATCGCCGCGGCGTCGACCAGCAGGACCGCGTCGAAGGCGACGCTCTCGGGGATGTCTGGCACCTGGTAGGGCGAGGCGATCCAGACCGGGGCAAGGGTGCCGACGAGCGTGGGGGCGGCCGTCGCGAGCTCCGCCGCCGTCGCCCTGCCCTGGGTGAGCCCGTGCCGGAGGTTGCGCACCTCCTCCGCCTCGTCCACGATGCCGATCCGCCACTGCCCGGCCATCTGCCAGGCCAGGAGCGGCCCTGACGCGGCCGCATGCGCCTCGTCGACCAGACGGAAGTCGCGTTCCAGACGGTCGACGACCGACGTGTTGGCGCCCAGGAGCGAGCGGTTCTGCTGCAGAGCCTGCTCCAGCAGCGACTGCCACCAGGCGAACTCCAGCTCGTCGCCGACGCTCTCCTCGGAGACGTGCCGGACGGAGAGGTCGACCAACAGCGGTTCAAGCCCCAGCTCGGCGAGCTCGTCGCGGATCTGCGCCCGCTCGACGAGGTTGTCGAACACGTCGGACTTCGCCGCGAGGCCGGCGAGCGTGCGCACGAGACGGTTCACCGGGAGCGTGGCCAGCGGCTCTCGCCGTCCGAGGGCGGCGTCGAGGTCGGCGAGCTCCGCGTTCACCCGCTGCCAGGCGACGGCGACGTCGGCGAGCCCGATCGGCACCTCGGGGGCGACTCCGGCGTCGACGTAGTGCTGCCACTGATCGCGCTGCCCCTGGATCCGCACGAGCGCCTCGTGCATGTCGCCGGGGTGCGCACCGGGGCGGACGTACTCCTTCGCCAGGCGACGCAGACGGCGTCGGTTCGCACTGGTCATCGCGGCCGAATCGCGCCGGGTCCCGTGCGCCTTGATGAGCTCGCCCAGGGGACGCTCGAAGACGGTGGGGCTGAAGCGGTCGAGCGAGTCGCGGATGCCCTGCAGCAGCCGCAGGTAGTCCCCCATCTCGTCGATGGTCGCGAAGGGTCGCATCCGCGTCTGGGCGACCAGCTCATAGCCGCGTTCGAGGAGCTGGGGCACGGTGGAGCGGTGCAGTCGATCGGCGAGCGCATGGGCGGCGTGCGCGGCCTCGGAGGAGGAGAACGTCACCCCGTACCACGGCGAGTCGTCCGGTCCGAAGCGGAACTCCCCGAGCCTCGCCGCGAGCGACAGCGCCTCCGCGGCCCTCCTGCGGTCGCCTGCGAGGCGCTGCAGCCCTCCGCGGTCGAGACGCGCGGTCGTGGACGGCGGCGTCGGGAGAGAGGCGAGGCGGGTGAGCACGCGGGTCGCGTCCAGGACCGAGGCCTTCAGCACCGGGTCCTCGGCGGTGAGAGCGGCCCGGTAGTCGCGCAGCACGGTGCGCAGACGCACGAGGGCGTCGTCCACCTCGGCGAGCTTGGGGGCCTTCGCCTTCTCGTTCCGCCCGATCGCGCGGACGAGATCCTTGCGCACCGTCGCCGGAGACACCGCGAAGCCGTCGAGCCCGATGCCGCTCAGCCGATGGCGCACGCCGTCGAGAGTCGAACGACGGGCGGAGACCACGAGGACGCGCTTGCCCGCGCGGACGAGCTCGCCGATCGCGTTGATGACGGTCTGCGTGCCGCCGGTGCCCGGCAGGGTGGCGACGGCGAGCGAGTGGCCGGTGGCGATCCTGGCCAGCACCGCCTCCTGCTCGGAGTCGGCGTCCAGGAGGAGGTTGTCCGAGGCGGGTGCGCGCTCGTCCGGTCCGATGATCACGGGCGCAGGTCCCGGGGCCGTGACCTGCTCGCGGTCGCCGACGTGACCGGCGAGAGCGTTCAGCACCACGTGATCCAGATCATGCGCGTCCCGCGCCATCGCCGCGCCGATGTCGGCGAAGGTCGAGACGACCAGGCGCGGCTGCACGGAGAAGGTGTCGATGGAGGAGGTGGCGGCGCGCAGCTGATCGATCGCGGGCTGCGGCTTGAACACCCCTCCCTCATAGGCGAGCGCCGCCAGCGCCGTGGCGTCGATCGATATCCCGAAATGGTCGCGCGCGATGCGGACCAGCTCAGGGTTGACCGAGAAGCCGCCGTGCAGCTTGAGCTCGAAGTCCGTGTGATGCCGTCGGATCGCGAGCGGCCGCAGCAGCATGGGCGCCGTATAGGAGACCCCGCCGATCCGCCAGCTGGCGAGACCGACGGCGAGATGGACGGCGTCGATGCCGCGAACGGTGCGGAGCTCGATGTTCTTGGCGGTGATCCGCTCGGCGGCGAGCCGCGCGGATCGGAGGCCCACCTCGTCCCGGAAGAGGTTGGAGAGGAGCGTGGATCGCCCGGTGATGAACTGGGGAAGGCTGCCGGGATGGGCTCGGGAGATATCGATCCCGGCCTCGGGCACATCATGGAACGCCGTCAGCGGGGACGGACCGCCCAGCTGCGCGGCCTCGGCGCGCAGCCTCGCCCGCTCCGCCGCGGCCGCGTGGAGGACCGGCGTGCCGGGCTCGGTGACGTTGACGTCGTCGGGCGCCGCCGACGCAGCCTTCGCCGCCTCCGCGGTCTTGCCATCACGTCGCCACACAGCTCAAAGATAGGCGTGTCGTCGGTGCGATTCCTGCATGTCGTGCGAGTTTCACCGGATTCATGCCCCTTTTCCTCCACAGACCGGGGATTCCGCCTCTTCTCCCCCGCCCCGGCACCCCTCACGATCCCGACCTCCGAAGGACGACAGGATAGGGCCATGACCTTCCGCTACGACTTCATCCCCACACCCCTCGGCGAGACGCTCGCCGTCTTCTCCGAGGAGGGGCTCGTGGCCTTCGACCTCCCGGACGCCGCCGAGCTGACCACGCCGTGGCTGCTCGAGGACGTATCCCGTCGGCTGCAGGCGATCCCGGAGTTCGCGCCCGGAGCGGCCGACGAGCTGCACAGCCTGCTCGACGCCTACTTCGAGGGCGAGCCCGTACGCTTCGACGACGAGATCCGGTTCGACTGGCGGCTCGCCGAGGGCTTCACGCGCGACGCGCTCCAGGCCATCTGCGAGATCCCGTGGGGAGAGACGGCCAGCTATGGCGAGATCGCAGTGCATGCAGGCTCGCCCGGCGCGGCTAGAGCCGTGGGGACCGCATGCCGCGTCACGCCGCTCTCGATCGTCGTCCCGGTGCACCGGGTCGTCCGCGCGGACGGCAGCATCGGTCAGTACGGCGCACACCCCGAGCACAAGAGGTTCCTGATCGACCTGGAAGCGGAGTCGGCCGCAGGAAGAGCCTGAGCCCGGCCGGTCGCGGAGGCCGCGACATCGGGCCCACCAGGAGTGCGGGCTCCGGCGAGTAGGCCGCCGGAGCCCGCACAGCCGACCACGACGCTAGTGGTCGACGGCCTTCTCGGCGCCGAAGCCCGTGAGCGAGCGCACCTCCATCTCCGCGGCGAGGCGGCGGTCCTCCTGTCTCCGATCGGTGAGGGAGCCGAGCCACCCGAGCAGGAAGCCCAGCGGGATCGACACGATGCCCGGGTTGTTCAGGGGCCAGATCGCGAAGTCCACGTTCGGGAAGGTCGAGGTCGGCGTTCCCGAGAACACCGGGGACAGGATGATGAGGACGATCGCCGCCGTGAGCCCTCCGTACATGCTCCAGACCGCTCCCCTGGTGGTGAAGCGCTTCCAGAAGAGCGAATAGAGGATCGTCGGCAGATTCGCCGACGCCGCGACCGCGAACGCCAGCGCGACGAGGAAGGCGATGTTCTGCCCCTGGGCGCCGATGCCGCCGAGGATCGCCAGCACGCCGATGACCACCACGGTCCGCCGCGCCACCCGCACCTCCCCTTGAGAGTCGACCTCGACGTCGCCGTTCTTGCCGCGCTTGATCACATTCGCGTAGATGTCGTGGGCGAAGGACGCCGCGGCGGTGATCGTGAGGCCGGCGACCACGGCGAGAATCGTCGCGAAGGCCACCGCCGAGATGAATCCCATGAGCACGGGCCCGCCGAGGTAGAGGGCGAGCAGGGGCGCTGCCGAGTTCACCCCGCCCGGCGCGTTCTTGATCGTCTCCGGACCGACCAGGGCGCCCGCACCGTACCCGAGCACGAGCGTGAGCAGGTAGAAGATGCCGATGAGCCAGATCGCCCAGACCACCGACCTCCGCGCCTCCTTGGCCGTCGGCACCGTGTAGAACCGCATCAGCACATGCGGCAGGCCCGCCGTGCCGAGCACCAGCGCGAGCCCGAGCGAGATGAAGTCCCAGGGGTTCTTGCCGTACTGGAGACCGGGGCCGAGGATCCCGTCCGGCGGGTTCGAGATCGAGGCGGCGACCGCGCTCTCCAGCAGGGTGTTGATGTTGAACCCGTTGATCGCGAGGACCCAGATGGTCATCGCCACCGCGCCGCCGATGAGGAGGAACGCCTTGACGATCTGCACCCAGGTGGTCCCCTTCATCCCGCCGATCAGCACATAGACGATCATCAGGACCCCCACGACGCCGATGATCAGCGACTGGCCCAGCCTGTCGCTGATGCCGAGCAGCAGGGAGACGAGGCCCCCGGCTCCCGCCATCTGGGCGAGCAGATAGAAGAAGCAGACCGCGAGCGTCGTGATCGCCGCCGCCATCCGCACCGGACGCTGTGCGAGACGGAAGGAGAGCACATCCGCCATCGTGAACTTGCCGGTGTTGCGCATGAGCTCGGCGACGAGCAGCAGGGCGACCAGCCACGCGACGAGGAAGCCGATGGAGTAGAGGAAGCCGTCGTAGCCGTTCACGGCGATCGCTCCGCAGATCCCGAGGAAGGACGCGGCGGACAGATAGTCCCCCGCGATCGCGAAGCCGTTCTGCGGACCCGTGAACGAGCGTCCCGCGGCGTAGTAGTCGGCCGCGGTCTTGTTGTTCCGGCTGGCCCTGATCACGATGAACAGCGTCACTGCGACGAAGCCCAGGAACACCGAGATGTTCAGGACCGGGTTGCTCTCCACGAGTGCGGGACCGGTGGCGAGGGGAACGCTCATGCGCCGGCCTCCGTCCGCTCGAGCTCCGCGCGGATGGCCTCGGCCTGAGGGTCCAGCCGGCGGTTCGCATAGGCGACGTAGCCCATCGTGATCGCGAACGTCGTCACGAACTGCCCGAGCCCGAGCAGCAGTCCGATCGTGATGTCTCCCCAGACGCGCTGTGCCATGAACTGCGGCGCGAAGGCGGCCAGCAGCACGTATCCGAAATACCAGACGAGGAACAGGACGGCGAGCGGGAAGACGAAGGAGCGTTGATCCTTGCGGAGCCTTCGGAATGCCGAGGACTCCTGGACGGCGATGTAGTCGACTGTCCCGACGGGACGGCCATCGGTCGTATCGGACATGGGGCCTCCTTGCCACATTGTCGATTCGCCCCGGCGCTCCGTCGCGCCGTGGTGTAGCCTCGACGCTACGTATGGCGGGGACACCTCGGTCACCCCCGGAAGTTGGTAGTCGATGAGCGCCACGGAGATCACCGAAAGCGAGTCAGACCTCTTCGCGCATGCCGTGCGGGAGCTCGCCAGGCGGACCCGCTTCCCCGTCGCCTTCGGCGGGCTCTTCGAGGACGGCGTCGTCAACGTCAGCACGATCATCGGCTCGCGGACGAGGAGCCTGGAGGGTCTGCGCGTCCAGCCCCTCCGCGGGCTCGGCGGCAGGGCCATGACCGAGCTCCGTCCGCGGATGACGCACGACTACCGCGCCTCCCAGGTCATCACCCACGACTACGACGGCTTCGTGCTGGGCGAGGGGCTTCGCACCCTCCTTGCCGTTCCCGTGATCGTCGGAGGGCGCTCACGCGGCATCCTCTACGCGGGCGCCTGGGAGGAGACGCCGGTCGGCGGGATCACCACCGCGCCTGCGGTGCAGGTGGCCGAGACGCTGGCCTCCGAGCTGCGGATCCGGGAGGAGGTCGGCCGGCGCCTGCGCGGCACGGCCCCCGCCGGCCCGCCGTCGTCGCTCGGAGCAATCGAGCGCGAGGAGCTCCGCGAGAGCTTCGCCGAGCTCCGGAGCATCGCGGCGGCCGTCACGGACACCACGATCCGCGAACGGATCGACGGCGTCCAGCATCGACTTCTCGCGCTCGCGGGGGAAGGGCCGCAGCCCGCCACCGGCCCGGTCCCGACGATCCGCCTCTCGCCGCGGGAGACGGACGTCCTCGCGTGCGCTGCCCTCGGCTCGACGAACGCCGAGATCGCCGCGGCCCTCGGCCTGCGCGAGGCCACGGTCAAGGCCTACCTGGGGACGGCGATGGCGAAACTGGACGCCTCCACCCGGCACGCCGCCGTCGCGAGAGCCCGACGTGCGGGACTCCTTCCCTGATCATCTCCTTTCCCTGAGCACCCCCTGAGCAGATCGGCGGAGCCGTTCCTTCGCGCTTTGCTATCCTTGGGACCGGCGACGCGAATGCGCCCCCCGGACGAGGCGGACCAGTACCCGGACAGCGACAAGACTGGCTCATCAGGAGCTGTCATGGCATGGGTCATTCTCATTGCGTCCGGGATCTGCGAGGCCGTATGGGCCACCGCGCTCGGCAAGTCCGAAGGGTTCACGAAACTCTGGCCGAGCATCATCTTCGGCGTGGGACTCGTCATATCGATGATCGGCCTCGGCTGGGCGATGCGGGAGATCCCGACCGGAACCGCCTATGCGATCTGGGTCGGGATCGGCGCTTCACTCACCGTCACATGGGCGATGATCACCGGCGATTCGGAGGTCTCGTGGCTGCGCATTCTTCTCATCCTCGGCCTGGTCGGGTGCATTGTCGGCCTCAAGCTCATCGAGCCCGCCCATTGATCCCATTGATCTCATTGATCTCGCAGCACCCAGGTCCTTTGAATCGGCAGGGCATCATGACCATCGCATTGCGTCGGAGATTCCTTGGCCCTATTCTTGGGGAATGGCCCGTAAAATTGTTCATCAGCTCGTCGACGATATCGACGGAAGTCTTCTCGAAGTCGGCGAAGGAGAGACCGTTCACTTCTCCCTCGACGGCGTCGCCTATGAGATCGACGTGACCGCGGAGCACGCGGCCGATCTCCGTGCGGCGTTCGCCCCCTACACCGACGCCGGTCGCCGCGCACAGCGCGCCCCCGGGCGCGTGGCGACCCGCGGCTCGTCGGCCGCGAAGCGTCCGTCCCGCAACCCCGAGACCACGCTCATCCGGGCGTGGGCGGCGGAGAACGGCTACACGGTCTCCGACCGCGGACGCGTTCCCGCAACGGTCGTCGAGGCGTACCGCGCCGCCAACTGAGCACCATCATCACCCTGGGAGCGAATGAGCGGATGCCGCTCATTCGCTCCCATAGACTTGTCCCGCACGCCTTCGTAGCTCAGTCGGATAGAGCGGCCCTCTCCTAAAGGGCAGGTCGCAGGTTCGAATCCTGTCGGGGGCACGAGAGCGAAGAAGCCGCCCAAAGGGCGGCTTCTTCGCTCTCGTGCCCCCTCCGTCAGCGGGCCCCATCGCCGAGGCTCGGCGTGGCGCGCAGCGACACGGCGAGAAGCGATGGGGATTCGGGGGCTCGCACGGAGCCTCGAAGGGATTCGCTCGAGGAGCGAATCCCGAACCCGAGATCCTCCTCACGGCGATGCCGCCCGAAGGGCCGGCGAACCCTCTTCCTCACGGCGATGCCGCCCGAATGGCCGGCGAGCCGCTCCCCCGCCCCGCCTCCGGCTACGCCGCCAGTCCCAGATACGGTTCCCACTGCGGATCGCTCCGCTCGGTGCCCCGCACCGTCCAGGCGGACCCGTGCGGAGGCCGGGGCGTCGTGCGCAGCTCCCAGCCCATCTCCTGCGGCGTCCGGTCGCTCTTGACGTTGTTGCAGCGCAGGCAGCAGGCGACGAGGTTCTCCCAGGACGCGGCGCCCCCGCGGGAGCGCGGCAGGACATGGTCGATGGTGGAGGCCGACTTGCCGCAGTAGCCGCAGCGGTGCCCGTCCCGACGCAGGACGCCTCTTCGGGTGACCGGTACCCGTCGGGTGTGCGGCATTCGCACGTAGCGGCTCAGAATGATCACGGCCGGCCGGTCGTATCTGCCGTTCGCCGCCCACACGGGGCTCTCCTCGACGCGTTCCACGATCGAGGCCTTCTCGTTCATGACCAGCACGAGCGCGCGCCGGAACGACACGATAGCGAGCGGCTCGTAGCCGGCGTTGAGCACAAGAGTGCGCATCCTGCTTTCCCTTCGATCACGCCGGGACGGCTTCCCGGCCTCTCGACCACGCGCAGGTGAAGGGTTCGCAGGAACGCGAAAGGCGCTGTCTCTCAGAGACAGCGCCTTATGAGCGCGGATGGACCGCGCACGTCCTGCGAGCGATGCAGAAGGACCAGACGACCGAGCGCATCCGTGGTTCGGATCCCCGGTATTCGGTCCATCGGCTTCCTCCGCCCTTGCGACAACGGGTTCAGGCTAACCCATACCCGTTGTCACAGGGGCGAACGGAAGATGAACAGGGGTATGTCGGCTCAGCCGGCGTTGGCCGCCAGCCAGCTCTCCGGGTCGACGATTCCGCCGCCGATGTGCACCTCGAAGTGCAGGTGGGCGCCGAACGAGTTGCCGGTGTTGCCGACCTGACCGATCAGCTGGCCCGCGGCGACGGTCTGCCCCGCCTCGACGACCCGGCTGCCGTAGACCATGTGGCCGTAGCGGGTCATGACGGACTGGCCGCCGACGACGTGCTCGATCTCGACCGCGACGCCGTACCCGCCGTAGCTCTCCTGCGAGACGGTCACGACACCGGCTGCGGCGGCGAAGATCGGGGTGCCCTGGGGGGCGATCATGTCCCAGCCCTGGTGCCCGCGGCCGGAGCCGGGGCCCTCACCGCTGGTGAAGTTGGCGAGCGGGTAGCGGACCTCGCCGGATCCCGGGGCCGTCATGGTGAGGTCGACGTTGGAGAGCGATCCGCTGCTCCCGCCGCTGCTGTTGTTGCTGTTCGCAGCGGCTGCGGCCGCCGTGGCGGCGAGGGCTGCGGCGCGAGCGGCCGCGGCCTCCTCGGCCTTCTTCTTCTCGATCTCCTCCGGCGTCGTCGCGGTGAACGAGTCACGGGCGACGGGCGCGGTCGTGGCCTCGGAGGCCACGACGAGGGACTGGGAGTTGTCCGCGGCGATCTGCTGCATGGTGGCGGGAGCCGCGCTCTGCTGTCCGCCGCCGTTGGTCGCGGCGAAGGCCGGAAGCGCGATCGCGGTCACGAGAGCGCCCACGGCACCGAAGATCGCGATCGATCGGATCGGCTTGACCACGCTTCGGGGACGCTTCGCCGCCTTCTCGCCGCTTCGGGTGGAGCGGGCGAGGGGACGCTCTTCAGGTGTGTTCTCGGACGTTTCGATCTCTGCAGCCAAAGCTGGTCCTCCAGCGCCTCGACGCACAGGCGCCAGCTCGTCGACAGTCGTTTCGGGCATGCGAACTCGGGTGCACATGCGTCTTTCTCCGCGACGACGACGAACCAGTGAGGCAACCGTCACGGCGATCGTCAGCTGGCTTCTCGCCGACGACTTCACCGACGTTACCGGAAGATAACGATTCTGTCACCCTGGCAACCTGGCAATCCTCCGGACACCCGCGCGCATGCGCGCAAGCCGACCGAAAACCTGCGTCAAGCGACCAAGAACGTCAAGCGACCAAGAAGATGTGCGAGGCCAGCTCCACGGGAAGCTCGAGCCCGTCGGTCTGATCGTCCATCTCGATGAGGACGTAGCCCTCGTTGAAACGGAACCGGCCAGGGGCGCCGGGCATGACGCCGGCGCCGCGGAGCTGCTCGAGGAGCTCCGGATCGACCTGTGCGGGCTCGGCGAGACGGCGCACGGTGCCCTCGATCGGTCCGCCGACCGTGTTCAGCTGCTCCACCAGCCCGACGACCCCCTCATCGAAGGTACGCGCCGGCACGCCACCGAGGTGGTCGAGTCCGGGGATGGGGTTGCCGTACGGCGACTCAGTGGGGTGCCCGAGGAGCTCGACGAGACGACGCTCGACCTGCTCGCTCATCACGTGCTCCCACCGGCAGGCCTCCTCGTGGACATAGGCCCAGTCGAGTCCGATGACGTCCGAGAGCAGGCGCTCGGCGAGACGGTGCTTGCGCATGACGTCCACGGCCTTGCGTCGTCCGCCGTCCGTGAGCTCGAGCCGCCGGTCCTCCGAGACGACGACGAGTCCGTCGCGCTCCATCCGCCCGACGGTCTGCGACACGGTGGGGCCGGAGTGGCCGAGGCGCTCGGAGATGCGCGCGCGCAGCGGGACGATGTTCTCCTCCTCGAGTTCGAGGATGGTGCGGAGATACATCTCGGTCGTGTCGATCAGATCGGTCATCGATCCCCCTTGTCGCGGCTTCTTAGGCAAGCCTACCTTCCGGGGGGAGCCGGGGATTCCCCGTTCGACGTCACGCGTCACGCGGTCGGGGCGGACCGCGCCGTCGCCCTAGAATCGACGTCATGGCGATCGAGATCCCCCGCGAGCTCCTGCCCGTCGACGGCCGTTTCGGCTGCGGTCCCTCCAAGGTGCGCCCGGCCCAGGCCGCGGCGCTCGCGGCGGCGGCCACCGATCTGCTCGGCACCTCCCACCGGCAGGCGCCGGTGAAGGGCCTCGTGCGGAGCGTCCGTGAGCAGCTCGCCTCCCTCTTCCGCCTCCCCGCAGGCTACGAGATCATCCTCGGCAACGGCGGCTCCACGGCCTTCTGGGACGCCGCGGCCTTCGGGCTCATCGAGCAGCGGAGCCAGAACCTCGTGTTCGGCGAGTTCGGCGGCAAGTTCGCCGCGGCCGCCGCCGCGCCGTGGCTGAGCGCGCCGGACGTGCGCACCACCGAGCCGGGGACCCGCATCACGGCCGTGCCCGTCGAGGGCGTCGACGTGTACGCATGGCCGCACAACGAGACCTCCACGGGGGTCGCCGCACCCGTCCGCCGGGTCACCGCCGACGGGGCGCTGACCGTGATCGACGCGACCAGCGCCGCGGGCGGGATCGACGTCGACCTCTCGGAGGCGGACGTCTACTACTTCGCGCCGCAGAAGAACCTTGGCTCCGACGGCGGCCTGTGGTTCGCGGCGGTCTCGCCCGCGGCGATCGAGCGGATCGAGCGGATCGCGGCGAGCGGCCGCTACATCCCCGAGTTCCTCAGCCTGAAGAACGCCGTCGACAACTCCCGCCTGGAGCAGACGCTGAACACACCTGCCCTCGCGACGCTGCATCTGCTGGACAGCCAGCTGCAGTGGATCAACGGCAACGGCGGACTCGGCTGGGCCGCGTCCCGTACCGCGGAGTCCTCGCAGGAGCTCTACCGCTGGGCCGAGGCGTCGCCGGTGGCGACACCCTTCGTGTCCAGCCCCGATGACCGCTCCCCCGTCGTCGTCACGATCGACTTCGACGAGTCGGTCGATGCCGCCGCCGTCGCGGGGATCCTGCGGGCGAACGGGATCGTGGACACGGAGCCGTACCGCAAGCTCGGCCGCAACCAGCTGCGCATCGCGACCTTCGTGTCGATCGAGCCCGACGACGTCCGGCAGCTCATCCGCTCGCTCGACTACGTTCTCGAGAACTCCGGGGCCTGAGCCCCGCGCACCGCGGGCTGCCTCTCCGGGGCTGCCCGTCCTTTGGGGTCGCCCCGGCTCGCGCTGCTGTTTGTCGGACGCGTTGCGTGAAACTGCGCAGCGTGTGCGGAGAATGACAGCGCGAACGGAGAAGCGCCCCGGCCACGAGGCGCTCAGCGCGGGGCGCTACGCCTTGTCGGCGTGCGAGTCGTCGTCGGCGGACTCGTCGAGCTCGTCGATGTCGACGCCGTCCAGATCCCCGGCATGCAGGATGTCATCGTCATCGTCATCGTCATCGTCGTCGTCGTCGTCGTCGAGATCGTCGTCGTCATCCGCGTCGGATTCGGCGTCGTCGTCGTCCAGGGCGTCGAGGTCCTCGTCCGATTCGACGTCGCCCTCATCCTCCGCGTCGACGGGCTCCGCCGCGGCGGCGAGCTCCGCCTGGTGCGCGCGGTAGTCGGCGAGCCGCTCGGCCCACGGCACCCAGTCCGGGGCGATCAGGGCTCCGTCACCGGGGAGCAGCTCGACCTCCAGCACGGTCGGCTCGTCGTCATCGACCCGGGCGACGGTCACCGTCCAGTACCAGCCCGGGTATCCGGGCTGCCGGTTCTCGAAGCGCAGGGAGACGGAGCCGTCCTCCTCAACCTGGTGGCCCGCAGCAGGGCCGACGGTCGCCGCCGGAGTGATCTCGTGGAGCGCGGCGAGCGCCAGATCCCTGGCTCCGAGGAGGCGTTCGTCGGCGTCAGGCATCGAGGTCCTCCGCGACCTTGCGGAGGACGGCCGCGATCTTGCGTCCGTGGCTGGAAGAGGGGTATCGGCCGCGACGGAGGTCGCCCCCGATGCCGTCGAGGAGCTTGACCAGGTCCTCGACGATGACGGCCATGTCGTCGGCCGACTTGCGCTTGGTCTTCGCCAGGCTCGGCGGCGCCTCCAGCACGCGCACCGAGAGGGCCTGCAGGCCGCGCTTGCCGTCGGCCACACCGAACTCCACCCGGGCACCGGCCTTGACCGTCGCGCCGGCGGGGAGGGCCGAGGCGTGCAGGAAGACGTCCTGGCCGTCATCCGCGGAGATGAAGCCGAAACCCTTCTCGTCGTCGTAGAACCTGACCTTGCCGGTGGGCATGGGAGAAACCTCACTGATCGATGGGACCGGATCGGCGGATCCGGTCGAGCGGAGCGCGGATGACCGGCATCCACCCCTCCAGCCTACCGGTCGGCGAGCGAGTAGGCTGAGACGGATGAGCACCCCGCCGCGCGCCGACGACCTCCCGGTCCGCGCAATCGACCGGTTCCTGGCCTTCACGGCCCTGGGCCTGGCTGCGGCGTCCGTGCTGTGCTTCTTCTCGATCATCATCGGCACAGCCGTGGGGATGAAGCAGTCCGACTTCGGCGGCGGAGTCTGGCCCGCGATCGCGGCGATCCCTCTCTGGGGACTCCCGCTCGCGCTGGCCATGATCATCGTGCTGCTCGTGATGAGCTTCGTGCGGAGAGGTCGAGCCGCGCGGCGTCCCTGACGCCGTCGCTGCCGAATTGATGAGCACGCACGCCCGCCCGCTCGCAGAGGCGCTGGCAGCACGCGCGGACGCCGAGCTCGTCGCGCTCTTCTCCCGCCGCGAGGTCCGCGCCGGCATCGGGTGGGAGGACTTCTTCGATGCCGCCGAGGCGCTGCTCGAACCCGCATCGATCGGACGCCTCATCCCCCGGCTCACCCGCGACGAGGCACGCGCGCTGTTCCTCGCGGTGCGGGGCGGAGGAGCGACCGACTCGGCCGACCCCGGCCTGATCGCCCTCGCCCTCCTCTCCCCCTCAGGACTCCCCTACCCCGGCGTCGCCGCCGTCGTCGGCGGGCTGGCCGACCCGGGGGATCCCCCGCCTGCTGCCGCCGAGGGATCCCGCGCGACGGACGAGCAGAGCACCGCCCGCGCGGCGGAGCGCGCATTCACCGCGGTCGCGGTCCTCGCCGATCTCCTCCTCCTCACCCAGGAGACGCCGCTCGGCCTGCTCGCCGGCGGCTCGGTCGGAGCGTCGGAGAAGCGCAGGGCGGTCGAGCGCGGGCTGCCAGGGGATCCCGCGCTGATCGACGATCTGCTCGCCATCGGCATCGAGGGCGGTCTTCTCCGTGCCGCCGAGCGCTCGCTGCGCCTCACCGTCGCCGGTGAGGAATGGCTGCGCCTTCCCGGCGCCGAACGCTGGGCGGGCCTCGCCCGCGGCTTCGAGGATGCGCTGCCACCGGCGCTCCGACGGCCCGGGGGCGGCTGGCCCGATCCCTCGACCTGGGCGGGCGCCTATCCCTGGGACCCTGCGTGGCCGGATGCGGCGAGCGCGCGGCTGCGCCGGGCCGAGCTGCTCGGACTGATCGTCGACGGAGAGCCGACACCCTGGGCGGCGCCGTTGATCGACGGCAGCGCACCGGACCTCGGCAGCCTCCGCGCACTGCTTCCCGCCGAGGTCGACCGCGTCTTCCTGCAGAACGACCTCAGCGCGATCGCCCCCGGCCCGCTCCTTCCCGCGCTCGACCTGCGTCTGCGCACGATGTCCGAGCGCGAGTCCGCCAATCAGGCGTCGTCGTATCGGTTCACGGCGGACTCGATCGCCGCCGCCCTCGCGATCGGGGAGACCGAGGACGGGATCCTCTCCTTCCTCGACGAGATCTCGCTGACCGAGGTCCCCCAGCCGCTGCGCTACCTCATCGCGCAGGGCGCTCAGCGGCACGGGCTGGTGCGGATCGTCTCGGATCCGATGACGGGCCGCACCCGTGTGGAATCCACCGACGCCCATCTGATCGACGCCCTCGGGGTGGATCAGTCCCTTCGTCCGCTCGGACTGGTGCGCGACGGCGCCTCGCTCTCGACCCGCGTGAGCCGGGAGACGGTGTTCTGGGCTCTCACGGACGAGCACTACCCCGCCGCGCTGATCGGCGCCGACGGCCGCGATGAGCGCGCCTCCCGCGTCCCGCCCCTCGCGGCGGACCCCGCGCAGGATCCGGTCGCACGCTACGACGAGCTCATCCGTCGCCTCCGTGCGGCTCAGGGCCCGGACGCGGACGCCGCCTGGCTCGATCGCGAGCTGGAGCACGCTGTCCGCCAGCGCGCGGTGCTCATCGTCGAGGTGGCGATGCCCGACGGCTCCTCGAAGGAGCTGCTGCTGGAGGTGACCGGACTCGGCGGCGGGCGTCTCCGCGGGCGCGACCGGGCGGCCGACGTCGAGCGCACCCTGCCGATCCGGAGCATCCGGTCGACCAGACTCGTCGGTCCCGAGAACGCCGGCGCCTGAGCGCGCACGCCCGGGTACATCGCCGGCCGGTAGACTGGACGGCTATGTCCGATGGCCCTTTGATCGTCCAGAGCGACCGCACCGTCCTGCTCGAGGTCGCGCACGCCGACGCGGAGAGCGCGCGCCACGAGCTCGCGATCTTCGCCGAGCTGGAGCGCGCGCCCGAGCACATCCACACCTACCGGATCACGCGGCTGGGACTCTGGAACGCCCGCGCGGCGGGGCACACCGCCGACGACATGCTGGGCACCCTGGAGCGCTGGTCTCGCTTCCCCGTTCCGCCGTCGGTGTCCGTCGACGTCCGCGAGACCGTGGAGCGCTACGGCCGTCTCGTGATCGAGCGCGATGACGAGGGCGCGCTCGTCATCCGCTCCACGGATCCCGCCGTCCTCACACAGGTCGCCCACAACAAGCGCATCCAGCCGCTGCTGATCGGCCACCCCGCACCCGACGTGTACGTCGTGGACGCCTGGGCGCGCGGGCAGATCAAGCAGGAGCTGCTGAAGATCGGCTGGCCCGCGGAGGACCTCGCCGGCTACACCCCGGGGACCCCCCACGAGATCGCTCTCGCCGAGGACGGCTGGGAGATGCGCCCGTACCAGCGGGAGGCCGTCGAGGCCTACGCGAAGGACGGGTCGGGCGTGGTCGTGCTCCCCTGCGGCGCGGGCAAGACGATCGTCGGCGCGGGGGCCATGGCTGCGACCCAGACCACGACCCTCATCCTCGTCACCAACGCCGTCTCCGCCCGTCAGTGGCGCGACGAGCTGCTGAAGCGCACGACCCTCACCGCCGAGGAGATCGGCGAGTACTCGGGGCAGGTGAAGGAGGTCAAGCCGGTCACGATCGCGACCTACCAGATCCTCACCGCGAAGCGGAAGGGCCAGTACGCGCACCTCTCCCTCCTAGACGAGATGGACTGGGGCCTGATCGTGTACGACGAGGTGCACCTGCTCCCCGCTCCGGTCTTCAAGCTGACCGCGGATCTGCAGGCACGCCGCCGCATCGGGCTCACCGCGACGCTCGTGCGCGAGGACGGCAGGGAGGGCGACGTGTTCAGCCTCATCGGCCCGAAGCGGTTCGACGCGCCGTGGAAGCAGATCGAGGCGCAGGGGTTCATCTCCCCCGCCGCCTGCTACGAGGTGCGGGTGGACCTGCCGCCGGACGACCGTCTCGAGTACGCCGCCGCCACCGACGACGAGCGCTATCGGCTCGCGGCCTCCGCGCCGGCGAAGATCGATGCCGTGCGCGAGCTCATCGCGAAGCACCCCGGCGAGCGCATCCTCGTCATCGGCCAGTACCTCGATCAGCTCGAGACCCTGTCCGAGGCGCTGAACGCCCCGCGGATCACCGGCGCGACGCCCGTCGACGAGCGCGAGGAGCTGTACCACCAGTTCCGCGAGGGCGAGATCTCGCTGCTCGTCGTGTCGAAGGTCGCGAACTTCTCGATCGACCTCCCCGAGGCGTCGGTGGCGATCCAGGTCTCCGGATCCTTCGGCTCCCGCCAGGAGGAGGCGCAGCGTCTCGGCCGGCTGCTCCGTCCGAAGCAGTCCGGGCACACGGCCAGCTTCTACACGCTGATCGCCCGGGACACGGTCGATCAGGACTACGCGCAGAACCGGCAGCGCTTCCTCGCGGAGCAGGGATACAGCTACACGATCATGGACGCCACGGACCTCGAAGCCGCCTGAACGGGCGCTCGGGACGGCGTCGCCCGGAGCGACCACGGCGTACGCTTCGAGCCGAATCCAGCATCTGCATCGGAGAGGTCACCATAATGGGGGCATGACTGAAGCGCGCATCCTGGTCGTCGACGACGAGCCGAACATCCGCGACCTGCTGTCCACGGGCCTGAGCTTCGCCGGATTCTCGGTGAAGACCGTCGCCAACGGCGCCGCCACGATCTCGGCGGTCCTCGAGGAGGAGCCCGACCTGATCATCCTCGACGTCATGCTGCCGGACATGAACGGGTTCAGCGTGACCAAGCGCCTGCGTGGCGCCGGGTTCACGGCGCCGATCCTCTTCCTCACTGCGAAGGACGACACCGAGGACAAGATCGAGGGTCTGAACGCCGGCGGCGACGACTACGTCACGAAGCCGTTCAGCCTCGACGAGATCGTCGCCCGTGCGCAGGCGATCCTCCGCAGGACGATGCAGGCCGACGAGGAGTCGATCATCCGCGCCGGGGAGCTGTCGATGGACCAGGACACGCACGACGTGTTCGTCGGCCCCTCTTCGATCGAGCTGAGCCCGACGGAGTTCAAGCTCCTCCGCTATCTCATGCTCAACCCCAACCGCGTCCTGTCGAAGGCGCAGATCCTCGATCACGTCTGGGAGTACGACTTCAACGGCGACGCCGGCATCGTGGAGAGCTACATCTCCTACCTCCGTCGCAAGATCGACCCGCACACCGAGGAGCCGGTGATCCAGACCAAGCGCGGCTTCGGCTACATGCTCAAGGTGGGCAAGACGGCCTGACATGGCGCACAAGACCGATGCGGTCACCCGGTGGTGGCGGCGGATCAGCCTCCGCGCCAAGGTCACCGGCGTCACCGTCGCGGTGCTCGCGCTGGGGTTGCTGGTCACCGGGATCGGCACGACCCCGATCCTCCGCAACTCCCTGGTCACCAACCTGGAGGCCCAGCTGCCGACGCTGGTCTCCGGCGACGTCGCCTCGCGGTTCTTCACGACCAGCGGGGACGGCGCGGGCGGGCTGACCGTCGAGCCACGTGCGGACGCGCCGCGGCTCGTGGAGTACTTCGTGGCGGTCTACGACGCGAACGGCACCCTGAAGGCGACGGCGGGAGGCTCCCCCGACGACTCGCCGCCGCAGTTCCCGTCCACGTATCTGCTGACGGACGCCATCGCGGACTCCGAGGCGGCGACCCCGCTCACCCTCACCGCCCCCGACGGCACGGAGTTCCGCGCCGGGGTGTCGGTGCAGCAGACCTCCGGCGGCGTGCTGCTGGTCCAGATCGTCGCCTTGTCGCTCGCCGAGACGGATCGGATCATCGCGACGTACTTCGGCGTCTTCACGACGATCGCGCTCATCACGATCCTCGTCGCGGCCCTCCTCACCCGTGGGCTGGTGACCCTGACCTTCCGTCGGCTCGGGCAGGTCGAGTCCACGGCGATGTCGATCGCCGCCGGTGACTTCAGCCAGCGCCTCACGGACCTGGAGCCGACTACCGAGGTCGGGCGGCTGAACTCCGCCATCAACACGATGCTCGACAGGGTGGACGCCTCGCTCGCCCAGCGGGACCGCACCGTCCAGCACATGCGCCGCTTCATCGGAGATGCCAGCCATGAGCTGCGCACACCTCTGGTGAGCGTCCGCGGCTATGCGGAGCTCTACCGGATGGGCGCGATCAGCGGCGAGGAGGACACGGCTCGCGCGATGGAGCGCATCGAGAAGGAGGCGCTCCGGATGGGGGTGCTCGTGGAGGACCTCCTCGCGCTCGCTCGCCTCGACGAGCGACGCGAGCTGACGATCGGCCCCCTCGACCTCCGTCCGCTCGCCCAGGACGCCGCCCTCGACGTCCGCGCCGCCGCACCGCTGCGCACGATCACCGTCATCGACAAGACGGCCGAGGAGACGCGTCACGTCCAGGCCGCCCCCGCACCCACGACGTCGGCGTCGGCGTCGGCGTCGGCGTCGGAGAAGTCGGCGATCACTCGCCCGTCACCCGCGCGGGCACGGGGCGCGATCTCGCTCTCCCGCCTGCGCTGGCGTTCGCGGGAGACGCCGAGCGTCCCGGAGATCGACTTCTCCGAGGCCGTGGTGGTCCCGGTCTCCACCCCGCCGATCGTGCTGGGCGAGGAGAACAAGGTGCGCCAGGTGATCGCGAACCTGCTCGGCAACGCGCAGCGGTTCTCCCCCGAGGACTCCCCGATCGAGATCGTCGTGGGCGCGAATCGCAAGAAGGGCATCGGCTGGTTCTCGATCGTCGACCACGGCGAGGGCGTGCCCGAGCAGATCCGCGAGCAGATCTTCCAGCGCTTCTGGCGCGCCGACTCGTCCCGCACCCGGGAGACCGGCGGATCCGGTCTCGGCCTGGCGATCGTCGCCTCGATCGTGCAGGCGCTCAACGGATCCGTGGACGTGCGGGAGACGCCGGGAGGGGGCGCGACGTTCACGATCGCCCTGCCCCTCGCCCCCTCCCGCGCCACCCCGGAGCACCTGCTCCAGGACACGCAGCCCATCGAGCCGCTCGACCTCTGAGCGGCGCTCCCCGCACCACGGGGATTCTCTGGCTGGCTGGCTGGCTGGCTGGCTGGCTGGCACCGTCGCACTCGTCCTGCACGCCGCCCGATTCCCCTGATCTGTCCACCGATCGTGGAAGCCCTGCTCGGACGCGGTGTCCGCGCGCCTACCGTCGAGGCATCACCACGTTGCTCTCGAAGGGAGCCCCGCATGACCGTCTTCACCGTCGACACCGATGCCGTCTTCGCCGCCACCACCGCCCTCCGCGGCACCGCGGAGCGTCTGCAAGCCGAGTCCGCCACGATGATGTCCCAGCTGACCGCGCTCCAGTCGTCCTGGACGGGGCAGGCCGCCGCCGCGTTCCAGGGCACGGCGGAGCAGTGGCGAGGCGCGCAGACGCACGTCGAGCAGGTGCTGGGGGCCATCGGCGCAGCCCTCGACCACGCAGGACAGCAGTACGCCCAGGCGGAGGACTACTCCGCCTCGCTCTTCCGATAGACCGGGGTGCCTCTCTGACGCGCCGTCCGATGCTGCTCTTGCTGGCCGGTCTGCCGGTCTCGGAACCGAGAAACGAGGAAGGCCCCCGACCGAAGTCGAGGGCCTTCCTGGTGATGCGGGATCAGCGGAGGATCAGAAGTCCATCCCGCCGGTCGGGTCGGCCGGCGCGCCGGCAGCCTTCTCCGGCTTGTCGGCCACGACGACCTCGGTGGTGAGGAACAGGCCCGCGATCGACGCGGCGTTCTGCAGCGCCGAGCGGGTGACCTTGGCCGGGTCGATGATGCCCTGTGCGAACATGTCGCCGTACTCGCCCGTGGCGGCGTTCAGGCCCTGGCCCGTGGGGAGCTCGGAGACCTTGTTCGCCACGACGCCGGGCTCGAGACCGGCGTTGAGCGCGATCTGCTTGAGCGGAGCCTCGATGGCGACGCGGACGATGTTCGCCCCGGTCGCCTCGTCGCCCGTGACGTCGAGCGTCGCGAGAGCCTTGGTGCCCGCCTGGATGAGCGCGACGCCACCACCGGGGACGATGCCCTCCTCGACGGCCGCCTTCGCGTTGCGGACGGCGTCCTCGATGCGGTGCTTGCGCTCCTTGAGCTCGACCTCGGTGGCCGCGCCCGCCTTGATGACGGCCACGCCGCCGGCGAGCTTGGCGAGGCGCTCCTGCAGCTTCTCGCGGTCGTAGTCGCTGTCGGTGTTCTCGATCTCGCGACGGATCTGGGTCACGCGGCCGGCGATCTGCTCGGCGTCGCCCGCACCCTCGACGATGGTCGTCTCGTCCTTGGTGACGATGACCTTGCGTGCGCGGCCGAGCAGGTCGAGGGTGGCGTTCTCGAGCTTGAGACCGACCTCCTCGGTGATGACCGTGCCGCCCGTGAGGATCGCGATGTCCTGCAGCTGAGCCTTACGGCGGTCGCCGAAGCCGGGGGCCTTGACGGCGACCGACTTGAAGATGCCGCGGATCTTGTTCAGCACCAGGGTCGCAAGGGCTTCGCCCTCGACGTCCTCGGCGATGATGACGAGCTCCTTGCCGTCCTGGATCACCTTGTCGACGACGGGCAGGAGATCCTTGATGTTCGAGATCTTCTGGTTCGCGATGAGGATGTAGGCGTCCTCGAAGACCGCCTCCTGGCGGTCGGGGTCCGTGACGAAGTACGGGTTGAGGTAGCCCTTGTCGAAGCGCATGCCCTCGGTGAGCTCGAGCTCGGTGCCGAAGGTCTGCGACTCCTCGACGGTGACGACACCCTCCTTGCCGACCTTGTCGATCGCCTCGGCGATGAGCGCACCGATCGCCGGGTCCGCGGCCGAGATCGATGCAGTGGCGGCGATCTCCTCCTTGGACTCGATCTCCTTGGCGCTGTTGAGCAGCTCCGCGGTGATGGCGGCGACGGCCTTCTCGATGCCGCGCTTGAGCGAGATCGGGTCGGCGCCGGCGGCGACGTTGCGCAGGCCCTCGCGGACGAGCGCCTGGGCGAGCACGGTCGCGGTGGTGGTACCGTCACCCGCGACGTCGTCGGTCTTCTTGGCGACCTCCTTGACCAGCTCGGCGCCGATCTTCTCGTACGGGTCGTCGAGCTCGATCTCCTTGGCGATCGAGACGCCGTCGTTCGTGATCGTGGGGGCGCCCCACTTCTTCTCGAGCACGACGTTGCGACCACGCGGGCCGAGCGTCACCTTGACGGCGTCGGCCAGGATGTTCAGGCCGCGCTCGAGGCCGCGACGGGCCTCCTCATCGAAAGCGATGATCTTTGCCATGAGTTCTCTCGTCCCTCCTGGACGTAGGCGTTGGATTTAGCACTCAGCGAGAGCGAGTGCTAATGCCATTCTGGCACTCGACCCCATCGAGTGCAAGCCGCGCCGGGCGGGAGGGAACGCCGGCGGCTATTGCGTGGAGGAGCCGTCGGACCCGGTGCCCGGGGTCTCTCCCGCCGGAGACTCCACGGGGGCGGGCTGCTGCGGCAGGCGGTCGAGGCCGATCACGATCGTGAGCTGCTTCGCCCCCTCGCCGAAGTCGTCGTGGTAGACGTCGCTCAACTGGACCTTCGCGCCGCCGATGCGGTCGGCGAGACCCAGCGCCGCGGGCTTGTCGGCCTCCGTCAGGTAGAACACCGTCGTCTCGGGGAAGTCCTGCGCATCCGCGTCGCCGGCGAGGACCGAGCTGGCGGGCCACCCTGCACCGATGAGGGTCTCGCGCATCCCGGTGGCAAGTCCTTCACCGGAGGTCGCGTTGAGCACCAGCACGCCGTAGGACGGATCCAGGACGCCCGTCACGGTCGGCGTCGGCGTGGGCGCCGACATCGACGGCTCCGGCCCGAAGGAGATCTGGCCCATCGACACCATCGCCCCGAAGATGCCGCCGGCGGCGAGGATCAGCGCGGCGACGACCGACCACAGGAGCACGACCCATCCGTTCATCCCGGGGCTCTCCGCCCTGTGGGCGCCGACACGGCCCTCGGTGCGGGGGACGTCGTCGAAGCGATCGCGGACGGGTGTAGGCACCACTCGATGTTAGCGGCACGCCTCCATGGAACCTGGGCGCACGCATCCGGCGGGATCGCGGGCTCCTCCCCGCCCGCCCGCGTCCGGGATCAGCCGACCGCGCCCCCCGTACGGGCCGCGCGGCGACGCTCCCCCTCCTCGCGGAGGCGACGGAGGCGACGGACCAGCAGCGGATCGTGTCCGAGGGCCGCCTCCGTGTCGATCAGGCGGTCGAGCAGGAGGTAGTAGCGCACGGGCGTCAGCGACAGCTCGACGCGGATCGCCTCCTCCTTGGCGCCGCCGTGTCGCGGCCACCGCGCCTCCAGGGCGAGGATGCTCCGCTCCCGGTCGGTCAGCTGCTCGGTCATCGGCTTCAGACTACGTCCCGCCGCCAGGCCTCCCCGGGATCACGGTCCGCGTTCCCCCCGATCCGCGTCCGGTCGCGCCCTCGGGGGTCCCGGAGCGGCGAGAATAGGAGGAGTTTCCTGATCCCGAGGAGGACCGATGGACTACCGCGTGAGCAAGACCGACGAGCAGTGGCGATCCGAGCTCGGCGACCAGGGGTACGCCGTGCTTCGGCAGGCGGCGACAGAGCGCCCCTGGACCGGGGAGCTCCTGGACGAGGAGCGCGCAGGCCTCTACACCTGCGGCGCGTGCGGTGCCGAGCTTTTCCGCAGCGGCACGAAGTTCGACTCCGGATGCGGATGGCCCAGCTTCTACGAGTCGATCCGCCCCGACGCCGTGGAGCTGATCGAGGACACGACCCTCGGGATGGTGCGCACGGAGGTCCGCTGCGCGAACTGCGGCTCGCACCTCGGCCACGTCTTCCCCGACGGCTTCGGCACGCCGACCGGCGACCGTTACTGCATGAACTCCATCGCCCTGTCCTTCCAGGCCGACGGCGGGGACGAGAGCACGGCGGACGCCCGATGACGGCGCTCGAGGCCGTCCAGGCGCGGCAGTCGTGGTCGAAGGTCACCGACGAGGCGCCGACGCGGACCGAGCTCGTCCCCCTGGTCGCGGCCGCCGGCCGGGTCGCCGACCATTCCTCGCTCCGCCCCTGGCGGCTCATCGAGCTGCGGGGCGATGACCGACTGACCCTCGGCACGGCGCTCGCGGCGGCGCAGGGGGCGTCGTCGCCGTCGACCAAGCCGCTCCGCGCCCCGCTCCTCATCGCGGTCGTCGCCAGCTTCCGCCCCAGCGGCAAGGTGCCGCGTTGGGAGCAGGAGGCGGTTGCCTCCGGCGTCGCGCACGTGCTGAGCCTGCTGCTGGACGAGGCGGGCTGGGGCGTGATCTGGCGCACCGGCGAGCTCACCCGCACGCCCGAGGTCGCCGCCGCGCACGGTCTGGGCGATGACGAGACGCTGCTCGGATGGCTCTACGTCGGCGGCAAGCCAGGGCGCACGCCCGGTCGGCGCAAGGCGGTCCCCGCACGGTCGCTGCTGACGCGGATGCCATCGGCTGACGAGACCGGTGCTGAGACAGGGGCCGGGGCAGGCGACGACCCGGGCGCATCCGCGAAGAACGCGAAGAAGAACGCGAAGAAGAAGAAGAAGAAGGCCGCGGGCAAGACCTCGACGGACTCGGCCAGGAAGACGTCCGACAAGAAGAAGCCGGGGAAGAAAAAGTCCGCGAAGGACGGGAAGAAGGGGAAGGGCTCGGCGAGGGCCTGACCGCGGATCAGCCCCGACGTCTGCGTCTGCGCCAGGGCACCGCCACCACCACCGAGCAGGCCGCGGCGG
Source organism: Microbacterium resistens (assembly GCF_031456305.1). GTDB lineage: Bacteria > Actinomycetota > Actinomycetes > Actinomycetales > Microbacteriaceae > Microbacterium > Microbacterium resistens_A. The sequence goes on from NZ_JAVDUM010000019.1 coordinate 30,926, forward strand.
CGACCATCGCGAGGACCTGCCAGAGCGCGGGCCCCGCCTGCGGCGGCCAGAACAGGTCGATCAGCACGGACGTGGTGAGCTGGCCGAGAACCGATCCGAGGCCCATCAGGAGCACGCCGATGCGAGCGACGACCACCACGCCCAACAGGATGTAGGCGAAGCCGAGGAGGCCGCCCAGGTACAGCCACGGCTCGACGGGCAGCGGCTCCGGGGCGCCGGTGAGCAGGATGCTCAGGGCTGCCGCGACCGCCAGCACCGCGGTCCCGGCGATGAAGCTCATCAGCGTCGCCGCAAGAGGCGATGCGACCTGTCGCCCCAGACGACCGTTCGTCGCGGCCTGCCAGGCGATCCCGACTCCGGTGGCGAACGGCAGCACGAGCATCCACAGCGGCGCGCGGTCCAGCACGCCGCCGCCGAGCGAGATCCCGACCGCGACGAGCGCGAGCGCTCCGCCGGCCACGCGCCCCGGGGTCACGGCGACGACTCCCGCCGGCCCGAACCCGATCCTGTCCAGGACCAGGCCGTGCAGCGTCTGCCCCGCGACCACGCCGACCGTGAACAGGGCGACGCCCAGCACCCCGGCCACCAGCCCCTGCGTGGACACGGTGAGCGCGCCGCACGCCCCGCCGAACAGCATCCACGGCGGGATGCTGCGATCGCGCACCCCCTGCCACAGGCGAGCGGCGCCGCGGCGTCCGGCCGGCACGAAGGGCACGAGCACGATCAGGATCAGCAGGCCGACGGCGAACGAGACGAACCCGGCGACGATGCCGTCCGAGAGGCGCACGCCGAGCACGCCGTTGACGCGCGCCTGGATCGCGGTCATGGCGCCGATCGCGACGGCGCCGCCGACGGCCATCCCCGCGGGAAGCGGTCGCCGCGACTGGTCCATCACCCGAGCGACCCTACCCGAGCAGACGTGCCGTGTCGGACCGTCCCGGTACGCTGGCCCCCATGTGCGCGAGCTACGGCATCGACCCGCGATTCGACGCCGTGACTTTCCAAGAAGAACCCGACGAGGAGCTCGTGGCCGCACTGCGGACGTGGGCCGAGCGGAACGCGGGCGAGATCCTCCGCCCGACCGGTAGGAATCGACGCAACCTCAATCCGCTCATCGTCGACCATGAGGGCACCACGGCGCTGGAGCTCGGCTGGTGGGGCTTCCTCGAGAACGGTGCGCCTGCCGGCTTCGCGACGATCAACACACGGTCCGAGCGACTCGCCCGCAGCAGGGGCCCGCTTCCGGCTCGCGCGATCGTCCCGGTCTCGTACTGGCGTGAGATGACGAAGCCCTCACGCGTCTGGCACCACTTCACCGCGCCGGAGGACGGACTGCTCGGGCTCGCCGCAGTGACGCGCCCCGGGCGCACCGCCGACGGGACCGCCTACACCTGCTACAGCATCGTGATGCGGCCCGCGGCGCCGCAAGTGGCGCACATCCACGATCGGATGCCCCTGCTGATCAACCCCGGATTCGCCGAGGAATGGCTCAGGGCGCCAGGAGCCGGCGGCGATCTGATCGATGCGGCGGTCGCGGCGGCGGCGCCGATCAACGAGATGGTCAGGGTGGCTCCTGCCAGAGTCGAGGAATCGCCGGAGGATCCCGCCCGGCTCTTCTAGCGTTGTGGCGGGCCGTACCGGTCGGTGAGCGCAGCGCCAATGGTCGCGAGGTGATCGATGACTCCCTGTGGGCTGGAGATCTCGAGCCATTCGACGAGCCCGGCGAGGTGGCCGGGGAGCCCGTACTCGCTGGGCCCGCGGAGCACCACTGCGATGCGGCCGTCTGTGCCGGCTGCGCCGATGTCGAGGTTGTCGCCCAACGCGGCGCGCAGGTATTCGAGCCCCTCGGGTGCGCAGGTCGCGTGGACCTCCACCGGCGTGCGTCGACGCTCGGCGCCGTCGGTGATCTGACGCCAGCTCCGGGCGAGGTCGAATCCGTCCGGGCGCGCGACAGGCTCGTCGGTGGCCGCAACAGCCAGGACCCTGTCGATCCGGAACGTCCGCTGGCCGGCTTCGGTGTGGGCGACCAGGTACCAGGCGGGGCCTTTCGCCACGACCCCCAACGGATGAACGACCCTCTCGGTCTCGTTCCCCGCCGCGTCGATGTAGGCGAACCGGACCTGGATTCCCCGGATCACGGCGTCCTGCAGCACATCGAGGAAGCGAGGCGGGCGAGCGTCGGCGGTGCCGGCCGAGTTCCAGTCCCGCGAGTCCACGATCAGCGATGCCGCCGCCGCCTCGGCCTGCGCGCGGAAGGTCTCCGGCAGCGCGCGGACGAGCTTGCGGAGCGCGGCCTTGACCTCGGGGGTCGCCGCCGCAGCCGGCCCCGCGACCAGGAACAGGGCTCGGGCTTCACTGGCGGTGAGACCGGAAAGGTCGGTTCGAGCGCCGCCGAGAAGGCGCCATCCGCCACCTCGACCCTGCATCGAGTACACCGGGATTCCCGCCATGCCCAGGGCATCGAGGTCCCGCCGTGCGGTGCGCTCGGAAACCTCGAGTTCTTCGGCGACTTCCGCGGCTGTGACCTGCTCGCGCCGCTGCAGCATGAGGAGGATGGCCACGAGCCGATCAGATCGCATTCCACAACATTCTCAGGTAAACCGGTCGCAGGGTGACCGGTTTACCTCCCTAGCGTGGAATCATGAGCTCAGCAACGCATCCGACCTCCTTTCCCGAACCGACGATCATCGCCGTCAACGGCGTCGAGCTGGAGGTGTTCGAGGCCGGCCGGCACAATGCCGGAAGGCCCATCGTGCTCTGCCACGGCTTCCCTGATATCGCTTACACCTGGCGCAACCAGGTGCCGGCCCTGGTCGCGGCCGGGTACCACGTGATCGCCCCCAACCAGCGCGGCTATGGCAACTCCTCGCGCCCTGCGGAGGTGGTCGCCTACGACATCGAGCACCTGACCGGCGATCTTGTCGCCCTCCTCGACCACTTCGGCTACGCCGACGCGACCTTCATCGGCCACGACTGGGGCGCGTTCGTGGTGTGGAGCCTCACGCTGCTCCATCCGGAGCGCGTGAACGGGGTGATCGCGCTGAGCCTGCCGTACCTGGTGCGGGGCGACGTGCCCTGGCTGGACTTCATGGAGGCGGTGCTCGGCAGCGACTACTACTTCGTCCACTTCAACCGGCAGCCCGGGGTCGCCGACGCCGTGTTCGATGCCGACCCGGCACGCTTCCTCAACAATCTGTATCGCAGGAACGAGCCGCTCATGCCGCCTCAGCCCGGCATGGTGTTGATCGAGACGGCCCGCACCGAGAGGCCCCTCGGCGACCCGCTGCTCAGTGAGAGCGAGCTGTCGGTCTACACCGCCGCGTTCGCGAGATCGGGATTCACCGGCGGCATCAACTGGTACCGAAACCTCAACCGCGCCTGGCATCAGCTCGCCGATGCGGACCCGATCATCCACCAGCCTGCGCTCATGATCTACGGCGAACGTGACGCCGTCGCCCGGGCCGAGCACCTCGCGACGTTCGTGCCCAATGTCGAAGAAGTCAGCCTCGACAGCGGGCACTGGATCCACCAGGAGCGACCCGAGGAGACCACCCGAGCGATCCTGGAGTGGCTGAGGGCCGGAACTGCCCCGGCGGCACTCTGATCCCCGCTTCGAGAACCAGTGCAGCCAGAGCTCCCTTCCCGCCTCACCCCGTCGCACCGGCGGGCGGTTCGTCATGGGCGGATTGTTCGAATCACCGGCGAAGTTCGCGTAACGAAATGCGACCTCCTCCGTCTCTTCCTTCGTGAGCATCAACATGGAGAACGCGGCCGCGACCGCGCAGAGCACCGCCGTCGACCGCCATCCGAACGGACTCGGCTTCGACACGCGACTCGTCTCCGAGCTGCGGCGCGGGTCGACCTTCGGGCGCACCCTCACCCAGCCCATGCGCGACCTCCTGGACTCCCTCGTCGTCCCCGAGCTCGTCCGCGAAGAGAGCATCATCGACGCCGGCCACACCCTCGACCCCTTCCGACGCGTCCGCAACCGCAACCGCATCAACCGCCTCATCGCCATGCGCTTCGTCCGCCGCGACGGCGGCTTCCTGCGTCCGACCATCGCCGGCATCGGCGCGATCCGCCCGCTCGTCGTCGCCTCCGCTCAGCCGCAGACGGTGCCGAGCGTCCACCCGGTGGCCATCCGTCGACGTCGTGAGCAGGTCCTTCGTCCGCGGACGGTCGAGCCCCTGCTCCACGCGGCATAACGCGCCGAATCCGACATCCAACGAGAGATTCTCGTCGCTTCTCGACAGGCTAGACGACCAGCGCTTATCCTTTTGTAGGGTCAGACGCGCCCGACGTCACGACACCGGATCCGTTGCGGGGACTTCGACAGCGGAAGAGATTTGAGTGCCCATCCCTATGGGGGTGCGCACAGGGCTTCGTCGCGTTTCTCTGGGGAGGGAACAAATGACACTTGAGAACCAGATCCTGGGGTCCGCCGACGCGAGTCGGCTCATCCGAGAGACCGACGCCGTCGACATCGACTCCGCCGTCCTCTCCGAGCTGCGGCGCGGGTCGACCTTCGGGCGCACCCTCACCCAGCCCATGCGCGACCTCCTGGACTCCCTCGTCGTCCCCGAGCTCGTCCGCGAAGAGAGCATCATCGACGCCGGCCACACCCTCGACCCCTTCCGACGCGTCCGCAACCGCAACCGCATCAACCGCCTCATCGCCATGCGCTTCGTGCAGCGCGAGGGCGAGTACATCCGCCCCACGATCGCCGGCATCGGTGCCGTCCGCCCGCTCGCAGCGGTCTCGGACATCGTCCACCACTGACCCGTCGGGAGCCCGACCGCCTCGGATCACGGCACCACCCTGGGGCGGAACCCGTTCCGGCCGTAGACTGACCCGATGGAGATCCTCTGGATCATCGGCATCGTCGCGGGAGTCGTCGTACTCGGCCTCTTCCTCGGCGCGGTGGTCAGGTCCGTCCGTCCGAGAGCACCGATGCCTATGCGGCTGGAGACCTCCGTCTCCGTCCCGCCACAGGTGACCGCGGAGGTCGATCGACTCGTCGCCGGAGGACACCGCGCGGCGGCGACCAGGCTCCTTCGTAGGCACACGGGCCTCGGACCCAGCGACGCGAAGGATCGGATCGAGCACTGGTCCGCCAGCACCGTGGGCCCGCACGCCGCCGCGATCTCCTACACGACGCCGACCCGCTCCGCCGTGCCGGTCGCGTACTCCGCCGGATCCGTCCGTTCCGCGCTCCCGGCCACCGTCGCATCCGACATCGACAAGCTGCTCGCCGGCGGCGCGAAGCCCATCGCGATCTCGGTGCTCCGCCGTCACACCGGCCTCGGCCCGGCCGAGGCCAAAGAACAGATCGACGCCTGGATGTCCGGGCCCAGGACCTGATTCGGACCTCACGGGCGGTCAGCTCGCCGGGCGCCCGGTGGGCTGACTATTGCGAGCGCGCGATGCGTTCGAGCAACGGCACGGCACGTTCGAGCAATGCCTGCTCTTCGTCCGTGAGGTTTGCAGCGACAGCCGATTGGAACCACTGATCGCGCTGAGTGAAGTTCGCGTCGATCAACGCTTGCCCTTCGGGAGTAATGCTCGCGTGAACCTGTCGACGGTCGTGCGGAGGCCGGGCGACGGTGATGAGCCCCTTGTCCCGCAGCGAGGCAACGGTCTCGGCCATGCTCTGGTGCCGGACGCGCTCGGCGGTGGCCAGCTCGGTGATCGAGGAGGGGCCCGAGTACGAGATCCGGTAGAGGACGTCCTGCTGCTGAGGCCCGTAGGCGTCGAACTGCGGACCGCGGCCCGCCTCCCGGAACCTGCGCTTCAGGTCGTGCACGACCTGGCGCACTCGACTAGCGAGCTGGTTGTCGTCCACCCTCGACATCGTCCTCCCTCATCCCCGCGACCGCGTCTCTGTCGTCGAGCATCTCGATGGCCTCTTGCACTTCAGCCGCCTCTTCCGCCTGGGTCGCAGGAATCGTGCGCAGTTGGAACACGAACGCGACAGCGGCGACAGCGGCGACCAGCCCGAGATACCAGTATGTCGTGACGGAGAGCCCGAGCTGCGGGATGAGGAAACCGGCGATCACGCTCGGGATCCCGAACGCCAGGTAGCTGGTGGCGTAGACGGCCGAGAGCACCCCTGACGTGCTGAGCGCATCGGTCTGCGCCAGGATCAACCGCAGCCCGCCCTGGAATCCTGCGCCGAACCCCGCCCCGGCGATCACGGTGCTGACGAAGAACCCCCACACAGAGCCCGCCGCCAGCGCCCACGCCGTCAGCGCCGCGCCGAGGATGAGCGCGCCGAGGCCGGACAGGATCACCGGACGTGCATGCGCTCTCGCTGTCAGCACGCCGGTCAGCGTGCCGGGGATCTGCAGCGCGAGGATCGCGAAGCCGGCGCTGAGGGGGCCCGGGATTCCGAGTATCCCGCCCGTGATCTGCCCGGCGGAGCCCACGTACAGACCGGCCAGCGCCCACGCCGCGCACAGCGAGCCGACAACGGCCATGAACACGGGCCGCGTGCGCTCGGGAATCGACAACGACGGGACGAGGGATCGCAGTGCGCCGGGCCGCTTCGGCCCTCGTTCTTCGACGAACAACCACAGCACGGTGCACACGAGCACAGCCCCGGCGAACACGAAGTACACGCTCTGCGTGGGGGCCGGCAGCACGTTGGCCAGAATCGCCGCGGCCATCGCCCCCACTCCCAGCGCCAGAGGCGGCACCGCGCCGTTCAGCACCACGGAGAGCTGAACTCGACCCGGCAGATGGAAGTCCATGAGCGCCGCCCCCAGCGCACCCCCGATCAGCCCGACACACGCGCCCTGCAGAATCCGAGCGACGACGAGCATCCACACGTTGTCGGCCACGGCGAGCACGATGAGCCCCGCGATCGCGAGCACCCCCGCGACCGCGACCACCGGCTTGCGCCCGACGAAGTCGGACAGCGCCCCTCCCGTCAGCAGGACGAGCAGCAGCCCGACGACGTACACGGCGAACACGACCGCCAACGTCACCGCCGACAGGCCCCACTCCTCCCTATACGTCGGGTACAGCGGCGAGGGCGCTGCCGTCTGTGCGACAAAGACGACCGACGCCACTAACGACACCCAGAATCCGTACCGCGTTCGCGTGCTCTCCACCGACGTCATCCCGGCTCCTCTTCTCGGATCAGCTCCTCGAAACTATACAGGAATCCTGTATATATTCAGAGAATGAGTTGCTGAGAATCTGGGCGCCACAAGAGGCTCCGCGCCACCCTCGGGGAGGAGATGAGATACGGACTACCCTGTATTCCAAAGAGACGGACCGGACAGCGAATCCGTGCTGAGAGACCGCGCTGGAGGGACTGATGACTGACGCGTCGCCGCGGCCGGAAGAGAGTCGTCGCCGGGTATGGCCGTTCATCGTGCTCGCGGCGCTGTGCATCCTGCCCATCCTCGTCACGGCAGGAGTCCAGTACCTGGACGGGCGGGAGAACGTCTCCTACCGGTGCACCGTCGATGCAGACCTCCCCGAAGGGGCGGCCATCGGCGAAGACAACCTCGTCTCCTCCGCGGTCACGGCGTTCCCCGCCGGACGGCTCTGCGTCTACAAGGCCGAGGGCGGAGGGACCGTCTCCGTGCAGACCGGATGGACCCCGACCCTGATCGGCGCTGCCGCCACGATCATCGCGACGGCCCTCACCATCGCCGCCTATCGCAGGCGGAGTCGGATCGTCGTCTTCATCCCCCTGGCAGGCATCGCGCTCCTCTGGCTCATCGTCATCGTCAACGCCCGCACGACCACGAGGTGACGATCATGCCCGCGAGCTGAACGGGACGCGACGCCGGGCAATGAGCCTTCTCAGGAGCACCACGGCCGCAAGCACGAGCGCCGCGAGCCAGCAGACCGGGATGGCGAGCAACGTCGCGAACGCCAGGAGGTACTGGGTGCCGTCCAGGGAGTCGAACCGCACGAACAGGAGCGGCAACAGGCAGAGCAGCGCGATCACGGGACCTGCCATGAGCAGTCCGATGATCCAGACCAGAGACTTCCGCCGCTCAGCCATACGCCCCCCACCCCGCGCACTCCAGCCGATAGGGAGTTCGCTTTCATACCCTGAACAGGGTTTTTTCAGAGCCGACTACGGGACTCGAACCCGTAACCCCCGTATCTCAGATGATCTCTCCGTGGGTTTACTACTTTCTCCCCTGATCTGGTCTTTTCCTCCCTCATCCTTACCGACGATTACGACCAGTTCCCGCTGAATACTGTCATTTCCGCTGGGTAAGCGCTGGGTCAGCAGCGAACTGCTCGAGGATCGCCCGCACATCTGGGCCGACATGCAGTCGCTTGATGTAGTTCTTCCTCGTGATGGTCGAACCCTTCACATGACCCAGCTGGTCCCCCGCCGTGGCGTCGTCGGAGATTGTCGCGACGAGCGTCGCGACAGCCTTACGGAACGTTTTCGGGACCACCCAGTCGGCGTAACCGTTGTTCTCTCTGAACGCCCGCCACTGGGTGCGGAAGTTGTTCGGGCTGCGCATCGTTCCGGCCGTCGATCCGAAGACGTACAGACCGTTCCTGGACTCTCGACGACGGCGAAGCATGTCGACCACAAACTTCGGAAGCTTGAGAGTCCTGTTCGACTCCTCGGTCTTCGGGTGCTCCTGACGATCTAGGCCAACCTTCGGCTTGTGAATCGCAGTGCCAGTGATGTGCACGAGCGGCACCTTCGCGTCGAGGTCAAGATCTTCCCACCTCAGCGCGAACACCTCGCCCGTCCGGATGCCGGTTCCGAGAATCATGTCGACCGGATCGGCCAGATCGGTCACCCTGGGACGATTTCGCTTGTCCCGGCCTGCGTCCCACGCCCGCAACTGCGATCGGACAATGCCGACCGCAGCGACATCCAGCGTTTCGACGACGGGTTTCTTCCGCGGGATGGTGTCGGCGTCACGGACGGGGTTCGCGGACATCGCTCCCTTCCGCACGGCGCGCTGACATACGCCCGACAGTACGACTCGCGAGATGCGTGCAGTCTCGGGGCCAGAAGATGCTTGGAGGGCGACGAGGAATCGATCAACGGCTTGAACGGTCACCTCGCGAAGTTGCAGCGCCCCCATTGCCTTCCGGATGTGCTTCAGCTGCCGACGGTAGGTGGTTCGGCTACCGTCGGACAGGTCGCGGTCGTCTAGTTGCTTGTCCCAGTCGTCGATGACGCGGTTCATCCGGGTCTCGGGCGTGATGTCTTCGTTCGGAAGCCTCGCGCGGTCACGGAGCGCGGCGAGGAGTTCCCGCTCGGCTGCTGCACCCGTCTTGCCGCCACGCTCGACTTGTCGGGTCACCCCGTCGTAGTCACGAAACCGGGCGAAGGCCACCCATGAGCCGGCATGCTGCACGCGCGCGATCTTCCCCCACGTGCCAATTACGAGCGGTGGCCTAGCCATTGAGGCCCCAACCCCCGCCGCCGCTCACGGCCTGAACCTCGGCTCGCTCTGATAGAGCATGACCGCAACGCCCGCGATGTCAAGACTGTCCGCAACGCATGATGTGTCGATACCGTCTTGGAACTCTCGTATCAACGCATCCGACGGGAATCGGGAGCTCTTCTCAACCTTCCCCCACGTGGCGGCCAGCATGTCGGCCGCCGCGGCGAAGCGCTGCTGTTCCGTCATCCGTACGCTCCAGTCTCCACAGTTGGTGTCCGAGTAACCCTTGTTCCAGGTCTGTTCGTATCGATCAGAGCTGCTCTGAGCGACGCCTTCGGCTTCATCCGAGGCCGTCGATACCGAGTGAGGGATCGCGGCAGCAGCGATCAGCGCGACGGCCCACACACATGCTGCGCCGAGGACCCAGAAGCGCGTCTTGGCTTGCCATGGGCGCGTGTCTGGGCTGGGTTTCGAGCGAGCCATCCCAACGAACGCCAGGACGACGATCGCGATGAACGCGAAGATCGAGATGAAGAAGAAGACTGTGGACATGGATTGCACTCCTGTTGCCGAGGTGGATCTTGTGAACGTCGGATGCTACCCATAGTCTCGAACAAAGATTCGAGAGAGGTGGTGGCGATGATGCCTACGGACGTTGTCGAGTCGGTCCGAGAGGTTCTGCACCGAGACGAGCCGCTGACGATTCGAGACCTCATCGTGGCCGCCGATTGCCTCGATGTTCCCTGGTCAGCTCTGTGCATCCCGATGCTGCGCACGGTCAAGTAGGACATCAGCAGCCACGCCGAGCCCCTCAGCGATCGCATAGAACGTCGGGATCGGTATATCCCTTGAGCCCTTGAGGTAGCGCACGAGTGTCTGCCTCGGGACTCCCGACGCTTGTGAGAGCTCGTCGATCGTCATCCGACCCGCCGCCCGCTCGGCGCGAATCTGCGCCGCGACCGCCTGCGACTCTCTCTTTCCATCCGTAACCATATGGATATCCTACGACCCGATTTGGATACTAGGCAACCCCAAACAGGGGTCGCGTCGGGGTTGACAGTACCCGCATGGGGTGACAGAGTATCCGTATGGATATCAACCGAGCATCTGAAGAGACGGCGAACCGCATCGCAATCGCCTTCTCCCGGTCGGGGGTCTCCAAGAAGAAGCTCGCGGAGTCCACTGGGATCCCATACGCGACTCTCGATCGGCGGTTTCGCGTCGGCGGCGGATACACCGTCCGCGAAGCGATCGCCCTCGCGGCAGCGTTCGGCGTCCCCGTGACGAACTTCTTTGTCGAAGACCCCGCACGGGAAGCCGCCGCATAACGCTGGCAGGTCGCAGTCCTCCGCCCCACATGGGGAGGTAATCGTTGCGCCCTTGAGCGCTCGAACATCGACAACTCCACATGTGAGACACGCGGATACGCGTCACCCCAGCGTCACGGCCCGGTAGGTCCCGGCACCGAACGCAGGCACGCCAATGGGGGTGACGTAGACGAGGACGAATGGACCGGACGGCAGGCAGCCTAGGCCCCTCAGGAACGAGCGAGTGCCCGACGTCGTGTGCGGGAGTTCAACAGAAGTAGCCAGGAGCTATGCGTTCATCCTTCCTCATGCATTCGCGGGGTGAGTCTGCACACGACAGTGAGGCACGTAGAGGCGTGCCTACGACCTGTCAGGAACGGCCTGGTCCGCGCGGGGCCGTCAGGGGTTGTCCGGGTTCGAATCCCGGCCGCGCACGGAGGTGAGTGAGATGACCAAGATCATCGACATCAAGCAGACCCATGTGATCACCGGCCTCGCCGTGCAGACGCTCTACAACATGCGGTCGAACGACGACGGCCCACCGTCCTTCACGATCCGAGGGCGGGTCAGGTACTACGAGGAGGACGTCTTCGAATGGGTTCGCCAGGAGGCCGAGCGCTCCCGCAGCACGGTTGGAGCGGCCAAATGAGAACCAACCCTGGTGTGAAGAACCCTTGCCCCAACTGCTCAGGTTGGGGCTTTTTCATGACCGCCCGCGACCCCGACACCGACGTGGATTGCTTCGCGTGCGGTGGGACCGGGATCGCCCGGCCGACCGTGTACAACGATTCCCCGCGGGTCCGACCGTCGGACCCGCTCACGTCCCACCGTGCGGCGGACGTCGCCGTGAAACGGGTCCCCACCGTCCTGGCGGTTGAGCGGGCGCTGTCTGCTGCGGGGCATCCGATCACCGCTGACGAGGTGTACCGGATCGCCCGGAACAGTCTCGGCTTCTACTGCACCCCTCAGCGGGTGCGGACGGTGCTGTCCGAGGAGAACGGCGGACCCTGGGTCCGCCTCGACGAGTGCGGGGAATCCGAATACGGCAATCCCTCCCACCTATGGGCCTTGAAGGAGGCAGCATGACCATCATTCAGGAGCGTTTGGATGCGCTCACCAACGGCAAGGTACGGCTCGACAGCGGCTCTCACCACACGTTCGAGTCAGGGCACTGCGCGATGGAGGTGGTGTCCTGGCTCGCCGGCCTGGGGCACACGGACGCCCCGGAATGTGCGTCGCCCGTGCTGAGGGCGTTCACCATCGAACTCAACGATCAGTGGGACGCGGAGCAGCGGCAGAAGCTGGTCCCGTTCCTGCCCCGCATGGTCGGCACCGCCGATGACGGGCAGGACGAGGCGCGGTCGTACCTGGCGCTGGATTGGCTGATCCGGACCTACACCCCGGCATGGCTCGATCTCGCTGGGCTCACCGTCGAGGCTACGGAACTGCGTGGCCTCCGTCGCATCGTGGACATGGTCGCTGCGGAGAGCGCCGGCCCCGTGGTGTGGAAGGCGCGTGAGAAGGCGGCTGCCGCTGGGGATGCCGCTGGGGCTGCCGCTGGGGCTGCCGCTGGGGATGCCGCTGGGGCTGCCGCTTGGGATGCCGCTTGGGCTGCCGCTTGGGCTGCCGCTGGGGCTGCCGCTGGGGATGCCGCTGGGGCTGCCGCTGGGGATGCCGCTGGGGATGCCGCTGGGGATGCCGCTGGGGATGCCGCTGGGGCTGCCGCTTGGGATGCCGCTTGGGCTGCCGCTGGGGATGCCGCTCGGGATGCCGCTGGGGATGCCGCTGGGGCTGCCGCTTGGGATGCCGCTTGGGCTGCCGCTGGGGATGCCGCTCGGGATGCCGCTGGGGCTGCCGCTCGGGCTGCCGCTTGGGATGCCGCTTGGGCTGCCGCTCGGGATGCCGCTGGGGCTGCCGCTGGGGCTGCCGCTTGGGATGCCGCTCGGGATGCCGCTTGGGCTGCCGCTGGGGATGCGCTGCGTCCCACCGTCGAGCTGTTGCAGGCCTCTGCGCTTGACCTCCTCGACCACATGATCGACCCCACTGTCGCACCGCTCGCTTCGGAGGAGACGGCATGATCGAGCTCGAGTGCCCGTCCTGTGATTGGACCGGGCAGATGGTCGTCCTTGATGACGATCACCCCTGGGTGGAGGTGCGTTGCCCGATGTGCGCGCACCACTTCACGGAGCGGGTCGGCTGATGGCCGCGTTCTTGTGGATGGGGGTCGTTCTCGCGTTGGAGTGCGCCGCCGTCCTGTTCTTCATCCCTCCGAGCGTCGGCTCTCTTGCCGTCGCGATCCTCTTCGCCGGTGCGTTCCTGACTGTCTGTTGGGCGTGCGGCGCTTTCCGAAAGGACACCCGATGACTGTTGACACTGCACGTGACCGCCTGTCTGCTGCCCGTTCCGCGGTGATCCGCGCTGAGGGAGAGCTGGCCGCCGCGATCCGCCGCCGCGACGAGGCGGAGGAAGACCTGTACCGCGCCGAAGAGGAAGACCTCGGAGGTGCAGCATGAGCAATTTCACCGCAAGCAACGGGATCACCATCTATGTCCGGGATGGAGGAACGGTGCAGTTCCAGCATGGAACTCGGGATGAGTCGTGCGGGATTCTCCAGGTCATGCCTCATTCGGAGTGGTGGCAGACTCTCCGCGAGTTCTTCCAGCATGAGCGCGACGAGGAGCTGGGGCGGTGGCGTGACGCCCTGGAGCCGTACTACGTCGCTTATCCGGTGGATGGGGGCGAGACCGTCCGCATCGTGGATGAACGCGATGGAACGCATCGGTGGCTGAACCGCAACGTGGAGTCGACGGACACGGGCGCTTATGGTGCGGCGTTCCGCTACTTCGAGGATCACCCGGAGCGGAAGCCCTGGGAAGACGCGAAGCCGGGCGAGGTCTGGGCGCTCCACATCAAGCAGTTCCCGGGCGAGGACGCCTACGAGGTCTTCGAAGAGCCGTCGTTGCGTCTCTTCTTCAAGTCGCTGACTGATGGCTCGATCTACTGGGTGCTTTCCGTGTCCATCGAGAGCGCCCGTCGGATCTGGCCGGAGGATGCGGCGCAGTGATTGACGCAACCCGGTTCCTCGTCTCACGAGGCAGCGATGAACCTGCATGGTTCGCTGCACGCAGCTTAGGGGTGACCGCGACTGCTGTGGCCGAGGTCGCCGCGAAGCGAGACCGCCAGGCCGCGATCGAGGCGTGGCTGAACCCCGACCCGGTGGAGCAGAACGTCTACATGCAGTTCGGGGTCGAGGCAGAACCACAGATGATGCGGTACGCCCACTCCGAGCACGGGATACTCCCCATCGATTGGGTGATCGCGTCGGACAGGGACGGCCGGCACCTGGCGTCTCCGGACGGGCTGTCCCTGGATCACCGGCTGATCGCAGAGTGCAAAGCCCCCGGTGACCCGTGGGACTCCGCACTGGTCAAGATGACCGGCATCCCGATCCGGTACCGCCGCCAGGTGCAGTGGCAGCTGCATGTCACGGGCGCGGAGCGGTGCTTGTTCCTCTGGAACCGCCGCGTCGAGGACGGGGCATGGTTCCGTCTGGCCTGGTTCGAACCGCGGTCGGTATGGATCAGCCGGGACGAAGAGATGATCGCCGACCTCATCGAGGTCGCAACCGAGATGTTGGAGGCGCGCGATGGCGCAGTACAAAGGGCCGCTTGACTACATCGATGTCGCCAGCCGCATCGTCGAGTTCCGTGGCAAGTTCCCCGACGGGTCCCTGTCCAGGGTCGCCCCCGACGGGCATCTGGTCGATGTGGAGTTCCGGGAGTTCGGCGGCAAGACGTGGGTCGTGTACACGGCGTTCGCCTACCGGTCCGTCGATGACCGGCTCCCCGGAGTCGGCACCGCCTGGGAGCCTGTTCCCGGGCCCACCCAGTTCACCCGTGACAGTGAGGTGCAGAACGCTGAGACGGCGGCCTGGGGCCGTGCGATGGTCGCCGCCCTCGCCGTCGACACGAAGCAGGGTATCGCGTCCTCTGAGGAGGTCCGGAACCGGCAGGCCGACGCAGGGTCGAAGCCGAAGCAGGAGTCCCCACCAGAAGGATGGCGGGGACTCCTCGCGACGGCCGACAGCATGGAGGCGCTCCAGGCGCTCTACGACGGTCAGGCGCACCGATGGTTCACCGATGACGTCAAGACGGCGTTCACCGCGCGTCGCAAGCAGCTTGAGGCCTCCTGATGCCTCTCCCCACGCAAGCGCGACTCAACCAGCATCTTGTCCGCTGGGACTCGGAGATCAAGGCGTTCGATGCGGTGATCTCCGAGTACGGGCAGAAGAAGGCCGACCTCGAGTATCGGCGTGCGGTCGTCATGGAGAACGCGAAGAACTCCGACGAGAAGCTCTCTCAGGCTGCTGCCGAACGGGTCGCTGACGCCGACCAGGAAGCGTACCGGCTCCATAGGGAGTACCGGGCCGCCGAGTCGTCCATCGAGGCGAAGAAGGCCCGGCTGCGATGGTGTGCTGCTGTCGCTGATGCCCTCCGCTCCGAGGTCTCCACTGAGCGCGCAGAAGCCAAGCTCTACGCCGACACCACCGACTGAGAAAGGGGCGTCGGATGACTCGCGTGATCCCCGGGACGGTGCCACCGACCCGTCCCCATGAAGACCCGGCCGGCCGGTGTCGGCCCTCGTGCTGCAAAACCCCGTACTTCTGCGCCCGCAGGTACGCGTGCGCCTGTCACGGAAAGGAAGAGCGATGACGGTCTCAGTCACGGTGAAGAAGCGCGTCATAGAACGTGACGGCGGGTTCTGTCTGATGATGCTCCCTGGCTGTTCCGGTGAGGCGCAGACCACCCACCATCGGGCGAACCGTGGGTCCGGAGGGTCCACGATCCTCGACCACCCTGCGAACCTCTGCGCCGTCTGCGTGCCCTGCAACGGGGCGGCGGAGGATGCCGGGGCGATCGTCCGGGCGGACCTGATCGAGCGCGGCCTGCGTGTCGAGAAGGCCGCAACGAACGCCGCCACCCTGCACCGTTCGAAGGCAACACTGGTCCAGGCGATCGACGGCGAGTGGTACTACCTCGTCTCCGCCACCATGCGAAGACACGTCAGCGAAGGGAGGCCAGAAGATGGCGCGTGAGGTGCGAGATGGCTAAGGAGTACGGCCAGCTACGGCATGACATCTGGTCGGATGACGACTGGTTGAACCTGACCGTCCCGGCACAACACCTGTACATGACGTTGTTGGCGGACCCGACGTTGAACTACTGCGGGGTCGTCAACTGGCATGTCGGCAGGATGGCGCAACGCGCCGCCGAGAACACCGCCCGAGATACGCTGCTCGCCGCCTCTGAGCTCTCCGACGCCCACTTCATTGTGATCGACGAGTCGACCGAGGAAGCCATGATCCGGTCATATCTGAGACACGATCCGATCCTCAAGAACCCGCGACTGTCGGTGACCATGGCGAAAGAGTACGGGGTCATCGGGTCACGGAAGATTCGGGCAGCGCTCGTCTACGAGCTCCAGCGCCTACAGAAAGCGCACGGCGATTGGCCCGCCTGGGAGAAGCCTCAGGTGAAGACGATCCTGAGACAGAACGCGGTGAGTGCGAAGACCATGGAGACCGATCTTCCGCTTGCCGGACAGGCGTATTTCCTCAGCGGTTTACCCAGTGCGTTACCTAGCGAATCGAGCACGGCAGGGTAGCTGTTTACCAGCCGCCTACAACTAGCAACGTGCAACAGCAACAAGCAACCCGCAACGAA
Organism: Microbacterium resistens; assembly: GCF_031456305.1. Classification (GTDB taxonomy): domain Bacteria; phylum Actinomycetota; class Actinomycetes; order Actinomycetales; family Microbacteriaceae; genus Microbacterium; species Microbacterium resistens_A. The sequence continues at coordinate 47,339 of NZ_JAVDUM010000019.1, forward strand.
TCTAAAGATTCTCACTCGCGGAGAGCGAAGAGTTATCCACAGGCCACTGACCCAGCAGAACGGGTAGTGGCCTTTTCCATTGCTCAGGAGGACAGATGACCGATTGGACAGCAGCCGACGAGTGGTTCGCGGAGTACCTCAAGGGGCTCGAATCGTCGACCGTCCGCAGGCGGCGGTTGTGGCGCGAAGGACGCACACCGATCCCGGCAGCCGAAACCCTGGCCCGCGCGTTCGAGGAGAAGACCGAGCAGTTGCGTCGGATGCTCGCCGTCGAAAGGAACGCGGCGGGATGACGCTACGCATCGGTTCCCTGTTCGGATCGACCCGGACATGAGGACGTTCCTGACTCTCATCGGGTGGGAGATCGTACGGCCCTGGATCAAACGATCCGGGGCCTTTTTGCTGCGCTGGTACTGGCGCAAGACAAGGAGATGAAGATGAGCGCACAGACAACGGTGATCGGCAACACGACGGCCGACGTCGAGCTGCGATACACGAGCAACGGGAAGCCTGTGGCGAACGTGACTGTCGCGGTCTCTGACCGGAAGTTCGACAAGCAGCGCAACGAGTGGGTCGATGGGGACGTCTGGTTCGCCCGCTGCACGATGTGGAACGAGCTCGCCGAACATGCGGCAGCGTCGATCCACAAGGGCACGCGGGTGATCGGCTTCGGGCGGATCGTTCAGCGCGACTGGGAGGACCGCGACGGGCAGAAGCGATCGAGCGTCGAAGTGATCCTTGACGAGATCGGCCCCTCGCTCCGCTACGCGACGGCGCAGGTCACCCGCGCCGCGCGCGCAGAGGGCGGCCAGGCGGACCGTGGACGCACGGAAACCGCAACCGACACCGGATGGGCCACCACACCCCTGGCGGGCGCCCAGACGGACGCGTGGGGAGGTGGGGACTTTGGAGACGACACCCCATTCTGACCCGATCCGTGTACAGCTGTCGCGCCGGAAGGGCTGGCGGATGCCGTCGAACACGGTCAGCGTCGCCCGGCCGACGAAGTGGGGAAACCCCTATGTCGTCGGGAAGACGCTCTTACTGTCCACCGGAGACGGTGGGGCCTATTTCATCGACCGCATCCAGCGGGTCGAGTCGATGACCGCGGAGACAGCCGTGGCAATGTACCGGCTGCTGTGGCTGACGAACTGGAATGTCGGCGACGCGGACGTCCCGCGCCCCGGGCCCGGCGACATCGCCGAACTGCGGGGGAAGAACCTCGCCTGCTGGTGCCCGCTTACGGATGCTGACGGCATCCGCGTGCCCTGTCACGCCGATGTGCTGTTGGAGCTCGCGAACGGGGGCACGCGATGACGATCTTCTGTGTGGCTTCTTGGCCTGGTGTTCCGTCGGTCGCCCCTTGCCGCCAGGTGGGTGTGCACCTGGAGACCTGCACGAATGACGACTGCCGTGGCTGCTTCCCACGGAACGCTGACCGGGGCTTTCTGTGCCAGTCGCACCACGACCGGTTCGAGCACGCGTACACCCGGTGGGACGAGTTCGAACGCCGCGTGTCCGCACTTGGTCTGTCGAAGGCGGTGCAGCGGGATACCGCCGGCATCCGTACGACTGCGGACGGGCACGTGAACCTGACCGGGGCGTTCCTCGCGGTCGACGAGTGCCACCGGCACCTACTGTCACTGACCGCGTTCGGGTCGATCGACATGTGGATCTCGACCGAGGAAGGCGCGAAGGATGCAATCCAGTTCGCTGCCGCCGCGGAACGGGCGTACCGGGCGCACGAGATCGCGGAACACCCCCACCGCATCCGCCGGATCCGGTGTCCGGAATGTCAGCAGCAGTTGATCTGGAACCCGCCGGCCTGGTTCGAGGGCGACGTGACCGTGAAGTGCTCCAACGACGAGTGCCGACACGTGCTCGACCAAAACGAATTCGAAGAACTGGAGAACGCATCATGACCGACCATGAGCGACTGATCAAGGAAACCGCGAAGGCGATTTGGATCCAGCGCAACGCCGGAGATGAGATCGGCTGGGGGGAGATGGCCTGGGCGGAAATCACAAGCCCGGACGACTGGAGCCAGGAGGCGCTCGACGCTCTGGAAGAGGCTCGTGCTGCTCTGGCCGTGTTCGAGGAGGCGAACACCCCGACCGACGACGAGCGGGAAGCGCTCGCGGATTTCCTGGATGAGCTTCACGGCCCGTGGGTCACAGAAGGTGGTTGCGACTTCCGGGCGTGGAACCAGCCTTGGCGTCCTGGTGATCGCCGGAAGGTGAATGAGAGCGTGGACGCCTTGCTGGGCTGGCTTCGCGATCACGGCTTCCACCGCACCGTGCAGGGCGAGCCAGAAGAGCCGGATCTGCCGAACGGGCATGCCCCGGTGGGCAAGCTTTCGCGGTTCCTCCAGCGTCGCATCGCGAACGCGCAGAGCGAGCTGTCCTCCGAGGTACCAGAGCCAAGCACCGCGCCGGCGATCTGTTCAGCGTGCGGAGTGCCCTTCCACCTCGTCCAGCACGACGAGGGCTGTGACGCCCGGAAGATGGACGAGAAGGCCCCGGAGCCGCAGGGGGCGTGTCCTCAGTGCCGCCGTACGGATGGGCGGCACAAGCTCGGGTGCGGGGAGCGGTTCGATCCGGAGGTGCATGACGAGCTGACTCGTGAGCGTGACCACCACGGGATCGACCCGGAGCCGCAGGGCGAACCGTCCGACGCGGCGGTGAGCGCGAAGACGTGGGAGCGGCGTTGGAAGACGCTGCATACGAAATACCAGGAGCGCGCCGCGGAATGCGAACGCCTGCGTGCAGCGCTCGACGGGCTCAATGCGGACGTTGAGGATCTTCTCTCGGTCGCAGGGCAGTCCGGAGTCGAGAAGGCAAAGTCGCACGCGATTCGGACACAGTTGGCATCGATTCGCCGCATGCGTGCCGCTCTGCGTGCTGCTGTCGCCGTCACCGAGCAGGGAGAGAACCGATGAGCGTCCCTGACTACAACCGCGCGTGCGAAGCGTGCAGCAGCGGGGGTACGTGCTCTCAGCCATACGAGGCGTTGGGCGGCACAACGTACTGGTGCAAGCTCATCTTCCCCGCCACCCCGGGAGAGAACCGAGAGGAGTGGGGACGATGACCATCAATCGAAGCAAAGCGTACGACCGCATCCACGACGAGACGTGGGAGCAATACAAGCCGAGCGATGGTGCGATCCGGGCCAGCGAAGAGCACTGGCTCAAGGTTTACGCGCCAAAGTGGCGCAACCGGGTCGGGATGCCGCGCCTCATCGCCGAAGGGGCACTAAGTGAGGTTTCCGGCCTGTTGCGGTCGATCAATCCCAGCCTGTTCCGCAGCGACGAGGACCTGCTGGCCCGGTTCTATCGTCTGCGCGATGAGGTGACGGAGTTCTCCTCTGACTTCTCGAGGGAGAACTGGCGTCGATACGAGCAGAAGGGGGACAGCGATGACTGATCGTGAGCGATTGATCGAGAAGGCCGCGAAGGCGATGCTGATGGTCACGCAGGTTGGCGTGAACGAGGAGTACGCGTGGTCGGCCCAGTACGACGAGGTCCGAGAGGAGCTGATCGTGCAGGCTCGTGCTGCTCTAGCCGTGTTCGAGGAGGCGCACACCCCGAGCAA
>NZ_JAVDUM010000020.1:0-32631 GCF_031456305.1 Microbacterium resistens
CACGAGTAAGCCTCGCAGACCATGACGACCCCCGTTCTACCGCGAAATCACGCGGCTATGTCAAGAACCCATCCACTCTTTCTGGCCTATAACCCGCGGGAGACGGCTCCGCCCGTCCAGACGCGGGCCACGGACAGATCCGCGCCCAGCAGCACCGCATCCCCGGCGTGGCCGGGGGCGAGGGAGCCGAGGGCGTGGCCGAGTCCGATCGCCCTGGCGGGGGTGGCGGTGAGGGCAAGCACCGCGTCCTCGACGGCGACTCCGGCCTCGACCGCACGGCGCAGCGCGACGTCCTGGGTGAGGGTGGAGCCGGCGATCGATCCGCTGTCGACCCGCGCGACGCCGTCGGTGACGGTGACGCGGAGGGAGCCGAGCACGTAGTCGCCGTCCGCTGATCCCGCGGCCGCCATCGCGTCGGTGACGAGGGCCACGCGCCCCGGAGCCTCGTCGAACACGAGCTTGATCACGTGCGGGTGCAGGTGGATGTTGTCGGCGATCGCCTCGAGCGTCACCCGGTGGTCGGCCGCGGCGGTCAGGACAGGCCCCGGCTCGCGATGGTGGACGGGGCGCATGGCGTTGAACGCGTGGGTCAGGATCGTCGCTCCGGCGTCGAACGCCGCGCGCAGCGTGGCGTCATCGGCGTCCGTGTGCCCGACGGCGGCCGCGGCCCCCGACTCCACCACGAGCCGGATGGCGTCCATGGCGCCGGGGAGCTCGGGGGCGAGGGTGACCTGACGGACCGTCCCGCGTCCGGCGGCCAGCAGGCGCCGCACCTCGTCAGCGGCAGGCGGCCGCAGCAGCTCCGGGTCGTGCGCGCCCTTGTGGCCGGGGTCGAGGAAGGGGCCCTCGAGGTGGGAGCCGAGGATGTCCGGATCCGTGTCGACCAGATCGGCGATCGCGTCGACCGATGCGGCCAGCCGGTCGATCGAGGCCGTCACGAGGGAGATCACCGCCCGGGTGGTGCCGTGCGCGCGGTGCATGGCCCTCGCGGTCCGGATGGCGTCGGCGCCGTCGTCGAAGGCCGCCCCGCCGCCGCCGTGGACGTGGATGTCGACGAAGCCGGGGGCGAGCAGCGCGCCCGGCCCCGCCGCCTCCGTCGCATCGATCGTCCGATCGGTGGGCGTCCAGTCGGATCCCGTGCCTCGGGCGGACACGAGGCCGTCGTCGAAGCGCACCCAGGCGTCGTCGACGATCGTCCCGTCCGAGACGATGCGGGCGGAATGGATGACGAGCGAGCCGCTCGTCGTGCTCTCGGTCAGGCCGTCGGCCATGCGATCTCCTCTGTGGGGTGGAAGTCGATCCCGGCAGTCTTCCATGCCGGTGCGAGGCCGGAGACGCGGGTGCGGAAGGAGTCCCAGGTCCGCTCCGGCGCGTCCTGGCTGGTCCAGGCGATCTCGGCGTGGGCGGCGGCGCGGGGGAACGTCAGCCGATCAGCATCCGCGAGCGAGTGCACCGTCTCGGTCCACAGCGGGGCCTCGACGCCGAGGATCGCGGAGGCGGGGACGCCGCCGATGATCGTCGTCGGCTCCCACCCGTAGGCGTCGCGCAGGGTGACCAGCCCCGCCCAGGAGAGGCCGAGGGGATAGTCCGCCGAGTACTTCATGTCGAGATAGGCGACGTTCGACGGGGACATGATGAGCGCCCCGCCGCGCTCGACGAAGCGCCTGGCCTCCTCGGCGTGCGAGCCCTGGGGCGCCGTGCTGCCCCAGTACTGCCCGACGGTGCCGGTCGCGATGCCGGGGGCGGAGCCCGCCTCGTGCCAGGCGACGGGCGTCTTGCCCGTTTCCACGACGAGCGCGGAGACGCGTTCGACGAAGGAGGCGAAGTCCTCCGCCGTCGTGCCCAGCGACTCGTCGCCCCCGATGTGGAGGTAGGGGCCGGGCGTGAGCGCCGCGATCTCGGTGATGACGTCGCGGACGAAGTCGTCCGTCCGCTCCTCGCCGATCCGCACCGAGGAGTGCCCGACGCCCCATCCGGTGTAGGGCAGGCCGTGGACAGGGAGCGCCTGCCCGAGACGGGCGGCGTCGGCGAGGAGCGCGTCATTCATGACCGGCTCCTCCACGAGGTCCGGATAGGCCGTCCCGACCGCGTGGGTGTGCCCGGGGAGGTCGATCTCCGGGACGATGATCATGTGCCGCGCGGCGGCGTACGCGACGAGGCCGCGGTAGTCGTCCGTGGAGTAGAAGCCGCCGGAGTCGCCGTTCGCGGAGGTCGTCGACGCGCGCTCGGACAGGAGCGGCCAGGCGTCGATGTGGATCCGCCAGCCTTGATCGTCCGTGAGGTGCAGGTGCAGGGCGTTGAACTTCAGGTCCGCGGCGCTGTCGATGTAGCGCTCGACGTCGGCCACGGCGAAGAAGTGGCGCGCCACGTCGAGCATGACGCCCCGGTAGCCGAAGCGGGGGGCGTCCTCGATCTCGACGAGGGGGATCGTCCAGTCGCCGTCGTGCTCCCGGAGCAGCTGGAGCAGCGTGCGGGTCGCGTAGTAGAGGCCGGCCGCGTCGTGCCCGGTGAGCGAGACGCGGTCGGTGACCGACAGGAGGTATCCCTCCGGGGAGGAGACGGCGGGATCGATCGCGAGCACGATGTCTCCGGGGGTCGCATCGGTGGGGCTCGCGTCGGTGTCGCCGGCGGTGTCGGTGACGAGGTGCGGGCGGCCGGTGCGCGCGGTGATGTCGGCGGCGAGCTGCGCGGCGATGGCGGGGACGCCGACGATCCGCGCCCCATCGAGGGCGAGAGCACCTTCTCCACGACGGACCGACGAGGGGTGGGGGACCAGCGGGAGGTGATCAGGCAAGACCATGAACAAAACCTACCGTGCGATGCACATAGGGGACGATCCCCGCGGTCGCGGGCTTCGGGGGGAACGGGCGAGGCGGGGCCGGGGAGGTCGGCTATGCTGTGACCGTCGCGACTGGCGTCTGGGTGGGTCACCACCGGGGAGCGACCGTTACGGATTCGACCGCGCGCCTGGGCCGATGAGGGACCCTTCCGTATCCGTATCAAAGGAGAACGCCATGACCGACCCGTACTTCAACGCGCCGCTCGCCGAGGTCGACCCGGAGATCGCGCAGGTCCTCGAGCGCGAGCTGGCCCGCCAGCGCACGTATCTCGAGATGATCGCGTCCGAGAACTTCGTGCCCGTCTCGGTGCTGCAGTCCCAGGGCTCCGTGCTGACCAACAAGTACGCCGAGGGCTACCCCGGACGGCGCTACTACGGCGGCTGCGAGGAGGTCGACGTCGCCGAGGAGCTGGCGATCTCCCGGGCGAAGGCCCTCTTCGGCTCCGAGTTCGCCAACGTCCAGCCGCACTCCGGCGCGACCGCCAACGCCGCCGTGCTGCACGCGATCGCACGCCCCGGCGACACCCTGCTCGGCCTGTCGCTCGACCAGGGCGGCCACCTCACGCACGGCATGAAGATCAACTTCTCCGGCCGGCTGTACGACATCGTCGCCTATGGCGTGGACGAGGAGACCTCGCTCGTCGACATGGACGAGGTCCGTCGTCTCGCCCAGGAGCACAAGCCCAAGGTCATCATCGCCGGGTGGTCGGCCTACCCCCGTCAGCTGGACTTCGCCGCCTTCCGCGAGATCGCGGACGAGGTCGGCGCCATCCTCTGGGTCGACATGGCGCACTTCGCCGGCCTCGTCGCCGCCGGGCTCCACCCGAACCCGGTGCCGCACGCGCACGTGGTCTCCTCGACCGTGCACAAGACGATCGGCGGACCGCGCTCCGGCTTCATCCTCACCAACGACGCCGACATCGCGAAGAAGATCAACTCGGCGGTCTTCCCCGGCCAGCAGGGCGGACCGCTCATGCACGTGATCGCCGCCAAGGCGACCGCGTTCAAGCTCGCGGCCACGCCGGAGTTCGCGGAGCGTCAGGGGCGTGTGCTCCGGGGCGCGAAGATCATCGCCGACCGCCTGTCGCAGCAGGACGTGAAGGACGCGGGCATCGCGGTCCGCTCCGGCGGCACCGATGTGCACCTGGTGCTCGTCGACCTCCGCGAGGCCGAGATCGACGGCAAGCAGGCGGAGGACCTCCTGCACGAGATCCACATCACGGTCAACCGCAACGCGGTGCCGAACGACCCGCGCCCGCCGATGGTGACCTCGGGTCTGCGCATCGGCACTCCGGCGCTCGCGACTCGCGGGTTCGGCGACGCGGAGTTCACCGAGGTCGCCGACGTCATCGCCCTGGCGCTCCTGCCCGGGGCCGACGTCGAGGCGCTGCGCGCCCGCGTCGACGCCCTCGCCGAGGCGTTCCCGCTCTACCCGGGCCTGACGCAGTAACGACGTCACGCCCGCCGGCGTCCCGTTCGCTCTCGCTCTCTCTCCGCGAGACGGCATCTGCGTTCCGAGACTGCGCGATTCCTGCGCAGTCTCGGAACGCCAGTGCCGTCTCGCGGGCAAGTGCAGTCTCGCGGAGGGGAGCGGCGGGCGGCATGCCGGGATGCGGCGGAGGCAGCAGGCGGGCATACGCACCAGGTGCGCGGACACAGCGTGGGGGAGACGAAAGGACAGGAAGATGACCGCGAGAATCCTCGATGGGAAGGCCGCAGCGGCGGCGATCAAGGCGGAACTCGGTGAGCGCGTGGCGGCGCTGCGCGCGAAGGGCGTCGTGCCAGGGATCGCGACGGTCCTCGTCGGCGCCGACCCCGGCTCCCAGCTCTATGTCGGCATGAAGCATCGGCAGTCCGAGGCGATCGGGATGAACTCGATCCAGCGCGAGCTGCCCGCCGACGCGACGCAGGAGGAGGTCGAGCGCGTCATCGACGAGCTCAACGCCGATCCGTCCTGCCACGGCTACATCGTGCAGCTGCCGCTGCCCGGGCATCTCGACACCGACGCGATCCTGGAGCGGATCGACCCGGCCAAGGACGCGGACGGTCTGCATCCGACGAACCTCGGGCGTCTCGTGCTCAACGTCAACGGGCCGATCGACACGCCGCTGCCGTGCACGCCGCGCGGCGTCATCGAGCTGCTGCTGCGCAACGACTACGACCTCAAGGGGAAGCACGTCGTCGTGGTCGGGCGGGGCGTCACGATCGGGCGCTCGATCGGTCTTCTGCTGACCCGTCGTGAGCTCAACGCGACGGTGACCCTCACGCACACCGGAACCGTCGACATGCCCCGCTATCTGCGGGAGGCGGACGTGATCGTGGCCGCCGCCGGCGTCAAGCACCTCATCCGCGCGGAGGACGTCAAGCCCGGCGCCGCGGTGCTCGACGTCGGAGTGACGAGGGAGATCGACCCCGAGACCGGCAAGGCGAAGGTGCACGGCGACGTGGATCCGGCCGTCGCCGAGGTGGCGGGATGGATCTCGCCGAACCCGGGCGGTGTCGGCCCCATGACGGTGGCCCTGCTGATGACGAACGTCGTCGAGGCCGCGGAGCGCGTCACCCTCTCCTGATCTCCCTCCGCAGCACGCGCCCTGGGTTGCTGCCGTGTCGTGCTTCCTCTCGCGCTGCTGTTTCCTGCTCGCGCTGCGGTGGTTTGCGCAGCGTGAGCAGGGAAGTGCAGCGCGGGCGCAGGAATGAACAGCGCCTGCGGGAAGCTGCAGCGCGAGCAAGAAAGTGCAGCGCAGGCGCGGAAGCGCAGCGCGTGCGGAAAGCGCGGGAGGGGCGAGTCAGCCGAGCTCGTCGAGCATGCGGCGCTGCTCGGGCGTCAGACCGTCCTTCAGCTCCGCACGTCCGGTCGCCGTCGCCGCAGGGTCGGCCGGCGACGCAGCGCTCGCCGCCCCCGAGCCACCCGCGCCCGAGGTACCCGAGCCGCCCGCACCGCGGCCGCTGATCCGCGATTCCGCGGCGTCGTAGAGCTCGCCGGCCTTGTTCTGGATCCGATCGTCGATCTGGTCGTAGATGACCCAGGCGATGAGCAGCATCACCGGCGGGATCACGTACCCCCAGAAGAAGCCGCGCACCGAGACCCCGGTGAAGAAGACGGTGAGGATCCAGACGATCAGCTCGACGACGAAGACGATCCCGTACTGCACGGCCTTCTCGCCGAAGCCGGTGCGGGACAAGGACGACCTCGCCGCGGCACCGCGGAAGGCGCGGGCGAGGAGGGGCTTGATGAGCATCGTCACGGCGGTGAGGACCACGGCCGCCCACAGGACGCTCCAGCCCACGCTCACCGTCGGCAGGAGCAGTCCGATCGCGAGCAGCACGACGACGTTGAAGACGTAGAGCGAGGCGATGCGCACGACGAGGTTTCTCATGCCCTCCAGCGTGACACAGGATCAGATGCGGCGGAAGGACGCCTCCACGGCGTCGAGCACGCGTTCGTAGACCGCCGTCCAATCCGTCTCGGGCGCCGCGACCCGGGCGAGCTCGAGGCTCACGGCGCCGTGCACCTGTGCCCAGACGGCCACGGCGTCGCCGCGGGCCTCCGGTCGGACGGCGGGGGAGTCCTCGCCGGTCCCGGTGCCGGTCAGCGCCCGGGTGAGGGGGAGCAGCGCGTCCTCGGCGCTGGATGGTTCGTCGCAGTCCTTTCCGGAGGAGGACTCGGAGCGGCCGTCGGGCATCGGATGGCTCAATGCCCCGCCGAACATGAGCCGGTACAGCGCGGGGTGGGCGAGCGCCCAGTCTCGATAGGCGAGGCCGAGAGGTCGGAGCCCCGCCCCCTCGGCGGCGCGCTGAGAGGCGCCGAACGAGGCGAAGCCGTGGGCGATCACCGCGGCGAGGAGCTCGGCCTTGCCGCCGAACAGCGCGTAGACCGCGGAGGTGGAGGTCTCGGCGCTGGCGGCGACGTCGCGGAGAGAGACCCGTTCCGGTCCGTCGCGATCCACGATCTCGGCAGCCGCGTCGAGCAGCCGGTCGCGCAGGGTCTCGTCGTAGATCGTGGGTCTTGCCATGCCGTCGATCCTACCGTAACGTCGTTTCGTAACGATGTTAGGTAACAATGTTCTGAAAGGATCGACCATGACCGCACAGGTCTTCCCCGGACGGTTCACCGCGGCGCCCGCTCGTGAGGACGTCACGGTGTTCCTGATCGGAATGCGCGCGAACCGCTGGTGGCAGATCGGCCGGGTCTGGCGAACGGCGAGCAGGATGGCGCCCATGTTGCGTCATCTCGCCGCCCATCCCGAGGCGGGGATGCTGGGTGCGCACAACTGGTTCGGCCGGACGACGATCCTGCTCTCCTACTGGGAGAGCCCGGAGCATCTGCAGCGCTTCGCGGCCGACCGGGACGCGCCCCACCTCGCCGCCTGGCGGGAGTTCATGCGCACGGCACAGGGGTCGGGGAGCGTCGGGGTCTGGCACGAGACGTATCAGGTCCCGGTTGCCGATCTCGAGGCCGTCTACGTGGACATGCCGGCCTTCGGGCTCGCCGCGGCGACCGCGCACGTGCCGGTCTCCGCGGGCAAGAACACGGCCCGTCAGCGTCTGGGACGCTGACGGGCCGTGCCTCATGCCGGACTATGCCGGGTTCGCGGTGTCCTCAGGCGCGGTTCTTCCGGCGCCGTGCGGCGAAGGCCGTTGCGGTGAGGCCTCCGGCGAAGAGGGCGAGTCCGACGATCCACGCGGCCCCGATCTCGCCACCGGTGGCCGGGAGCGCTCCGGTGCCAGGGCCGGATCCGGACGGATCCGACGGCCCGCCGCCCGGGGCCTGCGTCCCGGAGGGCGTCGGCATCGGCGTCGGGCTCGGGCTCGGCGTCGGCTCGACGGCCTTCGGGACCACCTCGAACGATGTGCCGGCGATCGTCGCCCGCCCGGCGGTCAGGGTGACCGCGCGGGTTCCGGTGACGCTGGTCGCCCCCGCGGGGAGCGGGAGGGCGAACGTGCCGTCCGCCCCGGTGCGCACGGCGATCGGCTCACTCGCTCCGTCGACGCCGAGGACGAGGTCGGCGTTCGGGGCGAGGCCCGTGCCCGTGATCGTCTGCGCATCGCCCTCGACCACCGAGGCGGATGCGGCGGCGATCGCCGGTGTGCCCGGAGCGCCCAGCGCGGCGCGGGACGCATCGGTGGCGCCGACCACGGGGAGGGTGATCGAGGTCACCGACGTGTCGACGGTCAGCGCGGTCGAGGTGGGCGGCAGGAGCGAGGTCTCGGTGTCGCTGGACGCGACGAGGAGCGCGAGCGAGTGCCCCGCCGGGATCAGATAGTCCGTCGGCACGAAGGCGAGGGACAGGTCGTACGGCGTGCCGGGGACGACCGCCTCCGTCGTTCGGATGTCGGTCCGGTTCTGCGGATCCGTCCAGGCGCGCGCGATGATGTGGGATGTCCCGTCCGGAGCGCGGTCGGCGATCGCCATCGTGATGTTCGCGGCGGGTCGGTCGATCGCGACGCCGAGCGTCGCGGACGCCGTGCCGCTGAGCCGCAGATCGGTGGCCAGCGGCGCGCTCTGGTAGACGAGCCGGTTCGGCGAGCTCGATGCGTCGACGAGGGTCTGGAGGGAGATCGTGGAGTCGTCCGCGAACGTCGTCGTCTCGACCGCCCCGGTCCGCACCTCCGCCTCCAGTCCGCCGAGGCCGTCGCCGCCGGCGGTCGGATAGAGCGAGACCTCGCCGGCACCGGTGGAGGGCCAGCCGTCCGGCTCGTCGATCCAGGAGTAGTCCTCGCGCTGGACGCGGGCTCCGAGGTCGTTCTCCACGCCGTTCTCGACACCGAACAGGTAGTGCGTGAACCAGCGGTTGAGGTTGGGCTGCCATCCCGATGAGGGGATGTCGTCCCCCAGGGCCGCGGCCTTCTCCGGATCGACCCCGGCGTAGCAGCTGTCGGCGTCGTCGCGGCAGTACGTCAGGTAGGTCTCGATGTTCGCGAGGTTCACGTGCTCCAGCTGGTGCAGGTAGAGCCGGGCGGGCGTGCCCTGCGCGCGAAGCGCCTGGTACCAGTCGGTCGACTGGCTGACGCGCACGTTGAGGTCGCCCATCCCGTGGCCGATCAGGGTCGCCGCGTGCACGTTGCCGGTCCAGTTGAGCAGGTTCCGCTCGTCCCAGAAGTCGTTGTAGTCGCCCGAGGCGCGGTTCTCCTGCTCGACGAACTCCTGGGCGGTCCCGGTGCACGTCGCGATGTCCTGGTCGTCGGTGAGGAGGGCGAGGACGTAGTTGTCCAGGTCTTCGCCCTGGTACCCCTGCGGCCCGTACATGCCGCCGGCCACGTGGTAGTAGTCGTAGAAGTTCGACACCGGAGCCATCGGCGCGATCGCCTCGAGGCCCTCGACGCCGGTGGTGGCGGTGAGCAGTGGCAACGCCCCGTCATAGGACGTGCCGGTCATGCCGACCTTGCCCGCCGACCAGTCGGCGGCCGTGACGGGGTTTCCCGAGGCGTCACGAGCGGTGACGCCCGCCTCGCCCGTCAGCCACTGGATGACGGCCTTGTTCGCCTCCGCCTCGTCCCGGTTGAGCATCTGCGGGCACCCGGAGGACAGGTTCGTGCCGAGCGTGGAGACCGCCATGAACGCGAATCCGCGCGACAGCCAGTACGTCCCTCGAGGGGACGGATAGTCGGAGTCTGCGTCGCCCGGACGGTTCCAGGTGCCGAAGGCCGGCTCGGGGACCGGCTGGCTCGGATCCCAGAGCTCACGGTAGGGGTCGTGCTGCGGCACGGCCTTGATCCCGCCGTAGTAGGGGCTGGCCGCGATGACGGTGGGGACCTTCGCCCCGTCCTTCGCGACGTTCGGGACCTGCAGGACGGCGTACAGCTCGTCCGGCGCCCCGTCGTGGTCGGTGTCGACGGAGGTCTTGATCCAGATCTCGCTCTTCGTCACGTCGTTGGGGTCGAGGGTCGCCTGCGCCTCGCCGTCCACGACGGTCGGCTGATACGGGGTGTCCGGCGGTGCGTTCTCCGGGGCGGCCAGGGCGGATGGCGCCCCGGCGAGGACGGCCGCGGCCGTGGCCGCGACGAGGGTGAGGCCGGCGAGCGCACGGCGGGGGTACACGGAAATCACGGAACTCCTTCGGTCCGATGAGAGAGGCGGTGCGTTGTGCGCTGCCTCGACGTGTGTCGACACACCCGCCCCACGATAGCGAGCCTGCGGCGGTCACCGCGACGGTGCGCCAGGAAGTCGTCAACGGTCGGGAACCGTCCTCCGCACACCCACTAAGGGGGACTACGCAGGTAATCCTCAGCGCCTGGAGTCACGATTCTCCCGATTTTCCGCGGAACTCGTCGCCGCAGACGACGGGTCGCGCCGCCCCGTCCGGCCGATGGTCGTGCCGGTTCGCGTCCTTATGCCATTCTTCGGACATCGACGAGCGGCTTGCTGAAGACGACACGCGCGCAGAACAGATGACCGATACGAGAGTCCATCGTCGAACGAAGGTTTTCTCGTTCGCGCCGCCCATCGGGCGGTCGGTTCTCGTCGCCGTCTCGCACGGTGCAGAAGGGGTGCCATGCGCGCCAAGCCCGTGTACGCCATCGTCGCCGCATCGCTCGCCGCCGTCCTCGCGGCGAGCCCCGCAGAGGCGGTGCCTGTTTCCCCGTCACCGCTGACCAGGGAGCTGGCGGCGGCCCGCGCGACCGAGGTCCCCTCTGACGCGGTATCCGAGTCGTCGGAGGCGGATCGGGCCTCGGTCGAGGCGACCGCGTTGGCCGTCTCCTCGGGGGAGCCGGCGGTGGTCGAGGAGCTGACGACGCCGACGACGCTGACGACCGCGCTCCCGGATGGGACGATGCAGCTCGAGGAGTCGACGGTCCCCGTCCGAGTCGATCAGGGCGGTGCGTGGGTCCCGGTCGACACGAAATGAAGAAAGTAATAGTCGCGCTGTTGACTATTTCAATAGTTGCTGTAGTGGCGATTTTTGTTACTTTTATCGCAGTTCGGGCGCCTATATTGCGCCTAGATTCTCCTGGCGATCAATTGGAATTTCCGATAACCTGGATTTCGGATGGTTCAATAGAAAAGGAGATGTCCATACAGATAAGCGAGAATGGTAACGCCGAAGTTGCCAATCTCATTGTGGGTTCCGTGGATCGACAGGAAGATCAGACGGTATGTGTCCGTCGAGTACGGGAATTGGTTCAAGGACGCGTTCAGTGGGAACAGAACGGTGCCAGTATCAGAATTCATTCTGAGACAGGGGATTCGATCATATTTCCGGATAACGGAAAGTTTGGCTCCGTCGATTGGAGTGAAGCTACATTGCCCATCTGCGGACAGGATCCGATTAGTTTTTCGGTCATTTCCATTCGAAAGTAGTTAGCAATTCACCTCCCTTGCGGCAAAACTGTGGGTGGTTCGCTATTGTAAGCCCAGTCGATCGATTGAGACCGTTGGATGATAAGAAATAGGGTTGTGCGAATCGTGTGTGCCCTAGCAGTAGTTGGTCTTATGGCTTCTCTTAGTGCTTGTAGCCGGGAGAGGTCGTCGGTGCAAAGGGCTCACGCTAGTGACCTTGTCGGCGAATGGACTGTATCGGTCGACGAGGAGAGCTCTGTCACTCTAAATGAAGATGGCAGTCTTGAAGCACGTTCATGGCCCAGAAGTCTGATGTGCAGAAAGCAGGAGGGTGGTAGTGAGCATGTGTCGTTTACGGGTACGTGGTCGGTATCGGAACCTGGAGCGGCCCAAACTATGTCCTTGAGATTTGGTGGCGAATGTGCGGCGGCAACTGCATTCGGAATATTGGAGGAGACTAGGGGTGGTGATCTTGAGATCGGATTTTACCCTCCAGGTGCTGATCTGGACGGTTTCCCGACTCCGTATGCCTTCCTTCGCAAGACAACGCCGTTGGGTACAGGATAGGTGGTTGGCAGGACCAGTTGGAGCACCTTCTAGAAGGAGTTATTGGTTGTGATCCACGGTAAGCGTCTTCAGTTCGGTCGCGTTTGGGTCTTTGTTGTCTTCACCCTAGGACTCATCGCGGCAATTCTCGCCGTCATTTGGTACGGATGGGTGCGCTGGAGTTTTTACAGTCCGGAGGGTATGCAGCTTCCTGCGACATATCGACTCGTTGACCCCGATAACGGCGCACATCTACTCGATGCCTGGATTGTTCTGAACGCCGATCGCTCGGCACAAGTTTCTGCTGTCGATGTTGGCGTTCTCGGGCAGACCCAATCCACGACAGTGTGTCTTGATGGCCAACAAGGTGTGGTGGCGGTAACAGATTCGGCAGCTACCTGGGCATTTGTCGACGGCAATACGATTGTAATTCGAACCAAGGATGGTGAAATGGTCGTGGCTGCGCGCCTGGAAAGATTCTCGATCGCTCATTGGGATTCGTTGACAACATATACCTGCGACGAAGGTGTGAAATGGTGGGACCGACGTATGTTCTCGGGTCTATGAGATACTCGACGGCCGCTCTTGATCCAGGTCGTGCTGGGAGCGCACGAGGCCCACTTTTGGCTTGTGTGGGCGCGTTCCTGCTTCTCGTCACGGGTTGTTCTGATGTATCGGGGCCCGCGCGCGATGTGTCCGAGGAGGACATCGTGGGCAGTTGGGTTGTGAAAGGTGACCCTGGGGCGGCGACGCTGCGACTGGATGCCGGAGGACTAGCTACTGGGACGGGTTGGCCAAACCAGCTTGCATGTTATGACGCACATTTGCGAGATACGGAGGGGATTGACTGGTCCGATCGCGGATCTTACTCGGGGAGTTGGAAAGCTAGAGATAAGTATCCAGAGCACATAGGTATTTCTCTTAGGCAGCCGTGCATCGGCAGTGTTAACGTGATTGCCTGGGAGCTTCCGGACGGAAGCATAGTTCTTAAGCTGGGCATTGGGGATCCAGATAGCATAAGCGAGAAAGACAATATCTTCTTGGTTCGAGCTGAGACTCGCGATTAAGACCCCGCCCCAGTGCGCCACGGATCACGGTAGGAGGGTGTAAATGCTAGACCGTATTGAAAAGACGGCGGTAGTATCCATGTCCTCTGGACTATTGCTGGTCGGGCCGACTGCCTGTTGGTATCTTCCTGGTGTTTCCCGCGACGTTCCAATTTCAGTTGGCAAGATGGGGTGGAAGTTCAGATGAACGGGAGCTTGATTCCTGCTATATGTCTTATAGTTGTTGGCATTATCTTTGCCGTGGCTCATCGTCCGATTCACGATGCCATTGAAAAGGCGGGGCGTAAGGCATTCAAAGATGAGGCCGATATGTTCTTCGCGGTTAGGACCGGTCCATGGGTCATTGTAATGGTCGGCTGTCTTTGGATTCTCCTTGGCCTTGTCTTGATTCTATTGCCGTTCCTCGGATTCGAACCACGTCCTCGTGGGTAATCGGTAGCTGCGGTTCGAGTCGGAAGTAGTTGCGGCGAGAAAAGGACTGGGTCAAGGGCATGGGGCATAGGCGCAGAGGGGCGGGGGCTGTGTTTGGCCCGCGCTCCCGCCTACACCGGGCGGCAGAATCTTCGGGATCAAACGGCCGCGCGGAATCCAAGATAGTGAGTACGAGCAGAGGTTTTCGCGTGCGATGGATATCCACAACATTGTCCATAGTGGTGGCAAATACCCTATTTGGGGCGGTACTCGGAATCGGATATGCATTCTATATCTATCGGTTTGGAGACATTTCTCTAAGCTACGCGATTGAGCAAGGAACCTTTCAATCCTATGCGCTCGGAAGTGCCGTTTTTGGAATGCTTGTCGTCTCGCCAATCAGTGTCTTTGCTGTTTGGTTGTTTCGCAAGCGCGTCGATCGCATCTTCATGGCAGCATCCTCTGGTCCGTTGATCGCATCTCCTCTTAGCTTTCTGGCGGTCTGGACATATCCGCAAAGTATCCTCTTCTTTGTGGCATCCGGGGTTGGAGGCGCGCTTTTTTCAATCATGACGTTGAGGGTGTTTCGATCATTCTTGCGAATCACGGATAGACGCAGGATCGGCGCGAAAGATGAGTGAATGAGGATCCACGTCCTTCTCTTGCTTCACGTAGGAGCTGCAACTCCAAGTGTTCCAGGTTTCCTGGTGAATGGCAGTTGTGCAGCAGCGCTATCTAGTGGGACTCGGTGACGGAGGAGGGATTCGAGTGAAAGCTGCTCTGAGAAGTGGAATCTCCACCGGATTTGGAGGCGGATGTAGTGTGACGGGATCCTGGTCATGATAGATAGTCAGATCTTCAGAAATCTCTTGCCAGCTATAGTCTTTATTGTTGTCGGCATTGTTATTATCTCCGCGCATCGACCGATTTTTCGCTTCTACATTTTCGCTAGTCGTCGGGTGTTTAAAGACCGATTTTTTCTTTCCGCCACGATCGGGGCCTTGGGTCGTTGTCATGGTTGGATGTATATGCATCTTGTTTGGACTCATTACCTTCGGAATACCGTTCCTCGGATTCGAACCACGTCCTCGTGGGTGATCTCCTTGGGGGGCTCGCTAAGGACTGGTCGGCGCTCGAGGATCCATATGAGACCGATTTAGGTGTGTTCTGGCTTGATGCGACCGCGGAAGGCGAAATAGTAGGCGAGGCGATCTATCAACGGATGCATGGTGGGCAATGATTTGGACGGAGTGCGGATGAAAGCTCGATTAGCTTTTCTGGCTTGTGTGGGCGCGTTCCTGCTTCTCGTCACTGGTTGTTCTGATGCATCAGGGCCCGCGCGCGAAGTAACTAAAGAAGACATCGTGGGCAGTTGGGTTGTGAAAGATGACCCTGGGGCGGCGACGCTGCGACTGGACGCTGACGGTTTAGCTACCGGAACAGGTTGGCCAAACCAGCTTGCATGTTACGACGCACATTTGCGAAATACGGAGGGGATTGATTGGTCGGATCGGGGATCGTACTCGGGGAGTTGGAAAACTAGAGATAAGTATCCAGAGTACATATGGATTTCCTTTAAACAGCCGTGCATGGGCAGTGTCAACATGATCGCTTGGGAGCTTCCGGACGGAAGCATATCTCTTATTCTTGGCATTGGGGATCCGGACAGTATAAGCGAGAAAGACAACCTCTTCTTGCTTCGAGCTGAGGCTCGCGACTGAGACTCCGGTCCGGCGTGCCACGAATCACGACAGGAGGGCGCAAATGCTAGACCGTTTCGAGAGGGCGGCGGTAGTATCCATGCTCTCTGGACTATTGCTTGTTGGGTTGACCTCGTGTTGGCTTCTTCCCGGTGTTCCCCTCGACGTTCCAATTTCGGCAGGCAAGATTGGTGACTCACTTGCCATGAGCTGGTGTGCTCGAACGGCTGAGGTTACCAGCTTGAAAGTGTTCTATGCGGAGGAGCTCGTACTGGAGGTATATGGCAATGAAGTCCTAGAGGATCGGAGCTCGTTGGCCCTTGATGATCTGGTGGACGGCTGGCGGATCGAAAGCGGTGACATAGCGAAGTTGCGTGAGCTCGACGGCGTGACACGGATTGGGATCATCGTGACATACGAAGATTCGTATTCTGAGCGGGGCTCACTTATGGCTGGATTCAGATCGTCTGATGGAGAGAGGTTCGAAAGCTGGCCGGCAGGGAAATGGATATGGGCAGAGGGTACAGTTTCCGAGGATCCATGTGGAATGGCCAGTGCGCGGGGGTAACAGGTAGCATGAGAATACACTCTTCCAGGGGAATCTATCGCGTGTTGTCGACGACGGCTCTCGCTTCTCTGGCTTCTCTTGCACTCACGGGTTGTCTCCCTGGCCCTGTGCGTCCGGTCTCTCTGCATAAGACGTCGAGCGGACTTGAGGCCGCGTTGTGTGTCGGGCCGGTGGAGGTGACTGGAATATCTGTAAGCTATCGCGAGGAAGGCGCGGACTGGGTCACGTCGATGGAGACGTTCGCTTCCTCGCCTACGGAACGGATAGGTGATGGAGGAACGATCGAGCTGGGTGTTCCTTTTGGAGGTATGAACTTTTCCACCCTGAGCGCTTTGCCGGATGTGGAAGAGTACGAGAACTTCACTGTTCGCATCGGATATCGAGTCGACGGTAGTCGCGAATTTCAGTATGTTTGGCCGTACTTCAGTCGGCTGGATCTTGGAAGGCTTGGTCCGGACGACTACCTATACGAAGACGGACAAATCGGATCGACTCCCTGCGGGATGAGTGGTCAGTAGAAGAGGCTGCCAGTGCCGGAAGCGCTCCGACAAGAGGCGATGCGGATGGTTTGTGAAACTTTACTCTCCAGTGGATTGGTGATGAGATGAAGAGGCGATGGTGGCTACTCGTCGCAATTATCTTAGGGCCGCCCATTCTCGCGATGTCCATTCTCGCGATACTTTTCGCGCCTCAATCATCGCGTTCGGCCTTTGATGAGCAGATGAAGTATCCAGTTGTGTGGCGGATCGCCTACTATGAGGATAGCGAGCCTTGGAAAGATGTTCGGGTCACGCTATACGAGGACGGCTCGGCCTCGTTGCGGGACGCGCCTGGAGGTGAAATTCGTGCCTCGGGCAAGGAGAAATGCGTGGCGGCGTCGGGTGAGTTGTACTCTGGTGACGCGAAATGGGCGAGTGATGATCGCGGGAGAATTGTTGTCACATATCCCGGTGGAAATGTTCTTATTATTCCTCGTCTTGGCAGGTTTGGTACGTATGACTGGCACAGTGTAGGGCAGGAGCTCTGCGACGGAAACCTTGTCATGTTTGCCACAGACTAGATTGCCGTGATTCCAGCGTAGGGAGACGGTCTGTCAGTGAAGAAGGCAGTGGCAACGATCGTGATTCTCGCCGTTGTTGCCGTCGTGGCCATCTTTGGCTCTGTCATTGTCGTTTGCGCGCCTCTTGCGTCCGGATTCTTCTCTCGGTTGTATCCGCCCGGAAGTAGCGACAGCTCTCAGCCCTGCGGCGCTCCGGTGAGCGTGCTCTCGATTCCGGCGATGCGGGCCTGCTCGTCGAAGCGGAAGGTCGCGGATCCGGAGCTGTCGGAGACGATCGCGCCGGAGTAGGCCTCGTCTGTCCACTGCAGGTTCCAGCCCGCGAGGCGGGCGAGGTCCCACACCGAGGTCCGGGGGTCCGTGGGCGTGACAGCGGCGAGGATCCGGGGGAGCGCGGTGACCGCAGCCGCGACGGTGAGCGGCGGGAGCGGGGCGTCCAGCACGAACACGGCTCGCGTGCCGCCGCCGACCGGCGCCGAGTAATAGGGGGAGCGTCCGGTGATCTCCACCGCGACCGCTCCGACCTCGTGCGCTGCCTGCTCGATCCAGCCGTCCACGTCCTCGCCGATGTCGGTCGGGAGGGGCAGCTCGGCCTCGGACAGCGCGGCGATCCCGTGCGTCGTGCCGTAGTCGCGCAATGCCGCGGAGACGCCGGCGCCGTCGCCCTGAGGATGCGCCCAGGCCCAGAGCAGCGACCTCGGGCCGGGCGCGATCGTCGCGACGAGGTGCGCCCTGGTCGCGAGCTGCCTGCTCGGATCGTCCTTCGCCGAGAAGGTCAGCGTCCCCGCGGCGATGTCGGCGTCCCAGCGGTGCTCGCCGAGGGCGTCGGTCGCGGCGACCAGGGCGTCCTGACGGAGGGCGACGAAGAGGGCGGCACGGTCGGCGAGGGGAGCGAGGACGTCGAAGCTCATGGCGACAGTCTCGCCCGCCAAGCTATGAAAACGCCAGGCCGGTCAGCGCTCGACCGCGCTCGGCACCCTGCCCATCCGCCACACGCTCGGCACGAGCACCGTCGCCAGCGCGACCGTCGCGTAGTCGACCGCCGACCCGAGGAGGAGGGTCGTCGGATCGACCCTGCTGATCAGCCAGCCGAAGACGAGGGTTCCGACCGGCATCGCGACGAAGCTCCCCAGCATGTCGTAGCTGGAGACGCGCGAGAGGCGATCGAGCGGGATGTTCTCCATCATCGCCACGTTCCAACCGGTGCTGAAGACCTCGATCCCGGCCCCGGCGATGAAGGCGGCGATCGCGACGAGCACCACGGCCGGATGCAGGCCGAGCAGGGCGAGCGGGATCGCGAACAACGCCATCCCGAGTATGCCGAGCCGCAGCGGTCGACGCAGCGGCACCCACATCAGGATGAGCGTCATCACCAGCACGCCTGCGCCCTCCGCGCTGAGCACCCATCCCCAGCCTGCGATCCCGAGGAGCGGCTCGTTCCGGGCGATGTAGGGGCCTGCGACGCCCCAGGCCCCGATGTGCACGGCGTTGAGGACCATGAACGCCAGGACGACCGTCCACAGCCACGGTCGCATCCAGAACTCGCGCCAGCCATCGTGCAGGTCGCGCACCATCGAGGTCCGCTCGCCGCGGACGGGAGGTGGGAGGCGGACCATCGCGAGGAGCGGGATCGCGAACGCCCAGCCCGCGGCCTGCACGACCATCGCCCAGGCCGGTCCCGCGGTGGCCACGAGGACCCCGGCGATCACCGGTCCGATGATCGTCACAGCCGAACGCACGAAGGAGAGCATGGCGTTGGCCTGCTGCAGATGGGCCGGGGTGGTGAGCTGCGGGATGATCCCCTGCATCGCCGGCATCACGAACGCCGACGAGGCGCCGTTGAGCGAGGCCAGCGCCGCGAGGAGCGGGACGGTCGCGCTCCCGCTGAACATCAGGGCTGCCATCGCGCCGATCGAGAGGATGTCGATCACGTAGCAGCTCTGGATGATGAGCGCGCGCGGCAGACGATCGGCGACCACCCCGCCGAGGAGGAGGAACACGATGTTGGCGACCGTGTAGGCGGTCAGCACGATCGACAGGGATCCGGCGTTGTTGTCGATCTCCAGCACGGCGAAGGCGAGTGCGATCGACGACATCGACCCGGTGATGAGCGTGAGCGCCCTCGCCAGGAAGAACCACCGGAAGCCGCGGTCGCCGAGAGCCGCGAGCCCCCGCATCAGATCGTCCTGCTCGCGCTCATGACCGACCAGCCTATCGGGGAGGTGGTTGACGGGCGAGGCGCGATGGGTGTGCGGGTGGGCGGAGACCGCGGGTAGGCGGGGGCGGGGTGCCGTCATTGCACGGGTGCACGACGATGGCACGGGTGCACGACGGGGCCGGGTGATTTGTCGTGCACCCGTGCCGGGATCGTGCAGGTGTGCGCGGCCGAGGTGTACACGGGCAGAGGAATGTTGCGGGTGGGCATCGTGATAGTACGGATGCACGACGGTGGCACGGATGCACGACGGATCCGGGTGATTTGTCATGCACCCGTGCCGGGATCGTGCAGGTGTGCACGGCCGAGTGAGGAATCGGTCCCGGACGATCCACGGAACGTCACGGAAGCCCACGGAACATGTCGGGCCGTGAGTCACCCGATCGGAGCCCCGGGGGTCAGTAGCTCTCGCGATCGGTTCCGTCGGAGGCGGGGATGAAGCGTGCGGCGAGGGACTCGGAGGCCCGGGCGAGGAGGGCGACGTCTGCGCCGACGGCCACGAAGTCGGCGCCCTGGGCGATGTAGGCATCGGCAGCGACCGGATCGAAGGCGTTGACGCCGACGGGCTTGCCCGCGGCCTTCACCGCGGCGAAGGTACGTGCGACGGCGTCCAGCACCTCCGGATGCGTCTGCTGGCCGAGATGCCCCAGGGACGCGGCGAGGTCGGACGGGCCGACGAAGACCGCATCGACCCCGTCGACGGCGGCGATCTCGGCGGCCGCCTCGACGCCAGCCGCGTTCTCGACCTGCACCGTGAGCGACGTGTGCAGGGCGGAGTCCTGCAGGTATCCGTCGACGCGGTTCCACCGGGCGCTCCGGGCGAGGGCGCTGCCGACCCCGCGGACCCCGTCGGGCGGATAGCGCACGGCGCGCACGGCGGCACGGGCCTCCTCGGCGGAGGACACCATCGGCACCAGCAGGTTCTGGGCGCCGAGGTCGAGGACCTGCTTGATCGCCACGACGTCGTTGAAGGGCACCCGGACGACCGGCACGATCGGGTACGCGGCGGCGACCTGCAGCTGCACCAGGACCGACTCCAGGGTGTTCGCGGAGTGTTCCATGTCGATCAGCAGCCAGTCGAGCCCGGAGCCCGCGGCGACCTCGGTCACGAGCGGACTGCCCGAGCACGCCCACATGCCGATCAGCGGTCGGGCAGCGCTGGACAGCCGCTCGCGGAAGGACGGGTCTAGATGAAGCGGCATGTGATGGTTCCCATCGGTCCGTAGTCGCACAGCACGCTGTCGCCGCGCGAGACCCACATCGGCCGGGTGAAGGACCCCGCCAGGATGATCTCGCCGGCCTCCAGCCGTGCGCCGTGCTGGTGGAACTTGTTCGCCAGCCACGCGACGCCCGTGGCCGGATGGTTGAGGACGCCGGCGGCGACGCCCGTCTCCTCGATCGTCTCGTTGCGGTAGAGCATCGCCGACACCCAGCGCAGGTCGATCTGGTCCGGCCGCATCGGGATGCCGCCGAGCACCATGCCGCCGTAGGCCGCGTTGTCCGAGATCGTGTCGACGATCGTCCGGCCCTCGAGCTCGATGTGCGAGTTGAGCACCTCGAGGGCGGGGGTGACGTACTCCGTCGCGCGCAGCACGTCGAAGAGCGTGCAGTGCGGTCCCTCCAGCGGCTCCTTCAGGACGAAGGCGAGCTCGACCTCGATGCGCACGTTGGAGAAGTCGTCGAACGGGATCTGCGCGCCGTTCTCCCACACGGTGTCGTCGAACATCACGCCGTAGTCGGGCTCGGTGATGCCCGTGGCCTGCTGCATCGCCTTGGAGGTCAGGCCGATCTTGCGCCCGACGAGACGGCGCCCCGCCTCGATCTGCGCATCTCGCCACACGCCCTGGATCGCATAGGAGTCCTCGACGGTGGCATCCGGATACCGTGCCGTGATGCGCGGGATGACGCTGTGGGCGCGATCGGCCTCGGCCAGCTCCGCGGCGATCTGCGCGATGGTCTCGGGGGTGAGCATGGGGCCATCCTTTCTCATACGGTCTCGGTTCGCACCCTTGGCGGGGCGGGGCCTGCGGTCTATGTCCGTGTTCGGCGTCCGTGTCCGGCGTCCGTGTCCCACTTCTGGTCGTCGATTCGGGGCTGGAGGACAGAGAGTGGGACATGGTGCGCCAAAAGTGGGACACGGTGGGGCTGCCTGCGGACGGGTGGCGGGAGTTTCCTCGCGTGGCGGGAGTGGTCGTTCTGAATGGTCCGCCATCCGGGGGATCTCCATGCAGGTAACGCATGCCCCCCGGTCCCGCCAGCTGAGGCATGCCGACCGGTCCCGGACGGTCCCGACCCGGACGGTCCCGACCCGGACGGTCTCGACCCGGTCCCGATCCAGACGGACCCACCCGGACCCGGACCCGGACCCCGCCCGGACCCGGCCCACCGATTCCCCGGACGGGCCGCCGGCTAGAGCTGGTGGCCGAGCTTGTACTCGCCCTGCTTCCACTCCGGCATGGGCTCCTCACCCTCGGCCTTGCGGGTGTACGAGAAGCCGTCCGCGCCGATGGTCACGGCCATCTCGCTGCTGTCGGTGCGGGCGATCACCGGCTGCGGGTTGCCGTCGAGGTCGAGCACGAGCGAGGCCTCGGTGTACCAGGACGGCACGACCGGGTTCCCCCACCAGTCGCGGCGCTGGTTGTCGTGCACGTCCCAGGTGATGACGGGGTTGTCGGGGTCGCCGGTGTAGTAGTCCTGCGTGTAGATCTCGACCCGGTGGCCGTCGGGGTCGCGCAGGTAGAGGTAGAACGCGTTCGAGACGCCGTGGCGGCCGGGTCCGCGCTCGATCGCGTCGGAGCGGCGGAGGGCGCCGAGCTTGTCGCAGATCGCGAGGATGTTGTGCTTCTCGTGCGTGGCGAAGGCGACGTGGTGCATGCGGGGGCCGTCGCCTCCGGTCGCCGCCGTGTCGTGCACGGTGGGCTTGCGGCGCATCCAGGCGGCGTACACCGTCCCCTCCTCGTCCTGGATGTCCTCCGTCACCCGGAAGCCGAGGTCCTGGTAGTGGCGCACGGCGCGGGGGACGTCCGGGGTCACCTGGTTGAAGTGGTCCAGGCGCACGAGCTCGCCGGGGGTGTGCAGGTCGTAGCGCCAGGAGAGCCGCTCGACGTGCTCGGTCTGGAAGAAGAACTCGTACGGGAAGCCGAGCGGGTCGACCACGCGCACCGAGTCGCCGATGCCCTTGACGAAGCCGGACTCCGCGCGCCGGACGTCGCAGCCGAGCTCGGTGTAGAACTCCACGGCCCGGTCCAGGTCCGCAGGCGTCCGCACGCGGTACGAGAACGCGGCCACCGCGGCGACGGGGCCCTTGCGGAGGATGAGGTTGTGGTGGATGAACTCCTCCGTCGAGCGGAGGTAGACCGCCTCGTCGTCCTCCTCCGTGACGTACAGACCCAGCACGTCGACGTAGAACTGCCGCGAGGCGGCGAGATCCGTAACCACGAGCTCCATGTAGGCGCAGCGGAGGATGTCCGGCGGCGTCGCGGCCGGGGTCGGCACCGGGTTGTCCGAGCGGATCGGGGCCTCCTGCGAGACGTAGTAGCCCGAGGAGGTGAGGGTCATTTCTTCACGGTTGGTCATGATGTCAGCGTCCTTGCTTGAGCGTCGGATGCTCCCGTCGCGATCTCTGCCGCATCGACGTGCGGTGGGCGGCAGAGATCGCGACGGGAAGCGGGGTCAGCGGTCCTGCTTGCCGAACGTCGGGTTGTGAGGGGCGCCGAGCGTGATGTGCACGCTCTGCTGGTCGGTGTAGAAGTCGATCGAGCGGTAGCCGCCCTCGTGTCCGAGGCCCGAGGCCTTCACGCCGCCGAACGGCGTGCGGAGGTCGCGCACGTTGTTGGAGTTCAGCCACACCATCCCGGCCTCGACCGACTGCGCGAAGTTGTGCGCGCGCTTGAGGTCGTTCGTCCAGATGTAGGCGGCGAGCCCGTACCGGGTGTTGTTGGCGAGGGCGAGCGCCTCCTCCTCCGTGTCGAAGGGGGTGATCGCGACGACAGGGCCGAAGATCTCCTCCTGGAAGATCCGGGCGTCCGGGGAGACGTCGGCGAACACGGTCGGGGCGACGTAGTTGCCGGTCGGGAAGCCCTCGGGACGTCCGCCGCCGGCGACGAGGCGGCCCTCGGTCTTGCCGATCTCGACGTAGCTCATCACCTTGTCGTAGTGCTCCGGGTGCACGAGCGCGCCGACCTCGGTGGCGGGGTCGTGCGGATGGCCGACCTTCACGCGCTTCGCCTGCGCGGCGTAGCGCTCCACGAAATCGTCGTACACCGAGCGCTCGACGAGGATGCGCGAGCCCGCGGTGCAGCGCTCGCCGTTGAGGGAGAACACGCCGAAGATGCAGGCGTCGATCGCGACGTCCAGATCGGCGTCGGCGAACACCACGGCGGGGCTCTTGCCGCCGAGCTCCATCGACAGGCCCTTGAGGAAGGGGGCGGCGTTGCCGAAGATGATCTGCCCGGTCCGGCTCTCGCCGGTGAACGAGATCAGCGGCACGTCGGGGTGCTTGACGAGCGCGTCACCGGCGTCCTCGCCGAGGCCGTTGACGAGGTTGAACACGCCGCGGGGGAGCCCCGCCTCCTCGAAGATCCCGGCCCAGAGCGATGCCGACAGCGGCGTGAACTCGGCGGGCTTGAGCACCACGGTGTTGCCGGTCGCGAGCGCCGGGCCGAGCTTCCAGGACTCCAGCATGAACGGCGTGTTCCACGGCGTGATGAGGCCGGCGACGCCGATCGGCTTGCGGTTGACGTAGTTCATCTGGCGGCCGGGGACCTTGAAGGCGTCGTCGGCCTGGGCGACGATCAGGTCGGCGAAGAACCGGAAGTTCTCCGCGGCGCGGCGGGCCTGGCCGAGCGCCTGCGTGATCGGCAGGCCGGAGTCGAAGGACTCCAGCTCCGCGAGGCGCGCGTCCCGCGACTCGACGATGTCGGCGATCCGGTGCAGGACCCTGCTGCGCTCGCGGGGGACCATCCGCGGCCACGGGCCTTCCTCGAACGCGCGCCGGGCGGCGGCGACCGCACGCTCGACGTCGGCCTTCTTGCCGGCCGCGGCGTGCACGTAGGTCTCGTTGGTGACGGGGTTGAGCACCTCGAACGTGTCGCCGTCGAGGGAGTCGACGAACTCGCCGTCGATGTAGTGCTGGATCTTCTCCGGCAGGTCTGCCGGGATGTAGGCGTCGGTCATCATCGTCCTTCTGTCGTTCTCGCGGTCAGGCGGTGGTTCTCGCGGTCGGGGGTGCCGTCTCGGTGTGCCGGGCGGTCAGGAAGGCGTCCATCGTCCGCCAGCGATGGTTGCGGGCGGCGAGCTCGATCTCGAGCGGGTCGGCCCCGGCGCGGACGAGGTCGAGGATCTGCGCGTGCTCCTCCACCGAGTGCCGCGCGCGCCCGGGGACGTAGGCGAAGGTGGAGTCGCGGATGCCGGACAGCCGCGCCCACCCGCGGTGCACCAGGTCGAGCAGGTGCGGGTTGGGGCAGGGCTCGTACAGCACGGAGTGGAACTGCCGGTTGAGCTCGGTGAACGCGTGCGGGTCGAAGTCTCCGAGCAGGTGCCCCATCCGGTCGTTGACCTCGCGGGCGCGGTCGAGCGACTCCCGATCGAGGAACGGCGCCGACAGCGCGGTCGCCGCGCCCTCGACCAGCCCGAGGGTCTGCATCGTGTGCGCGTACTCGACCTCGTCGACGAGCGAGACCCGCGCGCCGACGTTGCGCTCGAAGGTCACGAGCCCCTCCGCCTCCAGGCGCCGGATCGCCTCGCGCACCGGCACGACGCTCATCCCCAGCTCCTCCGCGATCGGCCCGAGGACCAGTCGGTAGCCGGGGCCGAAGGCGTGGCCGGCGATGCGGTCGCGGATCCAGGCGTACGCCTGCTCCGACTTGCTGCCCTCCTGCACGATCGTCATCGACGCTCCTTCGCCGCCTCGTAGGCCGCACGCCAGTCGGCGTTCATCGGGAACAGCCCGTCGACGGGGTGGCCGGCGGCGACCTGCTCGGCGATCCAGGCGTCCTCCTCCTCCTGGGCGATGGCGGCGTCGGCGACCTCCTCCGCGATCGACGGCGGGATCACGATCACCCCGTCGCCGTCCCCGACGATCACGTCGCCCGGCTGCACGGTGGCGCCGCCGCAGGCGATCGTGACGTCGACGTCCCACGGCACGTGACGCCGGCCGAGGACGGAGGGGTGCGCTCCGCGGGAGAAGACCGGAAGGCCGATCTCGACGACGGCGTCGTAGTCGCGCACGCCGCCGTCGGTCACCACCCCCGCCGCACCGCGGGCCTTGGCGCGGAGGGCGAGGATGTCGCCGAGGGTGCCGGAGCCGGTCTCGCCCCTGGCCTCGATCACGATCACCTCGCCCTCCGCGACGGCGTCGAAGGCGCGCTTCTGGGCGTTGTAGCCGCCGCCGTGGCTGGCGAAGAGGTCTTCGCGACCGGGGACGAAACGGAGGGTCTTGGCGGTGCCGACGAGCTTGAGGCCGGGGCGGTTCGCCGCGACCCCGTCGATGACGCACGCGTTGATCCCCCGTTTGCGCAGCTGGGCCGAGAGGCCTGCGGTGGGCGCCGCCGTCAGCTTCGCGCGGAGCTCAGGGGAGAGGGCGGGGGCCGCGGCTTCGCGGGAGCTCTCCGCCGGGAGCCCTGCGCTCTCGCACGAACCCTCAGCCGGAAGCCCTGCGCTCTCGCGCGAACCCCAGGCCTCGGCGCGCTGCAGGTCGTCCACGGCGGGGAGGGAGCCGAGCGCCGGGTCGAAGGGGACCTCGCCCTGGACGACCGTGGTGCGCAGTCGCCCGGAGGACGGGACGTCCGGGCTGTCGGGGGCGTCGACCTCGATCTCGACGACGTCGCCGGGCACGATCACGCTGGAGCCCGCAGGGGTGCCGGTGAGGATGACGTCCCCCGGCTCCAGCGTGAAGTGCTGGGAGAGGTCCGCGACGAGCTGGGGGAGCGGGAACAGCAGCCCCGCGGTCGTGTCGTCCTGCCGGAGCGCGCCGTTGACCCAGGCGCGGACGCGGAGCGCCGCCGGATCGACGAGCGCGGCGTCGATGAGGACGGGGCCGAGCGGGGTGTAGCCGTCGCCGCCCTTGGAACGGACGTTGGATCCCTTGTCGTTCGCCCGCAGATCGTAGAGACCGAGGTCGTTCGACGCGGTGATGTGCGAGACGTGGGACCAGGCCTCGTCCGCCGAGACCCGGCGGGCGGCGGTGCCGATGACGAGCGCGATCTCGCCCTCGAAGGCGAGGAGCTCGGTGCCGGCGGGGCGCTCGACCGTGCCGTCGGTGCCGGCGACGGAGCTGGCCGGCTTGAAGAAGTAGGAGGGGGCCGCAGGCCGTCGCCCCCGCTGATCGGCACGGGAGACGTAGTTCAGGTGGATCGCGACGATCTTTCCGGGCCGGGGGATCGGAGAGTTCATGGGCGCCTCCTCGCGGATCAGACCAGGGCGGCAGCTCCGTCCTTGGCGTTGTATCTGAAATCGTATATCATCGTGTCCACCCCCGGCAAGCAATCCCGCAGGCCGTGACGATGAGGTCACTTGCAAAGGAGACACCCCATGAGCGGGCAGTCACAGGACGGGTTCACCCCGACCGGCACCATCGCGACATCGGCCGATCGGCGCCGTGTCGTGTTCGCCACCGTCGTCGGCACCACCGTGGAGTGGTACGACTTCTTCATCTACGCCACCGCGGTCGGACTCGTGTTCGGCCAGCTGTTCTTCGCACCGCTCGGCGCCAACAGCGCGCTCGTGGGCTTCGCGACGGTCGGCGTGAGCTTCCTCTTCCGCCCCCTCGGCGCATTCCTCGCCGGGCACTTCGGCGACAAGGTCGGGCGCAAGGCCGTGCTGATGTGGACGCTGATCATGATGGGCGCCGCGACCGCGCTCATCGGCGTGCTCCCGGACTACACGACGATCGGGATCGCGGCGCCCATCCTCCTCGTCCTGCTGCGGATCCTCCAGGGGATCTCCGCCGGCGGCGAGTGGGGAGGCGCGGTGCTGATGGCCGTCGAGCACGCCCCGAAGGCCAAGCGCGGCGTCTTCGGCGCCTCGCCGCAGATCGGCGTCCCGCTGGGACTGCTGCTGGCCTCCGGTGTCATGGCGATCATGGCGCTCGTCGCCCCGGGGGACCAGTTCCTCGCCTGGGGCTGGCGCGTGCCGTTCCTGCTCAGCGTGGTGCTGATCCTCATCGGCTACTACGTGCGGCGCAAGGTCGAGGAGAGCCCGGTGTTCACCGAGCTCGCCGAGCGCAAGGAGGGAGCGAGGATGCCGATCGTCGAGCTCTTCCGCAAGCACCTCCTGCTGGTGGTCATCGCCGCGCTCGTCTTCGCCGGCAACAACGCCGTCGGCTACATGACGACCGGCGGCTACATCCAGGGCTACGCCACCAACCCGGAGGGCGCCCTGAAGCTGGACCGGGGTCCCGTCCTGTGGGCGGTCGCCGGATCCGCGGTCACCTGGCTCCTCTCCACGCTCCTCGCCGGATGGGCGTCGGACCGGATCGGGCGTCGCACGACCTACGTCATCGGCTGGATCCTGCAGCTCGGCGGAGTCTTCGCGCTGTTCCCGCTGGTGAACACCGGAGAGATCGGCCTGCTGTTCGCCGGCCTCGCGATCCTCACCATCGGGCTCGGCTTCACCTACGGCCCGCAGGCGGCGCTCTATGCGGAGCTGTTCCCGGCATCGATCCGGTTCTCGGGCGTCTCGATCTCCTATGCGATCGGCGCCATCGCCGGCGGGGCGTTCGCGCCGACCATCGCGACGGCGATCGTGCAGGCGACCGGCTCCACCCAGGCCGTCACCTGGTACCTGGCCGGGATGACGGTGATCGGACTGATCGCCACCCTGCTGCTGCGTGACCGCTCCGGCATCCCGCTCGGGCCCGACCACGAGGCCGAGCAGGCCAAGAGCCCGATCTACGGCCTGTCCAAGGCCTGATTCCGGGGCTGTGTGGGGGTGATCCTGGGTGGTCCGGGGTCCGGGGCGGTTCGGGGGTGGTCCGGGTGGTTCGGGGGTGACCCCGGGGTGGTTCGGCGGGTGGTCCTGGGCCCGGGGCGGTTCGGGGCTGGTCCTGGCTGGCCTGGGGCTGGCCTGGGCGGTTCCCGTGGGTGGTTCCGTCCGGTCGGTTCCCTGTCGGTCCGGTTCACTTCTGTCGGCCCGATCCACTTTTGTCGGGCGTTCGGTAGCGGATTGGCCGACGGATTGATGATGAGCCGACGGAATGTGATCGGCGGAATGTGATCGAGGGGCGCGGTCACTGGAGCACGACCGACGGAAAACGGTCGACGGGGCGCGGCCACTGGAATGCGGCCACTGGAATGCGACCAACGGAGTGCAGCTGGCGGCGTGCAGCTGGCGGAATGCGACCGACAGCGCGGGGGCGGAGGGGTCAGCCGCCCAGGGCTTCGGCGATCGTCCGGGCCGAGAGGGTCAGGCGGTCCGCGATCGCGACATCGGAGTGCCCGGATGCGACGTGCACGACGGCGATCGACGCCGGGCGCCCGCCGCGCAGGCTCAACGGCACGGCGACCGATCGCACGGTGGGGATGACCTCGTCGTGGCTCGTCGCGAAGCCGCGCTCACGGACGACGGCGATCTCGGCCCGCAGCGCCGCGGTCGTGCCGAACGCCTCGTCGGAGTCCGGTAGCTGGGCGAGGATCGCCTTCCCCGGCGCCCCCGCCGTCACGGGGTGGCGGGCGCCCGGTCGCTGGGCGACGCTCGCGACGGCGTGGCGGGGCTCCACGCTCACGAGCGTGATGCACTCCTCGGCGTCGAGCACCGCGAGGAAACAGGTCATGCCGAGCTCGTTCGCCACCGCGGTGAGCTCGGGGAGCGCCTCGGCCTGCAGGTCGTGCGAGACGCCGGCGGCGAGCGCCGCCATGCGGGGGCCGAGGGCGACGAGACCCGCCGCGTCGCGGGTGACGAGCCCGTGGTCCTCCAGGGTGCGCAACAGGCGGTAGGCGATCGACCGGTGCACCTCGAGACGTGCGGCGAGGTCGTCGATCGATAGGGCGCCGCGGGCGTCCGCCAGGATCTCCAGGATCCGGATGCCGCGACTCAGTGTCTGCGAGGCGGGGGCGGAAGCGGTCATGGATCTCCTGGGCGCGAGCCTGTCCGGCCGGAGCGTCTTGATCGACGGCCCGACGTTGGATAGCCTGTATTCAATAGTAGAACGGTGTATTCGAATATAGAACGCGAATGGCTGTGAGCGCAACCTCCATACGCACGCACAGCACCCCCGAACCACACAGCACGAACCACACACTGACGGCGCCGTCAGGAAGGAATCGACGACGATGCAGTTCCACCACCACGGGTACGTCTCCGGCGATCCCCGCATCCAGTCCCCGGCAGGTCTCGGCGAGGACCGTCCGACCGAGCTGCCCGACGAGACGGATGTCCTGATCGTCGGATCCGGCCCCGCCGGCATGCTGCTGGCCGCGCAGATGTCGCAGTTCCCCGGCGTCTCCACGCGCATCATCGAGCGGCGGGACGGGCGCCTCGTCCTCGGTCAGGCCGACGGCATCCAGCCGCGGAGCGTCGAGACGTTCCAGGCGTTCGGGTTCGCCGAGCGGATCGTCGCCGAGGCCTACAACATCGCCTGGATGAACTTCTGGGGGCCGGATCCCGCGAACCCGCAGAACATCGTCCGTACCGCGCGCACGGAGGACTACGCGTTCAAGATCAGCGAGTTCCCGCACCTGATCGTGAACCAGGCGCGGGTTCTCGACTACTTCGCGGAGGCCGCGGCCCACGGGCCGGGCCGGATCGTCCCCGACTACGGCGTCGAGTTCCTCGGCCTCACCGTGCAGGGCGACGGCACGCACCCGGTGGAGGTGCGGGTCCGTCACGTCGCAGGCGAGCGAGCGGGCGAGGAGCGGATCGTGCGCGCGAAGTACGTCGTCGGCTGCGACGGCGCGCGCAGCGGCGTGCGCGAGGCGATCGGGCGCCGGCACCTCGGCGGATCCTCCGCGCACGCCTGGGGCGTGATGGACGTCCTGGTGAACACCGACTTCCCGGACTGGCGCACCAAGTGCGCGATCAACTCCGAGGCGGGCAACATCCTGCACATCCCCCGCGAGGGCGGCTACCTCAGCCGCATGTACATCGACCTGGGCGAGGTCCCGGAGGACGACGACCACCAGGTGCGTCAGACCCCGATCGAGACGATCATCGCGAAGGCCAACGCCATCCTGCATCCGTACACGCTCGACGTGAAGGAGGTCGCCTGGCACAGCGTCTACGAGGTCGGGCACCGGGTGACGGACCGCTTCGACGACATGACGGAGGAGTCCGACCGCGGTCCCCGTGTGTTCCTCACCGGCGACGCCTGCCACACGCACAGCGCGAAAGCGGGTCAGGGCATGAACGTGTCGATGCAGGACGGATTCAACCTGGGGTGGAAGCTGGGCGCCGTGCTCACCGGTCGGAGCCCCGAGGCCCTGCTGGCGACGTACTCGGCCGAGCGGCAGCCGGTCGCGCAGCAGCTGATCGACTTCGACCGCGAGTGGTCATCCCTCATGGCGCGCAAGCCCGAGGAGATCTCGGACCCGCAGGAGCTCGCGAACTACTATCTGGCGACCGCCGAGTTCCCGTCCGGGTTCATGACGCGGTACGAGCCGTCGTCGATCATCGCCGCGAGGTCCCGGCAGGAGCTGGCCGGCGGGTTCCCGCTCGGGAAGCGCTTCAAGTCCTCCGAGGTCGTCCGCGTGTGCGACGGCAACGCCGTGCACCTGGGACATCATGCGCGCGCGGACGGCCGGTGGCGCGTCTACGCTTTCGCCGACGCCCCCGCGGCGGGCGAGGCATCGGCGTTGGGTGCGTGGGCGGAGTGGATGGGGTCGCCCTCGTCGCCGCTCGCGCGATTCACTCCGGCGGATGCCGACCCCGACGCGGTGTTCGACGTGAAGGCGATCTATCAGCAGCCGTTTGAGGACGTGGACATCACCGCGGTGCCCGAGGTCTTCCTCCCCAGATCCGGGCCGCTCGGCCTCACCGACTGGGAGAAGGTCTACGCCGCCGCGCCGAGCGTCTGGACCGACACCGACATCTTCGTCGAGCGCGAGCTCTCCCGCGACGGCGTGGTGGTCGTGGTGCGCCCCGACCAGTACGTCGCCGCGATCCTGCCGCTGCAGGCGACTGCCGAGCTCGCCGCATTCCTCGACGGGGTTTTCCTGCCGGCCTAGCTGTGGGCCGGGTGAGGTTCGGGTTCGGGGCTTCTGGAGGGCTCGGACGGGCGGTTCGCCTGGTCGGATGAATCCACTTTTGTCGGGTGGTTTCGGGCTGTTGGGCCGACAGAGGTGGCATTGGCCGACGTGGCTGACTCGATTCGCCCGGGTGATGCCGTGCGCATTGGCTCAGTGCAGCTCGCTCATCCTGTCGGGTGATTTCGCTTTTGTCGGATAGATTCGGGCTGTCGGGCCGACAGGGGTGGCATTGGCCGACGTGGCTGACTCGGCTGCCTCGATTTGTCCGGGTGATGCCGCGCGCATTGGCTCAGTGCCGATGGCTCATCCTGTCGGGTGGATCCACTTTTGTCGGATGGTTTCGGGCGAACGGGCCGACGGGAGTGAAGCGGGCCGACCCGGTGGCTCCGCTGTCGGTCTTGCATCGGGCCGATGCGGACGCCCCTGTCTCATCCTGGCTGGGGACTACGTCGATATCGATCGATGCGTCGATTGCTCATCCTGGTCGGATGGATCCATTCTTGTCTGATGGATTCGGGCTGCTGGGCCGACAGGAGTGACATTGGCCGACGCGGCCGGCTCGGCTGCCTCGATCCATCCGGGGATGCCGCGCGTGTTGGCTCGGTGCCGATGGCTCATCCTGTCGGGTGGATCCACTTTTGTCGGATGGTTTCGGGCGAACGGGCCGACAGGGGTGACATTGGCCGACCCGGTGGCTCCTCGCGTCGGATCGACCCACCGTTGTCGGATGATCTGCGGCTGATGGGCCGACGGAAGTGCAGCGGGCCGACACCGGGTAGGACCGGGGGAGGCGCGGTCAGGGGAGGCGCACGGCGCTGCCGGAGACCACGACCCCGCCCTCCGTGGGGATCGTGACGGTGAGGAGGCTCGGCCGGCCGACGTGCTCGCCCTGGCGGATGCGGATGACGTCCCCCGCGCGGGCCTGTCCGATCGCACGCAGATACGCGCCGGTGGATGCGGCGGCGGAGCCGGTGGCGGGATCCTCGGTGATGCGTCCGACCGGGAAGAGGTTCCGTGCACGGTACTCGCCGTCGCCGTCGGCGTGCAGGACGGTGACCGTGCCGGTCCATCCCTGTTCTGCGGCGAGCTCGGCCACGACCGCCGGTGAGAAGCGGAACTGGTGGAAGAGATCGAGATCGGAGAGCACAAGGATCGGATGCCAGTTCCCGGCGAACGACTCCCTCGGCGGATAGGCCGGGTCGATGTCGTCGGGGACGAGGCCCAGGATGTCGAGCAGGCGGGACAGCACGGCGGGATCGAGGTCGCGGACCTCAGGAGACACACTGGTGAAGGCCACCTCGACGCCCTGGTCCGTGACGGTCGCATCGAGCGCGACCTCGCCGGCGCGGGTCTCGAAGAGCATCGCGCCCGGACCGTCCCGCTCGGCCAGCGCGACCGCTGCGGCCACGGTCGCGTGCCCGCAGAACGGGACCTCGGCGCCCGGCGACCAGTAGCGGATCGGGTGGCGCCGCGCACCGCTGCCGTCGGCGGACACGAAGGCCGTCTCCGAGTATCCGAGGTCGGCGGCGATCCGGAGCATCGTGTCGTCGTCGAGCCCCTGCGCATCGAGGACGACGCCGGCGGGGTTCCCGCCGTAGGGCGCCGCAGCGTACGCCGCGTAGCGCAGGACTTCGAGGGACTCGGAACGGTCGACGGCCATGGATCGAGCGTATCCGGGGGTTATAGGCCAGAAAGAGTGGATGGGTTCTTGACATAGCCGCGTGATTTCGCGGTAGAACGGGGGTCGTCATGGTCTGCGAGGCTTACTCGT
>NZ_JAVDUM010000021.1:0-29488 GCF_031456305.1 Microbacterium resistens
TTACCCCGCCCCCGGCCCCGCCGGGGGCCCGGGGGCGGGGCCCGGGGGTGGCCCGGGCGCTAATCGGGCGCCGCGGGGGGCTTTTTGGCGGCTTTTCCCGCCACGGGAGCGGAGAGAGCCGACCCGGATCGCGACGGGAAGCCTCCGGAGACGGCCGGAGAGGGCGGGGCGGAGGACGGGGCGGGGCGGGGAGGGCGGGGCGAATCCGGGGGCGTCAGCGGCCGGTGCCGGCGACGATGACGGTCTCGACCTCGCCGTCCAGGCCGTACGCGGTGTGCACGGTGCGGGCGGCGTCGGCCAGGTCGTCGCCGCGGAGCACGACCGAGATGCGGATCTCGGACGTGGAGATCATCTCGATGTTGATCCCCGACGTGGACAGCGCCTCGAACAGGATCGCCGAGACGCCCGAGTGCGTGCGCATCCCCGCGCCGACCACCGAGAGCTTGCCGATCTGGTCGTCATGGACGAGGCCGACGAACCCGACGTCGGCCTGCTCTGCGGCGAGCGCCTTGAGCGCGCTGGAGGCGTCCGACTTCGGCAGCGTGAAGGAGATGTCGGTCCGGCCGGTCGAGGCCGCCGAGGCGTTCTGGACGATCATGTCGACGTTGGCCCCGGCCTTCGCGACGATCTTGAAGATCTCCGCGGCCTTGCCCGGCACGTCGGGGACGCCGGTGACGGTGACCTTGGCCTGGCTGAGGTCGGTGGCGACACCGGCGACGATCGGCTCTTCCATGGAATCTCCCTCGGGTCCGCGGGGGTTCTTCATGCCCTCGCCCAGAACGTAGGTGCCCTCGTTCGACGTGAAGGTCGAACGGGCGTGGATCAGCACGCCGTGGCGACGTGCGTACTCGACGGCGCGGATGTAGAGCACCTTCGCGCCGTTGGCCGCGAGCTCCAGCATCTCCTCGCTGCTGACGTGCGAGAGCTTGCGCGCCATCGGGATGACCCGGGGGTCGGCGGTGAAGATCCCGTCCACGTCGCTGTAGATCTCGCAGACGTCAGCCTCCAGCGCCGCGGCGAGGGCGACGGCGGTGGTGTCGGATCCGCCGCGACCGAGCGTGGTGATGTCCTGCGTGTCGTCGTTGAGCCCCTGGAAGCCCGCGACGATCACGATCGCGCCCTCGTCGAGCGCCTCGCGCAGCCGGGTGGGGGTGACCTCGACGATCCGTGCGGCGCCGTATCGGCTGTCGGTTCGCATCCCGGCCTGGGGGCCGGTGAAGGACCGCGCGTCGAAGCCCATGGAGTGGATGGCCATCGCGAGCAGCGCCATCGAGATCCGCTCCCCGCTGGAGAGGAGCATGTCCAGCTCACGCGGAGCGGGGATGGGCGCCACCTCGGCGGCGAGGTCGAGCAGCTCGTCGGTCGTGTCGCCCATCGCGCTCACGGCCACGACCACGTCGTGACCGGCGCGGCGGGTGTCGACGATGCGCTTGGCGACGCGCTTGATGCTCTCTGCGTCGGCGACGGAGGAGCCGCCGTACTTCTGCACGATGAGGGCCACGAAAACACTCCCGGGTACGGAGGGCGGCGAAGAAGGTCGGCGCCCTGGCATATTCTACGAGCGCGGCGTATGCCGGATCCGCCATGTGACGGCACCGGATCCGGCGACCGCCTCGCTCAGTGGCCGATCAGCCCGCGCCGACGAGCCTCCGCGACCGCCGCGCTGCGACTGTCGACGCCGAGCTTCTCGAGCAGGTGCACGACGTGCGTCTTCACGGTCGCCTCGCTGATGAACAGCGCCGAGGCGATCTCCCGGTTGGCGGCGCCCGTGTCGATGAGCGCGAGCACCTCCTGCTCCCTCGCCGTCAGCGCCACCCGCGGCGCACGGAGGGCGGCGAGGAGCCGCTCGTCCCCGCCGGGGGTCGGGACCACGGACCCCGCCGCCGCGTCGACGATCGCGCGGGAGATGACGTCCGTCCCGACGTCCTTGAGCAGATAGCCGGCGGCGCCCGCCTCGACGGCGCGGATGATCTGCGCGTCGTGGTCGAACGTCGTGAGGATGAGCACGGCCGGCGCGTCCGGCAGCGCTCGGAGGGCGGCGGTCGTCGCCACGCCGTCCATCCCGTCGCCGAGCCGCAGGTCGCACAGGACCACGTCCGGCGACAGCTCGGCCGCCAGCGCGACGGCCTCCTCCCCGGTCGCCGCCTCGCCGACGACGCCGAAGCCGCGCGCCTCGACCACCGCGCGAAGGCCCGCACGGACGACGGGGTGGTCGTCGACGAGCAGGATCCGGATGCTCATGCCGTGCGCCCCTCGCCCCGTGATTCCCGTTCTGATTCCGGTTCCGGCTCTGACTCCGGTTCCGCTTCTGGCTCTGATTCCGGCTTTGTCGCGGATGCCGCCGGCGCCGTGGATGCGGCGGGGAGCATGGCGATGAGGCGGGTCCCCTCCCCCGGCGCGGTGTCGATCCGGAGCTCCCCGCCGAGCTCGCGTAGCCGCGAGCGCATCGCCGCGATGCCGAACGAGCCGCCGGAGCGCCGATCAGCGGGTTCGCTCCCGGCCGTCGCATCGAACCCCGACCCGTCGTCGACGATCTCCATCCGCGCGACGCCGTCCCCGGCCGACAGCCGGATCTCGGCGCTCCGCGCCCCGGAGTGCTGCCGCACGTTCGCGAGCCCGGACTGCGCGACCCGCAGGAACGCGACCTCAACCGGCGTCGGCAAGGGCGGGAGCCCGTCGTCCAGGTCCAGACGCGTCCGGATCCCGTTGTCGGCGGTGAGCGTGTCGAGCATCCGCCCGAGGGCCGCGGCGAGCGCCGACTCCTCCAGGTCAACGGGGGCGAGCGCCGCGACGATCCGGCGGAGCTCCTGGAGCGAGTGCCGGGCGAGGTCGTCGATCTGCGCCATGCGCTCCGCATCCCCCGTCCGGGCGATGAGCGCGATCGAGCTCAGCTCCTGCGCGATCGTGTCGTGCAGATCCCTGGCCAGTCGTGTGCGCTCCCGGAGGGCGCCGGCCTCGCGCTGCTCCCCGGCCAGCTCCTCCTGCAGTCGCGCGGACTCGTGCTGCGCGCGGAGCAGGGAGGCGATGAGTCGTTCCCGCTCGGCGGCGCTGCGCAGGAGATGGTCATAGCCCAGCGAGATGCCGTAGGCGAAGCCACCGCCGACAAGCGGTCCGATGATCGACGCGATGCCGGTCGCCGATGTCGCGGCGGGGTGCAGCATCGGGAGGACGATCGATGCCGCGATGACCACGGCGGCCAGGAGCGCCGACCACGGCAGCCGCAGCACGTGCCCGGCCAGGAGCAGCACGGCGAAGGAGAGCCAGACGAACTCCGGCGAGATCAGCAGCGCGCCGAGCCACAGGACCACGAGTCCCGCCAGCCACCAGGCGGCCGCCCTGCCGTGTGCGAACGAGGCTCCCGCGCCGTACCAGGCGAGGAACACCCCCGCCGCGAGGAGGACCACGACCATCTCCCCGCCGGTCGAGGCGGCGCGGGCGGCGGCCACGACCGTGAGCGTGACGGTGATGACGTGCAGCGCGGCCCGTGCCCCGCGCAGCACACGCATCCGGCCGGGATCCCCGAGCGCGCGGTCCTGCGCCTGCGGGACCGCGCGCGACCCGTCGGCGCCCGTCGTGGCACCGCCGGACACGTCCGTGCCGGGCGACTCGTTCATCCTCCGATTCTCTCCCGCCGCGGCCCTCGCGGCATGCGGGAGAGATCGATCCTTCGATGGATCTCCCGGCCGCCCCCGCCGCGAAGAGTGGGAGCATGACCGATTCGCCCTCCGCCCCCATGTCCCCCGCGCCCGACTCCACTGCCTCGGCCGCCCCGTCCTCGGCCGCGGGTATGCGCACGAGGCAGCGGTCCGCGCTCCGGCTCCTCCTGGGCGCGACGACCGTCTACATCGTGATCGGGCTCGCCGCCGGGCTCTTCTACCGGGAGTTCACGAAGCTCAACGGGTTCGAGGAGGGGATGTCCGGGCAGCTCGGCCTGGCGCACACGCACATCCTCACGCTCGGCGCGCTCGTGCAGCTCATCGTCCTCGCCCTGGAGAAGTCCTTCCGCCTGTCGGCGAGCCGGCTGTTCCGCTGGTTCTTCTGGATCTACAACGCCGGCGTCGTGCTGACCGGGACCATGCTCGTCTGGCACGGCATGCTGCAGGTGCTGGACGAGGAGTCCTCGAAGATGATCGCGGGCATCGCCGGCGTCGGCCACATGCTCGTGGGAGCCGGATTCGTCCTGCTGCTGCTCAGCCTGCGGGCGTCGCTCCGCCGGGAGGAGTGACGGCCTCGACGGGCGCCGGCGGGACCGTCGCCCGTGCGGGCCTCAGCCGGCCCCCGGTCCCCGCGAACCAGCAGCCCGCGATGATGACGGGGAAGCCGATCAGCAGCCAGACGGTGAGGGGCTCGGTGAGCACGAGCGCGCCGAGCAGGATCGCCACGACGGGGTTGACGTAGGTGAACAGCGGCGCGCGCACCGGGCCGACCTCGCGGATGAGGGCGAAGAACGCCAGGAACGCTATCGCCGTGGAGATCACCGCGAGCGCGAGGAGCGCGCCGACGGATTCGAGCGTCGGCATCCGGTGCTGGGTGACGGCCGCGATCGGCAGATACAGCGTCCCGATCATCAGGAGCGCGAGCGTGATGGTGCCGAGGGAGGGGACGTCGCCGAGCTTCCGGGCGACGATGAACGGCGCGGTCGCATAGAGGACGGCGACCAGCAGCACCTCCCCTGCGGCGAGCAGGTTCACCTCGCCACCCGTGAGACCGGGCCCGACCACGACGATCGCGACCCCGGCGAAGCCGACGAGCAGGCCGATGACGCGGGCGGGCTTCAGCACGCCGCGATCGCCGCCGCTCAGCGCGATGAGAGCCGCGAACAGGGGGACGGTCGCAACGAGCAGGCCGGTGAGCCCCGAGGGGAGGGTCTGCTCCGCGTGGCCGAGGAGGAGGAACGGCCCGCCCATCTCGACGAGCCCGAAGGCCAGGATCCACGGCCAGTGCCGGAGCGCCTTCCGGAGGGCGCCGCTGCGGATCGCGAACGGCAGGAGGAGGAGCGCGGCGATCAGCGTGCGGCCCGCGACGACGGCGGGCGGGGAGAACGACTCGACCGCGACGCTGATGAACAGATACGGCACGCCCCACAGCAGCGCCATGGCTCCGAAGAGCAGCCATCCGCGACGGGTGAAGCCTCCTGAGGGGTTCACAGGACGCGCCGACCCTCGAAGGCGCGGCCGAGGGTCACCTCGTCCGCGTACTCCAGGTCTCCGCCCACGGGCAGGCCGGACGCGAGGCGCGACACGGTGATCTGCATGCTCACGAGCAGACGGCTGAGATAGCTCGCCGTCGCCTCGCCCTCGAGGTTCGGGTTGGTGGCGAGGATGACCTCCTGCACCGTGCCGTCGGCGAGGCGCGACATGAGCTGCGCGATCCGGAGATCGTCGGGCCCGACACCCGCAATCGGGCTGATCGCACCGCCGAGCACCTGGTACAGCCCGCGGAACTCACGGGTGCGCTCGATGGCGGCGACGTCCTTCGCGTCCTCGACCACGCAGATCAGGGCCGGGTTCCGCCGCGGATCCCGGCAGATCGTGCAGCGCTCCTGCTCGGCGACGTTGCCGCACACCTCGCAGAAGCGCACGCGCTCGCGGATCTCGGTGAGCAGCTCGGCGAGGCGGGCGACGTCGAACGACGGCGTCTGCAGGATGTGGAAGGTGATGCGCTGCGCCGACTTCGGCCCGATGCCGGGCAGCCGGCCGAACTCGTCGATCAGCTCTTGGACGATTCCGTCGTACATCAGGAGAACCTCGTGGGGGGCTCGTAGGGCTCTTCGCGCAGGAACTCCGCGCCGAGCACCTGGCGGACGACGGCCTCGCCGTAGCGCTGCACGCCCGCACCAGCGCGCGGTGCCCGTGCCGGTGCGGCGGGAGCAGGTGCGGCAGGCGCAGGAGCCTGGACCGAAGCAGAGGCCTGGGCAGAGGCAGGGACCTGCGCCGTTGTGGGGGCCGGTGCGGTTGCGGGGGCCGGGACAGCCGATGCGAGGCCATCCGGCGTCGATGCCGTCGATGCGGGCGCGGGCGGGAGGAACTCGGGAGGCGCGTCGTCGTACGGCGGCTCGTCATCGGGGTAGGGCGGCGCCTCGTCGAGGACGTCGCCGTCGTGGGCGGGCTCGTACCAGCCGGAGGCCGGCATCGCCTCGACGTCGGCGGGATCGTCGTCCACCGGGAACTGCGCGGGCGGAGCCGCCACCGCCGCAGCGGGCGCGGATGCCGCTGTGGCTGTGGTCGTCGGGACCGTCGCGACGGAGACCGGCGAACCGATGGAGGCAGAGCCGTCCGCGTCACCGCTCGGGATCGACGCCACGGCCCACTCGGTCACCGGCGCGGCGTTCGCCGAGGCCGGGCGGGGGGTTCCCGTCGAGCCGCCACCGCGCTGCTCGCCCCGGGAGGAATCGTGACCGCCGTTCTCCGGCGCGGGGGCGGCCGACCCGCCCGCTGCTAAGTTCTGCTCGCCGCCGGACGGAAGCGGGGCCGGAAGGTACTTGACCCGCACGCCGAGCTCCTGCTCGATGGCCGTGCGCAGGTGGTCGGAGGGGCCGGGACCGGGGGTCGGGCCCTTGAACCGCGAGACGTCGTTCGGGCTCGCGAAGCCGAGCGTGAGCACGTCCCCCTCGGCGGCGTAGTCCAGGGGCTGGACGGCGGTGACCACCAGCCAGGACGGCCTGCTGAGGTCGGCGAGGCGGGCCAGCACCGCCGGCCAGGCGGCACGGACCCGCGCGATGTCGACGGGCCCCGCAGGCCGAGCCGGCTCGGCCGCGGGCTGCGGTGCTGCCGACGCCTCGACGGCGCCTGTCTCAGCCGCACCTGTCTCAGCCGCACTCGTCCCATCCGGGACGGGCTCGACGACAGGAGCCGCCGCAGGGGCCTCGGGTGTCGCCGCAGATGGGGCAGACGGGGCAGAGGGGGCAGACGGGGCGGCGGGAGAGGGCACCGGAACCGTGGGCCGCACGGCGGGTGCGACGGCAGCGGGTGCAGCAGGGGCGGCGGCGAGCGTGGCGCCCGGCTCTCCGCCGGTCGCGGCGAGGACCCTGGCCACGAGGAGCTCGAGATGCAGGCGCGGCGAGGTCGCCCCGGTCATGTCGTCGAGCGCGGTGCTGACCAGATCCGCCGTGCGGGACAGCCGGCCGACCCCGAAGGCCACGGCCTGGACGCGCATGCGGTCCAGCTCATCGGACGGCACACCGCGGAGCACCGCGGAGGCGTCATCGCCGACGGCGGCGATGACGATCAGGTCGCGCAGCCTCTCGAGGAGGTCGTCCACGAACCGCCGCGGGTCCTGCCCCGTCTGCACGACGCGATCCACCGCGGGGAAGGCCGCGGCGGCGTCGCCCGCGGCGAGCGCGTCCACGATCTCGTCCAGGAGCGCGGCATGCGTGTACCCGAGGAGCGCAACGGCACGCTCGTAGCCGACCGTCACCGCCCCCGACGGCGCCGCGTCCGACCCGGCGATCAGCTGGTCCAGCAGCGAGAGCGTGTCGCGCGGCGAGCCGCCGCCGGCCCGGACGACGAGGGGCAGCACGCCCTGCTCGACGGCGACGCCCTCCTCGACGCACAGCTTCTCGACGTACTCGAGCATGGCCGCGGGAGGCACCAGGCGGAACGGGTAGTGATGCGTCCGGGAGCGGATGGTGCCGAGCACCTTCTCGGGCTCGGTGGTCGCGAAGATGAACTTCACATGCGCCGGGGGCTCCTCCACGAGCTTCAGAAGCGCGTTGAAGCCCTGCGGCGTGACCATGTGGGCCTCGTCGAGGATGAAGATCTTGTACCGGTCGCGGCTGGGCGCGAACGTCGCCCGCTCGCGCAGGTCCCTGGCGTCGTCGACGCCGTTGTGGCTCGCCGCGTCGATCTCGACCACGTCGAGCGATCCGCCGCCCGCCCGCGAGAGCTCGACGCAGCTGGGGCATACGCCGCAGGGCGTGTCCGTCGGGCCCTCGGCGCAGTTGAGGCAGCGCGCGAGGATGCGAGCGGACGTGGTCTTTCCGCACCCGCGCGGCCCGGAGAACAGGTATGCGTGGCCCACGCGGTCGCCGCGCAGGGCGGTCATGAGCGGATCGGTGACCTGGGACTGCCCGATCATCTCCCCGAAGGTCTCGGGCCGGTAGCGGCGATAGAGGGCTGTGGTCACCGGTCCAGCCTAGAGCGTGCCCCGGACATCGGCCCCTCCTCCGAGCCATTGCCCGTCTCGGCCTCCCGTCCGGTGGCCCGGATGGCGGGAGTCTCCCCGGATGGCGGCGGATTCCCCCGAACCCGCCCCTCCCACCGGGGAGACTCCCGCCAGCCGTCCCGCCGTCCCGCAGGCCGGCTAATCCGGGCCGGCTACTCCCCGGCCGACCCGACGACGGGGACCGCGGAGGTCACCGGCACGGACGCCGACAGCAGCGTGCCGTCCTCGCGGCGGGCCTGGGAGCCGAACTCCGGGCGTCCGGGGATGACCGGGCCCTGGTTCGCGAGCCGCACGACGGCCGGTGTC
This sequence comes from Microbacterium resistens, assembly GCF_031456305.1. Lineage (GTDB taxonomy): Bacteria > Actinomycetota > Actinomycetes > Actinomycetales > Microbacteriaceae > Microbacterium > Microbacterium resistens_A. The sequence continues at coordinate 8,470 of NZ_JAVDUM010000021.1, forward strand.
CCGTGGACGGCGGTGTGCGCCGCGCCCCGCACCGTGAACTCCACCGGGTCGCCCTCGAGGACGGCGACCTTCAGCTCCTCGCGGGTGAGCACGATCTGGAGCACGGAGTCCTGCCAGTGCAGCGGATACGAGAGCTCCGGCCAGTCCGCGGGCAGCCGGGGGTCGAAGCTCAGCTCGCCGTTGTAGTCGCGCATGCCGCCGAAGCCGCTGACGAGCGCGGTCCACACACCGCCCGCCGAGGCGACGTGCACACCGTCGGAGGCGTTGTGGTGGAGGTCGGCGAGGTCCACGAAGATCGACTGCTCGAAGTACTCCCGCGCCAGGTCCTGGTAGCCGACCTCCGCCGCGAGGATCGACTGCACGACCGCCGAGAGCGTCGAGTCGCCGGTGGTGAGCGGGTCGTAGTACTCGAAGTCGGCGAGTTTCTCCGCCTCGGAGAAGTGGTTGCCCTGCAGGAACAGCGCGAGCACCACGTCGGCCTGCTTGAGCACCTGGAACCGGTAGATCACCAGAGGGTGGAAGTGCAGCAGCAGCGGATGCTGCGCGGCGGGGGTGTTCGGCAGGTCCCAGACCTCGCGCTCCAGGAACAGCGAGTCCTGAGGATGGATCCCCAGCGCAGGGCTGAACGGGATGAGCATCGCCTCGGCGGCGCGCTCCCAGTTCTCCGCCTCGTCCGGCCCCAGCCGCAGGCGGTCCGCCATCTCGGCGTACTCCTCCGGCGCCTCCTCGGCCATCTCGGACACCACGCGCGCCGCGAAGCGCAGGTTGTACCGGGCCATCACGTTCGTGAAGAGGTTGTCGTTGACGACCGTGGTGTACTCGTCCGGCCCCGTCACCCCGTGGATGTGGAACGTCTCGACGTCCCCGCCTGTACGCCAGAAGCCCAGGGTCTCCCACATGCGGGCCGTCTCCACCGCGACGTCCACGCCCTCGCGGTACATGAAGTCGTCGTCGCCCGTCGCGCGGACGTACTTGCCCAGCGCGAAGCTGATGTCGGCGTTGATGTGGTACTGCGCGGTGCCTGCGGCGTAGTACGCCGACGCCTCCTCGCCGTTGATCGTGCGCCAGGGGAACAGCGCCCCTCCCTCGCTGAGCATCTGCGCCCTGCGGCGGGCGGCGGGGAGCATGTGCACGCGGGCCCTGAGGGCGTTGCGCGCCCACAGCGGCGACGTGTACGTGAGGAACGGGAGGACGTAGATCTCGGTGTCCCAGAAGTAGTGGCCGCTGTAGCCGGAGCCGGAGACGCCCTTCGCCGAGACGCCGGCGCCATCCGCGCGCGCGGCGGCCTGGGCGAGCTGGAACAGGCACCAGCGCGTGGCCTGCTGCAGGTCGTCGTGGCCGCCGATGCGCACGTCGGAGCGCTCCCAGAACGCCTCCAGCCAGTTGACCTGCTTGGTGAACTGCGCCTCGACGCCCTCGACCCCGACCCGGTCGAGCGTCCGCCTGCAGCGGTCGACGAGCTCCCTCGGCGGGACGCCGCGGGACGTGTGATAGCTGACGAGCTTGGTGACGCGGATCGGGACGCCGGCCTTCGCCTGCACGCGGAAGACGTTCTTGGCGATGTCGGGCTCGACGAGCCGGCGCGCGGTGTAGTCGTTCTCGGTCTCGATGATGTGGTCGGCGACGACGCCCAGGGTCATCCCGGACTCGGCGACGCGGTACGACAGCGCCGAGCGCATCTCGTCCTGCCAGTACTCCGCGGGCTCCAGCACGCGCTCGGCGATCCGCTCCGCCTTGCGCGGGTCGAAGCCCTTCTTGGTCGTCGCGTTCCCGCTCAGCGAGGGGACGCCGCCGAAGACGTCCTCGCCGTCCTGGCGGTTGAGCATCTGGCACGAGATGGTCACGGGGGCGTCGGCGTTCTCGACCGTGACCTCCAGACGCAGCACGGCGAGGTGGCGCTCGTCGAAGGAGACGAGGCGCTCGTCGTGCAGCCGGACGCGCTTGCCCGAGGGGCTCACCCACACGACCTCGCGCTCCAGGACGCCGGTGCGGAAGTCGAGGGAGCGCCGGTACTCGCGCACGTCGGCCTCGTCGAAGGCGAGCGGCTCGTCGTCCACGTAGACGCGCATGACCTTCGCGTCCGGGGCGTTGACGATCGTCTGACCGACCTCGGCGAATCCGTAGGCCTGCTCCGCGTGGCGGATCCGCCATGTCTCGTGCAGGCCGTTGATGAACGTGCCGTGCTCCAGCGCGTCACGTCCCTCGATGTGGTTGCCGCGCAGGCCCAGATAGCCGTTGCCCAGCGAGAAGAGCGTCTCGGAGACGCCCTGCCTCTCGCCGGGGAAACGGGTCTCGACGAGCCGCCAGGGGTCGACGGGGAAGAGGTCGCGGTCGATCATGCAGTTTCTCTCCAGGACGGGACGGGTGACGGAGGAACGGGTGGGGTCTCGGGGCCGGTCAGGGCACGAGCCGGGCGAGGTCGTCGACGACGATCGTGGCACCGTGCGCACGCAGGGCATCGGAGCCCGCGCCGCGGTCGACGCCGATCACGACGCCGTAGCCGGCGGCGGCCGCAGATGCGACGCCGGAGGTGGCGTCCTCGACGGCGACGGAGGATGCGGGGTCCACGCCGAGGCGCTCGGCCCCGACGCGGAAGACGTCAGGAGCGGGCTTGGAGGCCAGCCCTTCCCGCTCGGCGACGACGCCGTCGACGACGACGGGGAAGAAGTCGCGGATGCCGGCGGCGGCCAGGACCTCCTCGGCGTTCTTCGAGCTGGAGACCACGGCCATCGGGACGCCGGCGGCGCGCAGGACCTCCAGGAGCGCGAGCGATCCGGGGTACGGGGCGATGCCGTCGCGGCGCAGCGCCGTGGCGAACGCGTCGTTCTTGCGGTTGCCGATCCCGCAGATCGTGTCCGCGGACGGCGGGTCATCGACCTGTCCCCAGGGGAGCTCGACGTTGCGGCTGCGCAGGAGGCTCGCCACCCCGTCGTAGCGCTTCTTGCCGTCTACGTAGGCGAAGTAGTCGGCGTCGGTGTAGGCCGGGGCGATGTCCCAGGCCGCGAACACCTCGTCGAAGACGGCCTGCCATGCCCGCATGTGCAGCTCGGCGGTCGGGGTGAGCACGCCGTCCAGATCGAGGAGGACGCCGTCGACGTCGCGCAGATCGACCGTGGCGGATGAAGAGTCGGACACAGCGGGGCCTTCCGGAGGCGAGGGTATCGAGTGGGATCGGCACCTCTCCGTGCCTGTGCCCAGCGTAGTGCCGCAGGGCCCTCGCCGACAGACGTTTCTGCGACCGATCCTGTCCCACTTCGCGCGGGCGCGGCCCCCGCTGCCCGTGGGCGCGAAAAGACCCTCCGCGCACCCGGCAGAGCCCGGTTACCCTTGCTGCGTTTCCGCCCTGGGGGAATTGGCCTGGATGTCGTCACGCGGAGGGCCGTCGTCAAGTCTACAGGCTCGGGCGACCCGGTCCTCTCGCCGCCGCAGCACGCTCTGGGGCTGAGGCCCGGGTTAGGATCTCAGCAGCGCGCCGATGCCGTCGCCCGACGCCCGAATCGGCCGCCGCTCGGAAGGGATCGCATGGACGCTCGCCCGCAAGACGCCGTCATGACCGCAGACCTGTTCGCCGAGCGGACGGAACGGATCCTGGGCTCGATCGCCGAGGTGATCGACGGCAAGGACGAGGCGGTGCGCAGCGCCCTGATCTGCCTGCTCGCCGAGGGCCACCTGCTGATCGAGGACGTGCCGGGGGTCGGCAAGACGATGCTCGCCCGCGCCCTCGCGGCGAGCGTGGACGCGACCGTCCGCCGGATCCAGTTCACCCCGGACCTCCTCCCCGGCGACGTGACCGGCGTGAGCGTGTACGACCCGGTCGACCGCGAGTTCGAGTTCAAGGCCGGCGCGGTGTTCGCGCACATCGTGATCGCGGACGAGATCAACCGCTCCTCCCCCAAGACCCAGTCCGCGCTCCTGGAGGCGATGGAGGAGGGGCAGGTCACCGTGGACGGGCGCACGCACGCCCTCCCCGACCCGTTCCTCGTCGTCGCCACGCAGAACCCGCTGGAGATGGAGGGGACCTATGCGCTGCCCGAGGCGCAGCGCGACCGGTTCATGATGCGCATCTCGATGGGCTACCCGGACGCCGCGGCCGAGACGCTCATGCTGCGCCAGCGCGACACCGTGAACCCCCTCGACGCCATCCGCCCCGTCCTCGCCGCCGCCGACGTGCGAGCGCTGGTCGCGTGGGCTCGCGCGATCCACGTCGCGCCGTCGGTCGAGGAGTACGCGGTCGCCCTCGCCCAGGCGACGCGCTCCGATCCGAGCCTGCACCTCGGCGCCAGCCCCCGGGCGACGCTCCAGCTCGTGCGGGCCGCGAAGGTCGTCGCCGCCCTCGACGGGCGCGAGTTCGTCGTCCCCGACGACCTGTCGCGGCTGCTGCCCGCCGTGTTCGCGCATCGCCTCATCCCCGCGCGGGGCGCCCACCGTTCCGGGACCCGCCCTATCGAGGCGGCGCTCGCGCACATCGTCGAGCGCATCCCCGTGCCGATCGGCGCGAACCGCTGATGCGACGCCGGCCCCTCACCGCGCGCGGCGTCGCCGCGCTCCTGCTGGGGCTGTGCTGCGCCGTCGTGGCGAACGTCCTCGCCGTGCCCCTGCTGCTCTATCTGGGCGTCCTGCTCATCGCCCTCGTCGTCCTCGCGGCGATCGTCGTGCACGCCCCTCGGCGCAGCGGCACGGTGACCCGGAGCATCGCGACCGACCTGCTGCCGGTCGGCGAGACCTCGCGCGTCCTCGTCCGCCTGGACATCCGGTCCGTCCTCCCCCCGCCCGTGGGCGCCTGGGAGGACGCGCTGCCGGCGGCCGTCGACGGATCGGCCGTCGGCGCCTTCCCACCCGAGGGCGAACGCGGACGACGGACGACGGACGGGATCCCGACGACCCTCGTCTACGACATCCGCGGCGTGCGGCGGGGGCTGTGGGCGCTCGGTCCGCTCACCCTGACGACCGTCGACCCGTTCGGCCTCGTGCGGCGGAGCCAGGAGTTCGGCGAGTCCCGCCCGATCACCGTGGTCCCCGAGGTCGTGGCCATCCCGCCGCTCCGCGATCGGATCGGCGCTGCGGGCGGCACCGCGCAGACGTCGTCGAGCCGGATCGGACAGGGATCGGACAACCTCACCCCGCGCCGCTACGTCCCCGGCGACTCCATGCGACGGATCCACTGGCGCGCGACGGCACATCGGGGCGATCTCATGGTCCGCCAGGAGGAGCAGGAGTCGAGCCCCGACGCGATCGTGGTCCTGGACCGCGCCGGCGACCGCTGGCCGCGCGCCGGACGCGGGTCCGGTCCCGGGTCCGGGTCCGGTGCCGCATCGGGCGCCGCGGCCGCGGATCCAGCGTTCGAGCGCGCCGTCTCCGCGGTCGCCTCGATCGCACTGCACCTGTCGGACCACGGATACGCCGTCGACGTCGTCGACGCGACCGGGGTGCTCATCGGCAGGCTGCGCGGGATCGAGGACGATCGGGACGGGCTGCTCATCGCCCTCGCCGCCGTCTCCCCCCGCCGCGGCGAGCGCGACGAGGGGCTGGCCGCGGCACGAGGGGCGCACACGGTCGGGCCGTTGGTGGTCGTCACCGGCGCACTGACGTCCGCCGACGCCGACACGCTCACGCACGGAGGGGCGGCGACCCCGATCCTGCTCGCGACGGACGCCGCCCCCGGCACGCTGGACGCCGCCGTCGCGCACGGCTGGTTCACCGGAGACCTCGACGACGACATCGCCGCCTCCTGGGCCGATGCGGTGCCGTCGCCGCGCGCGGAGGGGGTGCGCGATGCGCGCTCCTGACCGGGACCCGACGACGCGAGCCCCCGAGACCGGCGCAAGCACCGGCGGCACGAGCACCGGAGGCACCGGGCCGATCGGCATCGCGATCCTCACGGCGCTCGGCGCCCTCGTGGCCGTCTGGCCGCTCACGGCCGTGCTCCGGCCCGGGCGATGGAGCGCCGACGCCGCCCTCGTCGCCGGCGGGATGATCGTCGCGGGATGCATCGTCCGGCTCCTGCTCCGCCGCCGCTCCCCTGCGGCCCGCATCGTCCTGGTGATCCTCGCGCAGCTGGCGGCCGGCATCGCCATGATCGCCTTCCGGGAGTTCCGCGACCAGGCGTTCCTCGGGATCGTCCCGACCTCGGACGTCCTCGGCTCCCTGCCGGCCCTGGCCGCGCAGGTCGGGGACGAGATCTACTACGGGACGGCGCCGCTGGAGCCCTCCCGGGCCACCGCCGTCCTCGTGGCGCTCGGTGCGGCGATCATCGCGCTGCTGCTGGACGCGCTGATCGCGCTCGCCCGCTCCCCCCTCGCCACGATCCTCCTCGTCGCCGCGATCGGCGTCGTGCCGTCCATCGCGGTGCCGCGGCCCGCGGTGGACGTGGTCTGGTTCGTCGCGCTCGCGGTGCTCCTCCTCCTTCTCCTGCGGATCAGGGCGGAGAGCCCGCTCGCGGACCGTCGCCCCTCTTCCGCCGACCCGACGGGAAGCCCCGCGCCGCGCCGTCCCGTCGCCGCCACCGCGATGGGCGCCGCGGCGATCGCCGTGGCCGTCGCGGTCGGGCCGCTCCTCCCGGTCTCCGCGACCGGGATCGAGCTCGGCGGCGGGAGCACGACGCTCAGCCCGACGCTCCGTCTCGGCGAGGACCTGCGCCGCCCCAACCCCTCCACCGCGCTGACCCTGATCACCGACGCCGACAGCGCCCCCTATCTGCGGATCGCGACGCTCTCCGCCTTCGACGGCGAGGTCTGGCAGCCCGACCAGTGGCAGACCTCCCCTCTCGGCGACGGCTTCGGCGCGGACCCCGCGCCCGAGGGGGTGACCGTGCGCGGCAACCGCACCACGATCCGCACGACCGGTGTCAGCGGCTCCTGGCTGCCGGTGCCCTATCAGGCAAGCTCCGTACGGGGCCTGGCCGGCGAGTGGTCGGCGATGACGGACAACCGCACGGTCATTGCGGCGAACGCTGACGCCGCGGAGCAGAACTACACCGTCGACTCGCTCGCGGTCCGCCCTTCCCTGGAGCAGATCCGTGCGACCTCGTCCGCCGATGCGCCGTCGATGGACGCCTTCCGCGCGCTCCCGGACGGGATGCCCGCCGTCATCCGCGAGACGGCCGAACAGGTCGCCGGGACCGACGGCGACGACTACGACCGCCTCCTCGCGCTGCAGACCTGGTTCCGCGCCGGGTTCCGCTACTCCCTCGAGACGCCGGTCGAGGAGGGCTTCGACGGGACCGGCGCGGACGCCGTGGTCCGGTTCCTCGAACGTCGCGAGGGATACTGCGTGCACTTCGCCGGCGCGTTCGCGCTGATGGCCCGATCGCTCGGCATGCCCACGCGGATCGTGGTCGGCTACCTGCCGGGCACGCCGATGGACGAGCGTCAGAAGGGGCGGCCCGTCTACGTCGTCTCGAGCGACCAGCTGCACTCCTGGCCGGAGGTGTACTTCGAGGGCATCGGATGGATCCCGTTCGAGCCGACGGCCACCCTCGGCGTCCCGACCCGGTTCGATGCGGCGACTCCGACGGACACCGCCACGACGGCGCCGAGCATCGCGCCGACGACGGCGCCCTCCGTCGCCCCCGAGGCGACCGGCGCCCCCCGCACCGACCTCGACCCCGGCGCGGGAGGCGCGGTCGCGCAACGTCCGCTCGACCCGTACCCGGTCCTGTGGACGGTGCTCGCGATCGCGGCCGTCCTGCTCCTCCCCGCAGCGATCCGGGCTCTCCTGCGCACCGTCCACCGTCGCCGCGCGAGCCGCGGCGACGCGATGGCGGCCTGGGCCGAGGTGCGCGACACGCTGAGGGACCTGGGGCTGCCCGCGTCCTCGGCCGAGTCGCCCCGCACACGGGGGAACCGGCTCGTGCGGGAGCGGGACGTGGATGCGGATGCCGTGCGCGTGCTCGTCACGGCGGTCGAGCGCGCCAGCTACGCACGGGCCGAGGCGTCGACGAGGGCCTCCGGATCCGCCGACACGGCCGACCTGGCGGGGGCGGTGCAACGGATCCGGTCCGACCTGCGTCACGGGGCGAGCGGCCGCGACCGTCTCCTCGCGACGTTCGCACCCCGCTCGCTGTTCGGCGGCCGGCTCGCCGCCTCCTCGGTCGGCTGATCGCACCGATCCAGGGCATGCTCCGGCAGGCATGGATTCGCCGGGCATGGTCCGCCGATCCAGACCCTGGTCCGCCGGCGGGTCAGCCCGTGACGACGGGGCGGAGCGGCTGCGACGTCGCGACGGCGGCGATGATCTCCGCGAGGTCCTGAGGGCGACTCCACATCGGCCAGTGCCCGGTGGGGAGGTCGATGGACTCGACCTGCCGGAGCCCGGCCACCTCCGCGAACATCGGGTGCCCGGCGGCGGCCAGCTCCCTGATCTGCTCGCCGGAGATGGAGCAGCACACCAGGGTCGTGGGGACGTCGAGGCGCTCGGCGTTGGCGAGCTCGACGGCCTGCCTCAGCACCGGGCCGGGCTCGGGCACGGCCCCTTCCCGGAAGCGGTCCAGGGCTCCGGCGTCGAGGCCGTCGAGGCTGGCCTGCTCCCCGAGCACGTCGAAGGCGGGGAGCGGCAGCTCCACCAGATCGGCGGGGGCATCCGGCGCGAAGACGGTGCCGGGGGCGACGGGGCCGCTGTCGACCCAGATCACGTGTCCGACCAGTTCCGGATGGCGATCGAGCACGATGCTGACGGGGGCGTTGGCGCCGCTGTGCGCGACGAGGACGGCCGGCCCGTGACCGGAGGCCGCAGCCGACTCCAGGGCCCGATCGATCGCGTCGGCCTGATCGTCGAGCGTTCTGGTGGCGCGCTGAGGGTCGTGCGGGTCAAGGCCGGGCAGCGTCAGCGGAACGGCACGATGGCCCGCATCCTGGAGCTGTTCCACGACCTCGTCCCACGCCCACGCGCCCAGCCAGTGTCCGGGAACCAGGATGATCGTCGGGCTGTTCTCATGAGTGCTCATACATCGACTGTGGCATGCTCGATGGACAACGGCCTGTCACTGTTTATGACACTGATTTCATGACGCTGATTCGTCTACGGCACGTCGGGAGGAGGCGAGGGTGAAGCGCACCGAGCGGCTGCATGCGCTGTCCGAGACGCTGCGCCGTCGAGGCTCCCGCGGATGCACCGCGGGATGGCTGGCGTCCGAGTTCGAGGTGTCCGTCCGCACCATCAAGAGGGACCTCGCCGCCCTGGAGCGCAGCGGGGCGCCGATCTGGTCCCGGCCCGGCCCCGGCGGCGGCTACGGCATGCTGACGACCGGAGCCTCCCTCCCGCCGATCACCCTCACCGCCACGCAGGGCGTGGCTCTTCTCGCCGCGGTGGCCGCCGCACCGGACGCCCCCTATGCGGACCTCGCCAGAGCCGGAGTCCAGAAGGTCCTCGATGTCCTCGACCCCGAGACGCGGGGGAAGGCCCGGCAGCTCGCGGACCGGGTGTGGGTCGACAGCGCTCCGTCACCCGGTCGCGCCGTCCGATCGGCGATCGAGGAGGCGATGACCGAGCAGCGGGTCGTCCGCATCGGCTACACCGATGCCGAGGGCGCACGCACGAACCGGGAGGTCGAGCCGGTGCTGTTCGCCGCGACCCGCGGGGAGTGGTACCTCGTGGGCTGGTGCCGGCTCCGCGACGCGATGCGCTGGTTCCGGCTCACCCGGATCCGGCATGCGGCCGTCACCTCGATCCCCTGCACGGGACACCCCATCAGCGAGGTCGGAAGCCCACCGGTCACCGCACGACCGGTCCACGGCCGAAGCGAGTGACCCGACCGCCCAAACGAGGGGCATCCTTGCTCCGCCTGTGGTATCACGACACCACGTTCGAAGAGGCTCGCCGACGAAGGCGGGCTGTACCGCCCGCGCTACAACGTCAGCAGGCGCGAGGAATGCTCCGGCGTCCAGCCCGCAGCCTTCGAACGGCGGCAGCATCAGCCGGTCGACCGCGAAAACTGCCGTGAACTCGATTGACCGAATCGGACAATACTTAGTGTGACCATCCACGACGGCGAGATCATCCGCCGCTCCCTCGAGCAGCCATCGGCGTTCGCCGAACTGTACGACCGGCATGAGCGCGTCATCTTCCGCTACGCGGCCCGCCGGGTCGGTGCGTCCCTGGCGGATGACATTGCCTCGGAGACGTTTCTCGTCGCATTCACTCGTCGGCGAGACTTCACGGGTAGCGAGGACGCGCGCGCGTGGTTGCTGGGGATTGCCACCACCCTGATGCGGCAGCACGCACGGACGGAAGCGAAGGCATGGCGGGGCATGCTCGCGTCGGACCTGGCGCGCACCGATATCGACCAGATTGACGCCGCCGATGCTCGCCTCGACGCGAAGCGCCTCACCCGCCGCCTCGGCAAGGCACTCGCCCGACTACCTACCGGCGACCGCGACGCCCTTCTGCTGCACACGTTCGGGGATCTCGACTACGAGGGCATCAGCGAAGCGCTGAGCATTCCGATCGGTACCGTCCGTTCACGACTGAACCGAGTGCGCCGCAAGCTGCGCGCCGTTGCCGAACCCACTTTGAATCAAGAGAAGGAAGAGAGCCATGGACGAAATCTCGCTCCTGCGCCGAGCGCGGACTGACATCCCCGAGCGCAACCCGGCGAGTGTTGCCCGCGGACGGGCAACACTGTTCGCACAGATCGAGGCGGAAACGCCTTACGCTCCCTTCGCGGCCCTAGGCGACGACACATCGTTCACCCCTTTGCCGGTGCGGCGCCGTCGACGCCGCACCGTGGCGTGGACCGGGGTTACGGCCCTGGGCGCGGGCGCCCTAACGATCGCGCTCATTGGCGGCAATGTGTTCGGAGTAGGAGGCTGGCACGGCGGCGCCGATCCGGCAGCGGCCGACATGCTCAACGCCGCAGCCGTCGCCACCCTTGAAGTCACCGACCCCCAGCTCGCACCGGGCCAGTACCTACGCGTGCGCAATGATGCTGAGTACATGACCCAGGCGTGGCTCGACGAAGACGTGGACGCCGCCCGTGTGAACGGTGAGGTGCAGGACCTCAACACGGTCGAGCCTCAGTACTACATGTCACAGGAGCGGATGGAAGTGTTCCGTCCCTCGGATCGCAACGACACCTGGTGGAGGATCCAATGCCGGAGAAGCGTGGCCCAGACCTTCGGCCCGAAATCCGCGCTCGCGGCGCAGGAGGACCTTTCGATGGCTGACGGACCGATCGGGCAGCTTATTGAGATGCCCGGCGGGAGGATCAACTACGAATTGCCGGACGGGGGGGTGAAGGTCAGCGACCCGCCGAGCGGCTTCTCCGTTCCGGGTGGATTGAGTGACGACTTCAGCCAGTTGCCATTGGAACCGGGCGAGCTACTCGCCGAGATCTATCGTCTGACCGCCGGGACAGGCCCTTCCCCCGACGGCGAAGCACTCGTCTGGATCGCGGACACCCTACGAGGGGGCGCCGTACCTGCCGAATTCCGTGCTGCCATGTATCAGGCGGCCGCGCTCATCCCGGGCGTCAGCATCACCGACGAACAGGCGACCCTCAACGGACGCACCGGCACGGCCATCGGACGTGATGAAACGAACAACAACTTCCGGCAAGAGATCATCTTCGATCCCGCGACCGGACAATTCATCGGGGAGCGGACGGTAGCGCTGGAAGGCTATGGCGCCATTGCCGTTGGCGCCGCTCTGGCCGCTGGCACCACTGTTGCATGGACGGCCGTCACGACCGAGATCGTCGATGCCGCGCCGACCGACGTTTCCACGTGCAGCGCGTGACGGAAGGTACGCCGGTTGACAACCAGTCCAGTGCGCAACCCATCGGCCCATCCGACATCACGCTTCCGCCCACCGTTCAGATCGACATCACCTGTCTCGTGTCATCCGAGGGCAAAGCGGACCTCTTGGCTCCCCCGCGGTGAGAGGTCCGTGGTGGCCGATTCGCCCCACCGACCGTCCTAGCGCCAGCGCACCGGAAAAGACTGTTGGTGCCGCCGCCGAAGTTCTTCCCTTCGGAGGCGAACCACGCGGCCGACAATATCGCTTCTCCGTCAGTCGCGCGAACGCCGTACGGCAAGGCCTGCGATCAGACCAGTGGGCGAGCCGGTGCCTCATTCGCGGCAGCGTGGGCAGCCGCATTCGCGGCGGCGTGGGCGCTGCAGGGGACCGCTCCGCAGCCCTCGCAGACGACGAACTGGCTCCGGCACGACGGATCGGGGCAGTTGGCAGTCCGGTTGGTCGCCGTGCCGCAGCCCGCGCAGACGCCGATGACGGCCGTGTGCTCGCTGAAGTCGACCGATCCGCGCCCGTCGAAGACGTACAGGGACCCCTCCCAGAGACCGTCGTCGCCGAACCGCTCGCCGTAGCGGGCGATGCCGCCGTCGAGCTGGTACACCTCGCCGAAGCCCCGGGAGCGCATGAGCCCCGAGAGCACCTCGCAGCGGATCCCTCCGGTGCAGTACGTCACGACCGGGCGGCCCTTGAGATGGTCGTAGGCGCCGGAGTCCAGGAGGCCGACGAACTCGCGCGTGGTCTCGACATCGGGCACCACGGCGCCGCGGAACCGGCCGATCTGTGCCTCCAGGGCGTTGCGCCCGTCGAAGAGGACGACCTCGTCCCCGCGCTCGGCGACGAGATCGTGGAGCGCGTCCGGGGTCAGCCGGGTCCCGCCCCCGACGACGCCCTGGCCGTCCACCCGCAGCTCACCCGGTGCGCCGAAGGAGACGATCTCGTCGCGGACCTTGACGCTGAGCCTCGGGAAGTCGGTGCTGTACCCCTCGGCGTCGATGCCCGTCCCTTCACTCCACTTCACGTCCGCGTCGCGGAACGGCGCATAGGAGCGGAAGGAGCGGAGCCATCTCTTGACGGCGGGGAGATCGCCGCCGAGCGTCCCGTTGATGCCGTCGCGGGAGAGGACGATGCGTCCGCGCAGGAGCAGCGCCTCGCAGAGATCGCGCTGCCACAGCCGGATCGCCTCGGGGTCGGCCAGCGGCGCGAACGCGTAGAACAGCACGATCTTGGGAGTGGCCACCCCGAGATTCTAGGCCGAGCCGGACCCGGCGGCCGGGCTACGCCGCGGCCGCTTCCTCCCGCTCGCGCGAGCGGCGCCGGGACCAGGCGCCGGCGGCATCGCTGGAGAGCGCCAGCAGGGCGAGGCACTCCAAGGACGCGGTCAGCAGCGTGCCGTTGAACCGCAGGGCCTGCTCACCGCTGAGATAGCTGAGCGCCGTGCCGATGATCGCGAGGGTGAGCAGGATCATGAGCGTCGCCCTGGACCTCCGCCCCCGTCGCAGCACGAACCAGCCCATCACGATCTGCCCGACCGTGAGCAGGGCCGCGCCGCCGACGATCACGGCGAGGACGACCCTGATCTCGACGTCTCTGCCGGCGAGCCCCGCCCAGATCTCCGGGTCGAGGAACAGCGCCAGCAGGTCGATCAGCCCGCCGACGATCACGATCACCGCGGCGCCGATGACCGTCAGCGGCGCACGGTGCACGGCGTCGTCGGCCTCCGCCGATGCGCCGACCGGCGCTGCGGCCTCCTCGACGTCGTGCTCGTCGACGCTGACGGCGCTCACGTCCAGGATCGGGAGGTCGCCGTCGGTGATGAAGCGGTCGCCACCGCCGTTGCGCGAGTGATAGCCGGTGGTGAAGTCGCGGAGCACACGGACCTCGACCGCGGGGTCCGCCTCCTGGGCGCTCGTGACGACGTAGTCGCGCTCGATGTCGGTGTTCTCGTCGATGCGATGGGTCAGCTGCAGCGTGAAGAGGGAGAGGCCGACGTCGGTGTCGTACGTGCCGGCGCCGAGCCATCCGACCTTCGCGCCGCCCGGCAGCAGCCAGCCGGGCGGGCAGTGCCAGAAACGCACGTGGTGGCGCTGCTTGGGGTTCCCCGCGACCTCCTGCTGATAGGCGACGTCGTGCCTCCGGCCGAAGAGCATGAGCGGCGACACCGGCGCGGTCGGATAGCTCCGCCGAGTGAGGGTCGAGACGATGATGCCCCAGGTGGAGGCGGCGGTGATCTCGTCCGCGCGATGCCATCCGGCCTTCGCCATCACCGCGTCCAGCTGCACGGCTGATCCGTCGACGGCGAGGTTGACCGGATCTCCGAGGAGCCCCTCCGCGGTGCGGGTCCGCCCGAAGAAGTAGTCGGGCACATAGAGGTCCGACAGCATGCGATGCAGCCGCGGCAGCACGAGATACGCCGTGATCCCCCATACCGGGATGAACAGCAGCACGGACCACGGATAGCGGAACCCTTGCAGGCCGATGATGACGGTCAGCCACACCGCCGACGCGGTGGCCACCAGGAACGCCACCCGGTCGAACAGCGTCGATGCCGGAAGCGGCTGCTGCATCTGCATCGCCCACCGCCGCCGCACCGAGTGAGGGGCCGGCCGGTCCGTCATCGCGCCTCCTGCGAGTCCTCCGTCTGCGTCCCGGAGCGGATTCCTCGCCGCCTCCGGATCTCCCATGATCGCACTGCGGCGTCTCGCCTGTCCCGTTCCCGCGCCGGGCCCGGTGTGCGATGATCCCGGACAGGGCGGTCCCGCCGGCCGCTCCCCCGCGCACCGATGGAGGACGCGATGACGGAGGACGCGATGACGACGCACACCGTGACGAACCAGCCGCCGCCGCGCGAGGGCGTGGACGAGTACGCCCTGAACCTCCCGCTCTCGGAGGGCGTGCGCCGGCACGGCGCCGCCTGGGCCGAGGAGGAGCTGACGACCTCGGGGACGCTGGTCGGATCGGCCGCGTTCCAGCACGACGCCGAGCGCGCGCACGCGGTCGAGCCGGAGCTGCGCGCCTTCGACCGCTACGGCCATCGAATCGACGAGGTGGAGTACCACCCCGGCTATCACGCGGTGATCGGCGCGGCCCTCGCCGCCGGGGCGCACACCTCGGCCTGGGCCGATCCCCGCCCGGGCGCCCAGGTGGCGAGAGCCGCGCAGTTCATGCTGTTCGCGCAGGTCGAGCCGGGGCACGCGTGCCCGGTCTCGATGACGCACGCCGTCGTCCCCGCGCTCACCGCATTCGCACCGGCCGAGCTGCAGGACGCCTGGCTCCCGCGGCTGTACGACCGCGGGTACGACTCCGCGCTCTCCCCCGGCAAGCCCTCGGCGCTCTTCGGCATGGCGATGACCGAGAAGCAGGGCGGATCCGACGTCCGCGCGAACAGCACGACCGCCACGCCCTCCTCCGACGGCGGATACCTGCTCCTCGGGCACAAGTGGTTCTGCTCGGCGCCGATGTCCGACGCCTTCCTCGTGCTCGCCCAGGCGCCCGGCGGCCTGTCCTGCTTCCTCGTGCCGCGGGTCCTCCCCGACGGGTCGCGCAACGTCTTCCTCATTCAGCGTCTGAAGGACAAGCTCGGCAACCGTTCCAACGCCTCGTCCGAGGTGGAGTTCGACGGCACGCGGGGCTGGCTCGTCGGCGAGGAGGGGCGCGGGGTCCGCACGATCATCGAGATGGTGAACCAGACGCGCCTCGACTGTCTGCTGGGGACGACGGCGGGCATGCGGCAGTCCACGGCGGAGGCGATCTGGCACGCGCAGCACCGCTCCGCCTTCGGCGCTGTGCTGGCCGAGCAGCCGGCGATGACCCAGGTGCTGGCGGACCTCGCGGTCGAGACGGAGGCGGCGACCGCCGCGTCCCTCCGGATCGCCGCCGCCTACGAGGCGGACGCCCCGGAGGCCGACGTGGCCTTCCGGAGGCTGGCGACCGCGGTGATGAAGTACTGGATCTGCAAGCGCGGTCCCGGCCACGCCTACGAGGCGCTGGAATGCCTGGGCGGCAACGGCTACACGGAGGCGTTCCCGCTCGCCCGGCGCTACCGCGAACAGCCGGTGATGGCCGTCTGGGAAGGCTCGGGGAACGTCATCGCGCTGGACACCCTCCGCGCGATCGCCCGCGAGCCCGAGACGCTGGCCGCCTTCTTCGCCGAGGTACGACGTGCGGGCGCAGCGGACACCCGCCTCGACGCGTTCGTGTCCGGCACCGAGCGGCTCGCCCGCGAGGTGCTCGCCGATCCCGCGTCAGCGAGCGCGCAGACCCGTGCGCGCTCGCTGACGGAGGCTCTCGCGGTGTCCCTGCAGGCATCGCTCCTGGTCCGGTTCGCCCCGCCCGAGGTCGCCGACGCGTTCTCCGCCGGCCGGCTCGCCGGGCGCGGGTTCCTCTACGGCGCCGAGCCGATCGGCGGCGCGTCCGCGATCGTGCGGCGGCACGCCGGGACCTGAGAAACGGGAGCGAGGAACCGGAGCTAGGGAACGGGACGGGCCAGGGGAGAGAGACCGCGTCAGCCCAGTGCTCCGGGCCACACGACGGCCCGCAGCGCGTCCCGGGTCGCGTCGATCGTCGCGGCGCCCCGCGAGGTCCTGCGCACCGCGAGGGAGATGCGGCGGTGCGCGTTCCGGTCCCGGAGCGGGATCGCGGTCACGCCGTCCGGCAGCGGTCCGCGGCCGAGGCGCGGGATCGCGGCGATCGCGAGTCCGTGCGCCACGAAGCTCATGAGCGAGTCGAACTCGCCGGCCTCGTAGATGCGCCGGGGTCGGAGGGTGAGCACCTTCTGATGGCTGACGAGCCAGTCGCGGTAGGACGGCTCGCCCTCGGGCGTCAGAGCCCAGGACCGATCCCGCAGATCCGTGAAGACGAGCGACTCGGCCCGCGCAAGCGGGTCGGCGGTCGGCACCAGCACGTCGATCGGATCCGTTCCGAGCGGGACGTGCGTCAGCATCGGGTCCTCGATGCCCTCGCCCTCCCCCCAGGTCTTCACGATCGCGGCCTGCATCCGCCCGGATCGGACCGCGTCGAGGGCGGCCGCGGGCTCCAGCTCGTGCGGGCGGACGATCAGCTCCGGATGCTCGCGGGCGAGCGCGGCCATCGCCGGGACGAGCAGCCCTCGAAGCGCCGTCGGGAAGGCGGCGACGTCGATCGTGCCCGCGGTGCCCGACATGGTCGTCGCCGCGAGGTCGTCGAGCTCGAGGACGAGCCGACGGCCCCGCGCGACGACGCCTCTGGCCCGCTCCGTCAGCACCACCCGTCGTCCGACCCGCTCGACCATCGGGGCACCGAGGGCACCCTCGATCCGCCGGAGGTGCTGGGTGATGTTCGAGGGCGTGTAGCCGAGCCGGGCGGCCGTCGCCGTCACCGTGCCCTCGTCCTCCAGCACCACGAGGATGCGCAGCCCGAGAAGGTCGATCATTCAGTGAGACTAAACGATCAGGTCCATAGATCGGAAATGGACCTCACGATGATGCGCGCGGAGAATCATCAGCATGACGCCCGCGATCGCCGCCACCGCCCCTCGGCGCACGAGGACGGGCGCGGTCTCGATGCTCGCAGTCGCGATGGCGGGATGGGGCACGATCGGCATCTTCGCGCGGGGCGCCGATGCGAGCCCGCTCACGGTCGCGGCATGGCGGTGCGTGTTCGCCATCGGCGCCCTCACCGTCCTGTGCCTGATCGTCCGCGGCTTCACCCGGAGCAGGTTCACCCGACGCAATGTCGCCTTCACCCTGCTGGGCGGGGTGGCGCTCGTCGCCAACTGGGTGCTGCTGTTCGCGGCGTACGACACGACGACCATCACGATCACGACCGTGAGCTATCATGCCGAGCCCTTCTTCCTCGTCGCCATCGGCGCCCTCATCACCCGCCGGCGCCCCTCGCTCCGCGTCATCGCGTGGTTGGCCGTGGCCTTCGCCGGCCTCCTGCTCGCGACCCGCTTCATCCGGCTCGACGGCTTCGCCGTGGACGAGGGGACCCTGCTCGGCGCGTCCTTCGGCACCGGAGCCGGGCTGCTCTACGCCGTCATGACCCTCCTGGCGAAGTACACGGACGGGATCCACCCGCAGGTGATGACGCTCATGCAGTGCATGCTGGGCGCGGTCGTCCTGCTGCCCTTCGCCGACGCGCTGGACTGGAGCGGGACCGGCTGGCGCTGGATCGCCGCGATGGGGGTGATCCACACCGGGCTGCTGTACTGGTTCCTCTATGCGGCGGCGCGACGGCTGTCCACGGTCACGCTCGGCGCGATGGCGTTCGTGAACCCGGCCGTCGGGATCCTCACCGACATCCTCCTCACCGGCACGATCCCCACGGTGGAGCAGCTGATCGGCATCGCGCTGATCGTGGCCGCGACCCTGACGATCACCCTGCGCGGGGACGAGGAGGAGGCCGCAGGGATGGACCGCCAGGAGGGCGGGCGGACGGGACTCGGGCTCGGGTCGTCGGGGCGCGGGTGATGAGCGTCAGCCGATGAGGCGTCCGCGCAGGTCGTCGAGCTCGGCCGCGGTGAGCCCGCCGTCCTGCAGGTAGGCGGCCGCCCCTCCCCGCGCATCGACCCAGCCCAGCGCGGCCTCGATCGCCGCGGGCGGGGTCGCCGTCACGAGCGCGGTCACTGCGGGGACGATGGGCACTCCCCACTCCTCGGCGCGGGCGAGCATGCGATCCGCCCATTCTCCGGCGAGGTTCGCCTCGCTCGACGCGTAGTCGGCGACGACCGCGGCCCGCTCGGCGCCCACGACGTCCAGCAGCAGCGCCGTGGCGACGCCGGTGCGATCCTTGCCCGCGGTGCAGTGCACGAGCACGCCGCCGCGCTCCGGCTCCGCCGGGCGGGCGATCAGGCGCGCGACGTCCGCGAACGCGGACGCGCCGTGCTCGAGCATCGCGACATAGAGGTCCGGCAGGGTCGGGATGCGCGACATCATCTCCCGCATCGCCTCCGGGCTCATCTCCTCGGGCCTGGGGGCCGCCATGGCGCCCTCCAGCAGGGACAGCGAGACGGTCCGGATCGGGCGGGACGACGGCAGGCGGTTGGGCGCGTCGGCGCGTTCGGCGTCGGTCCGGAAGTCGACGACCGCGCCGATCGGCCCGTCCGCGATCGTGCGGAGGCCATCCTCGGTGACGGCGAACAGCGCGTCCGAACGGAACAGCACGCCGCCCCGCGTCGCGCCACCGTCGGCCAGCGGCGTCCCGCCGGTGTCCCGGGAGTTGTGGGTTCCTGCGATCAGCGCGGTCATGCGGTCTCCTCTGCCTCGATGACGGACGCTCGAAGCGTATCCGGGACGGATGCGAGAGGGCGACTCGGCCCCGTCGAGTTCTCCACAGGGGATTCAGTTCTTCGAACATTTGTTCTAAACTTGGGGTATGGCCATCGCCCCTCCCGCTCCGCATCACCCGGCCGTTGCCGACGGCCGCGCCGGTGGCGGTCGGCCTGGTGAGGGTCGAGATGGTGAGGGTCGAGATGGTGACCGTCGGGATGCGGACGGTCGGGATGCGGAGCTCCTGGACGAGTGGGCGCGACTCACCGCGACGATCGCGTCGCTGGAGGCACGCCGCGCCGAGATCCTGCACGAGCGGATGGAGCGGCTCGCCGCGACAACGGAGGGTGCGCTCGGCGGCGGATCCGTGGCATTCCGCTCGATGACCGCGGAGTTCGCGGCGGCGGGACACCTGCCGCACACCACGATGGAGGGCGTCTTCGGGGCCGCCTGGTCGCTGGTCGAACGGTATCCGGCCACGCTCGACGCGCTCCGCCAGGGCACGATCGGCCTCCGTCACGCCGAGACGATCGTGTCGGCGGGCACCGTGATCCCCTTCGACGACGATGCGCGCCGGGCCGAGTTCGAGCGGCGCGTCCTCCCCTTCGCCGAGAGCGAGACGGTCGCGCGCACCCGCGTGCATGCGAGGGGGACGGCTGCCGCGCTCGTCCCCGAGACGCTGGCCGAACGGCATCAGCGCGCCAGGGCGGAACGCAGTGTCAGCATCGCTCCCCTCGACGATGGCCTCGCCGAGCTCCGCGCCGTCCTTCCCGAGGTCCTCGCCCAAGCCGTCTACGACCGCCTCACGGCGATCGCGAGGCACGTGGCGTCCCCACGACCGACGGCGTCGTCGACGGACGGCACAAAGCCTAAGAGTGCGGGGCCGGCGAGCACAGGGCCAGAGATCTCAGGACCGAAGAGCGCAGGACCGGAAGGCGCAGGACCGGAGGACACAGGGTCGATGGGGTCCGGGACGGATGATCGCACGTTCGACCAGATCCGCGCCGACGCGCTGGCCGACATCCTCCTCACCGGGGATCCCTCCGCCGTCTCCCGATCGGCCGTCGAGTCGATCACCGCCACCGTGCAGGTGACCCTCTCGGCGCACACCCTCTCAGGCGCTGATGATCGCATGGCGGAGCTGGACGGCCATGGCCCGCTCCTCCCGTCGCTCGCCCGCGAGCTCGCCGCCGGGGCGACGAGCTGGAACCGTCTCTTCCTCGATCCGGCCGGGCAGGTCGTCGAGACCGACGCGTACACGCCGACCGCCTCGATGAGGCGTCGCCTGCGGGCAAGGGACCAGCACTGCCGGTTCCCCGGATGCCGAGCGCCCGCCCATCGCTGCGACGCCGATCACAACCGGGATCACGCCAAGGGCGGCCGCACGACGATCCGCAATCTGAGCCTGTTCTGCCGCCGACATCACACGCTGAAGCATCCGGATCTCGATGATCGGGACCGCTGGTCGGCAGAACAGCTCGACGGCGGCCTGATCCGATGGCGGAGTCCCCTGGGTCGGGAGTACGTGGACATGCCGCCGCCGCGCGTGATGTTCACATGAGTCGCAGCATCACCATGCAGCCATGCCCTCTAGCCACAGGAGCGATAGCGGGTGACGGAGAGTGACATCGGGTGACCGAGAGTGACAGGAGCAGCAGGGCGCAAAGCAGAACAGCAGGAGCAGCAGGAGAGTGACGGGGAACAGCAGAGAGCAACAGGGAGCGGGCAGTGGACGGAGAGCGACGGGGAGCGATGTCGACACTCGCCCTGACCCGGCGCATCCCGGCGTGGACATGATCGCGGCGGACGTCGGGTAGGATGGTCTGCGGCCCTCCGGGGCTCCTGGAGGATTCGCCTAGTGGCCTATGGCGCACGCTTGGAAAGCGTGTTGGGGATGAAACCCCTCGGGGGTTCGAATCCCCCATCCTCCGCCATTGTGTTGAGTCGCGGCATAGATGACATCTGAGTCGCGGCATAGATGACAAGTTATGAGAAAGAGCCCGGCCATCGGCCGGGCTCTTTCTCGTTGT
>NZ_JAVDUM010000022.1:0-3502 GCF_031456305.1 Microbacterium resistens
TGGGTGGCCTTTCCGTGAAAAGGAGTCCGGCGGTGTCCTACTCTCCCACAGGGTCCCCCCTGCAGTACCATCGGCGCTATGAGGCTTAGCTTCCGGGTTCGGAATGTAACCGGGCGTTTCCCTCACGCTATGGCCGCCGAAACACTATTGACGTATACGAAACAAACATAAGCATGTATGAGTCGTGGTCTCCGACCGTACGTCGAGAACCACAAAGTGGACGCAAGCACCAAGAACGGTGTGTTATCAAGTCATCGGCTTATTAGTACCAGTCAGCTGCACACGTTGCCGTGCTTCCACATCTGGCCTATCAACCCAGTAGTCTGGCTGGGAGCCTCTCACCCGAAGGTATGGAAGTCTCATCTTGAGGCCGGCTTCCCGCTTAGATGCTTTCAGCGGTTATCCATCCCGAACGTAGCTAACCAGCGGTGCTCCTGGCGGAACAACTGGCACACCAGAGGTTCGTCCAACCCGGTCCTCTCGTACTAGGGTCAGATCCTCTCAAACTTCCTACGCGCGCAGCGGATAGGGACCGAACTGTCTCACGACGTTCTAAACCCAGCTCGCGTACCGCTTTAATGGGCGAACAGCCCAACCCTTGGGACCTACTCCAGCCCCAGGATGCGACGAGCCGACATCGAGGTGCCAAACCATGCCGTCGATATGGACTCTTGGGCAAGATCAGCCTGTTATCCCCGAGGTACCTTTTATCCGTTGAGCGACAGCGCTTCCACAAGCCACTGCCGGATCACTAGTCCCGACTTTCGTCCCTGCTCGACCTGTCAGTCTCACAGTCAAGCTCCCTTGTGCACTTACACTCGACACCTGATTGCCAACCAGGTTGAGGGAACCTTTGGGCGCCTCCGTTACTTTTTGGGAGGCAACCGCCCCAGTTAAACTACCCACCAGGCACT
Source organism: Microbacterium resistens (assembly GCF_031456305.1). Taxonomy (GTDB): domain Bacteria; phylum Actinomycetota; class Actinomycetes; order Actinomycetales; family Microbacteriaceae; genus Microbacterium; species Microbacterium resistens_A. The sequence goes on from NZ_JAVDUM010000022.1 coordinate 915, forward strand.
GTCCCTGAACCGGATCACGGTTCGAAGTTAGATATCCAGAGTGACCAGAGTGGTATTTCAACAATGACTCCACACTCACTGGCGTGAATGCTTCACAGTCTCCCACCTATCCTACACAAGCCACACCGAACACCAATACCAAGCTGTAGTAAAGGTCACGGGGTCTTTCCGTCCTGCTGCGCGTAACGAGCATCTTTACTCGTAATGCAATTTCGCCGAGTTCGCGGTTGAGACAGTTGGGAAGTCGTTACGCCATTCGTGCAGGTCGGAACTTACCCGACAAGGAATTTCGCTACCTTAGGATGGTTATAGTTACCACCGCCGTTTACTGGGGCTTAAATTCTGAGCTTCGCCGAAGCTAACCCGTCCTCTTAACCTTCCAGCACCGGGCAGGCGTCAGTCCGTATACATCGTCTTGCGACTTGGCACGGACCTGTGTTTTTAGTAAACAGTCGCTACCCACTAGTCTCTGCGGCCACCACACCCTTTCCGAGGCAAGCTCGTATAAGTGGATGGCCCCCCTTCTCCCGAAGTTACGGGGGCATTTTGCCGAGTTCCTTAACCACGATTCTCTCGATCTCCTTGGTATTCTCTACCTGACCACCTGAGTCGGTTTGGGGTACGGGCGGCTAGAACCTCGCGTCGATGCTTTTCTTGGCAGCATAGGATCACCCACTTTTTATCCGCATCGTGTCTCAGCCTCAATGAGTCGCGGATTTGCCTACGACTCGGCCTACACACTTGCACCAGGACAACCATCGCCTGGCTTGGGCTACCTTCCTGCGTCACACCTGTTAATACGCTAGCCGCACCAGCATGGGGTCGCGCGCTCCACCACACGATGCCACCCGAAGGTGACGGTGTCTGGCTTAGGGCGCTTAGCACCACTGGATTAGCTTGGGCGGTTCTTCGCCGGTACGGGAATATCAACCCGTTGTCCATCGACTACGCCTGTCGGCCTCGCCTTAGGTCCCGACTTACCCAGGGAAGATTAGCTTGACCCTGGAACCCTTGGTCTTCCGGAGGACGTGTTTCTCACACGTCTTTCGCTACTCATGCCTGCATTCTCACTCGTGTAGCGTCCACGGCTGGTTCACACCGCCGCTTCACTCGCCACACGACGCTCTCCTACCCATCAACACGGCTGGACCACGAAGGCCTACCAAAAATGTCAATGCCACAACTTCGGTGGCGTGCTTGAGCCCCGTTACATTGTCGGCGCGGAATCACTTGACCAGTGAGCTATTACGCACTCTTTCAAGGGTGGCTGCTTCTAAGCCAACCTCCTGGTTGTCTAAGCAACTCCACATCCTTTCCCACTTAGCACGCGCTTAGGGACCTTAGTTGGTGGTCTGGGTTGTTTCCCTCTCGACTATGAAGCTTATCCCCCACAGTCTCACTGCTGCGCTCTCACTTACCGGCATTCGGAGTTTGGCTGACGTCAGTAACCTTGTAGGGCCCATCGGCCATCCAGTAGCTCTACCTCCGGCAAGAAACACGCAACGCTGCACCTAAATGCATTTCGGAGAGAACCAGCTATCACGAAGTTTGATTGGCCTTTCACCCCTATCCACAGCTCATCCCCTCAGTTTTCAACCTAAGTGGGTTCGGCCCTCCACGACGTCTTACCGTCGCTTCAGCCTGGCCATGGATAGATCACTTCGCTTCGGGTCTAGGACATGCGACTGAATCGCCCTATTCAGACTCGCTTTCGCTACGGCTACCCCACACGGGTTAACCTCGCCACATATCGCTAACTCGCAGGCTCATTCTTCAAAAGGCACGCTGTCACCCCTACTAAGGAGGCTCCAACGGTTTGTAAGCAAACGGTTTCAGGTACTATTTCACTCCCCTCCCGGGGTACTTTTCACCTTTCCCTCACGGTACTTGTCCGCTATCGGTCATCTGGGAGTATTTAGGCTTATCAGGTGGTCCTGACAGATTCACACGGGATTTCTCGGGCCCCGTGCTACTTGGGATACTCTCCACGCCAGAACACGCATTTCGACTACGGGGTTGGCACCCTCTATGACCGGCCTTTCAAGACCGTTCGTCTATACGCTTCTGTCACGTCGGACCTTCGGCAGAAGATCCCGGTGAGTCCCACAACCCCGAACGTGCAACGCCTGCCGGCTATCACACACGCTCGGTTTAGCCTGATCCGGTTTCGCTCGCCACTACTAACGGAATCGCGGTTGCTTTCTCTTCCTGTGGGTACTGAGATGTTTCACTTCCCCACGTTCCCTCTACCCGCCCTATATATTCAGGCGGGAGTCACTAGGTCGGCACGCCGCCCAGCGGGGTTTCCCCATTCGGACACCCTCGGATCAAAACTCGCTTATCAGTTCCCCGAGGCTTATCGCAGATTGCTACGTCCTTCTTCGGCTCCAGATGCCAAGGCATCCACCGTTTGCTCTTAAAGACTTGAAATCACATGAGTTCATCAAAGAATCGAACCCAGGCCCGAAGACCCAGGCTTGAAATTGACTAATGATCTTTAAGATCATCAAAACGACACAACCCCAAAGGGCCATGTCGAAGATGCTCGCGTCCACTGTGTAGTTCTCAAAGTACGGGCGGTACCCCAA
>NZ_JAVDUM010000023.1:0-1780 GCF_031456305.1 Microbacterium resistens
CGAACTGGGTTCTGGACTCCGAAGAGTCAGATGCTCCTTAGAAAGGAGGTGATCCAGCCGCACCTTCCGGTACGGCTACCTTGTTACGACTTAGTCCTAATTACCGATCCCACCTTCGACGGCTCCCTCCACAAGGGTTAGGCCACCGGCTTCAGGTGTTACCGACTTTCATGACTTGACGGGCGGTGTGTACAAGACCCGGGAACGTATTCACCGCAGCGTTGCTGATCTGCGATTACTAGCGACTCCGACTTCATGAGGTCGAGTTGCAGACCTCAATCCGAACTGGGACCGGCTTTTTGGGATTCGCTCCACCTCACGGTATTGCAGCCCTTTGTACCGGCCATTGTAGCATGCGTGAAGCCCAAGACATAAGGGGCATGATGATTTGACGTCATCCCCACCTTCCTCCGAGTTGACCCCGGCAGTATCCCATGAGTTCCCACCATTACGTGCTGGCAACATAGAACGAGGGTTGCGCTCGTTGCGGGACTTAACCCAACATCTCACGACACGAGCTGACGACAACCATGCACCACCTGTTCACGAGTGTCCAAAGAGTTGACCATTTCTGGCCCGTTCTCGTGTATGTCAAGCCTTGGTAAGGTTCTTCGCGTTGCATCGAATTAATCCGCATGCTCCGCCGCTTGTGCGGGTCCCCGTCAATTCCTTTGAGTTTTAGCCTTGCGGCCGTACTCCCCAGGCGGGGAACTTAATGCGTTAGCTGCGTCACGGAATCCGTGGAAAGGACCCCACAACTAGTTCCCAACGTTTACGGGGTGGACTACCAGGGTATCTAAGCCTGTTTGCTCCCCACCCTTTCGCTCCTCAGCGTCAGTTACGGCCCAGAGATCTGCCTTCGCCATCGGTGTTCCTCCTGATATCTGCGCATTCCACCGCTACACCAGGAATTCCAATCTCCCCTACCGCACTCTAGTCTGCCCGTACCCACTGCAGACCCGAGGTTGAGCCTCGGGATTTCACAGCAGACGCGACAAACCGCCTACGAGCTCTTTACGCCCAATAATTCCGGATAACGCTTGCGCCCTACGTATTACCGCGGCTGCTGGCACGTAGTTAGCCGGCGCTTTTTCTGCAGGTACCGTCACTCACGCTTCTTCCCTGCTAAAAGAGGTTTACAACCCGAAGGCCGTCATCCCTCACGCGGCGTTGCTGCATCAGGCTTCCGCCCATTGTGCAATATTCCCCACTGCTGCCTCCCGTAGGAGTCTGGGCCGTGTCTCAGTCCCAGTGTGGCCGGTCACCCTCTCAGGCCGGCTACCCGTCGACGCCTTGGTGAGCCATTACCTCACCAACAAGCTGATAGGCCGCGAGCCCATCCCAGACCGAAAAATCTTTCCAAACGTTGACCATGCGGCCACGTCTCATATCCAGTATTAGACACCGTTTCCAGCGCTTATCCCAGAGTCCAGGGCAGGTTGCTCACGTGTTACTCACCCGTTCGCCACTAATCCACCCCAGCAAGCTGGAGCTTCATCGTTCGACTTGCATGTGTTAAGCACGCCGCCAGCGTTCATCCTGAGCCAGGATCAAACTCTCCGTAAAAGAAAAAAACTGGACACCCGGGGAAAACCAGGCACCAGCGAGTTCGAAACTGACCAAAGAGACAAAATCAACTGACTTCATCCAATGCCAACCCCAAAAAGAGGCTGGTCTTTGATCCAAAGGAATTCTCAACCACCAACAAAAAGTCAGTGGACGAGGATAATTTGGCATTTGACAAGTGCACGCTGTTGAGTTCTCAAGGATCGGATGCTCC
>NZ_JAVDUM010000024.1:0-1412 GCF_031456305.1 Microbacterium resistens
GGTGGCGTCCCTCTGAGTGGTGGAGATTGTCAACACCGGCGAGGTCAGCTGTTTTGATTATGCCGCGATGAGTTCGGGGATGCTCTCCTGTTCGTCGGTGGGGTTGTTGAGCAGGGCCATGGAGGTGTCGCTGAAGTAGCGGCGGTCGGCGCTGTCCCATTCGTCGTGCTGCTCGATGAGGACGTGCCCGGCCAGGCGCAGCAACGCGGCCGGGTTAGGGAACGTGCCGACGACGTCGGTGCGGCGTTTGATCTCCTTGTTCAGCCGCTCCAACGGGTTCGTCGACCAGATCTGCTGCCAGTGCGCGGACGGGAACGCGGTGAACGCCAGCAGTTCGTCGCGGGCGTCCTCGAGCATCTCGGCAACGGCCGGGTGGGAGCGTTCGAGCATGCGGACGACCTCCCCGAACTGGGCGTGAACGAGGCTCGCTTTGCCGCGCGGGACAAACACGGTGCGGATGATGGAGGCGACCATTGGGCCGGCGACCTTGGGGACCTTCGTCAGGACGTTGCGCATGAAGTGAACCCGGCAGCGCTGCCAGGACGCGCCCTGGAACGCGACCTGGATCGCTGAGATCAGCCCGGAATGCGCGTCGGAGATCACCAACCGAACGCCGCCCAGGCCGCGCGTCTTCAACGACCGGAGAAACGCCGTCCAGAACGGCTCGGATTCCGTGTCGCCGACGTCGAAGCCGAGGACCTGCCGGGTGCCGTCGGCGGCGACCCCGATCGCCACGACGATCGCCTGCGAGACGACCTGCCGCCCGACGCGGGCCTTGCAGTAGGTCGCGTCGACGAACACATACGGGTAGGCCTGCTCTGTCAGCGAGCGCTCCCGGAACGCGGCAACGTCCTCGTCGAGGTCCTGGCAGATGCGAGAGACCTCGGACTTGGAGATCCCCGAATCAGCGCCGAGCGCCTTGACGAGGTCGTCGACCTTCCTCGTGGAGACGCCGTGGACGTAGGCCTCCATCACGACCGCGAACAGCGCCTGATCGACCCGGCGACGCCGCTCCAGCAGCGACGGGAAGAACGACCCGGATCGCAGCTTCGGGACCCGCAACTCCAGATCCCCGGCCGTGGTGGTCAGCATCCGCGGACGCGACCCGTTGCGGACCGTGACACGCCCCTCGGAGCGCTCATACGGAGCCGCTCCGATGAATGCGGTCGCTTCCGCGTCAATCAGCTCCTGGTAGAGCCTCTGCGTCGCGAGCCGGATCCGGTCGCTGACATCGGTGGTTTGCAGTTCCCCGAGAAGCTCGAGGAGGGCAGACTGGTCTAGAGCCATCGTGCGCTTGTGTCTTCCTGTGAGTGACTTTGATCGGTACTCACTGACCATCGCACGATGGCTCGCTAGCGTCTACGACACCGTGAGCCCTGCCAGAAACCCCACCACTCCCCGGGACGCCACCC
>NZ_JAVDUM010000025.1:0-1231 GCF_031456305.1 Microbacterium resistens
GGGTTATAGGCCAGAAAGAGTGGATGGGTTCTTGACATAGCCGCGTGATTTCGCGGTAGAACGGGGGTCGTCATGGTCTGCGAGGCTTACTCGTGGACCTTCCCGCGAATACGACGACGTGTCTGGTATGCGGCAGCAAGCTGGTCAAGAACGGCAGACACCGCTCGGGAACCCAACGCTGGCGTTGCCCGTCCTGTGGCGCCTCCACGACTCGCAAACGCCCGGACGTGACCCGCCGCGAGCAACTCATCCGCTTCGCGTCCTGGCTCACCGGAAAGCTCTCCCAGTCCGAGACCGACGGCACAACAACCGGACGATCCTTCCGCCGCCACACCGCCTGGTGCTGGGACCTCTCACCCCGCCTGCCGCGCACGACCGAGATCTTCCATGCGATCCTCGTCGACGGGATCTGGATCGGGACCTGGTGCCTGCTCATCGCCCTGTCCGACACCGGGCACGTCCTCGCCTGGCAATGGGCCGCTCGCGAGACCACCGCCGCTTGGGAAGCCCTCTTCCGGCAGGTCTCCGCCCCGGGCATCATCGTCTCAGACGGCGGCAGTGGCCTCCCCACCGCACTCGGACGCGTCTGGCCCGAGACGAAGCATCAACGCTGCCTGTTCCACCTCCAGCTCAACACCACCCGCCACCTCACCCGGAACCCGAGAACCAGCGCAGGACGAGCTCTCCGGCGCCTGGTCATGGAACTCTCGAGCGTTCGCGACGAAGACGCCGCGATCGCCTGGCAGCTGCAGCTCGAGCAGTGGTGGCAGTCGTTCGGGCACCTCACATACGAACGGACGCTGCTGAAGAACGGCCGGTTCGGATTCACTCACGACCGACTCCGGAAGGCCTGGCTGCTGGTCCGTCTCGTGACGAGGAAGAATCTGCTGTTCACCCACATCATCTACGGCAATCCACGCACCACATCCGCGCTCGAAGGCCTCAACGCGCAGATCCGCGACCTGTTGCGCCGACACCGCGGGATGAGCGAAGAACACCGTCGCCGCGCGGTCGAGTGGTTCCTCGTCATGCGCGAGCTAGACATCGCGGAGGCGATCACGACCACCAGCCCTGTTCCGAAGACCACTGCCGCGCCGAGACCCGATGACCAGATCAGCCACATCGTCTACGACACGGGCATATCCGCCGACGAAGGCCTCTGGGCACGGTCAGGGCACGTCCACTGACGCCGCCACGCCCGAACCCATCCACTCTTTCTGGCCTATAACCC